>CAVWPT010000003.1:0-126071 GCA_963756965.1 uncultured Solirubrobacterales bacterium
GCTTTTTCAATCAGGCCGCTCCACCGGAGCGGCCTTTTTTGTCGCGTGAGGCTCCTTTTCGCGTGGCCGTGAGGCTCCTTTTTCGCGTGGCCGTGAGGCTCTTTTCGCGTTGGACAATGACCAGGCGATGCGTGACGTCGTCCGATTCCTCCGCGCCAATCCGCAGGCGCTAGTGCTACTCCTGGTCTGCCTGATCCTGGGGCTGGGGACGGCAATCGTCGTCCTTTACAGCATCGTCAGCTCCAGCTCGACGACGACCACTGGTGTGCCGGAGGGATTGATCAGGGCGCTGCACGTAGCTCTCGGGTAAGCGTGACTCGGGGCACTGCGGCACTGGCCCCGGTACGTGTGATCAGGGCGCTTTGGACACTAGGAACGAATGGCAGAACTCGGCGAGGGGGCGATGACTGTTGGCTGGGCTTGGGTTCCGCGCAACCGAGCACCGCAAACGAGCGGCCGAGATCAGAAAAATCAGAGTCCTGTAGGAGGCTGGTGCCTGACCGACAACTCAGCGGAGTGGCGTTGGGACTCGGCCACAGCCTTAGCTCTCCGATTTTGCTTCTCGGCCCTCTTCTGTCGCCGTGTTTCTTTCCGCGTCGCCTTTTCCTCTGGTGGTCGCTTGTCCTTGCTGCGTCCGAGTCGTCTCGCCATTCGCCCTCCCTGGGCTAAAGCCGCTCGCTTCATGGGGTACGAGGAGCCCAACGCGAACTCTAAACCTCCCCACTCCCACAGGCGAAACAGACTTTCGTACCTTGGCGCTGCGGATGCGGCGTCCCCTCAGATCGCTTCCAACGCACGTCGCAGCACGCGGGCAAACCAGCTATCGAACGTGGCGCGGTCAGGCTGAAGCGGGGAGTCGGATGAGATGAACCCGCGCTGGCGATCCCACGCGATCGCGTGGGCGAAGCGGCCGACCTGCATCGCCAGGTCGAACACGTCCTGGAGGCCTTCACCACACGGCTCGAGGTAGGCGTCGCGCAGACGGGCCAACCACGGATCCTCCCGCTCGAGGCCGCTGCGCTCTTGCAGAAATCGAAAGGTGACGACGAGCGAGAAAAAGGGGTGAGGGGGCGGGGACTCCTGCCAGTCGAGAGCCGCAGCGGGCCGTCGACTGGTAGACGTTGCCCATGTGCAGGTCGTCGTGCTGGACCGTCGAGGGCAATCCGGCATCGGCGAGCTCGGCCGCAGAGCTGCTCGAGCCGCGGGGCGAAGGCGACCAGCGAAGCGACCTCATCATCTTCCAGCGGCAGGTCGCGCTCGAGCATCTGGGCGTAACGCTCTGGCAGCGCGGCCAGCAGAAGCGATGGGACGCCATGCGCGAGATGGTCATGAGCACGGTCCGCTTCGCCGCGCTGAAGCTCGGCGTATCTGGGTCGGAGCTTCAGCCAAGGCCAGGCAGGTACCCGGCCACACACAGCGCGGTCCGGCGTCGGCGAGCAGCAGCCAGGCTCGCTGTTCGTCGAAGGCGATCACCTCGGCGACGCTGTCCGGCCAGCGCGCGAACAGCTCCGAGGTCAGTCTCGGCTCGATGCCTGCACCGGTCCGCAGGCCTTGAACCAGGCGACACCATTGGCACACCGGACGCGCAGCACGGCCGACCATGGCCGTTCAGCTCGATTTCGATCGCCCCTACGGGCTGGACGTAAGAGCTGATCCAGCTCTCGAGAGCGGCTCTGTCGTGCACACGCCGGGAGACTAGGTTCTCCGGGTGGCCGAGTTGTTGTGCCGGTTAGTGAAGAACCTTCCCGGCGGGCCGTACGCCGTCCGGATCGAACCGGCGAGATGAGTGCATCGAGGCCGGGGCGACTGATCCGGGGCGGCGTTGACGGTGCCAGCAAAGGGGTCGGCGGTGTGGGTGGGGCCCCTCTTGCGGGGTCCGCGAGCACGTCGTCGAGGAGGCTCAGCAGGCGACCGAAGGGCTTTGAAGTTCTCTGGAACATATGTTCGCCAGCGTAAGTAACGGTTCGGACGGAACCAGGGTCACGCAACAGATCTTGCAGGCCAGGTGGCCAAAGCGGTCTACAGCGAGCCAAAGAGGCGAGCTGACGATCTCCGCGATCTGGCGGGAATGCTGGTGGAGCAGGAGGTGGTTGGCTCGCTCGATCTCTATCAGCTCCGCATCGGGGATCTGCTCGGCGAGCCTCCGCGCCGAGTGGGGTGGCACCAGCCTGTCGGCGCTTCCGATCACGATCGTCGTCGGGGCGACGATCCGCTTGAGCAGCGGCTCCAGCAGCGGCAACTGGCGCATCAGCATCCGCTGCTCAGCGAGGAAGGAGCCCCAGGTTCGCGGCATCAGCAAGCGCCTTGAGGCGCCGTCCAACGCCCAGCCGTCAACCCTCAGCTCGGAGGAGATGAGCCGACGCAGCGGACGCACTGCAAGCGCGGCTCCCGCTCCCGCCAGCGCGGCGGCAGTTGCCAGCTCTCCCACCACCGGAGCCGCCAGCAGGTGATCCACCGCCACCAGCGATTCCCTGTTTGCCGCGGGGGCCAGCAACACCAGCCTGGACACTCGCTCCGGGTAAGCCGCCGCCAGCCAGGCTGCGATCGCCCCGCCCAGGGAATGGCCAACGACGGTTGCGCTGCCGGCGTCCGCCCTGTCGAGCTCGGACAGCGCGGCTTTGACGTTGCCCTCCAGGTCTCGTGGCCGGCTTCGTCCGTCCCAGCCGGGCCGGTCGAAAGTGATCGTGCGTACCCGCCCCGCCAGCTCCTTGATCACGCCATCCCAGTCGCGCGCGCTGCCCGGCTGCCCGTGAAGCAGCAGAGCGGGAGCCCGGTCAGGACTCAAGCGGCGCCGGGAGGCCCGTCGCCCTGAGCGCCATCGGGCGCGCGCCCATCACGTCCGACGTACCCGTCCTTGCCGCCTGCGATGACGACGATCGCGTCGCCCTCGCCGGCGTTGCGCATCCCGCGGTGGGTACTTGCGTCGACGCGGACCACACCTCCCGGTCCGAGCACGTGCCTGGTGCCGTCGCCGAACCGGAATTCAACCTCGCCCTGGTGGACGAAGTACGTCTCCTCCTGCTCGTCGTGGTAATGGATCCCCGTTTCGTATCCGGCCGGCAGCACGAGTGCGTTCATCCCGAACGCAGTCACTCCCACCGTTCGGCGGATCTTGCGAAAGCCGTAACCATCGCCCATTTGGCCAAGGCTCGAGACCGCGTACCCGGCGCTCTTAGTCGGCCCGCTCATCCTCAGGGATGCTATTGCCCGCCCGCCGCGACTGCCAGAAGCGCTGCACAAACCGAGCCGCCACCGCCAGGCTGAACGCCGCGAAGGTGACCCTCAGGGTGTGCTGGGGAAGCACGTTGGCGAGCGCCACGCCCCCCGCCACGCCGACTGCCGACATCGCGCCGAGCAGGGCCCCGTCACGCACCCGCACGTTGCCGTAGTTGTGCTGGCGGAATGCCCCTGCAAGCGCCACCGGGATGATCGCCAGAAGCGACGTGGCCTCGGCCCGGACCTGGGTCAGCGACAGGACCAGCGTCAGCGCCGGAACGAAAAGGATTCCTCCACCAACGCCGAGCAACCCGCTGATGACGCCGCCGGCAGCTCCCATGACCACGGCCAGAATCACGAGATGATCAGGTCGATCGCGACCCCCACCATCAGCAGCGCAAACAGCAAACCGATCGTCTCTCCGGGCACGCGTTGCTGGAGCCAGGTGCCCACCAGGGCTCCGCCTACCGCGGGGATGCCTATCAGCAGGCCCTTGCCGACGTCCACATTGCCGTAGGCGCCCTGCGCAATCGTCGCCATCGCCGCAATCACGACGATCGCCGCCAGAGACGTCCCGGCTGCCGCCCGCTCCCCGTAGCCCAGCCACAGCACCAGCAGGGGCACCAGGACGACTCCGCCGCCGACCCCAAACAACCCGCTGAAGAGCCCCGCCGCCGTGCCGGTCGCAGCCAGCTTTAGCATGCGACCCGAGCGCATGAGCGGGCATACTAGAGACGTGGTTTCCGCGCTCAGCTACGAAGCACTGGCGCCACTGAGGAAGGATCCCGCCCATGCCGCGATCCTGCTGGACATCGACGGCACCCTCTCTCCGATCGTCGATCAACCCGACCAGGCTCACGTCTCCGAAGGCACCCGCCAGCTGTTGATTCAGGTCTCTCGCCGCTACGGCATGGTGGCCTGCGTCAGCGGCCGCCGCGCCTCAGAGGCCCGGGCCATGGTCGCGATCGGGACGATCTCCTATGTTGGCTCCCACGGGGCCGAGCTGTTGCGCGCAGGATGGACCACCCCGGCGCTCGACCCGAGTCTCGAGGACTGGGCGCGCAGGGTCCAGGAATTCGGCAGGCGGACCGACACGCCCAACCTCAGGCGGCACCGCATCCGCTACGAGGACAAGGGCCCCATCGTCGCTTTCCACTGGCGGCTCGCCTCCGACGAGGAGGCTGCTAGGGGCGCCGTGGATGCCGTTGCCGCTCAGGCCGAGGCTGAGGGCCTGCGGACCCACTGGGGGCGGAAGGTCCTGGAGGTGAGGCCTCCCGTCGAGTTCGACAAGGGAGCCGGGATCGCCAACCTGCTGTCGGGCGCCGACATCACCACCGCCCTCTACGTCGGCGATGATGTCACGGACCTCGACGCCTTCCGCGCACTGGTCCAGCTCGCCGACAAGGGCCGGCTTGCCGATGCCGTTCTCGTTGGCGTCCGCTCCGACGAGGGTCCCGATGAGATCGTGAGCGAGGCGGACATCGTCGTCGACGGCACCGAGGGAGTCCGCGAGCTGCTCTCGCTGCTTCTCACCGACTGATCGCTCCCCATGCGCTTCTCTGACTTCCTGCGCACCACGGTCCTGATCAGCGCGGCCGCGGCTAGTGCCCTGGCTGCGGTGACCGTGGCGAGCGCCGGCTCAAACAACGGCGATGACCTCGTGGTGCCTGTCGCCGCCGCGTGGTGGATCCTGGCCGGCGCAATCGGCGTCTGGGTGGGCCGGCGCAACGAGTCCTCGCCTGCGATCGCCACTCTCCTGGCCAATGCAAAGATGCAGTCCTCATTGCCAGAGGTGACCCCGGCCCGGCTCGTAGTCAACCGGCTCTGGCCACTCCTGGTCTCGACGATTGGCGCGGGGGCCGTGGCCTTCGTCTTCCCCCAGGTTCCGGCCGTGGCAACCGGGTTCGCCGTGATCTGGGCGCTTGCCTGGCGGCGCCAGGCCGCGGCCGTGACCGCGATCGAGGAGCGTGACGGGGCACGCTTCTACGTGGTCCGAACGCCCCCGTTCAAACCGATCAGGCTGGTGCGGACGCCTGGCTTCCGCTCCAACCTGATCGAGTTCAACGGTGCCTCGCGGCGCCCGCCGGCTCGTCCCCGCGTCTAGAACCGAATGTCGGATGCAGACGTCCTGGTCGTCTCGATCGACGGCACGATTGGCTGGGGTGCCGCCGCGCGAGAGCTGGTCGCCGCCCTCCGCCGCGCCGGAGCTCGCGTGGAAACCGTCGGCACCGGACCGCTGCGCCAGGTACGAACCTTCGCGCTGACCGACTTCGTCCAGGCCCGGGCTGCCCGTCGTGCCGCCACCGGCGCGATCGCCGAGCACCGACCCCGGGCGGTGATCTACTGCTCAATCACCGCCTCGCTGCTCTGGCCGCAGCCGGGAGCCGTGTGGCTCGACTCGCTTGCCGCCGAGAACCGACCGGGCCGCCACGGCGTGTGGCAGCGCACCGTCGAGCGGCGGCGCCTCGCGCAGTCGCCGCTCATCCTGCCCATGAGCCCGCGGGCGCTCGAGCCCGTCCCCGTGCCCGAGGGCCCGATCGCCGTCCTTCCAGTGCCGGTCGCGCGCTCCGGCCCTCCCGGGGAGCGTGACATCGCCGCCATCGCCTACACGGGAGATCCCCGCAAGCGCCCGCTGGCGCCGGTGCTCGAAGCCTGGAGCCGAGCGCGTCGCGAAGACGAGACGCTGGTGGTGGCAGGAGCCGCCGACCTCCAGCCACCGCGGGGTGTGGAGCTGGCAGGACGACTCGAGCCCGACGAGTACCGGGCCCTGCTCCGCCGCACGCGGGTGTTCGTCGCGGCTCCGCGCCGCGAGGACTATGGAATCGCGCCGCTCGAGGCCCTGGCCGACGGATGTCTCCTCGTCACCACGCCGTCGATGGGTCCCTATCCAGCACGCGATCTCGCCCGCCAGCTGGACCCTCGCCTGGTGGACGGCGACCTGGCGAGGGCGCTGCGCATCGCGCTCGACGATCCCCGCGCCGGCTACGCGGAGCACGCGGCCGAGCTGCTTCAGCCATTCTCTGTGTCCGCGGTCGACCGAACGGTCGCCGAGGACGTTCTGCCACGATTGCTCGGAGCGTGGTGACCTACCCCGCCTACATCCCCAGCCCCTCGCACAACGGCTTCAACATCGGGCCGCTGTTCGTCCACGCCTACGGGCTGGCGTACGTGTTTGCGGTCACCGCGGCGATTCTGGTGACCCGCTGGCGGTGGTCTTCGAGGGGCGGGGATCCCAACCTGCCGCAGGAGACAGCGATCTGGGCCTTCCCGGCCGGCCTGATCGGGGGCAGGATCTACTTCCTGATCACCACGCCCAGCCAGATCCCCCCGCACTGGTGGGGGCCGTTTGCGATCTGGAAGGGTGGACTGGGGATCTGGGGTGGCATCGCCGGGGGCGTCGCCGTGGGCTTGTGGTACGTGCGCCGCCATCTGCGACCGGGCGAGAGGCTGGCCGCGTTTGCCGATGCCACAGCCCCAGGCCTTCTGTGCGCGCAAGCGATCGGCAGGATCGGCAACTACTTCAACCAGGAGCTGTTCGGCAAGCCCACCACGCTCCCCTGGGGGTTGAAGATCGATCCCGCGCACCGTCCGGCGGGCTACCTTCAGTACGCAACCTTCCAACCCACGTTCCTGTACGAGATCATCTGGAACCTGCTGCTGGCAGGGGTGCTGATCTGGCTGCACTCCAAGCGCAAGGTCAAGGCTCCAGGCCTGTTCGCTTTGTATGTCGCCGGCTACTCCGCGTTCCGTCTGTTCGAGGAGAACCTCCGGATCGACTACTCCAACCACTTCCTGGGCATGCGGCTGAACTTCTGGATCGCCCTTGCCCTGTGCCTCTTCGGTCTGATCTGGTTCGCGCGCGTTCAATGGGGGCTCCCGCGCCTTCGTCGCGGGAGCGTCCAGCCGGATGACGCGGGTGCGACCCAAAATGCGAGGCCGGAGGCCGAGCGGGTCGCATAGCCCGCGGCCGGGGACTCCGAGCCGACGCGGGCGGAGCCGGTCGCAGCTCAGCGCGAGTAGGTCCCGGTCAGCGTCCCTATCCCCACCGTCTGGTCCGAGGCCAGCGCCGTCACCGTGATCACATAGTGGTGGGCCCGGGCGCCGCGCGGCGGGCATGGCCCGCGATAGCCGGTGGTCCCGAAGCTGTTCGTTCCCGCGTTGCCCATCGCCGGCGCCTCGCCGGTGGCCAATCCGGGTGACCTCGGGCTGAGCCCGCTCATCTGCCAGTGGATGAAGTTGCCGCCGGGAGCGTCGGGGTCGTGCATGATCAGCCTCAGCTCGGTGGCGTCGCTGGGGACGCCGGACCATTGGAGCGGGGGCGAGGTGTCACGACCGTCGCACGTGTACGCCCGCGGGATGCGGGCTCCGGGGCCAAACGCCGAGCTCGTCACCGCGAGACGCGCGATCTGTCCGCCGCCACCGCACCCGGCCGACGCCAGCACCAACGCCAGCAGTGCGCGTTTCATCTGTTCCGCGCCAGCATCGCAGCCACCTCCTGCCAGGGTCGGGTGTTGGCCACCTGGTCGGCGCTCAGCCATGCCCGTCGCGCGGTGGCCACTCCGTAGCGCGGCAGCCGCGTGAAGCTGGCCACGCGGTGGGAGTCGGTGTTGATCACGAGCGGGACGCCAGCCGCTGCAGCGGCACGGGCGTGGATCTCGTTCAGATCCCGGCGATCGGGGCTCGCGTTGATCTCGAGCATTGTCCCAGTCTCGGCCGCCGCTTCGATCACCCGTTCGGAATCGAACTCGTAGGGATGCCGTCGCTCGATCTTCCTCCCCGATAGGTGGCCGATGCAGTCCACGAGCGGATGCTCTATCGCCCGCACGATCCGCTGTGTCATTTCCTCGGCCGGCATCCGGAACGAGGAGTGGACGCTGGCGATCACCCAGTCGAGCTCTGACAGCAGCTTGTCCTCGTAGTCCAGGGAGCCGTCGGGAAGGATGTTGACCTCCGACCCCGCCAGCAGCTCGATCCCGTCCACGCGTGTGCTCCGCACGGCCTCGACGTGCTCACGAAGCCGCGCGGGGGAGACGTCGGAGCCGAACCCCATGCTGGCGGAGTGGTCGGTGATCGCCAAATATTGGTAGCCGGCTTCCTGGGCGGCCGCGGCCATCTCCTCGATCGATGCCGTCCCGTCAGAGACGGTGGTGTGACAGTGCAGGTCGCCCCGCAGGTCCTCCACCTTGATCAGGTCAGGGAGCGTGCCGGCGGCGGCTGCTTCGAGCTCCCCCCGGTTCTCACGCAGCTCGGGCTCGATGTACGCAAGACCGAGGAGCGCGTAGACCTCATCCTCGGTCGGGCACCGGTGGGTCTGGCCGGTGGCGTCGTCGAGCACTCCGTATTCGGACACGTGGAGGCCCTTGCGCACCGCGCGGTCACGTAGCGCCATGTTGTGTTCCTTGGATCCGGTCAGGTGCTGGAGCAGGTTTCCGAACTGATCCGACTCCACGATCCGCAAGTCGACGCGCATACCCGTGTGCGTACGAAGGCGAACCCCGGACGCGGTCGCCGTGCCGGCGGACTCAACGGTGTCGAGCTCGCTGGCGGCTGCAGCCAGCGCCAGAGGATCTGACGCGGTGGCGATGATGTCGATGTCCTTGACGCTTTCGGCCATTCTGCGTGCCGACCCCGCCAGCTCCACCCGATCGGCGGCCGGGTTCTCCCGGAGTGCTTGGACCAGCGGTTCCGCGATCGCCAGTGCCCGGTCGAGCACCACCCGCCGGCCTGTCTCCCCGCCGTCCATGACCTGCACTGCCGCCAGGATCGCTTCCTCTGCCTTGGCGCCGAATCCCTTAAGCGTCCGGATCCGCTGATCTTCTGCCGCCGCTCGGAGCGACTCCACGGAGTCAAGCCCAAGTTCCTCATAGAGTCTCCTAGCCCGCTTCGGCCCGAGCCCCGGCAGGCGCGTCATCTCGATCAGCCCGGTCGGGAACTTCTGGCGCAGCTTGACCGCGGCGGGAATCGCACCGTCGCTGGCCAGCGCCACCACCTTCTCCTGGATCGTCTGCCCGATTCCCGCCAGCTCCGTGGCCCGCCCCTCACGCGCCAGCGCGGCCACCGACACCGGCGCGTCTCGCACCGCCTTTGCGGCGTTGCGGTAGGCCACGATGCGGTGGATGATCGCGCCATCGAGCTCATACAGATCCCCCAGCTCATCGAGGGCGGCAGCGATCTCGAGATTGGTCGGGTCAGGCACCGGTGGCGACAGTAGTATCGCCCGCCCGCGACACCGCCGGCCCGCTACCCGACCCGCCACCGCGGTAGTGGGTCAGTTTGAATCAAGCAGCGCGGCGATCTCGCGGAGCGTCCAGACGTGATCGGTGACGCCTGCTGCCATCGCCGGAGCCGGGTACGCAAGCCGATGCGACGGGCGGGCTAAAGCGAGCTTACGCCGGCCCGGTCGGTGGCGTGGATCTTCATAAGCTGGGCGCGAGCTTCTGTTCGCGGCAGCTAGTAGGGCAACATGCGACAGCCGTCGGGCGCCAAGCGATGCGAGAGCCTTGACACCCTTAGTCCGCAAGGGACCCGTCAAGCGCAGGTCAGCAGGCGAACCGCCCTCCGTTGCCTGCTTTACGATCCGCGCGGCTAGGCGGTTGAGATCAGCCATGAACGGATCACTGCTGATAGCGGGCATCAATCGAACCTGAGGCTCCTACCGCGTGTCGGATGCGTCTGGCTCGGGGTCCCACAATTACTGCGGTCCGACGGTCGGCCGCACCCGACCCGCCAAAGACTAAGCGAGCGCTGCTCCAATCTCAAACTGACCACCGCCACCGCGACCCGCTATACTTTTTGAAGTAAGAATCCCGACCAAGGAGTGCACATGGCAGGCACCGTCTCAGAAGTCACCGACAACAACTTCCAGGCCGAGGTCATCGAGTCCGATGTGCCGGTGCTGGTGGACTTCTGGGCTCCGTGGTGCGGTCCCTGCCGTATGGTCGCGCCGGTCGTTGAGGAGATCGCCAAGGAGCGGGCCGAGCAGGTCAAGGTCGTGAAGATGAACATCGACGAGAACCAGAACACCGCCGTTCAGTTCAACGTCATGTCGATTCCGACGCTGATGGTGTTCCGCAACGGCGAGGTCGCCAAGACCGTAATCGGGGCCTATCCCAAGCACAAGCTCGAGGCCGAGATCGAGCCGGCGCTGACAGGGCACGCCGCCCCGAGCGCCTAGGCCACTTGCCTGACCGCCCCCGCCGCGGGCCGTGCCGTCCTGGGCCTGACTAGGTAATCGGCCGACAGCGGCTTAGGAGCGGATCGACTGCCTTCAAGTCCCGCTTGGGCGGTGGTGTCGGTGCTTGTGGCGGTGATGGCGGTGAGCCGGGCGACGATTGCAGGGTGTCGCGCTGGTTGCGGTATAGGTGGCCCCGTTGGCCAGTGTTGCGGAAGCGTTCGACGTCCACAGCCGGGAAGCCGGGCAAGATCCGGGGCTGGTGATGAACGCGGCCCCTCCGGGCCCGCGCATGGCGCTGAAATGAAAGTCCACCTGGCGCACTGAGGTCTCTCCCACTGGCGGACAGCCGGGGTTGGGAGACGGTGTTTCAGTGAGCTCGTTCGGGGCGGTGAACTTGGCGTGCCCGACAGTGATACGGGCGCCCGTCTTATGGTCGGTGAAGAGTTCGGTGATCCCGTCCCCGCTGTTGAACAAGGCGACATCGAGCGTGGCCGGATCGACGGGAGCACCGCATCCGGTGATGACGATGACACTGCCTGTACCAACCTGGCTGCCCTGCGGGCAGACCGAAGCGCCACTCGCCATGAGGCTGTTGTCGCTGGCGCTACAGACCGGAACGGCATGCCCGTTGAACACGCTACCCGCGGGGGCATGGATGACGGATTTCCTGAGCGGCGGCGGCTGGCCGTTGGGATTCGCGGGGTCGCTGTAGTGGGTGTGAAAGCTCAGCCCGGTCACGGTTTTGGGGGTCCGGGTCGAGAGCTGGAGCGCGAACTGGAATGGCGGGTCCGAGGCGCCGGCGACCCCTCCGCAGGTCCAAGCGATGGTCGTTACGGCGACGGCGATTGCGCTGATTCTCCAGCCCATTGCTCCTCCCTATGCCGAAGCTGTGATCCAGTCGGTACGGTACCAATTGGATCATGAGCGCGCAACCCTGAACTGGGGTCGCGCTCGCGCGCGGCCCCGCCGGCCGGCGTGGTCGGCGCTTGAGCGGGCTAACGGTGCGGCTCAGGCCGGTGCCTGGGAGGCCCGGACCTGTCGGCCGGTTTGGCGAGGCTTTGTCTCGCCACGTTCCGGCGGCATCCGCGTTAGCTTCTCCGCCGCCCAGACCAGCAGCTCGAATGCACGGTCGATCCGCTTGCGCTCTCGGGTTTGCAACAGATCGAGGATCAGGCCGCGGAATGCTGCGAGTACTAGGGTCGCGATCGCGTCGGCTCGTGGCTTGGGCATCCCGGCCTCGATAAGCGGCTGGCGGATCGTGACCAGCCAGTCGTGTACGCCTTCGCGGAGCACGTCGGGGTAGCGCTCGGGGTTCTGCAGCGCCAGCCCGTGGATCTCGAAGTAGAACCGCCAGAACGGATGCTCGCGCGGGGCCGCCAGGTACTTCCAGGTTTGCCGAAGTCCGGTTTGCAGGTCTCGCGGGGGCTGAGCTGAACCGCTGGATAACGCTCCTGCAGACCGGAAGCGCTCGCGACTGCGGGCGGCCCGGAGGATGGCTTGAAACAAGGAGTCCTTGGAGCCGAAGTGATAGATCAGCACTCGGTGGCTGACACCTAGCCCCGCTGCCAGGCGACGCAGTGAGAGGTCAGCCAATCCGTGCTCAATGACCCAGTCGGCCGCGGCCAGCGCTAGCTCCTGCGGGTTCCGTCTCCCAACTCTTCGGCCGTTGCCTGGCACTTCAGCATCGTAGCGGCGAGGGGGGTTACCCCGTACGCGGCCAGCTAGTGCCTCCTGGGAAGTGTGGCGGCAGATTTCCCACTCGTGTCGTCCGCCAATGGGAATGGGGCTTTCGCCGCCGCATGGCGGGCAAAGCGCACAATCGTGAACTGATTGGAGACGAGTGGGAGGTTTGCCCGCGCCCACGGGAGGTCGCGCACCAGGGGCCGCCGCACCCCACGGGCCGCCGCGCCCAACGCGCCGCCGCGCGGTCAAACTGCACAAATGTGAGTCAACCGGCGACGACTGTGCACTTTGCCCGCGCCAGGCGGGCAAAGTGCACAAACGTGCGTCGGCCAGGATCGAGTGTGCAGTTTGCGGGGCGGTCGCCCGTCGCGGCCTCCGACAGCGCAGCGGGGCTCCGCCCCCCCGCGCACGCGCAGCAGCCCCCGCCCCCAGCAGCCCCCGCCCCGGCACGCCGCCCCCGCCCCCGCCGCCCCCCCAAGCCCACCCCCAATCCCAACCCCCAGACCTACGCCACCGCCACCGCGATCCGCAGCTCGCGCCCGTCCACCACCACCGGCGCCGCTCCGTTCAGCGTCTCGTAGCTGACCGCGGTGGCCAGCGTCTCGCCCGCGATGTAGCCCTCGTGTTCGCGGGCGGCGCCGAGCAGCTCGGCGTCACCGTCGAGCGACAGCGCGATCCGGTCGGTGACCTCGAGGCCCGCGTCCTGGCGAGCCAGCTGAACCGCGCGGACGATGTCGCGGGCCCAGCCCTCTCGCCGCAGCTCGTCGTCGATCTCCAGCTCCAGCGCCACGGCGTGCGAGCCCTCCCGCTCCACCTGGTAGCCCTCCAATGGCTTCATCGCTACCAGCAGGTCCTCGCTGCCCAGCTGGTGCTCGTTGCCGCCGATCGTGATCCCCACCGTCTGCCCATCGCGCACGCGCGCGGCGACGCCGGCAGCGTCGAGGCCGGCCACTGCCTGGGCCACCCTCGGCATGTCCTTGCCGAACCGAGGGCCCAGCGAGCGGTAGTTGGGCTTCAGCTCCAGCTGGCCAAGCTCGTCGGCGCCTGAGACGAACCGAAGTTCCCGGACGTTGAGCTCCTCACGCACGATGCCGGCCAGGCGTTCGATCGCCTCGCGCTCGGAACCCGCGGCGACCACCACCGCCGCGCGCAGCGGCTGGCGGAGCTTGAGCTTCGCCTGGGCCCGCGCGGCGAGTCCGAGCCGCACAGCCTCGCGCGCGACGGCCATCGCCTCCTCGAGCTCGACATCGCGGGGTCCGGCCTCAGGGAAGTCGGTCAGGTGAACGCTGGGCTCTGATCCGTCGAGGTTGTCGTAGATCTCGTCGGCGAGAAACGGGCAGAACGGCGCCAGCAGCTGGGCGGTCCGCACCAGGCACTCCCGAAGCACCGCGAACGCCGCAGGGTCCCCGTCCCAGAACTCTCGCCGCGACCGTCGCACGTACCAGTTGGACAAATCCTCGACGTAGTCCTGGATCGCTCGGCCCGCCGTCGTGACGTCGAAATCGTCGAGCGACCGGCGGACCACCTCGACCGTCGCGTTCAACCTCGAGAGCGCCCACCGGTCGATGTCCCGCTCCCCTCCCGACGAGTGCGTCCGCAGCGGCTCGACATCACTGGCGTTGGCGTACAGGACGTAGAAGTAATACGTGTTCCAGAGCTGAAGCAGGAACTGCCGGACCGCCTCCTCGATGGTCCCGAGCGAGAACCGGTAGCCGTCCCAGGGCAGCTTGGAGGTGAAGAAGTACCAGCGGAAGGCGTCGGCGCCGTAGCGGTCGATCACATCCCACGGCTCGACCGTGTTGCCCAGCGATTTGGACATCTTGCGCCCCTGCTCGTCGAGGATCAGGCCCAGGCACAGCACGTTGCGGTAGGGGGCCTGGTCGAACAGCAGCGTCGACTCCGCCAGCAGCGAGTAGAACCATCCGCGCGTCTGGTCGAGCGCTTCGCAGATGAACTCTGCCGGGAACCGCTCCTTGAAATGCCGCTCGTCATCGTGTGGCGCGTGGAACTGGGCAAACGGCATCGCGCCCGAGTCAAACCAGACGTCGATCACCTCCGGCACCCGCTGCATCGGACCGTCGCAGCGCGGGCAGGGGAACCCCACCTCGTCTACGAACGGACGGTGGGGGTCCTCCAGCCTCACGCCGGAGAGATGCTGAAGCTCCTCAAAAGAACCGACCACGTGCTCGTGGCCCCCCTCGCACCGCCACACCGGCAGCGGCGTGCCCCAGTAGCGCTCACGGGACAGGGCCCAGTCGACGTTGCCCTCAAGCCACTTCCCGAACCGCCCGTGCTTGACGTGCTCGGGATACCAGTTGACGGTCTCGTTCGCGGCCAGCAGCCGATCCTTCTTCTCGCTGGTGGCGATGTACCAAGACGGCTTGGCGTAGTAGATCAGCGGCGTCCCGCAGCGCCAGCAGTGCGGATACGAGTGCTCATAGGTCTCGGCGCGCAGCAGCCTTCCGCGTGAGCGCAGATCCTCGACCAGGTCCGGATCGGCGTCCTTTACCCAGCGGCCGGCGTAGGGCCCGATCCGCTCGTCGTAGGTGCCGTCGAGGCGCACCGGGTTGATGACATTCAGCCCCTGCTCCTCGCCGAGCCGGAAGTCGTCCTCTCCGAACGCGACCGCGGTGTGCACGAGCCCCGTCCCGTCCTCCGCGGTGACGAAATCGGCAGGCAGGACGGTGTGGCCCTTCGGTCCGTACTCCTCGGCTGGAATGAACGGAAATGGGGGCTCGTACCGGAGGCCGACGAGCTCCGACCCCTTGAAGCGATCCACCACCTGCGCCTCCGCGCCGAGCACTCGCTCGAGCAACGGCTCGGCGACGATGTATCCGTCGTCGGTCTTGACGTACGTCAAGTCGGGGTCGACCGCCACGGCCGCATTCGACACAAGGGTCCAGGGAGTGGTCGTCCAGATGACCAGCGTTCCCCGCTCACTCGGCAGCTTCACGTACACGGACGGATCGACGACGTCCTGGTAGGCGCCGGGCTGGCCAAGCTCATGGCTGGACAGCGCCGTCCCGCAACGCGTGCAGTATGGAACGACCTTGAGCTTCTCGTACAGCAATCCGTGCTCGTGGATCTGCTTCAGAGCCCACCACACCGACTCGATGTAGGCAGGGTCGAGCGTGCGGTATGCGTCGTCGAGGTCGATCCAGAAGCCGATCCGCTCGGTCAGCCGGTTCCAGTCCTCAACGTGGCTGAGGACCATTTCCCGGCAGCGTGCGTTGAACTCGGCGATCCCGAACCGTTCGATGTCCTCCTTGGAGCTGATGCCCAGCTCGGCCTCCGCAGCCAGCTCAACGGGAAGCCCATGGCAATCCCAGCCGCCCTTGCGCTCGACGTAGAACCCACACATGGTCTTGTAGCGGGGGAAGATGTCCTTGAAAACGCGGGAAAGGACGTGGTGGGAACCCGGCGCTCCGTTGGCCGTCGGCGGACCTTCGTAGAAGCCCCACTGCGGTGCACCCTTGCGCCTGCGGACCGACTCGGCGAACACGTTGCGCCGGCGCCACCGCTCGAGCACCTCCTCCTCGAGGACGGGAAACGACACGCGTTGATCGACCTGGCGGTGCCTCACGCGCGCCGACGCCGGCTCGCTCGTCTGTCGGGCGCGTTCCTCATCGGCCATGAGCCGCGATTCTAGGATGGGGCCCGCGCGCCGCCGATCCGCTCACGCAGCGCGCGCTTGAGGACCTTGCCGACCGGGTTTCGCGGCAGCGCCTCTACCAGTTCCAGCCGCTGGGGCAGCTTGAACGAGGCCACCTGCCTGGCGCGCAGGTACGCCACCACATCCTCGAGCGCCGGCTCGGTCCCGGGCGCCGGAACGGCAACCACGCAGCTGGTCTCGCCAAGGACGGGATGAGGCACGCCGATCACGGCGGCTTCGGCGAGCGCGGGGTGGCCCGCCAGCAGTGCCTCAACCTCGGCCGGCGCGATGTTCATCCCCCCGCGGATGATGACGTCCTTCCTTCGGTCGACGAAGCGCAGGTATTCCGCCTCCTCGCCGACCAGCTCAAACACGTCGCCCGTGGCCAGCCAGCCTTCGTCGTCGAGCACGGGGATCAACTCCCCGCTCGCGTCCACATAGCCGGCGATCACCGTGGGGCCGCGGATCAGCAGCTGCCCGTCTGCCGCGAGCTTCACCTCGACGCGGCGGCCGGCTGCCGCCACCGGAAGTGGCCCCTGGGGATGGGGAAAGTAGCGGGCACGTAGCTCAGGATCGGGCACCGACCGGCCGTCGGAGAGCAGCGCGATCCCCTCGTTTGAGCCAAATGCGTTGAGCACCTCGATCCCAAACTTCCGCTGCCATTCGGCCACCATCCGCGGGCTGAGCGGAGCCGAGCCAGAGCCGACCGAGACGAGGCTTGACAGGTCGGCTTGGGCCAGCGCCTCACTCTGAGCGAGCAGCATCTCCAGGAGCGCCGGCGCGGCAACGGTGTATGTGACCCGCTCCCGCGCGATCTGCTCGAGGAACAGCGGGAGGTCAAACGGATGGTGCAGGACGAGCCGGGACCCCGTGAGGAGCCAGGGGATGAGCATCCCTCCGATCCCCGCCATGTTCACCAGCGGGAACGGGCACAGCAGCACGGACTGCGAATCGATCCCCACGCCCTCCACCGTCACCCGCGCGATCGCGCACCAGTCCCCCGCGCACCGCGGCACGGCCTTTGGCACAGCCTCGGTACCGCTGGTGAAGCAAACGGTGCAGCAGCGATTGACGCCCGCGCAGCCCGCGGACGCGGACGCGGACGCAGCAACGGCGCCGACGAGCCCTCTCACCTGCGTCAGCTCGTGCTCGCGAAACTGCACCGGCACCGGCACGGCGATCCGACCTGCCCGCGCGCAGGCAAGGATCGTGGCGGCCAGCTCGATGGAGTTCGGAAGCTGGATCAGGACCGCTGCGTCGGAGAGCTTCCCAGCGAGGGCGGAAACCTCTGCGTCGAATCCCGACCACGTCAGCCGGCGCGGCTGACGGCCCGAATCGACGATCGCCACCTCGTCGGGCCGCTCGGCCGCCCAGCGCCCAAGCAGGTCGTCGAAGGTCTCATCGCGCCAGCCGCCCGACGCAAGGAAATCAGCGACGCGCGCTTCCGGATGAAGGTTCAGGCGCTGCTCCGCTCGCCATCCAGGCTCGCCTGAATGGAGCGCGCCTGAATCATCCGGCTGCGCTGCCGCCGGGTAGGCGCGAGCCGTCGATCCAGGTGGCGTGGAACCCCAGGGGGACGCGGAACGGGACGCCCAGTCGGCACACCGGGCCCTCGGATACCGCCGCCGCGTCCACGATGTGGACCTCGGAGGACCCGTTCCGCTCGTCGCACACGTAGGAGATCAGATAGCCGTCGTCTTCGCGCAGCGAGCCAGGCCGCGGCGCGAACGGCGCCTCGCTGCCCCAGCGACCCTCGCCGAACCAGTACGTCTCGGCCTGCTGGGACTGGGTGTCGTACTTGGTCAGCCCGTCGAACAGCAGCGTGTCCTCCGGCGAGATGTGCATGTTGTACGCGTAGCGCGTGGGATGGCCCAGCTGATCCGACCGGATCGAGGGAAACTCCATGTTGTCGTCATCCAGCGCCTGCTCGGTGGTCCCGCCACTCCTCAGATCGAAGCGGAAGCGGTGCACATGGGCATCGAGTCGCAGGTAGGTGAGCATCTTTGCGAGCGGACTTGCATCCGCGGGCAGCGGCTTCGGCTGCTTGACACGGCACACGTCCAGGACCACCGAGTGATCCTCCTCCCACGCGTTGATCGAGTGGTAGATGTAGCAGGGTTCGGCCTCAAACCACCGCACCTCCCGCGAAGTGCCGTGCCGCGGGATCAGCGCGAACCGGGCGGGCAGGTCACGGTCGAACACAAGGCGGTGCCGGCCGGCTAGGGCCGCAGCCGGGTCCGCATACAGGGGAAGGTCCATCAGGATCGACCAGCTCTCGGTGATCGCCATATCGTGGGGAAGGCGAGGGCCGGGCAGCTCGATCCCCACGTAGTCGGAGACCACGCCGTCCGATCCCACGACGCCGTAGCGGATGTGGGGTTGCTTGATGCCGTAGTCGAAGAACACAAGCTCACCCGTTCGCTCGTCCACCTTGGCGTGGGCCGAGAGCTCGCTCGGCAGCGTCCCTCGAAAGTCCTCCTTGCCGATCGTCTCCAGGCTCACTGGATCAAGCGCGTACGGGCTCCCCGCCCGGTACCACAGCGCCAGCAGGCGGTCGCGGTGGAAGATCACGTCGGTGTTCGCGGTGTCCTTCTCCTGGCCGTGGGGGTTGGCGGCGAAGGGCTCGAGGATTCCGCCGTAGATGGCCCGGTCCGCGTCACGCTCCGAGACGAACCCATCGGTGCGAATCCACCGGTTGCGGTACGTGGCGCGGCCATCGGCGAAGTGCACCGAGTGGACCATCCCGTCCCCGTCGAACCAGTGGTAGCGGCCGACCGGATCGAACTGCGGGTTCGGCCCGTTGCGGACGTAGACGCCGTTCAGGTCGTCGGGAAGCGTCCCCTCTAGCACGGTCAGCGGCGCCGTGCGCTCCTCGCGAATCGGCTCGTACGGCCCGATCAGGTAAGGATTCTCCTCGTCCGTTTGGGCAGGCGTAAGGACGGCGGAGCGATCTACGTGCAGCGTCAAGCCGCTGCTTATCGTAGTGATGAGACGGTGCCGCGGCCACCGTCGAGCATCGCCATCAGCGCCTCCTTGGCTGCCACCGGCGAATCGCCCAGCCGCGAGATCACGCTCCCGCGAGTCTCAGGCAGCGCGCCGCGATAATCGAACACGAACACACCGCGGTGCATGCTGCGCGCGGTGTAGATCAGACGTCCGATCGTGTCCAGCGAGGAGCGCCGGCCCGTGAGAATCAGGGCTGTGGGCGAGATCGCGCGCAGGGCTCTGCCCAACCGACTGCGCTCGATCGCGGGGGTCAGGCAGAACGTTCGCAGGCCCGAGCGCTGCAGGACCACTTCGAGCGCCAGGGCATAGAGCGCGTCGAGGTCGCACGGAACCGAGGCATCGATCAACAGAATCGTCTCGCTCCGTGCGGCCGGCGCGGCCAGGCGTCCGATGGCGGCGAGCCAGCCCATCCCGTGACGCCACGCGAACTCATATTCGGCGATCGTGCCGGCCGGATCCGAGCAGCCGCCCACCGCCGGCAGGAGCAGCTCATCGATCGTTCTCTCCGGCGATCGCAGCGCCAGGCTCTCCTCGAGCAGGCGGTCCGCCGTCGGTTTGTCGAACTCGCGGTACGCCGCGGCCAGCCTGGCGCTCGAGGAGGGGCCGGTTCCTCGCTCCTGGGCGAGCGCGATGGCCGAGGAGACGTTGTGCGTCTCCGCCAGGCTCTGACGCAGCGCCTCAATCTCCTCGAGCACGTAGCGCCGGTGACCCCCATCCGACCGGCGCGGTTGAGGAAACCCGTAGCGGCGCTCCCAGCTACGAAGCGTGTTGGTGCTGACGCCGAGCATCGTTGCTGCGGCGTTGGTCCGGATCATCCGAGTAGTTATCGACAACCTGGCGGAATCCCAAAGGCCCGCAACCCTGACTGCAGTGCGAGGATGCGGGGCGTGCGGCTCCGGCTCTACCACCATCCTGACGGTGCCCGGGTCGCTTACCGTGAGGCGGGGACTGGCCACGGACTGGTGCTGCTGCACTCGCTGGGACTCTCGCACCGCGAGTGGGAGCCGATCGTGGAGCGGCTCTCCGCCCGCTTCCGCGTCGTCCTGCCCGACCTGCCCCTGCACGGCGACTCTGAGGACCGGCCCCGCCATCCTTACACCCCCGAGTGGTTCACCGAGGTCCTGGCCGGCTTCTGCAACGAGGTCGTCGGCTCCCGGCCGATCCTGGCGGGCCACGACATCGGCTCCGACCTGGCCCTCCGCGCGGTCATCGGCGGAGGAGTGAACCCGTCGCATCTGGTGCTCATGCCCGCCCGACTTCACTGCCGTGATCAGTTCCCCGTAAGGAGGGCGTCGTGGCGGTGGGCCTGCCGGGCCGCGGCCCTCCCTGGTTTGGACCGGCTGCTCTCCCGGCTGGCCACGCTCGTGTTCAGGCCGTCCAAGGGGCTGCGGCTTTCGGCTGCGGGAAACCCGGCCGCCCGAGACCTGATGCGCCACGCTTTCTCAGACGTGGCGGGAAACGGAAACCGCGCCCGCGCGTGGGCCAAGTTCGCGCGGCGCTGGCCCAGAGGGGCCCAGCGCGAGCTGCTCGACGCCTACCCGCGGATCGAGCTGCCGGTGCTGCTCCTGTGGGCAGAGCAGGACCCGGCCAACCCGCTCATCGCCGGCAAGGAGGCGTTCGATCTGCTGCCAAACGCTCAGCTGCGGACGCTGCCCGGCACCGGCTTTCTGATGGCCTACGACGACCCGGTGTCGGTGGCGCGCGAACTGATCGCGTTCTGCGGGTGATCTTCTAGGATGGCGCTGGCGGCCGAACCTGCAACCGGGATGGGAGCACGATTGAAGAGCGGGGTCCACTTCGCTCGGGCGGCAAAGCTCGGCTATCGAACGGCCACGGCACGCATACGGGCGCGGGGGCTCAGGTAGCCCGCTCGCCTGGAGTAGCTTTGAGGGCCGCAACCGAGCCGTGAAAGGACGGACATGGGCGTTCAGGAATCCGAGCAGCTGTGGGGCGGCGAGACCACCAAGGCCGTCTCGAACTTTCCGATCTCCGGGCAGCGCGTGCCGATCCCGGTCGTCCACTGGCTGGCCCGGATCAAGGGTGCGGCGGCCCGGGTGAACGCCGAGCTCGAGCTGCTCGACGCCGAGATGGCCGAGCGCATCGCCGCGGCCGCCGACCGCGTCGCGATGGGGTCTTTCGACGACCAGTTCCCGATCGACGTGTTCCAGACCGGGTCGGGCACCTCCAGCAACATGAACGCCAACGAGGTGATCGCGAACCTGGCGGGGGAGGGGGTTCATCCAAACGACCACGTCAACATGGGTCAGTCCTCCAACGACGTCTTCCCCTCGGCCGTGCACCTCGCGGCTCTGGAGCAGGCCAGCCGTGAGCTGGTCCCTGCGCTGGAGCAGCTCGAGCGGTCATTTGCCGATAAGGCGAAGGAGTTCACGGACGTCGTCAAGGCCGGCCGCACCCATCTGATGGATGCCGTGCCGGTCACCCTGGGGCAGGAGTTCTCGGGCTACGCGGCTCAGGTGCGACTCGGCGCCCGCCGCGTTGAGAATGCGCTGCCCCAGGTCGCCCAGATACCGCTTGGCGGAACGGCCACCGGCACTGGCCTGAATACCCACCGGGACTTCGCCGGCAAGGTCCGCGAGCGCCTCAGCGATGCCACCGGTCTCCAGATCAGCGCACCCGAGGACCCGTTCGAGGCTCAGGGCAATCGCGACGCGCTGGTGGAGCTCTCGGGTGCGCTGAAGGTGGTGGCCGTCTCGCTCACCAAGATCGCCAATGATCTGGCGCTGATGGGCTCCGGCCCCAGAGCGGGCATCGGCGAGCTGCTACTCCCAGAGCTCCAGAAGGGCTCCTCGATCATGCCCGGGAAGGTCAACCCGGTGATCCCCGAGGTGGTGCTCCAGGTCGCAGCCCAGGTGGTCGGCAACGACACCGCGGTGACGATCGGCGGTCTGGAGGGCAACTTCGAGCTCAACGTGCGCGTGCCGCTGATCGCCCGCAACCTGCTTGAGTCGATTGGCCTGCTCACCTCGGCCGCTCGCGTGCTGGCCGAGAAGTGCGTCGATGGGATTCAGGCGAGCGAGGAGGGCACCCGGCGCTCAGCCGAGATGACCCTCGCCGCCGCCACCGCGCTCAACCCCTACATCGGCTACGACAAGGGCGCCGAGATCGTCAAGGAGGCGGCGAGCTCCGGCAGGCCGCTCAAGGAGGTGGCGCTCCAGATGGGCGTCGACGAGGAGACCTACGACGAGGCCATGGACCTGCGCAAGATGGCGCAGGGAAATCTGGAGGTGTAGGCCGGGCCGCATGCGGCCCGGCCCCGGCGGCGCATGCGCCGCCGGCGGGGGGCGCGCATGCGCGCCCCCCGATTAGTTAACCGGCGTACGCCGCGCTCTCCTGCTTGACGATTGAGATCAGGTTTCCGAGCCCGATGGCCGCGTCGATCAGGTGCAGGCCCCAGACCGCCGAGGGGCTCGGCGTGGGGGCTGTCATGCCACGTAGCGGCTTGACCTCGAGCACGGTGGCGCCATTCACGGTCTCGCAGTGCGCGCGGAAGGCGCCCGGCGCAATCCACCAGACCGTCGGCGGACGCGGCACGGGCCACTTCAAGCCGGCGATCCCGGCCGCAATCAGCGTCCCGGGAGCGAACGGCGCGCTCGGTTGGCTCGTGTCGAGCAATCCGCTGCCGCCGCCCAGCGCGGCGGGGTTCGTGCAGAGGACCTGGAGGTTGGGGTTGTTGATCGGCTTCAGGGTGGTGGTGACCGGGTGCCCGAACAGCGAGCCGGACGGCGGCGGCTGATCGAAGGTGGAGAACGCGATCACGCAGTGAAGCTGCGTCGCCGACCGGCACGCGGGGATGTGCTTGAAGTCACCGCCGATCCCGCTGCCCCGCTTGACCACGACGTTGCCGCCGAGCAGGATCGCCGAGACCAGGAGCTTGCGGACCGCCGGCTTGGGATCAAGGTCTTGCTTGATCAGCTGGCGCAGGACGAACGAACCCTGCGAATGGCCGATCAGCACGAACCCGCGGCCGTGGTTGTACTTGCGCAGATACGTCTGGAACGCGCGCTGGACGTCGCCGTACCCCAGGTCCGGATTGGGCTTGCTGTTGGCGGTGCCCAGAAGCGCGGGAATCGTCTCCTGCCGGTACATCGGCGCGAACACGTGGCAGTACTGCGAGTACCTGGCGGCCTGATAGAGCGCGATCGAGCGCTCCTCGGGATCGATGTGGAAGTTGGAATTGCCGGTCTTCTGGTCTGAGGCCGTCGGGTACACGTAGAAGCAGTCGATGGCGGGCTTGCGCACCGCGCGGGGATGCTCGGTGCCGAGCTTGTGCTTCAGCGAGGGCGCGTAGACCGTCGTTGACAGGCCAGGCGCACAGGGATCCGGCCGGTGGCCGGGAAAGCACAGCCACACCGTCTTGGCTGTTGCACCGGGAGCCAGCGCCAGCACCATCACCACGAACAGAGCACCCACTAACTTGCGCACCTGAGGTCTCCTCTCCGGCGCCCCACGCGGACGCGAGTTTACCGACGCGTCAACTTGTCGTCACGGGTACAGGCGCCGCTTGAGCGCCCGCGCCACGGGCCGCGGGAGCAGACGCAGCCCGCGCAGGGCGTAGGGCATCACCCGCAGCTGGGCGGGGCTGAAGACGCTGGGGATGGGCGCCTCAATCAGGTGCGGACCCGGCTCAGCCATGCTCCGCTCGATCGCCTTGGTCAGCTCTTCCGCGGTCTTTACGCGGCGGGCGTCCATGCCAAAGCCCCGCGCGAGCGCTACCAGGTCCAGGTTGGGCTCGCTGAGGTCGAGCTGGGACTGCGCCTTTGGCCCCGCATTGCGGGCTCCGACCCGCTGGAGCTCGACGTTCAAGATCGCGTAGGCGCTGTTGTTGAAGATCACCACGGTGACGTCGAGTCCCTCTCGCGCCATCGTCCACAGCGCCTGGATCGTGTACAGCGCCGAGCCTTCGGCCTCCAGCGCAAGCACCGGCCGGTCCGGGCAGGCGATCGCTGCGCCGACGGCGGCTGGGAGCCCCTGGCCGATCGCGCCGCCGGTCAACGTCAGCCAATCATGGGGTGGCAGCGCCTGAGGTGTTAGCCCACAGCGTCAGTCCCGATGTCTGTGACTCATCGGACACGATCGCGCCCTCGGGGAGCACTGCGCCGATCCCCTGGCAGACCGTCTCTGCCGTGAGCGCGCCCGAGGGCCTCTGCGGTCGGGACGGCCCCTCAAGCGCAGGCTCCTGGCTCGTGGCTCCCAGCATCTCAGCCAGTGCCTCGAGGCTCCCCAGCACGTCGCCGTCCGAGCCGACGAGCTCCTGTGTGTCGCAGCCCCCGGGCACCAGCTCGCTCTCTCGGCTCGGATACGCGAAGAACGAGACCGGCGCCCTGGCGTCTACCAGGATCAGGTGGGCCAGCCCCCCGAGTTGAACCTCGACGAGCTCCGGTACGTATGCCACCCGCTCGATCGAAGGAGAGCCCGCTCCGCGCTCGATCCGGGCCGGAAACATCTCGGCGAGCAGCCTGGCGCCGGTGGCAGCGGCTATCCGTCCGGCCTGCATCATCGCGTCGCTGCGCAGGGCGCGGCCGCCCAGCAGAATCGCGCTCCGCTTGCCCTCGCGCAGAGCCTTCGCGGCCGCCTCCAGCGTTTCGTTGCCGGCGGCCGGCGGCGCGGGGGAGGGCGCGGCGCAGCGGGCTCGCCGCCGTCGCTCCAGGAGACGTCCGCGGGCAGGATCAGCGTCGCGACTGCTCCTGGAGGGCCCTTGGCAGCGGCCACGGCATCGGCCGCGTCCTTGCCGAGCGCTGCCGTGCTCTGCGATGTCCGGACCCACCCCGACACGTTTTGCGCGACGCTCTCGATGTCCGATTGCAGCGGCGCGTCGTAGCGGGTGTGGTACGTAGCGTGGTCGCCGACGATGTTGACGATCGGAGCCTTTGCCCGGCGGGCGTTGTGCAGGTTGGCAAGGCCGTTGCCGAGCCCCGGCCCGAGGTGCAGGAGCGTCGCCGCGGGTGCGTCCGCCATCCGCGCATAGCCATCCGCTGCGCCGGTCGCCACGCCCTCGAACAGCGTCAGGACAGCCCGCATCTCCGGCACCGAGTCGAGCGCGGCGACGAAGTGCATCTCGGAGGTGCCGGGGTTTGTGAAACACGTCGACACGCCGGCGTCGACGAGCGTGCGGATCAGCGCCTGGGCGCCGTTCACGGCCGGTTGCGTGTGGCCATCGCCGCGGGAATCTACTCTGCCGGGGATGCCCGGTCCCCTGCTCGTCGTCGATGCCCCGTTTCTGCTGTACCGGTCGTTCTACGCGCTCCCAGACTCGATCAAGGGTCAGGACGACCATTCCGTCAACGCGCTGCTCGGCACGGCCAACGCGCTGCTGCGAATCGCCTCAGACCGCCGGCCGCGCGCGATCGTGGTGTGCTTCGGCGCCGAGGCAGCCCACTATCGCGTCGAGCTGTATCCCCCCTATCACGCGGCGCGCCCTGAGGTTCCGGACGCGCTGGCGTGGCAGTTCGCCGAGGCGTCGAACTTCTTTGAAGCGTTCGGCTGGAGCTGTCTGGGCTCAGAGGAGCTCGAGGCCGACGACCTCCTGGGCTCCTTGGCGTCGGTGGAGGTGGAGGCCGGCGGCGAGGCGCTGATCCTGACGGGAGACCGCGACATGTACCAGTGCGTCGGCGACCGGGTGCACGTGCTGTATCTGAAGTCCGGGATCAGCGGCTTCGAGCAGATCGACGCGCGCGGAGGTGAAAAAGCGCTACGGGATAGGCCCTGAGCTGGTGCCAGATTTCATCGCGCTGCGCGGCGACCCCTCGGACGGCCTGCCCGGCGCGGCGGGGGTGGGCCCCAAGACCGCTGCTGAGCTGCTGCGGGTCCACGGCTCGCTGGAGGCGGCGATCGCCGGCGCTCGAGGAGAGCGGCCGCGGATCGCTCAAGCTCTGACGGCGCAGGCGGAGGAGCTGCGGGCCTTCAAGGAGATAGCGCAGCTGCGCACGGTCGACCTGGATCTTCCGCCAGACCGTCCCACCGACCTCGCGGGCGGCGCGAGGGCGGCTCGCGGGCTGGGGCTCAACCGCCTGGCCGAGCGCCTGGAGGCCGCGACGGATCTCGGCGACCTCTAGGGCGTGAACCTGATGTGGATAACGTCGCCGTCGCGGACGACGTAATCGCGGCCCTCGAGGCGCAGCGTCCCGCGCTCACGCGCCGAGGCGTAGCCGCCGGAATCGACCAGCTCCCGCCAGCCGATCACCTCCGCTCGCACGAACCCCCGCTGCATGTCGGAATGGACGACGCCGGCAGCTTCGACAGCGGAAGCACCGCCGGCGACGTGCCAGGACTGTGCCGGCCTGCCCGCGTCGGCCGTGAAGAACGCGATTAGCTCGAGCAGCGCGAACGCGCCGCGGACAACCGCCTCCAGCCCGGACTCTGCCACCCCCAACGCTCCCCGCATCTCGGCCGCCTCGTCCGGATCGAGCTCGGCCAGCTCAGCCTCCAGGCGCGCCGAGATCGCGACTGCCGCCGCGCCCTTTGCCGCCGCGTACTCGGCGATCTCCTCGGGCACTTCGAAGGAGCCCTCCTCCACGTTCGCGGCGTACAGCACGGGCTTCGCGGTCAGCGGCTGGAGGAGGATCGCCGCATCCCGTGCTCCATCCGGCGGTGGCACCGCGGCGCGAGCCGGCCGACCTGCCGCCAGGACCGCGATCACCTCTTCGAGCCACTCGCTCTCGGCCCGTGCGTGGGCGTCGCCCCCCTTGGCTAGCTTGCTAACGCGCTCGAGCCGGCGCTCGGCCTGCTCCAGGTCGGCGTAGACCAGCTCGGTCTCGACGGTCTCCAGGTCGGCCAGCGGATCGATCCGTCCCTCGGGATGCACGACGTTCTCGTCCTGGTGTGATCGGACCACGTGGATGATCGCGTCGGTTTCCCTGATGTTGGCCAGGAAGCGGTTGCCGAGTCCCTCGCCGCGATGCGCGCCTTGGACCAGCCCCGCGATGTCCGAGAACACGATCGTGTCGGGGACCACCTTCGAAGCGCCGACAGTCCCGGCGACGGCGTCCAGCCGCGGGTCGGCCACCGGTACGACCGCAACGTTGGGCTCGATCGTTGTGAAGGGGTAGTTGGCGGCTTCTGCGGCCACGCCGGTCAGGGCGGTGAACAGCGAGGACTTCCCCGCGTTGGGGAGCCCGACGATGCCCACCTTCACTCCGGCCACGTTCCAGCCAGTGCAGTGCCGAGCACCACGCCCGCCAGCACGTCGCTCGGGTAGTGCACGCCGAGGTACGGACGGCTCAGCGCAAACACCGACGCAGCCGCGTACAGCGGCCCCGCGGGGAGGACGCGGCTGTAGGCGCGGGCGGCGGCGAACGACGTGGTGGCGTGGGCGCTGGGAAACGAAAGGCGTGAGATGGTCGGCGACAGCGGCGGCAGCCCGGGGAGCTCAGGCCGGCGGCGTCGGACCGTCACCTTGACGGCGTAGTTGAGCGCGTAGGCGGCGCCAACCACCCGCAGCCCGCGCACCCACCCCGCCCGGCGCTCTCCCGACGTGCGGGCGAACCCGACCAGCCCCAGCCCAAACCAGCAGGTAGCGTGCTCGCCGGTCCGCGAATACGCCGCGACCGCCCTCTCGAAAGAGGGGCGGTGCACGCGTGTCCGGGCAAGGACAAGCAGCGCTCGGTCGAGTTCGATCGGCGACACTTTTCAGACGATACGTAGAAGCTTCATCGCAACGGCGTGTGCCTGCCTGGTGGCGGCATGCGGCTCCTCCGCTGGCCGCTCCTCCGGTGGCGGCTCCTCGGTTGCGGCAAGCTCCGCGGGGGTCCGGCACTGGAGCACGTTCCTGCATGCCAGCCGCCCGCTCGACGTGGTGGGGCCGCGCAAGGACGGCGCGTTGGTGATGGCCGCCGCCGGGCGTCTGTTTCTCGTGAGCAAGAGCGGACGGGTAAGGCCATTCGCTCCCGCATACCAGAGCCCCGGCGGCGAGGAGGCGTACATCGCGCTCTCGCCGGGCGGCTGCTTCGGCAACCGGACGGTTTACGCGCTCCGGCTGACCAAGGGAAGGGGCGTGGTGGCGGTCACCGGTGCGGGTGCGGTCCACCGCTTCGCCACGATCACCGCTCCGGGGCTCCAGGACGGAATCACCTTCGGCTGGGGAAAGCTCCTGGTAACGATCAACCATGGCTCAACCACCACCGTCGATGCGATCGGCTGTCACGGCCAGGTCAACGCGGTCACCACCAGCGCCCCCAAGGTCGAGGGCGGCATCGCCGTGGCGCCGCCGAAGTTCGGCCGCTTCGCCGGCGACCTGATCGCCACCGATGAGAACGGTGGCCGCGTATTTGCGATCACCCCGCGCGGCGCCAGCAGCTTGTTGGCCAACTCGGGGCTCCCCCACGGCGGCGACGTCGGGGTCGAGAGCGCCGGCTTCGTCCCGGCGGGCCGCTACCGCGCGGTGATGGCCGACCGGTTCACGCCCGGGAATCCCCATCCCGGGGACGACGTCCTGCTTGGCCTGAGCTCGGGCGCCCTGGGCGGCTTGGGCGTCCGGTCAGGTGATCTGCTGGTGGCCACCGAGGGCGGGGCGCGCGTGGACGCTATCCGCTGCGGCGCGGCTGCGTGCTCGGTCCATCACGTCGCGGATGGGCCGCCTGAGGCCCACGGCGAGGGCCACATCGCGTTCTTCGCGGGCTAGGCCCCGAACCCCACGTGGTGCTCCTCGTCCTCGACGAGCACGTAGACAACCTTGGAGAGATCGACCGCAGCAGTCCCGTCGTCGAACCGGACATCGCTCCATCCCTCGGATCCCAGGGCGTCGCGGAGCTTCGACAGCTCGGCCGGAGCGATCCGCCCGGCCAGTACCTGGCTTCCGATGAAGCCAATCGACACCTTCTGGGGCTTCTCGTTGGCCATCAGGGAACGGATTGGTCGCCGTGCACGGCCGGTTGCACGATCTCGGTCAGCACCCCGCCGGTGGAGCTGGGGTGCAGAAACGCCACCCGGGAGCCCCGGATCCCCGTGCGGGCGTGCTCATCGATCAGCCTGAGCCCTGCGGCGGACAGCTCGCCCAGCGTCTCCTCCACGTCGGCGACCCTGTAGGCCACGTGGTGCAGCCCGGGCCCACGCCGCGCGAGGAACTTGCCGACTGCGGTGTCCTCTCCGAGCGGTTGGAGGAGCTCGACGTGGCCATCGCCCACGTCGAGCAGTGCCGCCTCGACTCCCTGCTCCTTGACCGTCTCCCTGTGAACCACGGGCATACCCATTGAGTCGCGGTAGAGGCCGAGTGCGGCCTCCAGGTCCTCCACGGCCACGCCGATATGGTCGATCGTCTCGAGCATCGGCGGGAGGTTACCCGCCCGCAGGCGCCGCCGACCGCCGAGCCCGCTGGGCTAGGAGCGCCGGGTGGCGCGCGGCGCCGGATTGGCCGCCGTGGCCGCGGCGATCGACAGCTCCCCGATGCGCCGAGGCGCCGCCGGGGGAGTGTCGCCCATGATCTGCTCGAGGTCGTCGCGCTCCAGGACCTCGTCCGTCAGCAGCTTCGCGGCCAGCGCATCCAGCTGCGGGCGGTGAGCGTCGAGCATCGCGATCGCGGAGCGGAGCGCTTCGTCGGCCAGCTCCGCAACCTCCTGGTCATGGACCTGGCGCGTCAGCTCTGCGGCCGCGGCGTCGCTCGCAGGGAGCGAGCGGGACCCGGTTCCCATGGCGTACTCGCGGACCATCGACCGGGCGATCTCGCCGACGCGCTTGAGGTCGTCGGCGGCTCCCGTCGTGATGGAGCCGAACACCAGCTGCTCCGCCGCCCGGCCACCGAGCAGCATCGTCATGAAGTCGATCAACTCCTCACGGGTCTTCAGGTAGCGATCCTCCTCGGGGAGGTTCAGCGTGTAGCCGAGCGCTCTGCCGCGGGGCACGATCGAGATGCGGTGAACCCGGTCGACCGATGGCAGTAGCTCGCTGCACAGCGCGTGGCCGGCTTCGTGGTAGGCAACCACCCGCTTTTCGTGGTCGGTGAGTGCACGGCGGGACTGCATCCCGGCGACCACCCGCTCGATGGCTGCGTCGAAGTCGCCGAGGGCCACGATGGGGGCGCCACGGCGTGCGGCGAAGATCGCGGCCTCGTTGCAGATGTTCTCCAGGTCCGCCCCGGTCAGGCCCGAGGTCTGGCGGGCCAGCAGGTTGAAGTCGATCCCAGCCTCAAGCGGCTTGTTGCGCTGTGCACCTCGAGGATCCGCTCGCGACCGGAGACGTCAGGGGGCGAGACGAAGATCTGGCGGTCGAACCGGCCGGGCCGCAGCAGCGCGCCATCGAGCTTCTCCAGCAGGTTGGAGGCGGCGATCACGACGACGTCCTTGCGTGCGCTGAACCCGTCCAGCTCGACCAGCAGCTGGTTGAGCGTCTGGTCGCGCTCGCCTGAGACGTCGTGTCCCCGGTGCCCACCGACCGCGTCGAGTTCGTCGATGAACACGATCGCCGGAGCCTTCTTGCGGGCGGCCTTGAAGAGCCGCCGGATCCGCGCGGCCCCAACCCCCACGAACATCTCTACAAACGAGGCCGCCGACTGCGAGAAGAACGTGGCCCCCGATTCGTGTGCGGCCGCCTTGGCGAGCAGCGTCTTCCCCGTCCCCGGGGGTCCGTGCAGGAGGATCCCCTTGGGGACCTTGGCGCCTATGTCCCTGAAGCGCTTGGGATCTCGCAGGTAGTCCACGACCTCCCGCAGCTCCTCCTTGGCCTCCTCGGCTCCCGCTATGTCGCTCCAGCCGATCGTGGGGGCGGCGTCAGGCTTGATCTCCTGCGGGCGGGTGCGCGGCATGTTCCGCGCCAGCCGGAACAGCAGGTACACCAGTAGGCCCATAAAGATGATGGGCAGCCAGGCCTGAGCCCAGTCCGTTAGCGACGGGTAGCCGAGAAAGGCAAGCGGGGTCATCACGGCAGGGTTTTCATCGGCACCGGTCCTGGATCACTCAACTATCTCCAGGCGGGGATTCGGCGCGTACCGTCGTCCCTCCTTTGCGCAAGGCTGACCTTCCAGCCGGACCACGTCGGCGGTGAAGTCGTTGTCGCCGCGGATCAGCGATGAGCCCACTCCATATGCGTCGACTGGTATGCCGGCGGCCTCGAACTCCCGGATTCGCTGGGCGTTGAAGCCCCCGCTGGCGACGATCCGGACGCCCTCGTGACCGGCCTGGTCGAGCGCCCCGCGCACCTTCTCGACCAGGCGGGGGTTGACGCCGGTGGGCTTGAAGCCGCCAAGCTCATCCCACAGAGAGCGGTCGACCAGGTCCTCACTGGTGTCCAGACGAACGCCCCACAGGCGTGGACCAAGCGCCTCGGCGACCTCAAGCGCGGTCTTGATTGAGTGGTTCTCGAAGTCGACCAGAACGGTGATGTTCATCTCGTCGTGGTAGCGCTCGGCGAACACGGCGGCCGCACCGACGGTGTCGCCTCCGTACGCCGCGATCAGCCCATGGGGAACGGTCCCGATCCCCAGGCCGCCCCACCACGACGCCTGGGCGTCGGTGGAGACACCGATCGCGCCGGCCACATGGGCGCTCCAGCCGTCGCCGGTCTGGACCAGCCAGTGGTCGTGCCGGGCGGGGAAGTAGAAGATCTGCTTGCCCTGGGCCGCGGCCACCACCTCGGCGACGTTGCGCATGACCAGCGAGCGCCGCGCAAGGCAACCGAGGTAGACGGTCTCGAGGTGAGCGAACAGGCTGTAATCGCCCTCTATCTCCATCACCGGCTCGCGCGGGGAGATGGTGTCGCCCTCGTGCAGGGCGCGGACCTCCAGCTCGTGCCACCCCTCGACCCATTCGCCGCCCGGCCCGGCGTGGCCTGAGCACAGCTTGAGCACCGCGACCGCCTCATCGATCCCGCCCAGCAGGCTCTCCTTCTTCTGGAACACCTGCATCGTCACCCGCGGGTGGTGGTCCTCCAGCTCCAGCAGCTCCTTCGTGTAGACGAAGTAGGCGTCCGAGTAGTAGCCCTCCCGGATCCGCTCAATCGGAAGGCGGAAGATGTGGGGGTCGAGGCGCTGGCGCGCCATGCGCGGGCAGTGTATTTACGCGGCCTATTCGCTGATCTCGGCCGGGAGCCTCATCCCAGCAGCTCACGCGCGATGTCCGCGTAAAAGGCGGCGGCGAAACCGAGGTCACGGACGTCGATCCGCTCGTCGGCGCTGTGGATCAGGGGAGTGGCCTCGAACAGCGTCATGTGCCGCTGCGGGAAGAAGCCGTAGGCGACACATTCTGGAAACGCCTCCCGGAACCATCGCGAGTCAGAGAAGCCGGGAAGGATGACCGGTACCGCCTCGGTGCCTGGCTCGGCCTTCGTGACCCATTCCGCTATCGCCTCCATCAGCGGCGTCGCCACCTCCGACTGGTTCCCAACCACGGTCTCCGTGAAGTCGATCTCCAGGCCTTCCGCGGTCTCGCCGAGTACCTGCTTGATCCGCCGCCGCGCGGCATCCTCGCCCAGCCCCGGCGGGACCCGGCAGTCGACCTTGATCTGGGCCCGGGAGGGGATGACGTTGACCTTCTCGGAGGCCTGGGCCATCGTCGGCGTGAGCGTCACGCCGAGCATCGGCTCGACGACGATCGAGAGCGCCGGCGCTGCGCCCGTGATGTGCTCGAGCGCTGCCGCCGGATCGGCCGGGTCGGTTCCCAGCCGCTCCAGCATCCTCACCACGGGCTCGGTCAGCTCAAACGAGGGCTCGGCGCTCGCCAGGCGCTCGAGCACGCTGCCCAGCTTGAGCAGTGCGTTGTCGCCGGTTCTCGGCATGGAGGCGTGACCGGCGACTCCCTGGGCGGTGAGCGTGAAGCGGAATACGCCCTTTTCCCGCAGCACACGCCGCATAGCCGGCGGTCCTCGTAATCGAAGACCAGTCCGGCTCCCTCGTTGATCAGCATGTCGCAGCTGGCGCGGTCCGGGTGGGTGGCGGTCAGCCACTGCGCTCCCAGATCACCGCCGGTCTCCTCATCGACGAGGAACACGAGTTTCAGGTGGCCATGCGTGGGCCGCCAGCCCGAGCGCGCCAGCTCCGCCGCCGCCACCGTCTCCGCGGCGACCTGGGATTTCATGTCCAGCGCTCCGCGGCCCCAGAGGAACCCGTCGGCCACCTCGCCCGACCATGGGTCATGGGTCCATTCCGATGGGTTTGCGAGCACCGTGTCGACGTGGCCCAGGTAACAGAGGGTGGGCCCGTCGTCTGCGCCGTGGAGGTCGGCGACGAGGTTCGGCCGGTCCTCGCTCGCGCCCAGCAGCTCGATCTCGAAGCCGGCGCCCTCGAGGTATGCCGCCAGGAACTCGATCGCGGGCCGCTCGTTGCCCGGGGGATTGACGGTGTTGAAGCGCACCAGGCGCTGGAGGACATCGACCGTCTCCCGCTCGAGGGTGGTCGTCACGCTCATCCTCGCGGAGCCTACTCGCCGTAGGATCACCGGCCGTGGCTGCCGACCCCGACGATCTGGCGCTCGCACTCGAGCTGGCCGACATCGCTGACTCCATAACCCTCCTGCACTACCGCGCCGAGAACCTGGTGGTGCGAGACCAAGCCGGACATGACCCCGGTGAGCGAAGCCGACACCGAGGTGGAGCAGGCGCTGCGAGACCGTCTGGCCACGGCCCGGCCACAGGACGCCGTCGTCGGCGAGGAGTTCGGCGTCTCGGCGGCGGCAGGTGCCACGCGCCGCTGGATCATCGACCCCATCGACGGCACCAAGAGCTTCGTCCGGGGCGTCCCCAGCTGGGCCACGCTGCTGGCCCTTCAGGATGGCGAGGAGATGATGGTGGGGGTGGTGTCAGCTCCGGCACTCCATCGGCGCTGGTGGGCCTCACGCGGCGGCGGGGCCTTCGTCGAAGACGATCTGACGCCCACGGCAAGAGCGCTCCGCGTTTCCGCCGTCAGCGAGCTGGCCGACGCGCAGCTCTGCTTTGGCGGAATCGAGGAGTGGGCCCAGAACGGCCGCCTAGACGCGCTCGTGAAGCTGGCACAGACCTGCTGGCGCACGCGCGGCCTGGGAGACTTCTGGAGCTACATGCTGGTGGCCGAGGGGGCGGTGGAGATAGGGCTGGACCCGATCGTGTCGCTATGGGACCTGGCCGCGCCGCAGGTGATCGTCGAAGAGGCCGGAGGTCGCTTCACAAATCTCGCCGGCGTGAGCACCGCCGAGGGCCCCGACGCGGTCGCCACCAACGGAGCCCTGCACGAGGCGGCGCTGGCCATCGCCGGGCGGTAAGGCGTCCGGCGTCGGCTTACGTGGGCGTCACGCCCACCTTCCCCCTTCACGCCTACCTTCCCCGTCACACTCACCCGGCCTCCGTCACACCTAGCCATCCCCCGTCACACTTATCCGTATGGAGCGGCTGTTCGAAGACGAGCCGCGTACGTCGCAGAGCACGCCACACGCGCCGCTCGCCACCCGCCTGCGGCCGCAGACGATCGACGAGTTCGTAGGCCAAGGGCGCCTGCTGGCAGCAGGCTCAGGGCTGCGGGTCGCCATCGAGGAGGGCCGGCCTCATTCGATGATCCTCCACGGTCCGCCCGGGAGCGGCAAGACGACGCTCGCCCGCCTGCTGGCGTCGAGCTCCGACGCGGCATTTGAGGAGGAGAGCGCGGTGCAGGCCGGCCGTGCCGAGGTGCGCGCCGTGATCGAGCGAGCGCGGGAGCGCCTCGCCGGATCCGGCCGGCGCACGATCCTGTTCCTGGACGAGATCCACCGGTTCAACAAGGCCCAGCAGGACGCCCTGCTGCCCGCAGTCGAGGAGGGGCTGGTGACGTTGATCGGCGCGACCACCGAGAACCCGTACTTCGAGGTCAACTCGGCGTTGCTCTCCCGGACCCGCGTGTACGAACTCGATCCGCTCAGCGCCCAGGACGTGCGCGGACTGCTTGAGAGGGCCGTTTCACACGGAGAGTGCGGCCCGGCCGAGCGGATCGCCGCGGAAGCGCTCGACTTCCTGGCCGATCGCTCCGGCGGAGACGCCCGGGTGGGTCTGAATGCGCTGGAGCTGGCGTGCCAGACGGTGGATCCGGCCGAGGAAGTCACGCTGGCGCATGCCGAGGACGCCCTCCAGCAGCGGGCGCTGCTCTACGACAAGCAGGCAGATCGCCACTACGACACGATCTCGGCCTGGATCAAAGCGACCCGCGGATCGGACCCGGACGCGTCCCTGTATTACCTGGCGGTGATGCTGGAGGGGGGCGAGGATCCACGGTTCATCGTTAGGCGGATGGTGGTCCTGGCCTCCGAGGACGTTGGCAACGCCGATCCCCGGGCGCTTACGGTTGCCACGGCGGCCGCCCATGCGGTCGAGCACGTGGGCATGCCCGAGTGCCAGTTTGCGCTCGCTCAAGCCGCCATCTACCTGGCGCTGGCGCCCAAGTCCGACGCCGCCAAGCGAGCGATCGGGGCCGCCCGGGAGTACGTGCGCGAGCAGGGAGCCCACGCGCCCCCGCAGCATCTGCGCTCCTCGACCCGCAGCGACGGCAACTACGACAACCCACACCGGCGACCGGGTCACCTCTCCCCTCAGGAGCTGATGCCCGACCCAGCGATCGGCCAGCGCTTCTACGACCCCGACGAGGCCGAGGCGCTGCTCCTGGAGCGGCTGGAGGAGATAAGGCGGGCACGCGGGCGGGCCTGAGGAGTGGGGACGGTGCTCGCGGCGGCCGCGGTTTGCGGGGTCGGGGCGCGGGGCGTGCCGGGGTCGGGGCGGGGCTGCCGGGGTCGGGGCGCGGCCGGCCAAGGGCAAGGGCGGAATAGCGAACGCAGCGTTCGCTTAGGCGCCCTTGCCTCCTCGAGCCCGGCGGCCGGATGGCATGGTCGAAAAAGCGCCACCCCATATCGCTCTCTCGACCATGCCTCGGTGGCCGCGTCAGCGTGCGGACCACAAAACCGGCATTTACCAGGGATTTACCGGATCCTTGAGCCGAAGCTACTACTCTGTAGGAAATGGCATTTCAGTTCGACCCCGGGGCCCTGCTGGGCCGGTTTTACCCGCTTGAGGACGGGTTTCGCGTTTGCCTGCGCATCGCGCGGCCCAGCGATGGTGCCGCAATCCGAGCGTTGTTCGAGCGCCTTGGCGACCCGGTGCCGTCGGAGCTCGAGGTGGCGAGGCTCGCCCGCTTCGACCCCAGATGGCGCTGCGTGATCTGCGCCACGGCCCTGCTCGACGGTTCCGAGCGGATGATCGGCATCGGCTCGATCGATCTGAATGGACCAGTCGCTGAGCCTGACGCGCTGATCGTCGACCCGGAGGCGCCAGGCACGCTCGCCCCGCTGCTGGCCGGGGCGCTGGTCGGTCGGGCAAACGCACTGGTGCGCGGCCGCGCGGCCTGACAGGGCCCGGGCGGCTTGAAGAGGCGGCGCCCCCGCCCCTCCTGCCCGCCCCCTCCCATGCCGATACACATTGAGCGGAGCCCGTGGCCTGGGGGGCTAGGCGCAGGTCTGCTCCATGACAATCTTGACGACCGCCAGACACCCGAGAATCACTGCCGTGAGGGCGCTTCGGTTGCTGACACTTGCCGTAGTCGTTGTCGGCTGCGGCTATCTGACGCAGCCGGGGCAGGCCAAGGTGGTTTCCGATCCGGCCACGCACAAGGTCTTTGGGATCGTGCCGGCGGGGAGAACGGCGGTCGCCGGAGCTCACCGGCTTCCGCGCGTCCGTACCACGGCGTGCTCGACCGACTGCTCGCCGCTCCTGTATGGCGTCGCCGGACAGAGCGCCGGGCCCGTCCAGCACGCCGAGCACGACTACCTGTTCTTCTGGGATCCGTCAGGAGCGATCCCCGCCGCCTATAAGGCGGGGCTCGAGCAGTGGCTGAACGATCTGGTTACAGCCGGCGCGAACAACCTGACCCCTGTCTCGGTCACCCAGCAGTACTACGACAACTCGGGACCCGGGGGAGCGACGAACTATGTGCAGTTCGCGGTGCAGAACGCGGGATCGATCGTCGACACCTCTCCCTATCCCACCGGCGGCTGCTCTGTCTCGGGCTACTCCAGCTGCATCACCGATGGTCAGATCGAGGCGGAGCTCACGTCTTACATCTCCGCGCACGGGCTTCCGACCGGCACCGACGTCGAGTACTTCGTCCTGACTCCGCAGGACGTGGCCAGCTGCCTGGATTCCAATCCGGCGGACGGCTGCTCGTACACCGATTACTGCGGCTACCACAGCAACTACCAGCCCTCGGGCAACGGCCCGCAGGTGATCTACGCCGACCTCCCCTGGACCTATGGAGTCGTCGGCTGCGACTTCGGCCCGCCATACCTGAATTCAAACCAGACCGATTCGGTGGTCGACACGTTCAGCCACGAGCTCAGCGAGTCGATGACCGACCCCGTGGCGGGCACCGGTTGGGTCGACGCCGCCGGCAACGAGATCGGCGACAAGTGCGTGGCCCTCTACGGCACCACCCAGGCCGGCCCCAACGGGGCCTCGTACAACGTTCAGCTTGGCAACGATCTCTACCTGGTCCAGACAGAGTTCAGCAACCGCACCAGCAATTGCGAGAGCAGCCTCCCGGTCCCCGTAAGCACCGCCCTGCCGACGGTCTCAGGCGCTGCCCGTCAGGGCGGTGTGCTCGCCGACACCGGGGGCACCTGGAGCAACAGCCCCACGAGCGTCGCCTACCAGTGGGAGGAGTGCGACAGCGGTGGGGCCAACTGCGTGACGCTGCCGGGGGCCACCGGGCAGAGCTACCAGCTGGGGAGCGCCGACATCGGTCATCGACTCAGGGTGAGCGAGCTTGCGAGGAACTCGGCCGGCTCGAGCGCCCCCGCCACCTCGGCGCCGAGCGCCGTGGTGCTGCCGCTCCCGCCGGCAAATACGGGTGCGCCGGGGCTCTCCGGCCGGGCCGTCGAGGGAAGCACCCTGGTCGAAGCCCCCGGCAAATGGTCCAATGGGCCGACCGCGCTCCTCGAGAAGTGGGAGCGCTGCGACGCGCACGGCGGCAACTGCTCGCCGATTTCCGGCGCCACCGGCCAGCGGTATCAGCTGCGCGCGGCCGACGTTGACCACACTATCCGCGTGTCGGAGAGCGCGAGTAACGCCGGTGGACCAGGAGGCCCGGCGGTCTCGGCGGCGACGGCCGTTGTGAGCCCCAGCCCCGCTCGCGTCGAGGCGCTGTTACAGGCCCTCCTCCGGGCCAACGGCCCGGCGAGTCAGCTGCTCAGCCGCGGTCGCACCAGCTACGGCTTCAGCTCGCCGAGCGCGGGGAGGCTCACGATCACCTTGCAGCGGGGTGCGATCGCAGTCGCGCGGGGGACGCAGCGCTTCAGCGCGGCTTCACGTGGGAAGGTGAGCGTGACTTTGACCTCGCAGGGTCGCGCCATCGTCACCGGGCAGCGCGGACCGTTGACGCTCGAGCTGATCGTCAGCTTCAGCCCACGCACCGGCAGCGCCACCACCGTGCGCCGGAGCATCAGGGTCTAGCCTTCGAAGGTGGTGCGAGCCACCGCGACCGCGCAGCTGGATTCGTACAGCCCCGCCACCGGTGAGCGGCTGGGCTCCGTTCCGATCACCTCGCCGGAGCGCGTCCAGGAGGCCGTCGAAGGCGTATCGCGGGTGCAGCCGTTCTGGGCCCAGCTGACGCTGGCCGACCGGGCGCGATACATGGAGCGCGTGGCGCAGGTCCTACTCGACGAGGCCGACGACCTTCGCGACCTGATTACGCGAGAGCAGGGCAAGCCGCGCAACGAGGCGTTCGCGATGGAGGTCCTGCCGACGATCGACGCCCTGTCATGGATCGCGCGAGCGGGTATCGAGATCCTGGCGGACGAGGAAATCCCGATGCGGCAGGTGTTTCTGAGGACCAAGCGGTCGGCTTTCACGTACGAGCCGCTCGGCGTAATCGGCGTGATCTCGCCATGGAATTACCCCTGGAGCATCCCGTTTGGGGAGGTGGCGCTGGCGCTCATGGCCGGCAACGGCGTCGTCGTGAAGCCGGCTTCGCTGACGCCGCTGATCGGCGAGCGGATCGGTCGGGCATTTGAGCGCGCCGGCGTTCCTCAGGGTCTAGTGCGCGTGATCCATGGCCCGGGCACCGGGCCCGCGCTGGTTTCCTCGAGCGCGGCGAAGATCTTCTTCACCGGCTCCGTTGAGGCCGGCAGGGCGGTGGGCGAGGAGTGCGCTCGCCAGCTCAAAGGCTCCGTGCTGGAGCTGGGCGGCAAGGACCCGATGATCGTGCTCGCCGAAGCCAACCTCGACCACGCAATCGCCGGGGCGCTGTGGGGCGGATACGCCAACGCGGGTCAGACCTGTTCGGGGATAGAGCGCGTGTACGTCATGCGTGAGATTGCCGATCGCTTCATCTCGGGCGTGGTGGAGGGCGCGAGGAGTCTGCGGGTGGGCGACCCGATGGGCTGGGACACCGAGATCGGCCCGATGGTCTCCCAGGAGCAGTTCGAGATCGTCAGTGATCTGGTCGACGACGCGGTGGCCGCCGGCGCGTCACTGCTGTGCGGAGGCCCGGTGGACTCTCCTCCCGGCTTCGAGTCAGGAGCGTTCTACGCGCCGGCGGTGCTGACGGGCGTGACCCACCAGATGCGGATCATGCGTGAGGAGATCTTTGGCCCGGTCCTCCCGATCACCGTCGTCGAGTCCGAGGACGAGGCGGTGGTGCTGGCAAACGACTCGCAATTCGGGCTTGGGGCTTCGGTGTGGACCCAGGACCGCAGCAAGGGCGAACGGATGGCGCGGGAGCTGGAGGCCGGAATGGTTTGGATCAACGACCACATGTTCAGCCATGGTGCTTGCCAGTGCCCGTGGGGCGGGGTCAAGGAGTCAGGGGTTGGCCGTACGCATTCCAAGTTCGGCCTGTACGAGTGCGTGAACGTCAAGCTGCGCGTATGGGAGCGCTCCACGCTCAAGGATCCGTGGTGGCATCCATATGACGAGACGCTCGGCAGGGCGCTCCGGCAGGCCGCTGAGATTCTTTACGGGCGGCCATCGATCCGGGCCGGAGCGCTCCGCGCTGGTGCGCGCCCGCTGCTGAGGCTCGGCGCCCGCCTGGTACGGGATGCCGTCAGGCGCTCCTAGAGCGCTGGATACCCTGTAGAGAATGCCCGCCCAGGCGTATAGCGGCAAGGAATGCGTGTGCCAGCTGCGTAAGGGGATCTGCGATCAGTCCTGCGTGGAGGACATGCTCAGGACTCCGTTTTACATCGCGTGTCTGCGCCTCCGTAGCCGCCGCTGCGTGGTGATCGGAGGCGGTGACGTCGGACTCGAGAAGGTCGAAGGGCTGCTGGCGTGCGACGGAGATGTCACCCTCGTCGCCCCTGACGCTCATCCTGAGCTGGTTCAGCTGGCGCTCGAGGGCTCCATCCATTGGGAGCGACGCGAGTATGAGTCGGACGACCTGGACGGGGCGCTGATTGCGATCGCCGCCACTGACGACACCGATCTGAACATCCGGGTGTTTGAGGACGCCGAGGCCAGGTCGATGCTCGTCAACGTCGTCGATGTGCCACCGCTGTGCAACTTCATCCTCCCAGCGATTGTGCGGACCGGCCCGCTGGCGGTAGCGATCTCAACCGCCGGGGCCTCGCCGGCGCTGGCCAAGCGCATGAAGCGGGAGATCGGCGAGCTGTTCGGGGAGCCCTACGCCAACCTGGCGATCCTTCTCAACGAGGTTCGCGGATGGGCCAAGGCCACGTTGCCCACGTACCAGGACCGCAAGGAGTTCTTCGAGTCGATCGTGAATGGCGATCCGGATCCGATCGACCTGCTGCGTGATGGTGATGTCGAAGGTGCGCGCGCGCTGATAGCCGGCGCCCAGCGGATGGCTACGCCGGCCTAGCGCCCGGGTGGGGCCTCCAGCTCGGAGATCCGCCGCACGAGCGGTTCAAGCTCGGGATGCGATAGCGCGCCAGCCGAGGCCAGCTCGTACGCCTTGTGGCCGAGATCGCCATACGCGGCGTTCAGATCACGGGTGGTCTGGAGTTGCTCTGCGCCCTCCCGAGCTTTCTCCGCCGCCTGCTGGGCGGCGGCTTTGGCCTTGTCCAGGAATGACATGGTCGTAGCCTATTCCAGCCCGCCATGCCCGACAAGCCACCCCTGACCCACCTCGATGACGCCGGCCAGGCGCGGATGGTCGACGTCTCCGAGAAGTCCCCAACCGACCGCCGCGCCGTCGCCCGCGCGGTCATCCGGGTGGGCCCTGACACCGCGGCCGCGGTGCTCTCGGGAGATGCCCCCAAGGGCGACGTGCTGAGCGTCGCCCGGATCGCGGGCATCCAGGCCGCCAAGCGGACGGCCGAGCTGATCCCGCTGTGTCACCCCCTGCCCCTCAGCTTCGTCGGCGTGGAGGGCAGGGTCGACGCGCAGGCCGGAGAGATCGTGCTGACCGCCGAAGCACGCACCACGGGGCCGACGGGGGTCGAGATGGAGGCGCTCACCGCGGCGGCGGTGGCGGCGCTCACGGTTTACGACATGGTCAAGGGGATCGAGCGGGGTGCCACGATCGCCGAGGTATCGCTGCTGGAGAAGTCCGGGGGACGGTCGGGACACTGGCGGCGCGGATGAACGCCGCAATCATCACGATCTCCACCTCCGCTGCCGCGGGCGAGCGCGAAGACCTGTCGGGGCCGGCCCTCGCGGAGGCGGCCGAGACGGTGGGGGTCCAGGTCGTTGCCCGGGAGGTCGTGCGGGACGACAGAGCGGAGATTGAGGAGGTTCTTCGACGCCATTCGGCGCCTGACGCCGGCACTCCGTTGATCTTCACCACCGGGGGCACGGGGCTCACGCCTGATGACGTCACCCCGGAGGCCACTCGAGCCGTGATCGACCGCGACGCGCCCGGGTTCGCCGAGGCCATGCGAGCCGAATCGCTCAGCCACACCCCGATGGGCATCCTCAGCCGTGGTGTCTCGGGGGTCGCCAATCGAAGCCTGATCGTCAACTTCCCTGGTAATCCGAAGTCGATCCAAGAGCTGTTTCCGGTGATTGCGCCGGTGCTCGAGCACGCGGTGAAGACGCTGCAGCGAGACGGTGGCCCAACCGCCGGCCATTGAGCTGCGCGGCCTGACTCGCCACTTCGGCGAGCGCGCCGCGCTTCAGGGCGTATCCGCGTCCGTGCCGCCCGGCGGGACACTCGCCGTGCTCGGGCACAACGGCGCCGGCAAGTCGACGCTGCTGCGGATCCTGGCGACGCTGCTGCGCCCGCACTCAGGCGTGGTGGAGGTCCTGGGCGAGCACCTTCCGGAGCGGGCGTTCGCGGTGCGCGGTCACATCGGTCTGCTCGCTCATGAGCCACTTCTGTACCGAGACCTCACCGGGCGCGAGAACCTGCACTACCAGGCTGCACTGCATCGGGGTGGAGGCGGTTCGGGTGGATGAGCTCCTGGACGCCGTCGAGATGCGGGAGCGGGCCGATGATCCGGTGCGGTCGCTCTCGAGAGGGATGGTTCAGCGATTGGCTGTCTGTCGCGCGGTGCTCCACCGGCCAAAGGTGTTGCTGCTCGACGAGCCGCGAGCCAACCTGGATCCGGCCGCGGCGCGAGCTGGCGGAGCCACTGATCGGCCGTGCGGCCGGTGCCACCAGGGTGATCACGAGCCACGAACCGCAGGCTGCCCTAGCGGAAGCCGATCTGGTGTTGGGGCTCAAACACGGCCGGGCCGCCCTCCTGGGCGAGCCCGGCCATCTCAACGAGACCCAGTTGCGCGAGCTCTACGTATGAGGACCGTCGTGGCGATCCTGCGCAAGGACCTGAGGCTCGAGCTGCGAACGCTCGAGACGCTCCCCGCGATGGTCCTTTTTTCTCTTTCGAGCTTCGTGATCTTCCACTTCGCGTTTGCAAGAGCGAGCATTGCTGGCCAGCTGGCCGGTGGGGTCCTCACCGTCACGCTGCTGCTGGCCGGGCTGCTCGGCGTCAACCGGCTGTTCGTGGCCGAGCGCGAGCAGGGTGGCTTCGACGCCTTCCTGCTTGCTCCGGTGGACCGCACGACTCTGCTGGTCGCCAAGGCGGCGGCGCTGTTCCTGTTCCTGGCAGTGCTCGAGGTGATTGCCCTTCCCGCGTTCCAGTTGCTGCTGCTCGGTCCCTCCCTGGGGCGTCCTCTCCCCGGTCTCATCGTCCTGCTGGCGCTGGCCGACCTGGGTGTGGCGGTGATTGGGACGCTCGTTTCCGCGATCGCCGTGCAGACCCGCGCGCGGGACCTCATCGGGCCGATCATCGGGCTGCCGCTGCTGATTCCCGCGTTGATCGCGATGGCTCGCGGGAGCGGCCCGCTGCTTGTCGCCCACGGACCCACGTTTCCCCAAGGCAAATGGCTGGCGATCCTCGCTCTCTATGATTCGGTGTTCGCCCTCCTTGCATATGCAGTATTCGATTACCTGCTGGAGGACTGAGCTTTGACCATCTACGGCCGCGGCCTTCGTCCCCTCGCCCTCGCCACCATCGCCACGATCGCGCTGGCGCTGGCGCTGGTGTTCTTCTACGCGCCGCTGGACGCCGACCAGGGGTTCATCCAGAAGATCTTCTACATCCATGTGCCGCTGGCGATCGTGTCGCTGTGCGGGTACGTCCTCGGCGCGCTGTTTGCGGTCGCTCATCTGCGCAGCGGCGATCGCAAGTGGGACATGCGCTCCTACGTGGCGATCCATATGGCGCTGATCTTCTCGATCGGCGGCCTGGTCACGGGTTCGATCTGGGCGAAGGCCTCCTGGGGCCATTGGTGGGTGTGGAACGAGCCAACGCTCGTCTCCTACCTGATCGTGGTGCTGCTGTTTGCCACCTACCAGCCGCTCCGTTTCTCGATCGAGGATCCGGAGCGTCAGGCGCGGTACGCCAGCGTGTTCTCGGTGATCGCGGGCGCGTTCGTCCCGCTCAACTTCATCGCGGTGAGGCTGGCACAGCAATACGTTCACCCGCGCGTCCTCACGCTCACGGGTGGTCACCTCCCGGGATCGATGCAGCTGACGTTCGCGATCTCGCTGATCGGGGTGGCGCTGCTTTACGTCACCCTGTGGAAGCTCGAGCTGGCCGCCAAGAGCTCCCGGATGCAGGCCCGCCGCCTGCGCCGTGAGCTGCTCGGCGACGGTGCTGTCAGGCCACTCGGGCGGAGCGCGGCGCCGTCATGAGTGTCGCGACGCGACACTCATACTGCGGGCGGGATGCCCGCAGGCTCCATCAAGAGCGCCGACCGGAGGGAGGCAAGGGGTGACCCTGACCGCCGCAGCCCCCGCGCTCCCATTGCACAAGGCCGGCCCGTATGTGGCGGCCGCCTACATTGTGTTCGTTGTACTGGTGCTCGGCTACGTTGCGATCCTGGCAATCAGGGCTAGCCGGATCGAGCGCGACGTCGTGGCGATGCGACGCCAGGTTGAGGGCAGCGAGCCGGAGGACGAGCCCGAGCGGGAGCGCGTGGCGGTGTGAGCGAGCTGCTGGCCATCGGCGCCTCACACAAGACCGCCCCTGTGGAGATACGGGAGCGGCTGGCCCTCCCCGACGCGCGGGGCCGCGAGTTCGTACGTGACCTCCTCGGCTCGGCCGACGTGCAGGAGGCCGTGGCGATCTCAACCTGCAACCGCACCGAGCTCTATCTGGTGGTGGGCGATCCGGTGGAGGCGGAGGGCAGGGTGCTGGCGATGCTCGCGACGCAGGCCGGGATCCGGCCCACCGAGCTGACCTCCGCGATCTACTCCCACCGCAATTGCGACGCCGCCCGGCACCTCTTCCGGGTCACCTCCGGCCTCGAGTCGATGGTGGTCGGCGAGGCGGAGGTCCAGGGCCAGGTCAAACGCGCCTACGACGCGGCGCTGTCCAGCGAGGCCGTGGGCCCGCTGACCAGCCGCCTTTTCAAGGCGGCGCTCGCCACGGGCAAGAGGGTCCGCTCCAGACCGGGATCGGGGAGCGCAACCTGAGCCTCCCGGCGGTGGCGGTCGCCCTGGCCCGAGACCTGCTGGGATCGCTGGCAGGTCGCTCGGTCGTGATCGTAGGGACGGGCGAGACGAGCGAGCTGGCAGCTCGGGCGCTCGCCGACAGCGGCGTGGAGACGGTGTTCGTGGCCAGCCGCCGTCGCGACCGCGCCATCGGCTTGGCCCGCCGCTACGGTGGTCGTAGCGTCAACTTCGACGAGCTACCCGTGGCGCTCCAGACCGCCGACATCGTGGTCGCCGCCACGGCCTCGCCGCATCTGCTGCTGGAGGCCGAGGACCTGGCCGAGGTGATGCGTACCCGACAGGACCGGCCGCTGCTGCTGATCGACCTGGCCGTCCCGCGGGACATCGACGCCGCCTGCGGGGAGCTCGAGAACGTGTCGCTGTATGACATCGACGACCTTGACGCCGTGATCGCGCGTAACCGCAAGGTGCGTCAGGCCGAGGCGCGCAAGGCGGAGGGGATCATCGAGGAGGAGATCCAGCAGTTTGCCGACCTGGCTGGGCTCGCTGGAGGTGCTGCCAACGCTCGCGGCGCTCCGTACGAAGGCCACCGAGATCGCAGAGCAGGTGGTGCGTGAGAACGAGGGCAAGTGGGAGTCGGCATCGGCGAGGGATCTCGAGCGGATGGAGGCGCTGAGCCGGGCGATCGTCAACCGGCTCCTGCATGACCCCACGGCGCGGATGAAAGAGCTCCGTGATGACCGGGTGCACGCGCGGATGGCCTTTCTGCGCGACCTGTTCGACCTCGAGGTCGAGGGCATGGCGACCCCTGCCGGCGAGCAGCCGGCTGCGACCCCCGCCGCCGAGCAGCCCGCCGCGCCCGCCGAGCAGCCCGCGACCCCCGCCGCTGAGCAGCCGGCGGCGCCCGAGGGCGAGCGGCTGGCCGAGGTCCGCGAGCTCCGGCGCCGTTGATCCGCATCGGGACGCGCGGGAGCGCGCTGGCCCTGGCCCAGGCCCGCTGGGTGGCCGAGCGGATCGACGGCGAGACCGAGCTGGTGACGATCACGACCGCGGGGGACCGCGGCGCCGAGGCGGAGGACAAGTCGCGCTGGGTGTCAGAGCTGGAGCGCGCGCTGGTTGAGGACCGAATCGATCTGGCGGTGCATTCGGCCAAGGACGTGCCGGCGGAACTGGCAGACGGCCTGGAGCTGGTGGCGATCCCCCCGCGCGCCGATCCGCGCGACGCTATCTGCGGAGCGCCCTCACTGGAGGCGCTCGCATCGGGCGCGCGCGTGGGCACGAGTAGTCTCCGACGCGCCGCCCAGATCCGCGCCGCCCGAGAGGATCTCGACGTGGTGGCGATCCGGGGCAACGTCGACACGCGTCTGCGCAAGCTGGCCGAAGGGCAGTACGACGCCATCGTGCTTGCCCATGCCGGACTTCAGCGCCTCGGCCACGAGCCAGATGGAATCCTCCAGGAGCTGATCCCCGCCGCTGGCCAGGGCGCGCTGGCGATCGAGGCCCACCCCGGAGCCTGGCCGCTCGACGGGCTGTCCGACAGTCGGGCGACGGAGTGCGTCGGGGCGGAGCGTGCGCTCACCAAGGCGCTGGGTGCCACTTGCAACACCCCCGTCGCTGCACACGCCGAGCCGCTCGATGACGGTCTAGTGCGCCTCACCGCTTGGGTCGGCCGCCCTGACGGGTCCGCCTGGCTGAGCGACCGCGTGACAGGGCCTGCTTCGAAGGCGGGACAACTGTGTGCGCTGCGATTGGTCGCCGCCGGGGTCAGGGAGCTGCTGTGACGGTTTATCTCGTCGGCGCCGGACCCGGCGACCCCGGTCTCCTCTCAAGCCGCGCGCTGGAGCTGATTGCACGGGCGGAGGTGATCGTCCACGACCGACTCATCCCGTCCGAGGCCCTGAGAGGAGCGCGGCATGACGCGCTGATTATCGACGTGGGCAAGCAGGCCGACGGGCCCTCGGCCGCCCAGGAGGAGATCAATCGCCTCCTCGTGGAGCACAGCTCGCGAATGGTCGTGCGGCTTAAGGGTGGCGACCCGTTTGTGTTCGGGCGTGGCGGCGAAGAGGTGGAGGCACTCGTGTCGGCGGGGATCCCGTTCGAGGTTGTCCCCGGGGTGACCGCGGGCGTGGCCGCGCCTGCCGCGGCCGGGATCCCAGTCACTCACCGCGCCGCCTCCTCGGCCGTGGCATTCCTCACCGGGCACGAGGATCCGGCCAAGCCAGAGTCAGCCCTCGACTGGGAGGCGCTGGCGAGGTTCCCCGGGACGCTCGTGGTCTACATGGGCGTGAAGCGGCTTCAGGCCATCACGCAGCGGCTGATCGCCGGTGGGCGTGACCCGGCGGAACCCGCGGCGGTGATCGAGCGGGGCACGCTGCCCGACCAGCGCGTGCTTGCGGGGACGCTCTCGACGGTCGCGGGGCTTGGCGCCCGCGCTCCCGCAATCGCGGTGTTCGGCTCGGTCGTTGAGCTCCGCCGGCGGTTGCCGCTGGCCGGGCTGAGGGTGGCGGTGACCCGGGCTCGGGCGCAGGCCAGCGGTTTGGTGTCCAGGCTGCGGTCCCTTGGCGCTGCGGTGATTGAGGTGCCCGCTATCCGGATCGAGCCAATCGACGGCCCAGCCCCTGAGCTCGAGGGCTATGACCTGATCTGCCTGACCTCGCCCAACGGGGTGAGGTTGCTGTTCGAGCGGCTGGCCGCTGCCGGTCGGGACGCGCGGGCGCTGGGCGCGGCGCGAGTAGCGGCCATAGGTCCCGGCACCGCCGCGGTCCTTCGCGCGCACGGCGTGTTCGCCGACGTCGTGCCCGAGGAATCGACGGCCGAGGGCCTTCTGGCGGCGCTGGCTGGACCACCGGGGTCGGCGGTGCCCCCAGCCAGGCGGGCTCTGGTGGCACGTGCCAAGGAGGCTCGCGATGTCCTCCCGGACACGTTGCGGGAGCGCGGCACAGACGTCGACGTACTGGTGCTGTATGAGACCGTGGCGGAGCCGCTTACGGCTGAGCAGCAGGCAGCGGTGGCGCAGGCCGACTATGTCACGTTCACCTCGTCCTCCACCGTGAAGTTCCTTCTCGACCAGGTGCCCGACATCGGCCGGGCCCGCGCCGTCAGCATCGGGCCGATCACCAGCGCTGCGCTTCGCGAGCGAGGGCTGGAGCCACACGCCGAGGCGGCCCGGCACGACATCGACGGTGTTGTTAAAGCGCTGCTGGAGGACGTTGCGGGCCGGACCGCGTAGTGGATCAAACCGAGCCGTAATCCACTTTTGAGTCAATCGGGCGGGGTTGAGCGCGTTAACGCACCAATGAGTGCGCTGGGGAGAATTGGCGTGTTCGAGCGCCGCTGGGCGGCCTCGGCCATCGGGGCGCTTGCACCGCTGGCTGCGGCGGCGATGGTTCTCATCACCTCGGGCTGGTCAACGGCCGCGCGGCCCGTGGCCTCCGGCGGGGGGCGCGACGCGAGCTGGACCCGCCTTCCAACTGGCGCGCGCGGCCAGGTCTCGGCCAGCCTGGGATCAGTCCAGCCTGCGTACTGGGTTCGGCATTCGCCCGGCGGTTTGCTTGCGAGGAGCCCTGAGCAGCGGCTGACAGCGAGCTTCGCCCATGGGGGCGTATCGGTGACGAGCGGTGCCTCGTGGTTCGGCCTGCGCTTGGCTGCCGTCGGCTTCGGGACATCGCTCCACACCATCGCAGCTGCGGTGCCGCGCGCGCATGGGAGTCGCGTGACCTACATCCGCCCCGGCCTGACCGAGTGGTACGCAAACGGTCCATTTGGGCTGGAGCAGGGCTTCACGGTCGCGCGCCCGGCCGGTGACGGCCTGAGCCCGTTGACGCTGCGGCTCGCGCTCTCCGGAAACCTGCATGCCGCGCTGGCGGACGCAGGTCACGCGCTGACGCTCGACGGAGAACTTGCGTATCGGGACCTCGCCGCCTCCGATGCCCGAGGACGCGTGCTTCATTCTTGGCTTGAGCTGCAGGCTGGCCGCCTCGACATCCGCGTGGATGCGCGCGGCGCCAGCTACCCGGTGAAGATCGATCCGATCCTGCAGCAGGCGAAGCTCGCAGCTTCAGATGGGTCGGCGGGCGCGGGCCTCGGCTCCTCGATGGCGGTGGCCGGCGACGGCTCGGTAGTGGTCGCCGGCGCGCCGGCTGCAAGAGTGGATGGCCGCAGGCGGGGAGCCGTGTATGTGTTCGTGAGGCCGGCAGGCGGCTGGGCATCCGGCAGCCAGACCGCGAGGGTGACCGCACCGGGCAGCGTCAACCTCGGCGCGTCGGTCTCTGTATCCGCGGACGGTTCCACAGTGGCGGCCGGCGCCCCGGGCGTGACGATTGGAGACCACCGCGGCCAGGGCGCCGTATATGTCTTCCTCAAGGGGCGTGGCGGGTGGCGCCATCCGACCCTGCACGCCGCGCTGATCGCGTCAGATGGCGATTTTGCCGACCATCTCGGCGCTTCGGTGGCTGTCTCCGCCGACGGGTCGGCTGTCGTTGCTGGAGCGCCGACGGCGACGGTCGGCGACAACTCCTCCCAGGGATCGGCATACGTCTTCGTCAGGCCCCCAGCTGGATGGGCATCGGAGCCGCAGGCCGCCAAGCTGACGGCCGCAGACGGTGACGACACCGATTTTCTTGGCCGATCGGTCACGGTGTCCGCCGATGGCGGCACGGTCCTCGCCGGTGCGCCAGGTGCGACCGTGGCGTCAAATCCCGGCGCGGGGGCGGCGTACGCGTTCGTCAGACCATCCGGGGGATGGACATCCGAGACCCAGGCGGCGAAGCTGACCTCGTCGGACGCGGTTGACGATGGCAACCTTGGTGCCTCGGTTTCGGTCTCCGGCGATGGGGCCACGGCGGTAGCCGGAGCGCCCGGAGCGACAGTGAACTCGAGGGCACAGGGAGCGGCATACGTGTTCGTCCGGCCCGCCGGGGGATGGAGCTCCGAAGAGCAGAACGCGGAGTTGATCGCCTCAAACGGCCGCGCACAGCAGGGCCTGGGCAGCTCGGCGGCGATCTCGGCCGACGGATCGACGGTGCTTTCCGGGGTGCCCAACGCCGATCGCGCCTACGTGTTCATAAGGCTCCCATCAGGCTGGCGCTCGGAGACGCAGGCGGCAGAGCTCGTTGCCTCGGACGACGCGGACCGATTCGGCGCCTCGGTGGCGTTGTCGGCGGATGGCTCGGCCAGGGTGGTGGGCGCTCCGGGCGCGACGGTGAGGGGCCACTCCAACAGGGGCGCGGCGTACGTCTACCACCCCCGGGAGGGCCACGGGCTCCAGCTGCCGTCAAGGACCGTAGATGTGTTCGACAACCGCGCGCTGGTGGCGTTGCGCTGCGCTAGCCCCCGTGCGTGCAACGGAACCCTGTCGATCGTCGTCCACGATGTGCTGCTCCGCACCCATCGCCTAATCACCATCCACTGCACGAGCAGGCCTGCGCCAGCCTTCCACATCGCCGCTCGGGCCAGCCGTCTTCTGTTGATTCCCCTGCTCAGGGGGTGCTTGGCCGAGCTGAGTAGCGCTCCCACCGGAGCGCTTGCGGCGCTGCTGGACGCGCACCTTCGGACCGGCCAGCGTGGATTGACGGAGATGATCCTGCTGAAGCTGGCGTAGCCTGGACCGCAAGTGCGCGGTACGCGGGCCTGCCCGGGCGCCCGCCGCCAGTCGGAATCCTGACGGTCACGACGCGCACAGCCAGGGGGTCACTAGCCTGGGGTAAGGGATGCGGCATGCAGGGACCCGCCGCAATCGATCTGCAACTACTTGAAGGAGCAGCAATGGCATCTTGGCGAGCGGCACAGGGATGGATTCGGCGGTCGGGCTATAAGCGCCTGGTTCCTCAGCTGGTCGCGCTAGGCACCGCGGCGCTCCTCGCCGGTGGCGCTGTGGCTGCGCCTGCTCTTGCGAGCGGCAGGCACTACCACGTTCAGACCCTCAACGACAGCGCTGACACGACGTTCAACCAGCTGCTCGGAATCAACAAATCAGGCGTTATCGCCGGCTACTTCGGCTCCGGCGCCAAGGGCCATCCCAATCAGGGATACCTGTTGTTTCCGCAGTACTACCTGAACTACTTCGCCGACAACAACTATCCCGGCTCAGTCCAGACGCAGGTAACGGGGCTCAACGACGGAGGCGTCCTGGTCGGGTTCTGGTCCGACATGAACACCTCCAATGCAAGCAACAACAACTTCGGCTTCTACAAGCTTCATGGCCACTTCTTCAACGTCAACTTCCCCACTTCCAGCAACGCGAGCCCGCCGGTGAACCAGCTGCTTGGCGTGAATGACGCGAACAAGGCTGTCGGCTTCTACAACGACTCCGCGGGCAACAGCCACGGCTACACCTACAGCATCTCTTCTCATAAGTTCCACGCGCTTCAGTTGCCGAGCGACGTCACCAGCAACACGGCCGCCGGGATCAACAACCACGGTGACATCGCCGGGTTTGCGACCGTAAAGGGCAGCACCGTTGCCTTCCTCCTCCACGCGAACGGAGGATTCACCGCCATCAGCCACCCCGGGGCGGCGATGACCCAGGCGTTCGGGGTCAACGACAGCGATGAGGTCGTCGGGGCCTACGCCGTCGGAACTGGAACCAACGCCAAGACATATGGATTCACGTGGACGAAGGCCCACGGCTTCGCCACCGTCAACGATCCGCATGGCGTCGGCGCGACGACGATCAACGGCGTCAACGACCACGGAGATCTCGTCGGGTTCTACACCGACGGCGCCGGGAATACAGACGGACTCCTTGCCACGCCGGGTCGCTGACCGCGTGGGCGGAAACGCCGCGGGCTAGCTGAACCCGACCAGGGCCAGCTGCCCGCTGGCGGTCCCCGCGCTCGAGCTGATCCTGATCTGGGTGCCAAGCTGATTGCCCGCGGCGTGGCCCAGTAGCGACATGCCGCGCGCGGTGAGCTGGAAGAACAGGTACGCGAGCGTGCCCGGGCCCATGTACTCCCGGCCGCTGCGCGCGATCACGGTCCGGCTGACCGAGATCGTTGCGGTGACCCTGCAAGGTGCCGAGGCGTAGCACCCGGCCAGGATCCCGCCCGTACCTCTGGAATTGACGAAGTCCGTGAGGCCAACGAGCTGGAGGTTGGGCGACTGGACAGCGCTTCGGTGGGGTCCGGGGCCGCTGGCGGAAAACGGAATCAGGTCGAGGCCAGCCGAGCCGGTCGTTCCGGATGCGTCGTGGACGGAGACCTGGACGCCCAGCCGGCGGCCTGCGGCCTTCGCGAGCATCGACCTGCCCGCGCGGCTCAGCGTGAAGAACACAAGACCGCCGCTGCCCTGTCCTATTCGCTCCCGGCCGGTCCTGGCGATCACGCTCCTGCCGGCCGTGATCGTCGTGTCCACGCTACAGGCGTGATTGGCGGCGCACGTGACCGGAATCGCGCCGGTGCCCTGGGGCGAGACGAACGCGCTGCGCCCGTAGATGGCCAGGTGCGCCGGCGTCGAGACGACCGGCGAGGTCGCCAGCACGTGGCCTGAGGATCCCAGCGCCTGGACGGCGAAATACGAGGCCGTGGAGGTAGCCGAGATAGCCGTCTCGAACCCCGCCTTTCCGTCCGTTTGCACCGGAAACAGCGAGTTGGGGGTAACGCCCGCAAGGACCCGCCACGACGACACGTCGGTGGCGCCGTTCCAGCTTGCATACAGCCGGGTGGATCCACCGCCCGCCGTCCCGACCACGAGCGCCGGCTGCGTGGGCGGCTGCGTATGCCAGCTGAAGCGGTAGGCCCGGTAGCTGGAGGTGGGTGCGGTGAACCGCGCGTCGAATATCTGCTGCCCGCTGGAGTTGTCCTCGGAGAAGTACGGCTGCTGTCCCCAGCCCATGAACACGTCGCCTCCGGACAGCTGTTGCACGTTTCCTTCGAAGTTGGCCTGAATGTTGGGAGCATGGTCGTACTCCCTCACCAGCGACGCACGCATGTGACGGGTGTCCAGCGACACGCGGATTCCGCGGGAGCGGCTGTGCGGGTAGGGCGGCCCGCCGCCGTCGTCGAACACGGTCAGCGTGTTATCCGGCTGCTGAAGGACGGTGTGCTGGAAGGCAAAGCTGGCGCCCGGCGCCAGCGCGAAGCTCGAATGCCTGCCGCCCAGCCGCCACAGCACACGGCCGGTGTTGCGGTCGACCTTGTAAACCGCCGATGTGTTGCGCATCGAGATCAGCAAGCTTCCGTCGCTTAGCGGCTGGACCGAATTCGTGTGGTAGGGGTCGAACACGAATCCCGGCGAGTTGGGCGGGAAGTAGGTGTCGCCGGTTGACACGTGGTCGAGCGCGTGCCACTCGAATAGCACCAGCCCAGTCTTGATGTCGATCTCCTGGACGATGTTGTCCATCGTTGGCTTGCCAATGCCCGCAACGTCCGATGGCTGGACCGCGGTGATGTAGGCATCGTCGCCTGAGATCAGGAACTCGTGCAGGTCCATGGAAAGCCCGTTACCGGCTTGAACCGTCTTGATCTGGCGGTAGTTGCGGTCGAAGATCACGCCCTGGCCTCGACCGCTGCCGTGATTCGTGATCCCCTCGAACCACGTGAGCACGGGCGATCCCTGGTAGCGCTGCACGCGAAAGTCGGTGACGATCATCTGCTGCGAGACGGGGAGGGGGTGAAACCAGATCAGGTTGCCTCTCGAGTCCAGGATCATCGGCCCGTTCTGGAGGGGTCCGAACTGGGGGGCGACGAAGATGTCGCCCTGCGAGGCAGGGGCGGAGTTTCTGTTCACGGTCACCGAGGCCGGCTCAAGGTCCGGGCGTGAGCGGTAGTGCATGACCCCGTTGGCGCCGGCGGACGCAACCGGGAGCGGCATTGCGCTGATCGGGTCCAACGGTCTTCCGATCTTGAACGTGAACGCTCCCCCAGAACCGCCGATGATGCCCAGCCCGGTGTTGACGGTGACCGTCTCGCCCTTCGCGAACGGCTTGTCGGGCAGGAAGCTGCCGCCCTGTCCGTCGGAGTCGTCTTCGATGTGCCCGGTATGCGGTCCGGTGGACGACCCCGTGACGACAACCGCCCCGATCAGCTGAGGGGCTATCCCGCGAAAGGTGATCTGGGTCCCCGGCAGCGCGTTACTGGTTCCCGGGCTGGGGTAGACGGCGACCGGCGAGCTCGCCACCGGCGCGGCGCCACTGGACCCACTGGCCCGTGAGCGTGCCCCCGAAGCGGTGCCAGCCGCGCCCGCCAGGGCGACCGCGGCTGCCGAAAGCGCCGCTAGTAGTTTTGGGGCAGGCACCCGGACGGGGTCATCTGGTAGCCCGGCGGGCAGTTGGTTCCGTGCTTGACCAGCTGACCCTTGGTGTTGAGGAGATACCACGCCGCGCCGAACTGGACCGCGCCCTCACCGTGGGTCTGGCCGGGCTTGGTGTCGGGCACGTAGAGGTAGAGCGGCCAGCCGTTGTAGGTGGCCTGCACCTTGCCGTCCCGCCGGCGAGCGGTGCCCAGGAGGTGCTGATTCACGGACGAGCCGTTGCCCGCCACGACCTTGCCGTTCTTGCTCACCAGCAGCGGGGGCCAGATCTTGGCGCACTGGCCGTAGCAGGTGATCTTTGGCGCCTTGCCGCCCGAGCCCTGCTTGTCCTTGGCGAACATGTACAAGGAGAAACCGCGGGAGTTGGAAAGGATCTTGCCCTTCGAAGTGTTGTGCGTCGTTACGGTGGTGTTCGATGCCGCTACTGCGACCGCAGCCAGGACGAGGGCGCCCAACAGCGCGCTTAAGAACGTGCTCCGACGCAGGACGGTGCTCCTCATGTTCGCTCCTTTCCGGACCCTTGCCGTAGACGCGGTCACCCGGTTGAGGGCTCCCTTTCGTAACACACGGTCCAACCCAGGGTTGCGGCGGGCCCCTGAGGTTACGGGATGAGCGGGCATCCAGGCTAAGAGAGCGATAAACATTCGATCGGTGCGATGAGCGTCGAGGTGCCCTTGATCACGTTCCTGTCCGATTACGGACTCCAGGACGACTTCGTGGGGATATGCCACGGGGTGATGGCGAAGCTGTGTCCCGAGGCGCGCATCATCGATCTCACCCACGGCATCCGTCGCCACGACTTTCTGGCCGGTGCCCTGACGCTCGCCGGGGCGCTCCCCTACCTACCGGTTGGGGTCCACGTGGCCGTGGTGGATCCGGATGTGGGGGCGTCGCGCCGCGCCGTCGCGCTCCGGGCGTCGGATCAGCGGATGCTGGTCGGGCCTGACAACGGCGTGCTCTGGCTGGCCGCGGAGCGGGCAGGAGGGATCGTCGAGGCGGTGGATATCGCCCGCTCGCCGTTTCGGCTTGAGCCCGTCTCGGCGACGTTTCACGGCCGCGACATCTTCGCGCCCGTGGCCGCCACACTCGCGGCCGGGATCCCGCTGGCGCAAGCCGGCGAGCCGATCGATCCCGACGAGCTGGTGAAGATAGAGCTGCCGCGTCCCAGGGTCACGGACGGCACGCTGCTGGCACACGTGATCTACGTGGACCGATTCGGCAACGCGGCGCTCGACGCCGGACATGAGGACCTCGCGGCGGCTGGGCTCAAGATGGGTCGGGCAGTAGAGCTGGCCACTGGCAGCGGCGCCAGGGTCACGGCCCAGTACGCCAGGACCTTCGCAGACGTGCCCGAGGGTGGTCTGCTGGTCTACGAGGACGCCTACCGTCGGCTTGCGCTGGCGGTCAGCCACGGTGACGCCGCCCGCCGGCTGTCGGTTGCGGTGGGCGATGAGCTTCAAATCCGGCCGGGTTGAGCGTTGCGCGCCGGCGCCAGCTTCGGGGTCCCCCAGTGAGCTTTGGCTACCCCCGGCTCCACTACCGGCTGGTCGACTCGACCAATCGGCGAGCCCGCGAGCTGGCAATCGCCGGCGCGCCCCACGGGACCCTCGTCTCCGCCCGCCAGCAGTCCGCCGGTCGTGGCCGCCAGGGCCGAACGTGGACCGGCCCGCCGGGCAGCTCGTTGCTGTGCTCGGTGATCGTCCGTGACCCCCCGCGCCTCCTCCCGCTGGCCGCCGGGATAGCGGTAGCCGAGGTGGCGGGACCCGAGGCGGGCCTGAAGTGGCCCAACGACGTGCTGATCGAGGGTCGCAAGGTGGCGGGCATTCTGGTGGAGGGACGTCCCCGAGAGGGTTGGGCCGTGGTGGGCGTAGGGATCAACGTCGCTGTGCGCGTTGGAGAATTACCGCATGAGCTGCGAGACCGAGCTGGCACCCTGGGCCTGGGCGCCGACGCGATTGAGCCGACCTTGGCGCGGCTGCTGGACGCGCTCGAGCGGTGGACTGGTGCGGATTCCGAAGAGGTGCTCGAGGGCGTGAGGGCACGCGACGCTCTGTGCGGCCGCCACGTCCGCTGGGCAGATGGCGAAGGTGAGGCCGCCGGGATCGACGGCGAGGGTCGCCTGATCGTGGTGACCCGGGCTGGCCGGTTGGAACTCGAGGCCGGAGAGGTGCACCTTGTCGGCGCGTAAGGCGCACGCCCTCGAGCTGTTCTCTGGTCTCCCCAGCCATTACGACCGGATGGGCGCGGTGCTCAGCTTCGGTCAGGACCCACGCTGGCGGCGTGCGCTGGTCTTGGCGGTGGCGGCGGGCCCGGGTCAGCGCGTACTCGACGTCGCAACCGGCACCGGGATGGTGGCGTTTGCGCACGCCCGGCGCGGTGCCGAGGTCGTGGGGATCGACCAGAGCGAGGAGATGCTCTCAGGCGCGCGAGCGAGGCAGGCGGCGATGAAGGACAGCTCCGCCCACGTGAGCTTTGTCCAAGGCGAAGCCGAGCGGTTGCCTTTCGAGGACGCGTCCTTCGATGCGCTCACGTTCACGTACCTGCTGCGTTACGTCGACGATCCCGCCGCGACGATGACCGAGCTGGTGCGGGTGCTAAAGCCGGGCGGGCGCATCGGGATGGTGGAGTTCGGGGTGCCGGAGGCAGGGCCACTGCGAGTGCTCTGGCGGCTGCACACACGGGTCGGGCTTCCGCTGGTGGGTCGGCTCGTATCCCGGGCCTGGCTCGAGGTGGGCCGCTTCCTCGGCCCCAACATCGAGGAGTTCCACGCCCGGGAGCCCGATCTCCCAGCCATGTGGCGCGCCGCGGGGATCGACAAGGTGATGGAGCGTCGCATGAGCTTCGGGGCGGGGTTGGTCATGTGGGGAGCGAAGGCATGACCACCGCGCGGCCGGCCCGCGGGGGCCGCGAGGGCCGCGAGGGCCGTGAGGGCCGCGAGGGCCGTGAGGGCCGCGAGGGCCGCGATGAGGGCCGCGACCCCCGTGAGGCCCGCGGGGCGCCGTCGCCCCAGTCGCCCCACGAGCCCCCCAAGCCCCACAAGCCCCGCGACGCGCGGCCGGCGTTCTACGCGCTTTCGCCCGGCGGCTGGCGGGACCTCGTCACGATTCTGCACCCGCCCTACACCGCCTGGCACCTCTCGTATGTCGTGCTCGGCGCGGCGGTGGCGGGAACCCTGCGCCCGGGCCGACTCGGCATGACGGTGGCCGCCTTCTTCCTGGCGGTCGGGATCAGCGCGCACGCACTGGATGAAGTCAAGGGACGGCCGCTTCGCACCAGGCTGAGCGATCGGCTCCTGGTGGGGTTGGCGGTTTTGGGGCTGGCTGGGGCGCTCGCCATCGGGGCGGTGGGGGCGGCGACCATCTCGCCGCTGCTTGTGCCGCTGGTCGTGGTGGGAAGCCTCCTGGTACCCGCCTACAACCTTGAGCTGGCCGGAGGGTGGTTTCACTCAGACTGGTGGTTCGCGCTGGCGTGGGGCGCCTTTCCCGCATTCACCGGGTACTTCGCGCAGACGCTTCAGGTCCGCCCGACAGGGCTCCTCGTAACGGCGGCATGCTTTGCCCTCAGCATCGCCCAACGCCGGCTCTCCACCCCGGCGCGAGAGCTTCGCCGCCGGACCGTCGCCGTCCGCGGCGAGCAGCAGCTGGCCGACGGAACCACGATCGAGCTCGACCGTGCTCGGCTGGCCGCGCCTCTCGAAGGCGCGCTCTCATCGCTTTGGATAGCGGTCGTGCTCCTCGCCCTCGGCGCGGTCCTCGCCCGCCTCTGATCATCTCCGGCTAAGATCTGCGCGTCAGCTGGGGAGCTGGCCTGCGGGCAGACGTCGCGCGTATGAGGAGACGGTTGATAGTCACGGGGGCCGTATTTGCGTCGGTCCTGTCATGGGCGCTGCCGGCCACCGGCGCGGCGCAGGCGATCATCCGCTACCGCGGCGCGGTGGTGAGGGTCCCCGCCGGCTGGCCCGTTTACGACCTGACGGCTCACCCCGGCCTGTGCGTTCGCTTTGACCGTCGTGCGGTCTACCTTGGCCTTCCGTCCGCGCAGCAGCGCTGCCCAGCTGTCGCCGTGGGCCGCCCGCGAGCGATCCTGATCGAGCCCAGGGGAGCGGGTGCGGTGGTGATCCGTCGCGCCTCGCAGACGATCGTCGGCCGATCCGGGCCAAACGCCGCGCGTGCGGCGAGGCCTGGCGGTGGTGCGAGGCTTGGCGGTGCGGCGCGAGCTGGCCGTCCTCCCGCGGCATCCGCAGCGGGGGCCATCTTCACCGGCTTTGGCTTCGATGCCTGCACCGCTCCGAGCGCCGCAACGATGAGCCGCTGGCAAGCGTCGCCATACCGGGCGATCGGCATCTATATCGGCGGGACAAACATGGCTTGCTCGCAGCCCAACCTGACCACGTCCTGGGTGCGTGCCGAGTCGACGGCGGGGTGGCATTTCATCCTCACGTACGTGGGGCTCCAGGCCCCCGGGAACTCGTGCGGCTGCGCCGCCATCGCCCCCGGCCAAGCGGCAAGCCAGGGCCGTGCCGCCGCGAGCGATGCCGTCAGCGAGGCCAGCGCGCTCGGACTGGGGCCGGGCAACCCGATCTACTTCGACATGGAGGCGTACTCGCGAACCTCCGAGGACACCTCGGCCGTCCTGAGCTTCCTGGGAGGTTGGACCACGCGACTCCACGCCGACGGCTACAAGTCGGGCGTCTATTCAAGCTCGGGCTCGGGAGTCAGCGACCTGGCTGCCAATTACGGCACCTCATATCCCGAACCCGACGACATCTGGTTTGCCGAGTGGAACGGAAGCCGATCCACCGCCAGCTCATACATTCCGGCCGGGGATTGGCCCTCTCATCGCCGGCTACACCAGTATCAGGGGGACCACACCGAAACCTACGGAGGCGCGACCCTAAGCATCGACAACAACGCGCTCGACGGTGAGACCGCGGGGGCGGGTCAAACCGTTCTGATCCCCGACGGCACGTTCATCCAGCTCACCTCGACCCAGCAGGTCTTCCGGATGGCCGGTGGGGCCCCGCTGTACGTGAACGACCCCAGCTCGGTCGGCAACCCCCAGTCCTACACCCAGGTCTCACCGGAAGGGTACGCGGCGCTCAACCCCGTTCCGATCGACGGCACCTTCCTCAGGACCGCCAGCGGGCTGCTTTATCGGGTGGCAGGTGGCTTTGCGTTTTCGATCACTCAGCCGTCGCTCTTCCCAGGCGCTACTGGAGTCATGGTGGACAGCTGGGATCTGAACAACACCGATAACCCGCTTGCCCACCTGAGCCCCTCGCCCGCCGACGGGACGGTGGTAAAGGGCCTGCCCTCAGGTCGCTACTGGACCTTCCTCGGTGGTCAGCGCCTGCGCACCACTCGAGGTCCTGCCGTGGCGCTAGACGACGCGGGGCTTGCTCAGTTTCCGATGAAGCCCTGCGTCGTGCCAAGGCTGAGCCACCTCACGCTGGTCGGCGCCCGCGCGGTCCTGGCCCATACGGACTGTCTGCTCGGCTCCGTGGTGCGGAGGCGCAAACCACGGCGAGGCCACAGCCTCCACGTGGTTCGGCAGTTCCCGGGGCCGAGGGCCAGCCGTCCCGCGCTAACCGCGGTGGCCGTGACGCTTGGCTGACCGGCGGCCGTGCTTGGCCGCCCTGTGCTTTTTGCGCGCGTGCCTGTGGGCGCGGGTCTGCGTGGCAGGGCGCGCCAGCACGGCTGCGCTCCCGCCGACCGGAAGCACCAGCTCGGAGTCGTGGCTTGCGTCGTGGTAGATCGACAGCGTGGCCCCGAGGCTGTTCAGGCCCTGGGGCAGCGAGGCGGTCAGGTGGGGCGCGTCGGCGGTCTGGAGCGTGAGCCGCAGCTTGTGACCTGCGGGGAGGAGCCAGCCGGTCGGATAGATCTCCACATCGACCTCGACCGGCGAGCCGTCGCTTGGCACCGGCAGCGTGGAGGCCTGGGTGAATGGGTGGAAGGGTTGGGTCATCAGCCCGTTTGCGTACACCGTCTTGTGCTTGTCGAGCGCGCGCAGCGAGATCGCGTCCCAGCCGGCGCTCATCTGCGTGGCCGTACCGTCGGGGGCAACGTCCTCCACCCGCGCGGTCATCAGGGCGTCGCGCCCGCCGCTGCTTCCCACCCAAAGGCGAGCAGTCATCGGGCCGAGCAGGCGCAGGTCGGACGTGATGGGGAGGTCATAGGACAGGCTGGTGGCGTCGTTGAGGCGGCTGTCGGTCTCGCACGGAGTGCCGGCTCCGGCCCCGGCGGTCCACTGCACGGTCGAGCGACTGCAACCGCCCGTGGCCGGGTTGGGCAGGAGCGTGTCAGGGCTCTGGGTCTTGCTGGGTGCGCCGGCGCTCAGCGAACCCGGCGCTTGCGGCGCGGCCGAGCCGCTGAGGTGCAGCGCCTTGAAGGTGACGTTCGACGAGTACCAACCGTCCGCGGTTCGCCACTTGCCAGACCCGTTCTCGTAGTAGGTGACCGGCGCAATCGTGTCCGTGGCGCCGGGTGCATTGTCGAGGCCAGGATCCGGCAGCCCTTTGACGTAATGGTTCATCCAGCGCAGCTCCAGATCGTCCACTGATGGCACGCCCTGAGCGGGAAGGCCCTGGCCGGCGGTGATGTGGTACCAGGGCCCCATCAGCAGCCGGGTGGGTACGCCCTGGCGCCGCAGCGCCTGGAAGAGCAGGGGCTCGCCGCGCTGGAAGAGGTCGAACCACCCGCCCACGATGAACGTGGGGATGTGGTCACGGCCGATGCCGTCGATCGGCGAGCGCACGCGGTAGAACGGGCCGTCGAAGGCGGCGTTTCCGCCCGTCGATGAGTCGAGGACCTGGGAGGCCTGGAAGCTCAGCGCGCCGCCTGAGTGCTGGACGAGCTCCTTGGCCGCCTCGGCCGGATTGTCAGGTGTGTATGTCGGCGGCAGCATCCCCAGGCCGGTAACGAGACCCAGCCACAGCGGGATGAAGGACGTGTTCGTCTCTCCGCCGCCGAAGGTGACGTCGCGGTACGCGTCGGACATCGGGACGATGGGGAAGGCCGCCTTGACGCCGGGGGGATTCTGCTCGGCGGTCAGGAACTGGTTGATGGCGCCGTAGGAGGTGCCGTGCAACCCGATCGTGCCGTTGCTCCATGGCTGGCTCCGCGTCCACCCGGCCAGCTCGTAGCCGTCACGCTGCTCACGTGGGCCAAATGAGTCCCAGCTCCCCTCGGAAGATCCCGTGCCGCGCGCGTCGGCGATCACCTGCACGTAGCCGTGCTCGACCAGGTAGTCGTCCTCGAAGTTCAGCGCGGCGTTCTTGTTGTAGGGCGTCTGGGTGAGGAGGACCGGATAGCGGCCGGGCAGAGGGTTCCCGCCTGAGTCGGCCGGGCGGACCACGTCGAGGTAGAGGACCACGCCGTCACTCATCTGGACCGGGATGTTGGTCTCCTTGACGACACCGGTGGCGATCGCGGCGGGCGGCGTCCACGCCATGGCAGTTCCAGGAGCGGCGAGCACTCCGCAGCTCGTGACGATGATCAGGGCTGTGAACGCGCGACGCATGCTGGGCTAGCTGAACAAACGTGCCGATGGCTGAGAACTTGCGGGTGTCGGCCCGCAGGCTGTCGGGCGGCGAAATGATCAGAGCCGGTCGTGAGACGACGCACCCCGGCTATCTAAGTGAGGTGTGTCGTCGCGCGCTCGCTATGCGGACGCCATACGACGCGCCCGCTCACGGAGCAGGGGGTGCGTCAGGAAACGTCCGCGCCAGGCGACGCACCCGCGCCCGGAAACCCGCCACCCGAGATCCGCCCCCGCCCGGTCCTCAAATCACCCAGGCAGGCGCGAGGAACCTCCAGCGGCGCAAGCTCTCTGGTCGGCAACCGATGGCAGGCACCGCAACCCGCCGGCCCGGCTCGTCCAGTGGCCCTTCAGCGCCGTCTCATGTGGAAAGGCCCGCGCTGTGCAGCATCTCGCGCTGCCACTCCAGCTGGGCGCTGAGACCATCAGCGAAGTCATAGGCGGGTTTGAAGTCGAGGTCCCTCTCGGCCAGGCTGATGTCGGCCGCGGTGTCTCGGGCATCTCCCACCTGACTGTCACTGTACGCTCGCTCGACGGGGACGCCGGTCAGCTCCGCAAGCGTCTCGAAGACGCTGTTCATCGACCTGCGTGAGCCGCCCCCAATGTTGTACGTCGAGCCAGCGCGGCCGCGCTGCCCGGCCGCGATGGTTCCACTGACTGCGTCTGCCACGAAGGTGAAGTCACGGGTCTGGTTGCCATCCCCGAATACTCGAAACGGCTTGCGTTCAAGAGCCTGCCCAATCAGTCGGTTGAACGCCATGTCTGGCCGTTGGCGTGGACCAAAAACTGTGAAGTACCGCAGCGACACCGTGGGGACGTCAAAGGCACGACAGTAGATCTGTGCCAGGTGCTCGGTGAGGACCTTGGTCGCCCCATACGGTGACACGGGCATGGGCCTCACGCCCTCGTGCGTCGGAAGGCTCTCGGCATCGCCGTAGATCGAGGAAGACGAGGCGATCACAAACCGCTCCAGTGGCAGTCCACGGGCTGAATGAAGAAGGCGCTGGGTCGCGTCGACGTTCAGTCTCGTGTAGATCTCGAATTCGTCCCAGCTTGCCCGGACCCCAGGCTGGGCGGCAAGGTGGAAGACGATTGCGGCGTTCTCGAGCAGCGGTGTGAGCTCGAGGGTGAGCAGGTCACCTTCAACGAATGTGCAGTTCGGGTGCTCGAGCGCCGGCGCGATATTGCGGCGCTTGAGCCCCTCGTCGTAGTACGGGGTGAAGGAATCAATAGCCAGGACGCGCCAACCGAGCTCGAGGCAGCGTTCGGCGAGGTGCGACCCGATAAAGCCCGCAGCTCCGGTGATCAGAACTGATTTAGGAGCCATCCACTTTCCTCGGCATCACATGCTTGGGGGCGTGACGCGCGAGTCGGCTACGCCGCAGCTTCTCGCTCGCGTTCGTCCCGCGCCGGCTCCTCCGCCGAAGCGCCCTCCACAACCTCCGAGTCCTCTACGCCCTCCGATGGCTCCGCTACCTCTTCGGTCTCCCCAACATCCTCCAGCTCGACGGCCTCCACGATGGGCGCTCCATCCGCAGCCCCGGCCGGAGCACCCTCGGCGGCTGCGCCCCGCCGGCCCTTGCTGCGCCGGCTCTTGCCGCGCCGGCCCTTGGGGAAGTTCCGCAGCAGCTCGCGAGCCAGTGCAGCAGGCTTGCGGGCCATCCGCGTCCGCGCGCCCCGCAAAGCCTCCTCGGCCTCTGGAGTGTGCGCCAGGGCCGCGGCCAGCAACGCGGCCGAAAGCCGCCGATCCTCCTTGCGAGCGGCGTGGACCAGCCGCCGCGCGTTTCGCGCGTGAGCCTGGCCGGAGGAGTTCACGAGCAGCCCCAGCAGGCGCTTCGTCTCAGGCCAGCGCTGCACCGCGTACTCCTCGTGCACCTCACGCGTGTACTCGGCCATCCGCCAGATCCAGGCGTTGGCCTGGTCACGCCGCCCAATTCGCCGGTCAGCGAGTGCCTGGAGCATGATCTTCGCGCCCTCGCGTCGCTCGTCCCGCGGCCAGCCGGCCATGATGTCGATCGCCGTGTCGAACGCGTCGGCATCCTTGGAGGACGCTATCTCCTGAAGCGCCCGTAGCCGCAGCTGCGACGATCGGTTGCGCTGCACCGCCGTCAGCAGGAACCGCCGCTTCAGCTCGCCCTGGCGATCGAAGTGGAGCATCGCCTTGGCCCGCCGCCAGCCGTTTGCAGCAACGCGCGCTCCGGCCAGCGCAGCCCACACGTGCTGCTCGCCGTAGTCGAGGTGTTCAACTGCGATCCGCCAGAGCTCACGCTCGAACACCTGCGCGCGCCGCTCGGGATCGGGCGTGACCGGCATGACGCGGCGCTCCACCCGCACCCGGCGGCCGCGGCCGCGGCGGACGGGACCCACCACGATGGCGCCGCCCCGGTAGACGTCGCGATCAAGCAGGGAGTGCAGCGTGACCACCGGGTCGTCGTGCTTGGTCGCCGGGTGCACGAAGTCGACCACGATGCCGGCCTCCTTGCCCGGCGTCCGCCGGGTGACCCGTCCAACCCGCTGCTGGTAGACACGCCTGGAGGCGGTCGGCGCCAGATGCATGCAGATCGTGGCGCGGGGGCTGTTCCAGCCCTCGGCCAGCAGCATCGCGTTGACGAGCACGTCGATCTTGCCCGATTCGTAGTCGGCCAGGATCTTCGCCAGCTGGCGCTTGGGCGTCTCGCCGGAGACCCCCTGGGCGTTGATCCCCACCTGCCTGAATGCCTCCGCCACGTTGTACGCGTGACGCACCCCGGCGGCGTAGACGATCCCGGGGATCCCGTTGAAGCGGGTCTTGTACAGATCGGCAACCGCGATGTTGAACGGCGCTTGGTCCAGCAGCTCGGCCAGCATCTCCTGGTCGAATTCGGTGTCCACCTCGCCGCGGCGCAGCGGCACCTTGGCGATCGTCCGCACTCCCGGACCGGGCGGGATGCGGATGCAGCGCAGCGGCGCAATCACGCCGCGCCTTGCCGCCTGGGCCAGATCGAACCGCGAGGTTTGCGTGGGGAACAGGTCGGTGACATGGCGGGCTATCAGGGCGCCGGTGGCAGTCATGCCGATGAAGATCGGGCCCGCCCAGCGCGGATCGCACGCCGAGGTCTTCTCGCCCAGAGCGGTGTGGGCCTCGTCGCAGATGACGATCGTGTAGGCGTCGGAGATCTTGCCTGCGTTGCGCACGAACCACTGGTAGGTCTCGACCGTCACCGGGCCGTTGGCGGCGTCCTGCTCTTCCAGCAGCGGTGGGTGGATGCGCTCGCGGTAGCCGCGGTCCCGGAGCTCGCCGATGAACTGATCGACGAGGTTGCGCCGGTGGGTGAGGATCAGGATCCCGCCGGTGCGTGAGGCCTCGACGAACCCGAGCGCGGCCACCGTCTTGCCCGCGCCCGTGGCGTGCTCGAACCAGAACCGCCGCGCCGCGTTCGGGTCCTCCGGCTGCTCATCGAGCTGCACGTCCTCGTCGAGCTCGTCGTCGGATCCGACCAGTCCTGAGGCTCTTCCTCCTCGGTCTCGCCATCGTCCTCCTCCAGGTCGAGCTCGAGATCCTCCTCGCCGGGGATCGCCGACCGAGGCCAGCTGCGGCGGCTCAACCGCCGCGCCGTTGGCGCTCGCTGCCGCGAGCCGTTGGCCGCCGTTGCCGCTCCGTTTCCGTTGCGCTGGGCTTCGGCCAGCAGGGCGGTCAGCGTGCCGGACAGCGCGTCAACCTGGTGGGCCGAGAGGACGGCGCCGTCGGCCAGGTGCGGCTCCTCCTCGGAGAGCAGGCGCTCGAGCCCCAGCAGCAGCGAGAAGTTCCGCCGCCATGCGATCGACGGGTGCTGTGGCCCGCGTCGATCTCCTCCAGCGCAGCGTCGAGTGCGCGCCGGCGGGCCGAGCCTGGCGCGAGCGCCTCTTCGAGCGTTTCGCCCTCGTGGACGAACTGCTCACGCGTGAACAGCTCCGCGCGCGCGATCGCGGCAGGATTGGGAACGGGGTGGAATCACCCATGGGGTAAGCGGGCTTTCGCGTCTCGGATGTGCGAGCCGCAGCGGTAGCGTCGTGAGCGGCTCAGGAACCCGGACCAGAACTGAGTCGGCGGCGGAAGCCCTCGGTAGCCCACGACCCCTCGCCGACTGGTTCCTGCTGGATAAGGAGATAGTTTAGCGCGTCCTGCGGGCGGCAATCCGTGGCAGACGCGTGTGGCAACTCTCGCTGTGGCAGCCACCGTCGGACTACGAGGTGCGACGCGCGCGGGACCAGCGGGAGCTGGACGCGGCGCTCGCGCTTCGCCATGAGGTGTTCTGCCTGGAGCAGGGGGTGCCCGAGCACGAGGAGCTGGACGGCCGCGATCCCGAGGGCATTCACCTGATCGCGGTGGCCGCGAGAGAGGGCAGCTGCTCGGCGACCTGCCGGCTGGTCTGCTGATCGGGCGCACGGTACAGTTCAGCCGGCTCGCGGTGCGAGCCGCGGCGCGGCGCCGCGGCATCGCCACAGCGCTGCTCGAGGCCGCCGAGCGCGAAGCCGCGATCGGCCGGTGCCCGGCGGCTGGTCCTCCACGCCCAGACCTACGCGCGGCGCGCTGTATGAGGGCGTGGGCTACCGCGCTCGCGGTGGCGTGTTCCGTGAGGCCGGGATCGAGCACGTGGCGATGGAGAAGGAGCTCCTAGTGTGCGCCTCGGAGCTGAGGGCTTGCCGCTAGTTGCCTGAGATACGAATCGACCCGCTGACCGGGCAGCGGGCGATCATCGCGGGAGCCCGGGCCGGCCGCCCGGGGGGCGAGCTGTCGGCCCCGCCGGCGCCGCCGATCGATCCCGAGGCGATCCCTTCGCCGAGGGCCACGAGGACCGCACCCCACCCGAGCTGTACGCCGTGCGACCGGACGGCGGCGCGCCCGACACGCCGGGGTGGACGGTCCGGGTGGTGCCCGAATCTGTATCCCGCGCTGAGCCCGACGCGCCGAGCCGCCGAGCCGCGACGCCAAACCGCGACCTGTTCTGGGCCGGCCCCGGCGACCGGCGCCCACGAGGTGATCGATCAACGCCCCGGACTGCCGTGGCCTCGCTGTCGGAGCTCGAGCCCCGAGCAGGTGGCGCGGCGCCGTCGAGGTGTGGCGCGCGCGGATGCGTGCGCACCGAGACGCCGCCTACGTGCACCTGATCGTCAACGAGCGGCGCGAGGCCGGAGCCTCGCTCCCTCACACCCACGCCCAGCTCTACGCGCTCGATTTCGTCCCCGCCGCGGTGGCCCGCGAGCGCGAGCGCTTCGGCGCCTACGCCACCCGGACGATGGGCGGCAACCTGCTCGCCGACCTCGTCCAGGAGGAGGTGCGCCGGCGCGAGCGGATCGTGGCCATCGACGACGAGGCGGTGCTGATGGCGCCGTACGCCGGCCGGGTTCCGTTTCAGCTCCTGATCGCCCCGCGCGACCCCGCGCCCGCGCTTCGAGGACGACGGCCCGAGCGGGCGCCGCGATGCTCCACGACGCGCTCGGCCGCCTGGCGCGGCGGCTCGGGCGCAAGCCCGCCCTTGAACCTGTGGGTCCGCACCGCCCCCCGCGAGGCCGAGCACTTCTGCTGGCGGATCGACATCCTGCCGCGCCTGACCCATCTGGCCGGGCTCGAGCTCGGCGCCGGCGTCACACCTCAACATCGTCGCCGCCCGAGCAGGCGGCCGCCGAGCTGCGCGAGCTCTGAAGCGTGCGAGCGCTCTGGTCCAGCGCGTGTCGCCGGGCCGTCGGTCTCGGTGGAGGGCGCAGCCGGTCTCGCCGATCGGCCCGGGGCTGCTCGTGCTGCTCGGCGTCGCGGCGCGACGGACACCGAGCGTGACGCCGACTGGCTGGCCGACAAGGTCCGGGCGCTGCGGGTATTTCGCCGACGCCGACGGCCGGATGAACGAGCCGCTCGGCGAGCGCGAGGTCCTGTGCGTGAGCCAGTTCACCCTCTACGGCGACGCCCGGCGAGGGCAACCGCCCGAGCTACATCGCGGCCGCGCCGCCGGAGCTGGCCGAGCCGCTGTACGAGCGCTTCTGCGAGCGCCTCGGGGCCCGGCGCGGCGTGTTCGGGGCGATGATGGACGGTGGAGCTCGTCAACGACGGGCCAGTGACGCTGCTGGTGGAGAGCCCGGGCGGGAGATAGCGCGAGGGGCGGGGGGCGCGGGCGTGCGGCGCGGGCTCGCATTGGGGGGCGGGCGCGGCGCGGGCGCCCACTGGTGGGCGGGCGGGCGCCGCCACTGGGAGGGCGGGCGGGCAAACCGACACTGGGAGGGCGGGCGGGCAAACCGCACACTCGTCCCGAAGCCCACGCGAATGTGCAACCTGCCCGCCCAGCGCGGGCGAACTGCACACTCACGATGGCGCGCGCGATCTGTGGGAAGTTTGCGGGCCGTGGCATGCAGTTCGCTCGCGCGCCGAACGCGACGCGCGCCGCCGCGCCCCCCGAACGCGACCGCGCACGCCGCGCACGCCGCCCCGAACGCCCCCCGAACGCGAAGCGCCGCGCCCCCCGAACGCCCCACGCCGAACACGCCAGCCCCACGCCGAACAGAGCCCCACGCCGAGCAGAGCCCCACGCCGAACAGAGCCCCCACGCCCAACGGAGCCCCCCAAGCCGAAACGGCCCCGCTCCCAGCGATAATCCGCTAGGAGACTTTGGCGAAACTCGCCGATCCCTCCTAGACCGATGGCCGCCTACCGCTACCTCTTCACCCAGCTCGTCGCAGCGCGAGCTGCGGCGCAAGTACAAGGGCTCGAGCCTTGGCGTGCTGTGGTACCTGATCAATCCGCTGGTGCTGCTGGGCGCCTACACGCTGATGTTCGGGCACGTGATAGAGGTCCCGCACAGCCACGACTTCCCGATCTTCCTGATGATCGGGATCCTGGTGTGGACGTTCTTCCAGCAGTCGCTGATCTCCTCGGCGGAGTCGCTGATCGACCAGGGGGCGCTCGTGCGCAAGGCGCGCTTCCCCCGCGAGTCGATCCCGGCCTCGACGGTCGCCGTCCAGCTGGTCACCTTCCTGGCGCTCCTGATCATCCTCGCCCCGCTGGCGATCGCGCTCCGCGGAACGCTTCACCCGGCGCTGCTGTACTGCTGCCGGCTGATCGTGCTCCTGTTCTGTTTCGTGCTCGGGTGCGCGCTGATCGTCGCAGTCCTCCACGCCTACTTCCGCGACGTGGCGCCGATCGTCACCGCGGCGCTGCTGCCGTGGTTCTTCCTGACGCCGATCTTCTTCGAGCCGAACACCCTCGGCTTCGTCAAGAACCACGCCTGGGTGGGGACCCTGCTGGCGTGGGTCAACCCCGTCGCCCCGTTCATCGAGGCGCTCAGGCGGATCTTGTTTTACGGGGCGGCCCCTGACTGGGGCCGCCTGGTCTATGTCCTGGTGGCCGGGACGCTGATGTTGGCGGTCGGGTGGCTGGTGTTCAGGCGCATGGAGGGTGAGCTGGCGGTGGTCGTATGAAGCTTTCCACGGTGAAATCGTCCTCAAGGACGCCACCCGCTTCTTCAGCGTGCGCGCCGACCAGGCGCGCACGCTGAAGGGGCTGTTCCTGGGGGCCCGCGCGAGCGGGGCCCGAGCCGGTCCCGGCGCTTCAGGGAGTCACGCTCCACATCTCGCCCGGCGAGACGGTGGGGATCGTGGGGCGAAACGGCGCGGGCAAGACCTCGACCCTGCGCGTGCTGGCGGGGATCATCCCGCTCCAGTCCGGCGAGGCTGGCTGCGGCGGCCGGGTCGTCTCGCTGCTCGAGCTCGGCGCAGGCTTCAGCCGTGACTTCTCGGGCCGCGAGAACATCTACCTCCAGGGCGCGCTGTACGGGCTGGACAAGGCCGAGCTCGATCAGCGCCTGTCCGAGCAATCATCGGCTTCTCCGAGCTGCACGGCTTCATCGACGTCGCGGTCAAGACGTACTCCTCCGGGATGCTTCTCCGCCTCGGCTTCTCAATCGCCGCCCACCTGGACGCGAACGTCCTGCTGATCGACGAGGTCCTGGCCGTGGGCGACGAGGCGTTCCAGCGCAAGTGCCTGCGGCGGATCTCCGAGCAGATAGCGGCTGGGACGACCGTGGTGCTGGTGTCCCACGACCCGGGGGCGATTGAGCGGGTGTGCGACCGCGTGGTGGTGCTCGACGCGGGCAAGATCTCCTTCGACGGCCCGACGGCCGAGGGGCTTCTCCACTACCACCGGCTGATGGGCACCGAGCGCGGCGGGGGCGAATCGCTGCGTCAGGTCTCCGAGCACGAGATCGAGATCGTCGACCTCGAGCTCCGCGACGGCGCTGGGCGGACCAGCTCGGTGTTTCGCACCGGCGGGCCCTTCCAGGTCGTGGTGGCGCTTCGAGCGCGCCGGGCGCTCAAGCTCGCACTGGAGCTCCGCTCCCAGAACGGCACACGCGTTTTCGGGTCGGTGCACGAGGTGGAGGCCGGTCCGGCCCAGCTCGCGTTCGAAGTTCCCGAGCTCCCGCTGCTCGGCGGGGACTACGACCTCGCGCTCGGTTCGGCGGACGGCCCGCTGGAGCGGACCGTCCGCTTCTCCGTCGCCAGCGACCTCGAGGCCGACGGGATCGTCGACCTGCGCGGGAGCTGGAGCGCGCTGGAGGAGGTCCCGGCACCGTGAAGACGCCTGAGGAGGCGCTCCAGGCGGCCCGGGAGGCAGCGGGGAAGGGCGCGCCGGCGGGGGACGGTGGGTCGGCGTGGGAGCTGGAGGATCCGACGATCAGCTCCAAGCGTCTGGTGGAGTGGGCGATCATCGATCCCGACCGGGCGCCGGTCTATTCGACCCGCCCGTACGGCAAGCCGATCACCGTGCTCAAGCGGCTGCTCGTGCGCTTCCTGGCCCAGTACCTGAACGAGGTGAGTGCCCAGCAGAGCCGCTTCAACGCGGCGGTGGCGGCTCACGTGATGCGTTTGGAGGAGCGCGTGGCCGAGCTCGAGCGCCGCTCCCAGGAGTGAGGATCTCCCAGATCCTCTGCGCCGCCGGTCCGGTCGACGCGGTGACGAACCAGGCGGTGGCGTGGAGGCAACGGTTCCAGACGTGGGGCTGGGACGGCCACGACTATGTCGCCAACGTCGCGCCGGGCGTGACGCCGTCGCACCTGGGCCCGTGGGGGAGTTGCGGAGAGACGGCGTCACGGTTCTTCACTACTCGGGCCATGCCCATGGCCTCGAGCAGGTGGTGGGGGCGCACACGCTGCTGATCTCTCACAACGTGACCCCGGCCCGCTACTTCTGGGCGCACAGCCCGTCGACGCCGCCCGCTCTACGCTGGCGCGCGAACAGCTGGCCGGGCTGGGCCGCTCCGCCGGCGCGCTGGCCGGCGTCTCCGAGTTCAACGCGCGAGAGCTGAACGAGCTGAGTGGCCGGGACGCCGAGGTGATCCCGGTTCTGTTCGACCGTGCCTCGCTCCCGCCACCCGGAGCGCGGGCGCCCGCGGAACAGCCCCCGACGGTGCTGTTCGTGGGCCGCCTTGCCCCGCACAAGCGCCAGGACCTCGTGATCCGCGCGTTCGCCCGCTTCAGCCGCCGTCAGCCCGGTGCCCGCCTGGTCCTGGTCGGTACCGCGCTCCACGACGAGTTCGAAGGCAACCTGCGGCGCCTGGCCGAGGAGCTGGCCCCCGGCGCGGTGAGCTTCCACACCGACGGTATCTCGCGCATGCAACTCGCCGATCTTTACCGGAGCAGCCGCGCGTTCCTGTGCCTTTCCGAGCATGAGGGGTTCTGCATCCCCCTGCTGGAGGCGTTTCACTTCGGGGTACCGGTGATCGCCCGGGACGCCGGGGCGGTCGGCGAGGTGGTGGGCGATGCCGGGATCGTGCTGGGGTCCGACGACGACGTGGCGGTCGCGGCCGAGCTGCTGGCGATCGTCACCTCCGATCGGGAGCTGCGGGCGGAGCTGCGGGCGCGCGGAGAGCGACGGCTGGAGGCCTACGATGCCGACGCCACAGCGGCGCGGATGCGGAGCGCGATCGAGTCGTTGTGAGGACGCGGCTGGCTCTGAGCAACGTTGGCATCAATCGCTCGACCCTGGTGCGGATGCTGATGCGAATGGGCCAGCCCAACCTGCGAACGCTGCGAGCCCGCGCCATGGACACCGGCGGAGTGGCGGCGGCTGCTGTCCGCTGGCTCGAGGACGGCACCGTGACCGTGCCGGCGGGCCATGGCCGGGGCCTCAAGTTCGACCTGCGCCACCTGCACCTGGACCACGCCCATCTCGGCTCGATCGCCTCCGGCTGGCTCGAGACCTCGGTTCAGGAGGCGCTCGTCAGGCACCTCGGTCCCGGCGGCGTGCTCTATGACGTCGGGGCCAACGTCGGCTTTTTCTCGTTGCTGGCGTCGCGCCTGGTGGGTCCGGAAGGCCACGTGTACGCCCTCGAGCCCGCGCCCGAAAGTGCTCTGGTGCTCAGACACCATGCGGCGCTCAACCGGATCGAGAACGTAGCGGTCCTGGAAAAGGCGGCGGCGGCCCATCGGGGCCGGGGCCGCCTTCAGCTCGTGGATGACCGCAGCTGGTCAAAGCTCGAGGGCTTCGGCGAGCATCCCGGGACCGAACTGGTGGTGGAGGTGGAGCTCGTAACGATCGACGAGTTGCAGCTCCGGCCGCCCACGGTCGTCAAGGTCGACGTCGAGGGGGCCGAGCTGACGGTGCTGGAGGGCATGGTCACAACGCTTGAGCGGCACCGTCCCGCGGTGATCTGCGAGCTACACGGAACGCACTCGGAGTTCGCGGCGTTCATGCGCCAGCGGGACTACCGCGTGATCAACCTCGAGGGGTCGCTTCCGCTCGAGCAGGACCCATGCTCGCAGCACGCCCTGGCGCTCCCGGCGCGCGAGGAGGGCGATTAGGAGCCGCTGTGCGCGGCCTTGCGCCCGGCGATCCAGCCGGCGGCGGCGCCCACGGCCCCGCCGATGCTCAGCAGCGTCGTGCTTCGGAGCGGCTGGCGCTGTGCTTTGGACACCAATCCGTGCCACGAGTGACGGAGCGTGACCCTGGCCGCCTTGCGTCCGAGTTGCTTTCCGAATTTGTTAGCCATGTCCTGAGCCTACCCGCTCTTAGAACGTGATCTTCGTGACGTCCCAGATGAGTCCGAGCCGGGAGGTGTCGGGCCCGGGCACCCTCGGGTTCATCCGCCAGAGCTCGAACTCGGCGTTCTGAAGCTGCGGCTGGCCAACTGCATCGACAGGCGTGCCCTGGAGAGCGCGGAACGTGAGGATGTAGTCGGCCTTGCGACCGAACGGCGGGTGGGGGAAGAACCCGCCCAATGGCGTCAGCGCCGAGAGCCGATGGTCGTGGAGCATGTAGGCAGCCCATAGCTGCCACCCGAGTGGCGGAATGTCGATCCGGATGCTGGCGCTGCGTGGCACCGCGTGGTCCCAGCTTGAGAGGTCAAGCACGGAGCGCGTCGCCTGATCGAACGTGTTGTCGATCTCGTAGCCGGTGCCGATCGGCAGGATCACGAGCAGGGCGGTCGTTGCGGCTGCGGCGGCGATCATCAGCGGCCGCCGGCGCGCAGAAAGCAGTGCCGCCAACCCCACGAGCGCAAGGATCAGCACGTACGGGCCCAGGAAGGCCAGGTCCTTGAAGTAGAACAGCTGTCCCTGACCCCGCAGGCGGAAGTACGCACCCACCAACGCGGTGACCACGGCCATCACGCCGATCGCCCATCGAAGCTCCTCGCGCACCCGCTTCAACCCCAGCACCGCGAGGCCGCAGACGACGGCGAGCCCGAGGTACGCGCCGACCCCCTGACCCGGTATCCCCACAAACCCCGGCGCGGGCAGGTAGGGCAACGCGGTGCCGCTCCAGTTGGCCAGGTTGGTACCGGGGAGCAACACGTCGAGCGCCGAGAGGACCTTTTCGACGAAGCCGCGAACGAGGACCGCCGCCACGGGAACGGCGACCACGAGGACTCCGATAGCGAGCCACGCGCGAGCGCGTGGCCACGGCCCTCGCAGGGCCGTGATCCACGCCGGCCAGCCGCGGGACTCGCGCCGCCGCCACTGCCGCCACGCCAAGGGGAGCAGGAACAGCACTGGGAACGGAACCATCAGCGGATAGACGAGCAGCCCGAAGACGAGGAAGCCTCCGAACAGTGCCGCGCCGCGGCGGCTCGGCTCCCGCAGGTAAAGCCATCCGAACAGCAGGATCAGCGGCAGGGCGAACTGCGCCCACAGCTCGTTGTAGTAGGGATGGATCGTCACGTACATCACGATCCGGTCGAGCGGCACCAGGATCACGGCTGCGATCGCCACCCACGGCGGCGCGCGCAGCGGGTATAGAGCGAACAGGAACAGGCCGAGCGCAGTCATGCCGAGGATGAGCGCCGAGACCGGTCCAAAGGCCTGGATCGGGGTCTGACCGGCAAGCGTGGAGACCGCCGCGAGGGCGTAGTAGATCGGATACTTGGAGCGCCACTGGAGCGGAATCCGGTTGACCGGAAGGTCGTTTCGGGTGGCCGTGGGAGGCGCGTGCTCGACGAGCACCGCGCTTCCCGCGACGAGGATCGCGTCGCCGTTCTGACCGGGAATCGTCTCGATCCCCGTCCGGAAGACTGGAATCAGCGAGATCAGCGCGACGAGCGTCGCCAGCGCGACGGGGAGCCCAAGCCGGATCGCGCGGGTCGCTGCCGTCGCCGGCGGGCCGGTGCGCCAACGCAGAGCCGCCACCACCGCCGTTGCCAGGACTATTCCCAGCGAGGCGGCGAACGGGACATGAAGAAGCCCCAGCGCGGCGAGCGCAAAGCTCGAGCAGACCGCGCCGATCGGCAGGACCAACAGCACCCTGTAGGCGGCCAACTGTCGCGGACGAGCGCGTTCGTCAGCCCCCATCCGCACAGGGCGAAGAACGCAAGCCCAACAGCGCTCGTCCGAACCACGCCCGGAACCGCGCTGACGCCGACCACGCCGGCCGAGATCGCCAGCGCAAGCCCTAAGGCGGCGGCCAGCAGCGTGACGGCGGCGGCCGCGAGGCCCGGAGTGAGAAAGGTCAGTCGACCTGGCGCTTGGCCTCGATCAGCACCCGGTGCAGGAACACCGGGTTTCCAAGCAGGTACCGTCGCCACATCCGCTGGGGCTCGATGGCCAGTCTGAAGATCCATTCAAGTCCATTGTCCGCCAGCCAGCGGGGCGCCCGCGGCACGTGTCCGGACACGTAGTCGAACAGGGCACCCACCGTCCAAACCACAGCGCCCTCCAGCCGGTCAGCATAGCGCTCGACCCACAGCTCCTGTTTGGGGCTGCTCATGCCCACCAGCACGATCCGCGGGCGGTGCTCGGTGATGTGCTCGATGACCCGCTCGTTGTGCGGCGACTCAAGGTCGAAGAAGCCGTGGTGCGTGCCGGCCACGTCAAGCTGCGGATAGAAGTGCTTGAGGCGCGCTGCCGCCTCGCTGGCCAGCGGCGGCTCGGACCCCAGGAGGTACAGCGGATGACCGGCCAACTCGCACATCCTGGCCAGGCCCCAGATCCAATCCGCGCCGGTCATCCGGTGCGGCACCGGCCGGTTCAACACCCGCGCAGCCAGCCGGACACCGTAGCCGTCGCAGTAGACCAGGTCCGCCCGTCGCAGCGCGTCGGCCAGCCCCGGCGTCACGCGTGACTGGTTGACCACGTGCGCGTTGACATACATGACCCGCTTGGTCTCGTGTTCCGACGCCCAGCCCGAGATTGTCCGCAGCAGCTCGGTTGGCTCGGCCAGGTCGATCGGGATGTCGAACAGCGTTGCCGACTGGCGGGACGTCGCGGTAGGTCCCTCTCCGTCACCGGTAGCCGGAGCGGGCATGGCATGAGTGGACACGACGCGGGGGATGGTACGGGGTCTGCGACCGGCAGAATGCGCAAGCTGATGATCGTCTTCAGGCGAGTCGCGCACGCTCCTCACAAGCGCGTGGGAGCGATTCGCCTGCGCCGGCTGCTTGCCGGCTCCAGCCCGCCGTATCGGGTGGAACTAGGCGCCGGGCCCACGGAGCGGGAAGGATGGATCCCAACCGACGTGACGGCGACCGCTCGCTATCACCTCGATGCGACCGGCCCATGGCCGTTCGCACCCGGGTCGGTGTCACACGTATACGGCGACAACATGATCGAGCACGTGCCACTCGATGGAGCTCGAGCGCTGTTGCGCCACGCCATCGAGGCGCTGCAACCCGGAGGACGGATCCGGCTGGTCACTCCGGACGTCGAGCGATGTGCCGAGGTCTACCTCGAGCGGGGAGACCTGGCTCGCGCCCAGCTGGATGCGCACCGCGGCGCCGGCACTCGGGTCGAGCACCTCGTCGACATCCTCAGAGGTGTGTTCATCGAGTACGACCACTACCGTGGCTACGCGTGGGATTTCGAGTCACTGGCTGCCGAGCTCGACGCGGCTGGCTTCGTGTCGGTCGAACGATGCGAGCTACAGCGCAGCGCCGATCCTGTCCTGAGCGGGCTCGAATCACGGGTCCTCCCGGTCGACCGGGTGACGATGCTTGCTATCGAGGCGGAGCGCCCCCGAGCGATGGTTCCGCCGCGCTGACCCGCTCCAGCCCGGCGATGATTTGCTCGCCCGCGTCGCGCATCCCTGGATTGGATTGCCAGCAGACCTCGGTTTCGCCCCAACGCCGCTGGACTTCGTCCATATCGGGGTTGAGCATGTCGAAGCCCCACTTCTCACGCCAGTAGCCGTAGTGGTGGAGAAGGCGTTCCCACACCCAGCGTGGGGGGCGGTCGATCCCCAGCGCCTGGGAGATGCGCCGGCGCACGGGCGGCGCCAGCAGGGACCCGATTCCTCTGCGCACCACCCGGCCGGCGCGCTGGAGCGCCGGATCGGCATCCAGCCTGCTGCCGACGTGATGGACGACGCGGACGTCAGGCACGAAGAAGACCTTGAGCCCCTCCCGGCGGATGCACAGAGTGAGGTCGAGGTCGTCGAACCAGACCGGGGAGTAGGCCGGGTCATATCCGCCGAGGCCCATCGCGACCTCCTTCCGGTACATCATGCAGCACCCGATCCCGCCGTCGACCTCGGCGATCGTCTCACAGGATGGGCATTCGCCCTCGCGAAGGCGCGTCACGCGCTGGTGATAGGTCCGCCTGCCGACCGGCTCGGTGATCACGGCGCCGCGGTCGTGGAAGCCGGTCGGGCCGACCACGTCAACGCCGCAGGTGTGAACCTCCCCCCAGTCGAACACGACCTTCGCGGTGATCACGCCGATCCGCTCGTCGGAGCAGAGGTAGGCCACCATCCGCTCGAGCCAGCCCGGCGTCTCAATCGATGCGTCGGCATCGAGCTGAACGACGAGCTCGCCGCTCGCCTGCGCAAGGCCGGCGTTCAGCGCCTCCACGACCCCCCCGTGGTCCCGTTCGATCAGCTGGAAGCTCCGAAAGCGCCCCGAGTCCCGCCACCGCCGCAGGATCTGGAGGCTTGAGTCGGTCGAGCCGTCGTCGACGACGCAGAGCTCAACGTTGGGGTACGAGGTGTTCGCCGCCAGGCGATCGAGGGTGTAGTCGAGGATCCGCTCGTTGTTGCGGTTGGGCATCAGCAGCGATACGCACGGGCGCGCTTCGTTCATCGCTTTGCGAGCAGCCGCAGCTGCCTTCCGTGGCGCGACCCGGAGGCCGGACGCTCGTTTGAGAGCAGCCGCCCGAGCTCCCAAGCGAGCGCATCCACCGGACGGAGCAGGGCGTAGATGGCGGCGTCCCGGTGACGCTGCCGGGCGGCGGCGATCAGCTCCTTGGCGGTCGACCTCACCGCCCACGAGACGAGCCCGCGCCCGCTGGCCAGCTCAAGCGATCCCGGATAGGTCCGGTTCAGCCACGCTCCGCCCGCGCCCCACAGGGCCTTCTGCTTGATCAGCCCACGGATCGTGTGGCGGCTGAAGTGGACGACGGTCGCGGCCTCGCGCCGTTCGACGTCCCATCCGGCGGCTTTCAGCCTGTACGTGAGATCTGCGTCCTCGGCCGCCCGGATTTCCTCCCTGAAGCCCCCGATCGCCTCGAACGCCGCCCTGCGGACGGCGACATTGGCGCTCTTCGGATAGCCCCAAGAGCCGAACTTGAAGGTGTCCTCCTGGCTCATGGCCCCGCGGAGGTAGGCGTAGCGGGCGGCCATCGGCGCGTTGACTGGCACGACCTCGTCGAGCACACCGCCTCCGAGGAGCCCCGTGCGCGGTTTGGGAAGCGGCTCGAAGTAGCGCTCCAGCAGCTCCTCGGCAGGCTCGACGTCCGCGTCGAGGAACACCAGCCAGTCGGCGACTCCGCACGCCGCCCCCCGGTTGCGAGCGAACCCGGGAGTGGGGCGCCCGTTTGCGTGAAGCATCCCTACGGGACCATTGCCTTGACCGCCTGGGCCCACGCGACCAGCGGTGTTGTCGACCACGAGGACCGAGTCCCCCGCGCGCAGATGGAGTCGCGCCAATCGCGCGCAAACCGCGTGCCGCTCGGCGAGGCTACCGGCGAACGGCACGATCACGTCGACGGTTGGCCGGGCCACCGCCAGGAGGCTAGCGAGCGCGTCTTCGCCGGCCGTTGGGCAGGGATCGCCCAAATTCGAACGAGACCTGCTCGATGGCGTCAAACAGAGCGACGACGGCGATGTCACGCTCGCGCTGGCGAACCGCGTCGTACACACCGCGGGCGCTGGCCCGCAGCGCCCACCACACCAGGCCGGGCCGCTGCCGGGCGGGGAACGCCCCGGGATAGACACGATCAAGCCAGCCGCACGCACCTCCGTGAACCGCCTTCTGTGCGATGAAGCCCCGGAGCGTCTGGCGACTGAAGTGGACCACGGCCGCCTGCTCGCGTCGCTCAACGCGCCAGCCGGCCGCCCGAAGGCGGTAGGTGAGGTCCGCGTCCTCCCCGGCGCGGATGTCGTAGCGAAAGCCGCCTAGACCTTCGAACGCGCTTCGCCTGCACGCGGCGTTGGCTGTCTGGGCGAACGCCCACTGCCCGAGCCGGAAGGTGTGGCGCTGGCTCATCGACTCATGGAGATACGCATAGCGCGCAGCCGCCGGGGCACCGTGCGGGACCTCCTCGTCGGTCACGCCGCCGGCCAGCAGCCCCGTGTCATCTCCGGGCGGCGGGTCAAAGAATCGATCGAGCAGGTCGGCCCGCGGCGCCGTATCGGAGTCGAGAAACACGACCCACTCACTGTGGCCCCGGCGCGCGCCGCTGTTGCGTGCATAGCCAGGGGTCGGCCAGTCGGCCGCGCGCAGGACCGCGATCCGGCCGCCCGCGTCTATGCCATCGACGGCACTCGGACTGTTGTCGACGATCGTGACCGTGTCCCCGGCTCCGAGCGCCAGCACGCTCAGCCGGCTGCGCAGCTCCTCGAGCGCGACCCGGTCGCCGCTGAACGGCACCACCACGTCTACCGGCGGCCGCGCCACTACCCGCGTTCGACCGACCGCGAGCGCCCCAGCTCGAACGCCAGCTCCCACAGCGGCTCGTACACGGCGCGCACCGCCTCGTCTCGATCGCGGCGCAGCGCCGCACGAACGAGTCCGGCGCTGGCAAAGCGGATCCCCCACCAAACAAGTCCAGGCAGCCGGCGTGCGGGGGAGGAGCCCGGATATACGCGCTCAAGCCAGGCGCAGCCGGCGCCGTGGCGCGCCGCCTGGCCGATCATCCCTCGCACCGTGCGACGGCTGAAATGCACCACCGAGGCACCGTCGCGGCGCTCAATCTCCCATCCAGCGGCTCTCAGCCGGAAGCTCAGGTCGGCATCTTCCGCGGGCCAGATGTCCTCGCGGAAGCCGCCCACCGCCTCGAACGCGCTGCGCCGGCACGCGACGTTCGCGGTCTGCGCGAAGGGCCCGGGGGCGAGCTCGAGCGTTCTGGTCTGATCCATGGCGCCCCGGAGGTAGGCGTAGCGGGCGGGCGCCGGCGCGTCCGCACCGACGGGCTCATCGATCACCTTGCCGGCGAGCTGCGCCGTCGCCTCGGACGGGTTCACGTCGAAATAGCGGTCGAGCAGATCCGGCGAGGGGTCGGTGTCGGCATCGACGAACACCAGCCACTCGGCGTTTCCGCATGCCGCGCCGACGTTGCGGGCGTACCCTGGCGACGGACGCTCCGGGGCGGAGAGCGTGCGCACCTCGCCGTTGCTGGAAGCCTCGGGCGAGCGCCATCCCGGGCTGTTGTCGACCACCACGATCGTGTCCCCACCCCCCAGCCTCAGTCGGGCGAGGCGCGCTTTGAGCTCCGCCAGGTCGGCTGCTCGTCCCGTGAATGGAACGACGACGTCAACGCACGGCCTCGACACGGAAGAAGTTTAGGCGGGCGGCCTCAGCCCGTACGGGATCGGCGGCGACCCGTGCGCCTTGCGACGCCGCTGGAGCTCCGCTCGCTTGCGACGCATCCCGGGATAGAGCGCCGCCGCCTCGCGATAGCCCCGCAGCAGGAATGGCTCCCGCAGCAGTGCAAAGCCGAGCGCCGCCACCTCGTAAGGAAGGATCCAGATGAGGTCGCGCAGGAACGCGCTCAGCGGATCGTTCTTGACGATCATGAGGTAGCGGTTACGGAACTGCACGGTGCGCTGCCACCGCGCGACCTGGGCACGTTTGCTTGGGCTGTAGCGGCGAACGTGATACGCCACTGCGCGTGGCTCATACGCGCAGCGCCAGCCCAGCAGGCGGGCTCGCCATGCGACGTCGGCGTCGGAGCCCCAGTCCGCGGGAACTCCGTCCCGAACCGAGACGAGGTCTTCGTCGAACACCTGGTCCTCCACCGCCAGGTCGTCGAGCGTCGCGCGGCGGTAGAGAGCCACAGCTCCGTCGGCCCCGAACGCCTCCGCGGGCGTGTTGAATGCCGAGGGGTCCCGCCCGTGTCCGGTCAGCCCGTTCTTACGACGCCGGTCCACGACCATGCCGGCGGCGTCGATCACGTCGAGTCGCCGCTCTTCGCCGGGCCCCTCGGCACGGATCAGCTTGGGGGCGACGGAGCCGACGCGGGGATCCTCCAGCCGGGCCCGGGCGGTGGCGACGAACCCCGGCTCCAGGAAGCAGTCGGGCTGCATCAACAGGATCGCCTCGGCGTCGAGAGAGCTCAGAGCGACATTCATCGCCCCGCAGTAGGAGTGACGCTCTTCCAGCCGGACGCACCGTACGCCGAACTCCGCAGCGGTAGCGGCTGTCGCATCCGTTGAGGCATTGTCAAACACCACCACCTCGACGTCCTCCTGGATGAGCGCGGTGGGCAGTGCGTGACGCAGCATCTCCGCTTCATCGGTCGAGATGATCGGAACGGCGACCTTCAAGTCGTCTGAGCGGACTTGGGGCTCCGCGGGCGAGCTCCCCTGCGGACCGGGGTGGCTCGCACGGCGTCGGCGTAGACCTCCCAGGTTGCTGCGGCGGCGTCCTCCCAGCTCCAGGGAGGAGGAGGTGGTGCCGGGCGAGCGGCGGCCTCGGCCGCAGCGACGAGGCCCTCCAGGTCGTCGACCGCGGTCAGCGTGGCGCGGTCTCCCAGCACTTCCCTGAGCGCCGGAACGTCGCACGCCACGACCGGCGTTCCGCACGCCAGCGCTTCCACGGCCGGCAGCCCGAACCCCTCGTCGTCGCTCGGGAACACGAGCGAGTGCGCGCCGGTGTAGAGCGCGGCAAGCTCGTCGTCGTTCACCGTGCCGGTCAGGATCACGTCTGGCAGCTCCCGCGCCCAGCGGGCGTTCGGGCCCACCAGCACGAGCGGCAGCTTGCGCGGCGCGCGCGCAAGTGCCGCCACTCGCTTGCGCGGGTCCGGGGTCTGTAGACCACCGACCCACAGCAGGTAGCGCTCGGGCAGGCCGTAGCGGTTGCGCACCGCCACCACGTCCTTGGCTGGGCGCGCGCGCAGCGTCCGCGCCGGCGCCTCGGGGATCACCACGACGTTCTCCTGCTTGAGCTCCAGGGCGTCGATGGCGTCCTGGGCGACCGCGCGGGTGGGGACGACTACCCGCGTGGCGCGCTGGACCGCCAGGTACCGCAGCTTGAAGCGCAGCCCTGAGCGCAGGTACTCGCCGCGACGTTTCAACGGAACGACGTCGTGAAGGGTGACGACCATCGGCACCGGACAGCGCAGCAGCGCGCCGTCGATCCAGGGGGCGTGAAACACGTCGCAGCGCCGAGGGTCCTTGGTCTCGACGATCTCTCCCTCCCGAAGGTCACGCAGCGATGCCAGCAGGCAGCGCGCATAGCGACCGATGCCGCGCAGGTCCTTTGCGGGGCGGCTGTCGAACGCGACCTTCACCGCGGCATCGAGGCCACTCTAGAGCGCCGGCCGGGCCGATGTCGCCCGACGAGCACTGCCGGCCCGTGGTCTGCAGCCTCACCGCTGGGTCGAGGACCACAGCTCCTCTTCCTCTGAGAGGAGCAGCCGCCGAGCGATGTCGATCCCCATCTTGACCGCGTGGTCCATGTTGCCGATCTCGTAGCGCCAGGACCCGAAGCGACCGCGCGAGAAGATGTCGTGCTCCATCAGCCATGGCTGCATCGTGGCGAGCGCTTCGTCGAGGCCGAGCGTGGGCACGGGATAGGCGTGGCCGATCTGCTCCACGTGGATCGACACCACCGGCGGGTTGCCCTCGACCACGCCGCTGCCGCGGAGGCCCTCCTCTACGCGTTGCTCGAGCTGCTCCCTCGGCTCGTCCTTCTGGGGCGAGTAGGAGGTCTCGGTCATGTACGCGCAGTAGCGGCTGGTATCGGCATCGGGCACGTTCGCCGCCGCATACTTGGCGAAGTTGGTGGCTCGGTAGAAGGGCGCCGGCGGCTGCGGAAAGTACATCCATGACTTCTCATCCGACAGCGGCGCCTCATACCCCACCCCGACCATGTAGACCCCGCTGTGGTGGAGCGCTGTGGCGCCGGAGCGGAGGGTGTCGGGTGCGTCTTTGAGCGAGGCCGCGAGCAGGTCGAGCGGCATCGTCGAGACCAGCGCGCCGTAGGAGTACTCCTGACCGCCCTGGACCCGTAGACGCCTGGCCAGCGGATCGATCTCGACCACCGGCTGGCGGTAGCGGATCCGGTCAGCAAGCGGCTGCGCAACTCGGCGATAGATCTCGCCGGTTCCCCCGACCGCGGGGAACACGAACCGGTTGTTCGGACCCCAGGCCACGTCATCGTGGCCGTTTTGAACGTTGCGCAGCGCCCGCTCGTAGTCGACTACAGCGACACGCTCGGCGATCCAGCCCGAGGCCATCTCCTCCGCCGCAGTCGCCCAGACCTTGAAGTTGTAGGGGCGCATGAAGTGGCGGGTGATCCCCTCGCCGAACACCGAGCGCATCCAGGTGGCGAAGTCCATCCCGGGATCGCCCCCCGGCGCCTGGGCCAGCCCCTCAAGGCACTCCGAGACGACCTCGGCCGGCAGGTGGCGGAGGTTGTTCTGGAACGGATACGGAACCCAGCGATCGCCGAAGCGCACGTACGAGGAGCGATCGTGCTCGACGATCTCCTCGCCCATCGCCTCCTCGAGCAGCGCGTCGAACTCACCGAAGTGGCTGAACACCACATGCCCGCCCAGATCCCACGTGAACCCCGCGGAATCGACCACCGAAGTGGCCAGGCCGCCGGGATGGTCCTCCCGCTCGAGCACCAGCCAGTCTCGGTGGCCGAGCCGCTCGAGCTCCCGCGCGCAAGCGAGACCACAGGGCCCGGCGCCGACGATCATGATCGCTGCGCTATCGGTCACGAGCGAAGCAGGCTGCCATTAAGTGCCCTCGCGCGGGCGCAGGGTCAGAATTGGCGTGCCATGAAGGACTACTACGAGGAGCTGTGGCGGCGGTTGCCCGAAGAGCTCGAGCCCCCGAACCTCGAGCTGCGATCGGACTTCCTGGAGTCAGAGCTCCGCTCGGGCGACCGAGTGCTCGACCTCGGCTGCGGCGACGGGCGCTTCACCACGATGATTGACGCGGCGGGCGGGCAGGTGGTGGGGATGGATGTGGCGGAGGCGGCGTTGGGCCGGGCGCGCCGGCAGCATCCCGGGCTCGAGTTCCAGCTTGCGCCGATCGACGGCCCGCTGCCCGCTGCCGACGGCTCGTTTGATCTCCTCTGGGCCAGCGAGGTAATCGAGCACGTAGCCGACACCGCGCGCTGGCTCTCCGAGGTCAGGCGCGTCCTCTCGCCCGGCGGAAGGGTGCTCCTGACGACGCCCTCGCACGGGCGCCTGCGGCTGCTGCTCGGCGGCGCCCCGCGCTTCTCACCGCCGCTGGGAGATCACCTCCACCTCTACACCCGGCGGTCGCTCGCCGAGCTGCTCGGCGAGTTCGGGTTTGCCGTGGTGAGGGTACGCGCGTCAGGCGGCGCGCCGCTGATGCGGGTTCTCCTGCTGGCGCGGGCGGTTCGGTAGGTGGCGAAGGGGCAGGGGCGGCTAAACGAACCATGCGTTCGCTTTCCCGCCCTTGCCTAGCTGAACCATCGCGGTCACCGCCCTTGCGACCACGCGGCGCGTTACGCTCTCGGCCCCGACCTGGAGGGGCCTGTGCGCCTCCTGATCGACACCACCTATCGACTGCGGGCCCCGTTTTCAGGCACGGCGATCTACACCGAGCGCCTGTGCCAGGCGCTTCGCCAGCACGGCGGGGTCGAGGTGGTGGAGGCGGCAAACCGGCGCCGGCGTCCCCCGGCGGGCGGGGGAGTCGGGAGCGTTCGAAACCTGCTGGGCGACGTTTGGTGGACCGAGCGAGAGCTGTCGAAGCTCGCCACCGCGGCCAGAGCTGGCCTCGTCCACCATCTGCTTCCTGCCCACTCGCGGTTCCTGCGCGTGCCCCAGGTCATAACCGTCCACGATCTCGCCTTCGAGCGCTTCCCCGAGGACTTTGCGCCGGCCTTCCGTCGCTATGCCCATCAGGCTCACCGGGCTGCCGCCCGCGCGGCAGCAGCGGTGATCTGCGTGAGCGAGACCACCGCTCGCGACGTGCAGGAGCTGTGGGACGTGCCCGAGCGGCGGATCGTCGTGGCGCGCCACGGTCCCGGTCAGGAGCTCCCGGCCCCCACGCGCGAGCGGGGCTGGGACCAGCACTTCCTCTACGTGGGCGATGACGAGCCGCGAAAGAACCTAAGCGCGCTGCTTGCCGCCCACCGCCTGTACCGCCAGGACCGCGCACAACCGGTCCCGCTGGTCGTGGCGGGCACGGTCGGCCGCGGTGAGGCCGAGTTCCTGCTCGAGCGCAACCCCTCACCCCAGCGGCTCGCCGACCTCTACGCCGGGGCCGTGGCGCTGATCCACCCCAGCCGCTACGAGGGGTTCGGGATGACCGCGCTCGAGGCGATGAGCCTGGGGACGCCCGTGATCGCTGCGAGCACCCCAACGCTGCGCGAGGTATGCGGCGACGCCGCCGTGTACATCGACCCCGACGAACCACGGGGTCTCGCGGACGCCATGGCCCGCGTGGCATCCGACCCGCAGCTGCGCGGGTCGTTGTCGGAGCGCGGCCGGCGCCGTGCCGGCCGTTTCTCTTGGGCCCAGAGCGCGGCCGCCCACGTGAATGCCTATGCGATGGCGCTCGAACGCCTACCCTCCACCACTGGCCCATGAAGATCGCGATCCTCGGCACCCGCGGGATCCCCGCTTCATACAGCGGCTTTGAGACGGCGGTGGAGCAGCTGGCCTGGCGGCTTTCGGACCGCGGCCACCACGTGGTCGTGTACTGCCGTCCCCACGTGGTCGACTCGAGCCTTAAGGACTATCGGGGAGCCCAGCTCGTCCACCTGCGCACGGTGCAGAACAAGTACCTGGACACGTTCGTTCATACGTTTCGCTCGGCGATCCATGCCGCCCGGGTGACGAGGCCCGACGTGGCCCTGTTCTTCATCGCCGGCAACGCGCCGCTCTGCCTGATCACGCGCCGCCAGGACATTCCTGCCGTGATCAACATCGACGGTCTGGACTCGGATCGTCGCAAGTGGCCTGCGCTCGCCAAGACCTACCTCCGGTTTGCCGAGAGCCGCTCGCCGCGCTGGGCCGACCGCGCCATCACCGACAGCCACGCGGTCGCCGACATCTTCGAGCGCCGCTACGGCACCAGGATCGACGTCGTCCCCTACGGGGTGGAGGACCATGACCACTACGGCACCGAGACGCTCGAGCGACTCGGGCTCGAGCCCCGCAAGTACATCCTGTTCGTGGGCCGCCTTGAGCCGGAGAACAACCCGCACCTGCTGGTTGAGGCTTTCTCGCGGATCGGCTCCGAGCAGGCCCGGGGGATGAAGCTCGTGATCGTGGGGGGCGCCCCCTACGCCAGCGACTACATCCGCCATGTGTGGCGAACGGCCGACCCGAGGGTCGTTTTTCCCGGGTACGTGTTCGGGCGTGGCTACTGGGAGCTGCAGCATCACGCTTACGTGTTCTGCGCCCCCACCGAGGTGGGCGGGACCCACCCGGTGATCCTGGAAGGGATGGCCGCCGGCAATTGCGTGCTGGTGAACGACCACCCGCCCAACGTGGAGACCGCGGGCGATGCCGGGATCTACTTCTCGCGCCGGGCCGGAGTGGAAGATCTGGCGAGACAGCTCGAGCGGGTGCTCGCGGATCCGGGTCTGGTGCAGGAGTACCGTCAGCGTGCGCTTGAGCGCGCCCGAGGCTACTCGTGGGAGGCGGTCACGGATCGCTACGAGGAGCTCCTCCAGGACGTGCTCACGGCCCGCCGACACGGTCCGCTGCCCGAATCGCTGATCGACCGCGAGCCGGCGGACGTGCCGCTCGAGCGCTCGGCTGTCGCCTAGCCGATCCGCCCGCCCGCCCGGCCGCGTGCAGCGGCGGTGCGCGCCGCCTCAGCCTGCGCCCGCGCCAGCTGCGCGGAGATGTACGACGACCCCAGATATAGCGTGTGGGCGCGTCGCAGCTCGGCCCGGGCCAGCGCCGGTCGATGCCGGGCAAGGTCGTATGAGCCCAGCTGGCTCCAGGTCTGGGGGTTCGACGGCTGGATGGAGGTCGCCTTCACGAGCTCGGCGCGTGCCTGGCCGCGATCGTTCTCGGCGGCGTAGATCTGCGAGAGCGTGAACAGCGGCTCGACGGCCACGGGGTCGCGGACGGCGGCCCGGCGCGCATCGGTCAGCGCGGCGCCCGCGTGGCCATGGAGCAACGCGGCGCCCGCGGCCGAGTCGGCCTGCGATGAGCGCAGCGGCTGCAGGATCGCCCCACGCCGCCAGCACGGCGCTGGCCGCGAGCGCCAGCGCTCCCAGTCCCAGGAGCGGATGGGCGAGGAGCCGCCTGCGTCCCGGACCGCCGCCGCTAACCCTCGCCTCCAGCGGCCCGCGTCCGGCCAGCCACCCCGCGCACACGAGCGCGATGACCGCGGTCCCGGGGATGAACCAGGTCCAGTCGATCAGCGAGTGCAGCCCGAACGCCACCACGATCGTGAGCAGCGTGAGCATCCCGATCCGCTCGGCGGGTGGCGGCAGGGGAGCGGGCACGGACCGGCCTCGCCGCGGCGGCGGCCCAGCCGAGCAGCAGCGCCAGGCTCAGGACGATCCCGACCGCTCCGAGGTCCGCGAACGTCTGGACCACGTAGCTATGGGCATGACCAACTGCCCAGCGATCCGCCGAGTAGCGCGTATACGCCGTGGAGAACCCGAGCTCACCCGCGCCGATCAGAGGGTGGTGGGCGCCGACCTTGAGGCCCACGCTCCAGTAGTGAGGGCGGCTGTTTGAGAGCTGTACGAGGCGGCCCGGCTGGTCACCGGTACCTCCGTTCGGATTTGTGACCGTGCTCCAGAAATGGGAGATCTCGCCGGTAAACCCGCGGGAGGAAGCGGCAAGCGCAATGCCGCCACCCACCGGGAGCAGCGCCACCGCACACAGCAGGGCGACTCCCACGCGGCGGCGCACCAGCGGGGGTATGACCACGCGCTCCATCGGAGAGGAGATGAGCCACCCGAGAACCGCGCAGACCAGCAGCACCACCAGCAGCACGATCCCGAGCGAGCGTCCTGCGGCGATCCGTTGGGACAGCGGGACGTAGTCGGCCGTGAGCGAGTGGTTTGGGAGCGCCCACGGCGGTGATCACCGCGCCACCGATCCCGCCGATTGCCAGGATCAGCGCGCGCGCAGCCGCAGGGGCACGATCGCAAACCAAAGCCCCGCGCCGAGGACCGCGATGGCGAGCGCGCCTCGCGAGTAGGAGAGCATCAGGGTGCAGATGAGGATCGCGATCGCCGGTCCGGCCAGAGCCTTGGCCCACCTGGGGGCCCCCTGGCGCGCGCCGCCCCACAGGCACGCCGGGATCCCCATCGCTCCGATCAGGCCGACGGCATTCCAGTAGTCCAGTGGCTGGGTGAGCCGGCCCAGCAGATCGATCCGGTCGAGCTGGCCGGGGAAGACCTTCAGCACGAGCGCATAGCCGCTGACCAGGGTGGCGGTGGCGGCCACGGCTCCGAGCAGCGCGGGCCAGCGCCGTGGGAACAGGCCTACGAGCACGATCGCCGCGCCAAACGCCGCCAGGTAGGAGAGCGCTCGGTTGGCCTCGAGCCACGAGGCGGCGGGTTGCACTGACCACACGATTGAGGCGTAGGTGAAAGCCACCAATGCAGCAAACGCCAGCCACGTGCCCAACCCGAACCGGCGCCCCGGCGCCCACAACGATGGCGCCGATGGCCAGTCCTGCACCGGCGACGATCATCGCCACCTGCACCCAGGTGTTCGGCTCAAGCTCGGTCCCGCCGGCCGAGAACAGGGCGATCAGGGTCAACGCCGCGGTGAGGATGAGACCGACGATGAGGTCAGAGCCTGCGAGGCGTCGAGCCGCCCGTGGCGTGGTCGCCCGCTCCGGTCGCAAACCTCCGCGGCGCGGCGCGGTCACTGAAGCTGACACGGTCCGGCGAGCGTACCAATGGCCCCGCGCGATTCGCGGGCTACCCCCTACGGGCGCGTGCGATCAGCATGAGCGTATGCCCAAAGGAAGCCGCCCGGGGGCGCGAGCCGAGCACGTCAAGGCGCTGGACCACGCGCTGTGCCGGCACCGCGAGCCGCCGCCAGTGTAGGTAACGGCGTGGATCTCGGGAACCAGACTCGCCATCCGGGCCTCTCTGGCCAGGCGGACGGGGGAGAGAGGGATGTCGTCCGGCGTGCCGTGGATCGCGGTGGCGATCCCCAGGCGATTGGCCGCGGCCAGCGCCAAGCCCACGGGATGCCACAGCCCCGGCTCGATCGCAACCAGCGCCCCTCCGCGCCGTAACAGCCTGGCGGCCTCGGCAAACGCAGGGCCAAGCTCGCCGCGATAGACGAGGTGGTGGAGCACCAGCCGGTAGAGCACCACGTCGAAGGACTGGTCAGGCAGCTCCAGCCGGCCAGCACGCCCCACCAGCGCCTCGTCGGCCTTCCCGGCGGCGAGCACCGCTTGGACCTTGGCTGGGTCGGCGTCCGCGCCGACCAGCCGGAACGCGGGGGAGGGGAACATGTGCCGGCCCGGGTGCCAGCCGCATCCCACCGACAGCACGTCACCGCCTGTCAGCGCCAGGCGGCGAGCTACCAGAAGCCGCTCACGCCGTTGCATCTGGCTGTACTGGAACTCCAGCGTCGCGGACCGGCTTAGCCGGTCAAGCAGGTTGTCCCGCTCATAGGGCGCGGAGCCGACGGTGGTCACCCGCTGATGGTCCCAGCTCGCTCTCGCGCCGGTCGGAGGTCGTCGTAGATCATCGACCACACCCGCTCGATCGCCTCGTAGCCGAACCTTTCTCCCGCCCGCTTCGCCAGCGCTGTGCGATCGACCGAACTTGCTCGCTCCAGCCCGCCGATGATTGCTCTTGCCAGCTCTGAGGAGCGGGCGGGGGGGCACAGCACCAGACCGTCTCGCGCGGTGTCAGCCAGCTCAGGCACCCCTCCGACCGCGGTGGCGACGGCGGGTAGCCCGCTCGCCATGGCCTCGATCAGCACCACAGGCAGGTTCTCGAACCGGCTTGGGAGGACGAACAGCTGAGCAGCGCGCATCGCTTCTGCCACCTGCGCTTTTGACCGTTCACCGTGGAAGCGCACCGCCCCATCCAGGCCGAGCTCGCCAACTCGTTGCTGGAGCGCGGAGCGAAGCTCGCCGTCGCCGACGAGGTCGAGGGCGAGATCGTGTCCGTCACGCCTAAGGTCCGCCAGCGCGTGTAGGAGATCCAAGTGTCCCTTCTTCTCGGTGAGCGCCGCCACCGTGAGCAGCCTTGTGGCGGAGCCCGGCTGCTGGCGAGGTGGTGCTGCCGGGTGGAAGACGGCGGTGTCGACGGGGTTCTCGACGACGCGAACACGGGTGCCCGGGGCCAGTGACCGGACATGCTGGGCCAGATCGTGGCTTACCGGCGCCACCAGGTCCGCAGACCTGAAGGCGACCCGGGCGGTCAGAAGGTCATAGCCGGTGATCAACCCGCGCTGGAAGCCCGTGTAGTGCTCGCTTATCACCACCCCGGCCCGCGCCACCCGGCCGAGGACGACCGCCGGCAAGCCGGCTGAGTACACATGGGCGTGGACGATCTGAGGCTTCCATCCCTCTCGCCGCAGGCGTCGAAGTGCGGCGACCATCCCGATCAGCTGGCAGAGCATCGCCGCGGGCCGGAACCAGGGCCGGCAGTAGCGCAGACGCAGGGTGCGCAGCCCCTCCTCGTGGCCGTCGCTCAGCTCGTAGACCAGGAACCCCGGCCGCCTGACGGCATCCGAGGCCAGCACCACGACCTCGTGCGCGTGAGCGATCGCCCGTGCCTGCTCGCGGCAGAAGTTCCCGAACACCGGCCGGTCGGGCCACGGATACCACTTAGGGACGACCAGCACCCGCACGGCGCATCACCACTTCCGGTGGGTGAGGAGCGTCTTCTGCGCCTCGTCTGCCCGGATGTAGGGCTTGTTCTCCAGAAAGCTTCGTCCTTCTTCGATCGCGGCCTGGCGGTCGTAGAGCGCGCCGGTTCGGCGCAGCCCGTGGACTACAGGAGTCGCGTCGATGACCCCAATCCGCCACCTTCGCTCGCGGGCGATTGCCGACCAGTGGGCATCGAGCCCCCATCCGGCGCGCAGCGGAGGGAACGGGAGCAGCGTCTCAAATGCGGAGTGGTGGAAGGCCACCAGCGGACCGGACTCCACGAACTGGGTCTCCCTGGCGACCGATCGCACCCGGCGGCGAGTCACCTGCCACGCCGCGTGGGAGCGGGCGCGGTGAGCCGGCTGTGCGATCCGCAGCTGGAACCGCTCCGCCACGAATAGGAAGACGTCGAGGAAGCCCCGAGGTATGCGGACGTCGTCGTCGAGTACGACCAGCCAATCACTTCCGGCGGTGCCATGCTCGTCGATCAGCGCGGTGATGTTCTCCCATTTGCCGCGACTGCCAACCGCTGCACTCGCAAACAGCACATCATGGCGAGAGGAGAGGAGCTCTTCACGGGCTTCGGCGAGCAGGTTGGGCTGATCGTCGCGCTCTACGGCCACTACAAGCACGCTGCGGCGGGCCGATCTCTCAGCGGCGCGTCGCAACCGCCACCGGCGAGCCGTCACGAGCTCATGGGCCTCAGCGAGCGCGTCGCGAGCGAGCGCGTAAGTCGTGGCGCGGATCCCCCAGACCTGACCGCTGGTGCCGGACATGAAGTCGTGGGGCTCCTGGATCGGATGGCGGCGTTCGGTCAGCGCCTCGGCCAGCCTCCCTGACCTGCCCGCGGCCATCACGATTCCGTACGCGCACCGGCGCCTGACCGTGTGCCAGCCGCACCCCGCCAGGGTGCGCAGCTCGGTCCGCAGCGTCGGCGCCGCCTCCTTGCGGACGTCGTAGCGCCGTGAGCTGCGACCAAGCGCGTAGGCCGCGCGAGCCAGGCTCCGGAGGCGGGCGTCAGCGGCGGTACGACGGTGATCGAGGCCTGCGTGCGGCAGGTACCGGATGCGACCCCCCGCGGCGGCGTAGCGGTGCTCCCAATCCTCCTCCTCGCCCCGCCCGCGGATCGTCTCGTCGAACAGCCCGATCCGGTCCAGTGCGCTCCGGCGCACGGCCATGTTGGCCGACCACACCAGCGGGACATCACGCTCGCCGACCCCGAAATCGAGCGAGGTGATGGGCGGCGGCTCGCGTCCGCACGCACGCGGGCCGCCGCCGTCGAGCCGTGGCCTGATCGGGCCACCGAAGACGTCGTGCTCTGGATTGGAGCGGGCCCCGTCGAGCATCGCAGCCAGCCAGCCGGGCGGTGCCTCCACATCATCGTCGACGAACACCACCAGGAGCGCGCTCGATGCCGCTATCCCTCGGTTGCGGGCGGCATTGGCGCCACGGGCTTCTGGCAAGACGACTAGGCGAGCTCCGTGGCGGGCGGTGATCTCGGCAGTGGCGTCGTCGAGTCCGTCGCTGACAACGATCAGCTCCCCGTCGTGCTCATCAGCCTGCGGCGCAATCGAACCAAGTGTGGCGTCGAGATAGTGTGGCCGACCCCGCGTAGGGATCACGATTGAGGCCGAGGGCGTATCCGGCACAGGCTGGATTTTCGCGGCGGAGCGCGCTTCAGGACGCCGGGATGGCGCTCAGGCCAGGCGACGCGCTCTTGCCAGCTGTCGGCTGAAGGCCCCCAGGAAGCGCGGGTTGTAGCGGAGGTAGCGCCGCCACAGCCGCCGCGGCTCGTGCGCAAGCCGGAAGGCCCATTCCAGCCCTGATTCCTGGATCCAGACTGGAGCCTGGGGGACCAGGCCGGCGTGAAAATCGAAGGCCGCGCCGACCCCCACGAGGACTGGCGCATCGAGGCGCCTCCGCATCTGCGCCATCCATTTCTCCTGCTTGGGCACGCCGATGCCGGCCCAGACGATGTCGGCTCGGGAGCGGTTGATCTCGCCGGCGATGGCGACGCGCTCCTCTTCGGTCAGGGAACGATGCGGGGGTGAGTATCCGCCGACGATCTTGATGCCGGGATAGCGATGGCGGAGGTTGAGCGCAAGCTGCACCAGCGCCCCCTGGTTGCGCCCTCCGTAAAGGTAGACCCGATAGCCACGCTCTGATGCGAGCGCGCAGGACATCGACATCAGCTCAGGCCCGTAGACGCGGCCATCCAGCTTGTATCCGAGGGCGTTTATCGCCCAGACCAGCGGCTGGCCGTCGGGAACGTTGGCCGAGGAGCCCAGCAGGGCAGCTCGGAGCTCGGCGTCCTCCCGCGCGGCCATCACGGCATGGACGTTGCAAGCGCAGATGTAGCCGCGCTCGCCCGTGGCGATCATCGCGTCGATGCAGTCGAGCATCTCCTGGTAGTCGGTCAGCGCCAGAGGGACGTCGAGGATCTCGACGACGGCTGGCGACGGGATCGTCGCGGGATTTGGTTCAAGCGTGGTCTGGGCGCTCATCAGCGAGTTTTGCTCGGGGACGGCTTGGTACGACACGCAAACCTTAGGAGAAGGAACGAACGGAAGCCCTCAGGGTTGCGCTGTTGTCCGTATACCCGCCGGTTCGATCTCGAACCTGGAATTGGTGCATTCCCTAACCGCGGCGCGCTATTCTTCAGCGTGACAAGGAGGTCATACCGGCCCGCGAGCATCGCCCCCTTCTCGCGGGTCTCGGACGGCCCCCAGCCCTACCAGGGTCGTCCTCCGTCGGGTCCGGGTCGCGCATCGCGCGGCGCGGGCCCGGCTGTGCCCAGACCCAGCTGGGCTGGCAGCCGCAGGTCCAGGGGATCCGGAGAATCCTCGCCGGCGCGTGATCAGCGGCGGCGCGCTGGGCCTCTGACCCAGACCGAGCGGCTCGCCTGCGCCACCGATCCGTCGACCGAGGCGAACGCCAGCCACACGCTCAGCCGCGCTCGCCTGCCGGCCAAGAGCAGCCGAACCGCTCTACGCGAGGGGATCATGGTGAGGCCGACGGTTCCCGAGCCCGACGCGGCTGCGGTCCCGTAGAGCACCGCCCGCCTCCCGCGTCTCAGGGCGGCGAACGCCGCCACCCTACCCGGGCCGCCGCCCAGCTGTGCGGAAATCGTGAGCACTCCCGAGCGCGAGAGCCTGAGCGAGGCGATCGACAAGCTCGCCACGGGCCCCACCGGGAACGGTGGGCTCGACTGTGCGGCCGAGCCGACTAGATTGGTCGCGGTGACCTGGCAGGAGTAATCCCCGGTGGAGCTGGCCACGATCGAGTTCGCTGAGCTGCCCAGGGTGTTGCCGTCGCGGGTCCAGGAATAGGTGAACGAGCTGGGCGCACGGAACAGGAAGGACTCCGGAAGGTCCGCACCCCAGTCGCCCGTCGAGCACTCGAGTCGTGACCCCACCACCGACCCGCCGCTGATCTGGGGTGCCTCCACGCTGCTGGGTGACTCGACGAGCATCGGCTGCTTGGGGTGATCCGTGGTGACGCCCGAGACTCCGACGTTGCCTGCCCCTGATCCGTCAGACCAGGCCCACGCCAGCGAGGCGCCGAGGTTGTTGGCCCAGTACACCTTGCCCTCGGCGGGATCGATGCTCAGACCCCATGGCCCGTTGACATCTGCGCCAGTGGTGTTGAGCACGGCGCCGTCCGAGCCGTCGAGATTTGCGTAGGCGATCGTATTCGTGCCGTAGTTGGCCCAGTAGATCTTGCCGTGAAGCGAGTCGATGGCCAGCCCCCACGGCTGACTCACGGCGACTCCATGGATCGTGAGATCCCTGGCGCCGGACCCATCGAGGTTGGCGTAGGAAATCGCGTCTCCGTGGTAGTTGCTCCAATAGACCCGCCGCGCCACCGGGTCCACCGCCACGCCGGCGGGGCACTTCAGCGTCGCACCGGTGATCGCCAGATCGCGGCCACCACTGCCATCGAGGTTGGCGGATGAGATCGAGTTGCCGTTGTCGTTGGCCCAGTACAGCCTGCGGCCGACCGGGTCGATCGACAGCCCGTCGGGGCCGCTGACGGTCGCCCCGGCTGTGTTCAGGGTGCCGGCGCCGATGGCACCGGCGAATGAGATCGTCTGCCCGCCGGCAAGCGGCCCAACGCAATAGTTTCGGTTGTTGCCGAAGTTGACCCAGTAGAGCGTGCCGGTGGTTGAGTCGAGGACCACCCCTAGGGGATGCTCAACTGGAGCACTCCCGGGGCCTGGGTACTGACCCACGCCGGTCTCGGGGTCCGCCCGCGCTATGCCACTGTTCACGACGCTGTCGCCACTGAGCGTCGCCCAATTCCAGTACAACCGCTCTGAGGCGCGCGCGGGCGGGCAGGCGAGGAGACACGCAAGAGCGAGCATTCCTCCCATGGCCCCTGCGCGAAAACGCGCGGGCATGAACTTCGTTTTCCCCCTCGAAATAGTCTGTCTTCCGGCAAAACGTTAGCTGGCGCGCACACTGGGGTCAAACGGTCACGCGGTTTGGTCACCGGCCCGTAGGGCGAGGGGTCCCCAGTTGCTACAGGTCCTCGGCTACGCGGGGCGCCTCACGTGTAAACACCCACCAGCCAAGCGCGAACAGCGCGGGGATCAGCGCCAGTGCGATGGCGGGAGTGAGGAACCCGCGGGCGGCGGTCCCCGCCGACGGCAGCCGACCCGGAGCAATGAAGACGTGGCCCATCTGCGTGAGCAGCGTGGCCGCGGGGTTGAGCAGCGCGACCCGCTCGAATCCTGAGGTGAAACGGCTGTATGCCGAGGCGACGTACATCACCGGCGAGCAGTAGAACCACGCTTGAAGCGCGACCTCCCAGATCGGGGCCACGTCCCGGTAGCGCACGTAGAGCGCGGCCAGCAGCATCCCCAGGCCCGTGGCCAGCACCACGAACGCCAGCACGATGGGGATCATCTCGAGCCACCGCACCGTGGGGGTGATGCCGTCGGCCAGCGCGAACACCACCACGGCGATGAAGTTCATCCCCAGGTTGAAGGTGGCAGTCAGCGACACCGACAGCGGCACCACCATCCTCGGGAAGCGCACCTTGCGCAGCAATGACTCGCGTGCCACGAGGCAGCTCACACACCCTCCGGTGGCCTCACCGAGGTAGTTCCACAGGACGATCCCGGCGAGCAGGTAGGCCCCGTAGTGGGGGACCCCCTTGCCAAGGCGGACCACCTGCGTGAAGAAGACGTAGATCACACCGAAGAACAGCAGCGGCCGCATCAGCGACCACACGTAGCCCAGGGCCGAGCCGAAGTAGCGGAGCTTGAACTCGGTGCGGGCCAGCGTGATCGTCAGCTCGACGAACCGGCGGAGATCGCCGCCAATCGCTGATGGCCCGTAACTGCGGGCCGCGTGCGTGCTCATGGGGGCTCAAGCTAGCGCGCCATAATCGCCGCGTGCAGCTCCACTGGCTCACGGCCGGGGATACGATCGGTGCCTCACGCGGCGACGTGGTGGTTGCGATCCCCGTCTACGACGGTTACGAGTACTTCGTCAGCTGTTTGCGCAGCGTGGTCGAGCACACGCCCCACGCGGTTCCCGTCCTGGTATGTGACGACGCCAGCCCGGATCGTCGCCTCAGGGACCACGTCGAGCGGCTCGCCCGATACGACGATCGTGAACACACGCTCTACTACCTGCGACATCAGACCAACGCGGGCTTTCCAGCGAACGTCAACGCGGCGTTTGCCGCGGCTGCACCGGCGGACATCGCAGTACTGAACTCCGACTGCGTCGTGGCGGACGGATGGCTCGCAGGCCTGCGGGACGCCGCCTACTCAGACAGCCGCGTGGCCACCGCCACGGCGCTCACCGACCATGGCACGGTCGTGTCGGTGCCCGAGCGCGGAGCGGGGCGCCTTCCCCTGACTGGGACCTCGATTCCGCTGCCGCGGCAGTCCGCGGGCGCTCGGATCAGCTCCGTCCTCACCTGCCCACCGCTGTCGGTCACTGCTTCTACGTGCGTCGTAGCGCATTGGAGCTGGTCGGGGATTTCGACCTGGCGTTCACCCCTGGCTATGGGGAGGAGGTGGATTTCTCCCAGCGCTGCATAAGCGCGGGGCTGGCGCACGTGCTTGCCGACGACGTGCTGGTGCTGCACCATGGCGGCGGCAGCTTCGAGCGGGCGCACCGTAGCGAGCTTCGCCTAGCACACGAGCGGATAATCGCGGACCGCTACCCCTACTACCACCGCTGGGTTCGAGAGGTTGAGGAGGACGGTGCCGGCCCCGTGGCCCGTTCGCTTGGCAGTGCGCGTCGGGCCCTGAAGGGCCTTTCGGTGACGATCGATGGGCGGATCCTCACCGGCCCCATGGTGGGAAGCCAGGTCCAAGTGCTCTCCGTTGTCTGTGCGCTGGCACGCAGCGGGCGAGCGCGGATCGCTGTGATCATGCCCGATCGTCCCAACGACGACGCGGTGAGCCGTCTGCAATCGCTCCACGGGGTCCGGCTGGTGAGTGTGAGGGAGGCGGGAGGCCCGGACGCGAATCTGGCCGACGTGGTCCACCGGCCGTTTCAGATCAACGGATACGAGGACCTGGCCTACTTGGGGTGCCTGGGCGAGCGACTGGTCATCACCCAACAGGACCTCATCTCCTACCACAACCCCATCTACTTCCGGAGTGCGGAGAGTTGGCGGCATTACCGCTACGTGACCCGCCTTTCGCTGGCGGTGGCCGACCACGTGGTGTTCGTGTCCGAGCACGGACGCCACGACGCGATCTCCGAGCACCTGGTGGAGCCGCACCGGTCGAGCGTCGTGTACAACGGCGTCGATCATGGTCAGGGTGACGGGCAGCCGCCGGCGGCGGCGCCCGGAATGGCCGAGCGCATCGCCGAAGGTACCGAGGTGATCCTTTGCCTCGGCACGGACTTCCGGCACAAGAACCGCGTGTTCGCCATCAGGGTGCTCCGGGCGCTCCAAGCCGAGTATGGATGGCGGGGAGTTCTGGTGTTCGCCGGCGCGCCTGTGAAGGACGGGTCCTCTCGTCCGGAGGAGGCCGCGCTCCTCTTGCGCCATCCGGAGGTTGCGCGCGCAGTGGTCGACTTCGACGCAGTGAGCGAGGCGGAGAAGGCATGGTTGTTCGGGCGGGCCAGTCTGGTTCTCTATCCGACCGTTCACGAGGGCTTTGGGCTGGTGCCGTTCGAGGCCGCCCACCATGGCATTCCGTGCATGTGGGCGCCGGGTACCTCGCTCAGCGAGGTGCTTCCCGACGAGGCCGGGACGATCATTGCCTGGGACGCGCTCCACACCGCGGGCCAGGCGATGGAACTGCTGAGCGAGCCCGTCTACCGCGAGCGCAACATAAACGCCGTGCTCGCCGCCGGCGAGCACCTCACCTGGGAAGCCGCCGCGGCAAGACTGTTGAAACTCTATGAGGCGACCTGCGATGCCCCCGGGGCCCCGGCATCCATCCTGGAGCGGGCCAACGGCCTGATGAGCGGCATGCTGAGCGATGACGCTCTACGGCTGCTCGGACCCGAGGGAGCAATTCCGCGTGAGCTCGAGCGGCCGCTGCTGGCGCTCGCCACCCACCCTCGTTTCGGCGCCCCGGTGTTCTCGGCAATCAAGGCCGGCTACCGGATGGCCTATCGGACTCGGCGCCGGCGCGGGCGGTGAGCCTCCGGGAGCCTGCCGCTACCCTACGGCCGGTGCGCAGACCATTGATCGCCGCACTGGCGCTCGCCGCGCTCGCACCGAGTGTGGCCGCGTGCGGCTCCAGCAGCAGCCATACCAAGCAGGGTGTCCTGACCTCGTCGACGCCGGTCTCATCGCCCACCTTTCGTGATTTCCTCATCGCCCGGATCGAGTACGGCGCCCACGCAAACTCTCATCAGGCAGGCGCGGACGCCGATTGCGGCATCAAGCTATTCCTTCAGCAGGGGATCACCACCTACCGGCAGTTCGAAAGCCCGCTGCTGCAATCACAGATCGCCGCTGACGGCAAGCAGTGTGCAAGCGGAAAGAGCTCCGGTACCCAGGGGCCGGCCTGAGCCTGGGGCTTCACCCGCGTTCGATCTCGAAGCGGTGGGGGAGATCGGCGGCGCCTCCCCCGGAAAGCTCCGCCCGCACGAGGAATGAGCTGATGTCCTCACGGAGGTCATAGGCATCGGCTGCCACGCCGTGAGGGGAAATCGACGCCGTCAGCCGGTAGCGCCCGGGCGCTAACCAGTTGGCGAATCGCACCGTGACCAGGGCGCGCTCGCCCGGCCGGTACTTCCCAGCGGGGCCGTGTCGCAGGTAGTTATTGGTGGCAAAGCAGATAGCTCCCTCGTCGTTGGCCAGGGAGATGGCGAACAGGGGATCCTCCACATGGTCGTGGAAGCGGACGTCCATCCGGACGCAGCACTCCTCGCCCTGGGTTGCTCCCACCAGAGATCTGCCGTCGGCATCCTCAAACCAAGCGTTCAGCAGCTCCGCAACGGGCTCGCGTCGCAACGTTTCCGGACCTCCATAGCTCCGTGCTTCCTCGCGCACGCGTCTGAAGTTGAGCTCGTTGTAGCGACGGGCCACCTCAACCGGATCCCCGATGTGGACCAGGTGCCCTCGCTCCAGCAGCATCGCGCGGTCGCAGAAACGCCGGACCGCTCCCATGTCGTGGGTCACGAACACGATCGTCCTGCCGGCGGCCTTGAGCCGCCCGAACTCCTGAAAGCACTTCTGCTGGAACGCTGCATCACCGACCGCCAGCACCTCGTCGATCAGCAGGATGTCGGCCTCGACCTGGATCGCCACTGAGAACGCCAGCCTCACGTGCATCCCGATCGAGTAGTTCTTCAGCTTGAGCTCCATGAAGCGCTCGAGCTCTGCGAACGCCACGATCTCGTCGAATGCCGCCTCTGCCTGCCTGCGGGTCAGGCCGAGCATGATCGCGTTGATGATCACGTTGTCGCGTGCGGTCAGCTCGGGATTGAAGCCCACCCCCAGCTCGATGAACGGGGAGATGCGGCCGTTGACCTCGATCGATCCGGAGTCCACGCGATAGATGCCGGCCAAGCATTTGAGCAGCGTGCTCTTGCCTGACCCGTTGCGTCCCACGATCCCGAAGAACTCCCCCTCCGGGATCTCAAAGCTGACGTCGTCTACCGCGTTCAGCGCATCCACCTCGCTTCTGCGGAACGGATGGAGCGCCCGCTCCTTCAGCGTGTGAGATCGCTCCCGCGGCAGCCGGAACGTCTTGTTGAGATGGCCGATGCTGACCGCAGGTCTGGCCGGCCCGTCACCCTGGGCCGGCGCGACAGGCGACGCGTCGCTAACGGTAGCGCTCACGTTCGGGGACGGTAGCAATCGTCCCGTGTGCTCAGCGCCCTTCGGGCGAGAGGGCAGCGACCGCTGCGCAGCCGACGCGCTGGACGTGAGTTACGAGCGGGAGCAGGGAACTCAGCGCGGCCCGGTTGACCGGGCAGTCGAACAGCACCCACCTCACCCCGGTGCTCGTGACGAACGCGCGCGCCTGCGGTGGCCTCATCAGACCGGCGTAGAACGCTGCCGCGCGCGGGGACCGGCTGACGTCCGTTGTCCACACCTGGTGTCCATCCCAGACCGGATGCCCCGAGAACGGTGGCACCTCCAGGGCGAGGGGGAGCGGTGGAGCGAGCACTCCGCCTCGTGGATGCCGCGCTAGATACGCCAGCGCGGCGCGCTGGGGAGAGGTCTGGAAGAACAACGTGCCCGTCCCCCGGGTGGCAGCCGGCAGCGCGTGGGCGTAGTAGGCCAGCCCAGGCACGGTCAGCAACGCGATCGCCGCCGCGCCATATGCCGGGCGCAGGCGCCGGCGCGGCCATCCTCGGACCGCCAGCGCGCTCAGCGGTAGGGCGACACCCTGGAGGGCATGAGGGGGGAACTCGGGATCCAGCACGTAAACGGCGGCCGCGGCGAGCGGCCACAACAGCAGCATCCACTCGCCGCGGTCGTGCGGCAACCGGCGTAGCACCGCGAACAGCGCCGCCGCCGCCAGGGGCCCCAGGACTGCCAGCTGCGGAGTGAATACGACCAGGTCAGGCCGGTCGTTGACGTGCCGCGCGATCTCCCAGGCGGGATCCAGCCGGGTGAGGAGGTATTGATAGATAAGAGGCGAGAGCGCGGCAGCGAGCGGCAGCGCCAGCGCGGCGTGAACACGGTGGGGTTTGCGAACGACGAGGACCGCGACCATCACCAGCAGAACGGTTGCGCCCTGCCACGAGTGGATCCAGCTGATTGCGGCGCAGGCGGCTGACGTGCCCACGATCGTCAGTCGGTTGTACGGGGGCGCTTGGTTCTCGTCCAGCAACCGCTCCCATCCCAGCAGCGCGAGCGGCATGAGCCCGAGGGCAATCGCAGTGGGAAACGCAAACCATGGCTGCAGTGCCGTGCTGTCGTCGGACGAGGCCAGCTGGAGCTCAGCCGTCCAGTGGGTGATGGGAAGGTGAAGCCAGCCGAGCGGCGTCGTTAGGAACAGGCCCAGAACCAGGATCGTCACTCGGCGCCCGGCGCCTTCGCCCATCCGCTGCGCGTATTTCCAGTAACCAATCCACAGCACGATCACGCAGATAGGTGCCCACAACAGGTAGGCGGCCTGCAGTGAGAGTCCGGCTCGCCACAGCAGACCGGACAGGAGCCACATCGGCTGGAGGAAAACGTGAGCGCCCCCGGTCATATCGAACAGGTTGGATGCGAGGCCGTGCAGGCCGCTGTCGCGGATCCAGGACAGGTACTGGTACTGGTCATAAGGATCGATGCCGGTCACGCCGGTAAACCCGCCGTGCTGGGCTGCCCGCACCAGCAGGACAGCGATGGGAATGAGGACCCAGGCCGCAAGCGCAGCCAGCACCAACGCCGCTCCAATGCGCTCGGTCGACGGGCGGGATGGAGCGAACCGTGCGAAACCCGTTGGTTGCTCCGAGCCTACGCTGAGGGCAGCCGACACACGAGTACCGTCTGGTAAGGGGAGAGCCTCAGGTGCCAGGGTTGGACGCTGGCATCGGCGAGCGGCCTGATCGAGAGGGTGGTACCGCCTCCCAGGATGGACACCGGATTGCCTTCGAACGCCGAGGCGAATCGCCGAGCTCGGAGCGCCACCGGAGGTCCGGGGGCCGCGCCGAGCATCAGGCCGCCGGTTGGGACCGTGACATCGAGCGCCGCGCCGGCGCCGCCCGAGTCGAAGTGGAGGCATCCCCGGCGGTAGCGAACAGCGCCGGCGGCGAAACCGTCCAGCCGCGGGACCGCTGGACCCGTACCGCCCCGAGACCGCACCCCGCGCCCCATCGATAGCTCGCCGGCCCTCACCAAGACCTGATCGGCGGCGACCCGAGCCCGCTCTCCCTCCCGCTCGATCTGCGCCGGCTCGTCACCGGGGCTCGAGCCGAACCGGCGGGTCACGGCTAGGAACCTCAGGGCGGTGATCCCCGGCATGTAGTGAGGGTCGATCAGGAACGAACTCGGCACCACGTTCCCAACCAGCGGCACAACGCCCAGCTCGGCGCGATCGACCTGCGAGGCCGCGCGCAGTGTGTTCTCCCCCTGAGTGAGTGCGCCGTGGTTTCCCGCGACAGCGATTCCCGCCATCACCAGGCCGATCGCCCACGCGACTAGACGCAGCCGGTGACGGGCCCGCCTTCCCCGCCACAACTCCGATCCCAGCAGTGCCAACAGCACGGCGCCGGTATAGACGTACCGCGAGGCTGTCGCGTCATGCAGCTGCGCCCGACCCAGCGCGACCAGCAGCCAGAACGAGCCGGCTGTGACCGCCAGCCCGAGGGCTCGCGCGTTAGGTCGCCTGCCACGCACGATCGTGGCGATCGCAAGCAGCAGCCCGGCCAGCAGCAGCCCGCGTCCCCAGTTGAGACCGTGCCCGAACAGGCCGCCCGTCGCATTCGCGGCAAGGTTGGCCGCGTAGGCCGGGACCAGATGGAGATTCTGGCCGGCGGGGGTCGGATCGTGATACGCCAGCCACCACGCGCCGTACAAGACAAGCGGAACTAGCCAGACAAAGGCGCGGCGCGGCGAGCGGTCGCGCAACGACAGCTCCGCGATCAGTCCAAGCGCGAAGAACACCGTGAATTCGGAAAACGCCAGTGCCAGCACCAGGATTGCGCAGGCGGCGATGGCGCGCCCGCGATCGTCGCCCTCCAACACGATCAGTGCCAGGATCGAGAGCGCGATGGAGATGGTGAAGCCGAAGTTCACGGGCCACAGCACGTAGTCCCAGCCAGTACCCAAGATCAGGATCGGCAGGGACAAGAGCAGCGCCCACCAGCCGATCCGCCGCCGGGCGAAAGCGAACACCGCGGTCGCACACGCCAGGTGGCCAACGGTTCCGATTACCCGGAACACCCAAAAGTTGTCAAGCCCCACCGTGCGAAACAGCAGCTGGTAGACGGCGATCGGAATGACCAGCAGATGATTGTTGTAGGAGCTGATGACCGCATGCCATCCGCTGTTACGGGTGACCAGCCAAGTGATCTCGTCGTAGTAGAAGGTGTTTCCCCGTCCCTTCCAGAACAGGTAAATGAAGCCGGCCAACGCGGCAAGGCTGAATGCGGCCCAGCAGGCGGCATCTTGCCGGCGCAGTCGCGCCAGGGCGGTGTGCTGCCTCGCCGCGCTGTGGGAAGAGAGCGAGGGCGGGATCATCGCCGTCTGCGTGGGCGATGCCACGGATGGCGAGAGTAGCGGTCGGGGCAATCTGGAGCGGTCCAACAACCGTCCAACCTAAGCGCGGCGGACTTCAATTGAGGCTCCGAGGGCCGACAACGGCCATACCGACCAGTTTCGGACAGTCGTCCTCGGCCAGGGAGCAATCATGAGATTGAACACGCAGCGTCTCTTCAACCATCAGCCGATCAATCCAGCTCACGCACGCTGGATCGCTGGTACCACCTTCGTCGTCACCGGCTTGATGGCGTGGGCCGTCGGGCAGGGTCCCGCCGCCCCGAGCACGCGGGTTGCGCCGGTCAGCCTGGGCTCGGCTTCACTCGCGCCCGCTTCGGGCAGCGTCAAGAGTGCTTCGACTTCCGCGACGGCGCGCGCAGCCACGAGCGCCGGCGCCCGCGATCCTCGCGCACGTACCGGCGAGCCGGCCGGCCGAATCGATTCCGGTCACCTCCGGTGCCGAGGTGCACGTTGCGACCAGCAGCGGCCAACTTGGAAACGCTCCCACCGGCGCGACCGAGACCGCCGGGGCTCCGACTGGCGTGACCATTGATCCGGCTGCAACGGGTGCCGTGGTCTCGACCACCGCCGGCGCGGCCCAGCCCACCCAGCAGATCTCGGCCGAGGTGGCCTCCCAGGACGGGAGCCCACAGGCGACCAGCGCCGTGGGCCAGACCATGCCTTTGTCTGGGGCGATGCAGAACGCGCCCGACCTGACCGGCTCGGTGGCCTCGGCGCAGGCGCCCAGGGCGGTCACGGTCAACACCGCCGACTCGTCGAGCAGCAGCAGCTCGGTGGCCGCCGGCGGGCTGCCCGCCGTTGACATGAGCAAGGTCCCAACGGCGCAGGCCCTGCGGGACATGTACGCGTTCAATCCGCCAACCGCGGACTACACCGGCTATCAGCCTGACATCCCGTATGTCGCGGCCGGATTGCTGCCCGGCGCCGCGTATCCGCCAGGAAGTATCGCCGCGTCCATGATCAGTACTGCTGAGCTGCAGGCACTGGGCTTCACGCAGGGATCATCCGGAACCTGGTACGGGCCGCTTTACGTGGGACAGAAGACGTGACTTGCCTCCAGGCGCTAGCAAGCGCCTGATACCCACACCCCCGCTAGCCTCCACCCATGGCGTCGCGCGCGCGTGCCGCCTGGGTGGTGCTGGCGGTTTTCGGCGCAGGCTCGCTGCTTCGCGTCGCTCTGCTGGTTGCCTACCGGCCGGCATTCCTAGGGATCCCCGACTCAGGTACCTACATCGACGCTGCACGCGGCGACCTGCTCGGTGACCCAGTCCATCCGGCCGGTTACGCGTTCTTTCTCCGCGTTCTGCATGCGCTCCCGGGCGGCCTGAACACGGTCGCCGCGGTCCAGCACGCGCTCGGCATCCTCGCAGCGCTGATCGTCTTCCGCCTGGCGCTGAAGGCCCGCAACCAGACCTGGGTGGGCCTGGTGCCCGCCGGGGTGGTGCTGTTCAACGGACTTCAGGTCTGGAGTGAGCACGCGCCGCTCTCTGATCCGCTGTTCACCGTGCTCGTGGCCGCGGCGCTGCTGTGCGCGGTGGAGGCCAGGAACGGTCGGGTCTGGCAGCTGCTCCTGCTCGGCGTGCTTGTAGCCGCCGCGACGCTGGTGCGCACGGTCGGTCTGGTGCTGGTACCCCTGGTCGTGGCCTGGCTCGTGGCCGGGCCGCGCATGGAGATGTGGCGCCGCACGGCCAGCGCCGCGGTGGTCTTGGCCTGCACCCTGGTGCCGCTGGGCGGGTACGTAGCGCTCCAGCAGCATCGCTCGGGCGTCCTCGGCTTCACCCAGGGAGACGGTCGGATCACATATGCCGTCGCAGCTCCGTTCGCCGATTGCTCGCGGTTCTCACCTCCGTCCGGAACGCGCGGTCTCTGCCAGTCGATCCCCGCGGCGCATCGACAGAGTGTCAACGCCTACCTGTGGGGTTTCCCCGACCGCCCCACGGGACTTGGAGCCGTGAAGCGGGCCTCGGTCAGCCCTGCGTGGCGGCTGTTTGGGCCGATGCCCAACGGCAACGGACCATTGGCCGCCTTCGGCAGGGAGGCGATCCTGAGCCAGCCGCTCGACTACCTAGGCCAGGTCCTTGCCAACTTCTCCTCCTACTGGCGGGACGGACCGGGTCCGTTCGTGTCCGCGGCGGCCCGGCCGGACCCCAACGTGCAGCGGGCTTCGGGCGCCTACTACTCGCAACGCCAGGTCGGTCGCAGCGGCTTCGGCGTCCTCTCCTGGTACGGGCACCACCTGGAGCTCACCGGGGCGTTGATCGTGATCCTGCTGGTCGTCAGCGTCGCCCCCCTGGCCGCTCCGCGCGCCCAGGGTCGAGGCATCGCCGTGTTGTGTGGGGCCGCGGGATGGCTCTTGCTGGGAGGATCGGCGCTGATCACCACCGACCCTCGATACGCGCTGCCCGCTCTTGGCCCGCTGGCGGTTGCCGGGAGTATTGGAATGGCGGACCTGGTCCCGCGACTGGTCTCCACCGTACGTCGCCGAAGTCAGGCGTGGGCGACGAAGTTCACGCGCACGGCAGCCTAGAACGTCTGCTCAAACTCTCCGAGCGAGTAGGACCGAAGCCGTCGAGGTCGAAGATCCGAAACGAGAGCTCCTCGGTGAGCAGCCTGTGGATGTCGGCCGGCGAGGTCCCGTACTCCTCCGCCGAGCCTGATCCATGCTCAAAGATCACGATCGGCCGGTGCCGAGTCAGTGTCCCGATCGCGCCCTCGAACACCTGCTGCTCAGCGCCCTCGACGTCGACCTTGATCACGTGGGGTCGGTAGTCGTCAGGCAGCACCTCATCCAGGACCTCCAGCCGCACGGTGATCTGGTCCACCTCCGCGGGCGCTCCGCCGGGGAGCGGGCGGAACCGCAACCCGCTCCACCCCTCGGCCTGACCGCGGACGTGGGCGAATCCGGACTCCCCGCTTCGACTGGATAGGGCGCTTTGATGCACGTCAACGCCCGGGAATCGCTGAGCCAGCTCCGCCGCCAGCTCCGGGATCGGCTCAAACGCGATATGCCGTCCCTCAGGTGCGACTCTCACCATCTCGGCCAGCACCGAACCGCGGTGTGCGCCGATATCGATACAGGAGGAGTCCGGTTCCAGCACGAACGCCAGCAGCCGGCGGATGCTCTCGAAGTCCGTCTGGTCACGGCGCGCTGCCAGCTCGGCGGCGGTGAGGGCGGGGTCGCGAAGCCGTGCCGGCACGGTGCGGTCTCGCAGCGCATGGGCGATGGCCTTGACCCTGGCGAGCGAAGGCGGGTTGATGGCGTGAGGCTACCGTCGGGGGTGAGCTAGTGGACTGCGCCGGCGGTCACGCAGACGGCGAACACTACGAACGTGTGGGCGGCACCGGAGTCGTTGTTTGAGACGTATCCCGCCCAGGCGTCGGCGGGGCCGCCGAAGTGGGCCGCGGGGGTGTCGTACGGCCCGGTCCCGAGGACGACGACACGAGGATCATCAGGAAGCACGCCGCCACCGATCGCATTCGTTTCGGCTGGGCACTTCTGGAAGATGGAGCTGGTGGCACTCGCCCCGACATTGAAAGCAGGGGATGTCTCGTAGGTCACGCTGACCCCTGCGCCCGGCTGCGCCTGCTGGCTGCCGACCGCACCGGGGGCAAGCTTGGGCCCGGTGACGGCACCGTTGCCAAGTGCGCTACCCGTGACGGCTCCAGCCGCGAGGTTGCCGCTGGTCACCGCCCCCGGCGCGAGCTTGCCGGAAGTCACCGCTCCCGGCGCGAGCTTGGCGGAAGTCACCGCTCCCGGCGCGAGCTTGCTGCCGGTCACCGCCCGATTCTTCAGCTCCCGGCTCCCGACGCTTCCTGCGCCGAGCCTGAACGCCGCGTAGCTCGATCCTCCCAACGCCATCACCAGCGCCGTGATCGCGACCATCATCTCCGGCGAGAGCCGTGGAAGCAGGCGTCCGAGGAACGAACCCCGCGGTCGCTCATCCGTAGTTGTCCATTTGCCGCCGCTCACGTCTTAGATCTCCCGGAAGCCCTCACACGCCCATCAGCCTGATCCACCGCATTCTCCCGATCCTCCGAGATCGATGCGCTGACAACGCAATGCCACGGCGCGTGCCTCAGCCGCAGCGCCGCGCGTAGGGTCTCGGAGCCTGGCGACGGGCGGTGATCCGCCGCTGCAGGCGTTGGAGCTGAGGGAACACATGTGCTCGAACCGTCGTCGGGGCACGATGTTGCGGTATGGGTTACCCGCACGCCAGACAAAAACGGCCGCCGCGGGAGTCCCGCGGCGGCCGTTTCAGCAAGACGGTGCCGCCCTCCCCGAGGGGAGGGCGGCGTACCCGGCTAGTGCTTGTGGTTCCTGTGGTGCTTGTGGTGCCTGCGGTGCTTGCGAGCGATCACCGCGTTGTTGGCGCGGATCGCCCTCAGGATCGCACCGGAGCTGACCGGAGCCACCTGCTGGGACACGCTCCAGCGGTCGCACGCGCTGTTGGCGGTGTTCGCGTTGTTGAGCGGTGACTGGAACGCGCCCGTCGCTGTTCGTAGTGACTCTCTGCATCCCTCGAACAGTAGGTATGCGTTTTGGGTGACTGGGGTGGCGCCGGTGTTCCCGAACGTCAGCGTCACCGTCTGCGGCCCAGCGAGCTGGCCCGGGTTGTTGACGCTGAACGACGAGGGCTGGGTCGCGGCGGTGGCGCACGCGGCACCAGGCGCGTACGCACCCACGAAGCCGAAGCTCGGCAACTGGCAGATGTGCGTGATATCCACCGGGCCGGGGGCGTCCGTGCAGGGGTTGGTCGGCACGCCGACCACGCAGGTGCGCTGGTCGAGCGAGACCGTCCACTGGTTCGGTGGGTTCTGCGCGACGTTGGTCACGTCCGGAGCGGTGGTGAACCCGTTCGCGAACGCGCCCGCGTTATCGCCGACGTTCACCGTCTGATCGGCGTTGAGCGCGTTCGGCGACGCTGCCTGCTTCACACCACCCGTGAGGCCAAACGTCCCGCCCTGCGGGCAGTTGGCGATGACACTGTTGCTGCCGCAGCCAATGATCGTGGCCTGCACCGCGTACTCGTTCTTGCTCGCCAGGTCGTTGGCCCCGGTGAACGTGGCCTGGACCTCGGTCGGGCTGAGCTGGTTGTTGCCTGTGGCGGTGATCACCTTCCCGGTTGAGAGCACCGCCTGGAAGTTGACCGAGTTGCCCGTGATCTGCACCGGGATGTTGAAGAAGTAGTCGATCGCGTTCGCGTTGAGCGGATCGAGTGCCGTCTTCGTGACCTGCGGGTTGTTGACGAACGTGTCGTTGTTGGGCCCGCCGGTGATGAACTGCGTCTCGGTTTGGTTGTTGGCACCGGCTGCGATGTCGTTCGCCGCCACCAGTTGGTTCGGCAGCACCTCGCCCTCGATCGCCGAGGTCACCGACGAGCAGCCCGTGAACGTCGCCAGCACCACACGGTTACTCGTGCCGGGGACGAACGCGGTCGAACCGGCCCCAGCCGAACAGGAAGTACCGCCCGGGGTCCAGATCCAGAACGCCCCGGCCGCTGGCACGATGGCCAGCGACTGGTCGAAGTGGAACTCCAGCGCGTTGTTGCCCTGCTCGGTCGCCGTCGGCGTCGGGATGTTCGTCAGGTCCGGCAAGATCGTCAGACCGGTGGTCCCGTTGTGGTTATCGAGCGGCGGCAGCAGCGCCGTCGAGTCATCGAGGTTCTGCCGGCCCGTCGCGGCGAACTGCACCGCACCCGCCTGGACCGACGCGATCGAGTACATGTCGATGTCCCCGATCGTCGAGGGCCAGAAGATGTCCACGCACTTGTTGTTCGCGGGATCGATCGTGCTCGGGTTGGTGACCGCGTTGATCTCGTTGGCCGACCCCAGCGTCTGGGCGGTATTACCCGCGGCGTAACCGTTCAGATAGAACAGGTCCTCGTTGTCGTTGGCAGCGGTGAACTGGGTCGGGTCGACCGTCTTGTCGAAGCAGTACTGCACCTCGGCCGGCGACGCGCTCAGGATCTGCGCACTGACCAGATCCATGCTGATCGACGGTCGTCGGGTGGTTGGCACCCGTGATCGCAGCCTGCGCGGCCCCCGTCAATGCCAGCGGCACCAAACAACATGCCACTGCGACTGCCGCGCGAACAAAGCCCGCACGCCTCAGTCGTGAAGCCATTAGGGAAACCTCCTGTGAGTGCCCAACGATTTCTGTGCCAATCATCTTGCCAACCTCTCGGCGCGGGATCCGTATCCCCGCATTCTCCCGGTCCTAGCAAAGTTATGCGTTGAGGCTGCAATCCTGCTACGGAAGACTCACGGCGAACCGGCGCGTGAACCGGACCGTGCCTCCGGCCGGGCCGTGGACGCTCACCTGGAGGTACACGGCGGACGGGCGCTGGCTCCGCAGCAGGCCACGGTAGCGCGCGGAGATCACCAATCCGGCGGTGCTCCCGGACAGAGGTCCCGCCACGAGTGGGGTAGAGCTGAGGGTGAGGGAGCGCGGGCGCCCGCCGACCCGCAGCGTTCCGTGCAGGCTCAGCGTGCCGCCGACGGCGAACGGGTTGTCGTTGCGGACGGACAGTCGGGCCGTCCAGTGCCGATCGAAGCGAAGTCCCAGGCGCAGTGGAGAAGCTGATCCCGGATCGCCGGTGGGAGAGCGCACCGCCGCGAGGAAGGAAGGCGGCGAGGCCGAACGGACTCCCCAGCCCGGTTGGGCCATCCCATCCGGGGCCGGCCTTGCAGAGGGCGTTGTTGCAGTCCGGCGAGTTCGTGCCTGAGACCACGTCGTGGAAGCTGGCGGGAGAGGTGTGGGCGCGCGCGTAGAGCACCTGCGCCTCGCGCTCGCCGAGACTGCCGGCCAGGCCTATGGTCGCGGCGATGATCGGCGCGGCCAGGCTGGTGCCGCTGGCGTCAAACCAGGGCCCGCCGGGCATGTTGATGCCGGTTATGTGGAGGATTGCGCCGGGTTCTGACATCGCCGCGACGTCGCTCACCGCGCGCTTGTTTGCGCACCCGGCGCCGGCCGCCTCCGATGCCTGCCAGGAGGGCGCGTTCTGGAAGCCGCTGCAGCCTGAGACGGTGTCGGCCCACGCCTTCTCCCCGGCGTACTGGCCGTGGCGGGTCGAGAGGACGGTGCCGCCCACCGAGATCACGTTGGGCAGCAGCGCGGGGAAGTCGACGTCGCCGCTGAAGCCCCACGGCGGGTTCGGGCCGTCGCCGGCGGCGGCAACCACGGCCAGCCCCGGATGGCTGAAATGCGGGGCGACCTCGCGATCGTCGCCGCTCTCGTTGGCGGTCACCGAGGTGACCAGCACCGTGGCTCCGGCCTTGGCGGCGCCATCGGCGCCAAGGCCCACGTCGAAATCGCTCGGCGAGCCCGTCTCTATGAGCACGATCCGGCAGCTCTGACAGAGCCCGTGCGCGATCTCGACTCCGAGCGCCGACTCGGTGATCCACTGTCCGCCCGAGGGATCCTTGAACGGCAACGGTTTTGCCTGGCCCTGCTCGTTGAGCTTGCGAAAGCAGCCGTTGGCGGTGGTGCACGCGGGCAGGCGAAAGCGCTTTGAATACGCGCTGAGATCGGCCTGAATCGTGGGGTCGTCAAATGGGCTGAGGACCGCAATCGTCTGCCCCCGGGCGCCGGTGGCGGGGAGGGAGTAGGCGGTCAGGATCTGCTGGGGGCTGAGCGGCGTCGACGAGGCGGTGGAGGCGCTCGGAGCGCCGCTGGCGGCGCGGGCACCCAGCTGGGCCAGTCGAGGTGCGGCGAGCCCGGCGGCGGGAGCCCCCGCGGCGATCGCCGTCAGGGCAAGCAGGCAGGCAAGGGTGCGGTGGAGCGCAGGGGGCATGTGGACCTGAAACAGATGGGAGGCCGGGACGTTGCGGTATGGGTTACCCCCACGCCGGGTCCCGGAAAAACAAAACGGCCGCCGCGGGAGTCCCGCGGCGGCCGTTTCAGCAAGTCGGTGCCGCCCTCCCGAGGGGAGGGCGGCGTGCCGGCTAGTGCTTGTGGTTCCTGTGGTTCTTGTGGTGCTTGTGGTGCTTGCGGGCGACCACCGCGTTGTTGGCGCGGATCGCCCTCAGGATGGCACCGGAGCTGACCGGAGCCACCTGCTGGGACACGCTCCAACGGTCACACACGCCGTTGGCGGTGTTCCCGTTCTGGAGCGGGGCCTGGAACGCGCCCGTCGCTCCACCCGACTCCGTGCATCCCTCGAACAGCAGGTATGCGTTCTGGGTGACGGGCGTGGCGCCGGTACCCCCGAACGTCAGCGTCACCGTCTGCGGCCCAGCGAGCTGGCCCGGGTTGTTGACGCCGAACGCCGAGGGTTGGACTGCTACGGCATTCGTTGCGCACCCGTTACCGGCCGTGTACGCACCGGCGTAGCCGAAGCTCGGCTGCTGGCAGATGTGCGTGATATTCACCGGGCCGGGGGCGTCCGTGCAGGGGTTGGTCGGCACGCCGACCACGCAGGTGCGCTGGTCGAGCGAGACCGTCCACTGGTTCGGTGGGTTCTGGGTGACGTTGGTCACGTCCGGAGCGGTGGTGAACCCGTTCGCGAACGCGCCCGCGTTATCGCCGACGTTCACCGTCTGATCGGCGTTGAGCGCGTTCGGCGACGCTGCCTGCTTCACACCACCCGTGAGGCCAAACGTCCCGCCCTGCGGGCAGTTGGCGATGACACTGTTGCTGCCGCAGCCAATGATCGTCGCCTCCACCGCGTACTCGTTCTTGCTCGCCAGGTCGTTGGCCCCGGTGAACGTGGCCTGGACCTCGGTCGAGCTGAGCTGGTTGTTGCCGGTGGCGGTGATCACCTTCCCGGTCGAGAGCACGGCCTGGAAGTTGACCGAGTTGCCCGTGATCTGCACCGGGATGTTGAAGAAGTAGTCGATCGCGTTCGCGTTGAGCGGATCGAGTGCCGTCTTCGTGACCTGCGGGTTGTTGACGAACGTGTCGTTGTTGGGCCCGCCCGTGATGAACTGCGTCTCGGTTGGGTTGCTGGCACCGGCTGCGGCGTCGTTCGCCGAGACCAGGCTGTTCGGCAGCACCTCACCCTCGATCGCCGAGGTCACCGACGAGCAGCCCGTGAACGTCGCCAGCACCACACGGTTACTCGTGCCTGGGACGAACGCGGCCGACCCGGCCCCAGCCGAACAGGAAGTACCACCCGGGGTCCAGATCCAGAACGACCCGGCCGCAGGCACGACAGCCAGCGACTGGTCGAAGTGGAACTCGAGCGCGTTGTTGCCCTGCTCGGTCGCCGTCGGCGTCGGGATGTTCGTCAGGTCCGGCGCGATCGTCAGACCGGTGGTCCCGTTGTGGTTATCGAGCGGCGGCAGCAGCGCCGTCGAGTCATCGAGGTTCTTCTTGCCGGTCGCGGCGAAGTTCACCGCACCCGCCTGGACCGACGCGATCGAGTACATGTCGATGTCCCCGATCGTCGAGGGCCAGAAGATGTCCACGCACTTGTTGTTCGCGGGATCGACCGTGCTCGGGTTGGTGGCCGCGTTGATTGCGTTCGCCGTCCCCAGCGTCTGGACGGTGTTGCCTGCCGCATAGCCATTCAGATAGAACTTGGCTTGGCTGTTGTTCGCGACGACGAAGCCAGTGGCACTCTGGTCGACCAACTTGTCGAAGCAGTACTGCACCTCGGCCGGCGACGCGCTCAGGATCTGCGCACTGACCAGATCCATCTGATCGGTGGTCGTCGGGTGGTTCGCACCCGTGATCGCAGCCTGCGCGGCCCCCGTCAATGCCAGCGGCACCAAACAGCATGCCGCTGCGACTGCCGCGCGAACAAAGCCCGCACGCTTCAGTCGTGAAGCCATTAGGGATCCTCCTGTGGATTGGGTTGGTTTGTTGCCTTGCCGCCCAATGGCCACAGCCCCCTTTTGGTCCCAAACGACAAGGAGAGGAATCTGCTCGGCCTCGGACAGGCGATTCATATCAGAAAACGGGCCCTTCAAGCCGGAGTTTCGCTGTTGGTCGCACAAATTCCTGCCCGGCGGACGGGGCCCCCTTCAACGATCCAAGGATTCCATCCGCGCGGTCAACCTAAACATCCCCTAAGCCCGACTGAAGAACCGATTGCATATTACCCGGCGATGATATGGTCGAGCCCTGCTCGTCCTGGCCGGGCGGCGAGCCCAACGCAAACGCTAGGGCAACGGAGGCGCCAAATGCTGTCAGCGCGCAGAGTTCTCACCGTAAACCAGCTGGTCAGGATTCTGCTTGCCTTGATCGGCGTCGCGGTCGTCTCGGCCGTCGGGGCGGGGTCGGCGTTCGCCGCGGCCCCGGGAACCCTCGACTCGAGCTTTGGGTCGGGCGGGCTGGCCGGCACCGGGCAGGACACGCGCCTGTTCGCGGCGGCGGTGCAGGGCGACGGCAAGGTCGTGGTAGCAGGGGAGTCCGGCGTCTCCTCGACGCCGAACATCCTGGTGGCCCGCTTCACGGCACAGGGCGGCCTTGATCCGAGCTTCGGCTCGGGCGGCATCGTCCATGGGCCCCCGGTCGGATCCGGCCCGGCCGCGGTGGCGCGGGGGGTCGCCATCCAGCCCGACGGCAAGATCGTCGTCGTGGGGACCGAGAGCGACAGCAGCGGTAACTTCCCCCACGCGCTGGTGGTGGAGCGCTACACCTCCAGCGGCGGGCTCGACGCGAGCTTCGGCTCCGGAGGCAAGGTGGAGCAGCTCACCGGCTCCTCGGCGGGTCAGGGGCTGGCGGTGGCGGTCCAGCCGGACGGGAAGATCGTGGCCACGGGCGCCGCAACCGCGTCGGGCAGTGACGGCTTCGCCGCCCGGGTGGCGGTGCTCCGGCTGACCTCCAGCGGGGCGCTCGACTCGAGCTTCGCCGGAGGTGGCACCGACGTCATCGACCTCGGCCCGCTCTCCTACGCCAGGGCGGTGGCGCTCCAGAGCGACGGGAAGATCGTGATCGCCGGCTCGCAGGCGCCCGGGCTCCAGGTGCCGAACGCGCTGATCGCACGGTTGACCTCGGGTGGCCAGCTCGACTCGAGCTTTGGCAGCGGCGGCTCATTCGCCCACCAGTACGCGCCGGGCGCGGCCAACTCCAGCTTCAACGCGTTGGCGATCCAGCCGGATGGCAAGATCATCGCCGCCGGCTCCGCCACGTCGGGCAACACGGGCGCCGACCGCTTTCGTGGTCCGCTTCACCTCCGGTGGGCAGCAGGATGGCTCCTTTGGGACGGGCGGCGTCGTGTACACGCCCTCGGCGAACAACTTCACTCCGGGAGCCACGATTCCCGGCGCCATGGGCGTTCAGCTGAGCGGAAGCGACATCATCGCCGCCGGCAGCTACGTCAACGGAGGTACGGCGTCCGCCATCGTCTGGGCGTTCACGAGCAGCGGCGCTCCTGACACCCGGTTCGGCACGGGCGGTGCCACGGTGCTGCCGGGCTCGGCTGGCAGCAACAGCGAGTACACCGCGCTCGGCATCTCCCCCTCGGGCGGGCCGGTCCCCGCTGGCGACACCGGTCAGAACGGCTCGTTCGCCGGCCTCGCCGCCCGCTACATCGGGGTTGGGCCTCCGCAGCCCTCGGGAGGACTCAAGCTATCTGTGTCAGGCGTGAAGGGGTCCTACTCGGCCAGGTCGGTCGGCCGCGGCGGGTTGACTTTGACCGTCACCTGCAACGCGAGTTGCAAGACCAGGGCTGCCCTGCAGGCCAGCGCAGGCGTGGCCCGGCGGCTGAACCTGCCCACGAAGGTCAGGCAGTGCCGGAAGGTCCACGGGCGCCGCCACTGCACCACCCGCAAGGTCTTCAAGGCGCTGACCCTGGCCTCGCACACGGTGACGATCGGCGGCGGAGGACGCAGGCAGATCAAGCTGAGGCTGAGCGGGTCGGCCATCAACGCGCTGAGAAGGCATCCCGGTACGAAGCTGACGCTCCAGATCACCGCCACATCGAGCTCCGGCGCCAAGCAGACGGTCAACAAGACGATCAAGTTCACGCGCTGAGCTGGCGATGTCTGTGACCTTCCGCAAGCGCCGGCTTGGGGCACTGGCCGTGATCGTCGCGTTTGGACTCCTGATGACCAGCGCCCCCGGAGCATCGGCTCAGCCCGGCTCCCCGGATCCCGGCTTTGGCGGCTCGGGCTCGGTGTCGCTTCCGATGGGCACGCAGCTGTTCGGCGTGGCGGTGCAGAGCGACGGGCAGATCGTCGCCGCCGGTCAATCGAGCGGGTCGGTCCTGGTCGAGCGGTTCTCCCAGTCGGGCGCCGTCAACGGCCAGTATCTCGGTCCGGCCGGGGTGGCTCGCGCGGTCGCCATCCAGGGCGATGGAAAGATCGTGATCGCGGGCGGGACCAGCGGAGGGGCGATGCTGGTCGAGCGGCTGACCAGCTCCCTCCAGCCCGACGGGGGCTTCGGTGCAGGTGGGATCGTCACCGGCTTCGCGGGTCAGGGAGCGCTGGCCAACGCCGTCGCCGTGGGGCCCGATGGTGGGATCGTGGCCGGCGGGTTGGTCAACCCGGGCGACAGCCGGGTGGGCATGATGAAGCTCAACTCGGGCGGAGGCGTTGTGTGGAGCGAGGTTCCGGGCTTCGACCACGACTCGGTGGTGCAGGGGGTGGCGATCCAGGGCGACGACAAGATCGCGTTTGCCGGTCATCAGTCAAACGCCCAGCACCAGATCACCAACGGCCTGATCGGCCGGCTCAACCCGGATGGCAGCCTCGACGGAAGCTTCGCTGGGGGCGCGTTCACGTTCCACTATCCGGGCGGCGGCGCCACCCAGATGGAGGCCGTGACGGTCCAGAACGACGGCAAGGTCGTGGTCGCTGGCGCCGAGGTCGGCGACCCCAACGCCCCAACCGAGTCCAATGCGCTGTTCCTGCGCTTTGGCAGCACCGGTAGCCCCGACACCACATTCGGCTCCAACGGCGTGGCGGCCGTCGTGTCGAACGTCAAGACGGGGGGACCGGATGTGAACGGAGCGTACGGCGTGGGAATCGCGGGCGGCGGGCGTATCGTCGGTGCCGGAGGCTTTGAGAACGAGGGCGAGCCGAGCCCGGCGCTGTTCGCGCTGACCAGCGGCGGCGCGGCCGAGTCCTCGTTCGGCTCAGGTGGCGTCGTGCAGGGACCCGGTTTTGGCGCCGAGGCCTGTGGAATCGCGGTTGCGCCCGACGGGAGCCTGGTCAGCGTCGGCAGCACGGTTCCCTTGACCCCGGATATCAAGCCGTGCGGGACGATCGCCGGCAATGCCTCGGGATTCGTGGCCCGGTTCACCGGCTTCGGTCCGCCTCCGTCCGGCGGAGGAGGGGGCGGCGGGGGCGGCGGTGGCGGCGGCGGCACTGCGTCGGCGCCGGCGGTCTCCACGGGCGCGGCGAGCGGGGTCGGCGAGGACGCGGTCACGCTGACCGGGTCCGTCAACCCAGGCTCCCTGGCCACCACCTACCACTTCGAGTATGGCCGCACGCGGTCATATGGCAGCCACACCGCCGACATGCAGCTGGCCGCGGGCGGCACCACGGCCGGAGTGCGGATCCGGGTCGGTCACCTGAGGCCGGGCACCACCTACCACTTCCGGCTGGTTGCGAGCAACGGCGACGGGACCAGGACGGGCGCCGACCATACCTTCACCACGGCACGGCGGCTACGGACGACCCTCCCCGCCGTGCAGCGCTCCTACCGCCTCTCCGGCCTGGCGAGCAACGGGCTCAAGCTGACGGTTCGCTGCTCGCAGCCGTGCTCGGTCCAGGATCTGCTGCTCATCTCGGCCAGCGAGGCCAGGCGCCTCGGGCTCAAGAGCCGCGTGATCGGCAAGAGCGCCATGGTTCGCCACCGCGCCGGGCGGATCAGCCTAAGGCTGACCCTCAGCAGCGCGGCCAAGGGCGTGCTGGGGGGCCGGCACGGTCTCGGCGCCACGCTCAAATTTGTCGCCAAGCCAACCGTGAGCGGGCCCACGGTCACCCAGACCAAGACGATCACACTAAGCTGACCCGGCACCATGAGACTGCACGGACGCACACGGAGGACAGTGGGGATTGCGCTGGCGGGCGCGGCGCTCCTGGTCCTGGGAGCGCCGAGTCTGGCCGCCTCGGGGCAGCGCGGGTCGACGCTTCTCGGCCGGGGAACCCGCCTGCTCGCAGTTGCCGCAGCGCCCGGCGGCAAGCTGGTGGCGGTCGGCGAGGCCGGGCTGCCCAGCCACGTGCGGGTCGTGGTCGCGCGGTTTGGGCCATCCGGCGCGCTCGATCGGTCGTTCGGGTCCCACGGGCAGACCCTGGGACCGGCGATCCGGGGCGGCGGATCCCTCGCCCGCGCCGTGGCGGTTGCCTCCGACGGCAGCATCATCGTCGTGGGCTCGTCCACGGACTCGCTCGGGGAGTTCTCACACGGCCTGATCGTGGAGCGCTACAGCTCCCGCGGCCGGCTCGATCGCCGCTTTGGCTCCGGAGGCGTGGTGACGCTGCTGTCCAGCTCCTTCATCGGGCAGGGCAACGCCGTGGCCCTCCAGCGCAATGGCCGGATCATCGCCGCCGGCAGCTCCAATGCCCAGGGTCAGGGCGGGGTGGCCCCGCGGGCCACCGTGGTCCGCCTGATGCCCTCGGGAGCCCTTGACCGAAGCTTCGCGGGAGGGGGCACCGACGTCGTCGATCTCGGGCGGGACTCCACGGTCCGGGCCGTGGCGCTGCAGCGAAACGGCCGGATCGTGATCGCGGGCTCCCAGGCTCCGAACATCCAGGTGACCTCGGCGGTGCTGGCGCGGCTCAGCCCGTCCGGGATTGTGGACCGCGGTTTCGCGGGCGGGCTGTACGCCCACCAGTACGCGATCAACGCGGCGTACTCGAGCTTCAACGCCGTCGCGGTGCAGCCGAACGGTCGCGTCCTGGCAGCGGGGGTGGCCACAGCCGGACTCTCCCGAGTGCAGGGGCAGGCGCTGTTGGCACGATTCACCCCGTCAGGTGCCCCCGACGGGGGGTTCGGCAGCGGCGGCGTGGCCCGCGTGACGGCGGCCGTGGGCTCGCCCGGGAACCTGACCAACTTCCCGGGCGCGTATTCCCTGGTGCAGGCCGGCGGCAACCTGGTCACGGCGGGGACCTATTCAAACCTGGGCGAGCTCAGCCTGACGGCGTGGGGGTTCACGGGCGGCGGCCGTGTGGCGACGCGGTTCGGCTCTCATGGCACGTTCACCCTGCGCCTGGCCTCTGGACAGCAGAGCGAGGGGACCGCGGTGGCGGCCGTGGGGAAGCGGCTCCTGGTGGCGGGCGATGAATCGACCACCGGCGTCGCTCGCGGTCTGCTCGCGAGCTTCAAGCTGCGCTAGTCGCCTACGCCTCGTAGCCCACGAACACCACGTGGCAGGCCTCCGAGGCCTCGACGGCAAAGCGTTGCGCGGGGGCGGGCAGTTCCAAGGTCGTGTAGGCGGCCTGCCCGGCGAGGGCCCGATGCTCCGCGCGGTAGGTCTGGTCTGAGCCCTCGGGCCGTAGCGACAGCTCGAGCCAGCGCCCCTCCAGGCTCACCGAGCCGACCACGAGGCGGGCGGTCGGCTGCGGCAGGGTCACCCACAGGGTCGAATCGGGCCCCTTCAGCCGGAGGTTCTCCCACGCGGTCCAGCCCACGTTGCGGCTCTCGGTTGTCTCGGCGGTCCATGGCCTGATGAACGGCGGGCGGCGCTCCACGGGTTGCGGGGCGAGGATCACGTCGAGCCAGTATCGAGACCAGGCGGGCGCGAGGTCCGGCCGCAGGCGCTCCAGGTAGCGCGCCAGGATCGTCTCCTCGGGATGGACCGGCCGCTCGCCGAACAGGATTGGGTCGTAGCTCGAGGCCACCACGTGCGGACCCAGGTCGCCGAACACCACCTCGAACTCGTGAAAGCTGACCCCCCGCCCCCAGCGGGCGATCGCCTCGAGGCCGGCTTTCCGTCCCTGCCCGCAGGCGGCATCGATCGCCTCGCTGAAGTCCCGGCGGCCGCAGCGCGGGTAGTACTCCAGCGCCAGCTCGTCGGGGAGCAGGTGAAAGAACGGCATCCGGGCCGTGTGGTGATCGAAGTAGATCAGCCGGTTGGGGGTCTCACAGACGACGATCGCGCCGTCGGAGCGCACCACCTCGCGGGCCAGCCTGAGCACGGCCAATCGCTCGGACACGGTGAGGTGCTCCAGGACCGCGTACAGCAGGAACACATCCACGGCCCCCTTGTAGCCCGCCACCGCCTCCTGGATCGTCTCCGGCGGGTGGAGCTCCAGCGTCACGTTCTCCAGGCCCCGCTTTCCCACCTCGGTCCGGCCCAGCTCGATCCACCCCGGATCGATATCCACGCCGATCACCCGCCCGGCACGCTCGGCAAACGCGCAGCTGACCGCGGCGTTGCCACACCCATACTCCAGCACGGTCTTCCCCTCGAGCGGGACCGTCCGCTCGATCCACGGCAGAAGCACCTCCGCGGCGCGCCGGTGGCGCATCTGCCAGCTGTTGGGGTCCTCGCCTGGTTCGGGCTCCACCGGCAGCGGAACCACGCTCTCGACCGGCACCGTTTGCAGCCCGTCGAGCGAGGGGACCTCGCCGGCGGCGGCCTCGGCCGCGTCGCCGGCGATCGACTCGAGCTGGCTGACCTGTTCCCGCAGGTCGGCCACCCTCCTCTCCTGGTCTGTCAGCCTGGCCAGCGCCGAGGCGGCGGCCGAGCCGGCCTTTCCGAGGCGCGAGCGCGCCAGCCGCGCGTTCTCCCGCCGTAGTGCCCATGCCCCGCGCTTGAGGTCCTCCGACCACCGGTTGAAAATGGGCGAGGCATTCAGCTGCATCCGCCCGTGATGGGCGCGGCCCACCTCCTGCTCTGAGAACCCCACGCAGAAGATGAAGTGGTTGGCGTACTCGGGCTCGTCACGGTCCTCGACGTTGATCGTCACCTCGGCATCGCTGGCGCCCCTCGGCGTAATCACCGACCCCTCGGCCAGGAACTGGGGGACCATCACCGGGGAGGGAAAGGGAGCGAACGCGCGCAGCGCGTCGTCGTAGCCGAACTCGGTGAAGTGATGCGGGTTCTCCTCCTCGAACAGCTTGCCGTTGGGGATGGAGGCGACCGTCCTCAGCCCGCGCTCGCAATGGGCGCGCAGCAGCTCCAGTGCCCGGTCCAGCTGGCGAAGGTGCTCGAGGCCCTCGAAGCACACGATCACGTCGAACCGGCCGTGCAGGTCCTGCTCGAGGAACCCAACGGCGTCGGCGATCTCGAACCCGGCGCCGGCGGCCTGGCGTGCGACCGTCGCGTGCGCGGCCTCGATCGTCGCTGCGTCGTTGTCGACCCCCAGCACGTGCTGCGCCTTCTCGGCCAGGATCGCGGTCCCGTACCCACTGCCGCAGCACAGGTCGAGCACGCGGCATCCCGCCGTCAGCTGAGCGGCGAATTCATATCGGTGCCGGTGTTCGCAGGCGATCATCGTGTCTGCCTGCGCGGCCTCGAGCGTCAGGCGCTCGACAACGTTCATGGGCGAATTATGGGCTCCCGGCAGTCCATTCCATCTCCTGCTCACGGAGCAGCGCCGCAATCTCGCCCTCCAGCCGGAGGCGGCGCGGCTGGGCGAACTCGGCCTGCATCGAGTCTGCTCGGACTCTGTAACGGATCAGCCGCTCCGGGATCACCAGGCCGAAATGGCCAGCCCGCGCGAGGCGCCGGTAGAAGGCCCAGTCCTCGAGGCTCGTGAGCTCCGGGCTGTAGTGAAATCCAGCGTCGAAGATCCGGCGGCGAATCACCGCATATCGGCGATGTGCTCGGGCATCGCCGGGATGATGGGGGTGGCGCATTTCGGCAGCGCGCAGCAGGACGAGTTCGACAACTACCTCTTGGACTCGATTGCGGCTGTGGTGGTCGGCGGCACCCAGCCTGTTCGGCGGCCAGGGCGGCATCGGGAATACGATCGTCGGGCTGTTCGTGCTGGGCGTGCTGAACAACGGCCTCGATCACGTCAGCATCGACAGTTTTCTGAAAATCCTGATCCGCGGACTGATCCTGCTCGCGGCGCTGATCGTGAACGTCTACGCGCAACGGCTCAGGACCGGTCGCGCCGCCCAGACCGCAGCCTAGCGGCCTCGGGCATTCCGGGTCCTGCAGGAGAGCGGGCGACATGAACACCTCGGAAGACCCCAACACCTTGGCTGCCGATCTGAGCCGCATGACCACGCAGCCGGTGAGCATCGCGCGGGCGGAGGAAATTCTCGCGGATGACATGGCGTGGCTCCCCGAGGGCGAGCCGATGCAGTGCATCGCCGAGGACCGCATGTTGGACATCCAGGCTGGGTCCGGGCTGCACAAGCTGCACCGGCGCACGATCCTGACGCGACGCGACGATGAACAACTCAGGATTCTGGTCGAGATCGCGCTGCTGCGGCCGGACGGCATCGAACTTGAGCGGCGGGTCTTCGATCAGCCCTCCGGCGAGGCCGACGAGTTCCTGAAAACCCTCCGCGAACGGTTCGCGGCGCCTTGCTAGTGGCGCTGCCGGCGCCGACGCTGTAGCATCGGCGACCCTCAGGCACAGCCAGCAATTCGGTTCGGAGCCTTCGGTCTTGACCGAAACCCTTTTTGTTCCGCCGCGCCCCGAAATCCCTGCCAAAGCACCCGGCGGGCGCGCGTTCCTGCGGCTGGTGCGCACCAACGCGCTCAAGATGTGGCCCGAGGCGGCCTATGAGCGGGAGGCCGTGACGCAAGGCTTCTTCGGCCTGAAATGGCGGCTGCTGAACGCCCCCGACGCGATCCACCGCGTGCTGGTCGAGAACACCGGCAATTACCGCCGCACCGCCGCCAGCATCCGCATCCTGCGCGCGATCATCGGCAACGGCCTGCTGCTGAGCGAGGGCGAGGCGTGGAAGACCAGCGGCGCACCATCGCCCCGGCGCTCGCCCCGCGCGTTATCCCCATGCTCGCCCGCCATATCGCCGCCGCCGCGGGCGATGCGGTGGCAACGCTTGCGGCGCAAACGGACCGGCCGCTGCCGCTCCTGTTCGCCATGCAGCAACTGGCGCTGGACATCGCCGGGCGCTCCATGTTCTCGCTGGAGATGCGGCAGTTCGGCGCCGAGATGCGCGATCTGCTCGGCTGGTTCGGCATGAACCTGGCTGGCGCGCGGCTGCTCGACATGGTGCTGCCGATCTGGCTGGCGAGCCCGCGCGACTTCGCCCGCCGGCGCTTCCAGGCGCGCTGGATGGCGCTAATCGGTCGCATCATCGCCTCGAGGCTCGGGGCGCCGCAGGTGGACACTCCGCGCGACCTGTTCGACCTCTTGCGCGAGGCGCGGGATCCGGAAACGGGTGCCGCCTTCACGCCGGACCAGTTGCGCGACCAGGTGGCGACCATGATCGTCGCCGGGCACGAGACCACCGCAACCACCCTGTTCTGGTCGCTGTTCCTGCTGGCCTCGGTGCCGGACGAGCAGGAGCACGTGGCGGAGGAAGTGCGCGGACTGATCTCGGCCGAAGCCGCCGGCCGGGCGCTCTCCGGGTTGGTCCACACCCGCGCCGTGGTCAGCGAGGCGCTGCGCCTCTATCCGCCGGCTTTCACCTTGGTGCGCGAGGCGATCGGGCCGGACCGGGCCGGCGAGAGCGCCATCTCGCGCGGCTCGGTAGTGATGATCAGCCCCTGGGTGCTGCACCGCCATCGCCGCCTCTGGCGCGATCCGGACGCCTTCGATCCGTCGCGTTTCCTGCCCGGCGCGCCGCCGCCGCCGCGCTTCGCCTACATGCCGTTCGGCGCCGGGCCGCGGATTTGCGTCGGCGCGCAGTTCGCCATGGCCGAAGCGACCATCGTGCTGGCATGCGTTGATTCAGGCGTTCGAGGTAGAGCTGGACGATGCCGTGCCGGTATTGCCCGCGGCCGTCGTTACGCTGCAGCCCAGCCGCATCGCGAATTTCCGACTGCGCCCGCGACCGCCGGCGGCGGGGGCCGGGGCCGAGGGGCGATGGCCCTGGAGCAGGGTGCTCCCACGCACGCCTGAATCGCTGCCGTTCGGCAACGGCAACGTGGTATAACAGTCGCGAACAGGAGGAGAATCAGCGTCATGCGCATACATCTGGTTTTCGCTGCGGCGGCGTCTCTGGCCTTGGGAACGGCCCTGCCGTCGTCGGGCCACGCGCAGAACAATCCGTCTTCCGAGTCGATCATCCAGTCGCTGAAGCCGACCGGCGGGATGACGACCCGGGGCATCCATCCGGTCGGCCCTGATACGGGCGTGGCGACCCCGGCGCCTTCGGCCGGCAACGCCGGTTCGACCGCGGCCATGCGGCATCGGCGGCCCAGCCGGCAGACCGCGACCGCTGCCCCGGTCACCGGCGGCGGGTCACCATCGGTGAACCTGACGGTGCAGTTCCGCACCGGTTCGGCCGAGCTGACGCCGGCCGCCACGCATACCCTGGATGAACTCGGCCGCGCGCTCTCGAGTCCCACCCTCGCCGGCTTTCATTTCCGTATCGAAGGCCACACCGACACGGTCGGCCGACGCGACCTCAATAAGACCCTGTCGCAGGAACGCGCCGACAAGGTGATCGACTATCTCGCCTCCAAGTTCGGAGTGGACAAGAGCCGACTCGAAGCAGTCGGCATGGGCGAGGAAGGATTGCTGGTGCAGACGCCCGACCAGACGCCGGAGCCGCGCAATCGGCGCGTCACGGTGGTGAACGTCGGGGCCTGAGCGCGCGCCGCCCGGCAACTGGCCGGAACGTGGGAGGTGGCCCCAGCGGAGGATAGGGACGAGACAGTGCAACTGCCGCCGCGGCGTGGCCCGGCGAGGCTGCGCGCGACCGTGTGGATGTTTGCCGCCGCACTGCTGTTGGTGGGCGGCATCGGCGTTGGTATCGGCCTCTGGCTGCCGCGTTCGGCGCCGATCAGGGCGCCACCGCGGATGCCGCTTGCCGTTGTACCGCTCCCGGTGCCACGGCCGGTTGCGCCGGTTCCGGCACCTCGAGCGGCTCCACCCGCTCCCGCCTATCCGATCCGGATCGCCAACGAGGCGGCGATCCTGGCCGACCGGCCGGAGCGGCTGACGGTGTTCCGCTTCGCCCCCAACCCGCTGGTGCTGGTGTTGGATTTCCCCAGCCTCAGGCAGCAGGGCCTGATGCTGGACCGCGTCGCGGCGCTGGTGGAAAAAGCGGGGCTGCCGCGCGACCGCGTGCTGACCGACACGGAACTGGACGCCGCCATCCGCGCCAGCGGCGATACCATCGAGACCTATTATTACGGCCACGATTACCGTGCCGCCGATCTCGCCCGCTTCTTCGCGCTCGCCAACCGCGACCACGTCGTGCTGACCCGGGAGGAAGAAGAGTTGCGCGGCCTCGTGCGCCAGGAAGGCTGGCTGCCGGGCGAAGCAGCGGGGGCGCTGATCTCGATCCCGCGCGCCGGCGCCGATGGCTTCGTCAGCGCGGAAGTGCGCGCGACCATCCTCGATCACGAGCTGTCGCACGGCGAGTACTTCACCGACCCGGCCTACGCGGCGTTTACCCGGCATTTCTGGGACACGGCGCTGAGCACCGAGGATCGCGCGCGCTTCCGGGCCTTCCTGGGCCGCCAGGGCTACGACACCGGCCAGGAGGATTTGATGATGAACGAGATGCAGGCCTATCTCATGCACACGTCCGATCCGAACTTCTTCAACGCCCGCGCGGTCGGCATCTCCGAGAACCGGCTGGCGCGCCTGCGCGCGGTGTTCCTAGCCGACATGCCGCGCGGCTGGCTGCGCGACGAAACCCCCGCCCCGTATCGGCCGCGGCTACGCCTGTGCGGGCGCCGCGGCGGCGTCAGAGCCGCGGCTTCGTGGTCAAGACCAGCGCGTCCGCCGCCAGACGCACGTTGCGCCGGCGTGCCGACTCGATCGCGGCTTGAAGCACGCGCAGATAGGCCTCCGTCTGCTCCAGATCCTTCCGCTTCTGGGTGAACAGCGGTGCCGAGGATGCGACCGCGATGACCATGTCGGTGCCGTACGGCGCGCCCACCTCCCAGCGCTCGCCGCCGGCCGCGGGGTCGCCCAGGGACTGCTGCGAATTCGGAGCGTAGCTGCGCGACGGGTCTTTGGCCGTCGGGTGCAAATGCACCACCGTTCCGTCGTGTTCCAAATAATCGACCTGAAGCCAAGTGGGATAATCCGGCATGCTCAGTTCGAGCGTGATCAGTTCGCCGTCCTTGAGCGGCCGGTCGCCCTCCTTCAGCGTCATCGCAAAGCCGGAACCCGGCACCCCGAAACCGTGCGCCACCGGATGCAAGACGTCGAGCGCCCGGCAATACGGACCGTCGAAGCCGGCAACGCGCCAATCGACTGTCGCGGCCGGAGCGGCGATCGAGATGGCTTTGTGCAACGCCGTCTCCGCCGGACCGCTGCCGGCCACCCCGGTCAGCAGCACGGTGTCGCCTGAGTCCGCCACGTTGCCGCGCACCATCGCACAACCCAGCGGAGCGACCGCCGCAGCAATCGCGCTGCGCAGGGCAGCCGCCGTCACCGGCGGCGACAGGACCGCCACCTGCTGCGGCTGCGGCTGCGGCTGCGGCGCCGCCGGCGGAGACGGCGACCCGGTCGGCGCCGGCCTCTCGTTCTGCGCCGGCGGCTCCGGCGCCGCAGCGGGTGATCCAGCCGGGCTGGTGATGATCGGGTTCTCGGTTTCCCGAAGCGGTTCCGAAGGAGCCGCGGCAGGCCGCGGCGCGACCGGCATCTCCGTTGTCGCCCCCGCTGCTGCTGGACGTGGCGGAGACGGAGCCGGCGCCAGGCTCGCTGCCGGCTTCTCGGGTTGCGGCCCCGGTTCCGGTATCGCCGGCGGCGGCGATGACGCGGATGTAGTAGCCGCCGGATTTTCGACCTCGCGCCTTGGTTCTATTCGAGGCGGCACGGCCGGCGATGCGTCCGGGATCGGCTGCTCGGCTTCTTGCGCCGGTTCGGGCATGGTGGACGCCGGGGCGGGCGACGCCACAACCGCCGGCTTCTCCGCTTCCGGGACCGGCGAGGGAACGGTTGTAGCCGGCGGCGTTACCGCCGGCGCCTCGGTTTCGATCGGCGGCTGCGGCGCAACCGGCTCGGCGGCCGCTACGGGCTGCTCGGCCCGCTTCGCCGGTTTCAAGACAGCAAGCGTCGAAGATGGCGAGGCGGCCGACTTCTCCGCTTCCCGGACCGGCGGCGGAACCGTTGCAGGCGCCGCCGTTGTGGCTGGCTGCTCGATCTCGGGCATGGATTGCGGCGCCGTTGGTGCCGCCGCTGGCGAGGCCGGCGCCACCGCCTCCCTGACCGGAGCCGGCGGGCTGGGCGCGGGTGCCGCTGCCGGCCGTTCGGTTTCGCGACTCTCGCCTGCCGGTCCGGCCGGGTTTGACGCCGGCCGGGATGGTGCGACTGCGACCGCCCCCTGCTTTGCCTCCCGTTCCGGTCCGGGTGGCGGCACCGCCTGCACCTGCTGGTCCGGCAACGGGGCGCCGGGCCGCATGAAGTACCAACCCCCCGCCAACCCCACGGCCACCAACGCAACGACGATCAGACCGATACCGTACGTTCCGCGCCGCTTGCCTGTCGCCATGGCCTGCCCCCGCCTGTCAAAGACTGCC
>CAVWPT010000004.1:0-132428 GCA_963756965.1 uncultured Solirubrobacterales bacterium
ACTGACGACGCCCGCAGAGACGAAACGTCACGGAGCTTCAGCTAGCCGTGATCGGCGACAGGACGATGACCGGAATCGTCCGCGCCGTCTTCTCCTGATACTCCGCGAACTGCGGCGTGCGCTCGGTTTGGGCGCGGAATAGCCGATCGCGTTCCTCGCCCGTCACTTCGCTCGCCACCACGTTGATCGTGTCGGTGCCGACCTCGATCGTCGTGTGCGGGTCGGCCAGCAGGTTGTGATACCAGCCGGGGTTGGTGGGTGCGCCCGCCTTCGACGCGAAGATCACATAGCGCTCGCCGTCCCGGCGGTAGGCCACCGGATTGACGCGCGCTTGCCCTGACTTCGCCCCCACGTGATGGAGCAGCAGTAGAGGCGTGTTCTCGAAGCTGCCGCCGACCCGCCCGCCGTTGGCCCGGAATTCGTCGATGATCCTGGTGTTGAAATCGGAAGGCGAGGCAGACACCGTGCTCTTCAGTCTATGACCCGTGTGGTGACGCAGCCCCGGTCCTCGCCCTTCGACCGCCTGCCGGCCCCCGGACTGGTGCTGGTCGGCATCGCCTCGGTACAGGTCGGTGCGGCGTTCGCGACCAAGCTGTTCGTCCACATCGGCCCGGCCGGCACGGTTCTGCTGCGCGTTCTGTTCGCGGCCGTCGTCCTGTGGGCGCTGTGGCGCCCGCGCCCCCGAGAGCACACCAAGGCCGATTTGCGCGTCGTGGCGCTGTTCGGTCTAACGCTCGCGTTCATGAACCTGAGCTTCTATGAGGCGCTCGATCGCATCCATCTGGGGGTTGCGGTCACGCTGGAGTTCCTCGGGCCGCTCGGGGTGGCGCTGATCGGATCGCGCACCCGGCTGGACATCATCTGGGCGATGCTGGCCGCGACCGGCGTGGCGCTGCTCGGGGGCATCGGGGTCTCGGATGCCGTGGGGATGGTGCTCGCGCTGGTCGCCGGCGGCTTCTGGGCGGCGTACATTCTGCTCAGCGCGCGGGTGGGGCGAGCGTTCCCCGGCGGCGGGGGGCTGGCCATGGCCATGGCGATCGGGACGCTGCCGCTGATCCCGGTTGGCATCGCCGACGCCGGGGCCAACCTCTGGCACCCGGGCTATCTGGCCGTCGGCTTTGCCGTGGCCATCCTCAGCTCGGTGATCCCGTATTCGCTCGAGCTCGAGGCCCTGCGCCGCATCCGGCCCCAGCTGTTCGGCGTGCTGATGAGCCTCGAGCCCGCGGTGGCGGCGCTGGCCGGGTTCGTGGTGATCGGCCAGCGACTGAGCGGCGTCGACGTCCTGGCGATCGTCCTCGTGGTGATCGCTAGCGCCGGCGCAACGATCGGGTCGCGCCGGGCGATGCCGGCGGAGGCCTAGCCGCAACCGCCGTGCTGTGCGCCCTGCCCTGCGCGCGGCCCGCGCCGCACGCCAGGACCCACGGCCGCGGCGCCCGCCGGCACGCGCTACCTCACTCGCCGGTCGTCGGAGCGCAGAGCGTCCGTGAACTGCCGCGGCACCGCCGCGTCATCGCCCTCCTCCCACATGGTGATGACCAGCAGCTCATCCCGGTCGAGCCGGCACACATAGACAAGGCTGGGGCGCTGTGAATCCCGGACCAGCATGGTCCCCCGCTCGCCCGGCTCTACGCCTCCGGCCTGAAGCGACCGCGCCACCGCGGCTCTGATGTCGGCCTTCTCGTCGAGCGTGCCGCGGACCCGCTGCCGGAACCGCTCGGCCGCGTGGTTGGTGACCGCGATCAGCACGCCGGCAGGAGACACTAGCGCGCGTGAAACGTCCATCGATGGGACCGGAACACGAGCTTGCTTGTGGTCGCCGGCAGATCAGCAGTCGTGAAGCGGCCGGTGAGCCGCCGGCCCACCCAGGCCCGCACAGCCGGATCCCGCGAGCCGAGCACGGCCACCGGTGCCTCGATCGTCCCGCTAACGCCGCGGCGGTCATCGTCGAAGCCACGGACCCGCGGTTTGTGACGGATCTGATCGGTGGTGTGCAGCTCGAGCTTCAGCCGCTGCCCGCCGCCGCCAATGCGACGGCGGGAGCCGTACTGTCATCTCATTGGACAGCTGCTGGCCACCCGGACCGACTTCATGTTGCAGTCCTTGCGCCACGTCCGCAACCGGGGCGGGATCGTCTACATGAAGCTGTTCGCGGCGGGACGCGCGGTGCGCATCGTCGGTATGCCCTACCGCCTTGCCGTGGCCACGTTGGGGCCGCTCGACCCGATGATGGGTCTGGTGTTCGGGGTGGGATTCGGGTGGCTCTAGGCTCCCGACTGGCCCGCGCCGAGGCCGAAACCGAGCAGATCGAGGGCAAGGGGCCCGTCCGCTGGCTGATCCGGGCCGGCTTCATCGCCCGGGCGCTGACCTACGGGATCATTGGCGGCCTGGCGCTTGCCCTGGCCGCCGGTGCGGGAACCGCGGGCGCGGCGCCCAACCAGCAGGGAGCGCTTGCGCTGCTCGCCCGGTCGGTCGCCGGGAAGGCCGCGCTGATCGCCGTCGCCGCCGGCCTCCTGGCCTACGCGCTGTGGAAGCTGACCCAGGCGCTCATCGGGCATGGACCCGAGGGCGGCGGGAGCGCCAAGCCGTTCGATCGCAGTCTCCAACCTGGCCGGCGGTCTGGTCTACATCGGGTTCTTCGCGGTGGCCATGCGGGCTCTGAGCGGCGGGGGAAACGGCTCGCGGCAGCCGAGCCACGACGCCGCCGGCGTCCTGGGGTGGCCGGGAGGGCCGGTGCTGGTGGCGATCGCGGGTGTGGTCCTGATCGCGGTCAGCGCCTACCAGGCCTACGACGGGCTCTCCGGCCACTTCGCCCACGAGAGCAAGACACGCCAGATGGGCGAGAAGGAGCGGCGCACATTCATGACGCTCGGGCGCTTCGGCATCACCGTGCGGGCGCTCGTGTTCGCACTGGTCGGCTACTTCCTGGTCCGGACCGCGATCGACTTCGATCCGAACAAGGCAGTCGGGGTGGACGGCGCGCTCGCCCGGCTGCACCATCAGCTACTGGGTCCGTGGCTGGTCGGGCTGGTCGCCGTCGGCCTGCTCGCGTTCGCCGCGTACTCACTGCTCGAGGGGCGCTACCGCCGGCTCTAGGATTTCGCCCGCAGTGGCTCACATCGAGGGGTCCCGAACGCGCAGAGTCGCCAGCGTCGTGCTCGTGATCCTCGCCGCCGCTAGTGCAGCTGTGGCCGGGGTGGCTCTGTACGCGCGCGAGGAGATCGTCAGCACCCCCGCGTTTGTCGACCGAGCCGCCGACGCGCTCGGCCAGCCGGCCATCCAGCGCGTGGTCAGCCGGGAGATCGCCGTGCAGCTGCTCGAGCCGGCGCTGCCTGACATCGTCGCCGCGCGCCCGGTGGTTCAGACAGCGGTGAAGCTGGTCGTCGCCTCACAGCCGTTCCGAGCCGTTTTCCGTCTCGCCGCGCAGCACGGGCATCGCCTCCTGTTCGACCGTCACGGCGGCAATGCCGTCCTGGACATCGCCGATGCGGGCGCCGTGGTGACCTCGGCCCTGCAAACACTGGCGCCAAAGGTGGCCAAGCGCATTCCCGCGAAGGTGGACGCCGTGTTGCTCACCCTCAAGCGACGTGGCTTCGCCGCCACCACGCTGCGGGTCGCCGATCACATCCGCCTGCTGGGCCTCGTGCTCCCGTTCGCGGCGCTCGGGCTGTTCGCCGCGGCGGTCGCCCTCGCCCCGAGGCGGCGAACCGCCATCACCCGGAGTGGTCTGGCGCTCGGTTGCGCAGCCGTCGTTGTGGCCATCGGGCTCGAGCTGCTGCGCCGGTACGCCGCAGCCCATGTCGTGGCGAGCGCGGAGCTGTCCTCCAAGGACGTTCGCAGCGCGGTCGACGAGCTATGGGGCGCGTATCTCGATGACCTGACGACGTGGGCGCTGGCCTTCACCGCGGGTGGGTTCCTGCTCGCGGCCGCGTCGAGCTCGATGCTGGCGCCCTACTCCGCGGCTGGCGTCCTACGCCGCTGGCGCACACTCCGGGGGACGCCGCGGTCAGCCCGGGTTCGCGCCGGGCGGGCCATCCTCGCCGTCGCGGTGGGCATCTTCGTGGCGGTCAAGCCGACGCTCGCGCTGCAGATCGTCGCCGTGGGCGCTGGGTGCCTGCTCGTGTACTTCGGGCTCGGAGAGCTGCTCACCGTAACGGCCCCGGAGACCCGCCCCACGCGCCGGCCCTGGCCGATCACCCGACGCCGCGCGCTGGCCTTCGGCGGGACAGTGGCGGCGATTGCCGCGGGGGTGATCGTCGCAGTCGTGCTGACCGGCGCCACCCCGTCCCGGGCCGCCGCCAACGGCACGTGCGACGGCTACCAGCAACTTTGCGACCGGAGATTGGACGAGGTCGTATTTGCCGGAACCCACAACGCCATGTCGGCCGCCGACTCGCCCGGCTGGTTCATTGCCAACCAGGATCGCGATATCGCCCAGCAGCTCCGGGACGGCATCCGCGCGTTCAAGATCTCCACGCACTACGGGACCGAGGACGGGACGGGCTGGGTCCACACCAACATCACATCGGCGGAGGGGGGACCGCTGAACCGCGTGGCCGAGAGGCTGGTCCCCAGCGCGCGGGAAGCGTTCCAGCGCGTATCGCGCGCCCTGGGCCGGCTGGGCAGCAATGCCGGCAAGCAGGACATCTGGCTGTGCCACACCCTATGCGAGCTGGGAGCGACGCGAATGGTCGCGTTCTTCGAAACGATCGCCCGGTTCCTGGAGGCCAACCCCAATCAGGTGATCGTCCTGTTCAACGAGGACTACGTGCGCGAGCCGGATCTCCAGGCCGCGTTCCAGCGGGCCGGCGTGTACCGGTATCTGGCACACCTGACGCCCGGGCAGCCGCTACCCACGCTGCGCCAGCTGATCGATGCCCACCAGAACATCGTCGTGTTCGCCCAGGAGCCGGTGAGCGGGAAGTTCGACTGGAACCGCTACGCCTTCGGTGACTGGATCCAGGACACACCGCTGGGCGCCAAGAAACCCGCCGAGTTCAGCTGCAAGCTGTACCGCGGACAGGCCGGCAACCCGTTGCTGATGATGAACAACTGGGCCGACATCTTCCCGCCGCGCCCCCAGCCAAACGTCCCGCTCCTGACCCGGCGGTTCATCGTCGACCGGGCCAACCAGTGCTCGGCCCAGCGGGGCCGCCTGCCGAACCTGATCATGACCGACTTCTACGACCGCGGTGATGTGGTCAAAGCGGTGGCGGACCTCAACGGTCTGGGCGACCAACCGCCCGCTCCACTCGCCCGGTTCCAGGCGCCGGAGCTCAGGTAACGACGGGCCGGCATGGGCGCTGTGCCCGCGGTCAGCGCACGCGCGCGGTTGAGCGGACCAAAGCGAGACCGAGCCGAGACTGACAAACGGTCGAGTGTGGCCCATGATGGGCCACTGCTGTTCGAGTGCTCCGGGACGTAACTGCCTCACTGGCCCAGACGATCATCCGGCGCGAGACCTCACGCAGTCAGGAAAAGCTCCGGCAGAAGCTGGCCGAGCAGCAGGCTCAGGTGGGAGAGCTTGAGCAGGAGGTGCAGGTGAGCCAGGAGGAGCTCGGCGACAATCCGGCCTCGGGCCCAAAGCACGCGAAATGAGCGAGACCGTCACCGACGGCTCTTCCGCCGCCGCCCACACCATGGGTTGGGCGGCACGCCCTTGCACGGATTCGGCATCGTCGCCAGACCCCGGGGGAGTGGGTGCATGATCACCGCCGTCCTCCTCGGGTAGCTCGACCCGGGTGTGCACGGGGTCGAGAGCAGCTGCGTGTCGCAAAAGATCTGATTGGTGAAAGAGGGGTTGGGGTCCGGTTCGGCGGTTGAGCCGTCGCATCGAGGCTTGCTCTGCTGGAGCCGGCTGGGCGAGGTGGTGAGCGCGGCGGAGTCCGTGTTGCCGTGGTAGCAGTTTGTGGGACCGGCCGTTTCAGTGATCTCGGCGATGTCGCCGTTGGTGTCGTTGCCGAACGACCCGTTGTTGGCGAACGTGTTGTTCGCGACTTCGATACCCCAATCGTCGTACAGGCAGGCATTGCTCGGCGGGCCCGTATTGACGCCTCCGCGACAGCTGTCGGCGGGCGGAGGTGACTCGGTGTCGGGGAACGGCGTGAGGATGATGCCCCAAGCGCCGTTGTTCTCGATCCGGTTGTCGATCACGGCGTCATTGCGCCCGCCGTCAAACGAGACTCCCGTGCCGACTGGGGCGCTCCCCGCTCCGCTCGCACTATCCGGAACGTTCGGGTTGTTGTTGTCGTGTACGTAGTTGTGGATGAACGCCCAGCACGAATGGGTATGTGTGACCGCGCTGCTGCCGTCATTTGGACAGGTTCCGTCCTGCGGGGAGGGTCCGTCGGTGGGCGAGTTGTCACTGTTGGTGTCGAATCCGTCGACGTTGTGGTCGAACTCGGAGTTCTCGACGACCAGCGTCCCGCCTGCGTCGGTGCCCGAATAGCCGAGCGCGCCGTACTGGGCATGGATGTGGTTGATGGTGACATCGCAGACCTGGAGGCAGGCCCCCACATAGAAGTCGGAGTCGTTGAAGTTGCTCGAGTACATGTGGTCCCATGTACCACCGCTCGCCCGGCTTGCGTAGATCCCGTACGCGGCGGCGGTCGATGCATCCTTGTAGAAGAGGTTCGTCGCGGTGAGGTAGGCGCCGCGGAAGTGGTGAAGTCCGATCTGCCCGAAGCTCGCGGTCAGCCCGTAGCCCCCGTTCCACCACACCTCGTTGCCGCCGTACCCACTTCCGCTGAGGAAGTTGCAGACGGTCAGGTTCTCGACACTGACGTTGTCTGCCTTCCAGACGAGTATCCCGTTCCGCCCGAGCGGCGTGCCGTCCGAGCCCTTGGGACCGAGGTCCTGACGGCTGGGATCAGAGCCGCACGGTGCGCCGCGCCCCGGGAGGGTGCCGTCAACTATCACCGAGTTGCGATTCATTCCGCGAAGGTGAATGCCCGGCTTCTCAATCAGCACTCCCGCCGGGGTATCTGCCGGCATGTAGCCGCTGGCAGGCCCGTGGTCAGCCTGCTCGTGATAGTCGCCGGGCGCCACGAGGATCCAGTCACCCGGCCTAGCGGCGTTGACCGCAGCCTGAATCGAGCGAAACCGACCACGGTGTCCCCGGTAGACGCCGACCAGCAGTACCCGCGGCTTCCTGTGGTGTGTCGCCGCCGGCCTGCTTTGGCGTGCCTGCGCCATGAGAGCCGGCGACGTGCCAGGCAGCACCAACGCAAGCAGAGCTCCTGCGAGGACGGCGCCCAGGGCGCAGACCCGCCAAAGAAATGGTCCCCCACGCGTCCCCGGTCGCGCGCGCTCGCCCATATAGATCAGCCGAAACACTTGCAAACGAGCCGTCGGCGGTCAACGTCGCGTGATTGGAGACGGGCCCCGCCGGCTCCACCTTCGCATACCGCCAGCATGCGGGATCGTATGCTGACAGTAGACGAGGCCGCATACTTTTTGTATACGACCCCGCTATTCTCCGACAACCGATGACGAAGCGCGCCGATGTCAATCCGTTCCGCTTCTCGGGTCCTCTTTCGCCCCAGGAGATGATCGACCGCGATCCCGAGGCCGATGATCTTCTCGCCTTGGCCGAGGGCCGCCATTCGTTTCGACTCGTCGGGCCGCGCCGGTACGGCAAGACCACTCTCCTGCGGCGAGTGCTCGAGGCTGCCGAGCACGACGGAGTCGCGACCGTGCTCGTCGACCTCCAGGACGTCCTTTCGATCGCCGAGATCGTCGTGCGTATCGAACGGGCGTACGAGCGGCTGAAGGGGCCCGTCCGGCGCAAGGTCGAGAACCTGTTCCGCGCGTGGAACATTGGCCTGTCCCTCGGAGGTGGTGGTTTCACGGCGACACTGCAACGAAACCCAAACGTGGAACCCGAATCAGTCCTTCTGCGCATCCTGGAGCTGCCGGCGGCGCTATTCGACCGGGACGGGACGACGAGCCTGATCGTGTTCGATGAGATCCAAGACGTCCTCGCGGTCGAGGGGGCGGACGGGAAGATCCGCAGCGTCATCCAGCATCAGAGCGAGGCAGCCACGTACGGGTTTGCCGGCTCGGCGCCGGGGGTGATGCAGCAGCTGTTCGCCGATCCGAAACGGCCGCTGCTCGATCAGGCGGTCCCCAAGGAACTCGCGCCGCTCCCGCTCGAGGACGTGGCCGGTTACGTCACCGCTCGTTTTCGAGCCACGGGTCGAGACATCGGAACCGCACTGGCCCCGCTCCTGGATTTCACACGTGGTCACCCGCAGCGCAGCATGATGCTGGCGCATTACCTCTGGGCGCACTCGCCGAAAGGCGCGGCCGCCGACGAAGGAACATGGGTCTCGGCCCTCGACCAAGCTTCAAGGGAGAGTGCCCCGCTGATGCGTGCTATCTGGAGAGCGCTGACCAACAATGAGCGACGCGTGGCGCGCGCCCTCGCCGTAGTCGGAACCCCCCTCTTCAGCCAGGAAACCGCATCGGCAGTCGGCATCAAGCGCGCGAGCATCGGGAGAGCCCTGGAAAGCCTCGTGGCGAAGGCGGACGTGATTCAGGGGGACGGCAATGGCGCTCGTCTCACAGATCCGATGTTCGAGCTCTGGCTCCAAACGCGCGGCCTGACGCCCGCCGGAGGAGACGAGATGGAGGCGAGCTGATTGGAAGCAGCGACAAGGCGCACGCTTTCGTTTGAGGTCTTGTTCTGCGGAGCAGACAAATGAGCATGGGCCGGAACACTCCAAAAAGCAGCGCACGGGTCGGCTCGGGCCACCCGTCCGCGTCCTCGGATTCTGGGCGCCTCCCCAGGTCTGGGAGCGAATTGTTCACGCGCCCTGAAGACGATCCGCTGGCGCTGTCGGAGCGACCACCCGCGCCATCCCGGCACGCCGTTCGCGAGTTCATCCGCTCACATCGGCTGCTCGTCACCCTGCTTTTCACCGCGGCGCTCGTGACAGGCTTCGTGGTCGGCGTGCTGCCGCAGATAACCGGCCTGGGGAACACGCTCAAGCGGCTGGGGCGCGGCGACCACCTGTGGCTCCTGCTCGGCATCGCACTGGAAGCGATCTCGATCAGCGGCTATATCGTCCTGTTCCGCTCGGTCTTCTCGTGCGAGGGCACCCGGATCGGCTGGAAGGCAAGCTATGAGATCACGCTGGCCGGGGTGGTGGCGACGAAGTTGCTGGCGGCAGCGGGAGCTGGGGGTATCGCGCTCACGGTCTGGGCTCTGCGCGCGTCCGGCCTGTCGGGACGGACCATCGCGCGGCGCATGGCCGGGTTCGAGATCATCCTCTACGCGATCTTCATGCTGACGCTGGTGATCGTCGGCCTGATACTCGGTACCGGCATCACGGGTGCCCACCCCCCATGGACGGTGAGCTACCTGCCCGCGGCGGTCGGTGCGGTCGTGATCGGCCTTGCCCTTTCGACCCGGCTGATGCCGGGTGGGCTGGAGCGCCTCTCAACCGCCGTCGGGCGCCGGCGCATGCTCGCAAAGCTTGCGACAAGGCTCGCCTCGGTGCCGGCCACCATCCGCGACGGGTTGACCACGGCGAGCGGCCTCGTCACGGAGCTCAACCCCGGGCTGCTCGGCGCCGTCGCCTACTGGGCCTTCGATATCGCCACCCTCTGGGCCTCGTTCCGTGCCTTCGGGGCCGTGCCCTCGATCCCCGTCGTCATCATGGGTTACTACGTCGGCCAGCTGGCCAACGCGATTCCGCTACCCGGCGGCATCGGCGGCGTCGAGGGCGGGATGATCGGCTGCTTCGCGATCCTCGGCGTGAACGCCGGCGCCGCGCTGGTTGCGGTATTCGCCTACCGCGCCATCTCGTTCTGGCTGCCAACGCTCCCAGGCGCCGTTGCCTACATCCAGCTCCGTCGACGCATCGCAAGATGGCGTGAGCACGATCACGCCGAGGAGCCGGCCATCACCCCGGCGAGGTCCGAGCGCTAGAGCCGCCCACGGGAGGAGCCCCGCCCGTTAATACGTTTCGGCAGCCGTGGCGATCTTACGCACGGTCGTTTCCAAGGCGCCAGCCGCTAACACAGCATCTGTTGCGCTCGCCACCAGGCGGCCTATCAGGCCGCCGGCGCTGGACACGTCGATCCACGCGGTCAGCTCGCCGGATCCATCATCGCGAGCGACCACTCCGTACTCCACCTCGATCTCCACGGGCCCGCTGGCGCGCAGCCGGAGCTTGCCCTCCGACGCCTTGAAGACCTCGATGTCGAAGCTCATCCGCCGACCCGCCAGCTGGCCGGCTATATGGGTGACATCGCCGGTGTGCAGCCGATCGCCCTCGACATCGAGTGTGAAGTCGATGGGTGACCACGTATGCGCTTCCTCCGGGTCGGTGAGGAGCTCGAGGACGCGCTCAGGATCCCCCGTGAAGGTCGTCTGTGACGTCCACGTTCCCATCGGTTTGGTCACTGTAGCCGGACGCCGGCGGGCCGGGCAAGGGTTCTCGCCGGTGCTCAGCGAAGAGCTTGAGGGCGAACGCCCCTGCCGGATGCTCGCGCGCACGTTGAACGAGGGCAGCGGTCGCCCGCGGTAGCACGTCAGGCTGAGGAAGCGGGACACCGTAGTCTGGCGGGACTATCAGCGGGGCAGACAATGCGGCGAAGGTGAGATCCGCCGCGCCGAAGTGCTCACCGAATAGGTACGGGCCGCCCCGGGCGAGCGCGTCGGCGACGAAGTCGAGCTCACGCCAAATCACCGGCTCGTCCTCGGCCTCAATGCCAGGTCGGATGTCGAGCTCACGCCGCACGAAGCCAGCCGCCAGCGGCCACCCCCATCGAATTGCACGGTCCTCCCACCGCGGCACGCCCTGGTTGTTGAAGCCCATGGCGAGGTCCCGCTGGGCCAGCATGTGCACGTACATCAGCCGCCTGCCTCTCGGTCCGAGTTCCGAATCGAAGCGGCGGCAGAGACGCCGAGCTTCTTCGCGTGCGTGCGCCTCGCGCGGGAACAGTCGCCGCTCTCCCGGCACACGCTGGTCGGCCCAGTCGAGGATGTCTTCGGACTCGCCCAGCACTTCGTCCGGTGTCACGAGAACGGGCACGGTGATCCCGCCACCGGCGCGCCGCGCGGCGATCCGGTGGATTCCCTGGACATGCCGCTCCTCGCGATAAGCCAACCCCGCCCGGTCCAGCGCCCAGCGCGCCTTCTCGCAGTAGTGGCTGATCGGAATCGTAATGAGGCGCAGCAAGGGACCTGGGGTTCGCACGGGCGCCGGGCCGGAAGCGGTCCGCTGACCATACGCCGGTGCCATGACCCCCGTACGCCAGCCCGGGGTTCAGGCTCCGCCCCTGCCGCCCTGGGGGCTGCCTCGGGGGTCGATCACGGCTGGAGATGACCCCGGGGTCGAGCGTCCACCTGCCCAAACGCGGGATCGCTCGTGGCTATCGTGGAGTCAGACGTAACCCCTCGCCAATCGCGGGCTGGGGCACTCAGACACGCCAGCGACCATCCTTGACGCCCGACACAACACCACAACCCGTACACGAGCGTAACGCCATCGAAGTCCGCGGCGTCGTCAAACGCTTTGGCGATGTGAAGGCCCTGGATGGGGTCGACCTGACCGCCCGCGAGGGCGAGGTGCTTGGACTGCTCGGGCCCAACGGCGCGGGCAAGACGACGCTCGTAAGGATCCTCGCCACCCTGCTGAAGCCTGACTCCGGCAGCGCAAGGGTCCACGGCCTCGATGTCGTCAAGGACGCTACCCAGCTGCGAGAGCGGATCGGGCTAGCAGGACAGTACGCGGCGGTGGATGAGAACCTCACCGGGCTGGAGAACCTCACCATGGTGGGGCGGCTGTACGGCGCCGATCGTCGGTCCGCGAAACGTCGCGGCGAGGAGCTGCTTGAGCAGTTCGACCTCGTCGAGGCCGGGCGGCGGACGACCAAGACGTACTCGGGTGGCATGCGACGGCGACTTGACCTCGCGGGCGCGCTGGTCGCCAATCCGCCGGTGCTGTTTCTCGACGAGCCGACAACTGGCCTTGACCCGCGCGGACGACTCGGACTTTGGGATGTGATCGAGAAGCTGGTGGCCGGCGGCACGACTGCGCTCCTCACCACCCAGTACCTCGATGAGGCCGACCGGCTCGCGAACACGATTGCCGTGATCGACCATGGCCGGCTGATAGCGGAAGGAACGTCGGATCAGCTCAAGAACCGCGTCGGCGGCGAGCGGCTTGAGGTCCAGCTCGAAATCGGAGCCGACCCGACAGTCGCCGCGCGAGCGCTGGCGCCGATGTCCGACGACTCGCCGGTATCCGATGGCACCGTCGTCAGGCTGAGCGTCCGCGAGCAGCGCGGGGCGATCGTGGAGGCGGTGCGGCGCTTGAGCGAAGCCCGGGTGGGCGTCGATGACCTCGCCCTCCGGCGGCCCACGCTCGACGACGTGTTCCTCGCTCTGACCGGCCACGCGGCCGAGGACCCGGCGGAGGAAAAGGAGGAGGCGGCGTGAGACGCCTGGTGACAGACACGCTGGTCATCGCCGAGCGCAATCTCATCCGCCTTCCCCGCGCGCCCGAGCTACTGATCGCTTTCACGGTGCAGCCGATCATGTTCGTGCTGCTGTTCCGGTACGTCTTCGGCGGAGCGATCCGGACCCCGGGCTACTCCTACGTCGACTTCCTGCTTCCGGGCATCATCGTCCAGAACATCGCGTTCGGGGGCTTCGTCACCGCGCTGGGTCTGAACGAGGACGTCCACAAGGGCCTGATCGACCGCTTCAGGTCGCTGCCGATGGCGCGCGCCGCGGTGCTGGCCGGCCGCACGGTCGCGGACATCCTGACCAATGCGCTCTCGATGGCGATTCTGATCGTCACGGGCGTGATCATCGGGTTCGCCTTCCACACCGGCGCGCTGGAGGCGATCGCCGGCGTCGGCCTGCTGCTCCTGTTTGGCTATGCGTTCTCGTGGTTCTTCGCGTTTGTGGGACTGCTCACCTCTAGTCCCGAGTCGGCGAACTCGGTTGCCTTCATCGTCGTCTTCCCCCTGACCTTCATATCCTCGGCGTTCGTGCCTGTCAGCTCGATGCCGTCCGTGCTGAAGGCGTTCGCGCAGGTCAACCCTTTCACGATCGTGGTTGACGCCATTCGGCATCTGTGGCTCGGCGCCCCCGCGCATAACAGTGTCTGGGGCGCCGTGGTCTGGGCCTTCGTGATCATCGCCCTGTTCAGCCCGCTCGCGGTGGCGCGCTACCGCCGCGCCGCCGGTCAGTAGCGCAAGGCGTCTGGTGGAGGTCCGGCCCGCAACCAGCGAAGACGTGGACGCCATCGGCCGGCTGCTCCACGACTTCAACCGCGAGTTCGACGAGCCGGCGCCTCCGCCTCACAAGCTGGCCGAGCGAGTCAAAGAGCTCGTCGATTCAGGCGACACACACGTTCTTCTGGCCGGGCACGGTCCACACGGCCTGGCCGTCCTTCGATTTCGCCCCGCGCTCTGGAGCGACGGCCTCGAGTCCTACCTGGCGGAGCTGTACGTGGTCCCGAGCGAGCGAGGGCGCGGACTCGGCCGCGCCCTCGTCGAGGCCGCGCTAAGCGCAGCGAAGGAACGGGGCGCCGACACGATGGACATCTCGGTCGACGAGCCGGACCTAGTCGCCCGCCGGCTCTATGAGAGCCTCGGCTTCACCAACCGCACGGGCGGACCTGACGGACCGCTCATGTACTTCTATGAGCGTCAGCTGTAGCTTCGGGCGCTACTCGGATGGACCGTCGAGTAGCGGCGGCCAGCCGGGTCAGCTCCGCTTCCGGGAGAGCTTGCTCGATCAGCGGGAAGAGCTCGCGCTCCTCGCGGCGGATGTGCTCCTCAAGCTGCACTCCCAGGCTTTGCAGGCTCTCCAATGGCGGAGAGTCCGTGGCGACATCGTGGGCCAGCCGTCGGATTACCACGTGCTCGATCAGCACTCGCGCAACGACCGGCTGATCTGGGTCCGCGAACCGGGCGAACGTGGGTAGGAGGACCTCCTCCTCTTCACGGAAATGCTCGCGCCCGTCGGTGGCCCAATAGTGGAGAAACCCCGCCCGCGCCTGCGATGCGGTCTCTGACCGCGCCCGTTTCAACCCCTGCGCCACGACCAGCGCGTGGTGATGATCGCGCGAAAGCTGCTGAAGTGAGGGATGACGCTTCATGGCGGGCCGAGTCGCGTTACCGGCGCATGGAAAGCTCGCTTGCGCCTACGTGCTGGTCCAGCCAGCCGGTCACCGGCGCCGCTGCCCGCCACGTCCTGGTCACGAACCGCAGCCCGTCGACGCGGCTTATCCCCCGCCCGAGCTTCAATCGCGAACCGAGCGTGAGGCTCTTGCGGCGCAGCAGCTCGATCCGCTCGTGGTCCTTCGGATACCCGCGCGGAGCGCTCGTGAGGCTCTCGCCCCACAGATCCAGGCCGGCCTTCTGGGCCTTCGCCACGAGCTTCGTCAGCTCAGGACCGCGCCTGTCGTCTGCGACCGCTTCGCGATACCGCTCCAGCTGATCGCGAGCCATCATGTGATAGCCGCTGCCCGCCACAAGGCCATCCGCGGAGATCGACGCGTACAGACCTTGCGCGGCGCCTGGGGCCCCGTGGATGATCCCGTAGGTGTTGGTCTTGTACGGCGACTTGTCGCGTGAGAAGCGGATGTCCCGGTTCTGGCGGAACATCTTGACCTCACCGCCGAATTTCTCGGTGAGCTCGTCCAGCAGCGCCTCCATCTGACTCCGAATCGACTCCTGGAAGAAATCCCGGTTGGAGGTGAAGTACGCCTTGCTGTTGTCAGCCTCGAGACCCGTGAACCACGTGCGCACCTTGGGACCGAACCCTTCGAACCTTGCCATTGCGGCATCCTCGCATGGAAGAGATGTCGGTCGCAGACGATCCCCTGGCCGAAGGGCTGATCGCGTTCCTCGAGCGTGAGGGCGCCGATCAACTCCGGCACGGTCGGGGTCGATCGTTGCTGGACCACCTCGTTGAGACCTACACGATCCTCCGCCGCTGGCAGCAGCCGCGCGAGATCCAGCACGCCGGGCTGATCCACAGCGTGTACGGCACCGACGCGTTCGATCAGCAACTGCTCCCGCTTTCTCGCCGGGACGACGTCAGGGAGATCGCCGGCGAGCAGGCCGAGCGGCTCGCATATCTGTTCTGCGTGACGCCGCGTGGTCCGATCATGGCAGGCACGCACCGCTGGACGCGCATCCAAGCCGATGCAACCCGAGACGAGCTCGACGTTTTGGTGCTGTTGCACCTAGCCAATCTGGCCGAGCAGGCTCAAGCCACCGACGGATCACCCGGCCGCTGGCTCATCAGCGCGCGGGAGCTTGCGGCTCTGCTGGACGGAAGTGACGTCGTGGCGCCGCCGCCGTTCACCGCCCGGCTCGCGGCCTTCACCGATGCCGATGAGTCGCTGACAAGGCATGCGTACCTCTCAGGCCAATTCGAACTCGCGGCCGCGGCCTGTCCGGTGGTGCCAGAGCCGTGCATACGGTTGGCGGAGAGCGCTCGGTCCAGCGGCGACGAGCCGGCCGCCCGCTCGTGGACCGACATCGCTCGGAACCGGCTCCACGATCTGGGCACGGCGTGGGACAAACGCCTCACCTTCGAGGAGTTGGAGCGGCTCACTGAAAATCAGGCAAGACCAGCGGTCAGGAAGGAGGACGGGCGCGATCGCTTCCACAGGTACCTGGAGACGCTCACAGATGACGCGCGGGGGCGGATCTATCCCGATCTGGAGAGCCAGCCGTGGCATGACCCGCAGCAGTTTCCGCTGGCGGGGTATCTCGAGGCACATGCAGACGAGATTCGGGGAGAGGTTGAGGCCCTCGACCCGTGGCGTTTCACCGCGAGGCAGAGCGGATCGACCGAGCCGGCGACTGGGATGTGGCCTTCTTCTACGAGCGCGGGCGCCGGCGGGATGAGATCTGCGACCAATGCCCGGTGACGACGCGGGGGATCGAGCGATATCCGGCCGTCCGGACGCTTGCCGGCCTGATCTACGTCTCACGCATGCGCGGCGGCACCCAGATCCAGCCACAAGGGGGCCGACGAACCTGAGGGTCCGCTGTCACCTGGGGATCAAGGTGCCTGACGGGGACTGCGCGATCAGAGTGGGGGAGGAGGTGCGGAGGTGGCAGCAGGGACAGTGCCTGGTATTCGACGACTACTTCGAGCACGAGGCCTGGAACCGCACCGGCGAGGACCGGATTGTGCTGATCGTCGACCTCTGGCACCCGGGTTTGACCGCCACGGAGGTACGGCTGCTCGAGGGACTTCACCGCTACGCATACGGTCACGCCGGCAGGCTCAACCACTACTGGGCAGCCAACGCCGCGGCAGCGCGGGCAGAACTCTAGAAGTCGCCCCCGAAGTCACCGCCGCCCCCGCCGTCGCCCCCGAAGCCGCCGCCATCGCCTCCGTCACCGCCGTCGCCCCAACCGCCGCCGTCACCGTCACCGTCGCCATCCCCATCGCCGAACAATCCACCGACTGCTGCCGCGCCGAAGCCCAGGCCTGCGCCCAGCGCCGAGCCCACCAGCAGCGAGTGCAGCAAGCCGCCGCCCCCGAAGCCGTTGAAGTAGCCGCCAGCCCAGGGGCCGTAATGCCGGGGCGCATTCCAGTAGTCGGTGGGACGGCCGTTGACGGTCACCTGGCGGCCGTGGGGTTCGAACCCCTCCGTGATCCGCAAGGCGTCGGCGGCGCACGCCGGGACCTGACGCGGGGCCCCGCCCGGCGGGGCCCAATCAACGTCCTCGGTCGAGGGGCCGTGACGGGGATCGAAGAAACAGGGCGGCCGGCGTTCCGGCGGGGGCTTACCCTCGAGCAGCGCCTTGGTGTATGCCATCGCGAAACGGCCCTCCTCCAGCGTCTCGCTGACCGGCGCCAGATCCTCCGGCTGCTTTGCCTTGTCGAAGACGTCGCTCGCCCGCTGATAGGCCTCGAGCGCCTGCTCGTAGCGCTGCTTGGCCTCGTCGGTCACGCCTTGCATCTGAATGTCGATATCAAGGGAGCGGATGTCATCGCCCAGGGCAACGAGGTCCTCCTGGGCGGAGGCGCGAACCTCCTCCCACTCACGCTCGTGACGGCTTTTGTGGCCGAGGAACGGCACGCGTGAAACCTTAGCCCGCCAGAGGAGCGAACGTCCTGATCGTCGTCTGTACCCCGTCCAGCCCGGCGGCCGGTGACCACAGCAGCGTCCGCTCGAACACCTCCGCCCGGCGGTCCTCGAACTGGGAGCGCGCCTCCTCGGGGGTCCCAGCGATGGCAATCGACTCCAGCATCTCGTCGGACACGGCCGCGGCCATCCCCGCAAAGTCGCGCTTCTCCCAAGCGGCTCTGACGGCATCGGCCTCGGCATCAAAGCCGTGGTGTGAGAGCACCGGGCGGTACGTGGACACCGTGGCGTTGAAGGCGACGACACCTCGCGCGATGGCGCGTGCAGCATCGCCGTCCTCATCAACGACGCAGGTCAGGTATCCAGCGATCGGCGGCGGCGAATCGCGGCCTGCTTTTTGGGCACCGCGCGCCAGCGCCGGGCGGACCACGTCTCGTGTGTATTCAGGGGTGAACAGGGGATGCCCCACGAGACCGTCGGCGACGGCACCACAGGCCTCGATCATCCGCGAGTTGACCCCGGCCATGTAGATCGGCAGATCGGGTCGCAGCGGCGCCGCCACCGGGGCGGTGGGGTGGACGACCGTCCGGTAGAAGCGGCCCTCGTGCTCGAGTCCGCTCTGCTCCAGTGAGAGCAGTGACCGCAGCAGCGGGACGAGCTCCTCCATCCGCGGCGCCGGATGCTCCCCGTCGAGCCCGTGCCATTCCCGCTGCATTCGCTGGGTCCCTGTTCCCAGGCCGAGGATCAGCCGACCCCCGGAAAGGGCATCGAGATCGCGCGCCTCGGCGGCCAGCACGAGGGGGGTCCGCCCAAACGCGTAGGCGATTGCGGACCCCACTATGACGCGCTCCGTCGCCACCGCGATCGCTGCGAGCGGGACCACGGCGGAGCGGTCGGGGAACTCCGTCGTCCAGACTGATTCAAATCCGGCCTGCTCGGCCTCACATGCTCCGGCGACGTTGTCCTCGACGCTCGGTAGCGAGAGGATGACGCCGAGGCTCATCTGCGCCAGGCCAGCATCAGCCCGTCGCCGACCGTGAGGAGGACGTTGTCCACCCGATCGTCCTCCTGGACGCGCCGAGCGAATGCGACGATGCCTGCGCTCATTTCATCTCCGGCGTCAGGCTCGAGCGCGCGGCCTGCGCGGAACATGTTGTCGGCCACGAGCACGCCGCGCTCGGCGAGCTTCGGCACGACTGCGTCGTAGTAGTCCGGATACTCCGACTTCAACGCGTCGATGTAGACGAGGTCAAACGGGCCCTCAAGCCGCGCCAGTGACTCAAGGGCCGGCCCAAGCACCAGCTCGATCCGGTCCCCATACGGGCTGGCGTCGAAGAACTCCTGGGCGCGAGCCGCCCGCTGCTCGTCGACCTCCAGCGTCACCAACCGCCCGCCGGAGGGCAGCGCCGCCGCCATCGCCAGCGCGCCCAAGCCGGTGAACGTGCCGACCTCAAGCACCCGCTGCGCGCCCCCGACCACGATCAGGGCCTGCAAAAGTCGCGCCTCGGCGGTTCCGCTCATCATCTGCGGCGTGTCGGTGTTCTCCCTGGTCCAGGCGGCGATCTCGGAGAGCTGGCCGCTCAGCGGCGTGGTGTGGGAGTCGGCGTAGGCGGCCGCCGCGGCTGAGATGAGCTCGGTCATCGGCGGGAGCTTATTGTGCGATCGCCGCGACCAACATCAGACAGGAGGACCGAATGGACTACGCCAACCTTGGCACCACTGGCTTGCGCGTCTCGCGCCTTTGCCTGGGGATGATGAGCTATGGCAAGCATCCAAGCCGTGAGTGGACGCTGGACGAGCAGGAGGCCGAGCCGATCCTGCGCCGCGCGGTCGAGGGCGGCATCAGCTTCTTCGACACCGCCGACGTCTACAACGGCGGCCAGAGCGAGGTGATCACCGGCCGCCTGCTCCGCAAGCTGTTCGGCATGCGCGAGGAGTACGTGGTTGCGACCAAGGTGTGGGGCGAGACGATGCCGGGTCAGAACGGGCGTGGCCTCTCGCGCAAGCACATCATGGCTTCGATCGACGAGTCGCTGAAGCGGCTGGAGCTCGATTACGTCGACCTCTACCAGATCCATCGCTGGGACCGGCACACCCCAATCGAGGAGACGATGGACGCCCTCCACGACGTGGTGAAGGCGGGAAAGGCGCGCTACATCGGCGCCAGCAGCATGTTCGCCTGGCAGTTCGCCAAGGCGCAGAACGTTGCGCAGACGCGTTTCGTCTCGATGCAGAACCACTACAACCTCCTCTATCGCGAGGAGGAGCGCGAGATGATCCCGCAGTGCATCGACCAGGGTGTCGGCGTGATCCCGTGGAGCCCCCTGGCGCGAGGGCTCCTCGCCGGCAATCGCACTCGAGGCGGCGAGAAGCGCACCGCCCGTGCCCAGAGCGACGCATTCGCGGACGCCCTGTACAAGCCGGAAACAGATTTCGACGTCGTCGACCGCCTTGGCGAGGTTGCCGAAGCAAAGGGACAGCCGAGCGCGCGGGTCGCTTTGGCATGGCTCCTGCACAAGCCAGGTGTGACGGCACCGATCGTCGGCGCTACGAAGCTCGAGCACCTCGATGACGCGCTGGCGGCCGAGGAGCTGTCGCTGACCGACGAGGAGATTGGGCGGCTTGAGGAGCCCTACGTCCCCCACGCGATCGCGGGCCACATCTAGGCGCAGTGCGGGCGCGCGAGGCCATAGCCGCAATCCAGCTGCACCTGGCGCGTCTGAGGGACGAGGAGCCCGACGCGGTCCGCAGCGGACAGCGGGCCGCGCTGTGGCGCGCCCAGCACGAGGCTGCCCGGAGAAACCGGACGTTGGAGGACCTGCGCAGATACTGCTTGCAGGCGCTCGAGCATCCGCGCTTTCTCGAACCAAAGGATGAGAACGACTACCTGCGCGGCTACCGGCAGGGCTTGCAGCTCGTGCTCGGCGAGATCCGGCGGATCGAGACGCGCACGCGTCGGCGTTGATGCAGTGACGTGACGCGCGGACGCGGCGACGGTCTACGCCCCCACGCGATAGCGGCGGGGCTAGGCGGCGACCGGCTCGGTGGCGCGCGCCTCGCCGGCCTCGGCCGCGTCTGCGGCAAGGCGGGAGAACGCCATCCCCTGGGTGATGTCGCCACGCCTGATCAGAGCCAGATCACGCCTGTAGTTCTGGTGAACCTGCCACGGCTCGGCGTCGCCCTGGCGCGGGAACAGGTGGAGGGCCCGCTGGACGTATCCGCTGGTCAGCTCCGACAGGAACGGGCGCGTCGCCACGTCGGTCTCCGAAGGGTGTGGGACCGCCGCGGTGTAGCCGTGAGCATCCATGTGGTTGAGCAGCCTGGTCACGTACTGGCAGATCAGATCGCACTTGAGCGTCCAGGAGGCGTTCGTGTAGCCGATCGCCATCGCCGCGTTGGGGACGCCCGAGAGCATCATTCCGCGGTAGGTCAGCCGCTTTGGAACATCGACGGGCTCGCCGTCGACCCGCAGGTTGATCCCGCCCATCACGAGCAGGTTCAGACCGGTCGCGGTCACCACCATGTCTGCCTCGAGAACCTGCCCCGACTCGAGCTCGATGCCGGTCTCGGTGAACGTCTTGATCCGGTCGGTCACGACCGAGGCCTTGCCGCTTGAGATCGCGCTGAACAGGTCTCCGTCGGGGATCACGCACATGCGCTCGTCCCAGGGGTTGTACTTGGGGTTGAAATGGGTGTTGACGTCGTAGCCCCTGGGCAGTGCCTTGCGCACGCCGGCCTTGATCAGGCCGCGCATGAACTGCGGGTAGCGCCGTGAGACCGCGTAGGCGAGCCGCATCCGGAGGATGTTCTTCCAGCGGACTGCCGGGTGGGCGAGCCGCTCGGGGAGCAGGCGATGAAACAGCTTCGCCAGCGGATCCTCCCCTGGGAGCGAGACGACGTACGACGGTGAGCGCTGGAGCATGGTCACGTGGGCCGCCTTGTCGGTCATCGCCGGAACCATCGTGATGGCTGTGGCGCCGCTGCCGATCACCACGATCCGCCTGCCCTCATAAACGGTGTCCTCGGTCCAGTGCTGTGGGTGGATGATCTCGCCCTGGAAGCGGTCGCGGCCGGGTAGCTCGGGAACGTAGGGCTCGTCGTAGCGGTAGTAGCCGGTGCATCCGAACACGAAGCCAGCGGTCAGCTGGAGGCGCTCGCCGGTGTCGGCGCGCTCCACCTCCACCGTCCACCGGTGCTCGTCGGAGGACCAGTCAGCCCTGATCACGCGATGGTGGAAGCGGATGTGGCGATCGATGCCGTACTCGCGCGCGGTCTCGATCACGTACTGGCGAATCGATGGCCCGTCGGCGAGCGCCTTCGGCTCGCTCCACGGGCGGAACGGATAACCCAGGGTGTGCATGTCCGAATCGGACCGGATCCCCGGGTAGCGGAACAGGTCCCAGGTACCGCCTATCGCGCCGCGGGCTTCGAGGATTGCGTAGGTGCGGCCGGGAGACTCCGTCTGGAGGTGGTAACCGGCGGCGATACCCGACAGCCCGGCGCCGATGACCAGGACGTCTACGTCGGTGGAAGGGGCCTGAGAGCGCGTGGTGGGGGTCATGTGCAATCCTCAGATCGTCGCTATCAACACTGTGTCGATAATAGCCTAACGTGTTATCGACGCTCTGTCAATACTCTTTCCGAGGGGCTACCCTGTAACCGTGGCAACCACACAGCATCGACGCATTCGCCGTTCCCCCGCGGCGGCTCAAAAGGAGATTCTCGACGCGGCCGAGGGCCTTCTCTCCGAGCGTTCATACCGCGAGCTGAACGTCGACGAGCTGATGCGGCGGACCGGGATGACCCGCTCCACCTTCTACCACTACTTCCGCAGCCTGGACGAGGTCGTGGTGGCGCTCCTGAACCAGGTCCAGGCCGAGATGATGGAGGCCGTCGAGCCGTGGCTGAGCACCACGGCGGATAGCGACGATCCCGCGCGTAACATCGAGCAGGGGATCCTCGGCGTCGCTCGCGTCTTCGCCCGCCACGGCCGCGTGCTCGCCGCAATCGACGAGGCTGCGCACCATCATCAGAGCGTCGAGCGAGCGTGGCGAGACGGCGTGCTGGCCCCGTGGATCAGCGCCGTGGCGACCGAGGTGCGGGCAAACCGGGAGCGTGGGCTCACCACTGTCGAGGAGCCCGAGGAGGTCGCGGGAGCCCTGCTGCTGATGAACATGGCTGTGTTCGTCGAGCGCCTGGGGCGCGAGCCGGCAGACACACCCGAACGCGTGGCGGCAACGCTGGCGCGGATCTGGGTGGGAGCCGTATACCCGGAGGGCCTAATCGCGGGCGGCTAGCCGATCCGCCACTCGATCAGCCCGAGCCCGGGGAACTTCAGAGCTTCCGCCGTAGCCCCCGTGAGGTCCCATTCGCGCCCGGCGATGTACGGGCCGCGATCGATCACCGGCACTCGGATCGCGCGGCCGTTGTAGAGAAACGTCACCATCGTCCCGCACGGCAACGTCTTGTTGGCCACGCCCAACTCGGGCACGCTCTCCACCCCGCCGCACGCCACGGGCTTGCCGTAGTCGGTGAAGACCGAGGCTACGCTGACGTTCCATTGGCCCGGTGGGAGGGCCGCCGGGTTGAGCAGCACACCTGAGAAGTTGAGCCGGTCGAGGTGGTACTGGGCGACGGCGATCTGGAAGCGGGCGTATGCCGCACGGACCTCCGCTGCCGTGGGAGCCCCCTTTGCGACACCGCGGGTGTTGCTGGCGGGCCCGGTGATCTTTGGGTCCTGCGAGGGGATGACGCCGGTCGGCTTGCTGGGCTGCGCAGCGGCGCCCGACTGGCCGGCCACCGGCTCGACCGCGTGCGGGTGTACCTGCGGCACGGTGGCCTGTTGCTCCGTTGCAGAAAAGGTGGACTGGCTGGCGCCGCAGCCACACGCGACTGCGGCGAGCACCGCGGTGGTTATGGAGGCTCGGGGGTTGATCCCGGGAACGGTAGCCAGGCTGTCAGCGGTTCCGCGCCGGGACCACCCGCTTACCGACGTGTTGCGGCGGGGTCTGCAGGCGCAGGCCGCGCGGCGCGGCTGGGAGTCCGAGATCGGCCGCGCGATGGACCAGCTGCTCAGCGCAGCGCTCGCTCAGCGCGGCGATGGTCAGCGACGGGTTGACGCCCAGCGAGGTCGGGACGATCGATCCGTCGACGCAGTAGAGCCCCTCGTAGCCGAACACCGCGCCGGTGTGATCAACGACCCCCAGGTCGGGCGACTCGGCCATGCGGCATCCACCGAGCGGATGCGCGCAGTACACGCCCTGGGTCTCGGTGAGCGCCATGAACCGGCCCATGCCGCGGTACCGGGCCACCGAGGCCATGGCCTGGTTCGCGGCCGTCCTGACGGCCAGCGACTGCTCCGACATGGCGTAGTTGAACGTGCCCACCGCTATCGGACCGGCGTTGGGGCGCTCGGCAGCTCCCGACTGTGGAACGGCGTAGAACTCGCCATCGTGCGTGTCCTCCACCAGCGCCAGCAACTCGATTCGATTCGCCCAGTGGGCGATCGCCTGTTTCTTCTGAAGCCCCCACCAGGACGGCCCTCCTGGAAGTGTGCGCCCGCTGTCGTAGAGGAAGTTGGTCAGTGAGGAGAGGAAGATCTCCTGCAGGTTGAAGCGCGTGCCGTCATAGGCATGTCCCGAGCGTCCCACCCACCAGTCGTAGGTCATCGTGGTGATCGGCTTGCCCTTGTAGAACTCGTGGTAGCCGGGGAGCCCCAGGACGCTGTGCACCCGGGCGGGATCGAACTCAATCGCGGCGATGTGATCCCCGTCCACACCGAGGTTCTTCCCCACCTGCTGCGAGAGCGAAGGAAGCGACGATTGTGCGCGCATCAACAGCACCGGCGTCGACATCGCCCCGGCGCATAGGACGAGCACCTTGCATTGGAGCTGGACCTGCTGGCCGGTGGGCGCGCGCGTGGGGTTGGCGCCCTCGTTGTCCATCACGTCAGCGGTGACCACGTAGCGGTATGGGCGCGCGCTTGACTGGCTGATGGTCTCCACCTGCATGTTCGGCCGGACCTGTGCGCCGGCCTGCTCTGCGGCCCACAGGTAGTTGGTGATCAGGGAGTTCTTGGCGCCGAAGATGCACCCCGTGTGGCACCACTTGGCGTTGACGCAGCGCTCCTCCGAGATCGCCAGCGGCACCCGGTCGCACGTGTAGCCCTGGTGGGCTAGGGCAGCCGCCCACAGACCGCCTGATTTCGAGACCTGCTTCCAGGTGGGCCGCTTCACGCGCAGCCCGCGCTCCGCGCGCGTGTAATAGGGGTTCAGCGGTGGCGCGGGAGATCGCGGCTGGCCACATCCTCCGGACCGGACCGTCGCCGGGGCGCTGGTCTCGGCGCTCGAACGTCTCGCGCGGAGAGCGAAGCGACGCCGCCAGATAGAGGTTGGAGCCGCCGCCGACGGCGTTGGCCGTCACGACCTGTGCGCCCTGGCCCTGGATCAGGAGGTAGACGTCGGACAGGTGGTCGATGTCCATCGATTGGCGGAAATCCGTATGGCCATAGCGGCGCCCGCGCTCCAGCACGACGATCGAGCGGGGGTCGGCCCCGGCGGCTCGGTACAGCTCCGCCAGCCGCCACGCGGTGATTGAGCCGCCGAAGCCCGAACCGACGATCACCACGTCGACGTTCTCGCTCATGGGCGGCTGAGGGTGGTGTTCACGGCAGCCATCCGTGACGGGTGCGCTCGCGGCTCATGCGGCGGCCGAACGAGAAGTTGCGGTAGCCGTCGGGCGCCACGCCCGGCAGTCCCATCACCCGGTACCCGGGAGCGGTGGCGGCGGTGGCGTTGCGGATCAGTGCGGCGGCGCAGAACGCGGTGAACGGAACCGCCGCGGCCGCCTCCCAGATGAGGCGGACCGGGTTGGAGAAGTCAAGCCCGCCCAGACATACCTGCACTCGCGCCTCGAAGCCCAGGTGGAGGAAGTCGCCCCCTGCCGTCAGCGAACGGGTCTCGAGGTCGGTGAGAAACGGTGGCGCCAGTGCGTCGAAGCCGACCTCGGGATGGTGGTAGAGCGCTAGCGCGTCGGCCTCCACTGCTCCCGGCTGTGAATCGACGCCCGCGATCGCCAGTGGGTCGACCGCGTTGCCGAGCGCGGTGCTCGTCACCTTCCGCCCGGGGATGATCGTGTCGGCGAAGGCCTGAAGGGTTGCGTCGGTGAGGCTCGGCGGGGAGGCCGCCCGCGCGGCGGCGGGCGTGAGAACGTACGGGAGGGTGGATGCGATCAGCGCCTTCTGCAGAAGCTGACGGCGGCTCAGCAGCCCGAGCAATTGGGAGTGTCCGTCGCTCACCGGGCCCGCCTCAGATACCCCCGCAGCGCGCGCAGCTTTCGGATCGTCCGCCGGTCGTAGGCCCCGAGATAGGCCACCCTGCCGCCACGCACGCCGGCAAGTAGCGAGCCACGGCGAAGCCATGTGATTCGGCTGACCCGGCCGACGGAGCGCCAGCCATGAAGGCTGCGCACCCGCGCACCCACCACCATTCCCCCAGCGGACAGACGGAAGCCAGAGCTGGTGGTGAGCAGCATCACCGTCCGCGCATGCCCGGCCGAGCCCAGCGTTCCCGTCCGGTCCGTCGGCTGACCCACGAGGAGGCTGCCTCTGGGGCTTACGCAGTAGTGCAGGAAGCCGCGCTTGACCGATTGCGGGGTCCCCAAGGCCGCACGGATGCGATCCTCGCGGTCTCCCAGCCGCACGGGTCCCAGCGCAGTCCGGCTCACCCTGCCCCGCCCCGGCACACACCGCGGCACGGCAGAGGAAGCGGCATAGATAGATGAGGGGTTGGCGCGGGCTTGCGCCGCGCAGCTCGGGTCGGCGGGAACCTGGTCGTGGGTGATCATGCCGCCGGTGCCAGGGCCGAAGTACTGCCCGTAGGCCGGCGGGAAGCCGGGCAGGCTGGCGGGGTCGAAGGTGTGGCCGGCCAGGCTGAAGTCGCGCACCCACACGCCGCCGTCGCCTGTCGCCTTGTCGAAGAAGTAGTGGCCGTAGAACTCGTAGATGACCGTGCTGCCGTCCGATTGGACGATGGAGCCCCGCCAGTGATCCTGCTGGAAGTAGAAGCACTTGGGATACGCGGCAGCCGCGCGCGCCGGCTCCAGGGACAGGAACTGAACCAGCCCCAGCTCCGTGACGTTCTGACCCGTCTTGTCGAAGTTGACGCAGTAGGGATCGGCATTCGGGTCGGGCACGGTGGTGCCCTTCCCTGCGTCCTGGATCGTGCAGTGGAACGGGTTTGTGCCGTCCCAGGGGGTGGGGGGCGCGGACGCGGACGCGGCGGCCGCCCCAGCGAGACCCGACGCAGCAATTGCGCCCGCCACAAGCAGGCCGCCGAGCTTTCGTGCTCCCTCCCCGGCCTTCACGCGGCAAGTGTACGCCCTGAAGCGCCCCTTGTTGGCTCAGCGTCAAACACGACTATCCTCTGTGGGGTGGAGGCCTCCGCACGCTCGCCTGCGTTCTCAAGGTTGGACCCCGAAGGACGTCGCCGCCAGATCCTTGAGGCGGCCCAGAGGGTGTTCGCGGAGCAGCCATACGCGCAGGTGTCGATCCAGGACGTGGCTCACGAGGCCGGCGTCACGCGCGCTCTCGTGCACCATTACTTCGGCGGCAAGCAGGAGCTGTTCCGTGAGGTGGTGGCCTCGCTGTCTCCCGTGGTCCTGGAGCTGATAGAGAGCGATCCGGGTTTGCCGATCGAGGAGCTGGTCGCTCGGAATGTCGTCGCGTGGCTGGACTTCCTGGCCGAGCATCAGGAACTGGCGCTTGAGCTTGGGGCCGGCGGACGGCACCCGGAGGACCCGGAGCTCGAAGCGATCGTCGAGCGCGGACGCGAGCAGATCGTCGACCGCGTCATCCTCAACCACGTGGGCAGCCTCGACGTTCCGCCGCAGGTCAGGTTCGTCGTCCGTAGCTATTTCGGACTGGCCGAGGGCGTGGCGCGAGAATGGCTCTCACTCGGCCGCGCCACCCGTGAGGAGGCACACGTCCTGCTCGAGCGGTCGCTGCTGGCGCTGATGCAGGACGTGCTCCCGGCGATGCTGCGGGCTGCCGAAGGCTGAGGGCTTGGGCCGGACGGCCGCGGGGGGCGCGGGCGGGCTGGGCGTCGTTTCGGCGTGGGCCGGGGGCAAGGGCGTCTGAGCGAACGTAGCGTTCGCTTATCCGCCCTTGCCCCCCGCGGGCCCTCCGTTGGGGGCGCCGCCGTCGCGCCCGCGCCACCGACTACGCCCGCGCGACCCAGGCGCCCCACCCTCGATACTTGCGCCAGCAAGCATCCTGCTATCCTAGAACTCATGGAGCTTGGCCTTGCCACATTTGCCGACCTCGCCACGGGCGTCACACCGCGACAGCGGATGGCACAGCTGCTCGAGGAAGCCGAGCTTGCCGACCAGCTGGGGCTCGACGTTTTCGCGGTGGGCGAGCATCACCGACAGGATTTCCTGGTCTCGGCGCCCGCGGTGGCGCTGGCGGCGATTGCGGCGAGGACCGAGCGGATTCGGCTGTCGAGTGCCGTCACGGTGCTCAGCTCCGATGATCCTGTCCGGGTTTTCCAGCAGTTCGCCCACTTGGACCTCATCTCGAATGGCAGGGCCGAGATCATGGCCGGCCGCGGCTCGTTCATCGAGTCGTTCCCGCTGTTTGGCTACGACCTCGATGACTACAACGAGCTGTTCGCCGAGAAGCTCGAGCTGCTGCTGGCGATACGCGACTCAGAGCGGGTCACTTGGTCAGGCCGCCATCGCGCTCCGCTCACTGACGCCGTGATCTGGCCGCGCCCCATCCAGGATCCACTACCGATCTGGGTAGCCGTGGGCGGCACGCCGCAGTCGGTGGTGCGGGCCGGCGAGCTCGGGCTCCCTCTCACCCTGGCGATCATCGGCGGGCAGCCGGAGCGGTTCGCTCCGCTGGTGGAGCTGTATCGCCAGGCCGCGCGTCGCGCTGGGCACGGCCCGGAGCAGACCAAGGTGGCGATCAACACGCATGCGTTCGTCGCTGACACGAGTGCCGAGGCAGATCGCGCTTTCGCCTCGTCTTACCTGGCGATGATGAATCGGATCGGGCGCGAGCGGGGGTGGCCGCCGGCCGGTCGCGAGCAGTACGAGGCGCTCCGATCGCCCGAGGGCGCTCTCGCCCTCGGCTCTCCCGAGGACGTTGCGGAGAAGATCGTCTACGAGCACCGGCTCTTCGGACACGATCGCTACATCGGTCAGATGAGCGTGGGTGCAGTGGACCATCGGGACGTGTTGCGATCGATCGAGCTGTTCGGGACGGAGGTTGCTCCCCTGGTCCGCCGCCGAGCTGGCGAGTACAGCAGCCGCCGCGTGACCTCTGGCCCACTCTCGGGTACATCGGTGTCATGAGCACTTCCCACCACACACTTACCGAGCTGCTGCCCCAGCGGGGCGAGATCGTCCTCCACGGCCACCGCGTCACCTACAGCACCGCGGGCGATGGCGAGTCCGTCGTTCTCCTGATCCATGGAATCGTCGGCTGTGCGGCGCAGTGGGACCAGGTCATCCCGCTGCTGGCGGAGAGATACACCGTCCTGGCGCCTGACCTGCTGGGACACGGCGAGTCTGCCAAGCCCCGGGGCGACTACTCGCTCGGCGCGTACGCGGCAAGCGTGCGGGACCTACTCGTCGCTCTCGGCCATCGCCGGGCGACGGTCGTGGGCCACTCCCTCGGAGGGGGCGTGGCGATGCAATTCGCCTACGAATATCCCCCGTTCGCCGAGCGGCTGGTGCTCGTCTCGAGCGGCGGCCTGGGTCGCGAGGTTCATCCGATCCTCCGGGCCGCAACGCTGCCAGGCTCGGAGCTCGTGCTGCCGGTCATCGCCAATGAGCGGCTGCACGGCGTAGCCGTGGCGCTGGCGGGCGCGCTCGGCAAGGTGGGTCTGCGGATCGGGGCCGATCTGGCGGAGATGGGGCGCGGCTACGGCTCGTTGGCCGACGCTGGCGCCCGGCAGGCGTTCATCCACACGCTCCGCGCGGTGCTCGATATCACAGGCCAGCGAGTGAGCGCCACCGATCGGCTGTACCTCGCCGAGCTGCTCCCCTCGCTCGTGATCTGGGGCGACCGGGACCCGCTGATCCCGGTGGAGCATGCCCGCGTGGCGCATGAGGGGCTTCCGGGCAGCCGCTTGGAGATCTTCGACAACGCCGGGCACTTCCCGCAGCTGTATGACCCGATGCGGTTCGCCTACACGCTGATCGACTTCATCGAGACCACGGAGCCCACCAGGCTCGAGTTCGACGACGTCGCGTTCGATCGGCTCAAGGAGCTGATGTTGCGTGGGAAGAACGGTCGACGTCGCGCACGCCAGCGCGGCGCCAAGGCTGGTACCAAAGCCGCCTAAACCGTAGCCCGGGTCCCGACGCGCTCGAGCGCGGCGCGGATCTCCTCCACGCCGTCGAACGAGAGCGAGAGGAAATTACGATGGCGGTAGGCAATCCGTCCGTCGGGATCGACGACGAACACAGCTCGCCGGGCCATCTTCAGAGGCTTGGAGAACACCCCGTAGGCCGTTGAAACCTCGCCACCGGGGTCCGCCAGTAGCGGCGTGGTCAGGCCGTACCTGGCCTTGAACGCTTCCTTTGACTCCATGTCCTGGACCGAGATGCCGATCAGCGTGGCGTCCAGCGAGGAGATCTCGTCCTGGGAGTCGCGGTAGGAGCAGAACTGCTTCGTACAAACCGTGGTGTCATCGCCGGGATAGAACAGGAGCACCACGAACTCGCCCCTATGCTCGGACAGCGTGAACTTCCCCTCGGTTCCTTCGAGGGTGAAGTCCGGTGCCGGCGTGCCGATATCGAGAATGGGCATGCGTTGACATAACGGGCGCCGAAGGCCCGGTTGGCGGCCCCCGCAAGGAATTGGTACGAAAATCATCCGCCGCGGCCGACGGGGCGCCACCCCGGTAGCCGGAGGCCGCTGGGGGCCGCTAGCGGCCGCCCAGACCGGCACGCCCGATGTCAATGCCGGGGCCGCCGACTCCGGAGCACGTCCCGCCGCCCCGAGCCACCCTCGTGCGAAGCGGCAGATCGCGCGAGGAGGATCCGAGGAGCACCCCGTAGCAGCCCGGCTCCACGCGCCAGGCCTGGGCCGCGACGTTCCAGTACGAGAACGCTCGCTGATCGAGTGCGATCGAGAACCGCCTAGAAGCGCCGGGGTTGAGGCTCACCCGGGCAAAGCCCTTGAGCTGGGCGGGGGGCTGGGGGATCGCCGATGACGAGGGGAGGTTCAGGTACAGCTCGGGAATGGCGACGCCCCTCCGGCGCCCGAGTTCTTGACCGTCGCGGTGACTACCAGCTGAGCGGGCGCTCCACCGGGCGCGCGCAGCCCCCGCGGAGCGCGCAGCACGCGCAGGCCCGATAAGTGGAAGCGGGTGTAGGAGAGTCCGAAGCCGAACGGGAACGCGGGCGTCAGGTTGCGGCGCGTCGTACCACCGGTAGCCGACGAACACGCCTTCCTTGTAAGAGACGTTGTTGGCCACGCCTGGGTACTTCTCCGGGTCGCCCGCGGTGGGGATGTCTCCGGCGGCGGCCGGGAAACGTCGACGGGGAGACGGCCGCTTGGGTCGACATCGCCGAACAGGACGCGGGCGATGGCGGGTCCGGCGCGCTCGCCCGGGTACCAGGCCTCGAGTAGCCCCGCCACCTGGCCTCGCCACGGCGTCAGCACCGGCGTGCCGGTCTCCAGCACGACGATCGTGTGGGGGTTGGCCGCCGCCACCTGCGAGATCAGCCCGTCCTGGTCGCCGTTGATGTTCGGGACACTCGAGCGTCAGGCACTGCTTGTCCGAGCCCTCAGCTCTCGTAGTCGTTGGCGAACACGACGCCACGCGGCTTTGCGCGCCGCGGCGACCGCCGACGCGGCGTCGCTGCCGTCGTTGTAGCTGACCGTGACGCGCCGGCCGGCGCGGGCCCGGATCGCGTCAAGCGGGTCGGCGTATAGGAGAACGGCGTGACGTCGCCGGAGCCGCCGCCGGTGACGAACGTGGTGGCGGCCTTGCCGATCACCGCGATGGAGTGCACCCGACGCGGCGCGCAGCGGGAGAACGCCCGTGTTGCGCAGCAGCGTGATGGCCGACTCCTCGACCCGCTGGGCGACGCCGGCGTCGGCTGACTGGTTGATCTGGCCGTCGTCGTTGCGATAGCCGGGACGGTCGAAGAAGCCGAACGCAAACAGCGTGCGCAGGATGTCTCGCACGCGCACATCGAGCGTGGCTGCGCTGACCAGGCCGGTGGCCAGCGCAGCCTCGACTCTGGCGGCTGGTAGGACCAGGGTGGCCAGGCTTCGAAGTCGAGGCCGGCGTTTAGGCTGGCGACGGTGCCGTTCGGATGGGCGGCGCCGTAATCGGCCACCACCTCGCCGTGGAAGCCCCAGGCCCGGCGCAGGATGTCGGTGAGCAGGTGCTGGTTCTCGCAGGCGAAAATGCCGGTTGACCTGGTTGTAGGAGCACATGACCAGGGCTGCGTGGGCCTGCCTGACCGCGGCCTCGAAGTGGGGCATGTAGATCTCGTGCAGGGTGCGGTCGTCGATGTGCTCGTCGACGGCGTAGCGGGTGCCGTTGACCCCGACTCCGACCGGGGCTCCCGGCTGCCCGGCCTGTCCGGTTGGGTCCTGGCCCTCCTGGTTGTTGGCCACGAAGTGCTTGACCGTGGCCATGACGCCCTGCGACTGGGCGCCCTTGATCCAGCCCACCGCCAGCCGCGCGTCCAGGAACGGATCCTCGCCGTAAGCCTCAAACGTCCGGCCTCCCAGCGGGGTGCGCATGATGTTGACGGTGGGGCCGAACACGGCGTCGTTGCCCTTGTCTCGAGACTCTCGCCCCACCACGGAGCCGTGGGCGTAGGCCAGGGCGGGGTCGAACGTGGCTGCCAGGCCCATGGGGGCTGGCATGGCCGTGGCCGGCCCCTGACGCGGGCCCAGGGGGCCGTCGGTGAAGTACTCGTCAGGCAGGCCCACCCGGGATACGCCCTGGCTGTAGCCGATGTGTCCCGTACTGCCGGCGGCGCCTGGACTGATCCCGCCCAGATGTCGTCGCCGCCCAGAAGCGAGATCTTCTCCGATCGGTTCAGCGCGGCCAGAAGCAGGCCGGCCCGGGCGTCGGGCGAGAGCGCGGTGTTGCACCATGGCCGCTGGGCCACCGGTCCGCAGCGGCCGGCGGAGGCCGGGGCGGAGCCCTGTGCGGCCGCCGCGCTCGCCGGCAGCGAGAGCGCCGCCGCGCTCCCCGGCGCCCACAGCGCAACCGCGCTCGCGGGCAGCGACAGCACCGCCGCTGCGCACAGGAGGACAGGAGAGCCGGGCGGGGCGCCGCATGGCAGAACTCATCAGCAACAACGTTCTGTCGCCGTGCGTGCTTTCAGGTGCCTGTCAGCTGCGGCGGCCCTGGGTGCCGCAATTGGTCTGCTTCTCGTCTCCGGGGCCCAGGCCGGCTCGCTGTACGCGGGACCCGGACCGAAGCCAGGCCCGGCGTTGCTCTACGCGCCGCTGGCGCGGGCGCCGCAGCTTCAGAACGCCCCGGGCAGCGTGTGGCGGGCCGAGCCCATCCTCATCTCCGGCGCCGAGGCCTACCGCCGAGGGGAGTTTCTCTACCAGGGCTTCCTGTACGACGATCATGGCGCGCACGAGCAGCCCGACCCCGTCCGATCCCGCGCATCTCCAGCGCCACCTTCTCTCAGCCCAACGGCACGTACACCTACCCCACCAACCCGGCATACGCCAACAACGCGGCCAACCTGGTCGAGTTCCGGGTCAAGCCGCTGGCTCGCTTCACCGCCTTCCGCGTCACGTTCAACACCATGCACGATCCGGCCTTGATCGCGTTCACGATTGCGCTGGGTGGCCAGGACGGTCGGCCGCAGAGCTTTCCCTACGGCGCCAACGTGAGCGCCCCGGCTGCAGCGTTCCTCACCGTCCACCCCGATCGGGCTGGGCACATGGTGGCGAGCCTGCAGGCGGCCGGGGGTTCCGCTTGGGTCTCGCGTGCCCTCGGTCCGCGTCGAGCGCCGTCGCCGCCAGATCGAGGTCGACGTGCCCCGGATCGACTGGGATCCAGGTCGCCGGATCGTGCGTATGGAGGTTGGCGTCGGTCTGTGGGACAAGGCCACCCGGCGCTACCTGCTGCCGGGCCCGTCGGCCACGTCCACCACCCCGGGGGGCGGGGGCACGGCGACTGATCCGCCGGCCTTCTTCGACGTCGGCTTCCGCACCCACGAGCCGATGCCTGACCTGCACGAGCTGACGAGCGTTCCCGCCACCGCCCAGAGTCCGGCCTGGTGGCGCGACGCCGACCAGGGCCAGACACTGGCCTCCGGCGACATCAGCTCGCTGGCCGCCTACGTGAATTTCCGCAAGCTTCGCTCGGGAGTCACCGACAACCGGTCCGTGCCGCGGACCGGCCCCATGGACCGGATCATGGCCAGCCACTTCGAGCCCGCGCAGGGGATCGCCGCCGGCTACTCCTCCACCTGCGCGTCCGGCGACTCCGGGTGCGCTTATCAGGGTCAGCTCGAGCCCTATGCGATCTATGTCCCCACCAAGCCGGAGCCCGCCCGTGGCTACGGGCTGACGCTGCTGCTGCACGCCCTGTTCACCAACTACAACCTGTACCTGTCATCGCGCAACGAATCCGAATTCGCCCAGGCCGGGCCGGGCTCGATCGTCCTCACCCCCGAAGCCCGAGGCCCCGACGGCAACTACACCGGACTGGCCGCCGCCGATGTGTTCGAAGCCATGGCCGACGTTGCCCACCACTATCGCCTCGACCCCGGCCGAGCCGCCCTCACGGGCTACTCGATGGGAGGAATCGGGACCTTCCAGCTGGGCGAGCAGTTCCCGGACCTGTTCGGCAAGGCGTTCTCGATCTCCGGGGACGATGGGGAGGGCATGCCGGGCAACCTGCGCAATCTGCCCATCCTGATGTGGAACATGGTGGCCGACGAGGAGGTGCCGTTCCCCGGGGTGGAGCAGACGGCACGATCGCTGGATGGGCTCGGCTATCGCTACGAGCTGGACGAGTTCGGCCCGGGTGAGCACAACACGTTCGCGCTCAACGACGAGTACGGACCGGCCGCTGCGTTCCTGGCCAACGACCCGGTGCCTCGCAACCCGGCCCACGTGACCTTCGGCGTGGACCCGTCGATCGACTTCCCCCGCTACCGCCTGGTGGGCGACCACGCCTACTGGCTCTCCGGCCTGCCGTTCGCAGCGCCTCGGCCAAGGCCTCGGTCGACGCCGTGTCCCACGGCTTCGGCGCCGGGGACCCGGCTCCGTCCGGCACTCAATCCGGCACCGGCGTGCTCGCCGGCGGCCTGCTCCCGGCGCTGACCTACGTCAGGCAGTACCAGACCTGGGGCCCGGTGCCCAGCGCCCCGGCTGCGGACGCGCTCGACATCCAGGCCACCAATCTGGCCGCGGTCACCGTGGACCCCGGACGGGCCCACGTGGATTGCCGGGCCCGGGTCAGCGTGCGAAGCGACGGCCCGATCAGGGTCACGCTGGCGGGCTGCGGCCAGACGATCAGCGCCGGCTGAGGCGGACCGTCACCTCGGCCCCGATATTGCCGGCGGGGTCGAGAGCCCGGATGGCCAGGTAGCGGGCGGCTCGCGGAACCTTCAGGCGCAGGCGCTGCGCGGTTCCGGATCGGCCGGGCCGCCCAGACACTCGGACCACGTGGGCCCGGCCGAAGCCGGCCGGGGCGATGGGGCGAGTCGACCATCTGACCTGGTAGCGCGCGGCCTGCCCGATCATCCAGTCGTTGCCCGGTGCAATGAAGACTGAGCGCCACCCGGCTGGCGCTCAGGCGCCGGACGCGCAGGCGGCTGACCGGCTGCCGGCGGGCGCGTATCGAGCCCGTACTGGCCGGTGTTCCACTCGTCGTGGCGGTAGTGCCACCACGAATTGTTCAAGCCCGAGGAGCCGCTGGACGTTCCACACGAACAGGTCCCCTCGCGGGTGCCGTAGGCGAGGGCCAGGTGGCCGTTCATGCGCGGGTCTCCGACGGTGCCCACGAAGCCGGTCCACTGGCCGGTGTACTTGGGAAAGCCGGGTGCCTCGGTGCCGTCGGGCCCCCAGGCGTGGATCCAGTAGTTGTCGTTGGCCTCGATGGCATTGCGGTGGCCGCCGCCGGCGCCCACGTCGGCGATGATGGGGGCGTCGTAGAAGGGGAAGCCATCCTGGCGCTGGGGGAACCCCGAAGGACCGAGCCCGAGGTGGGATCCCACGCCTTCTCGTACACCTGGGGCAGCGACGCCTCCCCGGCCTGGCCCAGGGCCAGGACGGTCGACTCCGACCCCGGCGCTCGACTGGACGTACTGCGGCGTCCCCGGACCCGGTCAGGTCCCCGAAGCTCCCCTGGCCGGTCAGGGTGATCGTCGCTGTGTCGCCGCGTCGGGCGATAGGGCGGGTCGGAAGCACACGCGGCGCTCGAGCAGCTGGTGCTGAGCGTCTTGTAGATCGAGCCGTCGGGGTTGATCACCTGCGCCGGCCCGGTGACCGCGCTGGACCGATCTTGGGCCGCCGGCCACACGTTGGCAAAGGTCGGCGGCGCGACGCCCTCGCCCACGAAGTCGATCGACTGGTCGTAACAGAAGGACAGCCCCGACAACGCCACCGGCCAGTTGGGCAGGTAGGCCCCGCCGGGATGGCGGCGGCCGTTGCCCCAGATCCCGTATAGCCAGCCCTTGGCTGCGGTGCTCGGTGCTGCCGCCCGGGGGCAGCAGCCCGCCGACGGTTCCTTCGGTGGCGACGCTCTGTCCCGAGCACTCGAAGCTGGACACGAACACCTGTGGTCGGCCGGCCTTCATCACGTCGTCCACGCCGACCGAGTACATGAGCTTGGGGTCGCGGATGTAGCTCCTTGGGATTGATTCTGTCGCGAGCGAAGTCGGCCTGGGGGAGCTTGATCTCCACCGGCCACCCGGGAATCGCGCCGGCCGTTGGGCGCCAGGCGTACACCTTGCCGTCCCACCCGGGGACGATCACGTCGAGCCGGTGGCCACCCTGGAGCGGCGCCAGGGCCGGGGCCGCCCAGGCGCCGCGCAGCGGGTCACGGCTGTGGTTCGGCGTCGGGCGCGCGTGGGGTGGGGACCGCGTGCTGCCCGGGCGGCGTTGGCATGGCGCGGGGAAAGCCGGGCAGACGGCGGCCGTGGCCGTTCCACGCGTACACCCGGCCGTTCATGCCCGGTGGCCGACGATATCCTGCTGGCCGTCGTGGAGCAGGTCGCCGATCGCGGTTCCGGAGAGCGGATCACGAATGTTGCGGAAGACTGCGGCTGGTGCGGTAGGCCCGGGCGCTCGATCCCTCGGGCGCGGCGGGGTCGAAGCTGCGGATCAGGTCCGAGTGCACAGGGAAGCCCGGCAGCTCGTGGCCGGCCGGAGTGAGCGCGTGGACGTCGCCGTCGTAGGTTGAGAACACCAGGTCGAGCTGGTGGCGGCCCTGGAGGTCGACGTAGGACTGGGCGCGCCGCTGATCTCGGCGCCGTAGTGCTTCGGCATGCCGTAGCGCCAGGCGTCGGGTCATGGCGCACCCCGATCGTGCGGCGGTCCTCGCCCTTGAGCCCGTTCGCGTCGATGACCCTCAGGCGGAGAGTGACCGTGTACTGCTCGGCGCCGTCGGGCTGCAGCGTCGTGGTCGGGCGCGTGGTCGTAGAACGAGGCCGGGATCTGGTGCAGGTCAAACGTCCCCAGCCTCCCGCTCAGCGGATGGCTGGTGGTGCCGCTGGCGATGGTGTGGAAGGAGGAGTCGGCCGGGTCGGCGCCAAGGGCGTACTCGAGCACCCAGCTGGGCCGAGCCGCCCGAGTGGATGCGAGCAGGGCGCCAGCTTGCCGGTGATCGGCCAGCGCCGGGGTGCGGACTGGGTCGACGTAGGTGAACCAGTTGGGGAGCTGATCTCGGCGGTGGGTGGCAGCTTGCCCGCCATCACCATCGCCGTGGCGGCGCCGATGTCCGGTCGGCCGTAGCCGTACTGGGTGGACCAGTTGGTGTGGGTGGCGTCGGTGACCGAGCTTGGGTTGCCCGGCCACTGGCGCGCGGTCTGCGGCGACTGTGTCTGCGGCACCACCTCCGACGCGGTGTCCATCATCACCTGCTTGACCTCGTCGGGCTGAGCGGGCTCGGGATGATTCCCTTGTCCCGCGCGTTCAGCCCCGCCGATTGGACCATCGCCAGCATCGAGGCCATGAACGGAGTGGCGCCCGGAGGTGCTCGTCCCGTAGCCGGAGAAGACGTTGTGGGTGCCGTAGCTGGTGGTGCTGGAGCGGGCCCGGAACCAGGTGGTGGCGTTCGGCTGCAGCCCGGTGCCGTTCTGGTCGTAGGCCAGCGAGTTGCCCGGGATGACGTGGTTCAACAGCATCCCGTCGGTGTGGTCCATGGCGTCGAAGTCGTTTGAGTCCAGCGCCAGCGCCACGCCGTGGTTGTAGGCGTAGTCGATCGCCTTCTGGTTGAACGAGCTGTAGGCGTAGGAGACGACGACCGAGCTGATCGTGGTCGCGCCGAGGTCGGTGGCGTAGAGGATCGCCGCGCCCCAGTGGTCGGGCCGGCCCAGGCACTCGACGCCCTGCTTGATCGGCACGATGGTGCAGCTGCGGCACTCGCCGACTCCCGCGTAGCCGTTGTTGGCGACGCCGGCGGCGTCGGAGATCAGGCCGGGCGCGTGGCTGTAGGAGGTCTCCTCGGTCTGCGGGTCGTTGGTGCCGCGGTCGAAGTTCCAGCCCGAGACATCGTTGGCGTAGCCGTTGTGGTCGTTGTCGAAGTGACCGCCGCGCGGGCAGCCGCGCGCGGCCGATCCGGTGGCGGACGATCTGGCAATGCCCGAAGACCGCGATCAGGTCCTCGGGCGAGAGGTAGTGGGTGAGCTTGCTGGCCACGTGAACCGCGTTCAGGTACGCGTGGCGGCCGCCGGGTTGACGCAGGACCAGGTGACGCCTTCCTGGTGGTGGACCCCCGCGGCGACACCGGCGGGGCAGGAAGGGTTGACCCGCGGGTCCTGGGCGTAGTCCTCGATGTTGAAGCGACCGTCGCCGTTGAAGTCGTAGGTGCCGTGGTCGTGGCCGCTCGAGTCCTGCGGGTAGGGCAGCTCGCCGCGGTTCAGGAAGACGTTGGATAACCCGTCCTTGATGTCCGTCGGAGTCGTAGTTGACCCCGCCCTCGATGTAGGCGATCAGCACGTCGGGCCGCCCGACGTTGCCCTGCGCCCACGCGCCGGTCATGTCCACTCCGGCTGCGTGCTGGGGATCATGGGCCAGCGGCGCCCAGCAGGGCAGCCCGCCATCGGGCCGAGGCTGCCCGGCGCAGCTGGTGCTGAGCGCGCCGTACAGATTCCAGTCTTCGTTGTCGTTGCAACTGGAGGCTGCGTCGGCGGCGGTGGTCTCGACTCGCAGGGCGCGAAGTCAGGATCGTTGGGGGTGGTGGTGCTGTCGGCGTGTGCGGGCACGGCGGCGGGCGCGACCAGCCATGGCCGCCAGCCAGCACGACGAGCAACCTCATCCTCCCTGCGGATGGCCATAGCGTAACTAGGCATACCATGACTCGCGCCAATGCCAACCCTCAGCACCCTCAGCCGCTCCTGGCCGGGAAGGTGGTAATCGTCACCGGGGCGGCCAGCGGGATGGGCCGGGCCACCGCCCACTGCTGGCCGATGAGGGGCCAGGTGGGCATCGTGGATCGCGACGGCACCGGTCTGGGCCGCGGTGGCGGCGAGATCACCCAGGCCGGGCGGCCAGGTCCACGCGGTTGCCGCCGACGTAGCGCAGGCCGGGAGCCCCGGCCCGGGCGGTGCGAGGAGATCCGCGCAGGACTCGGTGCCGATCGACGGACTGGTCAACAACGCCGGGGTGGCATGCCCGACGGCGATCGACGGCGAGAAGTTCGAGACCGGCCTGGAGCACGACCCTGGCCGTGAACCTGACCGCCCACACGGCGTTCGTCCGGGCCTGCTCGAGGACCTGCGCCGCGACCGGCGGGGCGGATCGTGAATGTGGCCTCGACCGAGGGCCTCGGGCGCCACCGCGACATGGCGCCTTACGTCGCCGCCAAGCACGGGGTGATCGGGCTGACCCGTGAGCTTGCGGTGGAGCTCGGCCCCAGCCGGCGTGACGGTCAACTGCGTCTGCCCGGGACCGATCAACACGGGAATGACCGCGGCCATCCCGAGACCAGGAAAAGCCGTGTATGCGCGCCGGCGCACGGCGCTGCGCCGCTACGGAGAGCCCGAGGAGGTGGCTCATGCCACGCTGTCTCTACTGCTGCCCGCGGCGTCGTACATCACCGGAGCCGTGCTGGTCGTGGACGGTGGGCTGACGGCGCGGAACGCGTGACGGATCCGCTCGCAGCCACGACATCGTCGCGGACGCGGCCCGGATCGCGGGCCTGGCTCGCGAGCTGGCGCAGGAGACAGAGCAGCAGCGGGCCTGGCCCCGGGACTGCTCGACGCGCTGCGGAAGTCCGGGTTGATGCGGGCCGGGGCGCCGGTGGAGGCGGGCGCGCTGGAGCTGCCTCCAGGCGGTGTCGCTGGCCGCGGCGGAGGAGATCGCTCGCGGAGACGCGTCGGCCGGGTGGTGCGTGTCGATCGCCATCACCAGCAGTCTGCTCGGCGGATACCTGGCCGAGGAGCCGCTGCTGGAGCTGTTGGGAGGCCGGAGCAGATCGCGGCTGGGATCTGGGCGCCCCGGGGTCGGTTTCGGCCGGCGGACGACGGCGTGGTGGTCTCCGGTCGCTGGGCGTTCTGCAGCGGCATCCAGCCACTCCGGCGTCCTGTTCGCCGGGTGCCTGCCTGAAGGCCGCACAGGCGACGAGAAGCCGGCGCTGCCGAGCATCGTGGCGCTTCCCACCGAGCAAGCTCCAGATCCACGATACCTGGCATACGCTCGGTCTTCGCGGAACCGGCAGCCATGATGCGGAGGCCCGAGAGCTGTTCGTGCCGGCCGCGCGAACGCTCTCGGTCTTCGACGGCCCGGTGCGGGACCGGCCGCTGTATCGCTTCCCCATCTTTGGCTTCTTCGCCCTGTCGATCGGTGCGGCGGCGCTGGGCAATGCGCGCGGCTGCTCTGGACGAGGTTTCCTGGCCGGGCTACGGCAGCGGATCGGGCCGGGAGCCTCCGGCCCCTGGCGTCAGCGCTCGGCGACTCAGGCTGCGGTGGCGCGGGCGGAGGCGTCGCTGCGTGCCGCGCGAGCCGGTTTCTACGGGCGATCGAAGAGGCGTGGGAGGCCGCCCAGGGAGGCCCGGTGCTGCCCACCGCTGCGCAACGGCCTGCGGCTGGCGGCCACGCAGCGGTCCACGCTTCGGCCGAGGCGGTGCGCGACGGCGTATGAGCTGGCCAGCCGGGTCGCGATCTACGACGACTCGCCGCTTCAGCGGCGGTTGCGGGACGCGTTCACGATGGTCGCCCACATCCAGGTCAACGCGGCCTCGCGCGAGCTGGAGGGCCGGGTGCTGCTCGACGTGCCGGTGGACACAACCACCTGTGACGCCGGCCGTCGAAGGGGTCCTTCCCTACTGGCTCGACCGGCCCGGACGAGGAGGCGGTGGAGATCGCGCGCCAATGCGAGCGAGCGGGCGGGGCTGAACGCATTGTGGGTGGGGGAGATGGCGACATTCGACGCCGCCGCGCTGGCCACCGCGATCGGACACCGGAGCGAGCGGCTGGGGCTTGCGCGTGGGACCGCTGCGCGATAGGCGTGCGGAGCCCGGTGGCGATCGCCCTGCTCGTCTCGTCTGTTGCCACCCTGACCGATCATACGGTGGAGGTCGCCCTGGGTGCGTCGAGCCCGGGCATCGTCGGTGGTTGGCATGACCGGCCGTGGGAGCACCTGGCGCCCGGATGCGCGAGACGATCGAGTGCTTGCGGGGGATCCTCGCCGGCGAGCGAGCCGACTATGAGGGCGAGCACGTCCGCGTCCATGGCTTTCGGCTCCGCCGCCCGCTCGCACGAACCCGGATCTGGGCGGCGGCCTTCGGTCCGGCTATGACTCGCGTCGCCGCGCGGCATGCGGGCGGAGTGCTGCTCAACCTGGTCTCGCCGGATCACGTTCGCTCGGTGAAACAGGTGATCGAGGCCGAGGCGGCGCAGGCGGGCCGACCGGCGCCGCCGCTGGCGGTGTGGGTGCCGGCGGCGATCGAGCCCGGACAGGCGGCCACTGCACAGCTCGCGGGTCAGCTGGCGGTCTACCTGGCGCCACCGGGCTACGGCGAGATGTTCTCGGCGCTGGGATTCCCGGAGCTCGTGGAGCGGGCGCGCGAGGGCGGGCGGCGGGCGGAGCTGGCGGCGGAGATTCCGGTCGAGCTGCTGGAGCAGGTGGGCGCGATCGGGACGGCCGAGCAGATCCGCCAACGGATCGCCGAATACCACCAGGCCGGTGCCGACGTCGTCGGCGTCGTGCCCTCGACGGCGGAGGATCCCGCCGGGGCCAGGGTGCTGAAGGCGGCGGCGTCGCTGGCGACGCCGCCGCCCGTGTTTATGCCTGAGCCTCCCGAGCATGCTTCGGCAGCCAGAACACCGCCGCTGCGGCCGCCACCAGGAAGCCAACCGTGACCAGCAGCGCGTGGTCGGCGGCTCCCATGAACGCCATTGGCCCGCTGCTCGGCGAGCCCATGGAAGTCATAGAGCCGCCTGAATTGAGGGACGCGGCCCGGGGGCTGGCGAAGCGGCTGCGGGCGGCTACCGCCCGCTGAAACGCGGCGGCCGTCGCTCGGCCGCCGCCGCGACGCCCTCGCGGAAATCCTCGGTGCCGAACAGCTTCGCCTGCTCGGCCAGCTCGTGGTCAGTGGCCGCTCGGACGCGGTCGGCGAGGTCGCCGCGCATCGTCCGGCGGATGGCGCGCACGGCCAGGGGAGAGGAGGTGGCGATCTCCCCGGCCAGGGCGACGGCTTCCTCGCGGATCTCCTCGCTTGGCACGAGCCGGTCGCATAGGCCGATCGCGTGGGCGTCGAGACCCTTCAGCCGTACGCCCGTATAGAGGAGCTCGAGCGCCCGTTGGTGACCCACCACAAGCGGCAGCGTCACCGTGACACCAAAGCCGTGGTGGATCCCCAGCCTGGCAAAGTTGGCACTGAACCGGGAGTCGGAGCTGGCCACGCGAAAGTCGGCCGACAGCGCCACGCCCAAACCGCCGCCCACGGCCGCACCCTGGACCGCGGCCACCACCGGCAGCGGGGCGGCGAACAGCCGTACCGCGTGCTCGTAGAGGTTGTCCTCGGCCGGGTTGCGCCCATGGAAATTGGCCCCCGCGCAGAAGTGCTTGCCCTGCGAGCAAAGGACGATTACGCGGGTGGAGGCGTCGTCGGCCAGCTGCTCGTAGGCGTCGGCGATCTGCTCGATCAAACTCGCGTCGAAGAAATTGTTCGGCGGTCGGTTGAACTCGACGATCGCTACGTGGTCATCACGATGGTTGACCGACACCTCTTCGCTCATATCTCCTCCAGGAACTCGCCCACGGCCGCATTGAACTCCTCGGGCGCGTCGATGTTCGCGGCATGTCCCGCGCCGTTCAGCACCAGCTTCCGCGCGTCTGGGATGCGACGCTCCATCGCGTCGGCCGCGGCGAGGAACTGGGTGTCCTCGGCGCCGACCACGATCAGCACCGGGACGGCGATCGAACCGAGCGATTCGAACACAAGCGAATCGCTTTGGGTGAGGATTCCGCGGGCAGCGTTCGCCAGGCCGGCCGCGCCGTGGACGTGGTTTGCGCGCCGCTGCTCGGTGCCGCCCGGGAGTGCGCCTAGCCCGTCGCGCTCGAGCAGGTCCGCGCGCTCGCGTGCCCACTCGTTCCAGCGCTCCCGTGCGGCGGGGTCGCGGAAGCCGGGACCGGTGTCGACCAGCACGAGGGCGCGCACGCGCTGCGGCCACCGCGCGTGGAATGCCAACGACACGAATCCGCCGAGCGACATCCCGCCCAGCACGGCGCTCGGCGCGTCCGCATCATCGAGCAGGGACGCCATGTCCTTCAGGCACCCGTATGCGAGTACTCCGACGGGTCGCTTGGAGCGTCGGAGGAGCCGTGGCCGCGCATGTCCCAGGTGATCACGAGCCGGTCCGCGGCCAGCGCGGGGATGTTGGGCTCCCACATGTGGTGATCTGCGCCATAGCCGTGGGTGAGCAGCAGCGGCGGACGTTCGCTGGGCTCGCCGTGGAGCTCGCGATGGATCATCGCGCGATCGCCGGGTAGAGCTGGTCGGCGCCTTGCGCGGCCGCATCCGTCCCCAGCCGCCCGCTCCAGAACCGCTCACTGCCGTACTCCGAACGCCACGCCCACAGCCGCCGGGTGAATGCGGACAGCTCGTGCTCAAGCGTCACCCCACGTGCGCCGTGGACCTGGTGGGCGGCGCGCGCGGCGATCACCGCCGCCCGGTTGGCGAGCAGCTTGGCAGTCGCAATCTGGAAAGGCTCCCGGCGGATCAGCGCGGCGTCGGTGGCGATTGCGACGAGCGCCGCCTGCTGCGCAATCGTCACAAGGTGAGCCTGCACTGCCTGGAACGATGCGATCGGACGGCCAAACTGCACTCGCTCGCCTGCGTATGTGATCGCCATCTCGCTGATTCTCTCCAACGCACCTGCCATCAGCGCGGCTCGCACGAGAGCTCCGCGGTGAAGCAGCGAATCGGGCTCGACGGGATCGCCAAGCTGCACCGGTGCCGCGTCCCATTCGAGATCGTCGTACTCGTCGCCGGCGAGGTTCGAACCCTCGGAAACGGTGCTATCCGTGGCTGCAACGCGGCACACGCGGCCCTCATCGAGCATGAGCGCGACCAACTCCGCACGCCGCCCCCACGGGACGCCCCGCACGGTGCCGGTCAGCGACTCGCCATCGAGCCGCAGGTCGGCGGAGGACGCGGCAGCCACGAGCCCGCCGGGGGGCTCGAGCCCAGCGGCATCCAGCAGCCACTCGCCGAGCGCGGCCGACTCAAGCGCTGGATCCGGTACGCCACTCGCGCGCAGGGCCTGGAGCGGGTCGGTCATGGGCGGAGCGCCCTCGCCGCTACCGTGCGGAGGATCTCGTTCGTGCCGCCGCGGATGGTGTACGAGGGCGCCGCCAGGACCGCGCGGGCCAGGAGCTGCTCAAAAGCCGAACGCGTGCCGATCCCCGGGTCGCCCTCGGCCAGCCGCCAAACCGCGTCCAGCACGTCCTGCTCGAACCGCGTACCCAGCTCCTTGACGAGCGCCGACTCCGCCGCGGGCGCCTGTCCGGCGTCGATCAGCCGCGCAACCGAAAAGGACAGCGCGCGGAGCGCCCACCACATCGCGAGCGCCCCGCCCAGCGTCTCGCGTGCAGCATCGTCGAAGCTCTCGCCCCTCTCACGGACCCACTCCTCGACGAGGAGATAGGTGGAAAGCCACCGCTCCGGCCCGGCGCGCTCGAACGCCAGCTCGGAGGTGTTCTGCGCCCAGCCTGAGCCAATTTCCCCCAGGACCAGCTCTTGCGGCACGAACACCTCATCGAGCGTCACCTGGCAGAAGAACTCGCTGCCGTCTAAATACGGGATGGGGCGGGCGGTGAGTCCCGGCGAGCGCAGGTCGACGATCAGCTGCGAGAGCCCTGCGTGGCGATCGCCCTCCTCGCTCGTCCGGCACAGCACCACAAACCAATCGTTGAGATGGGCTCCTCCTGTCCAGATCTTGGTGCCGGTGATGGACCAGCCGCCATCCACCCGCTCGGCACGGGTACGCACCGCCGCCAGGTCGCTCCCGGCTTCGGGTTCGCTCATCCCGATCGAGAACGCCGTCTCGCCGCGGCAGATTCCCGGCAGGAAGCGCTCCTTCTGCTCCTCGCTGCCAAAGCGAGCGATCATCGGCCCGCTCTGGCGGTCGGCAACCCAGTGGAACCCCACCGGAGCGCCCCAGCGCAGCATCTCCTCGACGACGATGAAGCGCTCCGCCGCGGTGCGATCGCCGCCGCCGTAGCGCCTTGGCAGGGCCATCCCCAGCCACCCGCGCTCGCCCAGCCTGCGGGAGAAGGCGGGGTCACGGGGCGCCATCATCCCCAGGCCGGGCGTGAACGACCCTCTGGGAAGCTCGGCGGCCAGGAAATCGCGAACCTCGGCCTGGAGCGACAGCTCGGCGGGGGTCAGCGCGTTGTATTCGAAGCGGAGCAGAGGGCGAACTATGGCGCCCCACGTGACGCTACGTCATGCGGACGGCCAAAGTTCGCGTTCTCCGAGGCACGGGTATTCAGTAACCGGAATGAGGTTCATCAGTGCAGGGGTAGTCACGCTGCTCGTGGCGCTGGCCGCGCCGAGCATCGCGCTGGCCGATGGGCCCTGGCACGGCGAGTCGCCCACGTACGGCGTGTCCGCCCCCACCCAGCACATGGTCACGATGTCCGACGGAGTGCAGCTGGCGGTGGATGTCTACATCCCCACCCAGGCCAACGGCAGCCCCGCGCCCGGCCGTTTCCCGGTGATCCTCTCGCAGACGCCATACAACAAACGCTCGGCCGTCACCACCCAGTCGATGGGGTCCGGGTTCGGTGGCGACGGGTTCTACCCCTACCTGATCCAGAGGGGCTACATCGACGTGGTGGCCGACATACGGGGCTCGGGCGAATCGGGCGGTGACTTCTCGCTGTTCGGGCCGCGGGAGATGCAGGATGGCGTGGAGCTGGCCCGGTGGGCATCCCGGCTCCCCGGCTCCAATCACCGTGTGGGACTAGCCGGCTCCTCGTACCTGGGGCTGAATCAGATCTTCACCGCAGCCCTGGCTGGGCGGTCCTCGCCGGTCAAGGCGATCATCCCGTCGACCGTTGGCAATGACCTGTACCGGGACCTTGCGTTCACCGGCGGCATTCCCAACACCGAGTTCGCGCTGGTGTGGGAGGGCCTGCGGGCTTCGATGACCGCCGATATCCCGTCGGATCCCTCGCAGAACCCCACCGCCCCCGCGAACAACGCGGCCGGCCGGGCGGCGAACCTGGCCGCGTTCGACGGCCAGCTCTACACCGAGGTCGACACTGGCGGCCCGCGTGCTTTCAACAACGACTTCTGGACTCAACGAGCGCCGAGCAACTATCTCGATCGAGTGGTTCGAAACGGCATTCCCGCGCTCGTCGTGAGCGGCTGGCACGACGTCTATCAGCGCGGCGCCGTGCTCGACTACGTCGGCCTTCAGAACGCGTGGTCCCGGATGCACAATCACCGCGGACAGCCGGCGAGCCAGGTCGGACCGATGACGGCGCACACCACCCCCACCGGCCGCTACCAGGCCGTGATCGGGCCGTGGTTCCACAACCCGGCGACGATGGGGCTGACCTTCCAGCAGTTTCAGTTGGCGTGGTTCGACCGCTGGTTGAAGGGCATTCACGACGGCATCGATCGCACCTCCGCGCCGCTGCACGCCTTCGAGCTGGGGACCGACCGGTGGATCAACCTGGGACGGTGGCCGGTGCCCCAGACGCGGGCACGCACTCTGTACATGGCACCGGGCCAGCTGAGCGCTTCGCCGCCAAGTCCCGGCGCCACCGACACGCTGAACTGGTCAAACCTGCGCAGTCCGTGCAACGCGGGCACCGATCAATGGAGCACCGGGCTGCCTGCGTATGTCATCGCCGAGATGGGAGGCAACGGCGACCCGTGCGCGGACGGCGACACCTCCTCCCAGGTCGGCGCCCTTACCTACACGACCGCTCCCTTCAAGACGGCCACCACGCTGGCCGGACCGATGGACGCAACGCTGTTCATCGCATCCACCGCTCCGGAGAGCGAGGTGGTCGCGACCATCGACATTGTCTCGCCCGACGGCAGCTCACGCGAGGTCTCCGACGGAGTCCTCCTGGGGTCGTTGCGGGCGCTTGACTCAAGACGGAGCTGGCGGCTCAACGGCAGGATGATTCTGCCCTGGCACCCGTATACATCGGCAAGTGCCAGCGACCTAACCCCAGGGAAGCTCGAGCGTCTCGACGTCGAGCTCTATCCGACCGTAACCAGGATCGCGCCTGGGGACCGGCTGCGCCTGATCGTGACCTCGGGCGACACGGCGGTTCAGCCGAGCCCGGTCCAGGCCAGCCGTCTGGCGGGCGGGCGCTATGACATCGAGCTGGGCGGCCAGCACGCCTCTTCGATCACCGTGCCGCTGGCGCCGGCCAGCGGGATCGCGTCGAGCCCAATCAATTGGGGAGGCTGCAACGGGTCATGCTGAGGAGGGCGCTCATCGCGGCGACGCGCACCGCGCTCGCCATGGCGGCCGCGATGCTGCTCCTTCCAGCGCTCGCAGCTGCCGACCCTCGCCTCGACGTCCCGCCTGGCGCGCTGCGCGCAGCCCTTCAGTGCCCGCACCAGTTCGCGCACGCCCAGCACAACCCGGTGCTGCTGGTCCACGGCACCGGCCTGAACGCCGACGAGAGCTGGGACTGGAACTACGAGCTGGCGTTGCCTCCGTCCGGGTACGACTGGTGCGCGGTCACGCTTCCGGACCGCGCGCTCGGGGACATCCAGGTCTCCGCCGAGTACGTCGTGTACGCGATCGAGCGGATCCACTCGCTGACGCATCGCAGGCTGACAGTGATCACGCACAGCCAGGGGGGCATGGAGGGGAGATGGGCGATGCGGTGGTGGTCACACGCGCGCGCCGACACCGCCGACCTGATCGACCTGGCCAGCCCCAACCACGGCATCTATGGCGCCGACTACTGCGCCCAGAGCGGCAACTGCTGGCCGGCGGTCTGGCAGATGGCGAGCGCCTCCCACTTCCTCCACGCTCTGAACTCGGTCTCGGAGACCCCGGGCTCCACCGCCTACACCCAGATCTACTCCCAGACCGATGAGCTGGTCGAGCCCAGCACGACCGCGCCGCTCAAGGGCGGCGCCAACACCTCCAACATCGCGATCCAGTCGATCTGTCCGGGGCGATGGGTGCACCACGCCGGGCTCCTGTCCGACCCTGTCGTGTGGGAGCTGGTGCTCGACGCCATGAGACATCCGGGACCTGCGGATCCTCGCCGAGTCGACCCATCAGCTTGCCTTCAGGCGACGATGCCCTACGTGACGGCGCAGCAGGTCCTGACGGGGAACGCCTTCCTGTACGGCCGCGCGGCCGTAGCGTTCGAGCAGCATCCGGGGGCCAGGTCAGAGCCGCCGCTCAAGCCCTACGCCAAGGGCTGAAAATCGGACAGCCTTCGGCGGAACGCGCTCGGTGCCGCGTTATTTTCACGACGTCCAGGAAGGAGGCGGGAGAGACGTGATGAGGCGTGTACGGGTAGTCGTCGCGTTGGCGGGGGTGATCTGCGGGATCGCAGCAACTCCGGCGCTTGCGAGCGCGCCGGCCCGGTTCTGCGTTGGTGCCGCCAGAGAGGACGTGACGCCGACCCAGCAGCAGCTCCAGGAGGGGTTCTACAACGGCGGCTACGGCATCGGACCGACGCATCAGGCCAAATCGGTCATACGTCACATCTACTTCCGGGTGATCGCGATCGGGAACTGCAGGGGACAGCAGGACGTGATCGGAGCGATCGACTCGCAGGGCTACTCCATCGCCTACCAGGCCGGCTTCCCCGGCGCAGGGGCCGGCTTCCGCGACATCGAGAGTGACATGGCCAAGCCGCGTTCGGCGGGAGGCCTCGGAATCCCGGTCAGCCACATCATCCTCCAGGCCACACACGACCACAACGGTCCCGACGAGATCGGCGTGTGGGGCGGGGTCCCCACGGACTACTACCAGCTGGTCAAGGGCCACATGGAGCAGGGCATCAAGGACGCGGTGGCGAGCGAGCGGCCAGCCCGGCTGAAGTGGGGAACCGCCGACATGACCGGTTTCTCCGGAACGTTCGGCTCCAACACCGACGACACCAAGACCGGCGACAACCAGGACTACCCAATGGACCAGCAGTTGCGCGTGCTCCAGGCCGTGAAGCCGGGCACCGGCCACGTAATTGCGACGATGGTCAACTACTCCACGCACGCCACGGTGTACGGCCCGCGTGACGCGGTCCTGCCCGACTGGCCGGGCTCTACGGCCACCTTCCTCGAGGGCAGCGAGCAGAACGCCCGAGGAACGTACGGATATCCCGGCTCGGTGGCGATCGTCACGGTCGGCGCGATGGGCCATACCTGGCCGGCCGGCACCCCGCGGGGGACCGACCCGAGCGTCGACCCGGCCGCAAACACCGACAACGGCCCCGCCGACATCTACGGCAACGCGGTCGCCCGGATGGCGATGGGCGCCGCCGCCCACGGCACCTACCTGATGCGCGCCACGGTCACCGGCACCGAGCGCAAGGTGTACGTCGAGAACACCAACCCGGTCCTGCTGGCAGCGGGCGGCGAGCCCTCCAATCCAACCCCGCTTGGGGGCTACAAGATCGGGCGCTCGCTCAGTCCGCCGTGGGGCGCCGGCGACGTGTTCATTTCCGTCGCGACCGCGCTGCGGATCGGCGACATTCCGTTCTTCTCCGTACCCGGCGAGCCATATCCCTCGATCAAGTTCTCGCTCAACCAGGACGTCCACGCCCCGGTTTCGTTCGTGTTCGGCCTTGGCCAGGATCAGCTCGGGTATGCCGAGGAGCTCGCCGATTACAACGGTGCCTTCCAGTGCTCGACCACCGACGAGTGGTTCTTCACGATCTCGCCCGTGTTCGGCTCTGACGTGGTCCGCCTCCAGCGCGCCAACGCGCGTGCTCTGGGCTTCAGGGTCACGGGCAGCTCCCAGGCCGCCTACGGCCCGGGGCAGACCCCGCCATCCACCAACTGCACGCAGCAGCAGATCTCCAACGGCGGGGGCGGGCTCCCCGTCGGATGATGTTGAGGGGTGCACGTTGGGTAGCCGCCGGCGCGCTCGCCGGCGGCGGTGCTGGCCGCTCCGCCCATGGCGGCAGCAGACCCGGCTGGGCTCGTCGACACCCGCGGCGGGACGCTGGGTCCCGGCTTCCCGATGGTCGGAGCCTCGGTCCCATTCGGGCTGATCCAGCCCGGCCCTGACACGGCAATGCCGGGGGACCAGCAGGATCCGGTCGACTACACCGGCTACAGCTACCAGGACCCTGAGATCCGCGGGTTCTCGCTGACGCACTTTGACGGCGCCGGGATCCACATCGCGGGGGATCTGCCGTTCATGCCCACAACCGGGTCCGTGTCACCTAGCCCGGCGGGATACGGCTCGCCCTACGACCACGCCACCGAAACCGCACAGCCCGGCTACTACGCGGTGCGGCTACAGCGCTACCGGACTCGGGTCGAGCTGACGGGCACCACCCGCGCCGCGATGATGCGGTTCACATTCCCGTCCACGCAGCAGGCCAATGTCCTCGCCGAGGTCAGCCAGAGCATCAACGGCTCCCACCCCGGATCGGTCAGCGTCGCCTCGGACCACCAGCTCCAGGGCTGGGTCAAGTCCGACGCCGGCTACACGATCTATTTCCGCGCGTCATTCGACCGCCCCTTCAAGTCGGCCACGGTCACCAGCGCGTCGGGCACCAACGCCGGCGCATACGTGACGTTCGACACCACGAACAACCGAACGGTCACGATGCGGGTGGGGGTCAGCTATGTCGATGCAGCTGGCGCGGCGAACAACGTGGCCAGGGAGATTCCCGCCTGGAGGAGCTTCGAGAGCGTCCGCGCGGCCGACCGTGCTGCGTGGGATCGCCACCTCGGCGACATCGCCGTCCAGGGCGGCAGCCGGGCCCTGCAGCAGACCTTCTACGACAACCTCTACCGCGCGCTCCTGATGCCATCGGTGCTCGACGACGCCGACGGGCGCTACCTCGGCATGGACGGAGCGGTGCACCGCGTCGCCGCCGGACACCACCACTACACGGCGCTCTCGCTCTGGGACACCTACCGCAGCCAGACCCCTCTGCTCGAGCTGACCGAGCCAGCAGTGGCCCACGACATGCTGGTGTCGCTGCTCGACGACGCCGCCCAGAACCATGGCGTGGTCCCTCGGTGGGTTCAGGCGAACATAGACCGCGGGATCATGGGCGGCGACTCAGGATCTGCCACCCTCGCAGATGGGGCCGCCGCGGGGCTCCTCAACCGCGTAGATACTCATCGGGCGCTGAGCGACCTTCTCCACCAGGCAACGGCCTCGCCGCCGCTATGGCCTCGAGAGCACCTCGACGACTACCTGCGCTACGGGTACGTCCCGTACGACAAGGACGGGATCGGAGCCGCGCTGACCGAGGAGTACAACATCGACGACCACGCCATGGCGCAGCTGGCTAATGCTGTGGGCGACTCCACGGACGCTTCGGCACTCGAAGCTCGTGCCGGCTACTGGCGCAACCTGGTCAACCCGGCAAACCGATTCATCCGGCCGCGCAACAGCGACGGCAGCTGGGCCAACCCCGAGCACGCTCTCGGATCCGACGGGGATCAACGGGACTGAGCGCCCCGATCTCCCTGCCCTACAACCCCAGCTTCCAGGACGGATACCAGGAGGGCACCGGCTGGCAGTACCTGTGGTCAGTTCCGCACGACGTGGCCGGCTTGGCCCGCGCGATCGGCGGCCAGCCCGTGGCGATTCGCCGCCTTGATCGCTTCTTCTCGACCGCGCTCAACCAGCCGCTGGCGCCGGCCATCCCGCTGGCCCAGCAGTACTCGAGCTTCTTTGGCGTCTACTACATCGGCAACCAGTACACCTCTGTCAACGAGCCCGACCTTTGGGCGCCGTGGTACTACGACTGGCTGGACCAGCCGTGGAAGACCCAGAAGGTGGCCCGCGCCGAGGCGGAGACCTACAACCAGACGCCGCAGGGCCTGCCGGGCAATGACGACACGGGCGAGATGTCGGCGTGGTACGTGCTCGCCGCCCTCGGCCTCTACCACGTGGCGCCCGGCGTCGACGCCTGGGAGCTGTCGAGCCCGATGTTCCCGCATGCCCACCTCTCGACCCTGGAGATCGACGCGCCCGGTGCAAGCAATGCCACGCCTTACGTGCGCGCGGTGCGTTTGAACGGCCGGCCCATCAACCGCACCTTCCTCACCACGTGCCAGCTTCGCGCCGGGCGGACGCTTGGCTTCTCACTGCAGGGGCTCCCCGATCGCCACTGGGCCACAGGGCCGAGCGCCTCGCCACCCTCGGCGAGCGATCCGTCGGCCGATGTCGACAGGTGCGCCGCTAGGCTGCGCAGGGACCCGAAGCGGGTGATCGACGTGCAGGCGAGGGTCGCCGCCCCCGGGGTGGGTTCGATCACGCCTGCCACCTGACGCCGACGATCGCCGTGTCGTCCTCTGTCAGCTCGCCGCGAATCCGGCTCAGCAGGTCCTCCATCAGATCCGGCAGCGCAGAATGGTTGGCGGTGGCGGCTCCCGCAGGCGGGCCAGCCCCTGGTCAAGACTCTCGCCGCGTCGCTCCACCAGGCCATCGGTGAAGGCCAGCAGCGTGGCGCCGTGCGGCACCGTGTAGGTCTCTGATCCATACGCGCTCCGTGCTCCATCCCGATCGGGGGCCCGACGGGGCCATTGAGGAACGCGGTCCCGCCGCCCGACCACATCAACAGCGGAGGCAGATGACCGGCGCTGGCGAGCGTGACCTCGTGTGAGGAGATCTGAGCACTGCGCACATCGCCGTGGCCAGCTTGCCGTCTTGGAGACGTCAGCAGCCGCGACAACTTGCTCAGGATGTCCGCTGGCGAGTGATTCTCAGCGGCGTATGCGTGGATGGCGTGGCGTAGCGAGGCCATCGTGGTGGCGGCTCGCAGGCCGCGGCCGGAGTACGTCGCCCACGATCAGCAGAACCGGTCGTCGTCCAGCGCGATGACGTCGTACCAGTCGCCGCCGATCTCCACTCCCCGCTCGCCCGCCTGGTAGCGGGCGCTGACCTCGGCGCCGTGAAGCTGGGCAGCTCCTCCGGCAGCAGCGAGTGCTGGAGCGTCTGCGCAATATCCCGTTGCTCGCCGTACAGCCTGCGGTTCTCGGTCGCGATCTGCTCAAGGCGTTGAGCGAGGCGGCTGGCGCTCTCCCGCCCCTGCAAGGCGGAGCATCAAGAACGAGGCGAGCACGGTGAGGACCAGGCCGGTGGCGAGGATGATCCAGGGGAGCCGCTGAGGCAGCGAGCCGCCGAGCGGCCTCCTCGGCGCCAGGACCATGGTCAGATAGGAAGTGCCGAACGGGACCGTCGCCGCCACATGGCGGCCCCGGATCGGAAGGTGACGGACGCTCGTCACCACAACGTCGGCGGGGTTTCCGAGGTGCCGAGATAGATCGCGTAATCGAGGTCCGAGAACGCAGAGCTCGGCATGGCCGGCGAGTAGCGACTCTTGGGCAGCACGTCTCGCCGTAGGCGGCATACAGCCCGCGACCGGTGAGGGCATAGCCGACTCGTGGCGAGGGGCCCCCCAGCATCCCCAGGACGTTCAGCTGCCCGTTCCGGTTGGCCTGTCCAGGAAGCCGCCGCCGTTGCGCCGCTTAGCGCGGGAGCGCTTCCCACCACGACCTTTGGGCCACGGTCGATTGCACTCAGCCGCCACAGCGATACCGAGACGAAGGGGTGCCCGGCGCCCAGCCCCACGTATGGACTGATGAACGTGCGGAATTTCTTGCGGTTTCCGTTGGTCGCGTCGGCCAGGGCAGCGGCCGAGGCGAGCGGCGTCTGCACCGTGGGCAGCGACGCGCTGACGACTTGCTCGGCCTCCCTCTGCCGCAGCCGGAGCAGCCGCTGTTCGTTGTCGGTAAAGAGCGCGTGCGCCGTAAGCGTAAGCGTCACGGTCACAGCCAGCCCGATGAGCAGCGTCAGCCCCGGCCACCGGTACGGCCAGCTCGGACGGAAGCGCGCGCCGAGCCTTTGCTCGTCCCTGCCCCTGTCCTCTCCAGACACGGTATGAACGCTACCGCCCGGGAGCGACGACGCCTACAGGTAACGACCAAACGTCCACGGCAGCGGGTCCGGGGGTCGGGCCCCGAGCCCGGCATCCCGGCCCCTCCTCGCCCTACGGGGTGACGCTCTGCGGTGGCCCGCGATATCGGCAAACACATCGAGCCAGTGGCGGTGCCCGTGCGAGTCGAAGTAGCCGCGGGTGTTGCGATCGGGCCGGTCGCCTGCGGGCGGCCCGACAGATCCATCCACCGCGCCGGCGTGATCACGCCGCGGCCCGGCTCCCACACCGCCCCCGCCGGCCCGTCGGCCGCGAACGTGGTGTCGGCCCCGGTGCACTTGATCGTGTCGGTGGTGCCCTCGCGGGTTGCGTGAGAGCTTGCCGTCTGGCAGCACGTAGCGGCCCTGCTCAACGCCTCCGGCGCGCCGTGCTGGCCGAGGATCGCCACCAGAGCCGCGCCGAGCTTGTCGGCCGCCTTGGCCGACACGGCCTCGGAGTCGTCGGAGTGCCCGCAGCGCGAATCGGTCGGTGCCGCTGGCGGTGGGGTTCTTGACCGGGTGGTCGCCGGGCACGCCGGCGTCGTTGCCCCGCGGGAAGATGTAGCCGACCATGTCGTTGTCCAGGCCGTCGAAGAAGCGGAACGGCGTGTGCATGTAGGGCAGCGGCCAGGGCGGCAGCGCGTACTGCGGGTAGTTCATGTCCTCCGGACCCACCGGGCCGCGGAAGAAGGTGAACGGGAACACCTCACCCGGTAGCCCGATGAACTCGCGCATCGCCGATCCGCCACGCCGCCACCTCGGTCTTGACCGAGGTCCCGGCGGTCTGTCCCGTGGGCGCCACCGGCGACCTGCTCCACCCGTTTGCAGCCAGGCGCGTAGGCCGGGCGCTGCGCGAACACCCCGCCCAGCGCGGCGGCCTTGAACAGCACGTTGTCCACGGGCAGGCACACGTCGGTGCGTCTGAGCCCAGATCCGGTTGGTACGGGACACGCTGGCGCCCGAGCTGAGCGCCTGCTCCACCGCCCCGGCCAGGTCCTGTCCCAGCGCCCGGGTCTCGCTGTAGTAGCCCAGCGGCGTCACGGTGGCCCCGGCCGGGTGTCTGCAACAGCGTGCGGCAGCCGGCCGGGTGTGACCTCATCGATGAAGCTCTGCGGGGTGCGGGACAGCCCGGCTGAGAACACCTCGGGCGTCTCGACGCTGCCCACCGATCCGGCCATCTCGATGCCCACTCCGCCGTAGCGCGCCTCCAGCGCGGAGCGGAACCAGATACGGCCAGTCGCCGGTGAGCCACCGGTTCTCCTGATCCAGCGTGGTCCCGTTGGACCGGCGCCCGGGTCGAGCTGCGAGCCAGCCGTTGAAGCCCAGCGTCTCGGTGTGCTGGCTGACGCTGGCCAGCGTGGCGATCACTTGCCCGTTCGTGGCCCGAGCCTGCATCACCGGCATCAGCTGGTCGTCGATGAACGGATAGGAGGACCAGCACTGGCGTAGGTTGGCCGGTTCCTTGGCCTGCGCGTAGCAGATGGTGGCCGGCCGCATGGCGTTGTAGGCGTTCTCGATGGCCAGCGCCGACTTCTGCACCAGGTAGTCGACGAAGTACTGGTTGGTGCCCGAGCTCACCTGCGCGGGCCGCCCAGGCCCGAGTGAGTCCGGGGCGGACTCGTCGTGGGTGGCGGAGATCTGGATGTTGTCGAGGCGGTAGCCGTCGCGCAGCACCTGGGCGCGGATCCGGTCGGCGTAGACGTTGAACAGGCCCTCCTGGTCGACGACCTCGATAGCCATCGTCTTGCCGGCCGTTGGAGACCACGATCGCGCGAGCGCCGACCGGGTCGGCCACATGGTCGTAGTAGCGGGGATTGCCGGTGCCGCCGCCGATGAAGTTGCCGTCCCAGCGGCCGTCGTGGTTGCAGTCCAGGAACGGGTCGCCGAGGTCGTAATGGCCGTCGTGCTGCTCGTCGATGTAGGGCTCCTCGAACGCGAACTGGCGCGGGCCCGTTGAAGGCGCTGTCGGCGGCGGACGCGCAGTCTGCCGGATCGGACTGGATCCGCCGGCCGACGGCGGGGTGAAGCTCTCACTGCCGCGCCGACGCGGAAGCGACCCGCGCCGGCAGCGCCAGCGCCGGCGGTGGTTAGAACACCAAGCGTTCCCGCGGCCGCCAGTGCCGCAGCCGACGCAGCGACGAGCCGTTTGATCACTCCTGCCTCTCCCATCCTTGAAGCCGTCATGGTAAGCGCCAGCGGGCGCCTCACAACCGAAACCGTCCGAATCTCAGCCTGCTTCAGAGTGCCGCCAGCGCATCGGATGCTGCACGCTCACCAGAGCGGATTGCCCCGTCCATGTAGCCCGGCCACAGCGGCGAGGCATCCGCGCTTGCATAGTGGACCCGGCCGAATGGTTGCGAGATCGGATCGTTCAGCGAGGTCAGGACACCAGGCGGGTTGAACGTCCCGTAGGCGCCACGGGTGAAGGCTTCTGTGGCCCAGGCCAGGTCCACGTATCCGATCGGATCACGGGCCTGCGCTCCGAAGTAGCGAGCGAATGACTCGAGGGCTGCCGCCTTGCGCGCCGAAGCCGACGCCCCGTAGAACGCGCGGCTGTCGTTGCCCTCCATGAAGCCGACTAGGACGCCGGGCTTGCCGTCGGGTGGAGAGTTGTCATAGGTGACGCGGATCGGCCCGGTGTCGGAGGTCGCCGATCCACTCAGCCCCTGATCGCGCCAGAACGGGGTCCGGTAGATCGCGTTCACCTTCACCACCGAGCCCATTGGCTGCCGCTGAAGCACCTGGTCGTAAGCTGCGGGCAGCGCCGGGTCGAAAGCGAGCCTCCCCATCAGAGGCTTCGGGACCGTGATAATCACGCGCCGTGATGCGAAGCTGCGCGAGCCCGCGTGCAATGTGACGTGGCCTCGCTGCTCAATCGCCGAGACCGCGATGCCGAGCTTCACGCTGGCGCCCAGCCGCCTGGCGAGCTTCTGGGAGAGCTGCTGCGGCCCGCCGACGAAGCGGATGCTCTGCGCCGAGCCGATCAGCGTATTCACGTCGCCGCCCACGCCGGCGATCGCAGCGAGCAGGTCCAGCAGCGAGATCTCTTCGGCCTCCTCGCCGTAAACGGCTCTGATCGCCAGCTCGGTGAGGCTCTGTGCCTCTGAGGTGTGCAGGTTCTGGTTGATCCACGTCTGGATCGTCTCCTGGTCCCAGCTTCCGGCTTGGCTCGCGGTCCAGGGCCGATCGGGTGGGACCGACGCGGCCATGTTGTTCAGCTGGGTGATGGCCGCCTCAAGCTCGACCAGCGACACGGGATTCGCGGGCGGGACGTCTCCGCTGTATGTCTGTAGCTGACCTCCTGAGTAGTAGACGTTGTTGCCGTTGGCGTATGTGGGGAACGTGGCTACGCCAAGCTCCTTGGCCAGCGCCTGTACGCGATCCTGACCCGGCCCGGTCCACTCGCCTCCGAGCTCTGCCACCTTCCCCGGCGCCAGCGGGTGGTCGAGGTTGCGACCGCCGACTCGACGGCGTGCCTCCAGCACGATCACCGAGCGCCCTGCCGCACGGACGCGGGTGGCGGCGGTCAGCCCAGCCAGGCCTGCGCCGACCACGGCGACGTCGTAGAGACGGGGACTGGGCCTCCGGCGACGCCGAGCCAGCGTCCCGGGCGCGCCGGCCAGCGCTCCAGCGGTTGCCGCGCCGCCGACGAGCAGCTCACGCCGCCTCACTCGTTCCGGTCGCATTGCGACAAGCTACCGTCGCTCGGTAGCGTGACGCTATGAGGCGTTGGGTACCCGTCGCATTCCTTATGAGCCTGGTGCTCGCCCCCGCGGCTGCCGCTCGTCCTGCCGTGGTCTCGGCTGGTGCCGCTCGCTTCGAGGTGCTCACGCCGACGCTGATCCGCGCCGAGTACGCCCAGGATCGCCGGTTCGAGAATCGACCCACGATGACGGCTACCAGGGCCCCGCTCCCGCGCGCCGAGTTTGCGTTGAGTCGCTCGCATGGGTGGCTGATCATCCGCACGCACCTCATGACGCTCCGATACCGCCTCGGATCCGGAGCTTTCTCGACGGAAAACCTCCGCCTCTCATACGTCGTCAGTGGCCATCGGGTCAGCGCCACCCCGCAGCCCGGCTCGGGCCAGGGCAACCTGGGCGGCTGGCGGCGGGCTCTTGACCTCCTCGACGGACCGGTTCAGCTGAACGACGGGCTCCTGTCGCGGGCGGGGTGGTACGTACTCGACGACAGCTCTACGGTCCTGCTCACCGCGGGCTCGCCCGGATTCGCGGTCCGTCCGACACATGCCGGGCCTTACCAGGACTGGTATCTGTTCGGATACGGCCACGACTACCAGAGGGCGCTCCGGGACCTGCACGCGCTCACCGGTCCGGCCCCCCTGCTCCCGCGAAGTGCCTTCGGCGTGTGGTTCTCGCGCTATTACCCCTACTCCGCTCAGGACTACCACACGCTCCTTGACCAGTTTCGGTCCAACCGCGTGCCGCTCGACACGGTGTCCGTCGACACCGACTTCAAGCGGGAGAGCGGAGGTCCCTGCTGCGAGTCGGCGGCCGCGGCGGTGGCAGGTGCCCCGGGCAAGCCCTACAGCTGGGACGGATGGGAGTGGGACAACACCCTATTCCCCGATCCTCGCGGTTTCCTTGACTGGGCCCACACGCACGGTCTGTCGGTGGCGCTCAACATCCACCCATCGATCTCGACAAACGACCCGAAGTACGCCGCGGCCAACGCCCAAGCAGGAGGGCTGGCGATCTCAAGCGGCCAGTGTCACATTCTGATTGCTGACGTCACTGCCAACTGCGCGGTGTTCGACTGGACCAAGCCGCGACAGATCGACGCGTACTTCGCCCTGCATCAGGAGTTCGCACGGACCGGGGCGGACGTCTTCTGGTTCGACTGGTGCTGCGATGACTCTCGCGCGGTGGCGTCCGGGCTGACCGCGGACACATGGATCAATTCGCTGTACGCGGGCGAGCAGCGGTCGCGGGGCACGCGCTGGCCTGCGTTCTCACGGGTGGGTGCCTCCTATGACAGTTCGCTGCCCAACGACGGCGATGGTCAGAGCGGGGGCACCGGGATCTTCGCCGAGCACCGCTACACGATCCAGTTCACGGGGGATACCTGCGCCACTTACCCGATGCTGGCGTTTGAGGCGCAGATGTCGGCCGAGGAGGGCAACGTGGGGCTTCCGTACGTGAGCCATGACATCGGAAGCTTCCACGGGCAGGACGTCCAGGGGCAGTGCGGCCAGTTGGGCACCTCCGCGCTGTCCGCGCATCTTCCCGACGACCTCTATGCGCGCTGGGTTGCGCTAGGAACCTTTCAACCGCTCGACCGTCTTCATTCAGACCACGGTGACCGGCTCCCCTGGCAGTACGGCTCGGCCGCCGACGCAGCCGCCGCGTCGTTCCTGCGCCTGCGCGAGGCGCTTAATCCCTACATCTACACCCTCGCTCGGCACGCCCACGACACAGGGCTGCCGATCACGGGAGCGCTGTATCTGGAGTGGCCGGCGCTCCCGGGCGCCTACCAGCATCCAACCGAGTACACGTTCGGCCAGGACGTGGTGGTAGAACCGGTGGCGGCCGACGGCGACCCGGCGCCTGCCACGGTGTGGGTGCCTCCGGGATCGTGGACCGACTACTTCACGGGGCAGCGCTTTCGCGGCCCGTCGGTCCAGACGCTGTCGGTGCCGCTGTCGCAGATGCCGGTGCTCGTGCGGGACGGGGCCGTGATCCCGACCGAGCCATATCAGCCCTTCACCTCGCCGGCGCCCCAACGGCAGCTGCTCCTCACCGTCTACGGCGGCGGCAACGGAAGCTTCAAGCTCTACGACGATCAAGGCGTCGGCTTTGGGTACACGGGTCGTGAGTACACGTGGACGCCGATCATCCACAGGCAGCGCGGCCGTTCCTCGACTGTGACGATCGGTCCGGCGCGCGGGAGCTTCCCCGGTTCGATACGGGGGCGCTCGTGGCTCGTGCGGCTAGTTGGCGTCGCCCGGCCTCGGGCTGTGCGGCTCAACGGGCAGAAGCTCAAGCGGTCGCGCTGGAGCTACGCATCCGCGACGCGGACATTGACAATTCGCGCCCGGAAGCCTCCCCAGCGGGCGTCGCTTCGTGATCAGTGCAGGATGAGCTTGAGCGCGATTATCAATCCTCCGAGCCCAGCCCCAACGAGGCTCTGGGCCAACAGCGCCACCCCGGAGAGATGGGCTCGCAGCCCCGCAACCACCTCTATCAGGAGGACCATCGCGGCCGACGAGTAGACGCCAACGCTCGACAGCGGTGCCCAGGCCTGCCCCGGCGGCCCAGCAGATCAGGAGCACGACGAGCGGGACCACCGCTCCTACCAGCATCGAAAGCCCCTTGATCAGGAAGCTGCCGAGTCTCTTGAGGCTCAGGCTCTCACGCTGCCGGAGTCGCTCTCCGGTGAAATAGGCATAGGAGTGCGCAAGCCAGAAGATGACCAGAGCGAGCGCAACGGCGCCCACAGTGTCCGGGTACTTCTCGCTTGCCGCGCTCTCTGCGTCTAACAGCGCCCCGACGATGAGTGTCCCGTAAACGAGCGGGGCAGGATCCTCGCGCATGGCTAGATACTTTCAGGGCGCCCGGCACGTTGGCCGCCGGGGCGGGTTCGTGGCCGTCGCCTATGCCTTCGCGGCGACGATGCTGGGCACGACCCTGCCGACGCCGCTGTATTCGCTCTACCAGCGGCGCTTCGGGTTCTCGGAGCTGATCATCACTGTGATCTTCGCCACCTATGCCGCCGGCGTGATAGCGGCGCTGCTGTTGCTGGGCCGGGTCTCGGATGAGGTGGGCCGCCGTCCTGTCCTGGCGCTTGGTCTGGCGCTCTCGGGCCTCAGCGCGGCGGTATTCCTCCTCGCCCAGGGGCTTCCCGCATTGCTTGTGGGACGGCTGCTGTCGGGGCTCTCGGCTGGGATATTCACCGGCACAGCCACGGCCACGCTCGTGGACCTGGCCGCGCCGGGCCGCCAGGACCGTGCCACGCTCGTCGCCGCGATGGTCAACATGGGCGGTCTCGGCTGCGGGCCACTGCTGGCGGGAGTGCTGGCCCAGACCGCACCGCTTCCCCTGCGGCTCAGCTTCTGGGTCGATCTCGTCGTCCTGGTACCGGCGCTGGTCGGGACCGCGGTGATGCCGGAGCCGGTGACTCGCCGCGGCCCCTTCCGGCTGAGGCCCCAGGCGCTCCACGTTCCACGCCAGGTCCGCGCCACTTTCATCCGGGCGGCAATGGCGGCATTCGCCGGATTTGCCGTCCTGGGGCTCTCCACGGCGGTATCGCCGGCGTTCCTGGGGCGGGTGCTTGGTGTCCATAGCGACGTGGTGGTTGGTGCTGGTGGTGTTCGGTGTGTTCGCAGCGTCCACCGGCGGGCAGCTGCTGCTGGAGGTGGTCCCGGAGCGCGTTGCCCTGGCGGCCGGCTGCGCTGCCCTGATCGCCGGGATGGGCGTGTTCTCGGTCGGGCTGGCGGCGTCGTCGCTTGCGCTGCTGGTCATCGGCTCCGCGCTCGCCGGAGCGGGGCAGGGGCTGAGCTTCCGGGCCGGGCTCGCCGGCGTGAACTCCGAAGCCCCGCCGGAGCAGCGGGCTGAGCTCGCGTCCAGCTTCTTCGTCGTCGCCTACGTGGCGATCTCGATCCCGGTGATAGGGGAGGGGGTGCTGGCTCAGGCGGCTGGACTGCGACCGGCAGGGCTGGTGTTCGCGGGGGTGGTGGTGGTGATCGCGGCCGTCGTGCTGGCGCTGCTGGCGCGCGGGTCTAAATCCGGCTGATCTTCATTGACCGGGGGCGGGCTGGGCGCGGACAATCCAGACCATGCGGCAGGGGACCAGCACAAAGCTGGGGCTAGTCAGCGCGTTCGCAGCGATCGCGCTCGCAGCTCGTGGCGCCGGCGGCGCAGGGGAACACCTCGTGCGGATGGCAGTTCCAGATCGCGGGCGACCAGCTCAACGTCGCCTTCCCGGACCAGGCGGCCCGCTATTGGGTTTCCAACCTTCCGATTCCGCCCGGATTTCACATCGAGATCCACGGGCAGTTCCCCCACGCCCGGTACATCTCGTTCATGAGCTATGACCCCGCCACCCGCGCCGTCGACGGCATTCACGACTCGGCGATCGTGCCCGACGCCGGCTCGGTCAATCCGTTCGTCGCCGGCAACGACCGCACCGGCGCCGACTACTACACCGTCAAGGTGGTCAACGCACCCGTTCCCGCGAGCGGGCGCGCTCCCAACACGGTCTACACCGACAATGGGCAATCCTCCGATCCCACGAAGTACAAGACCTCACAGCCGACCGATACCGCCACGTTCATATACCGGCTGTACGAGCCCGACCAGGGCCAGGACATCTTCGGAGGAGCGGGCCTCCCGGCAGTCAGCCTGGTCTCTGATGACGGAACCCAGCGTGAGCGGCTTCCCGACTGTCCGGACCACTCGCTGCCCAGCACCCAGCAGCTCACCACTTCAATGGCGGGCTCAGGTTCGGGACCGGGCAATGACAGCATCCCCTCGCCTGAGCTCGGCGGCCAGGATCCACCCATCTGGCTCAAATACACGAACCTCGTCAACGGCGTGGGTAACGGGGTTCTCAACAACCCTCGGACGGGCGCCACATGGCCCGCCGTGCAATCGACCTCGAACATGCTGCCGTCCGGAGGGTTCTACGACAACCTGGACAACGCGTACATGACGGCGTTCGACTCCTCGTCCTACGGCGACGTCCTGGTGTTCCACGGCAAGGCTCCCACGACGCCACAGACCTATCCGGCAACGGCCACAAAGATGGGCACGGGCCAGGTCCGCTACTGGTCGATCTGCGTCAACACGACGAGCACGCAGTACACGGGGTGCGTCAAGGATGACGACGTCACGCTCGACTCCCAGGGCTACTTCACGATCGTGATCTCGACGGCGTCCAATAAGCCTGCCACCGCGGCCTGTCCGGGAATCAAGTGGCTGCCGAAGGGTCCAACGCCCTCGGCTCCGGTCATCCTGCGCAACATGCTCCCCGACCCCGCCTTCGCCCAGGCGATTCAGAAGATCCCCGCCCAGGGCCAGGAGCAGGCCACGCTTGGCCCCTATTACCCCAACGGCTACTACTTCGACCACGCTGCGAACTTCGACAGCTTCGTAAACGCAAACGGAGGCTGCGGTGCGTTCAGCTGGCCGTACTCGAACCCGCCAAAGAGCTATCAGCCGAAGGGTCTTCCGCTAGCGGGCTGAACCGTGGACCGCTCGGGGACGCACCTAGCGGCCCGGTTACCTCGCCGTTTAGGTCCTGAGGCGGATAGCCTCGCGCCGTGAGGAGGAGTGCGATAACCGCGGCCGTCCTCGCCTTCCTGCCGGCGACCGCCACCGCGTCACCGCAGACGCGCTTCTCGTTCGCCAATCGCTGCTTCGCCGTGTCCTCAGCGGTTACGCACAAATACCTAACGGTGGGACGGTCGGGTTACGGCATTTCGGTCCGGCGAGCCGCCACCCTGTACTTCAAGCCGACCGGCCTGGGCACGTACATGATCCAGGACCGGCGCGGCGAGCTGCTGAGCGTCGGGGCGGGGGCCGCGGTCGTCCCCAGCGCCACGCCGGCCGCTACCGCGGCATGGACCATGATCGGCACCGGCCGCGGCACCTTCGCTCTGCGGTCGATCGCCAACGGACGCTGGCTGAGGATCGGCCACTCGGGCGCGGTTGACACAGCTCCCGGCCGTCAGCGGCTGCGGTTGCGTGCTAGATCGCGCTGCCTCTCATATCCGGAAGCGGGCGTGAACGCCGTCGGACCGCTGCCCCACGGCGTCAACCCCGACGGCACCGTGTTCGGATACGCCGACCCGCATCTCCACATCACCGCCGACTACCGCGCGGGAGGGCTCGTGGTCTCAGGCGAGAGCTTCGACCCGTTCGGCGTGACGGTGGCGCTCGGCGTCCAGCACGACGTCGACGTGCTCGGGCCCAACGAGGTCTTCGACTTCACCGGCAACCTGCTGCGCTCTGGGCGGCCGGTCGGCACACGTGACAACCACGGCTGGCCGACGTTCGTCGGATGGCCCACGTACGACACCTACACGCATCAGCAGACCTACTACCGGTGGCTGCAGCGAGCATGGATGGGCGGCCTCCGGCTGGTCACCGCGCAGTTGGTCGAGGACCAGCCGTTATGTCAGATCGAGCCGCGGCGGGCGCACTCCTGCGATGAGACCGCGACGATCGAACTGGAGCTGGAGCACCTGCACGCGCTCCAGGACTATGTCGACGCGCAGAGCGGCGGTCCGGGCCGTGGCTGGTTGAGGCTCGTCACCGACCCCTGGCAGGCCAGGCACGTGATTGAGCAGGGCAAGTTGGCCGTGTTGATCGGCGTCGAATCATCAGAGCTGTTCGACTGTCCGGAACGCCTGGACCAGCCGCAGTGCACCAACGCCGACGTGGACCGGGGCATCGCGCTGTACAAGCGGCTCGGCATAAGCAGCGTGTTCATCGCCCACTGGATCGACAACTCGTTCGCCGGCGCGGCGCTGATGGGCGGCGCCGAAGGCAACTTCATCAGCGGGATGCAAGTGCAAACCACGGGGCTCCCGTTCGAGACCGGACCTTGCCCCGAGCCCGGCCAGGGCACGAGTTGCAACAGCAAGGGCTTGACGCCGCTCGGCGCCTACCTCGTGCAGAAGCTGATGGACAACCACATGCTGATCGAGATGGACCATCTCTCGGAGCGGGCCCGGCTGGACGTCCTCAAGCTGGCAGAGGCGCGGCAATATCCGATCGTCTCAAGCCATACCAACACGGGTGGGATCTGGACCCCCTCTGATCTGGAGCGGCTTTACAAGCTGGGCGGTTTCGCGACAGCACGCCCGGACCAAGCCGCCAACCTCGCGCGAGACATCAACAGCTTCCGTCGCTTCCAGCGGCCCCATCAGCTGCTGGGCGTTGGCCTCGGAACTGACACCGGCGGCCTCAACGCGGCGCCGGCCCCAGACCCCGCGGCTCAGACAAAGCCCCTGCGTTACCCGTTCCGCCCCTACGGCAGCCAGGTCCTCTTCTATTGCGAGCTCGCCGGCACTCACCAGTTCAACCTCAATACCGCGGGGGTAGCCGACTACGGTCTGTATCCAGACCTCCTGGCCTACATGCGCCAGCAACCGGGTGGTCAGGCGGCCACCAGGCTCCTTTTCCAGTCAGCCGAGGGCTACCTGCAGATGTGGCAACGCGCGATGCTGCCCTAGGACGCCCGCGCTCAGGCCGCGATCCGGTACCCGCTCCCGCCGTGACGCCCCCGCTTGTCGGCCAGCAGCCGTTCGTCGGCGGCGGCCATCAACACGTCGGCCGAGGTCCCGTCGGCGGGGAAGATCGCGGTGCCAGCGCTGGCGCTCAGTGCCTGGATTCCTGAGGTGACGCTGCCCACGGCGCGGCGGATCCGAGCCTCCAGCGGAGTGCTCCCGTCCTGGTCGGTCTCGGGAGCCAGGATGCAGAACTCGTCCCCTCCGATCCGAGCAGCGGTGTCCTGCGCGCGGACGGTGTGCTTGAGCGCGGCGGCCGCCTCACGCAGCAGCTCGTCGCCGGCGCCGTGGCCAAAGCGGTCGTTGAGCGCCTTGAAGCCGTCGAGGTCGATCATCACGAGGGCAAAGCTGTGGCGCATCCGGGCGTGACGCGAGATCTCGTACCCGATCCGCTCCTGGAGCGAGCGGCGGTTGGCGATGCCGGTCAGCGGATCGCTGAGGGCCGAACGCCGCATGGCGTCACGCTCCCGCTCGAGGCGGGCGCGCATCGATAGCAGGACGGCGACGGTGGCGGCTGGGATCAGTATCACCAGGAGCCCATTCGGAAGGGGGTCAAGGTCCGAGTCAAAGAGCGGGGGAAGGGCGGCCAGCAGCACGACCGTGGCGGCGCGCAGCCATGCCTGGGGTGGGTTCGGCGCCGTCGCCGCGAGCAGCAGCGCTCCGGGCAGGCACAGCCAGAACGCGTCGCCACCGCCCGCGAGCACGACCGCCCCTGCCGTGAGTGTTGCGATGACGACGAACATGAGAACCAGTTTGAGCCCGTCGGCGGACGCCTCTGAGGCCATGTGCCGACGCACCCCCATCTGCCCGCAATGCCGGTAAAAGCGACAATAGCTCGCCGTCCCGGTGGGGTTTGTTCGTTTCCCCGCATCGTGCGGGTTTTCCGCCCACTCGCGCTCGGGCGGTCGACGACTGGGCAGTTTGCCCGCGCTGGGCGGGTTTTCTGCACACTCGCGCTCGGGCGGTCGACGACTGGGCAGTTTGCCCGCGCTGGGCGGGTTTTCTGCACACTTGCGCTCGGGCGGTCGACGACTGGGCAGTTTGCCCGCGCTGGGCGGGTTTTCTGCACACTCGCGCTCGGGCGGTCGACGACTGGGCAGTTTGCCCGCGCTCCAGGTGCTGTCCCGGGCGCCGGGCAGGTCCGCGGGGGCCGCGGGGGCCGCGGGGGCCGCGGGGGCCGCCCCGGCGGATCGCCCGCGCGCCCGGCCCTAGATCGCCGCGCGCCCGCCGCTAAGATCGCCCGCGCCCCGGCCCTAGATCGCCCGCGCCCCCTCCGGGACCTCCGGGGTCTCGCCGACCTGCAGGTCATGCAGGGGCTGCATGTCCTCGGGATAGAGGTTGGTCTCGAGCATCGTCCCGCAGCCGGGGCAGGCCCACTCGTGCAGGATCATCGCCGGTGTCGAGCGCTGCTTCACGTGGATGCCCAGCTCTGCCAGCCGCTCTGACGCCTCGCCGCTTCGGTGCGCGGCCTGCTCCTTCCAGTTCCCGCCCACCGGACCGAGCTCGGTCTCGCAGTGGCTGCACTGGAGCGAGTCGCCGACCAAGGCCAACGCGGGGATCCACTCGTCACGAGGCTCACGGGGCGTTCGCTCGGGCTTGCGACCCAGTCGCCGCTCGCGAACAGAAGCCCGCTCGCGGGACGTGGCGTCGGCGTCCACCTCACCCGAATCCGAGCACACGACTCCGTAGGCCGCGCGGGCCTGATCAGCCGACACGTAACCCTCCCGCACGTCGTCGGCCACCCGCTCGGCCGGCCGCAGCAGCGGGTCGCCGATCCCGGCGCCGCCGCCGGTGATCTGGTGGAACACGTCGGTGGCTGGCAGCGGAACACCGGCCACGTGGTTGATCAGCGTCTCCTCCGATCCATCCAACTCCGAGACGCTCTGGGGCAGCCGCTCTCCGCGGGCCGCGGCGTCCTGCACACCGGTGCCGTGGACGACGTTGAAGAAGTGCGTGGCGCCGGGGTAGCCGCCCAGCATGCCCCGGCTTGGCACGGCGGCCATCGCGTTCTCCAGGGTGCCGAGCAGGGCCTCGGTGCCGTGCGGGGCCCACGCGAAGTCGAGCCCCAGGCCGCCCCGGTTGATCCCCGGCCCACCTGAGCTCGAGTTCAACCGCCGCCACAGATAGAGCATGGGGTAGTAGCCCTCGTTGATCTCCACGTCGGGGATCCCGTTGTCAAGCTGCCCCTCATAGGAGGACACGTCCAGGCCGTCGATCACCGTCTGAGCGCCCATACCGCCCGAGCCGCAGTCCATCACCGCGAATGCCGTGTACTCGCCGTACTGGGACAGGCCTGCCCACGAGTTGCCGGGCCACGCGTTGACGCCGGCGGCAGCCGTACGCGAGCGAAGCACGGCGTCATCGGACAGCGCCATCGCCTTGCCAAGCGTCTCGGTCACCGTGCGGCCCGCCTTGGAGGCCCCCTCCATGTGCCCGCAGGAGACGGGCGCCGGGACGACGGGGTTCAGGACGGTGCCTGGCTCAGGCAGCACCAGCCGGACGGGCCGGTAGATCCCTGCGTTGATCGGCGTGTCCCAGGCGAGCGCCAGCATCACGGTCGCTCCCACCAGCCCGGCGATCGCCCCGTAACCGGCGTTGGCAAACCCTGTGCATTGGGGGTCGGTGTCGGTGAAGTCGAGGATGAGGTCCGACCCCGACACAGTCAGCCGCAGATGGATCTTCCAAAGACCGTCCACGCCGTGGCCGTCGTACTCCACCCAATCGACCGCTTCGTATAGTCCGTCCGGGATGGAGGCGATCCGGGAGCGGATCACCTCCTCGGTCAGGTCCTTGTTGCGTTCGCAGTACGCCTCATACAGATCGAGTCCGTACTCGTCCAGCAGCACCTCCAAGCGCGACTGGGCGGCGTTGTTTGCGGCCACCAGCGAGCGGATGTCATTGAGCACGATCGGCAGGCGCACGTTGTGCACCAGGAGCCGCTCGATGTCCTTGATGAACTTGCCCTCTTGCACGATTCGCACGGCCGGGAAGCGCAGCGCCTCGCCGTAGCAGTCGAACGCCACGGGCGCCCAGCCACCCGGCGACATGCCGCCCACGTCGAGCACGTGGGCGTTGGAGAACGCCCATCCCACCGGCTCGTCGCGCCAGAACAGCGGAGAGATGATTCCCACGTCGCCCTGGTGGATGGCCCCCGAGGTGTACGGGTCGTTGCAGATGAAGTGGTCGTAGGGATGGAGGTCGTCGCCGTACTCGCGGTCCACGGCACGCACTCCTTCCAGGGATGAGCCGATGTGCCCGATCACGTAGCCCGAGAACCCGACGTGCTCCTTCTTGCGGTCGAATACGGCGGTCGAGAAGTCCTTGGCCTCTGTCAGCACCGGGGACCCGCTCGTCCGAATCAAGGTCGAGGCCATCTCCAGCGTGATGTTGAACAGGCGGTTGCCGATGACCTCTGCCAGGACCGGATCGTCGGCTTGGGTTCGCTCTTGCAGCATCGTTGGCTCCTCAGACTGACAGTCGGTAGTAGCGGTGCTCGTCCAGGCGGCAGGTGGCGTCCGGCGGCACATAGACGGTGGTGTCGACGTCCTCGATCACGGCGGGCCCGCGGATCTCGATCCCCGGTCGCAAGCGCTCGCCTCGATACACGTCGAGCTCGACGCGCTCGCCTCGCTGGGGCTCGAGCACCAAACGCCGTTCGTGTACCGCGGCCTCGGGCGCCCCGCCATTTGGCGAATGCTCCTGGACCACAGGACGCGGCACGGCGGCCGTGGCGGTGACACGGGCGTTGAGCATCACGATCGGGAACCCCTCCCAGGCGGTGCCAGGCCCGTTCAGCCGCTCGTACGTTGCGGTGAAGTCCTGCATCAGCTGGGCGCGATGCTCGTCGGTCAGCTCGCCCGCCGGCAGCGGGATCGTCAGCTCGAACGCCTGCCCAGCGAACTTGAAGTCGCCCTCGTAGCGGATTTCGATCGCGTCGTCGGCAAACCCTCGGGCTCGCAGCGCCTCGGCCGCCTCCGCGGCCAGTGCGGCGAGCACCTGGTTGACAGGCTCCAGGGGCGCCGCCGGGACGATCCAGTTGACCGTCCGGACCAGCGAGCGGACGGCGTCCGACCACAGCAGGCCGTAGGCGGAGAACACCGCGGCGTTGCCTGGAATCACCAGCTCGCCGATTCCCATCGTGCGACAGATCAGCGGCACGAAGAGCCCGCTTGCGCCGCCATAGCCGACCATCGCGAAGCCGCGTGGGTCGTGACCACGCTCAATCGAGATTGCCCGTACCGCGTTCGACATTGCGTCGACCACGATCTGGTACAGCCCGGCGCACGCACGGTCGAGGTCCCAGCCGAGTGGCTGTGCGATCCGCTCGGTGATTGCTTTGCGAGCCGCTTCCTGATCGAGCGCGATCGTCCCTCCGAGGAAGTACCCAGGGTCCATCAGCCCCATCGCCAGCGCCACGTCCGTGACCGTGGGCTCGGTCCCACCCCGGCCGTAGCAGGCCGGCCCGGGCACGGCGCCGGCTGAGTCGGGACCGACTCGAGGCGCTCCGCGGGCGTCGAGCCAGAAAATCGAGCCGCCACCCGCGCCGATCGCGGAGATGTCGATCATCGAGAGGCCGGTGGCGAACTTCCCAAGCTGCGCCCGGTGAGCCTCGGTGAGCTGGAGGTCCTTGATCAGCGCGCAGTCGAATGACGTGCCGCCCATGTCGGCGGTGATGACGTCGTGGAGCCCTAGGCGCTCCGCCAGAGCCCGGGCGCCCACCACTCCGCCCACGGGTCCCGAATTGATCAGCTCGATCGGCAGCCCCCGCGCCTCCTCGGGCGACAGCAGGCCGCCCACAGACTGCATCAGCGCCGGGCGAACGGCGCACCCGAGCTCGGACAGCTTGCCCTCCAGCGCGCCCACGTACTCGGCAACGCCCTTGGATGTGAACGCGTTGAAGACGGTGGTGACCAAGCGCTCGTACTCGCGCGCAACAGGGAAGACCTCGCTGGAGATCGACACGAACAGGTCGGGATACAGCTCGCTGACGATCCGCTTGGCCTCCTGTTCATGGCCGGGGTCGGCGAACGACCACAGAAAGCAGATGGCGACGGCGTCGCAGCCTTGCTCTTCGACGAGCTTGCGGGCCGCGTCGCGGACCTGGTCGGCGTGCAGCTTCACGATCTCCTGGCCCGCGAAGTTGATCCGCTCGTCGACCTCCACCATGTTGGTCCGGTTGACGATGTCCGGCGGCGGTGTCTGGGTGTGCAGGTCCCGGTCGTTTGTCCGCGCCGAGCGGGCGATCCGCAGCGTGTCGCCGAAGCCCGCGGTGACGATGACGCCCACGTTCCGGCCCTTGAGCTCGGCGATGGCGTTGGTGACCACGGTGGTGCCGTTGATGAACAGCTTCGTTGCCCCCATGAGCTCCGCCAGGCCGGTTCCGCATGCCTGGGCAAGTACTCCCAGCCCATCGGCGATTCCGCGGCTGTAATCGTCGGGGGTGGTGGGGGACTTGGCCCGGTAGGTGTCCCCGCCGGTGCTGACCGCAACGAGGTCAGTGAACGTCCCGCCGATGTCTACGCCCACGTGGTAGCCGTCACGGGTGTCGGCCATGGTTCCCTCCCTCAGGGTGGCGGGTTACGCGCCGGGCAGGTGACCCGGCGCGTTCACTATATGTCGAGCACTTAGCGGGCTGCAACCATCAGGCGGCAGCTGGGCCACGGCGGCGCAGGAACGGCCGTCTGCGACGGGCCCGTCCGGCGCTCTCCACCTCGGCACCCGCCGCGCCTTCAGCCGCCGCGAGGCGGCGCCGAAGCAGGAAGCCCGGCAGGGCATAGGCGGCCAGCGCGGCGATCAGCACACCCAGTCCGGTGTGGAAACCCACAGCCTCGAGACTCCGCACCGCGCGGCTGCCATGGGCGATGCCCTGGGCGCCGCCGGCCTGCCAGATGTAGCTCAGATCCGGGCCAACCACAAACCAGATCCCTGCGATCAGCGCAATCAGCGCGCCGAGCCGGCCGGTGGCCCACGGCCCTGCGCCGAGCAGCAGGAGGCCTCCGATGATTGCGGCGACACCCGGCAGCACGTCGAGGTACAGCCGGCCAGTGGTCCAGGTCCACGTCCGGTCGGGTCCAAGCGAGTAGTGGAAGTACGGCCCGACGAATGGGATGAGCGCCCCCCAGATACCCCCGATCAGGATCGTCAACCCGGCGAAGCGGGTGGTGATGGAGCGCATTTGCTCCTCCTTTCCTAGCTGCCCTCGGTCTTCCCGTTCACGCGCGCGTGAAACGATGCGCGCGATGGCCACCGTCGAAACCGTCACCGGTCCGGTCGATGCATCCGCCCTCGGCCTCACGCTGATCCACGAGCACTTCTTCTCCGCCGACGAGATCGTTTCGGCCCAATGGCCGCATGTTCGCGACCCCGAGCACGACTACGGCCTGGCACTGGCTGCCGCGGAGGCGGTCAAGGAACACGACGTGCGCACCGTGGTCGAACCGACCGCGGCGATGCTGGGCCGCGACGTCCGCTCGCTGGCACGCCTGTCGCACGACACGGGCCTTCAGATCGTCACGTGCACGGGGATCTACACATACGAGCATCTGCCGAGGTTCCTCACCTATCGCAGCACGGACTTCATGGCTGAGCTGTTCGTCCACGACATCCGAACCGGGATCCAGGGCACTGAGATCAAGGCCGCGTTCCTCAAGTGTGCGGCCGACGAGGCCGGCATGACCAGAGCGGTGGAGAAGGTGCACCGGGCGGCGGGGCGGGCCAGCGCGCAGACCGGTGCCCCGATCATGGCCCACTCGCACCCCGCCTCGGGGACCGGCCCGCGCCAGGTCGAGGTCTTCCTCGAGGAGGGGGCGGCGCCGGACAAGATCCATATCGCCCACACCGGCGACACGGACGACCTCGACTACATCGAGCGGCTGCTGGCCCAAGGGGTGTATGTGGGGCTCGACCGGTACGGGCTTGACTACCTTCAGCCGACGGCGAGGCGCAACCAGGTGCTCGTTGAGCTCCTGCGCCGCGGCCATGCCGAGCGGGTGTTCATCTCGCAGGATTTCTCGGTTCCGATCGCCGCCGGGCTGGACTGGTACACGGCCGAGCAGATGGAGCGCTCGCGTGCATCCGGCGCCACGCCGGACTGGTCGATGACGTTCCTGTTCGAGTCGGTGATTCCCGAGCTCCTTGACGGCGGAGTCTCAAGTGGCGAAATCCAAACGATGATGGTGGACAATCCAGCCAGATGGCTCGGAGGCGCCTGACAGGAATCTGCGCCGGCCTGATCGCGCTGGCGTTCGCCGCGTCGCCCGCACGCGCGGTGGTCGGTGGAAAGCCTGCTCCGCCGGGATCCTTCGGCTATGTGGCCGATGTCCTGATCGGCGGCGCCTTCGGTTGCAGCGGGACGCTGATCGCGCCGCAGTGGGTTCTAACCGCCGGGCACTGCGGATCCGCAACCGGGTCCGCCAGCATGGGACTCGCACCCTCGCCGGCCAGCTGGCCCGCGTCGTTCTACACCGTGCAGCTCGGGAGCGTCTACGCCGACGGCCGTGGCGGCGAGACCCACTCCGTCAGCCAGGTGGTGGTGGACAGCGACTACATCGTCACCAACGGAACCGGCAATGACGTCACCCTCCTGAAGCTCGATCAGCCCACGCACATCAAGCCGATGCTGATCGCCTCGGCCTCCGAGCGAAGCAGCTGGCGGCCAGGGGTGCTCGCCACGATCGCCGGCTTCGGCACGACCTCCGAGAACGACTCCACGCCGCCACCGCAGATGCAGTACGCCAAGGTGCCGATCACCACGGACGCCTACTGCGCCAACGCCTATCCCAACGGCCTGAGCGTGGCCGGCAACGATGGCTCGTTTGATCCCGCGACAATGATGTGCGCCGGATACCCACAGGGAGGTACCGACACCTGTGAGGGAGACTCGGGTGGGCCCCTGCTGGTCCCGGCGGACGGGACGCTTCGCCTGGTGGGGGCCACGAGCTTCGGCAAGGGCTGCGCCGAGGCCGGGCACCCCGGGGTCTACGCGCGGCTAGCGGAAGGACCGATCAGGTCGTTCATCGCCCGGTTCGTCCCTCAGGCGTTTGCACCCCAGGCGAGCGCGCCAGCACACCGCAAAGCGCGGCATCGCCGGCGCCGGCACAAACACCCTAAACGCTGAACACGATCTTGCCGACGAAGCTCCCGTCGAGCATCGCCGCGAAGCCCTCGCGCGCCTGTGCGAGCGGAAGCGTGCGATCGATCGCCGGCCGGAGGCCCTTCTCCACGCACAGCCTGATCAGCCGCTCCAGCTCATCACGGGTGCCCATCGTCGACCCGATCACCGAGAGCTGAAGGAAGAACACGCGGCCGAGCTCGGCGGGTGGAGCCTGACCGGTCGTGGCGCCTGAGACCACCAGCGTCCCGCCCGGCTTCAGCGCGCGGACCGAGTGCGCCCACGTGGCCTCGCCGACCGTCTCCATCACCACGTCAACCCGCTCAGGGAGCCGTGCGCCGGATTCGAACGCACCGGCAGCCCCTAAGCCGAGCGCCTGCTGGCGCTTCTCCTCCGAGCGGGCGGTGACCCAGACCCGGGCCCCCATCGCGCTCGCCAGCACGATGGCCGCTGTGGCGACGCCGCCGCCAGCGCCCTGGACCAGCACCGTCATCCCAGGGACGACTCCGCCGCGCGTGAACAGCATGCGATAGGCCGTGAGCCAGGCGGTGGGCAGGCAGGCCGCCTCCTCGAAGCTCAGCTCGGCGGGTTTCGGGCAGGAGGTTGCGTCTCGGGGCACGGCGACCTTCTCGGCGAGCGTCCCCTGGTAGCGCTCGGACAGGAGCGATCGACGCGGATCCAGCGTCTCGTCGCCGCGCCAGTCGGGGTCCGAGATCACCGAGTGGACGACCACCTCGTTGCCGTCCTCGTCGAGACCGGCGGCATCACAGCCGAGGATCATCGGCAGGCGCTCCTCCGGCAGTCCCACCCCGCGCAGTGACCATAGATCGTGGTGGTTGAGCGAGGCGGCCTTCACGCTCACCGTCGTCCACCCGGCTGGCACCTCGGGGTCAGGGCGGTCTTCGATCCGCAGGCCGCTGAGCGGGTCGTCCGGGTTGATCTGCTCGGCGAATACGGCCAGCACTTCTACGGACCGAGCTCGACGACCTGCTCGAACGTGCCGCGGTCGAAGAACGGCATCGTGGGAGGCTGCTCGGCTCCCAGCGCGCTCTGGTTGAAGGTCGCGCGGGGCTCGCGCCAGTTGGCTGGGTCGCTCGAGCCGAACCGCTGGCTCAGCGTCGCGAACGTGGCTGCCGCGGCCCGGCGCCAACCGGCAGGGCCGAGTGTGCGCATCGCGTAAGCCTGGCCGATGTCGACGTCGAACGTCGTGCTCGTCGTTTGGCTCGCCGCCGCCGATCAGCTGCCCAGCGGGACCCAGCGGCGCCAGCGCAACCGCCTGGAGCTGGTCCTTGAACGTCTGCCACGCGGCCACGCCGGGATCGACGGTTCCGCTGGAGTCGGTCTCGTTGTAGGAGCCGTTCCAGCGAAGGATCGTGCGCAGGACCACAGCCGCTCCGTCGCGCGCTCCGCGCAGCGCCCGGCGCAGGCGGGCCGCGGCCAGCGGCCGCTGCTCGGCGACGCTTCCGGCCTGGTGGATCATCTCGTTCATCGCGGCAAACGAGGGGCGCCTCAGCACTCGGGCAACCTGCCGGTTGAGCCACGCCACCCGGAACCATGGACCGGCGACCCGCTCCGACGCCGGGTCGTTGCCGGTCGTCCATCCCTGCGAGGGAATGTTGTTCCAGTTGGAGAGCCACCCCTGCGCAGGGTCGATCACATGGGGACGGCGCGCCACCGGTAGGAACCCGCTCCACTCGGCTCGGCCATCGCCGGGGTAGGGGAGACGCTCATCCCAGCCCTTGGGGCGGATGGGGAGCAGGCCGGGATGCCAGTAGCCGATGTGCCCGCGGTCGTCGGCGGCGGCCATGTTCTCATTCCAGGTCGCGGAAGCCATCGAGCGGTTGACGTCGGCGACGCTCCGCGCTGCGTCAACGTTGGCCAGCGCGCTGAGCGTGTCAAATTCCCTGCCCCACGTGGCGTAACGCCGGGCGTACGCGATGTTGCCGACCCTGGCCTGGACCGGTCCGTGGATCGTCCGGCACAGCCGTAGCGTGACCGACCCCGATTGTGGCGGGGACTTCAGTACGCCTGGCGGGAGCAGCGAGGTGGGTGGGGGGTTGTATTTGAACGTCTCCTCGCGGCAGTCCATCTGGCGGATCTGACCGCGGTAGTAGTAGGCGTCGGGATTGCCGGGGACCAGGTGCTCGACGTACAGCGCGTTGGTCTGGGAGAGCCCGCTGGTCAGCCCGAACGCGACGTGTGCGTTGTGTCCGATCGCGATCACGGGCGCGCCCGGCGCGGTGATCCCGCGCACGTCGAGGCCAGGGCCGTGCAGCTCCTGCTCGTAGAGCTCCTCGGGGGCCGAGAAGCCGAGCTCCGGCCCGCTGAACAGGAACGCGTGGTGGGAGCGGAGGTTGCCGATCGCCACCATCGAGGAACCTCCGCGGCGGAGCGGAGACAGGGACTCGGCTCCGTCGTTCCTGGCGGCCGCGAGCGCAGCCGACGACGGCTGGGGCAGCGAGCCGCTCACCACCTCGGCGCCGAGTTCGGTGCTGGGCGGGATCGGGAGGTGGCGCACGAACCGGAAGGACCGCCTGAGCGCCAGCCCGCTCCTGCGCGGCGGTGCGGCCTGGGACGGAGGGAAACAGGCCGTCCGAGCGCGGGATCGTGGCGATCTGCCCGCGGATCCGAAGGGGAAGGATCTTGTTGAATCTGGCCGGCCCGCTGGCCTGAATTGCGTGCATGTTGTTCAGGTCATCGCCGTCGGTGTTCGGGGTGGTCCGGGCCAGATAGATGCCGATCGCCGACAGATCGACGACCGAGAAGTGGGTCGGAGTGAGCGCGACCGCGGGAAATTCGCCGGGCATGTCGGCGGGATCCGCGTTCACATGGTCTACCCAGGCGTTGATTCCCGCGGCGTAGTTCTGGTAGCGAGCCTGGAGCGCCGCGGGCAAGGCGTTGAACATCGCCTGGAGCTCGGCCGGGGTGTAGAAGTCGCGCCGGACCGCGATATCCATCGGGATGTAGCTCGAGCCCAGGACCTCCGCCAGGTGCCCGGTGGTCGCTCGGCGGAAGGCCTCCAGCTCGAACAGGCGGTCCTCGGCGGTGGCGTAGCCTGCGCCCCACCACAGTTGCGCATCGCCCGAGCCAGTGACCGCTGGCACGCCGTAGGCGTCGCGAACGATCCGGACGCCCGCCATCGGATCCTCCTCCGTGCCGGGCTGGTTGAACATCGCGTCTTTGCGCTGGAAGTTGATGAACGGCGACTGCTGGTCGTACAGGTGCGACGATCCGGTGCCGTTGGCGACCCCGGGAATGGAGACGAAGCCGCTCTCCCCGGGCGGAAGGATCGAAGTCGCCTGGATGACCCGCGCGGGCGCGGGCGCCGCCAGGGCGAGCATGAGGGCGAAAGCAAGCTCTGCCGCCCCGACCCACCTACGAGCCGTCAATCAGCCCTCCATCTCGCGTTTGAGCTCGCCGGCCCGGGCGCCGGCCAGCATCTGCCGCAGGACGTCGACCAGCGGACCGCGAACGACCATGCCCAGCATCCGGCCAAGGTCGGCCTCGATGCGATATGTGGCCCGGGTCCTGCCGCCACCCAGGTCCTCAAGCTCCCAGCTGCCCTCGACTGACTTGAGGTCCCCCTTCTCCTGGGTCCAGCGCAGGATGTTGGGCGCTTGCGCGTAATCGAAGCGGACGATCGACTTGACGGTTCTCACCTTGGCGTCGGTCTCTGCCTCGCAGAGGACCGCGCGGTCTGAGTCGTCGCGTTCGAGCGCGTGCATCCCCTTGAGGCCGCCCTGCCACTCCGGAGCCTCCTCCACGTCTTCGACCAGCGCCCAGACGCGATCCAGCGGTGCATCGATCTCCGCGGTCGAGGTACCCGTTAGCGGCGCCATCCCTCGTACCCTCGCACAATGCCGAGGGTATCGGTCATCGGCCACGTGGAATGGGTCGAATTCATCGCCGTGCCTCGTCTGCCGCGGCCGGGGGAGATCGCCCACGCAGATGAGGCTCTTGCACGCGCCGCGGGCGGTGGCGGAGTGGCTGCCTCGGTGCTGGCCGAGTTGGGTGCAGACGTCGATTTCTTCTGCGCCATGGGCGACGACGAAGAAGGCCACGCGGCGGCCGAGCAGCTGTCGAGACGGGGGGTGCGGCTCCACGTGGCGTGGCGCCTCCAGCCCACGCGCAGGGCCGTGACGATGCTCGACGCCGCCGGTGAGCGAACGATCGTCACGATCGGTGAGCGGCTTGAGCCGCTCGGCGGCGATGGGCTCGAGTGGGATCGGCTGGGGACGGCCGACGGCGTGTATTTCACCGCCGGCGACACCGCGGCGCTGGAGCGGGCGCGCGCGGCCCGGGTGCTGGTGGCTTCGCCCCGAGGTCGTGAGGCGCTCCAGAACGGACCCGGCGTCGACGCGCTGGTGTACAGCCGCGACGATCCCGACGAGCACGAGTGGGCGCTCCGGCTGGCCGAGCGAGCCAGGCTTCTGGTCGAGACACAGGGGCCCGAGGGAGGCGCTTGGACTGGCGAATCAAGCGGGAGATGGGAGGCGGCGGCGCCGCCCGGGCAGCTTCGTGACGCCTACGGCTGCGGTGACTCGTTTGCCGCGGGGTTCACTCACGCTCTGGCGGCTGGGGAGTCGGTGGCCGAGGCGGCCGCTTTGGGCGCGGTCTGTGGCGCGCGGTGCGTGACCCGGCGTGGCGCACCGTGACGAGGAACACCGGGTACGCGGAGGCCTGGAATCTCGCCCGCAGTGGCAGGCGATGGCCCGTCATGTCGAGGATCTCGGTGGTTCCGCGCGGCGTCGTCACCGATGCGCTCTGCTCGGCGGGGGCTCCGGGACCCTGGTCGCTGAACATCGTCTCGGGCGCCAGCCAGACCACGGTGACGGTGCGCTGGCGGCTGGAGAACCGCAGGGCGTGGCCGTCGGTGGGGAGCTTCAAGCGCTCGGCAACCGAACCGGCGAAAGGCAGCACCGCCACGAGCCGGTCGACCGTGCTCCACGCGTAGAAGGCGGGTTTGGGCCTGCCCGCCGAGTCCACGATCCCGAACGCCGACTCCTGGTTGTAGGCCGAGTCGGAGGCGTCGCCATAGCAGTACCAGTACACGGTCTCGATGCCGTGAGCCCAGGCGGTGGCGAAAGTCCGCACCAGATAGGAGGCGGATTTCTGCGGCGTCGGGCCGTACGCGGCGGTGTTGTTGGGCCAACCCACCTCGGTGATCCAGATGGGTTTTGACCGGAGGCCGTGACCGTTCAGCAGATGTCGCAGCGCGACCATCGAGCTCTCGGTTGTTCCCTCCACGGGGATGTCTACCTCAGGGCCCATGTAGGGGAAGTGATACGGGTGGTAGGCGACCGCGTCGAAGTAGCGCCCCAGGTCGGGAGCCGCTGCAAACGCGTGTTGGAGGAAGTCGAGCGTCCCCTGGTGGGGCAGGGCGAGCTCGTCGGCGGCCGTGCCGGTCGGGAGTGGGATTCCGTCAGCGGCGGCTTCCTGTGCGTCGATCGACGGATAGAAGGTGCCGCCGACCGCGACCTGGTCTCGAGGGGCCACCGCCTTGACGGATGTGTAGGTGGCCTTCAGCAGTGCCGCGTACGCGGCGGGGTCCTCGTGGGGCTCCCAGAAGCGCCACCCCAGGTTCTCCTCGTTCCAGACCTCCAGCATGTGGACCTGACCTCGGTAGCGGGAGGCCAGCGCAGCCGCGAACCGCGCGAACGGCGCCGGCGAGTCAGGCGGGTACAGGTCCGGGGCACCGATGCCGAACGGCGGCACGCCGGTGAAGCCAGCCTGCTGGGCGGCCGAACCGGCCCCGGAGTAGAGCGGGTTTCCATAGTCGAGGATGATCAGCGGCTGAAGGCCATTGGCGAGCAGCTCATGGACACGGGCGTCGAGCGCGGTGAAGTCGTAAACGCCGGGCTTGGTCTCGATCTGTGCCCAGTCGGCGTCGATCCGCGCCGCGCTCGCTCCGGTGAAGCGGATCCGCGAGAAGGCCTGGCTGCGGCCTGCGTGGTCGCTGGGCGCCGGCAGGAAGTTCGGATCGATGCCCACCATCCGGCGCGGCGCGCCGGCCGCCGGACAGGCGGCGGTCAGGGCAAACACGATTGCCGCTGCGGCCACGCCTCTCCGCATTCCTCCCATCGGCTAATTGTCTCAGGGCGTCGCGGCCGCGGAGTAACCTTGAGGGCAGGAGTCAGCCGTGTTTTCTTCGCCCTGTCTGCGGATCGGCCACGGAGGGGCCAGCGCGCTGGCACCGGCTAACACGCTGGCGTCATTTGACAAGGCGCTCGAGGTGGGGGTGGACATGGTGGAGTTCGACGTCCGCGAGCGGTGCGGTGAGCTCGTCCTCGCCCACACCGTCTTCCACTCCCGGCGGGAAGGGAACGTCCGCCTTGACCAGGCGCTGTCGCATTTATCCCAATCGCGCTTCGACGGGATCGAGGTGAACGTCGACGTAAAGCGGTTGGGGTTCGAGCCGCAGCTGCTGGATGCGCTGAGCCGGGCGGGCTTCATCGAGCGCACCGTGGTGTCCTCGCAGGTTCCGCTGGTGCTCGACCGGCTGCGAGAGCTCGAGCCGCGCCTGCGCCTGGGCATCTCCGTCGGCGGCCGAGTGGCTCGGATGAGCCGGCGGTGGCGAGACTGGCGCACGGCTGTGCTGAGCGGCCTGGCGGCGCGGCGCTGGGACGTGCTGATGGCCCAGTACCGGCTCGTCGATGGCAGGTTGCTGGAGGAGGTCGCAGATCGCAGCGGACGCCTGTACGCATGGACCGTCAACGAGCGCGTGGCAATCCAGCGGCTGAGCGGTCTCGGAGTCCACGGGATCACCACAGCGGATCCGCGGCTGTTCGTCTGACAACCTGACGCGCTCGATGCCACACGCGGGTCGGAGCGAGCTGGTTAGCCCGCCATCCACGGGCAGGGTGTTCGAGCAGTCCGCGCGCGCGGGGTTCGCCGACTGCGCCCCGTCGGGCCGGATCCGGCTGGACAGCCTTGCGCGGTGGCTTCAGGACGTTGCGTACGCGGACGTCGAGGACGCGGGGCTGGCCGACCTGGCGGTTTGGGTGGTGCGATGGACGCGGATCAACGTGGCACGGTTTCCCAGGTTCGCCGAGCGGTGTTCGCTCTCGACCTTCTGCAGTGGCTTGGGCCGGATGTGGGGCGAGCGGCGGACGACGGTAAGAGGGGAGGAGCGGTTCGGCGCGGCGGTCGAGGCGGTGGCGCTGTGGGTCCATCTCGACCCGCGGGACTGGCGCCCGGTTCCTTTCAGCGAGGAGGAGCTGGGGGTGTATGGCGCCACGGGCGGGAACCGGCGCGTCTCGGCGCGCCTGCGACATCCCGCTCCTCCGGACGGCGAGACCGGGGCGCCGTGGAGCTTTCGAACGACCGAGCTGGACATTGCGGGGCACGTCAACAACTCGGCGTACTGGCTTCCGCTGGAGGACGAGCTGCTGCGTGAGCCCGAGCCCAAGGCGATCGACGTTGAGATCGAGTTCCGTACCCCCTGCCAGCCCGGCGAAAAGCTGGTGATCGGCGATGGCGGTCCGCTGCGTGAGGGTGCCCGCCGGTGGATTCGCGACGGCGCGGAGCAGAGCAGCGCATCGATTCTGGTCATGGGCCTGACCCGCGCGTGAAGGAGCTAAGCGCGATGGCGGCGGCCTCCGTGGAGGCCTCGGTCGAGGCTTGCCTGGCCCTGCTGGCCGACGTCGAGGGCTATCCGCGCTGGCATCCGGAAGTGGTGCGCGGGGTGGAGGTGAGCGAGCGCGATCGGGCGGGCAGAGCGTCCCGCGCACGGGTGGAGCTACGGCTGGGGTTTGGGCAGCTCGCAGGGAGCTTCGAGGAGCTGATGGCGGTCTCGGTGAGGCCCGGGGAAGAGGTAAGGCTTGAGCGGATACCGCACGGCGCAGGCGATCCGGAGCGCTTCGAGGTCCGGTGGCGCGTCACCGCCGGCCCGCCGACCCGGCTTGAGCTCGAGCTGTCGGCGTCGCTCGAGCTCCCGCGGCTGCTCCCGCTCGGCGGTCTCGCCGACTCGGTCGCTCAGGGCTTCGTCGCGGCGGCCAGGCTCGCGTTGTCGCCAGACAGCCCCATGACCTCGGCCAGCAGCTCGTAGGAGCGCCGCCGCGCCCCGTGGTCATGGGTGATCGTGACGACGATCACCTCCTCGGCTCCGTACTGCTCGGCCAGCTGCTCAATCCCAGCCCGGACCGTCTCCGGCGAGCCGACGATCCCTCGACGCCCCGGCGGGTTCCCAACGATCGGCTTCCCCTCGCTTTGAAGAAACTCGATCGCCCTCTCCGGTGGCGGCACCGGGATCAGCTGTCCTCGGCGCAGCAGCGTCAGCGTCATCCGGCTCGAGGTGGCCAGCCGCTGTGCCTCCTCATCGGTCTCGGCGCAAAGCGCCCAGACTCCGACCGCCGTGGTCGGCCGCTCCAGCTGCCGGTCGGCCGCAAACCGCTCTCGGTACAGCGCGGCGATCTCCTCTCCGCCAGGGCTGATGAAGTCGGCGAAGGCATAGGGGAGACCCAGCTGAGCCGCCCAGATGGCGGACTGGGGCGAGGAGCCGAGCAGCCACGGATCGGGAAGCTCAGGCCGCCCGGGGAGCGTGCCGGCCAACCGCCTGAAGGGGTGATCCTCGGGAAGCGCGTCGTCGAAGTAGGCCAGCAGCTCCGCCAGCTGCTGAGGGAAATCATCAGGCGCCGCCTGCCGGCGGTCACGCTGTAGCGCAAACGTCGTAAGTGGGTCGGTACCCGCCGCCCTGCCGATCCCCAGGTCGATCCGCCCCGGATACAGGGCCGAGAGCACCGTGAACGTCTCGGCCACCTTGAGCGGGCTGTAGTGGGGGAGCATCACTCCGCCTGAGCCCACGCGGATTCGCTGCGTTGCGGACGCGATCGGCCCGATCAGTACCTCGGGGCTGGCGCTCGCCAGCATTGGCCCGCCATGATGCTCGGCCACCCAGTAGCGGTGGTATCCGAGCCGGTCGCAGAGGACCGCCAGGTCCAGCGTGTTACGCAGTGCCTCGGCACCGGTCTGTCCTTCGGAGATCGGCGACTGATCCAGGGCTGAGAGGCGCATCACGGACATGGTAGGAGGGCGCTACCGCTGGCATCGTGGACACCAGCAGGCCGTGCGCCCTGCGACCGTCGCGCGGCGCAGCCCCGTGCCGCAGCGCGGGCAGACCGCGCCGCGCTCGTCGCGCACCCGCGTCAGCCAGCGGCGTCCGTGCGGCACCCTCCCATAGCGGGTCGACTCGCCGACCGCCTGACGGAGTGACGTATATAGACGCGTGGCTTGCGCCGGGTTGAGCGTTCCGACGGGCCTCGTGGGGCGGACCCGGGCCGCCACAGAATCTCGTCGGAGAGCAGGTTCCCGATCCCCGCGATCAGGCGCTGATCCATGAGCGCGGCCTTGATCCCACCGCGCCGCCGGCGCAGCAGCTCCATGAACGTCTCGGCTTCCAGTGCCGCCGCGTCGGGACCCAGCGGTCCGGTGACCGCCGCCCGCTGACGCTCGCTTCGCGCAATCCAGACGCCTCCGAACCGGCGCATGTTCCGGTAGCGAAGCTCGCCGCCCTCGCACACGAAGATGACCCGGTCGTGCTGGTGGCGCTCTTCGCTCGTCGGTGACCATGCGAGAAGTCCGGTCATCCCGAAGTGCAGCAGAAGCTCCACCTCCCCGACGGGTGCGATCAGCCATTTGCCGTGGCGACCGGGGGTCCTGAACCGGCCGCCCTCGAGCGCCCGGCTGAGCGCGGCCGGGGTGGTGTTCCGAACCAGCTGGCGATCGGGGGCCTCGACCCCGGTGATCAAGCGCCCCTGGGCGTGTCTGGAGAGGTAGCGGCGGAAGCCCTCGACGTCCGGAAGCTCGGGCACAGGGTGTTGATAGCGCGGGGGCCGCGTGGGCGTGCCGCGGGCGGCGGCTGCGTGCCTGCCGTGGGCGGCGGCTGCGTGCCTGCCGTGGGCGGCGGCTGCGGCGCGCCCCCGCGCGGCTGCGGCGCGCCCGCGCCGCGCGCCCGCGCCGTTGTGTCACAACTCTGCGTAGTCAATCTTGTTCGTATAACAGCCAAAATCGAACAGTCGAGCCCAGCTGAAGCTCTATCTGAAGCGCTACGCGGAGCGGTGCGCCCGGCTTATCGAAGCCAGCTCGGGCCCACGCCGAAGATGGCGGCGATGACGAGCCCGGTGACGAGGAGTGCGCCGGCGCGGCGGGTGTGCGTGAACGCATACGCGGCGAACCACAGCGGCCAGACGGGGAACCCTGGGGGCGGGCGGACCGGGCGGGGCCGCCGGAGCGCGCGCAGCGCGCGGATCAGGAGGGGAAACGCGCCGACGCTGGCCAACGCCGGCCACGGCAGCACATTGGCGATCACGAACACCACCACCGCCACGTAAAAGCCGACCATCAGGCCTCGCGTGACGGTCCGGGCGCGAGGCTCGCCGAGTAGTACGGGCAGGGTTCGCACCCCGGCCTTCTCGTCCCACGGGAGCTTGTCGATGTGCTTGCCCATCAGTACCGCCGTGCACAGCAGGCCGTAGGGGATCGAAGCCAGCCACACCTGCCACGGGAGGTGCCCCACGGCCGCGTAGTAGGTTCCGGCGATCATCAGCGGCCCCCACACAACGAGCACGTCCGCCTCGCCAAGCCCGCGCTTCTTGAGCCGGACGGGCGGCGCGGTGTAGGCCACGTTGAGCACCAGCCCAGCGAGCGCAAACGCCAGCACGAGGAACCCGCGGGCGCCGATGAGGATGGCGAGGATCACCAGGTCCGCGACGTTGACCGCGATTGCGGCCCGCATCAGGCCGTCCCGCGACGTCATCCCCGAAAGGATGGGGTGCGGGGCGTAGAGCGCCCGAGGGTATTCGCCGGTGTCCAAGCCCTCGTCTGTGTCGAACAGGTCGTTGAGGAGGTTGTTTGAGACGTGGGCCAGGACGATCCCCACGTAAGCCAGCAGGAACCATCCGAATGCAAATCCCGGCCGGCGCACAGCCAGCAGGCCCGCGACCGCACCGGCGGTCAGCGTCATCGGCAAAACACCAGCACGTGTGATCACCAGCCACCGCGAGACCTCGTCGAGCTCGCCCGACGGCGGGTTCACCGTGCTGAGCGCATGACGCCATCGCGCGAGCCTTCCTGGCTCGCCAAGGCGTGGAGCGGTCTGGCTCATGTCAGAGACGCTACACGTTCACAGTTTGTGCCAGTTTGCGGACTTCCGCCCGTTGGGTAAGAAAACTCCCCTTTCGGGCGCCTTAATTGCACCGGGTTCCGTCCGGTGAACCGCCCATCATGGATGGCACAACGGAGGAAGGAGCCACCGTGCACCACACGGACCTCACGCGCGGGATGACCGTCGATCAGCTCAGCCAACTCGTCTACGAGCTACTCGATGCGCATGCAGACACGATCTGCATGGGTGAGGACATGAGCTACGACATGGAGTGGGCAGCACACCTCGAGTACCTGCGCGGACTTCAGCGCGTCGGTCGTGAGGTCCTAGCGAACCTGGAACCGGTCGCGGTTTCCTAGCATCCCTCTGCGGCGCCGAGCGCGCCGCACCGGGTCCGGTCACGGGCCCCAAGAGGCTGACCTCTGATTGGGGCGTACGGGCCCGGCCACACACAATAGGCTCCGTGCCGCAACCGACCCGAAAGGCCGACCATGCCCGACCGTGCTGCAATCGTCACTGGAGGCTCACGAGGCATCGGCTTTACGCTGGCCGAGACCCTGGGTGAACTGGGATACGGGTTGACGCTTACCTCGCGCAAGCCCGAGGGGCTAGAGCAGGCCGCGGTTCGGCTGCGCGACCGGGGCTTTGACGTGGAGCACGAAGCCGGGAACATGGCCGACGGGGAAGCGATCCGGGCGGTCGTCGCACGCCATCGTGACCGGTACGGCCGGCTTGACGTCCTGGTCAACAACGCGGGCTTGGGAATCGGCGCAAACGCCGCCGAGCAGCAGACCAAGCACATCAACCTGCAGATCGACGTCAACCTGCGGGCGATCATTCTGTTTTACGAGGAGTGCATCGAGATGCTGAAAGCCGCCGCGGCCGAGCACGGTCAGTCGCTGGTGGTCAACCTGGCGTCGATCGCCGGTAAATCTCCGTCGCCCTGGCTGTCGGTCTACTCGGCGACGAAAGCCGCGGTGCTCGCCTATACCCAGGCGATGAACAAAGCGCTGAACGGTGAAGGGGTGAAGTCCGTCGCCTTCTGCCCGGCGCTAGTGGACACCGACATGACTGACTTCGCGAAGGGGAGCGTGCCGCCCGAGGAGATGCTCAAGACGAGCGACATGGCCCAGGCGCTGCGCTTCCTGCTGAACGTTTCGCGCGCGTGCGTGGTGCCGGAGATCGTGTTCCAGCGCCCGGGGGAAACGACGTAGGGGACCTCTACACCGTCGGACACTCCACGCGGTCGCTCCAGGAGCTCATCGCAGTCCTCGAAGCTCCGGGGGTCCGGCGGTTGGTCGATGTTCGGGCAATCCCCCGTTCGCGGCGCCACCCGCATTTCGCCTCAGACGCGCTCGCGCTATCCCTCTCCGAGCACGGGATCGACTACCGCCACGAGCCGGGGCTTGGTGGGTTTCGGCGGCCCCAAGGTGACTCCCGCAACGCGGGGTGGAGGGAATCGGCTTTTCGCGGGTTCGCCGACTACATGGCCACGCCAGAATTCTCCGCCGCCCTCGATTGTCTCGAAGGATGGGCGAGGGAGCTTCCAAGCTGCATCATGTGTGCGGAGGCGCAGTGGTGGCGCTGCCACCGCCGCCTCGTGGCCGACGCCCTCCTCATCAGGGGCTGGCGCGTGCTGCACGTCGGACTGGGGCCCGATCCGGTCGAGCACGCGCTGACCCAGTTTGCCGCGCTTGACCTGGAAGGTGCGCTCACCTACCCCGCGAACAGTTAGGATCCGCGCCGATCGGGATGAGCAGCGAGCCTCGCATCGCTCCAGGCAGTCGCCGGCAGGTGGGTCTGATCAATGCGCTGATCCTCGCCGTGGCCGCCAGAGCCACACGGTCCGGCCGGCCGCCGAACGTGTTCGCAACGCTGGCGCGCCACCGCCGCTTGTTCCGCGGATGGCTGCGCTTCGCCGCCACGCTGATGCCTCGCGGGACGCTGCCTCGGGTCGACACCGAGCTCGTGATTCTGCGGGTGGCGCACAACTGCCGTTCCGACTACGAGTGGCGCCATCACGCCCAGATCGGCCGTCAGGCCGGGCTCACCGAAGAGGAGATCACTCGCGTCTGCGACGGTCCGGAGGCAAAGGGATGGTCGCCGCGGCAGGGGCTCCTGCTTGAGGCCGCAGACGAGCTGCACCATCTCCGGGTGATCACAGACGGTCTCTGGGACAGGCTCAAAGCCGAGTTTGAGAGGTGCAGCTGATCGAGCTGGTGATGCTGATCGGCCACTACGAGATGCTTTCGATGGCCCTGGCCAGCTTTCGGCGTACAACGACGATCCAAGCCCGGGGGGGGCCGCGCGAGCCTCAGCGCGCTCCGGGCGGCGCGTGCTGATCACCGGGGCGGCCCGCGGGAATCGGGGCCGCCACCGCCAAGCGGCTCCACGCCCGCGGGGCGCGGCTTGTGCTCGCCGGGATCGAGCCCGACGAGCTCGCCGAGACGGCGGCGGCCTGCGGGCAGGCCATGGCCGTTGTCTGCGATGTTCGCGAGCGCGCCCAGGTCGACGCCGCCGTGGAGGCCGCGGTGCACGAGCTCGGCGGACTGGACGTCGTAATCGCAAACGCCGGCGTCGCCGCGCAGCTCCCTGTGCTCGGCGGTGACGTGGAGGTGTTTGACAGGACCCTGGACGTGAACCTGCGCGGCGCGTACTACACGCTGCGCGCCGCAGCGCCCCACATATCGCACATCCGAGCGGCTACGCCCTCGCGATCTCGTCGCTCGCAGCGGCCGTACATCCTCCGCTGCTCGCGGCGTACAGCGCATCAAAGGCCGGAGTGGAGGCGCTCGCGAATGCGCTGCGTGCCGAGCTGGCCCGAGCGGGGCTCGGGTGGGCGTGGCCTACTTCGCCGAGCTGGACACCGACATGACCCGGCGCGGGTTCGGCACAGAGGCTGCGGCGCGCTGAACAGGGCCCGGGGCCAGAGTGTGGCTCCGCTGGAGGTGGGCGATGGACGCGATCGAGCGTGGGATCGCCCGCCGCTCGCGCCGGGTGGTGGCCCCCGGGCTGGGTAGCCCGATGCTCCCGATCCGCATGATCGCCCAGCGCGTGGTTGAGGCGGCCACCGGCGCGGGCTTGGCCGGGCGCATGGAGATCGCGCGCCGGGAAGCGCGCGCCGCTCACGACCGAGCTACCGAACCGCCGAGTCGTGCACGTCGGCAGGCGGCGGCCAGCGCCGGGCGCGCGAGCCGGTCGCTGCGAGACGGCGACCCGGCTAGCAGGAGTGCCGCACCGGCGGGCTGGTTCCAGTGAAGCGTGCTCGCCCAGGACGATCACGCCCAAGATCGTCGCGAACACGGGGATCAGGTAGGTCACGGTTGAGGCGCAGGTGGCGTCCACGGGCCCGCACGATGGCGTAGTTGAGCGCGAAGGCGACACCGCTACCCAACACGCCCAACCCCAGCAGGCTGCCGACGCCCTGCCAGCCCAGAAGCGCGCTGGGTCCGCGGCTCAGCGGAATGACCAGCGCCAGCATCACGTGGCGCAGATCAGCTGGACAGCGGCAAGCGAGGGCCCGGTTTCGGGTCGCGAGGCCAGATAGCGACGGGTGTATAGGAAGGCCAAGCCGTAGCAAGCGGCCGCGGCGGCGCAGGCCAGCTGGCCGTGAGCGCCCCCCCGCCAGCCCACGCCACGGGCCGAGCAGGAGCGCGACCCCAGCGAAGCCGACCATCAGGCCCCCGACTCGAGACCGGGTAGGCCGCTCCTCGCGAAACGCAGCCAGCGCCAGGACCAGTACCCAGAGCGGGGTGGTTGCGTTCCAAAGTCCGGCCACGATCGAGGAGGTGTGCTGCTCGCCGTAGGCGAACAGCGTGAACGGCACCGCGTTTGAGAAAACGGCCACCAGCGCGCAGTGCCCCCACAGCCGCGGGTCGAACGAGGCAGCCGCTCGCGGGTGAGCCGGACGATCACGACCAGCGTCATGGCCCCAAGCGCAACGCGCCCGAGGGCCACCCACATGGGCGGCCAGTGCCTGTCCAGCACCTTGATGAAGAGGAAGCTCGATCCCCAGATCGCCGCCAGCAGCAGGAACTGAAGGCGCCAGCTGACCGCTCGGTGATCACCCTCATACCTAGACAACGGTGGCATACCGAGATGTGTGACTCGTCTTTCAATTTGGCCAGCCAGCCAGTAGCATGGGCGGGCTGGCTCGCGACCCACGGCCCGGTAGGAAAGGGGAAGGGCGGAGTGACTTCGACCCGCAGCGACCTGGACCAGGTGGACGTAAACGAAATCCTGGTCACCGAGCGTGAGGTGTGGCAGGAAGGGCCGCCGCACAAGGTGTTCAAGCGGCTGCGGCAAGGAGTGCCCGATCCACTGGACCTCGAAGCCTGACCGAGTTCCCCGCCGAGAAGGGCTTCTGGTCGGTCACGCGGGCTGAGGACATCCACACGGTCAGCCGTGACTGGCAGACCTACTCCTCGGAGCTGGGTGGCGTCACCGCGGCCACGGAAGGATTCCCGATCGAGCTCTCGCGGGCGATGTTCATCGGCATGGATCCGCCCAAGCACGACCGGCTGAAGATGCTCTTCCAGGCCGGGTTCACGCCCAAGCGCATCGCCCAGCACGAGCCGCGCGATCCGGGAGATCACGACTGCGCGTGCTCGACCGCCTGGACGGTCGGAGGACGTGTGAGCTGGTCAGCGAGGTGGCGCAGCCGGTGGTGTCACGAGTGATCGGCAGCTTCATGGGGATCCCGCCCGAGGATGAGCCGATGTGGGCCGAGCTGATGAACGCCACGCTTGGGGCCGGGGACTATGATCTCAACCCCGAGGGGCCGGAGGCGATCCAGGAGAAGTACATCCCACAGATCTTCGAGCGCTGCCGCAAGATGATCGCGGAGCGGCGCGAGAACCCGACCGACGATCTCACCTCCGTTCTCGTGCAACGCCGAGATCGAGGGCCAGAAGCTCGAAGAGCACGAGATCGTGATGGGGTTCTTCCTGCTCGTGGCGGCGGGCAACGACTCGACCAAGGCGACCTACTGCAGCGGCATGCGCGCGCTCATGGAGCATCCGGAGCAGAAGCAGCTCGTGGTGGACGATCCGTCACTGGTCCCGAGCCTGGTGGAGGAGTCGCTGCGCATGTACCCGGCGTTCGCCCACTTCCGGCGCACGGCCACCGAGGACACCGAGCTCGCCGGCCAGAAGATCAAGCAGGGCGAGAAGGTCGTGATGTGGTACGTCTCCTCCAACCGGGATGAGTCCTGCTATGAGGATCCAGACCGATTCGACGTGACGCGCAATCCCGAGCACCAGGCGTTCGGCGCCGGCGGCCGCCATTTCTGCCTGGGTACGGCGCTGGCGCGGCTGGAGCTGCGGATCCTGTTCGAGGAGACGCTGAAGCGCTACCCGAACATCGAGCTGGCCGGCGAGCCGACGATCGCCGAGTCCGCCTTCATCAACCAGCTCAAGACCCTCCCTGTGCGACTGGGCCCGCGCGCGGCTGAGCTAGCGCGCCCGCGGCCCGCGCGCGGCCTGAGCCGCGCCCGCAGGCGCGCGCCATCGCGCCACTGCGGCCTGAGCTAGCGCCAATCAGCCCACGGCGATAGTTCCGCGGTCTCCTCCGCGTCCGCCTCAATCACGTGCATCACCGCGTTGATCAACGCCAGGTGGGTGAACGCCTGCGGGAAGTTCCCCAGCTGCCGGCCGGTGCGGGGATCGACCTCCTCGGCGTACAGCCCCAGCGGGCTGGCGTAGCCGAGCGCACGCTCGCACAGGTCGCGAGCGCGCTCGTGCTCGCCGATCTCGCTCAGCGCTGCGACCAGCCAGAACGTGCAGATGAGGAAGCTGCCTTCGCGTCCGGCGAGTCCGTCGTCGGTCTCCTCGGTGCGATATCGGAGGACGAGCCCGCTCTCGGTCAGCTCCTCGCCGACCGCCAGCACGGTGTTACGGATCCGCTCGTCGTCGGGCGGAAGGAATCGGACGAGTGGCATCAGCAACAAGGACGCGTCCAGCGCGGTGGTCTCGTAGTGCTGCACGAACACGCCTCGGTCATCGACGCCGTTCTCGCAGACGTCGGCATGGATTTCGTCGGCCACCCGCCGCCACTTCTCGGCGTGCTCGTCGTCCTCGCGCAGCAGCGCAAGCCTGGCCCCGCGGTCGCAGGCCACCCAGCAGAACATCTTGGACGAGGTGAAGTGCTTTGGCTCGCCGCGTACCTCCCAGATCCCTCGGTCCGGCTCGCGCCAGTGGGAGATGGCGTTCTCGACCTGGCGCGCCAGCAGCGGCCAGACCCGCTCGTCGAGCGAGTCGCGCGAGCGGGTATGCAGGTAAACGGAGTCAAGCAGCGCTCCCCAAACGTCGTGCTGGCGCTGCTTGTAGGCGGCGTTCCCAACTCGGACCGGCTGGGCGCCCTCGTAGCCGCTCAGGTGGTCCAGCGTGTGCTCGTCCAGCACGCGCTCGCCGTCGACCCCGTACATCACCTGGAGGTCCGCCTCCCCGTCGGCCACGTCGGCGATGAAGTAGAAGAAGTCGTTGGCCTCCCAATCGAAGCCCAGGGTGTAAAGGCCCCACAGCATGAACGTGGAGTCCCGGATCCAGCTGTAGCGGTAGTCCCAGTTGCGCTCGCCGCCCGGCGCCTCCGGCAGGGAGGTAGTGGCCGCGGCGACCAGCGCACCGGTGGGGGCGTAGGTCAAGCCCTTGAGCGTCAAGCGCGCTGCGCTGGAGGAAGTGACCGCCACGGATGGTCGGGGAAATCGCCGCCATCGAGCCAGTGCTGCCAGTGATGGGCGGTCCATACCAGGCGGTTGTAGGCCTCATCGAAGTCCTTGGGCGCGGGGTGCTCGCTCCAGGACAAGCGCGCAGTAGCAGCTGCTCGCCCTCCTTCATGCGGTGGCGCGCGGTGGCCCGCGGACCCTCGAATCCCAGGTTCAGGTCGGTGGTGATCCGCAGCTCGAGGCCTGAATCGGGGCACCGCACGACGCCCTCGTGGTACGTCGTTGCCGGTGTACTCCCAGTCCACCCGGGAGCGGCCGTAGTCGAACGCCGGGTCGCACTCGAGCAGGATCTCCACCTCGCCGTTGACGCAGCGAACCGTTCGGAGCAGGACGTGGTCCGCGTCGTAATCGGTGGGGGCGCGGCGGTGGGTGTGCGAGCGCTCGTCCTCGTGGATGCCAGGGCCCGATCAGCAGCAGGTCACGGACGATGATCCAGCCCGCGCCTGTGGCCCAGCTGGTCTCCAGCACCATCGTGCCCGGTAGGTATCGCCGGGATGCCGGAACGTTGATGCCCGCCGGCCCGATCCGGAAGTGTCCCGCGCTGCGGTCGAGCATGGCGCCGAACACGCTGGGCGAATCGACGCGGGGAAGGCACAGCCACTCGACGTTGCCCGAAGGTGCCACCAGGGCCACGGTCTCGCAGTCCGAGAGGAACCCGTAGTCGGCGATCGGCGGAAACGGGCTGCCGCCAAGCGTGGCGTCGGGGGCGAGCTGTCGGAGCGCGGCGGTTGGCTGGGCGCGGGGCACCAGGGGCGTCTTGGCCGCCGGCTGCTCGGTCTGGACGGCCTCGCCAGCGCCGTTCGGTTCGCTCCGCGAGTGTCCATCCGGACCTGGCATCTCGGGCAGTATTCCGCTTCCGCGGCGCGTCTGGCGCGATGACAGTGGGATTGCGCGTAGCCCGGCGCCCTAGGATCAACGCGTGAGCATCGGCGACGGACATCCGCCTCCCGGGTCCCGCCGCGCGTTCGGGCGCGGGCAGCGACAAGTCGCCTCCGCCGCTGATGGATCCCACCCGCCGGCGTGACGGCAGGCGGATCCTTGCCCTGTTCGTGCCCTACCGCGTGCGGCTGGCGTCGGTGCTGGGACTGATCGTGGTCTCCTCGATGCTTAGCTTGGTCAACCCGTTCCTGGTCCGCGCGGCACTTGACCGCGGGATCTTCAAGCACCAGACGACGCTGCTGACCGAGGTGGTCCTGGGGATGATCGGGATCGCGATCGCCACCGGCGCGTTCAGCGTCTGGCAGACGTACATGTCGAACTCGATCGGCCAGAGGGTGATGCACGACCTGCGCGCTGCCGTGTACCGGCACCTTCAGCGGATGTCGCTGGCGTTTTTCACCCGCACGCGGACCGGCGAAGTCCAATCCCGGATCGCAAACGACATCGGCGGGCTTGACAACGTGGTCACAACCACAGCCACGAGCATCGCCCAGAACGCCACCACCGTGATCGCGACCATCGTCGCGATGGCGCTGCTGGACTGGCGGCTGGCTGTGATCTCGCTTGGGTTCGTGCCGCTGTTCGTCTGGCTGACCCGCCGCGTGGGCAGGGTGCGGCGCAAGATCACCTCCGAGCAGCAGAGCCGTCTCGCCGATCTGAGCGCGCTCGTTGCCGAGTCCCTGTCGGTCTCCGGGATCATGCTCGGTAAGACGATGGGCCGCGGGCGGGATCTGGCCAACCGGTTCACCACGGATTCACGCGGTATCGCCGACCTCGAGGTGAAGTCCCGGATGGCCGGGCGATGGGTCATGTCGACGATCCAGATGACGTTCGCCGTGCAGCCCGCGATCGTCTACTGGCTGGCAGGGCAGAGCTTCATCGGCCACTCGATCTCGATCGGCACCGTTGTGGCCTTCACCACGCTTCAGACCCGCCTCCTGTTTCCGATCCAGAACCTGCTCGGCGTGGGCGCCGACGTCGAAGCGTCGCTGGCGCTGTTCGACCGCATCTTCGAGTACCTGGATCTGCCGGTGGACATCGTGGAGGCGGCCAATCCGGTTCGCTTGCGGACCGACGAGCTGCTCGGCGAGGTGGTCTTCGAGCGCGTCTCGTTCCGGTACACCGGCGACGGCCCGTGGACGCTGCGGGACATCGAGCTGGCGGTGCCCGCTGGCACGAGGACCGCCGTCGTGGGGGAGACGGGGGCCGGGAAGACGACGCTGGGTTATCTGGTGGCGCGGCTGTATGAGCCCCAGGAGGGCCGGGTCACAATCGACGGCGTCGACGTGCGCGAAGCCTCGCTGGAGTCACTCGCCGCCACGGTCGGCGTCGTCTCCCAGGAGACCTACCTGTTCCACGCCAGCGTGCGAGAAAACCTGCGGTTTGCCAAGCCCGAGGCCTCGGACGACGAGATTGAGGCGGCCGCTCGTACGGCGCGCATCCACGACCTGATCTCCTCACTGCCCGACGGGTACGACACGGTCGTGGGCGAACGGGGTTACCGCTTCTCAGGTGGGGAGAAGCAGCGCATGGCGATCGCGCGGACGATCCTGCGTAACCCGCCGGTGCTCGTGCTCGACGAGGCCACGAGCTCTCTCGACACTCAGACCGAGGCGGCGATCCAGGCCGAGCTCGAGCGACTCTCCGAAGGGCGCACGACGATCACGATCGCGCACCGCCTCTCCACCGTCCGGGACGCGGACCAGATCGTGGTGCTGGACGGAGGCCGGATCGCTGAGCGCGGTACTCACGACGAATTGATGGCGCTGGGCGGCCTATACGCAGTCCTTGTGGCCCGGGATGTGGCAGAGGAGCCAGTCGGGTAGCACTAACGCGGTGCGGATCGCAACCTGGAACGTCAACTCGGTCAAGCAGCGTCTGCCGCGCCTACTGCCGTGGCTCGACGAGCGTAGTCCTGATGTGGTCTGCCTGCAGGAGACCAAGTGCGAGGACAGTTCGTTCGTTGACCTGCTGGGCGACGAGCTTGCCGACCGTGACTACGAGCTGGCGCTCCACGGCGAGGCTACGTGGAACGGAGTCGCCATCCTCTCGCGCGTCGGACTCGAGGACATCGTCACGGGCGTGCCGGGGGCGCCGGGTTTCCCGCATCCCGAGGCGCGCGCGGTGTCGGCCACCTGCGCCGGGATCCGTGTGGTGTCGGTTTACGTACCCAACGGCCGCGTGCCGGACTCCGAGCACTACCGCTATAAGCTGGCGTGGCTGGCGTCGCTGCGCGAGATGCTCGCCGAGGACACAGGGGACCTGGTGCTGTGCGGAGACATGAACATCGCGCCGACCGACCAGGACGTGTTCAACCCCGACGCCTACGTCGGTCACACGCACGTGACCGAACCCGAGCGCGCCGCGCTCGCGGAGCTCCAGGCGCTCGGCCTACACGACGTGGTCCGCGAGCGCTGGCCGCACGACCGCGTGTTCAGCTACTGGGATTACCGCGCGGGGATGTTCCATCAGGACCTGGGAATGCGGATCGATTTGATCCTGGCGAGCGCTCCCCTGACTGACAGGGTCAGGGCTGCCTGGGTCGACCGGCACGCGCGCAAGGGCTCAGGCCCCAGCGATCACGCTCCCGTGATCATCGACCTCGACGAGGCGCCCGACGGGGACATCGGCCCGGTGGTGCCTCCGCCATCGCGGCCGGCGCCCCGCAATGCTCGGGCAAAGATCCCGCAGTCCGAGCTGACTCCATGATCAGCGTTTGCGGTCGCGATCGCGCGAGGGCTGAACCCGCTTTGGCTCGCCCGGCATCTTCGGATAGTCAGGCGGATAGGGCATGTCACCCTCACCTTCAGTTTCGTCACGCTCGTACATCTCCAGCAGCGGCTGAAGTGAGTGCGCCTTCTCGTCGATCTTGGCGTGCCGGTCGCCCACCTCGGCGAAACGCGCGGGCATCGTCGCGACGGTGAAGTCCTCGGGCGCCACCTCGGCGACCTCGTCCCACGTGAGCGGTGCTGAGACCGGGGCCCCCGGCTTTGGCCGGACGCTGTACGCCGAGGCGATCGTGCGATCGCGAGCGTTCTGGTTGTAGTCGACGAAGATCCGCTCGCCGCGCTCCTCTTTCCACCACTTGGTGGTCACGCGGCCAGGCAGTCGCCTTTCCAGCTCCCGGCCGAACGCGATCGCCGCGTGGCGGACGTCGGTGAACGTCCAGCGGGGCTCGATGCGGACGTAGATGTGGATGCCTCGCCCGCCCGAGGTCTTCGGAAAACCGATGTAGCCCAGCTCGTCGAGCAGCGTGCGTGCCTCCGCAGCCACCGCCACGGCATCGTCGAAGTCGGTTCCGGGCTGTGGGTCCAGGTCAAGCCGCAGCTCGTCGGGATGGTCGACGTCCTTGCTGCGGACGGGCCACGGATGAAACGTGATCGTTCCCATCTGGGCCGCCCATGCCACGACGGCGACCTCGTTGGGGCAGATCTCATCCGCGTGGCGCCCTGAGGGGAACGTGATCCGGGCAGTCTCGACGAAGTCCGGAGCCCCCTGCGGGATGCGCTTCTGGAAGAAGGCATCGCCGCCTCCGCGCTCCCGCGTCGAGATGCGGATCCCAGGGTGGACGCCCTTCGGCCAGCGCTCGAGCGTGGTCGGTCGCCGGCACAGCGCCCGCATGATCCCGTCGCCGACCGCAAGGTAGTAGCTGACGATGTCGAGCTTGGTGACCGGCGCCGTGCTCTCGGTCGGCGGGAAGATCACACGGTCGGGGTTCGACACGCGCACCTCGCGCCCGCTGGCGTCAACGGTCGTAGCCTCGGTTGCGGGCATGCCTGGGATTTCTACGGCAACCGGATGAGGCCTGCCGCAGGTGCGTCTGGGCTAGGCCGCGGTGAGAACCGGCGCCGTCTCCTCAAGCCGCTCGCACAGCTGCTCGAGCTTCTCCGCCGTGCCGGTCCCCGGCACCGGGGAGTACAGGATCAGCCGCTGCTCGGGCTCATCGACCGGATGAAAGGCCGCATGCTCGAACAGCAGCAAGCCGAGCTCAGGATGGTGGAGCTCCTTGCGGCCGCTGCCCGAATGGGCCACCTCATGGCGCTTCCAGGCCCGGCAGAACTCGCGGCTGGTGTGCCTCAAGGTCTCGATCAGCTCCTCAAACGCCGGATCTCCAAGGTAGCGGGCGTGATCCGCGCGAAACTTGGCGACGGCGATCCGACTCGCCTCCTCCCAGTCCCCGATGAGCTCGCGCCGGCGCGGGTCGCTGAACATCAGCCACAGGTGATTGCGAGCCTGGGGCGGAATCTGTTCGAAGTCTCCGAGCAGCCCACGCGCGGCCCGGTTCCATGCCAGGTAGTCCCAGCGCCGGCCGATGACAAAAGCCGGGTTGGGACCAAGATTGTCGACCAGCCGCCGCAGCGTGGGCGAGACGCTCTCAGGCGGCGGCGACCCAGCCGGTGCCTCCTGTCCCCGTCCAAGCAGCATCAGATGGGTGCGCTCGGCCGGCGTGAGCGCAAGCGCCTGCGCCAGCGACTCCAGCACCTCTGTCGATGCGCGTACGTCGCGGCCCTGCTCGAGCCACGTGTACCAGGTGGTGCCGACGCCGGCGAGCTGCGCCACCTCCTCGCGGCGCAGGCCCGGTGTGCGGCGGCGCCCGCCGCCGGGTAGACCCACGTCCTCGGGCTTTATCTCGGCCCGGCGGCGGCGCAGGAAGTCGGCCAGCTCGGCCCGCCGGCGCTCCCCGTTGGTGGGTTGGGCCTCGGCGCCGTTGGTGCGTTGGGCGTCCGCGCCGTTGGTGGGTTGGGCGTCGGCGCCGTTGGTGGTGTCGTGTCGAATGGGGGGGAGATTCTCTACCAGGATAAACCCCTCTCTTGTACCTGGATAAGAAGTATTGCACAGTTCCGTCATGCCCTCGATGTCACATCTGTATGGCGCGGGTCGGTTGATCACTCAAATGGTGCTTTCGAACTCAGTGTCCCCAACCGCGGTTCTCCGTTCGTCGTCTTCACGTATGAGACGTTCCCCCACCCGAGCCCTGCTGTTCGTGGTCTGCCTGGCCCAGTTCATGGTCATCCTCGACGTGTCGGTCGTCAACGTCGCTCTGCCGGCAATGCGCACCGACCTGCACTTCTCAACCGCCGGGCTCCAGTGGGTTGTCAACGCCTACACGATCACGTTTGCAGGATTCATGATGCTCGGCGCGCGCTCGGCTGACCTGCTGGGCCGGAGACGGGTGTTTGTCGCCGGCACGCTGCTGTTCACGATCTCCTCCCTGGCCTGCGCGCTGTCGTCCTCGCAGGGGATGCTGATCGGTGTTCGCGCGCTCCAGGGCTTTGGCGGGGGACTCGTCTCGCCCGCGACGCTGTCGATCATCACCTCCTCGATTCCCGCGGGCGCCGAGCGAAACCGGGCCGTGGGTCTGTGGGGCGCGGTCGGAGCGCTGGGCGCATCCTCAGGTGTGCTGCTCGGCGGCCTGCTCATCCAGGGGCTCGGATGGCCCGCCATCTTCGCGATCAATGTTCCGCTTGGCGCGCTGGTGATCACGCTCGCGCCGCGGACGATCCGGAGTGACGGACCGATCGACCGCCACGGCCACTTCGACGTCACCGGCGCGATCCTGGTAACCGCTGGGCTGGTCGCTCTCACCTATGGAATCGTCAGGACCGACGTGCTCGGCTGGGGAGCGCCGGGCGTCGATATTCCCCTGGCACTGGCCGTGGTACTGCTGGCCGCATTCCTATACGTCGAGGGCCGTGTCTCACAGGCGCCCCTCGTCCCGCTGTCGATCTTCCGCGGCGGCCAGCTGCGTAGCGCCAACCTGGTGGTGATCCTGATGTACGCGGCGCTTTTCTCGATGTTCTTCTTCGTCACCCTGTACCTGCAGCAGGTGCTGGGCGATGACGCGCTCCAGGCGGGCCTTTCGTTCTTGCCGGCGACCCTGTCGGTGTTCGCCGGCTCGTCGCTCGCTCCGCGGCTGGTGGCGCGATTTGGGCTGCGTACCGTGATCGTGGGCGGGATGGCCGTCGCCACCGCCGGACTGCTCCTGTTCACCGGGGTGCACCCTGGGGGCAGCTACTTCGGGCTTGTGCTGCCTGCCGCCGCACTGTCGGGTTTGGGCATGGGATTGACGCTGGTGGCGTCGACCATCGGCGCCACCCAGGGGGTGGCACCGGCCCAGAGCGGGCTGGCCTCTGGGCTGCTCAACATGTCGCGCCTGTTCGGAGGCGCGCTGGGACTGGCCGTGCTGAGCACATTGGCAACCTCGCGGCAGCATGCAGCCGCCTCGGCCGGCACGCTTCAGGCGATGACGGACGGTTTCGGGGTCGCATTCCGCATCGGGGCGGCCTTTACGATCGCCGCCGCCCTGGTCGCGCTGCTCGGGCTGCGCCCGGCCCCACAGCTGGAGCTGATCAAGCCGGGCGGAGCCGACGAGGTGCGGGACGACGAGCCGCTTGCGGCATGAGAGTGGCCGCGCCGAAAGCCCGCGAGCTGGACCTCAGGTAGATTCGCCCGGCGTGGCCACCTCGCGGGTCAGCGCCGGCATCCTCATGTACAGAAACGGGCCCGACGGGCTCGAGGTGCTGCTGGTCCACCCGGGCGGTCCGGTGTGGGCGCGGCGTGACGCCGGCGCATGGTCGATCCCGAAAGGCGAGTATGAGGCGGGTGAGGAGCCCGAGGCTGCGGCCCGCCGGGAGTTCGCCGAGGAGCTGGGTACGCCGCCGCCGGAGTCGCAGGCCCTCGACCTTGGGGATGTGCGCCAGAAGTCGGGCAAGGTGGTGCGGGCATTCGCGCTCGAGGGCGACCTGGATGCATCGGCCGTCGTCAGCAACACGACGGAGTATGAGTGGCCGCCCCGATCCGGCCGGATGATCGAGATACCGGAGGTCGACCGTGCCGAATGGTTTGACCTGGAAACGGCGGCCGAGAAGGTGCTGGAGGCACAGCTGCCGCTGCTGGAGCGGCTGAGCGCGCTCACGGGTAGCGGCCGACGGTGAGCGACTCGGCCCGGATCAGCCCGACCGCTCATTACACCGGGTACGTCTGGGCGCGCAACGGCCTCTCGCATCCCGAGCTAGAGACCGTGCAGGGGCGCGTCATGTTCGAGTCGCTGCAGCCAACGATGCTTCTCCGGCGCCTGCTCGGCCAGGGCACGATGGAGAGCTACCTGCTTGCCCGACACCGCGCCATCGACCTGCTGCTGGAGCGTGCGATTGAGAATGGTGTAACGCAGGTCATCGAGGTGGCCTGCGGGTTGTCGGCTCGAGGCTGGCGCTTCATGCAGCGCTACGGCGATCGCCTGAGGTATGTCGAAACTGACCTGCCTGAGATGGCCGCGCGCAAACGCCGAGCCCTTGAGCGCATGGGCAGCCTGTCAGACGGCCACCTGGTGGCCGAGATGGACGTGCTGGCCGAGTCGGGTCCGGACAGCCTCGACGCAATAGCCGGCGGTCTGGAAAGGGAAGGTGGGTTGGCGATCGTGACCGAGGGACTCGTCGGATACCTACCCAAGGAGGGAACCGAGGGGATGTGGCGCCGGTTCGCGCAGACCCTTGGCGGCTTCACCCCGGGGCGACACATCTGCCACGTCCACCTGCGTGAGGTCGACGCGCTCCAGGTTGAGGCGCTGAGCCTGCTGCTTTCGGTGTTCGTGCGCGGTCGAGTCCGCGCGCATTACCGAGACGGCGCCGCTGTCGAGCGGGCCCTCCGCGATGCCGGGTTTGCCGACGCCACGGCCCACTCGGCCCCTGCGTTGTTGGGCGAGCGCGAGAGCCCGACCACGCGTCATGCTCGCGTGGTGGAGGCGTGGACGTCCGGGGGCGAGCCGCCCACATGATCGAGGCGCCATGATCGAGGCGACCCCATGATCGAGGCGACCCTCTACAGCGACGCCGCCTGCCCGTGGGCGTACTCGGCCAGCCCGGCGCTGCGGGTGATCCAGTGGCGCTACGGCGATCAGCTCCGGTGGCGGCTGGTGATGGTTGGGTTGACCGAGAGCGCCACCCAGTACGAGGAGCGCGGTTACACGCCGCTGCGCGGGGCGCTCGGTTACGCGTGGTTTCGTGAGCGCTACGGGATGCCGTTCACCGCGGCCCCAAAGGCGCGGCTGAGCGCCACCTCGCGAGCGTGCCGCCTGGTGGTTGCCGCCCGCATGCACGATCCGGGGAGCGAGTGGCGGGTATTCCGCGCCGTCCAGCTCGCCAACTTCACGACGCCCCTCCTGCTCGACGAGGACGAGCAGCTGGCCGCGGTGCTGCGTGACGTTGAGGGGATCGACGCCGATGAACTGGTCGGCCGGATCGACGATCCCGACGTGATTAAGGCGTACGACGGCGACCGAGCCGAGACCCGGAGGGCCGCCGGGTCGGCCGCCGAGCTACAGGGGAAGACCCGCACGACCGACGGGCCCGTTCGGTTCACCGCCCCGTCGGTCGTCTTCGAGCGGGATGGACAGCGGTTGGTTGCGGGCGGCTTTCAGCCGGCCGACGCATACGACGTGCTCGTGGCCAACCTTGATCCGACGCTGACACGGCGCGAGCCGCCTGACGGGCCTGCGCCGCTGCTCGACTACTTTCGCGACGGCCTCACGACCCAGGAGGTGGCGGCGCTCCTGACCGGCAACAACCAGTCGCCCGACCGTGCCGCCGCCGAACGGGCGCTCCTGGCGGCGGTGGGGGAGGGGGCGGCCTCGCGCATTCCACTGGCCGACGACGCGGTTTGGGTGCCGGCGAGATGAATTACTGCTGCCTCCCGCGGTCTCTACGTCAAAAACGATAAGGAAAGGAAGGCGAGATGGCGCAGCCAGTAGTGCATTTCGAGGTTGTCGGCAACGACGCCGACGGGCTCCGTAACTACTATGGCCAGCTGTTCGGCTGGGAGTTCGGTGAGCCGATTGGGCCGACGGACTACACCGTCGTAACCAACCCCAATGGCATCGGCGGCGGCATCGGCAAGGCGCCCGAGGGCTACGGCGGCCATGTGACCTTCTATGTCGAGGTGCCCGATGTGGAGGCCGTTCTCTCGCAGGCTGAGAACCTCGGTGGCGGCCGCATGATGGGCCCCGACGAGGTCCCGGGGGTGGGGATCGTGATCGGCCTGATGTCGGATCCCGAGGGACGCACCGTCGGTGTGATGTCGCGCGCGGCCTCCAGCTAGCTCAGCTCGAGCCGCAGCGGAAGCCGCTCCAACTGGTAGATCCCGGCCGGGGTTCCAAACTCTGGTTCCCCGGCCAGGGATACCGCCAGGACGTGCTCGGCCAGGAACGCGACCGCCTCCTGCATCTCGGTGCGGGCCAGGTTCTGACCGACGCAGAAGTGGATCCCGGCGCCAAACGTGAGCACCCGCGCTCCCGCACGGTCGGCGAGGATGTCGAAGGCGTCGTCGGCGATCCCGTCTCGGTTTGCGTGCCAGGCTGACACGAGCATCAGCGAGTTCGGCGGGAACGTGACGCCTCGATACTCGAGTTCGTTGACGGTCATCCGCGCCGTGAACGGGGTGATCGGCTCGTAGCGGACCGCTTCGTCCACCGCCGCCAGCGCCAGCCCCTGGGGATCGCCCCGTAGCGCGTCCCACTGTTCCGGATGCTCGGCGAGGAGCCGCACGGTGTGCGCCAGCTGACTCTGGCTGGTGTCGACGCCGCCGACAAGGATGTTCAGAACCAGGTTGCGCAGCTCGTCGTGGCTGAGCCGGTCACCCTGGTCCTCCGCCTGGATCAGGGCCGTGATCAGGTCGTCGCCCGGCGTCTGCCGGCGCGCGGCGATCAGCTCGTCCTCGTACTCGTAGAACTCCCTCACGGCCTGCTCAATCTGCTGCCGGTCGGCCACCACGCTCTGAGCGTCGAACTGGCGCTGGATCATGTTGGACCAGTGGTGCAGGCGCGGTGCGTCCGTAAGCGGCGCACCCATCACCTCGGCGATCACCAGCGACGGATACGGCTTGGCGAAGTCGGCGACGAACTCGGTGACGCCGTCGGCTGGGACGGCCTGGAGGAGCTCGCCGGCGAAGCGGCGCATCGCGGGCCGGTAGCGCTCCACGGCGCGCTGGGACAGCGCCGGGTTAACCAGGTTCCTCAGCCGGCGGTGGTCGTCGCCCTCGATCGTGATGATGTTCTTGACGAACTCCTCATGCAGCGGTCCGTCGGTGATTCCGAACACCTCGGCGATCATCAACCCTGGGAAGATCACGTCCTTGCTCCGCAGGAAGAACTCGCCTGCATCCCGGTCGAGCACGGTGTAGCCGAAGGGGTTAGCCGCCAGCCAGCCGTCGTGTCCCTTCAGCCCGGCCATCGCCTGGCGGTAGCGCTCACCGACCAGCGCCGAGTCCGTGTGGTCGAATGCAGGCAGGTCGAGCTCTGTGGCCAACGCCATGCCGCGAACGCTATCCGCGCGGGGTGTCCTTCACTAGCCTGGGTCCCGTCCCGCGGGCCTAAACTGCCCGTGGAATGGCCGGTCCGCCGCTCAGCCGCCTGCGCCAGCTGCCGGTCGCCCGGCTTCTGGCGCTTGCCGAGCTCGCAATACTCGCCCGCGAGCACTACTCCAAGCTCAAACCACAGGACCGCCGCCGCATCCTCGAGCTGGTGCGGCGCACCCACGGCCGGCCGGCCAATCTGACCAGGCGCGAGCGCGCCGAGCTGGCCGCGCTCCTGGCCAAGACCGATCCCCGCCTGTTCATGGAAAGCGCTGTGCGGAAGCTCACGGGCTTCAGCGTTCCGGGGTCACGGCGCCGTCCGGGCGCGCCTTGACGGCGACCAGGGACCGCCCGGCGGACCTGCCCACGCCGGCGACCGACACAACACGGCCCAGCGGCCCGGTGGGCCCGCGCCCGCCGATCGCCTACGTGCGTGTGCTGGCGTTCGTGGTCGGATCCGCCAGCCTCGGCGCCGAGATAGCCGCAGCACGGCTGCTGGCTCCGTACTTCGGCGCCTCCACGATCATCTGGGCCAACACGATCGCCACCGTCCTCGTGGCGCTTTCCGTGGGTTACGCAATCGGCGGGCGCATCGCTGACCGCTGGCCCCACCTGCGCGGCCTGTGCACGGTCGTGATGGCCGCCGGGCTCCTGCTCGCGGTGGTCCCGTTTGCGGCCGATCCGTTCCTGCGCCTGGCCTCGAGCGCGTTGGGAGCGCTGTCGGTAGGAGGGTTCTTGAGCTCGCTGGTGGCCGTGCTGGGGCTGGTGGCGGTGCCCGTGGTCCTGCTGGGGACGGTGGCTCCGTTTGCCAACCGACTTGCCGTGGATCGACTCGTCACGACGGGCACGGTGACGGGTCGGCTTTACGCGATCTCGACGATCGGCTCGCTCGTGGGGACGTTTGCCTCGGCCTTGCTGATGATCCCCCTGATCGGCACCCACCGGACCTTCCTGGTGTTCGCGCTGGCGCTTGTGGCGGTGGCGGCGCCCGGGCTGCGGCTGCGGGCACTGCTGCTCGCGCCCATCGTCGTCGGAGGACTCCTGGCCATCCCGGAGCCGGGGATCGGCACCAACATCGCGGGGGCCCGGGTGATCTATTCAGCCGAGACGCCCTATCAGTCCGCGCGCGTGCTCCAGCTGCCAAGCGGGGAGCGCTGGCTCGAGCTCAACGAGGGCGTCGCGATCCACTCCGACTACCGCCCCTGGAGCTATCTGACCGGTGGCTACTGGGACGACTTCCTGGTGCTACCGCTGGCCGCGGGGCAAGCGCCTGGCCACATCGCGATTCTTGGCGACGCCGCCGGGACGGTGGCCAGGGCCTACGGTCACTACTTCCCGCGCACGCGCGTGGATGCGGTCGAGCTCGACGGCCGGCTGACCGACATCGGCCGCCGGTACTTCGATCTCCGCGGCCCCAACCTCCACCTCTACACGGCCGACGCGCGACCTTGGCTGGCCGCCAGCACGTCGCGCTACGACGCGATCTTCCTCGACGCCTACCGCCAGCCATACATCCCGTTCTATCTGGTGACCCGTGAGTTCTTTGCCTCCGTTGCAAGTCATCTGCGCCCCGGAGGCGTTGTCGTGGTCAACGTGGGCCACACGCCTGGGTCTGATGCGCTGGAGAAGGTGGTCACCGCCACGCTCGGTGCCGAATTCCCGGTCGTGGTCCGCGACCGCGTCAGCGCGACGAACTCGCTCGTGATGGCCAGCAGGCGACCGCTCGGCTCGATTAACAGAGCCCGCGTCGGGGCGGAGCTGTCGCCGCTCGCGGTCAGCGTCGAGTCCCGGCTCGGACCACGGCTGACCGGCGGAACGGTCTACACCGACGACCGCGCTCCTGTCGAATGGCTGACGGACTTCTCGCTGCTGCGGTATGCCGCGGGCGACCGTTAGCTACGACGTACGTCCACCCAGCCGAAACCTGTGCAGGCGTCCAGTTATCGCCGTGAGGCTTGACGCTCGGCTCGGATCCGTCGATCGAACGTGGTCGTGCGCGCGCTACGACTGAGGAGCTCAACCCAGGCGCTGCTCATCTGCCTGGCACTGTTGTGCGTGTTTGGACCGCACCTGGTGATGCTGGGCTATAAGGCGGCCGGAGCGCAGCCGCCGGGCGCACTCTCCTTTATCTGCCTACTGCATCACGGCAGCGGCTCGAGCAAGCCCGCGGCAGTAGCCGGCTGGTCGATCCATCCCGCTGCTCCGCAACGCTGACAGCTGCTCAAGGCGCGGCTGGTAACGGCCGACATCCCTCGGACTGGTTGTCAACTGGAGAGAGGGTCGGGGCATGTCGGAGACGATCTCGAGGCTGGGCCACTGGCTTCCGCATGGGGGCTCACTGCCCTACGACGAGTGGAAACGCCGCCACAAGGTGATCGCCGTGCTGCTGCTGTTCTCGATCCTCGTCGCGGTCAGCTATGCGGTGCTGCTGCGCGGCGCCGGCGCACTCCACTACGCGCCCGAGGACGGCGCGCTGGCCCTCTTCGCCGCGGTCACCTGGAGCCCGGCCGGCTCCCGCAAGCTGAGGTCGCTGTCGGCCTCGCTGGGACTGCTGACGGTTGCAGCGCTTCTGGTCGACATCTCCGGCGGTCTGATCGAGATGCACTTCGCGTTCTTCGTCGCGATCCTGATCCTGACGCTGTACGAGGACTGGGTCCCGTTCCTCGCGGCCGTCCTGTTCGTGCTGCTTCATCACGGGATCATGGGGACGCTCGATCCGCAATCGGTTTTCGACCGTCCAGAGGAATGGGCCGATCCCTGGGCCTGGGCGGCGCTCCACGCACTGTTCGTGGCCCTCGCGGGAATCGCCGGCGTGGCCGCCTGGCGCCTGAACGAGCAGGTCCGCGAGAGCATGAAGACGACCCAACAGAAGCTGCAGGAGGCCCACGATGAGCTGGCGGCTCTGGCCACCACCGACCCACTCACCGGGCTCGCTAATCACCGTGCCGTGATCGGCGTGATCGAGCAGGAGATCGAGCGCTCGAGGAGATATCGCCGGATGTTCTCCCTGCTGTTCCTGGACCTCGACCACTTCAAGGCGCTCAATGACACCTCCGGCCACCAGGTCGGCGACGAGGCGCTCAAAGCCCTTGGCATCCTGCTCGGACAGCGCTTGCGCGGCGTGGACACGCCTTCTCGCTGGGGCGGCGAGGAGTTCCTCGTGATCCTGCCTGAGACCGACCGGACGGAGGCACTGGCCGTCGCCGAGAAGATCCGGGAATCGGTCGCCAAGCATCCGTTCGGGGGAACCGGGATACACCTGACTTGCTCGATCGGCGTGGCGGAATATCCCGCCGATGGCTCCGACCGCAGCGGCCTGATCGACGCGGCCGATCGCGCGATGTACGCGGCGAAGAGCCTGGGTCGCAACCAGGCGCTGTCAGCTTCAGATCCTGCGATCCTGGCGCTGGGCGAGGAGAGCCCGGACAGCTCCCGGGATGACCTAGCGCTGGCCGGCGCAATCGAGGCATTGGCCATGCTGGTCGATGTCCGCGACGACTACACCGGGACCCACGCCAACGACGTGAGCCGGCTGGCGCACGCGGTCTCGCTGGAGCTGGGGCTTGGCGCCGGCGAGGCGCAGCTGATCGCCGTGGCCGCCCGCCTGCATGACGTGGGCAAGGTCGCGGTGCCAGACGCGATTCTGTGTAAACGGGGCCGGCTTACCGAGGAGGAGTGGTCGATCATGCGCACGCACCCGGTGGTCGGCGCCGAGGTCGTGGGACTGATTCCCGCACTGCGCCCAATCGCCCCGATCGTACGCGCCCATCACGAGCGCGTCGATGGCAGCGGCTATCCCGGTGGGCTGAGGGGAGACGAGATCCCGCTGGGGGCGCGCGTGATTGCCGTCGCCGACGCCTACAGCGCGATGACCTCCGACCGGCCCTACCGCACGGCGTTGCCCGTCGAGGAAGCGCTGAGCGAGCTGAGGACAAATTCCGGGACCCAGTTCGACCCGGTGGTGCTCACCGCATTCGAGCGAATCTTGCTCCAGGACCCAGCGCCCGCGAAAGCGGCGGCGTAGGACTTGGGCTAGTCCAGGGCGCGCGGTGCGGGCGGGCGCTCCTGCACCGCCCGGACGCCGTTTCGCGGCGCCAGCGTGATCCCCCTGAACACGGCCTCCTCTGGCTGGGGGTCGGCGGCGCGCAGCACAGCTCGCTCGAGCACCCGGTTCAGCACGATTCGCATCTCCATCAGCGCAAAGCTGGCGCCAAGGCAACGGCGGGTTCCGCCGCCGAAGGGGATCCACGTATAGGTATCCGGCGCCTCGGGTCCGAGGAAGCGTTCGGGCCGGAAGCGCCCGTGGATCCCGATACAGATCCCCGCGGCGGTGAACGACCCGGATCGACGGGTTGATCTCGAATCCCGGGCGGGATCTCGTAACCGTTGAGCCGGAACGGCTCCCCGCGGACCACCCGCCCCACCCCGGGGATCACCGGACGCACCCGCAGCGACTCCTTGGCGACGGCGTCTAGATACTCGTCATCGCGCTGGCGAGCTCGGTCAAGCACTGCCGGGTCGTGCAGGAGGAGGTCGAAGGTCCACGCCAGACCTGTGGCGGTGGTCTCGTGTCCAGCGAGCAGGAGCGTGACAAGCTCGTCGCTGACCTCTTCGTCGGAGAGCTTCCGGCCGTCTTCGTCGGCCGCCATTAGCAGGGCGGAGAAAACATCGTCGCGGGACTCGAGATCTGGGTCGCCCCGCCGGCGGGCGATCTCGGCGAACAGCAGCTCATCGACGGCCTGGCGCGCGGCCTCGAACTGGCGCGTGGCGGTGGCCGGTTCCCCAGCCGGCCCAGCAGCGTCATCAGCACTAGTCCGCGAGGACTGGGCGACCGGCGTGACCATCGTGCGCAGCCGGCGGCGGAGCTCCGCCTCGGCCGGGGCCGGGCGGTAGCCGAACACGGCCCTGACGATCACGCCAAGCGTGAGCGACTGCATGCTCGGGAAGAGCGGAACGGCTCGCCCACTGGCCAGGAATCGATCTCTGCGTCGGTAGCGTCGCGCATAGCCTGCGCGTATTCCTGCATGTGCTGGCCGTGGAACGGCGGGAAGCATCAGCCGGCGGTGGCGCAGGTGCTCGTCCCCGTCCAGCAGCAGGACGGAGCGCTCTCCCAGCACCGGCCCGAGCAGCGCGTTGGCCTCTCCGGCGTGCAGCCGCTGGGGCGAGCCCTGGAAGAGCTGCTTGATCTGGTCCGGGTCGAACAGCATCACGAAGGAGCTGTCGAACACGGTCCGGAAGGTCACGATGTTTCCATAGCGGCGCCTGCACGCCTCCAGGAACCGGGCGCCGCCGAGGATGAATCCCGCGGTCTGGATCAGCCGGGGCCAGGCCGGACCGGGAGGAAGCGATGCGGGTACGGCGCCCATCATCGATACCATCTACAGTGCGTAGGCGCGAACGCTCCGAATAGCGGCAGGCTCGGGGGCGGGTACCCGCCCCGTAGCGGGGGACGAACGGCAAGAAATACACACAAGTGCGGGACACCTTTCTCATCTTCGGCAGCCCGGTCATCGGCGAGGCAGGAGATCGCCGAGGTCGTCGACTCCATGCGCTCAGGCTGGGTGGGTACCGGCCCAAAGGTCCAGCGCTTCGAGCAGCAGCTGGCCAAGTACTGAACGTGCCCTACTGCCGCTGCGTGTCCTCGTGCACGGCCGCGCTGATCCTCTCGCTCCAGGTCCTGAATATCGGTCACGGGGACGAGGTGCTGGTTCCGGCGATGACGTTCGTGGCCTCGGCGAATGCGGTCGAGCATGCCGGCGCCACGCCGGTGCTCGTCGACTCCGTGCCGGATACCGGACTGATCGACCTCGATGCCATCGAGGCCGCCATCACTCCGCGGACCAAGGCGATCATGCCCGTCCATCTTGCCGGACGTCCGGTGGACATGGACGCCCTGACCGAGCTGCGAGATCGCCACGACTTCATCGTTGTCGAGGACGCCGCGCACGCGATCGGCGCTCGAGTGGCACGGGCGCAGCATCGGCGCCTTCGGCAACCTCACCGCGTACTCGTTCTATGTGACGAAGAACATCACCTCGATCGAGGGCGGTGCGCTCGTCACCGGGGACGAGGAGGTGGCCGCCGAGGTCGAGCGGTTGGCGCTGCATGGACTCAGCCTGGGTGCCTGGCAGAGGTTTTCCGACACCGGCTTCCGCCATTACGAGGTGGTGCGGCCCGGCTTCAAGTACAACATGACCGATGTCCAGGCGGCACTTGGCCTGCACCAGCTGCCCCAGCTGGACGCCTGGATCGACCGGCGGGCCCGAGCTATGGGAGCGCTACGACCGTCTCCTGGCTAATCTGCCGCTGCAAACGCCCGCGCTGAACCGGAGCCGGAGACCCGGCACGCGCGCCACCTCTACCAAGTGCTTCTGAGTCCCGAGGCCCCGGTTTCCCGTGACGGGCTGCTCGCCGCCTTGAGCGCGCGGAGGATCGGCACGGGCGTCCACTACCGCGGCGTCCACCTGCACCCCTACTACCGCGACAAGTACCAGCTCGAGCCGGCTGCAGTTCCCGGTGGCCAGCGACATCTCCGACCGGACGCTGAGCCTGCCGCTGAGCCCAAGGTCACCGAGCCGACCAGGACGACGTGGTCGGAGGCGCTGACCGAGCTGCTGGTCACGTGAGCAGCACCGCCGAGTTCCAGGCCACCCCTGGACGCCGCGGGAGCTGCTGCGCGGGTGCGGGCGGCCGGCGCGCCGGGCGATGCCGATCGAGGTATGGCTGCTGTGCGGCGTGATCGCGCGGCTAGCGGTTATTCGCTTTTTGGTGATCAACAACCAGAGCATTGTGGGCCGACGAGTCGCTGACCGCCACGAGGCGCGGCTCCCGTTCGGCGCCATGCTCACATCGTCTACCACGTAGGAGACGACGCCGCCGCTGTATTTCTTGGTGGTCTGGATTCTGGGCCCACGTCTTCGGGTACGGCGAAGTGTCGCTGCGGCTCGGTGTCGACCATCGCCGGCATCGCCGCTCGTGCCCGTCTGCTACGCGTGCGGCCGAAGGAGTTGGGTCCCGCCGCGTGGGCCTGCTGTCGCCGCCGCACTCTCGTGGCCGTCAACCCGTTCCTGATCTGGTACTCCCAGGAGGCCAGGTCGTACATGCTGCTGACGCGCTGTGCGGGCATCGTTTCTGTGGTTCATCTGCGCGCGCGGCCCAGCCAACGCGGCGCAACGTCGGGCTGGTGGGGCGTGTTGTCGGCGTGGCGATCGCGACCCACTTCTTTGCCGGTTTCCTGGTTGCGCCGAAGCGTTGTGGCTGCTGTGGATATCCCGCACGCGCCCGGTGATGCTGGTGTCGGCCGCCGCCGCCGTGGTCCAGGTGGCGATGATGCCGTTGGCCGTCACGGACGCCGGCCACGGCACGGGCTGGATCGGGCACATATCCCACTTCATAACCGCCTGTCCAAGGCGGTCGCCGAGTGGGGAGCGAGCATCATGTTCCGGCGCGCACGATCTGGGTGGGGTTGATCTCGGGGGCTCGTGGTCGGGCTCGTGGTTGCTTTTGTGCTGGCGTCCGGGGACAGGCGCACGCGCGACGGAGCCAAGGTGGGCGGCGTGGTGGCGGCACCGTGTGGTTCGCGCCGTTCCTGCTCGGCTAGCTGGGACACGACTACTTCCTGTCGCGCAACGTCATGCCCGCGCTGGTGCCGGTTGCCGTGCTGTTGGGATGGCCTGCCGGCGCCGCGCACGCGGTTGCTCGGCGCGCGTGATGGCGGCTCTGCTTTCGGTGTTCGGCTACGCCGCGGTCAACGTGCAGAGCCATCCGTATCTTCAGCGCCCCAACTGGCGGTCCGTCGCACGTGCGCTGGGCACGCCCCGCCGAACGCGGGCGATCCTGGCCACCGGCGGAACGAGCGCCTATCCGCTCGCCGTCTATCTCCGCGGCGTCGGCTGGCTTCAACCGCTTCACCACAGCGCGTGGATCAGGGAAGTGGATGTGGTTGGGGCGACGAAGCGGTTCGCGCTCGTACCCGATCGCGATCGGGTATCCCGACACGATGTTTACGGACCGGGCGCCGTCAGCGAGTCAGGCTCGGCCCTGCCCGAGAAGGTGGCTCCCCGCGGAAGCATCCTGATCTCCCGCTTCCCGGTCCACAACTGGATGGTGGCCCGCTTCCTGCTGCTGCATCCGCTTCACATTTCGGTGGCTCGGCTACCTTCCATCGCCGATGCGATACTTCCAGGACGTGCCGCAGGGAGTTATTGAGCGTGATCCAGCCAGGGCCGAGGTAGACAGTCACAATTAAGGCGCACATGGCCGGTGATGCTCAAGCTCAAGCGACGCCCGACGAGGTTGTAGCTGAGCGTGGTCATGCCCGTATACGGGTGCGCGAGCTGCCTCGTCGCGCTCCACGAGCGGCTGACCGCCAGCGTGGCGTCGGTCACCGACTCATACGAGTTGGTGCTGGTGGACGACCGAAGCACGGACGGCGGCTGGGAGATCCTCCAGCGGCTGGCCCGAGCCGACGTCCACGTGAGGGCGTTCCGGCTGAGCCGCAACTTCGGCCAGCATGCCGCCATCACTGCGGGCCTGGCGATGGCGCGCGGCCGTTGGGCGGTGGTGATGGACTGCGACCTGCAGGAAGCGCCCGAGGAGATCCCGCGGCTCTGGGCGGCCGCGGGCGAGGGGTACGACGTGGTGCGGACGATCAGGCGGCAGCGCCACCATCCCCGGTTCAAACGGTGGGCCAGCCGCGCGTACCGCAAGCTCACCCTTGAGACCGATGTACGGCCGGACTACAGCACGCTGAGCCTGATCTCACGGCAGGTGATAGATGCCTTCCTGCGCCTGCGTGACCGCGACCGCGAGTACATGATCGCCCTCGACTGGCTGGGCTTCGACGCCACCACCGTCGAGATCGACCATCACGATCGCCACGCCGGCAGGAGTGGCTACACGCTGGAGCGACTGGTCCGGGTGGCGCTAGACGGGATGTTCTTCCGCAGCACCGTGTTGCTCAAGCTGGTGATTCTGCTCGGGTTCGTGATCGCGATGGTGGGCCTCGGCGTCGCGGGGTTCCAAGTGATCGAGTACTTCGCGGGCCCGAACAAGAACGTGCCGGGCTACACCAGCCTGGCGGTGCTCCTGCTCGTTCTCGCTGGGTTCATCATCGTCAGCGTCGGCGTGGTCGGGCTCTACGTCGGGCGAATCTTCGAGCAGGTCAAGGATCGCCCCCTGTTCCTGATCGACGCCGAGGCCGAGGGGCCGGATCGGGCCGAGGTCGAGGTCACGCCGCCCGCAGCACGTACACCTTCTCGCGCCCCCCAGGGATGAGGAAGCGGCGCAGCACCCGTTCGCCATAGCGCTCCATCAGCGCATCGAGCGACTCCTCGTTGAAGCGCTGATCGCCGGCGGCTCCTCCGCCGGTGCCGCCCGCACCGGGGTCGCTGGCCCGCCGTCCGACCCTTCCCAGCAGAGGATTGCCGCTGGAGGAAAGGTTTCGAATGGGCTCCGAGACGATCACGCGGTCGCGGGCGGCAGCGAGCATCTTCTCGATGATCGGCTCTGGGTTGGGGAGGAAGTGGTAGAGGCTGGCCTGCATAAGCGCTACGTCGGCAGCGGGCAGCGGCTCGGCGTCCTCGCCCAAATCGACGCGGCGGGCGTCGACGCCATGGGCCCGAAGTCGCTCGACGAAACGTTCGTTGACATCGAGGCCGACGTACGCGCTGGTGCGAGGGCGAAGATACCGCTGGTAGAGCGTGCCCGGCCCGCAGCAGAGCTCGACTACCGAGGAGCCCTCGGGCACCTCCTCGGCGACCACCTGCATGCGCTTGGTGTAGTTGCGCCCATAGAGGGCGCGCATCACCAGCTCGTAGCCGAGGGCGCTGCGGTAGATCGGGCTGGCGTCGCTCATCCCTGGCCGCTGGCGGCCTGAGAGGCCGCCGCGCGGTCTCCGAGGTCGGCGAGCGTCAGCTGGTGTGCGGGGGGGTCAGGCAGCGGGCAGGTCACGGTCGTTCTGAGATCTCCGCCTACGTGCAGGAGCTGACCGGGTTCGAGCGCCTTCCATCCCGCGTCCTCGTCCATCGGCTCTGACGCCACCACCACGGCAGCCCGGGAGCCCAGGTCGCCCGATCGCACCCGGATGCTGCCGCGCGCGCTGGCGTGCTCGAGGTAGCGGTGACCGGTGGGGCCGCCCGCCGCCCGCTCCAGGAAGTGGAGCTCGTGCACGTCGGGGTAGCGAAGCGCCCACAGCTCCGCCTCGGTGATCAGCACCAGGTTGAGCGCAAATACCGGCAGATGCTCGGCGACCCAACGAGCCGCCGACGCGATGCCCTTGCCGACGTCCTTTGCGGCAGCGACCTCCCGGCTGATCAGAGCGAAGAAGCGTTCGGAGTCCGTCTCGCCCTTGACGGCGGCCATCGCCTCGCCGAGCTCGCGCTCGAGCCCCGGGACGTCCCCAATCACGCCGTTGTGTGCGAACACTCTGCCGTCCTCCTCGAACGGGTGGGTGTTCTCGAGCGCCACGGCACCGTTTGACGCATACCTCACGTGCGCGACGAAAGTCCTTGAGCACACCTCCTTGGCTTCCTGGCCAAATGCCTGATCCTCGTAGGCGGCCAGGGGCTGTTTTCGGACCACCGGCTTCCCGTCCTCGCCGTAGTACCCCAGGCCGGTCCCGTCAGGCTCGCGGCGGCTCTGCTGAGCCAGGGAGTCAGGCGCCTCCAGCAGCCAGAACGTGGCGCGTACCCGTTCGGGCCCGCCGCTCATCCCGAACAAACGGCACATCTTCTGTCGACGGTATTAGATTGAGCGTCGTGACAGAGCTGCGATCCAGGGTCGAGCAGGCTGCTCTGGAGGCACGGTCGGCGGTTTACGCCCGCCGGGCCGGGATGATTGCGTTCGACCGGCCCGACCGGGCGAGGCGCATCTTCAAGGCGATGCAGCAGTTGGGGCAGCTGGGAGCCGCCATCACGATCGCCGGGATCCGGCACGGCGATCGCCTCGGATTGGTCGACGAGCTGGGAGTGCTGACCTTCGCCGAGCTCGATGCCCGCTCCAGCGCGCTCGCCTGCGCGATCCGCGAGCGCGGACTGAAGGAGGGGGAGTGCGTGGGGATTCTGTGCCGCAACCACCGCGGCTTCCTCGACGCCACGTTCGCTGCCGGGAAGGCCGGCGCTCGCACCCTGTACCTGAACACCGATTTCGCCGGACCGCAGCTGCTCGACGTGTGCCGGCGGGAGGGCGTACGCCTGCTGATCTCCGATGAGGAGTACGAAGAGCTGGTCGCCCCCGTGCAGCCCGAGCTCGGTCGTGTGCTCGCCTGGAGCGACGGCCCCAGCGGCCCCGACACGCTCGAGACACTGGTCCACGAGCACCTCGGGCAGGAGCCGCCGGCGCCCGCTGAGCCCGGCCCGGTGGTGCTGCTGACCAGCGGGACCACGGGGACGCCCAAGGGCGCCTCACGCGCTCAGCAGGAAACCTCGCTTCACCCGATCGGGGCGCTGCTCTCGAAGGTCCCCTACCGGCGGCGCGAGGGCACCTACGTGGCCGCGCCAATGTTCCATGGGCTCGGCTTCACGCAGATGGTGCTTGCCGTGACCCTCGGTTGCACCACGATCACCCAGCGAAGGTTCAAGCCGGAACGAGTGCTGGACGGGATCACCCGTCGACGGCCGACGGCGCTGGCCGTGGTCCCGGTGATGCTCCAGCGGATCGTCTCGGTGCTTGAGGAGAATCCCGGCCGCTGGGACACCAGCTCGCTTCGGATCGTGTTCTGTTCGGGCTCCCAGCTGGAGGCCGAGCTGGTCCGGCGTGGACAGCGCACGCTAGGAGACGTGCTCTACAACTTCTACGGCTCGACCGAGGTGGCTTGGGCCACATTTGCCACCCCAGAGGATCTGCGGGCGGCTCCCGGCACCGCTGGGAAGCCCCCGTTCGGCACGCTCGTGCGCCTGTATGACGACGAAGGCCGTCCCGTGTCGGGAGACGGCGCGGTGGGGCGGATCTTCGTCGGCAACGGCTTTCAGTTCGATGGATACACCGGCGGCGGTAACAAGGAGGTCATCGACGGTCTGATGAGCACCGGCGATGTCGGCCACTTCGACTCCGACGGGAGGCTGTTCGTCGACGGGCGGGACGACGACATGATCGTGTCCGGCGGGGAGAACCTGTTTCCGGGCGAGGTGGAGGAGCTACTCATCACCCACGAGGCGATCGAGGAGGCAGCGGTGATTGGGGTCGACGACCCCGAGTTCGGTCAGCGCCTCGCCGCGTACGTGGTGCTCCGCGCCGACGTCGCGCTGACCGAGGAGGAGGTCAAGGAGTTCGTCAAGCGCAACCTCGCGAGGTACAAGGTCCCGCGCGAGGTCCACTTCCTGTCGGAGCTTCCGCGCAACCCCACCGGCAAGGTGCTCAAGCGAGAGCTGCGGCGCTCACATGCCACGGCCACGTGAGAATCCGCACACCCGAGCTTTAGAGCCGGCGAACGCCGCGTGCCAAACTATGGGCCCGTGAATCGCTTCCTGCGGACCGCCCCGACTCGGCAGGTGCTGGCTGCGCTGCTAGGGATCTGCGCCGTGATCGGAGCCGGATCGACCCTCGCGGTCGCCGCCTCCAGCGGCGGGCCGGTTCCGGTGGCCAAACCGCTCGCCCGCGCGGTGCACGACGCGTTGGGTGCGAGCCCGGTCAACGGGATCGCCGCTGACGTCTCGTTCAAGAACAGCCTGATCGACTCATCGGAGCTCCAGGGGAGCGATCCGCTCTTGACGGGCGGCACCGGGCGGCTGTGGCTTTCGGGCGATCATCGCTTCCGCCTCGAGCTCCAGACCGATGGCGGCGCCCAGGATGCCCAGATCGTCGTCGACCACAGCAAGTTCTGGGCCTACGACCCTAGCTCGAACACCGTGTATAGGGGCAGCCTGCCGGCGGCGTCTGGCGCAAAGCGAGCGCACCAGCGTGAGGCCGCTCCCACCTTGGCAAGTATCCAGCAGGCGCTGAAGCGCGTCATGCAGCACGCAAGCGTCTCCACCGCCATTCCAAGCGACGTGGCGGGCCAGCCGACCTACACGGTGCGCGTCTCGCCGCGGGAGAGCGGTGGCCTCATCGGCGGCGCGGAGCTGGCCTGGGACGCCGCCCGTGGTGTGCCGCTTCGGTTCGCCCTATACGCGCGGGGAAGCTCCACGCCCGTGCTGGAGCTCGACGCAACCAACGTCTCCTACGGCCCGCAGCCGGCTTCGGTGTTCTCGATCAGCCCGCCCGCCGACGCCAAGGTCGTAAACCTCGACACCTCCGCTGCGCAGCCCAAGCACCCCAGCAAGCGCGGCCGTCACGCCGACATCCAGGGCGTGGCAGCCGTCGCCAAGCACCTCCGCTTCAAGCTCGATGCCCCCACTGCGCTGGCCGGCCTATCGCGCCAATCGGTCTCGCTCGTGGGCAAGCATGGCGCGCTCGTCTTTTACGGACAGGGGCTCGGCTCTGTGCTCGTGCTGGAGCAGCCGGCGTCCCGCGCTAGCGCAGCCCGCCAGAGCTCCAACACAGGCGGAGACCGCCAGGGCTTGAGCCTGCCTACGATCTCGCTCCGCGGCACGACCGCTCAGGAGTTCGACACCGCGTTGGGGACCGTGTTGCGGTTCAGCCGTGGTGGCGTCAGCTACATCGTGGCCGGCTCGGTCGCCCCGGCCGTCGCACACGCGGCGGCGCTCGGCCTATGAGCCAACACTATGCCGGGGGCGTGGCGGCCGGAGCCCCGCCCGTCGAAGTCCGCGGGCTGATCAAGCGCTATGGGTCGCTGGTGGCCGTGGGTGGCGTCGATCTCACCGTAGACCCGGGTGACGTTTACGGGTATCTGGGGCCCAATGGCGCTGGGAAGACGACCTCCCTCCGCATGATGCTGGGGCTGATCCGGCCCAGCGAGGGAAGCGTGCGGCTGTTTGGGGCCGACCCCATGGTGTCCGTGGGGGCTCTGAGGGGTGTGGCCGGATTCGTGGAGGCTCCCACTTTCTATCCTTACCTCAACGGCCGGCGAAACCTGGAGCTGCTGGCCTCTTTCGATGGCGGTCTGGCGAGGTCCCGGATCGACGAGGCTCTGGCCACGGTTGAGCTCTCCGACCGGGCCGGCGATCGCGTCGGCGGCTACTCGCACGGCATGCGCCAGCGGCTGGGAATCGCCGCCGCCCTGCTGCGTAACCCCAAGCTGCTGCTGCTCGACGAGCCGACCACCGGGCTCGATCCGGCCGGCATGCGGGACATGCGCCAGCTGATCCGCAGGCTCGCCGCCGACGGCATGACGATCGTCCTCTCGAGCCACCTGCTGGCCGAGGTGGAGGAGGTGTGCAATCGCGTCGCGATCATCCGCTCGGGGAGGATCGTCTACGAGGGCGAGATCGCGGCGCTGGGGCGCGGCGCCCGCCCCACCTACCGGCTGTCCACCACCGACGACGAGCGCGCGCTTGCGGTCTCCCAGGCTCAGCGCGGCATCACAGACGTCCGTCGCCAGCGCGACTCCATCCTGTTCACCGCCGACGAGACGGCCGCGGCCGAGCTTTCCCAGGCACTGGTCGAAGCCGGCGCGCTGATCCGGGCGCTCACGCCGCAGCGCGCCACGCTCGAGGATCTCTTCTTCTCTCTCACCGAAGGAGCGGAGGGCGAGCCGGACGAGGTCGCAGTTGCGGAGGCAGTGGCGTGAGCGTCTCGGCGGAGACCGTCGTCGCGCCTGCCGCTGGGCGCCGCCGAGCGCCCGGCGTCGCCACCGTTTATCGCTGGGAGCTGGCCAAGCTCCGCTACCAGAAGCGCACGTACATGGGGCTCGGCGCCGCCGCGATTGTCCCGATCCTGTTCACGGTCGCGATCCACTTCCGCCACCACCAGGGCCACGGCGACTTCGCCTTCTCCTCGTATCTGACCAAGAGCGGGCTGGCGGTGCCGCTGGTCATCTTGCTGTTCGGCGCGATTTGGATGTTCCCCCTGATCACCGCCCTGGTGTGCGGCGACATCTTTGCCTCGGAGGACCACAACGGGACGCTCAAGACGATCCTCACCCGCTCGCTGGAGCGCTGGCAGATCTTCGCCGGCAAGGCGCTCGTCGCGCTGACCTACGCGGTCATTGCGATCCTGCTGGACGGAACGATCGCGGTGATCGCCGGAAGCATCCAGTCCGGGTTCCAGCCGCTACAGAGCCTTTCCGGCACGATCGTCTCTGCGCCCAAGGCTCTAGAGCTGGTGTACGTGAGCCTGCTGGTGTATCTGATCCCGATCGCCACGATCGTCTGCATCGGGCTGTTCCTCTCGACGATCACGCGCAACAGCGCCGCGGCCGTGGTGGGGACCCTGATGGTGTCGCTGCTGTTCCAGCTGATCGGAATTCTCCCCGGCCTGACCGGGACCAAGCCGTACCTGCTGAGCACGCAGTTCAACGCCTGGCAGGGGCTCCTACGGACGCCGATCGACTGGGCTCCGATCATTCGCGCGGCGTGGGTTTGCGCTATGTACGGCATCCCCGCCCTCCTCGGCGCCTATGTGGTCTTCCTGCGCCGCGACGTAGCGGGTGGCTGAGCCGGCGGCGGCTCGGCTCGCCGCTTGGGCTTGTGCGCTGGAGCCTGCCGATGCGGACCGGGAGCTTGCGCACCGCGCCCTCCTCGACACGGCGGGGTCCTGCTCGCCGCCCGCGATGACCCGATCGCGTCGCTGGTTGCGCCGCTTTCCGAAGCCGGCCGCTGGGCCGCGTTAGCCCACGTCCTCGACTACGACGACCTCCATCTGGAGTCCACAGCGCACATCAGTGCCGTTTGCGTTCCGGCCGCGCTTACCGCAGGCGGCGGGGGGCTCGCCTACCTGGCCGGCGCCGGTGTCATGGCGCGGCTGGGAACGGCGCTGGGCTGGGATCACTACAGCGCCGGCTGGCACGCCACGTGCACGGCGGGGGCCCCGGGTGCGGCCGTCGCCGCCGCGGTGGGGATGGGGCTCGAACGTCGCGGTGGCGCTGCTCGATTCAGATCCCGGGCTTGCGAGCTTCAGCGACGCCGCGGTTCAGCGGCCGCAGGCACAGCGATTGATGGAGTCGGTGACGGTTCGGGCGCTCCCGGGGGGCGATCACCTGCTCGACGGGGAGCTCTCGATAGAGATCCAGCTCGATGGCGGTGAGGTGCTCGAAGCAGCGCTCGAGCTCCCGCCCGGGTCGCCCGCACGCCCGCCGACAAGCGAGCAAATCGAGCGAAAGCTCGAGCTCTGCGCGCCCTCGGACGCAGCGGAGCTCGCACGTGTGACTTGGGATAGTGCGCCCGCGTTCCTGCGCGACGTTACCCTTTGAATCCTCTCCTGGGTCGTTGCGCCGGCGCTTCCAGGCCTTCACCCACCGCTAAAGAGAGACCGGTCGTTTTGCTGAGCAAACTCAGAAATCCCACCGTGTTCGCTCCGCTGCTGGCGATGGGCGGATTCGTCGTGTGCTGGTACGTCATCCACCACGGGGTCTTCACCCACGGCCGAATGCTGGACACGCCGATCTACGCCGGGTACGCGGAGCACATGAAGGACGGTCAGCTCCCGTATCGCGACTTTGTGGAGGTATACCCACCGCTGGCGCTGCCGGTGTTCTTGATCCCTGGGCTGATCGCGGGCCAGTATTTCAGCGGCTACACCGAGGTGTTCGAGCTCATCATGCTGGTCTGTGGGCTGGCTGCGGTCGGCCTTGCCAGCTACATGGTCGCGAGCATGGGGATGACCGGCAAGCGGCTGGCGGCGGCGGTCGGGCTGGGCGGGCTCACTCCGCTGCTGATCGGGTCGGTGATCCTGTCCCGCTACGACCTGTGGCCCGCGCTGCTGACGATCGCGGCCGCTCGCCGCGCTCTACTACGACATGCCGCGAACCGCCTTTGCCCTGATTGCGCTGGGGGCTGCTGCCAAGGCGTATCCACTCGTGCTGGTGCCGCTCGCCTCAATCTACGTGTGGAGGTCGATCGGCCGCCGCGCCGCGCTGGAGTCGTTGGGAATCTTCGCCGTCCTGCTGCTCGTAACGTGCCTGCCGTTCCTGATTCTCGCCCCGCACGGGTTCTGGGACAGCGTCTACAACCAGACCGGTCGCCCGCTCCAGATCGAGAGCCTCGGCGCCACGGTCTGGCTCGCCGCACACCAGCTGCTCGGGACCCATCTGCACATCTACTTCACCCACGGCTCCGACAACCTCGACGGTCACGCGTCGCTTCAGTTCGCGGCCGTGATGAGCGTTCTCCAGATCGGTGCATTGCTCGCCATCTACCTGTTCTACGCGCTGGGCAAGCCCTCGAAGGAGCGGCTGCTGAGCTGGTGCGCCGCAGCGGTCTGCGCGTTCATTGTGTTTGACGCCGTTCTGTCACCCCAGTACCTCCTGTGGCTGGTGCCGCTGGTGATGGTGGTGCCGGGCAGGCGCGGCCTGCGCGCGGTCGGTCTGCTCGCTCTGTCGATGGCGCTGACCCAGATCTGGTTCCCGCACCACTTCGTGGGACTCAAGCACTTCCAACCCGTCGAGTCGTGGGGCGTGATTGCCCGGGACCTCGTCCTCCTCGGCCTGTTCGGCACGCTGGCCCGGCCCGATGTTCCTGTCTGGGCCTCGGTCAAATTGGTGTTTCGCCGGCCACGCCGCAGGCCCGCGATGCTTCACCTGGAAGAGGCCTAGAGGCTGTCTAGGCGAACCGGCGGACCCAGCTCCTGCGGCGGCTCATCGTCGTCGGCGAGCTGGAGCTGCCACCAACCGACGTCGTGCCAGGTCCCGGCCTTCCAGCCGATCCGCCGGTAGATCCCCACCAGCTCGAACCCGAGTGACTCGTGAAGCCCAACGCTGGCCGGGTTGGGGAGTGTGATCCCGGCACACGCGGTCGTGACGCCCTGTCGACGTAGCAGCTGGAGCAGCGCGCGGTAGAGCGCGCTCCCCACGCCCTGCCCGCGTTGGCCCTCGCCGATGTACACCGTCACATCCGCCGCCCACCGGTACGCCGCCCGGGAGCGATGGGTCGACCCGTACGCAAAGCCAGCCACGGGATCGAGGCGCTCCACGTCGTGAGCGCCGCGCTCTGCGTCGTGGGCGCCGCGCTCCGCCTCGTGAGCGGGGTGCTCCGCCACCAACCACGGGTAGCGCTCGGAGACCTGCCTGATCCGGCGGCCCATCTCCTCAGGGCTCGGCGGAACCTGCTCAAAGCTTGCGGCGCTGGCGGTGACCAACGGCGCGTAGATGGCAGCGCAAGCGGCGCCATCGCGGGCAGGATCGGCGTGCCGGATCTCCACTCAGCGCACTGTAAGCGGAGCCAACAGCCCGCGCATTGCTTCGCGGGTGGCCTCCTCGTCGGCGAGCGTCAGCACGCTGTGTGGGATCAGCACAAATGATGCCCCCAGCCGGATGCCGAGCTCGGCCAGGACTTCGGGATCTCCGGGCACCAGCTCGCCGGTCGCCTGGCCCTCGCGGATCAGGTTGCTCAGGAACTGGTGAACGAGGCGAAGCACAGCGCTCCCCTCCCGGGTGAGCTCGCGCAGGAGCGCGTCGGGCTCCACTCGCGCCAGCCGCTCGAGCAGGGGGTGCTCCCGGATCACGCCGAGCGTGGCGCTGAACAGCGCGGCGAGCCGGTCGGGCATCGGTTCGGCTGGATCAACTGCCGCGGCGATGGTGTCCAGGCAGCGGCGGCACTCCCGCACGGCGAGCGCGTCGATCAGCGCCTGGCGGCTGCCGAAGCGCCGGTAGACCGTCATCCGGCCAACTCCCGCCTTGCGCGCAACGTCATCCATCGTGAGATGGCGGAGGCCGGATCCGGCCACCAGCTCCAGCGCGGCGTCGAGTGTCCGTTGTGCCAGCGCGTCCTCGGCCGTCTCCACGTCCGGATCGAACGCAAGCGCGAGCAATCTCTCGGCCGTTGCCGGCACGGTCAGGTGGCCAGCTCTGCCGTCGGTCCCAATGGTCCACGGACGATCGCCCGCCGGCGCCAGCGGAGCGTCGCCGGACCCATCACCTTCAGCGACTCTGGCATCACCCGGCTAAGGCTGCGGGAGACCAGACCCAACGTGCGGAACTGAAGCTCCTCCTGGCCGGACCATTGCACTCCGAGGCGCCGGCGAAGCTCAGGTTCGATGAGTCCGATCCCGCCAAGCCACAGCAACTGGCTGGCCCCCACTCGCATGGCTCGCCACAGGACGTCGGGCACCGGGACTGGCGGTGGCGGAGCGTGCCGGATCGCCCCGAGGACCTGATCGACCGCCGTGGTGTGGGAGAGGCCGCCGCGCAGCATTTCTGCGAAGTAGCTCTGAAAGCCCGCCCACGTGGCGGGCAGGTCACGCTCCCGCACCCCGATCAGCCGGCCCAGCCCCCGGTACTCGGCGTAGAAGCGCTCGATCTCAGCGGCGCTCAGTTGCGCTCCGAAGTGGGCGTGCCCCTTCACGTAGGTGTCGATCAGGGTGGCGTGCACCCAGGCATAGGCCTCCGGTTCGAGCGCGTAGTAGGGCTGGCCGTCCGCGCGTGTGCCCTTGAAACCCTTGTGCAGTGAGCGGAGCCGCCGGCCCGCCGCAATCGCTTCCCGCCCGCCGTACACGAGCAGGCTGACGTAGTCGATCGTGCGCAGCAGTCGATCCCAGGGCCGCCGCTCAAAGTCCGAGTAATCGCTCACTCCCGCCCCCACCGTTGGATGGGCCACCTGAAGCAGCAGCGGGTAGAGCATCACCGCATACAGGCGTGCGTCGCTGGTCACCTGCCAGGTGATGGATTCGGGACCGACCAGGATCTGCTCGAGCTCGGCGTCGGTAGGGAAGAGTGCTTCCGACATATGGTACGCAAAGGGTACCATGCGTACCAGACTGATACGATGCCGGCTGTGACCGCCACCGCCGGCGCCCCCTCGTCGACGTTGCTCACGTTCTCGGATGAGCAGCGCGCGTTCGTGGAGGCAGTCCGTGACTTCGCCAGGCGTGAGTGCGGCACCCGAGAACAGCGTGACGCGCTCACCGACGGTGGGCGCGAGCCGCACAACCAGGAGATATACGAGCGGGCCGGCAGAGCTCGGGTGGCTGGGCATAACCATCCCCGAGGAGTACGGCGGCTCCGGGGGCGGGGCCTTCGATCTGTGCCTGCTGCTCGAGGAGAGCACGCGAGGGATGATCCCGCTGGGGTTCCTCGGGCGTGAGCATGATCACCGCCGGCGCGGTCCGGCGGTTCGGCACGGAGGAGCAGAAGCAGGAGCTCCTCGGCGCAATCGCCCGGGGGCGCCCCGAGGCGATCGCCATGTCAGAACCCGAGGCCGGTTCCGATGTGGGCTCGCTGACCTGCCGCGCCGCGCGCGAGAACGGCCACTACGTGATCAACGGCCAGAAGACGTGGATCACGGCGGCCCACGCCGCCGACCACATCCTGCTGGTCTGCCGCACCAACCGGGAGGCCGACAAGCATCGCGGCCTCTCGATGATCTCGGTTCCCACCGGCGCGGACGGGATCGAGGTCCGGGGGATCGACACAATGGGCGGGCGCGAGGTCAATGATGTGTTCTTTACCGATTGCCGTGTACCCGCCGACCGGCTGATCGGACAGCAGGACGAGGGGTGGCACCAGCTGATGGCCGGCCTGAACCATGAGCGCCTGATCATCGCCGCGCAGGCGCTGGGCATGGCCCAGCGCGCATTCGACGACACGCTGGCCTACGTCAAGGAGCGCAAGCAGTTCGACCGTCCGATCGGTTCATTTCAGACGATCAAGCATCGCCTTGCCGACCTGGCCGCGGAGATCGAATCGGTCCGGCTGCTCGTTTACGCCGTCGCCGCGAAGTCGGACGCCAGCCCCGACGTCACGCTGCCGCGCGAGGCCTCGATGGCCAAGCTCAAGGCGACCGAGCTGGCCAAGCGCGTGACGCTAGAGGGCATGCAGATGATGGGCGGCTACGGCTACGCCACCGAATACGACATGGAGCGACACGTCCGCACCGCGCTGGTCACGACCATCTACGGAGGCACCAGCGAGATCCAGCGCGAGATCATCTCGCGCACCCTGGGCCTGTAAGCGTCGCGCTGCGTAGGGCGGGCCAGTCTGGTGGGGCGACCCGCTGTTGGGGCGACCCGGCCTGGCGCGGCGACGCTCCAACCGAGCGACGGCGGCCTAACTGATCAGCCCGCGCCGCAGCGCCTTCGCGACGGCGGCTGCGCGCTCGTTGACCTCGAGCTTTCGGTAGATGTTGGCGAAGTGGGTTCTGATCGTGGCGGGTGTCAACACCAGCTCCGCTGCGATCGCCGGTGCATTCAGCCCCTTGGCGGCGAGCTCAAGGACCTCCACCTCGCGCGGAGTGAGCGGCGTGGCCGGCTCCGAGGAGATGTGGGGTGGATGCTTTTCGCACCGCCGAGGGTGGCCGCCTGCGTGGTTACGCGGTCGCCCTGCGGTAGATCGAGACGACGGCCGCGCCGCCGAGCCCGATGTTGTGCTGAAGAGCCAGATCGACGCCGTCCACCTGACGCTTCTCGGAGAGGCCGCGAAGCTGCCAGCACAGTTCTGAGCACTGCGCCAGGCCGGTGGCGCCGAGCGGGTGGCCCTTGGAGATCAGGCCGCCGCTTGGGTTCACCACGGGTCCGGAGCCGCCATAGGTCGTGGCCTCGGCCTCGACCAGTGTGTGGCCCTCGCCTTCCTGCGCAAAGCCCAGCGCCTCGTAGGTGATGAGCTCGTTGGCCGAGAAGCAGTCGTGGAGCTCCACCACGTCCACGTCCTCGGGGCCCACGCCGGCCTCTTCGTATGCACGACGGGCGGCCTCCTTGGACATGTCGTAGCCCACGATCTTGATGCAGTCGGCTGTGTCGTCGAGGCTCGAGGGGAAGTCGGTCGTCATCGCCTGGCCGGCGATCTCGATCGCCTGCTCCCACAGCTCGTGCTCGTCGACGAACCGCTCGGACGCAACGATCGCCGCGGCCGCGCCGTCGGAGGTGGGCGAACACTGGAGCTTGGTCAGCGGCTCGTGGATCATCGGCGCCTGCGCGATCTCATCGAGCGAGTACTCGGTCTGGAACTGAGCGTATGGGTTGTTCACCGAGTGCTTGTGGTTCTTGTAACCGATCCAGACATAGTGCTCGGGCTTTGAGCCGTACTTCTCCATGTGGTCGCGTCCCGCGTTGCCGAACATCTGCGGCGCAAATGGCGAAGCCTCGGGGTCACGCAGCGCGAACATTCGCGCCATGTGCTTGTCGAGCGCCGGCGTGCGGTCGGTGTACTTCACGCCGAGGGATCCGCGCTCCATCTTCTCGAAGCCGATCGCCAACGCGCAATCAACGAGCCCGCCCTTGACGGCCTGGCGGGCCAGCATCAGGGCGCTCGAGCCCGTCGAGCAGTTGTTGTTGACGTTCAGCACCGGAATGCCGGTCAGGCCGAGCTCGTAAACGGCGCGCTGGCCGTAGCTCGAGTCGCCATACACGTAGCCGGCGTATGCCTGCTCGACCGTCTCGTACGGGACACCGGCATCGGCGAGCGCCTTCTGCCCCGCCTCCTTGGCCCAATCGGGGTAGTCGCCCTCCTTGGTGCCAGGCTTGTCGAACTTGGTCATCCCGACGCCGATCACGTAGGTCTTGTCGCTCATGTCGATTCTCCTCGCTCCACGGTGGGGGCTAGGACCTCCACCGCCCGGAGCACGTCGTTGACAATGGATAGAAAGCTTTGGACGAGCAGTGTGTGGATCTGCTCGCGGGTCAGGCGGCGGTACTCGAGCCATTGGACGCTGGCCGCCTCGGCGAATCCTGAGTAGGCGCGAATCGTCGCGCGGAGCTCCCGCGGCGCGGTGGCGGCCTCGTAGCGTTGAAGCGCCTCGATCAGCCGATCGGCGGCCTGCTCTCGCGCCTCCTCGAGGATCGACTCCAGCTCGGGATCGTTCCCGAGGCCGCGTCCTCCGATCGCGGCGAGCCAGGTGCCGCGGTTACGCTCCAGCATCGCCAGCCAGCGATCGACGCTCTGGTCGATTACCGCCTCGATTCCCGGCCCGCCCTCCTGGAGCGGCACCGGGTTGGCGGGCATCCGCATCATCCCCCGCACGACCTCCAGGTAGAGGTCGCGCTTGGTCCCGAAGTAGTGGTTGAGCAGCCCGCGGGCGATCCCCGCCTCGCGAGCGATCTCGGTGGTCGACACCGCCGAGTAGCTGCGCTCCGAGAAGAGCTTCCGGGCCGCATCGAGGATTTCCGTGCGCCGCCGGTCTGGCCCCCGGCGCTCCCAGCGCCTCGGGCGTGCGGCAGCTCTCGTCCGCGTCATCTCTACAAGCCTAGCACTATTTGGCAGCCTGCCAAATAGTGTGTTTAAGCGATTTTGGTCGCATATGGACCAAAATCGCTTAAACACCGGGGGGGCGAGTCCGCCCGCGTGGGCCACTGAGCCGCCGTGGCCGCCCTCCGCGCCCGCCCCACGCGCCGCCCGCGTCCCCGCCGCGCCGCCCGCCCGCGGCGACCCCTTACCCAGCCCGCGCCGGCTCGTCCAGCAGCTGGGCGGCCGACTCAAGCAGGATCGGCTTGATCAGCTCCCAGCGGGCGTTGACCGCCTTGCGGCCGGCGATCGGGATCTCCATCACCAGTCCCTGGATCAGCGACACCGTGGCGGCGATCAGCGCCGGGAAACGCGCGTCCTCGGTCTGGTCTGGAAACAGGGTCGCCGCGGTCGCGTTGAGGATGGCGTTGATCCTGAGCTCCAGGTCTCGCAGCGTCTGCGCAAGCTCGGGCTCCGACCAAGCGGCGATCCACAGCTGCGCGGCCGCCAGCGCCTGAGGCGAGGTAAATCGCCGCCAGGCCTCGTCGAGCACCGCTTCACGGTGCTCGGGGCTATGCAGTGCGGCGAGGTCGAGCTCGTCGAGTGCCTCCTCGGCGAGCCCCAGCGCAAGGCTGGTCACCGCCTCGACAAGGAGCGCCTCCCGGGTGGGGAAGTGGTGCATCAACGTGCTCTGGGCCACTCCGGCGCGCTCGGCCACCCGGCGCGTGGTCAGTCCGCTGTACCCCTCCTGGGTCAGGCACTCCGCCGTCGCCTGGATCAGCGCGCTGCGCGTGGCAGCCCGTTGCTGGGCGCGGGTCAGCTTTGGGGGTGTTGGCGATTCGCCGTTCAACCGATCGAGATGATATCTTGCCTGGGAGTTCGTCGATCAACTGATCGGTGAAGCCGGCCATCGCAGGAGCCGGGCGCCACAGAGGCCCGGGCAGCCAGGAGGCCGAGCCCCACCCCAGGAGCGTTAGCGTGGCGGAGAAGGAGATTCGAGGATCGCGGTTTCGCCGGGCAGCCAGCATGACCGGCATCTCGGCTCGAGTGGCGGCGCGAGACGCCGCGGCACGGGCGATGCGCGCCGGCGGGTCGAACGAGCGCGCCACCCGCCAGCAGCTGAAATCCGCCGAGTCGCTGGTCAAGGTCTTGGGCGGCATGCGCGGGCGCGGCAATGAAGGTGGGGCAGACGCTGTCGGCAGTTGACCTGGGACTCGTTCCGGAGGAGATCCGGCCGCAGTTCCAGGAGATCCTCGCCGTCCTCCAGCACGACGCCGATCCGGTGCCGTTCAAGTCCATCCGGAAAGTGATCGAGCAGGATCTTGGAGAGAAGCTCCAGGACGCGTTCGCCGACTTCGACGAGGAGCCGATAGCGGCGGCATCGATCGGTCAGGTCCATCGGGCCACGCTCGACGACGGCCGCGACGTTGCTGTGAAGGTCCAATATCCGGGGATCGCCGAGGCCATCCAGGCCGACATGCAGAACCTGCGGATGGCCCTGAAGCTGCTGAGCATCATCGCCCCCGGGATCGATACCGGCCCGATCGCCGACGAGATCCGCGAGCGGATCTCGCAAGAGCTTGACTACGAGCTGGAGGCGGCCAACCACAAGGCAATGGCCCGCGCGTACCGGGGCCATCCGTTCATCGCCGTTCCTGACGTGATCAGCTCGATGTGCCGTGAGCGGGTGCTGGTGTCGGAGTTTGTAGAGGGCGAGCGTTTTTCCCACGTACGTGATCGCCCTCAGTCCGATCGCGACCGCTGGGGCGAGATCCTGATCCGGTTCTACATCAACGGGCCCCTGCGCCACCGATTGCTCAACGGCGACCCCCACCCGGGCAACTCGCTGTTCATGGACGACGGGCGGGTGGCATTCCTGGACTTTGGGTTCTTCAAGACGATGACCCAGGAGGAGGTCGACCAGCTGATGGCCTCGACCCGGGCGACCTATGAGCACGATGCCCAGGCCCTGTTCAAGGTCATCGCTCCGCTGGGCCAGCTGCCCGACGATCCCGCGCTCGCCGAGCCGTTCTATGAGAGCTACTGGTCGATCTTCGGCTGGCTGCTGACCGACCAGATGGTCACGGTCGACGGCAGCGCCACCGGCGCGATGATGCGCGCGTACACCCGCCTGCGGAAGGCCGAGGACTTCAAGTCGCTGATGCTTCCCGCTGAGCATTTCGTCCTCATGCGGGCCGTGATGCTGCTTATCGGCCTGCTTGGGCTGCTGGGCGCCACCGGGAATTGGCTAGATGTGGCCCGGGAGTGGCTGCTCGGATCAGAGCCCGCGACGGAGCTCGGCCGACTGGAGGCGGGGTTCTTCATGACTCGTCCGCTATCCCGGCTCCGGTCGAGCCGGTCTGAGGATGTCTGCGGTCGCGGAGGAACGACGCACGCCCACCGTCAGCGGCTTCCGGGTGGCCCGCCACACGCTGATGAACGGGCTCTCCACAGACGGGCCGTTGGTCAACGGCCTCCGGGAGAGCGACATCGTCCGCTACAGCTTCGCGGGGCGCAACGTTTTCGTTCTGGGCCATCCGGACTACGTGGACCACGTGCTGCACGACGGCGTCGAGCGCTACCGCAAGTCGGTCGAGTACGAGCTGCTGCGGTCGGTCGTCGGGCTCAGCCTGTTCACGGACGAGGGCGAGTCCTGGCGCCGGCACCGCGTGCTGCTCACGCCGCTGTTCGCCAAGCGTCACCTGCGCGGACTCCTCGACCTGATGATCGACCCGATCGAGGCGTTCGTCGACCGGCTGGACGACGGCACTGACCGCATCGCCGTCAACATGTCGCAGGGGATGACCGAGCTGACGCTGGACGTCGTCGGTTCGGCGCTGTTCGGCCGCGGGATGGCCGATCTGGCCAAGCGCCTTGGTCCCACGGTGACAACCGGACTTCGCGCGGCGGAGCGCACCACCCGGGCGATCATGCTGGTCAATCCGCCAGGCTGGCTGTTCCGCGCCTGGGCAAGCTTCCTCCATCACGCGCCTGTGCTGCCCCCGCCGCTCAGCCGGATTCAAGGGATCATGCGCACCGTCGACGACATGGTGTGGGAGGTGATTCGGGAGCGCAAGGCCAATCCCGGTCGTGACGATGACCTACTCGGTTTGCTGCTTTCGGTGCGAGACGAGGACGGCAAGCAGCTGCCGGCGCGCCGGGTGCGCGACGAGGCGACGACGTTCATGCTCGCGGGCCACGAGACGACGGCCAACGCGCTCGCCTGGATGTGGTACCTGCTGGCGCTTCGGCCCGAGGCTCGCGAACGGATGCTCGAGGAGGTCGACGCCGTGCTCGGTCAGCGCAGGCCGACGGGGGCCGACCTTCCCGGACTGAACTGGACGGCCGCGTGTGTCCAGGAGGCGATGCGCATGTATCCGCCGGCTTGGGCCATCCCACGCACGGCGGTCGAGGAGGACGTCATCGACGGTCATCGCATCCCTCGTGGCTCGAGTGTGTTGATCCCGATCCACGCGATTCACCACGACGCCCGCTGGTGGCCTGACCCCGAGCGCTTCGATCCCGAGCGCTTCCTCGTGGGCATTGAGGCAAAGCGCCACCGCTCCGCCTACCTCCCGTTCGGCGGGGGACGGCGGATCTGCATCGGCTCCAGCTTCGCGCTCATGGAAGCCACGCTTGTCACCGCGATCATGAGTCAGCGCTTCACCTACGAGCTCTCACCAGGGCATCCGGTCGAGCCGGAGGCAACCCTGACGCTGCGGCCGCGCCACGGGCTCCGGATGATCGCCTCCAGGCGGATGCGATGAAGGCGTCCCGGGCCAGAGTCGTGGTGACCGGTGCGGGCAGCGGAATCGGGAAGGCCACCGCGCTGCGCTTCGCACGCCGCGGAGCCAACGTCGTGGCTGTGGACGTCGACGCGCCGTCGGCCCAATCGACGGCGGAGGAATGCGTCGTCGGTGGCCGCCCCGCGTTCTATGAGTGCGACGTCTCGGACCCCGACGCCGTACAGGAGCTGGCGCAGCAGGTGGAGGCCGAGTGCGGCCCGGTAGATGTGCTCGTCAACAACGCCGGCGTGGGGCTGGTGGGGACGTTCCTGGACGCAACGCTCGCTGACTGGGACTGGCTGCGCGGGGTCAACCTCGATGGCGTGGCGTACGGGTGCCACGCCTTCGGCAAGGGCATGGTCGAGCGCGGCCGCGGGCATGTGGTGAACGTCGCCTCCGGAGCGCGGCTACCTGCCGCACAGCGGGCTGTCCGCCTACTGCGCGACCAAGGCGGCCGTGATCATGCTCTCGCAATGCCTACGGGCGGACTGGTCACGCCACGGGGTCGGCGTGAGCGTGATCTGTCCGGGGGTCATCAACACACCGATCGCCGGGCGGGCGCGGATGGTGGGGGCGGCGGCGGACAAACGCGCCGCGGCGGTTCGGGCGCTGAGGTTCGGCCACTCGCCGGACGTGGTGGCTAAGGCGATCGTGGGGGCGGTGGAGCACAATCGCGGGATCGTGCCGGTGGGTCCGGAGTCGAGCGTGGCGTTCCGGGTGCTGCGGTTTGCTCCCGGCCGCCTCCAGGCGGCTCTGGCAAGGGCGGAGGTGATCTAGATCGAGCACCGCCGCATCGTCATCGTCGGCGCCGGTTTTGCGGGCATCGGATTGGGCGTGCGGCTGCGGCAGGCCGGGATCGATGACTTCGTGATCCTGGAGCGCAACGCGGCCCTCGGCGGCACCTGGTTCGAGCACACGTATCCCGGCTGCCAGTGCGACGTCCCCACCCATCTCTACTCGTACTCGTTTGCGCGCAACCCCAGCTGGTCTCGGCTGTATCCGCTGCAGGCAGAGATCCTCGAATATCTGCACGACGTTGCCGACCGCTACGGCGTGACCCCCCACGTGCGGCTGGGATGCGATATGGAGCGCTGCCGGTGGGACGAGCGGGCGAGCGCCTGGCGGACTCGCACCTCGGATGGCGAGCTGGTCGGCGACGTGCTGGTCAGCGCAATCGGAGGCTTTGCCGAGCCCGAGTTTCCGCGCTATCCCCGGGTGGGATCCTTCACCGGAACCCGGTTTCACTCGGCGCGCTGGGACCACGGCCACAACCTGCGTGGCGAGCGGGTGGCGGTCATCGGAACCGGATGCGCTGCGGCCCAGTTCGTGCCGCGGATCCGGTCGAGCGTCGCGGCAAGCTGGTGGTGTTCCAGCGAACGCCCGGTTGGGTGATGCCGCATCCGGACCGAAAGGTGGGCGCGGCCGAGCGGCTAGCTCTACAAGCTGGTCCCGGCCGACCCAGGACGCTCAGCGCAACTTCTACTTCGACGATGTACGAAGCGATGGGGTGGGGCTCCGCGGCCGTACCGAGCTGATGGCGCCGCTGGAGAGCGATCGGGCGGGCCCACCTGGCGCCGGCAGGTGCCCGACCCAGAACTGCGCGCAAAGCTGATGCCGCACTACCGTTTCGGCTGCAAGCGCCCAATCCTCTCCAACGACGTTCTATCCGGCGCTGACCCAGCCCAACGTCGAGTTGGTCAGCGAGCCGATCGCGGGGGTGGAGGAGCGATTCGATCACAACGGCGGATGGCTCGCGTCGGCGAGGTGGACACGATCATCTCCGCCACCGGCTATCGCTACGACCGTTCACTGATGGTCGAGCGGGTCGCGGCGTCAGAGGGCTGAGCCTCGGAGGGATCTGGATCAGTCGCCCCGCGCCTATCTTGGCTCCCCGGTGCCAGGGTTTCCCAACATGTTCATCCTGCTGGGCCCAAACGCGATCGGCATCAATTCGGCGATCTTCACGCTGGAGTCTCAGATCCAGTACGCGCTGAGCGCGATCCAGGCGATGGAGAAGCGCGGCGCGCGGAAGGTGGAAATCCGCGCCGACGCCCTCGAGGACTACGTCGAAGAGATGGAACTGCGCAGCCGCGGGTCCGTCTGGACCGATGGTGGCTGCAACGCGTACTACACGGATGCCAACGGACGCAACTACGCGATCTATCCCGGGTTCGCGGCCGAATTCCGCCGTCGCACGAGGCGGTTCGACGACACCGCGTATCTTGTGGCCTGAAGGATGGCCCTCTACCGCCCTCAGCAGGAGAAGACTCGCCTCGACAAGCTCGCGCAGGCGCTTGCCAAGACGCGACTTGGAGGATGGCTGTACATAACGATCATCCCGATCATTGACCGATGGTTGATTCGCCGGTCCTCGGGCCGCGTGATGGTGTCGATGGGACAGCCGATCCTGCTGCTGCATACACGCGGTGCCAAATCCGGGCAGGAACGGGCCACGCCGCTGCTCTACACCCCCGACGGGAACGGCTTCGTGATCGTCGCGTCGAAGGCAGGGTCCAAGACGCATCCTGCCTGGTTTCACAACCTCAAGGCACATCCGGATCAGGTCGCCGTCGAGGTGGGCGGCAAGCGAATTTCCGTGCGGGTCAACGTTGCCGAAGGCGATGAGCGGGACCGCCTGTGGGCGCTGGTCAACGACAACTACAACGGCTATGACGTCTACCAGGGCCGCGCCGGGCAGCGCGTGATCCCGGTGGTGAAGCTCGAGCGCGCGAACGCCGGGTAGGACATGTCGGAGCTACGTCGTGCACGCTGGCGCGGTCGGGCGGGCAGGCTCATATGGTTCGTGATCGTCTCGGCGCCCTCGGTACATCGAGCGCCGTCGCGGACCCCTGTACGCATCGCTTGACCAGCCCGGACCGGCGCTCAGTCCGACGCCGGCACAGCTGAAGGCCTCGCTCAGCTGTCAGCCGGGCGTGCGGCACGCCAAGCTGGAGCCGGTGCTCCTGAGCCCGGGGACGTCCACCACGCCGAGCGAGAACTTCGGATGGAACTGGGAGCCGGCGCTCGACATGCTTGGCATCCCATGGTGTGCCTACACGGCGCCAAACCAGGCGCTGAACCGGATCGACGTCTCCGGCGAGTACCTCGTCTATGCGATCCGCACGATGTACGCGATGGCGGGCCGCCCGATCGCGATCATCGGTCACAGCCAGGGCGGAATGTCGATGCG
>CAVWPT010000005.1:0-168604 GCA_963756965.1 uncultured Solirubrobacterales bacterium
CTCCCAGCGAGCCGACGCTGCCGTGCTACGTGTTCGCCGATTGCCCGCCGTCGGCGCGGCTGACCGTCTCGGTAAGCCAGCGCCACGCAAAGTTCCATCGCCGGGTCACGCTGCGGTTCCTTGTGACCGTCGACATCGGCGGCATAGTCCTCCCGGTTCCGGGCGCGAGCATATGGGTCGGCAACGGCCGCCGTCTGAAGACTGCGGATGACGGCCGCGCCAGGGTCCTGCTCTCATACGGGAGGCCTGGCCGGCATCGCGCGACCGTCGACCAGCCCGGAGTACTACGACGGCCGCGCCGTGGAGGTGACCGTAGGGGTCACCGTGACCCCCTATGTGTACATCCCGGAGAACTGTCCGCCGGTCACGTTGAGGATCTGGCCGTGGATGAAGTTGGCCCAGGGGCTGCAGAGCAGGAAGATGCCGCCAGCGGCGTCCTGCGGGCTGCCGGGCCGGCCGAGGGGGATGAGCATCGGCGCCATGCCGCGGAGCTGGTCCGGGATACCCAGCTGGACCTTCTCGCCGCCGATCTCGGCCACGTTCGACTCGTCCTTGGAGGCCGTCAGGCGAGTCTCGATGTAGCCGAAAGCGACCGCGTTGACATTGATCTTGAACTGCCCCCACTCTTTGGCCAGGGTCTTGGTCAGGCCGGTCACGGCGGCCTTGCCAGAGGAATAGTTGGCCTGGCCGGCGTTGCCCATGGTCCCGGAGATCGAGGTCACGTTGACGATCTTGCGGAACACCTCCCGGCCCTCCTCCTTCTCCTTCTTGGCCGGCTCGCGCATATGCGGAGCCACGGCGCGACACATACGGAAGGGGACGATGGAGTGGATGTCGAGCATCTTCTGAAACCAGTCGTCGGACATCTTGTGAATCGGCGCGTCCAGGGTGTAGCCGGCGTTGTTGACCAGGATGTCCACCTGGCCCCACTCGTCGATCACCTTCTGCACCAGCTCGTCGGGCACGCCCGGCTGGGTCAGGTCTCCGCCGTAGACAAGGGTCTCGCCCTGGATCTCCGAGGCGGTCTGCTCGGCCACGTCGGCGTCGAGGTCGTTGATCAGGACCTTGGCGCCATGCTCGGAGAGAAGCTCGGCAGTGGCGCGACCGATCCCGCGTGCGGAGCCGGTGACGATCGCCACCTTGCCGTCTAGAACTGCCATGTACTTCCTGCCTTTCGTTGCTCTCGTGGAGCGCGGGATCATGCCAGGGGGCTCAGGGGCAGCGCTTCCCGAGTAGGATCGCCGCCAGGTGGACGAAGGGCACCGCTTCGTCAAATCGTAGTGCCGGCGATCCTGGCCGTTGCTGGGGGTGGCTGGTGGTGCCCTCGAGCGCCCTGGCCCGCCTGCAGGTGAGTTGGATGCCCGGCGCCCGCCCCGCCGGCACGCCCGCCCGCTACGACCGGGTTGGGGTGATCAAGGTCGGACCAGCCGGGCTACGTAACGTGCTGGTGTTGGAGCCGGGAACCTCGGCCGGCGGGACTTACTTCGTGCCGCTGGCCAAGTGGATCGTTTCCAAGCTGCCGGGCTGGCAGGTGTGGTCGGTCGAGCGACGAGAGAACCTGCTGGAGGACCAGTCGGTGCTCAACCTGGGCAAGACGGGAGGGCCAGCCCGCAGAAGGTGTTCAACTACTACCTGGGCTTCCTGGCCAACAAGTCGATCAAGCACCACTTCGCCGTAAGCCGGTATCCTGAAGCTCCAGTACCCCAAGGCGTGGGGGATGGCCGTGGCCGTCCAGGACCTCCACCGGGTGATCCGGCGGCGCGGCGGCTAGGCGGGAAGGTGGTGCTGGGTGGCCACTCCCTGGGCGGCTCGGTGGTCACCGCCTATGCGACCTGGAACTTCGCCGGCCATGCCGGGGCCGACCAGCTGGCCGGACTTGTCTACATCGACGGAGGCAGCGGGCCGCCGGCGGCCGTCGCGCAGCTCGCACCGAGCTCGCACAGCTGCGCCAAAGGGCCAGCACACCCTGGTTGGCCTTCGGCGGCATCGGCGCGCCATTTGCCGGGCCTGTTCAACGCCACGGGCTCCGGGGGCGTCCGAGGCCCCCAACGGGCGCTCGCTGGGCCAGCAGTTCCCACTGCTGCCCGCCGACCTCAAGCCGCCGGTCCCGGTGACCAACGCGGCCAGTACGGCTATGCGCTCAACGTGGGCACCTCACCGGCCTCACTGATCGCCGCCCAGGCCCACCTGGGCAATGGTGTCGGGCCGCGCGGGCCGACGGCCTTCACGGCTGGAATGGCGCCGGGGCGCTCACGCCGCTGCATCGGTTCGCTGTGATGTTCGCCGGCAAGGGCGTCATGGGCCGGACGGAACCGAGTGGTACTTCCCGGCAGCGCTTGACGATCGATACGGCGCGGTGGGAAACGGATCGCCAATCCGGCGCAGCAGGTGCTTGGGGTCCATTCGACAATGGGTCGCCGACTGCCCCGCGGCTGCTGATCTACGCCTTCTGCACGTCGCTGGGCCAGGCCAGGGTGCTGAAGGCGGCCCAAGCCGGCTGGCCGCCCAATCGCGCATCCCGCGCCGTAACCTGGTCCTGGTCAACCGCAGCTCGACCTACGCGCACAACGACCCAGCTGGGGCGTATCCGCGGAACGTGTTCTTCACGCATCTGATCGCGGGTTCTAGCTGCGCCGGCGGTGGTGGGGGCGCAGGGCGGGGTGGCCGCGCGTAGTCAGGATGAACGCCAAGGAGTGGATCGAGGCCTTCGCGGCCGAACTCGGCACCGACGCCGCCACTTCCGGAGGAGTTCAGCGCGCTGCTCGATCTCGCCGCCGAGGCGGCCCACTCATCCGAGCGCGTGGCCGCGCCGGTCTCATGCTGGGTCGCGGCCCGGGCGGGCGTCGCCCCCGGATGGACGCGGTGGCCGCAGCCCGCAAGGTCGTGCAAGATGGCTGAGCGCGAGCACGACATCGTCCTATTCGGCGCCACGGGATTCACCGGGGGCCTGACCGCCGACTATCTGGCCGAGCACGCCGACCAGGGAACGAAGTGGGCGCTGGCGGGACGCAGCCGAAACAAGCTGGAGGCGGTGCGGCGGGGGCTTGGCGACTCGCATGCTGGCATCCCGCTGGTCGAGGCGGACGTCTGGGACCCCGCGTCGATGCGGGCTCTGGCGGAGTCGACCAAGGTGGTGATCACCACGGTTGGGCCCTACATCAACTATGGCGAGCCGCTCGTCGCAGCCTGCGCCGCTGCGGGAACTGACTACGTCGACCTGACCGGAGAGCCCGAGTTCGTCGACCTGATGTGGCTGCGCTATCACGAGCAGGCCGAGGGCTCTGGCGCCAGGATCGTCCACTCATGCGGCTTTGACTCGATCCCCTACGACCTGGGGGCGCTCTACACGGTGCTGCAGCTGCCAGAGGGGCGACCGATCGAGCTCGAGTGCTTCGTCAGGTCGCGCGGCACGTTCTCAGGCGGCACTACCACTCGGCCATCCACATCATGGGCCGCCTGCGTCAGGGGCGCGTGTGGCCCGCGAGCGCCGCACGCAAGAGCCCGGCCCAGCGGTCGCAGCGTGCGCGGCCTCTCGGGGCATCCGCACAACGAGCCCGAGGTGGGAGGGTGGGTGGTGCCGTTTCCCACGATCGATCCGCAGACCGTCCTGCGCTCGGCGCGGACGCTTGACCGCTACGGCCCGGAGTTCACCTACAGCCACTACCTCGTCGTCGGCAAGCTGCCGCTGGTGGCGGGGATGGCGATGGGGGCCGGGACCGCGATCGCGCTGGCCCAGGCAAAACCGACCCGCAACCTGCTGCTCAGGATCAAGGATCCCGGGCGACGGGCCGACGCCCGAGCAACGAGCTAGAGCGTGGTTCAGGGTCACCATGCGCGCGGCAGCGGACGGGGAGCGCGTGACGGCCCAGGTATCCGGCGGCGATCCGGGTTACGGTGAGACCTCGAAGATGCTCTCCCAGGCGGCGCTGTGCCTGGCTCACGATCAGCTGCCGGAGCGCTCGGGTCAGCTGACACCGGCGGTGGCGATGGGCGAGGCTTTGCTGGGACGCCTGGAGCGCGCGGGATTCGCTTTGAGGTGGTCCGGTGAGCGTCATCGGCAACGGAGGCAATCGACACCGTCAACGCCGTCTTCAGCCGCCACGCCGGTTATCGCGCGCTTCACGCGAAGGGCACGCTGCTGGCCGGCACTTTCACCGCCACCGAGGAGGCGGCCAGCCTCACAAAAGCGGCGCACATGCAGGGTCAACCCGTGCCGGCCACGTTCCGCTTCTCCAACGGCTCGGGCGATCCCTCGCATCCCGATTCGGCTCAGGACCCCCGTGGCATGGCGATCAAGATGTATCTGCCTGACGACTCACGCACGGACATCGTCGCCGTGTCCACGCCGCTGTTCCCGGTCTCCACGCCTGACGAGTTCGTCGCGCTGCTCAGAGCACAGGCGACGCCGTGGCGGTTGCCGCTGTTCCTCGCCACTCACCCCGGCGTGCTCAGGAGGCTTCCGGCGATGGCACCGTCGCTGCGCCCGCCCGAGAGCTACGCGGCGATCCCCTACCACGGACTCCACGCCTTCAAATGGATCGATTCAAGCGGAGGTGAGCGCCACGTCCGCTACACGCTCCTCCCGGAGGCGCCGGGCCGCCGGCTGGGCGCCCTCGAAGCCCGCAAGCGTGATCGCGACTACCTACAGCAGGAGATCCGCGAACGCGTTGAGCGCGGCCCCATCCACTTCACGCTCGAGGTCCAGATCGCTGCCGCCGGCGATCCCCTCGATGACCCAAGCCGCGCCTGGCCCAGGGACCGTCCGCGGCACGCGGGTGGGGTCGTTCGAGATCACCGGACTGGAGACGGACCGGGAGAAGGAGGGCGACGTGCTGGTGTTCGACCCCACGCGGGTGACCGACGGGATTGAGGCCTCTGAGGACCCGGTGCTCCGGTTCCGCAAGGAGGCCTACAGCGAGTCGGTGGCCAGGAGGACTTCATGAGCACCAAGTGGACAGCTGCGGACATCCCGGACCAGACCGGGCGCATGGCGGTGATCACCGGTGCCAACAGCGGCATCGGCTTGATCGCCGCCCGTGAGCTCGCCCGCGCGGGCGCGCACGTGGTGATGGCGGTGCGCAACGTGGCAAAGGGAGAAGAGGCAGCGCAGTCGATTACCGCCGGCGCCGTCGAGGTGCGCGAGCTGGACCTCGCCGATCTTGCGTCAGTGCGCTCATTCGCCCAGTCCCATACGGGCGACCTTCACCTGCTGATCAACAACGCCGGGGTGATGGCGCCGCCCCGGCGTCTCACCAAAGACGGGTTCGAGAGCCAGTTCGGCACCAACCACCTCGGCCACTTTGCTCTGACCGGCTTACTCCTTCCGCGCCTGGAGGCGGCCGATCAGCCCCGCGTGGTTACGGTCTCGAGCGGTGCGCACCGCTTCGGGCAGATCCGCTTCGACGATCTCCAGGGAGAGCGCGGCTACAACAACTGGCGCTGGTATGGACAGTCCAAGCTCGCCAACCTGATGTTTGCCTTCGAGCTCCAGCGGCGAGCGGCTGAGGCCCAGAGCAAGCTCACGAGCCTGGCCGCGCACCCGGGTTATGCCCGCACGAACCTCCAGTTCGCCGCCCCCGTCTGGTACGAACGGGCCGTGATGACCGTGACGAATGTGGTGTTCGCGCAGAGTGCCGAGATGGGAGCGCTACCCACGCTCTATGCCGCCACCGCGGAAGACCTCGCTGGCGGGACCTTCGTCGGTCCCGACGGCTTCATGGAGCAGCGCGGCCATCCTCACGTCGTCACGGCTGCGGGAAAGGCCTACGACGAGGACGACTGGCGGCGGCTATGGGAGGTCTCGGAGGAGCTGACGGGAGTCAGCTACGAGTTCACAGCTGGCGCAACGGCCGGTCGTTGACCGATCTGCGCAGCGATGGGGCCGCCGCGGTGGAGTGGGCGGCGCGCTACCTGGAGCGAGTGCATGAATTGCCCGTTCTCTCACAGGTCAGGCCGGGCGAGATCCGCAGCCGTCTCCCGGCAGGTCCACCTGCGGATCCCGAGCCGTTTGCGGCGGTCCTGAGAGACCTGGACGAGATCCTGCTGGACGGCATCACCCATTGGCAGCACCCACGCTACTTCGCGTACTTCGCCACAAGCTCCGCCGAGCCGGCGATCCTCGCCGAGCTCATCGCCGCCACGCTCAACTCGGTGGCGTTCCTATGGCGGACATCTCCCGCGAGCACCGAGCTCGAGGCAGTCGTGCTCGACTGGGCGGCCCAGCTCCTGGGTCTACCGGACAGCTGGCACGGGCACATCGAGGACACGGCGTCCACCTCGACGCTGGCCGCAATCATCGCCGCTCGCGAGGCGACCGGCCGCCGGGAGGTGGTGTGTTCCGAGGAGGCTCACTCGTCGGTGGAGAAGGCCGCGCGGATGCTCGACTTGAGGTTGCGGAAGGTGAGCTCTGACAGCGAGTTCCGGATGCGGCCCGAGGAGCTCGGGGATCTCGGGGATGCTGCTTGCGTCGTGGCGACCGTCGGGTACCACGGCGGCCACCGCCGTCGACCCGGTCCCCGCGATCGCCGACGCGTGCCAGCGGTCCGGCGCGTGGCTCCACGTGGACGCCGCCTACGCCGGCGCGGCGATGGTCTGCCCCGAGCACCGGTGGGCGTTCGAAGGGGTGGACCGCGCAGATACGGTCGTGGTCAACGCCCACAAGTGGATGCTCACCCCGATGGATTGCTCGCTGTTCTGGTCCGCTCGACCGGAAGCGCTTCGCCAGGCGTTCAGCCTGGTACCTGAGTACCTGCGCACACCGGACGCCGAGGACGCACTGAACCTCAGCGAGTACGGCCCGGCGCTGGGGCGGCGGTTCCGGGCGCTGAAGCTTTGGGCGGTGCTTCGCTGCCACGGTCGCAGCGGGCTTCAGGCCCACATTCGCAGCGGGATCAGCCTCGCGGAGATGTTTGAGCGCTGGGTGGCCGATGAGCCCGGCTGGGAGCTGTGCGCGCCGCGGCGTTTCTCGGTGGTGTGCTTCCGCCTGGACGGGCCGAACGACCGCAACCAGGAGGTGCTGGAGCGGGTTAACGCCACCGGCGAGATATATATCTCCCACGCGATGCTGCACGGACGCTACGTTCTGAGGCTCGCCGTGGGTCAGATGCGAACGACCGAGGAGGACGTCCAGCGGGCATGGGAAGTGCTCAAGCGCGAAGCATCAAGCCGCTGATCGGCCGTGGGCTGACGCTGGCGGCTCTGCTGGTGTCCGCCGGAGCCGGGCCGGCGCAGGCACAGCCTCCCACGCCGATCCCCTCTGTGGCGGTCCCGCCGCCGCCTTCGTTCATCGGCAAGGCCGCCAGCGCGCAGCCGATCCTCGGCGTCGCACCGGTCCCTCGCAACCGATTCATGTCGGCAAACGGGGAGTCGGAGATCCACGACGACGCGTGGCAGACCGACGTCAGCACCTGGGGCGGGCCGCTGGGCCACTCGCCGCAGGAGTCCTCGACCTATATCCAGCGAGACTGCGGCTCAATCACCTTCGATCGGCGCGGCCGGGTTATCTCGGTATGCGTCGGGCTCTCTGGACCGCAGCTCTACATGTTCGATCCGGACACCCTCCAGACGCTGGCCACGTTCATGCTTCCGCCGCGCCAGAGCGTGCCCAGCAACATCTTCCAGGACTTCACGGGCGGGGGTTACTTCTACCTCGACAATCAGGACCGCGTGGTGGCGGCGACGACCACGCACCACATCTACGTGATCGCCGAGAACGCCGGCGCACCGGGCTTCACGCTGGCCCACGACTACGACCTGAGCTCGGTGCTGACCTCCAGCGAGAACATCACCTCGGCGCTACCGGACTCCAACGGGCTGTTGTGGTTCGTCACCAAAAGTGACGGGGTGGTGGGGACGGTCAACTCCGCCACCGGTGTCATCCACAAGGTCCAGCTTGGCAGCGGCGCGGAAGGGGAAATCGAGAACTCGTTCGCCACCGACATGCACGGCGGCGTTTACATAGCGACAACCCGCAAGCTCTATCGCTTCGGGGCGGGTCGCAACGGTGTTCCGAAGATCGTGTGGCAGGTCACCTATCCCAACAGCTTCATCCACAAGCCGGGACAGGTGGACGACGGCACCGGAACCACCCCGACGGTGATGCCGGGTGGCTACGTGAACATCACCGACAACGCCGACCCCATGGACATCATGGTCTACCGGACCGCTCCGCACCCGTTCCGAACCGTCAGAAGGCACCACCGCCGCCGGCGCGTGCCCCTACCCCGGCAGGTGTGCAGGTTCCCGATCTTCAGCAAGGGGGCGAGCGCTGACGAGAACTCCATCATCTCCGCCGGCGACACGATGATCGCCGAAGACAACTACGGGTACAGCGACCCCAGCTCGGTCCAGGGCAAGACGACCACGCCTGGTTTCGTCCGGATCGATCTCAACCGAGGTGGCCGCGGCTGCCACCGCGTGTGGCTGAACACCGCCGACTCAGCACCCACGGTGGTCTCAAAGGTCGCGCTTGCGAGCGGGCTCCTGTACAGCTACACGCTCGATGACACCAGCGGGGACTGGTACTGGACCGCACTTGACTTCCGAACCGGCAGGACCGTCTACCGGATCTACGCCGGCACCGGGCTTGGCTGGAACAACAACTACGCCGGAATCTCGATCAGCCCGAAGGGCGTCGAGTACCTCGGAGCGCTCGGCGGTCTGATCTCATTGCGTGACTCCGGATAGCGCCGCCGCTATCTCCTCGATGGTCGGGCGGCGGTCGAGCGAGAGCAGCTCATCCGCCACCCGCCAGCCCTCCAGGCGCTGGACGCTCCCGCCGCGAACACCAAACACCTCGCCGGTCACGCCGCAATCAGCGCTAGCCAGATGGGCCACGAGCGGGGACACGTTCGCGGGGTCCATGGCGTCGAAGGCATCCGGATCCTTGGGCTCGGCCATCATCTCCTCAAGGCCCGGCGTTTGCACGGTCATGCGCGTCCTGGCGCCAGGGGCGATGCAGTTGACGCGCACCCCGTAGCGGCCCAGCTCGGCGGCCGCCACCTGGGTAAGGGCGGCGATCCCCGCCTTGGCCGCGGCATAGTTGACCTGACCGAGATTCGGGAGGGTGAGGCCAACCGGGGATGCCGTGTTGATCACCGAGGCATCGAAGGTCTCGTCGGCCTTCGAGCGCTCGCGCCAGTGGGCGGCGGCGTGGCGCAGCGGGCAGAAGTGCCCCCGCAGGTGCACGTGGACCACCCCGTCCCACTCATCGACCGACATGTTGACCAGGAACCGGTCACGCAGGATCCCTGCGTTGTTGACCAGCACGTCGAGACGGCCGTAGCGCTCGATCGCGGCCTCGACCAGGCGCCTGGCTCCGTCGAAATCCGCCACATCGTCGCCGTTGACCAGGGCCTCGCCGCCGATCGCCTTGATCTCCTGCACGACCTGCTCGGCGGGTGAGGAGTCCGCGCCGAGGCCGTGCCAATCCCCGCCCAGGTCGTTCACCACGACCGTGGCGCCCTCGGCGGCGAACAGCAGCGCGTGCTCGCGCCCGATTCCTCGTCCTGCTCCGGTGATGACGGCTACGCGGCCTTCGAGTGCTCCCACGGAGCGGACTCTATAGCGGCCGTGCTACTTCAGCTCGCCTGAGGTCTTTCCGAGCAGCTGCCGAGCGACGATCAGCAGCTGGATCTGCTGGGTGCCCTCGAAGATGTCGAGGATCTTGACGTCCCGAGCCCACTTCTCCAGCAGCTCGCCCTCGCCGTAGCCGATCGACCCGGCGAGCGCCACGCAGCGCAGGGCGATGTCGGTTCCCACCCGCCCGGCCTTCGCCTTGGCCATCGAGGCCTGCAGCGAGTTGGGCTTGCGGTTGTCGGCCATCCATGCAGCGCGCAGGGTCAGCAGGCGGGCGGCCTCCCAGTCTGACTCCATCGAGATGAATTCGGCCGAAGCCGCCGACTGCGTGTGGGGGGGCCTGTCGTAGTCGATCTCGATGCCGGCCTCCTGGAGCAGCTCACGCGTGCGCTCCAGACACGCCCTGGCGACGCCGATCGACATCCCCGCCACCAGCGGGCGGGTGTTGTCGAAGGTCTGCATGACGCCGCCGAAGCCACGCTTCGTGTCGATCTCCGCGCTGCCCAGCAGGTTCTCCTTGGGCACGCGGCAATCGGTGAGCACGAAGTTGGCCGTGTCCGAGGCCCGGATGCCCAGCTTGTGCTCGAGGCGGTCGAGCTTCAGGCCGGGGTTGTCACGCTCCACCACGAACGACTTGATGGCGGCCCGGCCCTTGGAGGGATCAAGCGTCGCCCAGACCACGATCAGCTCCGCGCGGTCACCTGAGGTAACGAAGATCTTCTCGCCATTGAGCACCCACTCCTGCTCGTCCTCGTCCCACCTGGCCGTGGTGCGGATGGCGGCTGAATCGGAGCCGGCCTCGGGCTCGGTGATGGCCATGGCCGCCCACTTGCCGCCGAAGCGGCTGAGCTGCTCCTCGTCGGCCACGGCGGCGATTGCGGCCTGGCCAAGCCCCTGCCGGGGCATCGTCAGCATCAGCCCCACGTCGCCCCACGCCAGTTCGGTCAATCCCAGAATCGTGGCCATGTTCGAGCCATTGCGGTTGCCCTCGCGCTCCTTGGCTGCCGAAGCACCGTTGCCTGAGCCGTCGCGCCCGCCGACCGCTCCGGCGCCCGCTCCTGCAGGGTTCGCGCCCTCCATGACCGCGGCGAGCATGTCGAGCTCCTTGGGGTACTCGTGCTCTGCCAGGTCGTATTTGCGCGAGTTCCTGCGGAAGATCTCGACAGCGACCGCATGCGCCTGGTCGACCAGCTGCTCGAACCTGCGGGGTATCTCCAGGTTGATCGGCATCAGAGAACCAGCGCTCCCTCGACCAGCCCGGCGGCCCGCAGATCCCGGTACCACCGCTCCACCGGGTGCTCCTTGACGTAGCCGTGGCCGCCCAGCATCTGCACGCCATCGGACCCGATCACCATGCCGCGCTCGGCGCACAGCCGGCGCGCCAGCGCCGCCTCGCGCGCGAACGGCATGCCCTGGTCCACCCGGCTGGCCGCCCGGTACGTCGCCAGCCGCATCCCGTCGAGCTCGATAGCGATGTTGGCCACCGTGAACGCAACCGCCTGGCGGTGCGAGACCGGTTCGCCGAAGGCCTTGCGCTCGTTGACGTACGGAATCAGGTAGTCCAGCACCGCTTGCCCGGTGCCAATCGCCATCGCGCACCACCCCAGGCGGCCCAGCTGCACGCACTCGGAGTACACGGCAGGATCTGCTTCGCCCAGCAGCGAACTGCCGGGCAGCTTGACGTCCTCCAACACCAGCTTCGCCGTGGCGGCAGCCCGCACTCCCATCGCCGGCTCGGGCTCGACTGAGATCCCCTCGTCCTTCGACTCCACGATGAACAGGGCCGGGCCTCGCTCGTCGAGCTGCGCCGCAACGATGAACAGCTCGTCCTCAGCGGCGCGGGGGACCAGCGACTTGACGCCCTCCAGCACAAAGCCGTCGTCCACGCTGCGCGCGCGCGTTTGGAGCGTGAACGGATCGAACAGCGCGCGCGGCTCGAGCAGTGCCAGGGCCGCGGCGGGCGGGTTTTCGCCCACAAGCTCAGGCAGGTAGGTCGACTGCTGGTCGCCATCGCCCCACAGGCCCAGCGCAGTCGAAACCCCGGCAGATGCCATACAGGCCACGGCAATTCCCATGTCGCCCTGGGCCAGCGCCTCGGTGAGCAGCGCCGAGGTGACAGCCGAGCGCTCCTCGACGGCTCCGCCCAGCTCCTCGGGGACGCCGACCATGGTTAGCCCCAGCTCGGTGGCCTGGCCGAGCAGCTCGGCCGGTGCCGCACAGTCCGCGTCAGCCTGCTCGGCGGCCGCGCGGAGCTTCGTCAGCGCGAAATCCCGCACCGAGTCCTGGAGCATGCTCTGCTCCTCGGACGGGGTCACGTCGAACAGGTCGCTGCGCCCGCTCGTGGGCTGGCGGGCGGGGCGGGTTCTCCTCTGGACCGCTGCAAACGTCCGTCCGGCCCGAGCCGTGGTCCGGGCGCTCGTCTTCGAGGCACCCAGCAGGAAGCGCTCTGTCTGCTCGCGCAGACCCAGCCGGTCGAGCAGGTCGGAGGCAGCCAGCCAGTTCAGGGCCCTAAGGCCCGCTGCCATGCCGCGCTCGGCGAGGTTCGGCTCAGACGCCATCCCACACAACCATACCCATCGTGACACCAAATGGTGTAATCGTCCCTGGGTAAGAAGCGGTGCTTACGCCGCTCTTACCGGTTCGGCGTCATCCTTTGCACATGCGAGTGCTGATCGCCGAGGACGAGCGGCGGCTGGCCGATGCGATCGCCCGCGGGCTTAGGCGAGAGGGCATGGCGGTCGACGTGGCTCCAGACGGCCTCCAGGCGCTGATGAAGTCTCGGGTGATCCGCTACGACGTGCTGGTGCTTGATCGCGACCTGCCGGGTGTGCACGGCGATTCGGTATGCCAGTCGGTCCGGGACGAGCAGCCTGAGACCGGAATCCTGATGCTGACTGCGGCCGGCACGCTGGACGACGTGATCGGGGGGCTGGCGATCGGCGCGGACGATTATCTCGCCAAGCCATTTCGCTTTGCGGAGCTGGTGGCGCGGATCCGCGCGCTGGCACGCCGGTCGGTGCCGAGCCGTCCTCCGATACTGCGCCACCGGGACATCGAGCTCGACCCCGCCCGCCGCAGCGTGACGCGGGCCGGGAACCCGGTGCAGCTCGCGCGCAAGGAGATGGCTGTGCTGGAGACGCTGATGGCGGCAGACGGGGCCACCGTGTCGGCGGAGGAGCTGCTCGAGCGAGTGTGGGACGAGCAGATCGACCCGTTCACCAACGTGGTGCGGATGACGGTCATGACCCTACGGCGCAAGCTGGGCGAGCCGCTCGCAGTCGAGACCGTGATCGGCGCCGGCTACCGGATGGCCTGATGCGCTGGACGATCCGGCTGAGGCTCACGCTGCTCTATGGACTGATGTTCCTAGTCACCGGTGCGGTGCTGCTCACGGTCGGCTATCTGCTCGTCCGGCACAACCTCGGCGCACGAAGCGACGTCCGGAAGACGCTCAGCCGGCTGGGCCTGGCGCCGGAGGTCCCGTTTTTCGGCGGGCGACCGCCGGCGGGGGGCGGTTCGCAGGCATTCCAGGTGGCCGAGGCGGTGCGCGCGCAGTTTCGAAGCGAGGCTCTCCACCGTCTGCTCATCGAGTACGTGGGCGCGCTCGCCGCGATGACGGCCGTCTCAGGTGTGGCGGGATGGCTTCTGGCCGGGCGCGCCCTACGGCCGATGCGCCGGATCATCACGACCGCGAAGCGCGTGTCCGGGGAGAACCTGAGCGAGCGCATCGCCCTCAAGGGGCCCGACGATGAGCTCAAGGAGCTGGCAGACACGTTCGACGGCATGCTGGTGCGGTTGGAGCAGGCGTTCGCCAGCCAGAAGAGCTTCGTGGCCAACGCATCGCACGAGCTGCGGACGCCGCTGGCGATCATGCGCACCGAGATCGACGTGGCGCTGGCCGATCCCCACGCCAGCGACGAGGAGCTGCGGCGGATGGCCGAGGCGCTGCGGGAGACCCTCGACCGCTGCGAGGGCCTGCTTGAAGGGCTGCTTACCCTGGCCCGCAGCCAAACGGCGCTCGGCGCGCGCGGAGCCGGTCGACCTCGCTGGGCTGGCCGGCGACTGCATCACCGACCTTCACGCGCGCGCGGTGGAGCGCCAGATCGATGTTCGGGATTCGCTGGCTCCGGCCTGGGTCCGCGGCGAGCCTGCGCTGCTCGAGCGGATGATCGCCAACCTGCTCGACAACGCCATCCGTCACAACGTCCCGCGGGGCTTTCTGGAGGTCGAGACAGGCAGCGAAGACGGGCACGTCACGCTGCGGGTGGCAAACGGCGGTCAGCTGATCGACGCGGCCGACGTTGACTCGCTGGCCGAGCCGTTTCGCCGCCTGCGCCGCGACGAGGATGGGTTCGGCCTGGGACTTTCGATCGTCCGCTCTGTGGCCCAGGTCCACGGCGGCAGCGTGAGGTGTCTGCGCGACCGGCGGGTGGGTTGATCGTGACCGTTAACCTTCCGGGCAGCGCACCAGGGGTACCGCCAGCAATGTCGAAGAATTTCCGAACGGCGCTTACGGGAAGCTGACGGCTCCCCCGGTAAAACGGGACGGCAACCTTCCAAGAGCCATGATCCGTCTCATCACTCTCACCTTCTCCGGTGCTGGCGCTTGGCGCCGGGGGTTGCGGCGTGTGGAGGGTCCTCCTCGCCGTCGAACGCCACCGCCAGCGGAGCCCAGTTCCAAGCCCGGCTGAACCTCGCCAAGTGCGCTCGCGCCCATGGGATCAACGTGCCCGACCCCACTCCGGGGGGCGGCTTTCAGCGTGGCGAGTTCCGGGTCCTGCGCCAGTATCCCCAGTCCCAGATCCAGGCCGTGATGCAGGCCTGCCGGCAGTATCTGGCGCAGGCGTTCCCGCAGCTAAACCTCAGCCCGGCCCAGCGCGCGCAGGCCCAGCAGCAGCTGGTCAAGTTCGCGGAGTGCATGCGCTCGCACGGGGTCAACGTCCCTGACCCGCAGCCCGGCGCGAACGGCTTCTTCGGCTTCCGCGGGGCATTCCGCTCGATCGATCGCAACAGCCCGGCGTTCCAGTCGGCGGTGCAGGCCTGCCAGAGCCTGCGGCCACGGTTTGGCCGCGGCGGGGCGGCGGAGGCGGTGGAGGCGGAGCCGGCGGCGGTGCCTGATCGCTCGAGCGCTGCCATCCTGGAGCGGCTGAGGGCCCGGCGGCTGCTGATCCCGCTGGTCGCGGTGGCTGCGGGCGCCGTCACGGCCGGCCTGGTGCTGGCCGCCGAGCTGCCCGCCTCGAGCCAGGGCGCCAGTCCAGGTGCCAAGGCCACCGGCGCGGCCACCGTACAGCGCCAGGACCTGGTCGCCACCGACACCGAGTCGGGCACCCTCGGATACGCGAACCCCAGCACCGTCTACAACCGCCTGAGCGGAACCATCACCTGGCTCCCCAAGGTGGGCCAGCAGGTCAAGCCCGGACAGACCCTGTTCAAGGTCGACAACAACCCGGTGATCCTGTTCGACGGGACCACCCCCGCCTACCGCGCGCTCAGCTCCGGGGTGGGCGACGGTCCTGACATCCAGGAGCTGAACCAGAACCTGGTCAGCCTGGGGTTCGATCCCAACCACGAGATCACCATCAACCAGACTTGGCAGACCGGGACGACCGATGCCGTCGACCGCTGGCAGGCGGCCCTGGGCGAGACCCAGACCGGAACCGTCACGCTGGGCCAGGTCGTGTTCCTACCCGGCCCTCAGCTCATCACAACCGTGCAGGCGCTGCTCGGTTCAACCGGCGGTGGCGCGGGGTCGGGCTCGGGGAGCTCCGGCTCGGGCAGTTGCGGGTTCGGGCAGTTCGGGCTTCGGGCAGCGGTAGCACGGCGAGCCTGGTCGGCGCCCCGCCGCGCCCGAGTTCGTCGACCTCCAGACGACTACGACGCCGACCACGCCGACCGAGAACAACTCGTCGACGATGACGCCCACTCAGACGTCGGGGGGATCATCGTCTCGCAACTCCTCAATAACGCACAGCTGCTCGCGCTGATCGCGCTGCTCAAGGCGGAGATCGCAGAGCTCAAAGCCAGCCGATCCTCCGCGGGGGCGGCAGGCAGTGCCGCCCGCGGCAGTGGCGCCGGCGCCGCCGGCGCGGCCACTGGATCCAGCCGCGGCGGTGGAGGCGGCGGGTCCGGAGCCGGCGCGGGTAGCGCGGCGGCCGGCGGCGGGGCTGGGGGCAGCGCCTCTGGCGGCGCCACCGCGCAGCCGGTCCTGCAGACGACCTCAAACCAGGAGGTCGTCACGGTCGACCTCGATGCCACCAAGCAAAGCGAGGCGGGGGTGGGCGAGCGCGTGACGGTGCAGCTCCCTGATTCCTCGACGGTCGACGGAAGAATCACCGAGGTCAGTCCGGTGGCCCAGAGCTCCTCCAGCTCCTCTGGCTCGTCGGGCGCGGCCGGTGCCGGGGGGAGCGGCGGCTCGGCGACGCCAAGCGCGACGATCCCGGTGACGATCACGCTCACGTCCAACCGGCGCATCCGCGGCCTCGACCAGGCGGCGGTCAGCGTCAACTTCGCCCAGCAGCGCGCCAACAACGTCCTCTCGGTGCCGGTGACCGCCCTGATCGCAACTCAGGGAGGCGGGTACGCGGTGCAGGAGGCCACGCCACCGCACACGCTGATTTCGGTGACGCCGGGTCTGTTCGCCGCGGGCTTCGTGCAGATCTCCGGCTCCGGCGTCTACCCCGGTCTTCAGGTGACGGACTCGCAGGGATGAGCGCCGCCTCTGGCGGCGTCGTCTCCAACGGTGTCGCCCTACGCCTCCGCGGGGTCAGCAAGGTATATCCGGGGGAAGTCCACGCGCTCCGGGGCGTGTCCGTAGAGGTGGAGAGCACCGAGCAGGTGGCGGTGGTCGGCCCCTCGGGCTCAGGCAAGACGACGATGCTCACGGTCCTGGGAACGCTGGAGCGGCCCTCGAGTGGCGCCGTCGAGGTCGCCGGCCGCGACGTGGTGGAGGCCACCGACCTGGAGCTGGCTGGCCTGCGTGCCCATCGGATCGGCTTCGTCTTCCAGGGCTTCCATCTCCAGGAAACGATGACCGCGCTCGACAACGTGGCCACCGGGATGCTTTACACGGGCGCGCCGGTCCGCCGGCGGCGGGAGGCGGCGCGGGCGGCTCTCGAGCGGGTCGGGCTCGGCCACCGCCTCACCCATCGCCCCCCGGAGCTGTCCGGGGGCGAGCGTCAGCGGGTCGCGATCGCACGGGCGATCGCCAAGCGACCGCTGATCCTGCTTGCCGACGAACCGACCGGGAACCTTGATTCCAAGTCCGGCAAGGAGGTGATCGCGCTGCTGCACGAGCTCTCGGACGACGGGGCCACGCTGGTCCTGATCACCCATGACGAGACGGTGGCGTCGACCTTTCCACGCCGGATCCAGATGCGCGACGGGGAGATCGTGGCCGACGATGGATGACAGCCCCCGCCTGTCGCCGCGAGAGCTGCTGTTGGTGGCCTTCCAGGGGCTCCGGACCCGGCGCCTGCGGGCGGCGCTGTCGGCGCTCGGTATTGCGATCGGAATCGGCGCGATGGTCGCTGTCGTGGGAGTGTCGGCATCCAGTCAGGCCAACCTGCTCGCTCAGATCGACCAGCTGGGCACGAACCTGCTTACGGTCGCTCCGGGCACGACCACGTTCGGCGCAAACGAGGTACTCCCCGACACGGCGCTGGCCTCCGTCAAGCACCAGCCGAACGTGCTCCAGGCGTCTGCGGTCTATCAGGTCTCGGGGGTGACGGTGCTGCGCTCGCCGTACGTGCCTTCGGAGCAGACCGGCGGCATCGGCGTCGACGCAACCGACCCAGGGCTACTCTCCTCGGTCAGCGGAGGCCTCACCTCAGGGCGGTTCCTCGACTCGGGCAATCAGCACTTCCCCACCGTCGTGCTCGGCGCCCAGGCCGCCAACATCCTCCAGATCCCGTCGGCGTCGCAGCACGTACAGCTGTTCATCGGGGGCCGGTGGTTCACGGTTGTCGGGATCCTCAAGCCAGTCGTGCTCGACCCCGGTCTGGACAGCCAGGTGTTCGTTGGGCTGCCCCTCGCCGAGCAGATCTTCAGCACCCAGCCCAACCCCACCCAGATCTATGTACGCGCCGACGTCAACCACGTGAGCCAGGTCTCGGGTCTTCTGGCCGGCGTGGCGGACCCGCAGCAGCCCGACGGGGTTCAGGTGAGCAGGCCCTCGGACGCGCTCCAGGCACGCGCCGCCGCCAAGGGCCAGTTCACGACCCTTCTGCTTGGGCTGGGCGCGGTGGCGCTGCTCGTGGGCGCGATCGGGATCGCCAACATCATGGTGATCGCGGTGCTGGAGCGGCGGGCCGAGATCGGATTGAGGCGGGCGCTCGGAGCCACCAAGCGCCACATCAGCTCGCAGTTCCTTGCGGAGTCGGCGGTGCTGGCGGTGATCGGCGGGGTCGTGGGCCTGGTCATGGGGGCGCTGGCCACGCTGGCGTACGCCCTCGCCCAGAGCGAGCCGTGGGTCGTGCCCGTTTACGCCTTAGCCGGCGCGCCCGCGGCGGGGTTCCTGATCGGCGCCGTGGCCGGTCTCTACCCGGCGTCCAAGGCGGCGCGGCTCAGCCCGACCGAGGCGCTGCGCGCCACCTAGGGCTCAGACAAGCCCCTAGCCGACGATCGTGACGAGCGCCAACGTGGTGAGCCCGTCGATCAACACGAAGAGCGGCACCCGGTGATACCAGTGCTGGCAAAAGCTCGATGCCCAATAACCGCCAAGCCCGGCGACGAAGTCAAAGTAGAAGTGCTGGGTGTAGGTCTTGATGCTGAAGCCGTGAATCTGGCTGAGGTCGAACAGGGGGCTGAAAAGCCCCGCGCACAGCACCACGACCAGCATCAGCGGCAACCACACGCGCAAGGTCACGCCGAAGACGCGGCGGTTCATCAGTTCGGGTGAGAGGAGCTGGAGGATCCGCATCTGCGCCGCAGCATACCACACTGCTGAGAATGATTCTCATTATCAGTCACGTCCTGGGAGGACTAGGCTTTAGCGATGCCGCTGAGCTGGGAGGAGCAGGTCCGTCTTACTCTCCGCGCCGCCGGCCTCCGTCAGGCTGAGGCGCGGGAGCGGGTGGTCGAGCTGCTGTCCGCCGAGGCCCTGTGCGCTGAGCGCGGCCGAGATCGAGGACGCGCTGCGCCGGCGGGGTCGGAGGATCGGCCGGGCCTCGATCTACCGTGCTCTGGAGCTGCTCGCCGAGCACGGCCTGGTCGAGCGCGTAGCGGTGGGACCGGGCCTGGCGCGGTTCGAGCGCTCGATGCCCGGCGGCGAGCACCATCACCACCATCTTGTATGCGACCAGTGCGGCCGGCTCGTGGCCTTCGATGACCCGGGGCTCGAGCGGGCGATCGACCGGCTGTCGGATCGCCTTGGCGTCCGCGTCAAGCACCACGAGGTGCTGTTGCGGGGCGCGTGCTCAGACTGCGACTAGAACACAGGGCGGCGTCCGCGCCCGCGCGGCGCCGCCCCATCCATCACCAAGCGTCGACCATCGGCCGCCGCTTCCTGCGGCGCCGCCACCACTCGCCCGGATGCTCCTCCAGCAGCGTCGCGATCCAGCGATGGCTGTCGGCCGGGTCGATCACGTCATCGATCTCCCCGTAGGCGGCCATGTTGAGCGCGCCGCCCCGCTCGTAGGCCGCGGCGACCATCGCCTCATACGCGCGGTCGCGCGCCGCGGGATCCTCGATCGCCTCGAGCTCCCGGCGCATCCCCAGCCGCACCGCGCCCTCCAGGCCCATGCCACCGAACTCCGAGGTGGGCCAGCCCACGCAGAACAGCCCGGCCTTGAAGCCGCCGCCGGCCATCGCCTGAGCACCAAGGCCGTAGCCCTTGCGGAGCACGATCGTCCCGATGGGCACGCTCAGGTTTGCGCCCGTGTTGAACATCCGGGCGAAGTGGCGCACCGTGGCCGTCTTCTCGGCCTGGGGGCCCACCATGAACCCAGGTGTGTCGCACAGGAACAGGATCGGCAGCGCGAACGCATCGCAAAGCTGCATGAAGCGGGCTGCCTTGTCGGCGCCGGGGGCGTCGATGGCGCCGCCCAGGTGGGTGGGGACGTTTGCGATCACCCCGAGTGGTTTTCCGTCGTGTCTGGCCAGCGCCGTAACCATTCCCGCGCCCCAGCCTCGGCGCAGCTCGAGCACGTCCTCCAGGAGCGCGTCGATCACCTCGCGGACGTCGTAGATGCGCTTGCGGTTGGCGGGTACCAGATCCCGCAGAGGGGTCGGGTCCTTGCTCGGTTCGCGCGGCTCGGTGGCGCCGTGGAAATAGGAGAGGTAGCGCCTGGCGGCGTGGACGGCCTCCTGGTCGTCGGCGACGCGGAGGTCCACGACACCGTTCTCCCACTGCACGTCGATCGGCCCCACATCCTGTGGCTCGAACACGCCCAATCCGCCGCCCTCGATCATCGCCGGCCCGCCCATCCCGATGCTCGAGTCCTCCGAGGCGATCACCACATCGCAGCAGCCCAGCAGCGCCGCATTGCCCGCGAAGCAGTAACCAGAAGCGATCCCCACCAGCGGAACCCACCCGCTCAGCTGGGCGAACAGGTGAAACGCCCGGCAATCCAATCCGGCCACGTGCGGCCAGTCCACGTCGCCCGGCCGGCCGCCGCCGCCCTCGGCGAACAGGACCACCGGCAGCCGCCGCCGCTGCGCGATCTCGAACAGCCGGTCCTTCTTGAGATGGTTGCGCATGCCCTGCGTCCCCGCGAGGACCGTGTAGTCGTAGGACATGGCCACGGTTGGGTGGCCATCGACGTCGGCGACCCCCGCAATCAGCCCGTCGGCCGGCGTGCGGCGGATCAGGTCGTCCTTTGAGCGCCGCTGCTCCTGAGCGGCGAAGATCAGCGGCCCGTACTCGACATACGTGTCGGGATCGACCAGCTCGGCCAGGTTCTCTCGGGCGGTGCGGCGGTGCTGGTCATGCCGCTTCTGGACCGCATCCGCGCGAGCTTCGTCGAGCGTGAGTGCATGGCGCTCGATCACGGCTTCAAGGTCGGCACGTGAGCCTTCTACGGCTGGCTCCGAGCCATCCGAGGCCGGCGCCGCGTCAGTTGCAGCCGGCTCTAGCACCGCCACCACCTGGCCCTCCTCGACCGTCTGCCCGAGCTCGACCTCCACGCTTCGGAGCATGCCGGCTACTTCGGCCAGCACCTCGTGCTCCATCTTCATCGACTCGAGCACGAGCAGCGCCTCACCCCGGCGAACGATTTCGTCCGGTCGGCGGGCAACCGAGATCACGGTCCCGGTTACTGGCGCGGTTACGTCATGCATCGGCGGGGATGATCGCGCACGAGGCGCGCGGGCACCGCCGAGCGCGCGGCCTCAGCGCGCGGCGCGGGCCGAGCGCGCGGCCTCAGCGCGCGGCGCGGGCCGCCTCCAGGATCTCCTCGGGCGAGGCGTTGTCGCTGGCATCGTCTGACATGTGCGACCAGGCAACGGAGCCGTCGGGGGTAATCAGCATTGCGCCGCCCAGCTGAGCCGGGTGGCCGACGGTCCGCCCCTGGTGGACGCCGAGCTTGCGACTGGCGGACATCCCCCGGGTGATCATCTTCGGTCCGAGGAGCTCAGACATGGTGGCGATCTTCGCTCCGGCCGCCTTGTAGCTCTCGCGCTGCTCGTCGGCCAGGATGGGCAGGTCGATGTCCAGCCGGCGTTTGAATTGGGCTGCCTGGCGCGGGGTGGCCTGACCGATCATCACCAGGTTGACGCCCGCTGCCTCGAACTCCTGCTGGGCGCGGTGCAACTGCACCGCGTGCGCGCGGCAGAACGTTCAGCCGTAGTGGCGCAGCCAGACGATCGCGGCGGGCCGCTCACTCCACAGGTCCCCGAGTCGGACGTCCCGCCCGTCGTGGTCCCGCAGCGCTATCTCGGCCAGCCCGTCGGCGCGCTTCGGCGGGCTCGTCTGCTGCTTGCGTGTCGCTGTCCCGAGCACGGTAACGGGGCGAGATGGTACTACTCCGGTTTATGGTCGCCCAGGCTCCGGAGGTGCTGTGGACACCCTCGCCCGAGCGGATCGAACGGGCGACGATCACCCGCTACATCGGCTGGCTGAGCGAGACCCGCGGGCTCTCGTTCGAGGACTACGAGGATCTGTGGCGGTGGTCGGTGAGCGACCTGGAGGGCTTCTGGTCCTCGATCGTCGAGTTCTGCGGGGTCCAGTGGGCGGCGCCGCCGTCTGCCGCGCTGGGGTCATCGGCGATGCCCGGCGCCGACTGGTTCCCGGGCGCCCAGCTCTCCTACCCCGAGCACATCTTCCGCGGCCGCGAGGATGACGAGGTCGCGCTCCGGCACGCGTCCGAGCTGCGCGAGCTGGGGGAATGGACGTGGGGCCGGCTCCGCGCGGAGACCGCCGGCATCGCCGCCGGCCTGCGGGAGCTGGGCGTTGAGCGGGGCGACCGGGTGGCCGCCTACATGCCGAACATTCCCGAGACCTTGGCGGCGTTTGCGGCCTGCGCGTCGATCGGGGCGGTGTGGTCCTCGGCAGCCCCGGAGTTCGGCGCCCGCAGCGTCATCGACCGGTTCGCGCAGATCGAGCCCCGCGTGTTGCTGGCGGTGGATGGATACCGCTACGGCGGTCGTGATTTCGACCGCTCGGCGGCCGTGGACGAGATTGGGGCGGCCATCGGGGCGCCGGTGGTGCGGTTCGGCTACCTCTCTGGAGAAGGCTGGCCCGACGGGTTCGCCAGGCCGGCTGCCACGCTTGAGTTCGAGCCCGTGCCGTTCGACCATCCGCTGTGGGTCCTGTACAGCTCGGGCACGACCGGACTGCCCAAGCCGATCGTCCACGGTCACGGCGGAATCCTGCTCGAGCAGCTGAAGAAGGGACACCTCCACCTCAATGCCCAGGCAGGCGATCGCTTCTTCTGGTTCTCGACCACCGGCTGGATGATGTGGAACTTCCTGGTCGGGGTGCTGCTGACCGACGCCTCGATCGTTCTGTTCGACGGCAATCCGGGCTACCCATCGATGGAGCGGCTGTGGGAGCTGGCGGACGAGACCGAGATGACCTGCTTCGGCACGTCGGCCGCGTTCGTGGCGGGCTGCATGAAGGAGGGCGTGGTCCCGCGCGGCGGCGAGCGGAGGCTGCGGGCTCTGCGCTCGGTTGGCTCAACCGGTTCGCCGCTGTCGCCCGAGGGGTTCGACTGGGTGTACGAGGAGCTGGGACCGGACCTGTGGCTGTTCTCAACCTCGGGCGGCACCGACATGTGCACCGCCTTCGTCGGGGGGGTACCCACGCGGCCGGTGTACGAGGGCGAGCTTCAGGCGCGCTGCCTCGGGTGCGCCGTCGAGGCCTGGGATCCTTCCGGGAAGCCGCTCGTGGACGAGGTGGGGGAGCTCGTGATCACCAAGCCGATGCCCTCGATGCCGCTGTTCTTCTGGGGGGATAAGTCCGGCGAGCGCTACCGGGATTCGTACTTCTCGATGTACCCGGGCGTGTGGAGGCATGGGGACTGGATCAAGCTCACCTCGCGGGGGACCGCGGTGATCTATGGCAGGTCAGACTCCACCATCAACCGCGGCGGCGTGCGGATGGGAACCTCCGAGCTCTACCGAGCGGTGCTGGCGCTCGATGAGGTGGTGGATGCCCTGGTGGTCGACGTGCCGGGCCGGCCCGGTTACGAGCATGGCTGGATGCCGCTGTTCGTCGTGCTCCGCCCGGGGCTTTCGCTCTCCGACGAGCTCGTCGCGCGGATCCGGCAGCGGATCCGCGAGGACTGCTCGCCGCGCCACGTGCCCGATGAGGTGGTGGAGATCCCGGAGGTGCCCCGGACCCTGTCGGGAAAGGTGCTGGAGGTACCGGTGAAACGGATCCTGAGCGGGGTGGCGCCCGAGGAGGCCGCGGCTCGCGAGTCGCTGGCGAACCCCGCCGCCCTCGACTTTTTTGTTGATCTGGGGGGCGAAAGCGGGGGTGGTCAGCGCTCTTAACTAGAGAGCGTTGGTGAAAAAGGGCGGAAGGTGCGACCAAATCGACTACGCAGATCGGGAGGTGGCCGATCTCGCCAGACGCCAGCATGGCTACGCGACCCGTGCCCAGCTCATCAGCCTCGGCCTGGGGCCCGGAGCGATCAAGTACCGAGCGCGGATCGGCCGGCTGATCCCCGTCCACGCGGGCGTGTACGCGGTGGGTCATCTGCCGACCCTCGCGCTAGACCGGGCGCACGGAGCGCTGCTCGCCTGCGGCCCCGACGCGGTGCTGAGCCACGGCTCCGCGGCGAGCGTGTGGGGTATCCAGAAGCAGTGGAAGATGCCCTTCGAGGTCATCGTTCCCCGGCAGGTCAGACGCCCCGGGATCTGTACCCACAGTGCCTGGTTGTCTCGGCAGGACAGGGCGGTCAACCTGGGTCTCCGAGTCACCGGCCTCCCTCGGACCCTCCTTGATCTCGCTCCTCGCGTAACCCCGCGGGCACTCGAGCGGACGGTGGACGACATGCGCAACGCTCGCCATCTGCGGGTTGACCAGCTGGCGGACACCGTCGCCCGTTACCCGCGTCACCCGGGGGCGCCAGGCGTACGAGCGATCCTGGCTGAGCCGCGCAATGCCACCCGCTCGGAAATGGAGCTGGGCTTCCTTCAGTTCGTCGAGCGGTACGCGCTCCCGAAGCCGCTGATCAATACGAAGCTGGCCGACTATGAGGTCGACGCCCTCTTCCCGCGCGAGCGCGTGATCGTCGAGCTCGACGGCTGGATGTTTCACTCGAGCCGCCGCAGCTTCGAGGGCGACCGCGAGCGGGACACGGCCCTGACGGCGCTTGGCTACCTCACGATCCGCATCACCTGGGAGCGGCTCACCGGCGATCCGGACCGTGAGGCCGCCCGCCTGCACGAGATCCTGGCCAGCCAGCGACGACTCTTAGGTTCCACCAGTTAGCTTCTTACAGAGCTCTCATAGTCGGTTGCCAGGATCGTCGTCATGCGAAAGCGCAACCTGGCGATCTCCCTCGCGGCCGCCGGCCTGGCCGTGGCCGCCGGCGGAGGCGCGTACGCCGCCACGCAGAGCGGAAGCGGCCCCTCCGGCGAGCAATCCCTCGTCGCGGATGTCGCGGGGCGACTTCACGTCACTCCGACCCAGCTGACCGACGCCGTCAAGGCGGCGCTGATCGACCAGATCGATGCAGCCGCCAAGGCAGGCAGGCTTACCCAGGCCGAGGCCAACCAGCTCAAGCAGCGGATCCAGCAGGCGCCGGGCATCCCGTTCGGCCTTGGCGAGCATGGCTTCGGACCACCCGGCCCCGGCTTCGGCCACCCCGGCCCCGGTCCAGATCGGTTCCTGGGCGCGGCCGCGACCTATCTTGGCGTGACCCAGGACAGGCTCCGCCAGCAGCTTCAGTCTGGCAAGTCGCTCGCCCAGGTTGCAGCCGCTCAGCACAAGTCAGTGGCCGGGCTTGAGCAGGCGATAAAGGCCGCAGCCAAGGCACAGCTCGATCAGGCCGTGATGGCCGGCCGGATCACCCGGGCCCAGGAGCAGCAGCGACTCAGCGGCCTGGGCCAGCTGCTCCCCAACCTCGTCAACCGCACGCCGCCGGCGGGCCCGCCCGGCGCCCTGCGCGGCTATCGTGGATATGGCCCGCCCGCTGGAGCCCCGATCAGCCCTGGTGGCCCCGGCGGCTATGGTGGATATGGCGGGCCGGCAAACGTACCCCCACCGCCCGGGGCATGAATCCCGGCTTCCTGAGGTAGAGACACAGAGATGAAACGCAAGAGTCGCATCCTTCCGCTCATCGCCGGCCTCATCGCCGGCGGCGCAATCGCCTGGGCGGCGACCAGCGGCGGAGGCAGCTCGTCGACGACCACCGTCATCGAGCCGAGCTCCGGAGCGACGATCCCCACCTCTCTGAGCGGAAGCCGGGGCCTCACCGTCAATCAGATCTACCGCCAGGCTGGGCCGGGCGTGGTCGACATCACCGTCACCTCGACGAGCTCCGGCAACACATTCCCGTTCGGCGGCGGCCAGCAGACGCAGGGCGAGGGAGCCGGCGTGGTGTACGACACCAAGGGCGACATCCTCACCGACGAGCACGTCGTTTCGAACGCCAGCTCGGTGACGGTCACGTTCGAGAACGGCAAGAAGTACAGCGCCAAGGTGCTTGGCTCGGACTCCTCCACAGATGTGGCGGTGATCCATGTGAACGCTCCGGCGTCGGAGCTGCACCCGATCGCGCTCGCGAACTCCGCGGCGGCCCAAGTCGGCGACCCGGTTATAGCGATCGGCAGTCCATTCAGCCTGCCTGAGACGGTCACCCAGGGAATCGTCAGCGCGGTTGGCCGGAGCATCACCGCCCCCAACGGCTTCACGATCGCCGGCGCGATTCAGACCGATGCAGCCATCAATCCGGGCAACTCCGGCGGCCCGCTGCTCGACGGCAGCGGTCAGGTGCTGGGGCTGGCCGATCAGATCCAGACCAACAACACCACCCCAACGGGCCAGGGATCAAGCTCAGGCGTGGGCTTCGCGATCCCGTCCAATGGGGTGGCCCGCATCGCGAACCTGATCCTCGCCGGTAAGCCCGTCCAGCACGCCTATGTCGGCGTGTTCCTGAACGGAAGCTCCAGCGGCGGCGCGCAGATCAGCTCGGTCCAGCCCGGGTCGCCCGCGTCCAGCGCCGGCCTGCAGCCCGGTGACGTGGTCACGGCCATCGACGGTAAGGCGGTCAGCACGACTCAGCAGTTCATCGAGACGATCGATACCTCATACGCGCCAGGCCAGACGATCACCGTGACCGTCAAGCGCGGCGGTGGCACTCAGAACCTGAAGCTCACCCTCGGGACCCGGCCGCAGACCCAGCCGAGCCAGCAGCAGCCGTAAGGCTGCTAGCTATTGGCGACCTGCCACTGGGCAAGAGCGCGCTCCATCAGCTCACGGTGGACGGAGCGGGTTCTACCGGGGCGGCGGGTCCACTGCGCGTCCGGTCCCATCGTCCAGGCGAAGGTATCGTCGGCGAGGCACCGCTCAAGCGTGTCGTCCAACTCGCCGCGAAGCTCCTGGTCGTCGACCGGCGCGAGCAGCTCGACCCGTGTGTCCAGGTTCCGCGGCATCAGATCGGCGGAGCCGATGTAGTAGATGTGCTCCTCGCCGCGGTGGAAGGCATAGATCCGCGAGTGCTCGAGGAACCGCCCGACCACTGAGACGACGTTGATCGTCTCGCTCACTCCCTCGAGACCCGGAATCAGGCAGCAGATTCCACGGATGTTGAGGTCCACCGGCACCCCGGCTCGCGAGGCGCGGTAGAGCGCCTGGATGCAGCGGCGGTCGACTAGCGCGTTCATCTTCAGAGCGATACGGGTCGGAATACCGTTCTCGTGGGCGGCGATGGTGCGGTCGATCTCCTCGATCAGGGGCTCGCGCAGCGAGGACGGCGCGACGAGCACCTTGCGCTCGCGTGCCGGGTGGCCATACCCGGTCAGCGTGTTGAACAGGTTGGCGACCTCCTGCCCCAGCTCCTGGTCGGTGGTGAACAGGCCGTAGTCCTCATAGAGGCGAGCGTTCTTGGCGTGGAAGTTGCCGGTACCGATCATCGTGTAATTGCGGACGCCGTCACGTTCGCGTCGGACCACCAGGATCGCCTTGGCGTGGGTCTTCAGGCCCGGGATGCCATGCACCACGTGAGCCCCCGCCTTCTCGAGCGCCCGTGACCAGCGGATGTTGAGCCGCTCGTCGAATCGCGCCTTGAGCTCCACCAGGCAGACCGCCTGCTTGCCCTGCTCGGCGGCGCGGATCAGCGAGGGGACAAGCGCCGAATCTGGCGACGTCCGGTACACGGTCATCTTGATCGCCAGGACGTTGGGATCGTCGACGGCCTGCTCGACGAACCGCTCGACGCTCGTTCCGAACGACTGGTAGGGGTAGTGGACCAGGACGTCGCCCGCTCGCATCGGCGCGAAGATGTCCGGCTTCTCGTCCCGCTCGGCGGCGCCTGCAACAAACGCTGGGTGGGTCACGGGCGTCCACTGGGGGAGCCGTAGATCAGGATGCCCCTCGACGTCGGCGATCTGCCAGAGGTCGCTTAGATCCAGCAGTCCCTCGACGTCATAGACCTGGAGCTCGTCCACGCCGAGCCACTCCAGCAGGTGGGCGCGAAGCGCCGGATCCATGTCGGCCCCCACCTCCAGGCGCACGACCTCGCCGAAGCGCCGGCGGCGCAATTCGTCCTCGACGGCTTGGAGTAGATCGTCAGCCTCGTCGGAGACCTCGAAGTCGGCATCGCGGGTGACGCGGAAATAGTCGTAGCTGATGATCTCCATCCCCGGGAAGAGGGCATCGAGGTGGGTGGCGATCACGTCCTCAAGGGGGACGAACGTGCCCTCGGTGATCTCCACGAACCGGGGCAGCACCTCCTTCGGGACCTTGACCCGGGCGAACGAATCGTGGTCCAGCTCGGGGTCCCGCAGGCGCACGATGAGGCTCAGTGAAAGGTTCGAGATGTAGGGGAAGGGTCGGCCGGGGCCGATCGCCAGAGGAGTGAGCACGGGGAAGATCTGCTCGCGAAAGTGGCGCGCCAGCGACCCCGGAGGAGCAGCGGCCTCCCGGCAGGACGTGATCTTGATGCCATTCTCAGCAAGGGCGGGTTTGACCCGCTCGATGAACTCGCGCGAGTGCTTCCGGTCGAGCGCAGCCACCTTCTCGGCGACCTGCTCGAGCGTCTGCATCGGGGAGAGGCCGTCCGGCCCGCGGGCGTCGATGCGCGCCTCCACCTGATCGTGGACTCCAGCCACACGAATCATGAAGAACTCGTCCAGGTTGGTGACGAAGATGGCCAGGAACTTCACGCGCTCGGTCAATGGCAGCGACTCGTCCTGAGCCAGCTGGAGGACGCGGTCGTTGAAGTCGAGCCAGGAGAGCTCGCGGTTGACGAACAGCGTCGGATCGGCGAGCTCCGGCGATGGCGCTGCCTCCGCGGTGGCGCCCTCCGGGGGCGCGAGCACCTGGGCCGCGGTAGCTCTGACGTGGAGCGCGCTCGCCGCTTCTTCCTGCTCGCCCGGCGTGGGCTGGGCGCGGAGGCTCATACCGACACTCTAGCCTTCGCGTACAGGCCGGCGGCGATGGGGCCTACCCGATCAAAAGCCGGCGGCCGAAGACGCGCTCGAACGCCTCGTCGTCTCCGTAGCGCTCGACGCTCCAGCGCGGCAGGACCAGGTTGTCACCGTCCGCCTCCAGGTGCAGGTCGACCCCGTCGCCATTGGTGCGAAGCCGTGCTCTGCGCACCGACTGGTCACGTCCGCGCTCCAAGTGCTCCGCGAGGCGCACCAGCACGGCGCACCGGGCCACGACTTCCTCATCGCCGGGCTGGGCAAGAGCCGACATCTCGCCGAGCTTCGGCGCGCCCTTGCGGTGGTAGCGGCTGATCTGGGCGATCAGCGCTCGCTCGCGGGGGTCGAACCCCGGGAGCTCGGCCGACACGATCAGGTAGCGGGAGTGCTTGTGATGGTCGTCGTAGGAGATCGTCATGCCCACGTCATGGAGCATCGAGGCGGCCCACAGCAGCTCCCGCTCGCCGGTCGCCGGTTCGATCAACCCTGTGTCCACGAGCGAGTCGAACATCTGGAGGGCCAGCGTCGCCACGTGCTCCACGTGCTCGAGGTTGGATTCGTACTGGACTGCGAGGTTGCGCACGGCCGCCTCGCGCACGTCGGCGAACAGTGGCTGCTCGTCCCCGGCCAGCAGCTCACGCTCGAAGAAGACAGCTTCGCGCAGGCCGGCCTCGGTGGCCTCGACGCCCTCGAATCCCCCCTCCTCCAGCACCGCTTCGATGGTCAGGGCCGAGGCGAGGATGATGTCGGCGCGGCCGGGCTTGATCCCCGGGAGGGTGCCGCGGTCGGCGGCCGGGAGGGCGGCCAGCTGGTCGATCAGATCGGCCAGCGCCTTGGCCGTGAGCACAAATCCCTGGACGCCCAGGTCCAGCGAGTCCTGGGGGGCGGTGCATGCGGCTGCCAGGTTCCGCACCGCACCTCCGATGCCCACCAGTCGGTCGCCGGAGGCCTTGAGCCAGGCGGCCCCACCGATCGAGCTAGCGATGTGCTCACGGGCCCGCGCCAGCTCCTTCTTCTTGGCCGGCCCCGAGCCTGGCAGGAACTCCTCGGTGATCCTCACCGCCCCGAGCGGCAGCGAGCAGAGCTGAGCTGCCTGGCGATCCCGGACCTCGATCAGCTGCAGGCTCCCGCCGCCCAGCTCCAGCACCGCGCCGTCGCACAGCGTCGATGTGTTGACCGCCGCGAGGTAGCCCAGCCGCGCCTCGTCGTCGCCGGACAGGACCTCGATCTGGAGCCGGGTCGTTTGGGCGGCGGAGCGCAGGAAGTCCTCGCGGTTCTCGGCCTCCCGGATTGCGCTGGTCGCAACGGTGTGTACCTGCTCTGGGTTCAGGTCATGCGCGATGCAGAAGCGCTCGAAGACGGTGAGCGTCTCCATGCCTCTGGCGATGGCGGCCTCAGAGAGCCGGCCGGTGGCCGCCATGCCTGCGCCGATCCGGACGGTCTCGTACAGCTCGTCGGTGCGCTTCCACCACCGTTTGGGCGCGAACGTGAATACGACCAGTCGCCACGAGTTGGAGCCGAGGTCGATGACGGCGACCTGGCGGGACTGTTCTGCGGCGCGCGCGGTGGCTCGAGTCGTTCGCCAGCTCACGAGGGGATCATGCGCCCGCGGGCGGACGGCGCCCGTGGGCACCCCGGCCGCGCGGTCGGCGCTTCAGACGCGGGGCTCGGCGACCTCGCCGTGGACCCGGCCGTTGAGCGCCGGCTCCTCCTCGAGCAACGGCGGTGGCTCGGAGCGCACCCTGGGCCCGCCGATCAGGTAGCGAGCGATGGCGCAGACGAACAGGATCGTCAGGATCACGGCGCTGGAGAGGCACCATTCGCAATATGCGTGGATCGAAGCGGCCTCGCGATAGGTCAAATACGCGCTGAACCCAAAGCCGATCGTGGTCAGGCCAAGGGTCGCGAGCCGCGTGGACTCACGTTCGCGCACGAGCAGGCTGGCGAGGATGCCGATGTATCCCAGGAGGCCGAGGAGTGCCACGGGGACTCCCGCCAGCTTCGACCATTGCGAGGACTGGACCGTCTGGCAGCTCGAATGGCCGCCGTGCCCACCGGTGCACGCCAGCGCGCTGAACCCGACGTAGTGAACGACGGTCAGGTACGTCGCGACCCCCAATCCGAGGAGCGCCAAGCCGATCATGACACGGCGCAGACGCATCAGGAGACCTGCTTGATCCTCGCCTCTAGATCGCTGTAGTTAGGGGGCCCGACGAGCGGAGGCGCGGTTCCCTTGGGGCCCTGGATCGAGATCGATGGTGTGGCGGAGAAGCCCTGCGCCTGGGCTGCCTGCTGATCGGCTTGGACCTGGGCAAGCAACGTCGGATTCTTGGCCTCCGCCTGCCACGTCGCGAAGTTCAGGCCAGGGATCTGCTGGGCCAGGCCATTGAGGTAGGTCTGATTGACGTAGCCGCTGCCCTCGGCGCCCTGCTCGTGGTAGAAGAGCAGGATGAAGTTCCACGCCTTCTTCTGCTTGCCGGCGGCCAGGGCGGCGGACTGCTGGACGCCGAAAATCGTCGGGTCCTGCGTGGCGGTCTCAAGCGAGCGGTAAACGAGCTTCACCCGGCCGGCCCGGACATCGTTGGCTATCAGCTGGGTCTCTGACCCCAGTGCGAAATCCCGGCAGATAGGACATTGGAGATCGCCGAACTCGGTGACGGTGACCGGCGCCGTGGTGGAGCCAAGCTGGTTACCGGACTGCGCGATACCGGTCAGCGAGCCGTTGACCTGCTGGCTGATCTGCGACTGCTGCTGTTGCTGCTGCGGTGTTTTGGGGGTGGCCGCGCTGGCGCCCGCGCCCTTGCTGCCGCCTCCCGACGAGGACACCGCGATGGCAACGGCCACGACCGCAATTGCGATCAGCAGTACGCCACCCAGCATCGCCATGCGGCGCTGGCGCTGAGCCCGCTCGGCCGCAGCCTGTTCCTCGGCAAGCCGCCGGGCCCGTGCTTCTTCCTTCTGCTTGGTGCGTGAGGCCATGGAGTTGAGGTCGTGCGGGCACCTGGGCGCGCCCGCCATCCGGTTTGAGGATAGAGGACGAGCGAAGAAGCCGGGCCGGCGGCACGGCGGTGTTACGCGGCAGCGCTCAGACCGCGGAAATTCCGCGAAAAGAAGATGTAAACGGAGCGGCGCGCGTCGGCGGGTCTGTCCGGGTACCGAGTACAGTAGGCCGCGATGCTGGCCGTCGGCAACGACCAACAAAGGGCCGGTAGAGCGCAGTCCCGCGAGGCGCTGCGAACGGTGCTCATCGACACCGACAGCGGCTTCATCCAGGTAATGAGCAAGCGCCTGACCGCTGCCGGCTGGGAACCGCGCGTGGTGTCCAATCCAGTCTCTCCTGAGGCGCTCGTGAGGATGCGGTTGAACGCGCTGATCCTGGATGTGCAGGTCCTCGGCCCGGGCTGCTGGGAATATCTGGAGCAGGTGTGCTCGCGGCTACCGAGCCTGGCGGTGGTGGTGTGCACAGCTCCCTCCTCAGTGGCTCAGCGAGTGAGAGGTCTTCGGCTCGGTGTTGACGCCTGGGTGACGAAGCCCTGCCATCCGGAAGAGGTGCTCTCCGTGGTCGAAGCCGCGTTGCGACGGCATCGCAGGAGTGAGCTGAGCGTCCTCGACGCTCCGTCGATGGCCGGAGAGCTGACGATCCGCGCTGATCTTCACCAGGTGTACGTGGGCGAGCGAAGCGTCGAGTTGACCGCTCGTGAGTTCGAGATCCTGCAGCTGCTCAGACAGGTCGACCGTGTACTACGCAGGGAGGAGATCTACGAGCGCGTTTGGGGCTACGCGATGGCACATGGGGATCGGTCAGTGGACGTGTTCATCGGCAAGCTCCGCCAGAAGCTCCGGAATGCATCCCCGACGTGGATGTACATCCACACGCATTTCGGAGTTGGGTATCGGTTCAATCCGGTCCCTGAGACGATCGAAGCCGACGTCGCCGACGACCCTGCGACGCCTGCGGCCGCGGCTACCGAACTCGTCACACGCTAGGCCGACGGCCGGACCACGGAGGCGCCAGAACGCGCCCCAGCCACCGGTCGCTTTATCTCGGCCTTCACACTTTTTTCACATGAGCGTCCGCGTCACCTGCTCTCCTATGGTCGTCCACCACAACAGGAGACTCAGCTGATGGGGCTAGCTCAGATGCTTGCTCCCAGCGGACGGGAGTACTTCGCACTGTTCGAGGAGGCCGGCGCCAACGTACTGCGGGCTGCCGACCTGCTTGACCAGATGCTGTCGAGCTTTCCCGAACGCCGCGAGCTATCGAAGGAGATCGTGATATGTGAGCAGGACGGTGATCGGATCACTCACGACCTGATCGACCGTCTCAATCACACGTTCGTCACGCCGATTGATCGTGAGGACATCTACCGGCTGGCGGGTGGGCTGGACGACATCGTCGACTACACCGAGGAAGTGGCCGACTACCTGGGCCTGTACCGCGTGGAGGCACCGATGGCACAGGCGCAGCAGATGACCAGGATCCTCCACGCATCCTGCCGTCAGGTCGCTGACGCACTGCCGCTGCTCAGAGGTTTCCAGGACATCTCGCGCCACACGATCGAGATTCACCGACTGGAGAACGAGGGGGATCGTGTCACCCGGGAGGCGATAGCCGCTCTGTTCGACGATGGGATCGATCCCATGTTTGTCATCCGCTGGAAGGACCTGTACGAGCGGCTCGAAGATGCCATCGACGCCACCGAAGAGGTGGCCAACATCATGGAAGGCATCGTCATCAAGAACCGGTGAGCTCGACCAGCGCAGACATCCTCCTCGGGCTTGTGGTCGCCACAGCTCTGGTGTTCGACTTCACTAACGGCTTTCACGACACCGCCAACGCGGTGGCAACCACGATCTCGACGCGCGCCATGTCGCCGCGTGTAGCCGTCGGTTACGCCGCGGTCCTGAACTTCGCCGGCGCCTTCATCTCGCTGAAGGTGGCCACGACGATCGCCAAGGGGATCGTCGCCACCGGCAAGATCACCACTACAGTCGTGTTCGCAGGCCTTGTTGGGGCGATCTTGTGGAACCTGATCACCTGGTATCGAGGCTTGCCGTCGAGTTCCTCCCACGCGCTCATCGGAGGATTGATCGGTGCGGTCCTCGTTGCCCACGGGACCGGACCGATCGATGGAGCTGGTGTGCTGGGAAAGGTGATCCTGCCCGCCCTGATCTCACCCACCCTTGCCTTCGTCGTGGCCGGGCTGTCGGTCATCGTGGCGTATCGGATCCTCGCCAACCGTCCGCCGGGCTTTGTCAACAGGGGCTTCCGACTCGGCCAGATCCTTTCAAGCGGTCTCCTATCGCTATCGCATGGGACGAATGACGGCCAGAAGACCATGGGTGTCATCACGCTTGCGCTGGTGGCCCACGGGTCGATCAATGCTGCCCACCTTCACGTCCCGGTGTGGGTCATTGCGTCGGCAGCGACGGCGATGGGGCTCGGCACCTACGCGGGGGGCTGGAGGATCATCAAGACGACAGGCATGAGGATCATCAACATGAATACCGCGCAGGGCTTCGGGGCCCAGGGGGCGGGCGCGGCGGTGATCCTTGCCGTCTCGCACTTTGGTTTCCCGATCTCCACCACCCATGTGATCAACGGGGGAGTGATGGGCTCGGGGGCCGCTCGGCGGCTTTCAGCGGTCCGCTGGGGTGTGGCCGGAAACATCGTGATCGCCTGGGTGCTGACGCTGCCCGCGGCCGGCGCGGCTGGGGCGGCCGTATACGGCATCACGCGGATCTTCGGCAAGGGCGCCGTCGGTCCGCTGGTCATCATCGGAGCCGCACTGTCACTGCTGATCACGGTGGCCATACGTATCGCCATGCAGCGGGTGCCCGAGGCGGTGACACAGTGAGGGTCATCGCTGCCGCAATCATCACGGGCGATACCCTGCTGAAGCTGGTGGTTGGTGCGCTCGTCGCAGGCATCGGCGTCATGCTGGCGTTTTCACTCCTCCTCTACTGCACCGACCGCGCCACTTCGCTTCGTCGCGCGGACCACCGGGGGCAGGCGTTGGTGTTCAGGGCGGCCTCCGCGATCGCAATCCTGGCTATCTGCGCTCTCGTCGCGTACGGGCTCATCCTGACGGTGAGCAAGCCCAAGTAACCGGCTAGCCACCTTTCACATTTCTTTCACGTAACGGTTACCAGCCGGAGACATCCGGCGGGCGCGGTGGCTGAATCATTGATGTCCGGTTGACCACGATCACCGAGACAGCTTTGGACGTGATCAGGCTAGGACCGTTGCAGGTCATGCCCGGCGAGCACATGGTGCTCGCAGGTGGCCACACCCTGATGCTGTCCAGTCGGGAGCTCGACCTGCTGGTCCAGTTGGCTCGACGCGCCGGACGGATCGTAGGACGCACGGAGCTGGCGCGTCTCGCCTGGGGCCGCGAGCTTCGGGCCGGTGACCGCTCGGTGGACGTGTACGTACGCAAGCTGCGGGTCAAGCTCGAGCGTGCTGCCCCAGGGTGGCAGTTCATCCACACCCACGTCGGCTTTGGGTACCGGCTCGCTCCTGTCCGTTCACACGACGCCGATCCACCGTTCACTGACAGGTGACGGCCGACCTCAAATCAGAGCCAAGGAGATGACAGTGAAGAGACGTCGCATTGTTGTAATCGCCACGACGTTCGTGGCGGCAGCCGGGGTGGCAGCTTGCGGCTCCAGCAGCTCGTCCTCAGGTGGTGGTACTTCGTCCTCAGGTGGTGGGGGCTCAGGTGGCGGAGGTACCGTGAATGGCGCCGGGTCCACGCTGGCGGCCCCGCTCTACCAGCAGTGGGGCTCGACGCTGAAGGGTCAGGGAGTCACGATCAACTACAACCCCGTCGGGTCGGGGGCCGGCATCACGGAGCTCCAGTCGGGAACTGTGGACTTCGCCGGCAGCGATCCCGCGCTGAAGGCAGCTGACAAGTCCAAGGCGAAGGGCGCGGTTCTGCAATTCCCCGTCGCCTTCGGAGCGATCACGGTCTCATACAACCTCTCCGGCGTGAACAGCGGCCTGAAGCTCGACGGGCCGACGGTCGCCGCGATCTTCATGGGCAAGATCAAGACCTGGAATGACCCGGCGATCGCCAAGCTGAATCAAGGCATGAGCCTTCCGAGCACGGCGATCACTGTCGTGCACCGGTCTGATTCCTCAGGCACGACCGACGGGTTCACGAAGTTCCTGTCGGCCACCGACCCGACGTGGAAGTCGTCGATCGGCTCCGGCAAGGACGTGAAGTGGCCCGCGGGGACGGGGGCGGCCAAGAACTCCGGCGTGGCGGCCGCGGTCAAGCAGACGCCCGGCGCGGTCGGCTACGTCGAGCAGGCCTATGCCATCGAGAACAGCTTCACGTATGCGTCCGTCAAGAACCTCGGCGGTAGCTACGTGATGCCGACGATCCCCAACACGTCGGCCGCGGCGGTAGGGATCAAGGTGCCCTGCTGACCTCGGTATCTCGACCATCAACTCGCCGAATCCCGCGGCGTACCCGATCGTCTCGCAGACCTTCATCGATGCCTACAAGGACCCGTGCAAGGCCGGTGCCAGCTCGTCGGCCGCGGGGGCGCTCAAGAGGTTTCTGACCTACGCCTTCGGAGCCGGCCAGCAGACGCTCGGGCAGGGCGGGAATCAGCTCCCTTATGCGCCGCTTCCCCCTTCGCTCCAGCGCAAGGACGCAGCCCAGCTGGCGACGTTGACCTGCAACGGGTCGGCGGTCTCGTAGGAGCTCGGTGGAGGCTGCTGTAGCCACCACGCACGCCGGTGGCCGCTCGCTACTTGAGCGGTCGCCGGTCGGGCGTCTTCCTGATCGGGTGCTGAGGTGGGGACTGAGCGCGCTGGCCATGCTCATTCTGGCCCTGATCGTCTACTTCTTCGTCCGCCTGGTCGGCCAGTCCCAGAGCGCGCTCAGCCGGTTTGGCTTGAGCTTCGTGTTCGGCAACGACTGGGACGTCTCGCGCAACATCTACCACGGCGCGCCGCTCCTGGTGGGGACCCTGGTCACCTCCGCGACGGCGCTGATCATCGGTGTGCCGGTGGCCGTCGCGGCCGCTCTTTTCATCAACGAGCTGTGCCCCCGCCGCGCCAGGGCGCCGCTGTCGATGCTGGTGGAGCTTCTTGCCGCGGTGCCCTCCGTCGTTTACGGGCTGTGGGGTTTTTTCGTGCTGATCCCGACGCTGGGGCCCGCGGAGAAGTGGTTTGCCAGCACGTTCTCGTTCATTCCGTTCATTGGGGGCGGCACGGTGACCGGACCCAATTACTTCATCGCAGGCCTGGTCCTGGCGATCATGATCCTTCCGATCGTCGCGGCTATCTCCAGGGAGGTGATCGCGACCGTTCCCGCAGAGAACCGGGAGGCCGCGCTTGCGCTGGGGGCAACTCGCTGGGAGATGATCAGGATGGCTGTGCTCCCTTACGCTCGGCCCGGGATCACCGGTGGGGCGATGCTGGGGCTGGGCCGTGCGCTTGGCGAGACGATCGCGGTGTTGCTCGTGATCGGGAATGCGCCGGTGATCGGGCACCATCTGTTCAACCAGGGCTACACGCTGGCCTCCGTGATCGCGAACGAGTTCGGAGAGGCGACCGGCCTGCACATCTCCGCGCTGTTTACCGCCGGCCTCGTGCTGTTTGTGCTGACGTTGATCGTCAACGTCATCGCCCGCGGATTAGTGACCAGAGGCCAGCACGGCCGGCGCGGCACCGGTGCCACTGGGATCGCAATCGCGGTGAGCAAGAGTGACTGAATCCGCGATCCCTGCCGCCCTCATCGCGGTCAGCGCGCGCCGGCGCTACACCGACTGGACGATGCGAGGGCTGCTCGCGCTTGGGACCGTTCTCGCGCTGATCCCCCTCGTGCTGATCCTGTACTTCCTGATCAAGCGTGGCGCGGGGCAGTGGAGCACCAGCTTTTTCACCACCGATCCCAACGGCAACTTCTTCGGGAACCCAGGCGGCATCCGGAGCGCGCTTCTGGGATCACTCGAGATCGTGGGGCTCGCCACTGCGATAGCGCTGCCGGTCGGGATCGGTGTGGCGCTGTATCTCGTCGAGTTTGGCAAGCAGGGACGCTTTGCCAGCGTCGTTCGCTACTTCATCGACGTGATGACGGGCGTGCCCTCGATCATGTTCGGGCTGTTCATCTACATCGTGCTGGTCCTGGGGCACGTGGGAGGCAGCTTCACGGCCTGGAAGGGCTCGGTGGCTCTTGCGCTGCTGATGCTGCCTATCGTCGTCCGCTCCTCAGAGGTGGTCCTGCTCTTGGTCCCGGACAGCTTGCGCGAGGCCGCCCTGGCGCTCGGAGCTCCGCGCTGGCGGGTCGTGTTTCGCGTTGTGCTGCCGACCGCCACTCCGGGCTTGGTCACCGGCTCGCTGCTCGCGATCGCGCGGGGCATGGGAGAAACGGCGCCGCTGCTGTTCACCGTGACCACGGCGTTCGGGCTCACCGCCAACCTTGGCCAGCCGATGAACACCCTGCCGTTTCAGATCTTCAACGACATTCAATCGCCGCGCTCGGCGATCATCGACCGGGCTTGGGGAGCTGCCCTCACCCTGGTCGTCCTAGTCCTGATCCTCAACATCATCGCGCGCCTCGCCGCCAGAAGGAGCCGCATGGCATGATGAGCCAGCAGACCAAGAGCAAGGAACAGACCGACATGCCGAACGGAGGGGGTTCAGCGCCACACACGCAGTCGGTCCAAGGGCTCGATCCGGACGTTTACGATGGCCGGGCGGGGCACTCGGTCAGCATCGAAGCTCTTCACGCTTACTACGGCAAGCGTGAGGCGCTCAAAGGGATCGAGCTCGACGTCGCGGCGAACCAGGTGACCGCCATCATTGGCCCGTCCGGCTGCGGGAAGTCAACGATGGTGCGGTGCATCAACCGTATGCACGAAGAGGTCCCCGGCGCCCGCGCCGAGGGTTCGATCACGCTGGACGACATCGACATCTACGACCCCGCGGTGGACGTTACCGCCGTTCGCCGGCTGATCGGGATGGTCTTCCAGAAGCCCAACCCGTTCCCGACGATGTCCATTTTCGACAACGTGGCGGCGGGGCTGCGGCTGACGGGTACCAAGGGCAGAGACCTCAGCGAACGCGTGAATGTCGCGCTCCAGTCGGTGGGCCTGCTGGACGAGGTCCACGACCGTCTGAACGCTCCAGGGATCGGACTCTCCGGCGGCCAGCAACAGCGCCTGTGCATCGCCAGGACGATTGCGGTCGAGCCAGAGGTGATCCTGATGGACGAGCCGTGCTCGGCTCTGGACCCGGTCGCAACTCTCAGGATCGAGGAGCTCATGGACGAGCTCAAGGAGCGGTACACGATCGTGATCGTCACGCACAACATGCAGCAGGCGGCGCGCGTATCCGACACGACGGCGTTCATGCTCGACGGCAGGCTGGTCGAGCATGCTCCTACGAACGACATCTTCACCAATCCCAGGGACGAGCGGACCGAGCGCTATGTCACCGGGAAGTTCGGGTAGCAGATGGCTGTGCATGAGGTCCGACATCAGTTCCAGGAGACGCTTCGAACGCTCGAGGAGCAGACCCTGGGAGCGATGGACATGGTCGTCACCCAACTCGACCGAGCGCTTGAGTCGCTCAGCTATCAGGACGTGGAGCTTGCGGGGATGGTCGTGGTCGATGACGATCGGATCGACGGCCGCTACCTGGAGGTGCACCAGGGAATCCTTTCCCTGCTGGCGCTTCAGGCGCCGGTGGCGACCGATCTTCGCGTGGTCGCGGCGCTCCTGCACACACTTCGGTGCATCGAGCGGATGGGCGATCAGTGCGTCAACATCGCCAAGCTCGTCCCGCTGTCCGGCTACGAGGCTCCGAAGGACAAGGACATCCTCGACGCGATCGACCGTATGGGCAAGAGGGCGCGCCAGCAGGTCGCCGAGGCCAAGGACGCTTTCTCCACCCGCAACGTAGAACTGGCCCGCGACCTGGTGAACCAGGACTCCGAGATCAACGAGCTCAACCGCTCGATCTTCCGGCGCGCGGTCGCCATCGGGGGCGACGAGGACGTCCGTGAGTGGTCGATGTTCATGGTGCTGGTGGCGCGCTGCCTGGAGCGGATCGGCGACAACACGGTCGATATCGCCGAGCAGGTCGCGTTCATCGTCACCGGCCTGTTCCGGGAAATGGCCGACGCGTCGACGACGACCGAAGCCACGCGTACCGCCTAGGACTCCCTTTATCCTCAGGGGGTCGTGGCGCAGGCGAAGTCAAAGCGCAGATCGCGCAAACGGCGCAAGCCGGGCCAAACGCACCGTCCCGCGCAGGCTGCTCCCACGAGGTCCACCGTACGCCAGGAGGCTCGTGCCGAGCGCCAGGTCCTGGCCGAGCGCGACGAACGCCGTGCCCAGAGCAGCCTCGGGACCTATGGAGAGCGTCCGCCAAGCCCGTTCGGGGGCCTGCCGGTGTCCGAGGTGGCCATCTTCGTCGGCGCGGTCGGCACGGCCGTGGGTTTCGCTTCCGCTGCAAGGGCGCCGCTGATCGTCGGCATAGTCGTTTGCACCCTCGGGGTGCTCGAGTTCACGCTGCGAGAGCATCTCTCGGGATACCGCTCCCATGCCACGCTCCTGGCGGGGATCCCGGCGGTCGCCCTGCTCGCCATCGGGATCGCCGTCTTCGGCGCTCCGCGGCAGCGCAGCACGCGCGAACTGCTCCTCCTCGCCGCCGTCCCGGTGTTCGCGATCCTGTTCTGGGCCCTACGCAAGCGCTTCCGGACCGCGAGGCAGGCTCGCATCATCCGACCGCCCGCGCCCTGAAGGAGCCACGGCAGAGGCGGCGGACGCCGGCAGCGTGGGCAGCCGCATCGTGAACACGGCGCCGCCGTCGTCGGCGTTGTGCGCGGACACTGACCCGCCATGCTGCTCGGCCACCTGGCGAACGATCGCCAGGCCCAGGCCGCTGCCCTGCTCGCTGCGCGCGTGCGATCCGCGATAGAAGCGGTCAAAGATGAAAGGCAGGTCGGACGCGTTCACCCCAGGACCGTGGTCGCGGACGCGCACACCGCTTGAGTCGACCGATACCTCGACCACCCCGCCTGCCGGCGAATGGCGGGCCGCGTTGTCCAACAGGTTGTTGACGGCCCGGCCAAGCCGCTCAGGCGCGCCCTCGACCAGCACCGGGACGAGCGATGATTCGAAGCCGACCGACGGGAAGTTGCGCATGGCGCGGTCGAGCGATTCCGCCACCACCTGATCCAACTGGACGTCCTGCACTTCCGCCGCCGGAAGGTCGCCGCGGGCCAGCTCGATGAGGTCGTTCACGAGCGCGCCGAGCTCCTCGGTCTGCTCGACCACGTCGATCATGATCCGCTGGCGCTCCACCGGCGCCAGCTGCGCTTCGTGGAGCAGCACCTCGATGTTGGTCCGCAGGCTGGTCACAGGCGTGCGCAGCTCGTGCGATGCGTCGGCCACCAGCTGGCGCTGGGCGCGAACCGACTCGTCGAGCTGAGCGCGCGAGCTCTCGAGCCGCTCGAGCATGGCGTTGAAACGCGTGGCCAGCTGGCCGACCTCATCGTCGGCGTGCACGTGGATGCGGGAGGTCAGGTCCTCGGTCTCCCCGATGTGCTGCGCGGTGTCCGCCACCTCCGCCAGCGGGGCCAGCACCCGGCGGGCCGCCAAGCGCCCCAGCACCGCTGCCAGCGCGATCCCGCCCGCGGCCAGCAGCAACAACACCAGCCGCATCCTCGAGAGCACCCTGTCGACACCGTTCAGCGGACGCGCCAGCTGCACCGCCACGGGCTGGCCTTGAAACGTCTGGTGGATGCCGAAGGCCAGCTCGCGTAGGTGGCTGCCGCCGAGGTGGACATCGGTCATGTACGGGCCGGTGGTGCCCGCGGCCACGGAGACCACCTGCTTGGCCACAGGCAAGGCGAGATCGCCCTGCCGGTGAAAGGTGGTTCCGTCGGCCAGCACGACCTGCACGTAAGGCGCCGGGCCGCCCGCGCTGGCCGGGATTCCCGGGAACGGCTGCTCGAGGCCGGCGCCGCGCACGATCGCGGCCGCCTGCGCTCGCAGCGAGTCATCCACCTGCCCTCGTAGCTGTCCGCGGACCACGAGATAGCTGACGCATGCCACCAACACCACGGCGATAGCGACCGCCGCCGCGGCGGCCAGCCCGACTCTGCGGCGCAGGGCCATCCGGTGTCTAGTCCTCGCGCAGGATGTAGCCCACGCCGCGCACCGTATGCAGCAGCCGCGGCTCGTCACCGGCCTCGGTCTTCCGCCGCAGATAGCCCATGTACACCCCCAGCGCATTCGACGTGGCGCCGAAGTCGTACCCCCACACCGACTCGAAGATCTGCGACCGAGTCAGCACCTGGCGGGGATGCTTGAGGAACAGCTCCAGCAGCAGGAACTCCGTCTTGGTCAGCTCGATCAGGCGGCCGCCGCGCCGGACTTCGTGGGCTGTGGGATCGAGCACGAGGTCGGCGTACTGGAGCACCTCGCCGTCGCTGCCCTCGCCTGACCGGCGGAGCAACGCTCGGAGGCGAGCTTGCAGCTCCTTGAGGGCGAAAGGCTTGACCAGGTAGTCGTCAGCGCCAACGTCCAGACCCGTCACGCGGTCGTCGATCGCGTCCCGGGCGGTGAGCATCAGGATCGGGGTACGGTCTCCTGCCCGCCGCATCCGCCGGGTCACCTCCAGGCCGTCGACCCGGGGCATGGCAATGTCCAAAACGACGGCATCGGCGGGGGAGATGGCGAGGGCATCTAGCGCCTCCTGGCCGTCGGCAGCGAGCTCCACTTCATAGTTCTCGAGCCTCAGCGCTCGCTCCAGCGCCCGTCGTACCGCGGGCTCGTCGTCCACCACCAGCACCCGGGACATGAGGAAATGATGGCGCACTGCTGCTAAGAGTTGGCGAAGAGTGCCACCCGAGAAGCTCAACCGCTACCGCGGAAAGCGCGATTTCAAGTCGACGCCCGAGCCCGCCGGCCGGACCGCTGGGCGGCGTCCCCGGTCCCGCCTGCCTCGGTTCGTGGTCCAGCAGCATCACGCGACCAGGCTGCACTGGGACCTCCGGCTAGAACACGAGGGCGTACTGGCTTCGTGGGCAATCCCCAACGGCATCCCCCCTGATCCGTCGGAGAACCGGCTTGCCGTCAGGACCGAGGACCACCCCCTCGAGTACCTGGAGTTCGAGGGCGAGATCCCCAAGGGCCAGTACGGGGCCGGAACGATGAGGATCTGGGACAGCGGGACCTATGAGCTCCACAAATGGGACGACAAGAAGGTCGAGATCACCTTCGACGGAGAGCGTCTGCGCGGGCGCTACGGGCTTTTCTCGATCAAGCGGGAAGGGGAGTCGGCGAACAACTGGATGATCCATCGCATGGACCCTCCGCTCGAGGACGGGCGCCAGCCCATGCCCGAGCGGATCCTGCCAATGCTCGCCCGGCTGGGCAAGCTGCCACCAGACGAGGAGCGCTGGTCCTTCGAGGTCAAGTGGGATGGGGTGCGGGCGATTGCGTACGCCCAGCCCGGTCGGCTTCGGCTGGAGAGCCGCAACCTCAACGAAATCACCTCGAGGTACCCGGAGGTTCGCGGCCTGCTCGGCGACCTCGGGATGCACGAGGCGGTGCTGGACGGGGAGATCGTGGCGTTCGACGAGCGGGGGCGGCCCAGTTTCGAGCGGCTTCAGCGCCGGATGCACGTGACCGCAGCCTCCGCCGTCAAGCGGCTCGCTTCGGAGGTCCCCGTCGTGTATGCGATCTTCGACCTGCTGTACCTCGACGGCCGATCCCTGATGGAGGTTCCCTACGAGCAACGGAGGCCCCTGCTCGACGAGCTGGGCCTGGACGGGCCCGCGTGGCGGGTACCAGCCGCGCACCCTGGCGAGGGCCAGGCATTGCTGAACGCCACCCAGGCCCAGGGGATGGAGGGAATCGTGGCCAAGCGGCTCGACTCGTGTTACGAGCCCGGCAGGCGCAGCGGAGGGTGGTTGAAGGTCAAGCACACGCTGCGGCAGGAGCTCGTCATCGGCGGTTGGATCCCCGGAGAGGGACGGCGGCAGAAGCGAATTGGCGCGCTGCTGATGGGCTACTACGAGGAGGGTGGGTTCGCCTACGCGGGGCGGGTGGGCACGGGCTTCACCGAGCGCGTGCTGGACGACCTGCTGGAGCGCCTGACGCCCTTGCGACGCGACTCCAGCCCGTTCACCGGCGCTCCCAAGCTGCCTCGAAACACGGTGTTCGTCGAGCCGTGCCTCGTGGCCGAGATAGAGCTGCGCGAGTGGACCCGCGAGCGCGTGATGCGAGCGCCTTCGTTCAAGGGCCTCCGTGAGGACAAGGAACCCCGGGAGGTTGTGCTCGAGACGATCGAGGATCCGGAGCGACCGGCGGCGCGCGTGCCGAATTCGCCGGAGGCGCTGTTCGACGAGGTGGAGCGCCTACCCGCCGGCGAGCTTCTCGTGCTCACGGGCGGGCGGCGACTGAAGCTGAGCAACTGGGACAAGGTGCTGTTCCCGGATGCTGGGTTCACGAAAGGCGATCTGATCGCGTATTACGGCCGGGTCGCCCCATACGCGGTGCCGCACCTCCAGGGCCGGCCGTTGACGCTCAAGCGGTATCCCAACGGTGTGGACAGCAAGTACTTCTATGAGAAGCAATCGCCTTCGCATCGGCCCGAATGGGTGAACACGGCCGTCGTCGGCGATGTCCGCTACACGGTGGCCGACGACCGGCCCACGCTGGTGTGGCTGGCGAACCTCGCCGACATCGAGCTGCACACGTCGCTGTCGCTAGCCGCAGCGCCCGAGCAGCCCACGATGCTGGTGTTCGATCTGGACCCGGGTCCGCCCGCGGGGCTGCTGGAGTGTTGCGAAGTCGCCGAGGTTCTTCACGGCCTGTTCGAAGGTCTCGGCTTGCAGAGCTTCGCCAAGACGTCCGGATCCAAGGGCCTTCAGGTCTACGTGCCGCTGAACGTGCCCACGAGCTACTCGGTCACCAAGCCGCTGGCTCGCCGGATCGCCGAGCTGCTCGAGCAGCGGATGCCTGAGCTGGTCGTCTCACGGATGACCAAGCGCCTTCGGCCAGGCAGGGTCCTCGTCGATTGGAGCCAGAACGACGCGCACAAGACCACCGTCACGGTCTATTCGGTCAGGGCTCGGGAGCGGCCGACCGTGTCGACTCCCGTGAGCTGGGACGAGGTCGCCCGCTCCCGCCGGGAGGGTGATGTGGAGCTGCTCAGCTTCGAGGTCGACGACGTACTGAGGCGGGTGGCCGACCAGGGAGACCTGTTTGCCCCGGTGCTCAGCCTCCGGCAGCAGCCGCCGAAGGGCTGAAGCAATAACCTATCGGCCGTCGGGCATGGCGGCACTCGATCCGATCACCTTGCGCAACCGTTTGCTGGTCGCCACAGCCATGTGGAAGGAGACGGTCCGCGAGCCGCTGCCCCGGATGCCTCCCGGGGAGCCCTCCGATCAGCTCCAGAGCTTTGAGCTGCAGCTGGTCGACCGGCTCTGGGAGAGCGCAACGCCTGAGAATGCGCGGGAGATAGCGGATCGAACGTGGGACCTCGTCCACGACCGCCTCGACTCGGACCAGGTCAAGAAACGGGTCGTCGAATGCCACGAGGCGCTGGCGCGCATGACCCGGCTCGGCGACTAGGGCCTCAGGCCACCGGGGAGCCCGTCGGCTCGTCTCAGGCCACCGAGGAGCCGTCGGCTCGGACTGGGCGTCGAGGTCTCTGGGCAGTCCGGCGGCGGCGTAGGCGTCGTCCTGGTCAAGCGTCTCGTGCTTGAGCAACGCGTCCACCAGCGAGTCGAGATTCTGGCGGTGATTGCGAAGCAGCTCGTTCACGTCCTTGTGGGCTGACTCCACGATCCGCCGGACCTCCTCATCGACCAGGCGCTGCGTGGCCTCCGAAGTCTCCGACGCACCCGGGAACAGCGGTCCGGCACCGTCCATCGGAACGACAGCAATCGGGCCGATCGCCCGGCTCATCCCCCAGCGCCCCACCATGCGGCGGGCGATCTGGGTCAGGTGCTGGATGTCGGATTCGGCGCCGGCGGTCACCTCGCCGAACACGATCTCTTCGGCGACGCGACCCCCGAGCGCGACCTTGATCTGCGCCAGCAGATAGCGCTGGTCGAAGTTGAACCGGTCCACATCAGGGGCCGAGAAGGTGACTCCGAGCGCCTGTCCGCGGGGGATGATCGAAACCTTGCGTACCGGGTCGGCGCTGGCGGTCAACATGCCCACAATTGCGTGCCCGGCCTCGTGATACGCGGTGAGGCGCCGGTCGTCCTCCGTGAGCATCACCTTGCGCTCGGCTCCCAGGACGATCCGCTCCAGGGCATCGGAGAAGTCCTGCGGGATTACCTTCTCGTGATCGTGCCGGGCCGCCAACAGCGCGGCCTCATTGACCAAGTTGGCGAGGTCCGCACCAACCATTCCCGGCGTGGAGGACGCGATCTGGCCGAGCTGGACCTCGGGCGCCAGCGGGACGGAGCGGGTGTGCACCTTCAAGATCGCCTCACGTCCGGCCCTGTCTGGCGGCTGAACGCTGACGCGGCGGTCGAAGCGTCCGGGCCGAAGTAGCGCTGGATCGAGAATCTCAGGACGGTTCGTGGCGCCCAGGACGATCACACCAGCTCGCGGGTCGAACCCGTCCATCTCGGTGAGGATCTGGTTGAGGGTCTGCTCGCGCTCGTCGTGGCCGCCGCTGATGTTGCTGGCGCCGCCGGCGCGCGAGCGGCCCACCGCGTCGAGCTCGTCGATGAAGATGATCGCGGGGGCGGCCGACTTGGCTTGGGCGAACAAGTCGCGGACCCGCGACGCGCCCACCCCAACGATCATCTCGACGAACTCCGACGCCGACATCTGGAAGAACGGAACCCCGGCTTCGCCGGCCACGGCTCTCGCCAGGAGCGTCTTACCGGTGCCCGGCGCGCCGCTCAACAGCACTCCGCGAGGGATCTTCCCCCCAAGGCGGACGTACTTGTCGGGGTTCTGGAGGAAGTCGACGATCTCGGTCAGCTCTTCCTTGGCCTCGTCGATCCCGGCAACGTCGGCGAACGTGACCCTCTCTTCGCTTGACTCCGCTCGCCGCGCCCGGGAGCGCCCGAAGCTCATCAACCCTCCGGCACCGCCGGCGGCGGCGGCTCGGCGCATCAGGAGCACGAACAGGAGCACCAGGAGCAGCGTCGGTCCGAAGCCCAAGACGAGCTCGGATAGGAACGACGGTCCGTTGTTGGCCGGGTGGGCGTTGATCGTGACGCCCCCCTGCTCAAGCAGTTGTGAGAGTTCCGTGTGGTCGGCAAAGCTCGGTACCTGGGTCGAGAACAGCGTGGCGGGCTTGGCATTGGGATCGCTGGTGGGGTACTTGACCGCGGCTTTAAAAGTGCCCTGAATGGAGTCCCCGGTGGAGGAGATCTCGCTGACGTTCTTAGCCTGGACCTGGTTTCGGAACGTCGGGTTGTAGGGGATCTGGACCCGCGAGGCGGGCTGGAGCGCCTGGGAGGAGATCCACAGGTTGAGCGCCAGCAGGCCAATCACCAGCAGAACGATCAGCCAGCGATTGTTGGGCCGCGACGGCTGCTGGCCATCAGCCTCGCCGGTGCGTCCGCTGGCACCGGGGGTTATGCGCCAGCCGGGCAGAGAGGGCCGCCTGTCGGGCTGGCGACCTTCACTGGGCCGCTCGCGCGGCAATGCGCCCTGGGGACGGTCGCGCCGGGCGTTCTCATCAGCCATCTGCCCGCTCCAGCCTACTCCTGAAGAACTGAGAGCCCTCCACGGATGCGCCGACCACCGAAGCCCGGTCGGCCAGCCACCGATCAGAGGTCACGACCCGTACCGCGGCAGGATCGTCCTCGGCTCGGAGGAGCCGGATGATCTCGTCATCTGCCGCGTTGCGTTTCGGCTTCGGGGCATGACGCACGTTTATGACGGTGGAGCGGATGGGGGGACTGGGCGGACGCTCGAACACCACCGTCACCTGCTCCCCGTCGGCCGCCGCCCAACGCTCCAGCAGGTCGACCAGCGTCAGCATTGCGGCATCCCGGTCCTTCCACCAAGCGTCCGGACGGGTCCCGATCACGTTCATCCCGTCGATCAACCAGTGCATGGGTTCAAGGGTAGGGCGGGGGTGGGGGGTGTTATGTGTAGGCGCCGCGGGGGGTTTGGGGGTGTTGTGCGCGGCGGGGCATGGGGGGGTGTGCTTTGTGCTGGGCGGGGGCGCTTGCACGCGCCCAGCGTGGCGCGGCGCCGCACGGCGCGGGTGGGCGCGCTACGACGCATGGCGCGGGTGGGCGCGCTACGACGCACCCCCCCGCCTCTCCGATGGGTAAGTCGTCTCGCGCCCGGATGCCGGGCGCCAATTGACACACCCCTCGATGTGGGCCAGGGCGTGTCGTCTAGCGCCCACTTAGTCGGCCGCGCGCCCGCGGTAGAGCTAGTCGGGCCGCGCCCGCCCGACGGAGCCGCGCGCGCGGCGCACCCCCCGACCGCAGCCGCGCGCGCGGCGCGTGCCCGGACCGCAGCCGCGCGCGCCACACCCCCAGACCGCCCACCGCGCCGCCCGGGAGCCGCGTGGCTGCTAATCCTCGTCCGAGGGCCTTCGACGAGCCCGCTTGCGCTCGCCCTGGCGCCGCTTGGAGTCGAGCCGGCGCTTCTCGGCGGCCTGCGTCGGTTGGGTGGGGCGGCGCTGGCGCCGCGGCGCCAGAGCCTCGGCCAGTCGCGCCTGGAGGCGCTCGAGCGCCACCTGGCGGTTGCGCGCCTGGCTGCGCGAGTCCTGTGCGACGGCCACGACCTGGGCGCCCAGTCGGTTGACCAGACGCTGCTTGTGCTCTTCGCTCAGGGTGGGGGAAGCGGTCACGTCGAATACCGCCTCCACTCGCGAGGCGGTCACGTTGGCGTGCTGACCGCCGGGGCCCGAAGATCGAGAGGTGCGAAACCGTATTTCGCTAAGTGGTAACTCGATTCCTCGGGGCAGCGAAATCGCATCCTGCATATCCGGCGGCCATGCTACGGTGGCGCTCACAGGCCGTCAGGTATTAGCCCTGGCGGGACAAGCAGACTGCGGGCCACGGGGTTATCAGCAAAGAGTCCTCGGCGGTAGCAGGACAGCTCCAAGGAGGACATTTCATGCCAACGGGAACCGTGAAGTGGTTTAGCGACGAGAAGGGCTTTGGGTTCATTGCGGCGGACGACGGCGGGCGCGATCTGTTCGTCCACCACACCAGCATCAACACCGATGGCTATCGCTCACTGGCCGAGGGGAGCAAGGTCTCCTTCGAGGAGGAGGCGGGGCCGAAGGGGCCAAAGGCCATCAACGTCGAAAAGATCTAGCCGGGGCCGCCGGCGCGGGCCGCCGGCTCGGGCCGCCCACAAATCCTCCAGCTTGTCTAGCCGCCCGCCTACAATGAGTAAGCGGGTGCGGCTGATATTGCCTCGATGACCAAATCAATAGAAGAGCGCGAGCGTGTCATCGTCCGGTTTGCGGGCGATTCGGGCGACGGCATGCAGCTGGCCGGGAGCCGCTTTACGGGCGCCACGGCGGTGCTGGGAAACGACCTTGCCACCCTGCCGGACTTCCCGGCCGAGATCCGCGCCCCCGCCGGGACGCTCGCCGGCGTCTCCGCGTTCCAGATCCACTTCGCCTCGCGAGACATTCTCACCCCCGGCGACGCTCCCAACGTACTCGTGGCGATGAACCCCGCGGCCTTGAAGGCCAACCTGGGGGAGGTGGAGAGGGGCGCCACGATCATCGTTAACGAGGACGCCTTCACGAAGCGCAACCTGGAGAAGGCGGGATATGGGTCCAACCCGCTGGAGGACGAGTCGCTCAGCGCGTACCGCGTCCACCGCGTCCCGATGACCACGCTCACGACGAGGGCCGTCGAAGAGGTAGACGAGGCTTCGACTCGCGATGCCGGACGCGCAAAGAACCTGTTCGCGCTGGGACTGCTTTCGTGGCTCTACGGCCGTCCCACCGACGTGACCAAGCGCTGGCTAGAGAAGAAGTTCGGGCGCCAGGCGGCTGTATTCGAGGCGAATCTGGCGGCGTTCAACGCGGGCTGGTCGTTCGGGGAGACCACCGAGCTGCTGGACGTGCAGTACCGCGTCAAGCCGGCCACCGACCTCGTCTCCGGCATCTACCGCAACATCAACGGGACGAGCGCACTGGCGCTGGGCCTCGTTGCGGCGAGTGTCCGCAGCAGGCTCCCACTGCTGCTGGCCAGCTACCCCATCACTCCGGCTTCCGAGCTCCTGCACGAGCTGTCTCGCCACCAACGACTCGGGGTCCGCACGATTCAGGCGGAGGACGAGATAGCCGCCGCCGGGATGGCGCTCGGTGCGGCGTTTGGAGGGCAGCTTGGCGTAACCGCCACGAGCGGCCCCGGGATGGACCTGAAGACGGAGACGATCGGCCTGGCGGTGGCGCTCGAGCTGCCGATGATCGTGGTCGATGTCCAGCGCGCCGGTCCGTCAACCGGGATGCCGACGAAGACCGAGCAGTCCGACCTGCTGGCGGCGCTGTATGGCCGCCATGGCGAGTCGCCACTGCCGGTGCTGGCTCCCAGCACGCCGGCGGGCTGTTTCGACATCGCCTTTGAGGCGGTGACGATCGCACTCCGCTACCGCACCCCGGTGATCATCCTGTCCGACACGTTCCTCGCCTCCTCGTCGGAGCCGTGGCTGATCCCGGATGTCGGCGACCTTCAGCCGATCGATCCGGCATTCGCGACGGCATCCGAGGGCGGGGAGGCGTTTGAGCCCTATGGCCGTAACGAGATCCTGGCGCGGCCGTGGGCGATCCCCGGGACCCCGGGGCTCCAGCACCGGATCGGCGGCCTTGAGAAGTCGGACGTAACGGGCAACATCTCCTACGATCCCGCGAACCACGCCCGCATGACGGAGTTGCGAGCAGCCAAGGTGGCGGGCATCGAGCGCGATGTCCCGCCGCTGGCCGTCGACGCCGAGGACGGTGCCTCGCTACTTGTGTTGGGCTGGGGATCAAGCGAAGGCGCCATCCGGGCCGCCGTGCGGCGGGCCCGCCTTGCAGGCCACAAAGTCGCATGCGCCCAGCTGCGTCACCTCAACCCGCTTCCATCAAATGTCGGCGATGTGCTGCGCTCGTACGAGCGCGTGCTGGTGCCCGAGCTGAACAGCGGACAGCTGGCGGCGGTCCTGCGCGCCAAGTACCTGGTGGACGTGGAATCTCACACCAAGGTCACTGGGCAGCCCCTGCATACATCGGAGATCGAGTCGGCGATTGAGGAGCGGCAATGAGCACGGTGACGACAAACGGAAGCGGTAACGGCGGCGCTCCCGAGAAGCTGACCAAAGCGGATTTCCAGTCAGACCAGGAGACGCGCTGGTGTCCGGGCTGTGGGGACTACGCAGTCCTCGCTGCGGTCCAGCAGTTCATGCCGGAGCTGGGGATCCCGCCGGAGCGGATCGTGTTCATCACTGGCATCGGCTGTGCAGGCCGGTTCGCCTACTACATGGACACGTATGGGATGCACGGGATCCACGGACGAGCGCCGGCGCTTGCGACGGGTCTTGCGGCGACCCGCGAGGACCTTTCGATCTGGGTTATCACGGGTGATGGCGATTCCTTGTCGATCGGTGGTAATCACCTGATCCACGCGCTGCGGCGCAACGTGCCGATCAAGATCCTCCTCTTCAACAACCAGATCTATGGCCTCACCAAGGGTCAGGCCTCACCCACATCCGAGCTGGGGAAGATCACCAAGTCGACACCGTTTGGGGTTGCCGACCAGCCCTTCAACCCAGTCTCGCTGGCCCTGGGTGCAGAGGCCACGTTTGTGGCGCGCACGATCGACCGTGACAAGCGCCACCTGAGCGAGGTCCTGCGGGCAGCGGCGACTCACGAGGGCGCAGCGCTGGTCGAGATCTACCAGAACTGTCCCGTCTTCAACGACGGGGCGTTTGCGGCGCTGACCGACAAGGAGTCCAAGGATCTAAATCAGATCCGCCTAGTGTCGGGCGAGCCGATCCGCTTCGGTCCCGATGGCGACCGCGGCGTCGCCCGCGCTGCCGACGGTGGCCTGGAGATCGTCGATGTCTCCGAGGAGAACAGGGACGAGCTGATCGTCCACGATCCCGGCCGGGAGGATCCGAGCCTGGCGTTCTCCCTGGCGCGGCTTGCCGAAGATCCCACGCGCCCCACCCCAATCGGGATCTTCCGAGCAGTGCAGCGACCGGTCTACGGTCGCGGTGGTGAGCCCGGCATGAGGGAGCCCGCCTCCGAGATCGAGCTCGCCGAACTGCTGACCCACGGAGATACCTGGACGGTTTCCTGAGGCGGCGCCGGTGCCGCGCGGGTTGCGTAGGTGCTGCCCGCCTAGCAGTGGGTCAGGCTTCCGCCGGCGACGAGGATTGGGGGAGAGCCGGGTGAGCCAATGACTCCAGGAGGCTTGCGGCGTCGATGAGCCGCTGGCGAGCGAAGCGACGTCGTGTCAGCTCCTGAGCCGGACGATCAGCGTTCCCCAGTTGTGATCAGACTTGCCGTACTCACTTGCCACCCACACTGAGTTTGGATCGGCAGGATCGGGACTAGCGGCTGAGTAGTCCCCCCACCGCATCCCGTCGAGCAGCGGGGATGTCCCGATCACGAGGTCGATGGCGCCGGCATACGAATGCGCGACAGGGTTGTAGGAAAATGCGCCGATACTGGGGTCGCGGCTCGAGGACACATCGTCATAAACGGTATAGACGGTGCCGTGTGCGTCCGGAGCGATCGCCGGATAGGCGAGGCCAAACCCGGCAAATCCAACATCGCTCGAAAACACCAGCGAGCCGGAACTGGTGTCGACCGCCATTAGCCGTACACACGAGACAGCCGAGGTGGACCCCGGGGGCGTGCACGTCGATTCGCCTGTCATCCATATACGCCCTCCGGCCACAAAGCCGCTCTGCAATCGGCCACTGCCGAGGTCGAGCGGTTGACCGCCACCGGGCTGGTAGGCGGCGCTCTCGGGTGGTGGCGTGAGGGCGGGGATGGTCACGTTGCGCCACACACGCAGTGACCCGTGCGGCGGAGCGTTCACGAACCGTTCGATCGTGATCTGGCTGGTCGTGTCGTAGGCAGGTGCGCGAACTATGTACATGTCCCGCGAACCGGTGATGGAGCGGATTGGCAGCGCGGTCTGATCGGCGGGCAGCAACTCGTCTCTGTACGAGATGTTCCCACTCCGGCGCATCACCTGGGACTTGTTCAGGACGATCAAATACGCGTTGATCGCGCCATTGTTGTCCGGGTTAGCGCAGGTGCCGGGATACTCCAGATCAGTCACCGCCACCACTCGGTCGGTTACCCCGAGAATCGGCTGGTCTATGCAATGGCGCTTGTCGGTTGGGATGGTCGTGACATCCCATTGGGTCCTGAGTGGATCCTTCCCTTCCGAGACAGCCACGCGGACCTTGTTGCCGGACTCATCGTCTTCGCTCAAGAACCACCGATGACTGGTCTGGTCCCACAGGACTTGCGGATCATTGAGCTCGTGGCGGGTCTGTTCGATGTGCTGCGGAGTGAGGGTGCCTCGCAGTTGGCCGTTGCGCTTGTACACATAGATGGCTTCGTTGACCACCTCGACGAGGTCTTTTGGGCCCACCGCCAGCTGTGTGTCGGGCGGGTAGGTGCCGCCCACATGCTCATCGATCCCGGCGAAGGACTGCACGACATTCAGCGCTGCCCGAGCGTCAGCGGACCACACGACAAGCACCGCAAAGGCCACGATGGACGCAGAGAGTGCGCTGGTCAAGCGCCCCTTGCGCCCACGCACACACCCAAGCCTCAACATGATCTGCCCCAGCATTCGCATCCGGCAGACCAACCCTATCTGTCGCTCGCCGGGAGGACAACCCCAGCTGGCCGTGGCACTCGCGAGGTGGTCTGCGTAGCTCGCTTACTACGCTTGTTCGCGATGCGCAATCCAGACGTTGAGCTCCTCTGGTGGGAAGGCTGCCCGTCTACCGAGCAGGCGCTCTCGGAGCTGCGGCAAGCGCTCGGTGCGGTGGGGCTGGACCCAGCAGCGGTCCGGTTGCGGGAGATCAGGACCGACTCAGAGGCCGAGGAGACAGGTTTTGTCGGCTCCCCGACGATCCTGGTCGACGGCGCTGACGCCTTTCCCACCCCGGGCGAGCCGGTGGCGCTCGCCTGCCGAATTTACCGGCGGCGCAACGGCCAGGTTTCCCCGACTCCGGATCCGGAGGATCTGCGGGAGGCGTTGCTGGACGCCACCAACCTGGAGGCTGTTTGATGGCCCTGCGCGTGGGTGACCATATGCCGGGGTTCTCGCTTCCGGATACCAGCGGCCAGGTGGTGGCCGCCTCGGACGGAGCGCAGGCGACGGTGATCGTTTTCACCTGCAACCACTGTCCTTATGCGCTGGCGTGGCATGACCGAATAGCGCAGGTGGCCCAGGACTACGCAGATCGCGGGGTCCGCGTGCTTGCCATCAACTCAAACGACGCCGAGCGCTACCCGCGTGACTCCTACGAGGCAATGCAGCAACGCGTCGCGGCCGAGGGCTGGCCGATGCCGTATCTCCACGATGAGGGCCAGGATGTCGCCCGTGAATTCGGCGCAAAGGTCACCCCTGACGTGTTCGTGTTCGACTCGGAGGGAACGTTGCGATACCGGGGCGCTCCTGACTCGGACTACCAGGACCCGTCCGCCAACGCGCAGTGGCTCCGGGCCGCTGTTGACGCCGTGCTAGAGGGACGCGAACCTGAGCCAGCCGAGACCGAGCCCGTCGGCTGCTCGGTCAAATGGAAGCCGTAGTCCCGAGCCGCGAGCGTGGACACGCCCTAGGCCTCAGGCCTCGACGACCTGCCCGTCGGCCGGCTCCAGCGGCAGGCCCGTCGCATCCCACTCCAGCAGGCCGCCGGCCATGTTGTGGGCGTCCCAGCCGGCGCCACCGAAGGCCTGCGCCGCGAGCGCTGACCGAGCTCCGCTTCGGCAGTAGAACACCACTGGCCGGTCGCGGTCGATCGTCTCCGCCTCGACCTGAAGCTGCGTCAGCTCGATGTGACGAGCGCCAGCAATCCGTCCAGCGTCATATTCGTGGGGCTGACGCACGTCGATCAGCTCGATCGTGCCCTGCTTCAGGAGGTCGGCGACCTGGCGCGGCGTGTAGTCCGAATCCACCGGTTTCGAGCGTAGCGCGACGTCCGACCGCCGCTTTCGCTACTCTGCCCCGCCAGCTAAAGAACCAGCCGAATCCTGACGCGTTCTGACGCGCGGGAGCGGGGAACCCAAAGGAGCGGAGGCTCCAGGGGCGAATCGTCACTTGTGTGGCGTAGCGCGACTCTTTCAGCGCGAGCCCGACAGCTAACCCCGTAGGCGTGAGAAAGAGAAGGGGTTCGAGTTGTCGTACCTATTCGGAAATCGCGGTTGGCGAGCGGCCAGTGGGATATGCGTGGCCGCGGTCCTGGCTCTGGCCGGGGCAGCAGCTGCCGCTCCGCACCCCTCGGGCGGAGCCAGCGCACCCGACGCCGCGCACTACGCCGGCGATTCGCAGCACCTGGGTGACCGGTGGCTGCGTCAGGGCATGACCGGTCACGACGTCCGCGTGCTACAGCAATTCCTGGGCTTCGCCGGGTTCCCGACACGTATCACCGGCACGTTCAACCGGGCCACGACGCGCAGCGTCCTGGCCTTCGAGCGCCATCACGGCCTGACGGCCAACGGGATCGTTTCAACGGCGGTTGCCCTCTTGCTGCGTAAGGCCGTGGCAGCCGCTGAGAACGCCAACCGGCCGACCGGCATTACCCGGATCAACGGGGACGGGACCGCCACTGCGCCGGCTGGATCCCCCCGCCAGGTGCTGGCCGCGGTCGACGCTGCCAACCGCATCATCCACACCTCGTACTGCTATGCGGGCGGCCACGGATCCTGGAACTCGAGCTGTTACGACTGCTCGGGGGCCGTCAGCTATGTCCTCCACGGCGCGGGCTTGCTGTCCAGCGCCATGCCCTCAGGCGATTTTGAGTCCTGGGGCCAGCCAGGGCCCGGACGCTGGATAACGATCTACACCAATCCCAACCACATCTGGATCGTGATCGCTGGGCGGGCGTATGACACGGCGGACTTCGGTGGCCCCAACGTCCCGGACGGAAGCGGGCCGCGGTGGCGCTCTGACCCCACAGGGAACCTTGGCGACGGCCAGCAGTACACCGTGAGGCACCCCGCGGGCTTGTAGCGGCCCAGCCCACCGGCCAGCGGCGGACTCCCGGGTAGGATCAGCCTGGGATGTCCGCGCTGGCCGAGCTGTACACGATTCCGCAGGAGCACCTGGATTTCCGGGAGACGATCCGGCGGATCGCCCAGGAGCGGGTCGCCCCCCGAGCGGCCGAGATCGACGAGAAGGCCGAGTATCCCCACGACCTCCGGGCGCTGCTGGCCGAGCACGACGTCCTGGGACTGCCGTTCGAGGTCGAGCATGGAGGCACTGGGACCGGCGTGCTGATGCTCAACATGGCGATCGAGGAGATCGCCAAGGCCTGCGCCTCCACCGCGCTGATCGTGATGGTGCATGAACTCGGCACGCTGCCGATCAAGCTGTTCGGCACCGAGGAACAGCAACAGCGCTTCCTACCCCGATGCGCGAGCGGAGAGTGGTCGCCGGCGTTTGCGCTCTCGGAGCCCGATGCCGGCTCGGATCCGGGGGGAATGCGCACCAGTGCGGTTCGTGAGGGCGAGGAGTGGGTGATCGACGGCACCAAGAACTGGATCACCAACCTGGGCATCGCCGACTTCTACATCGTGTTTGCGGTGACCGATCGGGCCGCCGGTCACTCCCGCGGGATCACCGCGTTCATCGTGGAGGCCGACCGGCCCGGATTCAGCGTCGGCAAGCTGGAGCACAAGCTCGGCATCCGCGGATCGCCCACCGGGCAACCGATCTTCGACGGCGTCCGCGTGCCGGATGAAAACGTGATCGGTGGGCCGGGAGAGGGCTTCAAGGTGGCGATGGCCACGCTGGATCGCTCCAGGCTGGGAGTGGCCGCGCAGGCACTGGGAATCGCTCAGGGAGCGACCGACTACGCCGTCGCCTACGCGCGCGAGCGCAAGCAGTTCGGTCAGCCGATCAACTCCTTCCAGGCGATCCAGTTCAAGCTTGCCGATATGGAGACCCGGTGCGCGGCGGGAAGGGAGCTTCTGTATCAGGCCTGTGCCCGCGTCGACCGTGACGATCCCGACATCGGCAAGTATTCGGCCATGGCCAAGCTGTTCTGCTCCGACGCGGCGATGGCCGTCACCGTCGAGGCCATCCAGGTCCTGGGCGGCTACGGCTATGTCAAGGAGTATCCGGTGGAGCGGATGATGCGCGACGCGAAGATCACCCAGATCTACGAGGGCACGAACGAGATCCAGCGGCTCGTGATTGCCCGATCCATGCGCTAGCACGATGCGCTCCGGCCCGCCGACCCTGCGCCGGATCGTGATCTCGGCTCTGGCTGCGCTCATGGTCGGACTCGGTGCGGCGAGCCTGATAACCGGCTTCAGCGACTCGTTCTTCGTCCGGATGCTCCAGGGGCTGGCGGTGTTCGGTGCCGGGGTGGTGATCGTCGGCGGGACGGTCCTGCTGGTGATGATCCGTTTGGCCGGCTGGCAGGACCCCACATCCGACGAGGAGTTCGACGCAATCGTGGAGCGCGCCGAGCTTCTGGCTGCAAGCGGGTCGTGGGGCGAGGAGGTAGTCGATCCCGACGATGCTGGGTACGAGCTGAGCAGCGAGGGGGACTTCGACGCCCTGGTGCGCGCCGCAGTCGATGACCTTCCGCTGGAGTTCCACCGAGCGCTGGAGCACGTCGCGGTCGTGGTTTCAGACGGGGGTCGCCGCCAGCGCGCGTACGGGCTCTACCAGGGCGACACCGTGGCTCACGACTACTTCCACGACCGCATCGTGGTCTTCCGGGACACGCTGCTGCGCGACTTCGGCCACGACCCGGAGCTGCTCAAGGCGCAGGTCACACGCACCGTCCGTCACGAGCTAGCCCACCATCTGGGCTGGGACGAGAAGGGCGTGCGGGGCCTCGGTCTCTAGCATCACCGTCCCGCCACACCTGAAAGAGGAGCTGTTCGTGCCCGAAGCCGAGAGGAGCTGTTCATGCCCGAAGCCGTGATCGTCGATGCCATCCGCACCCCGATTGGACGTGCGGTAAAGGGGTCGCTCAAGGCCGTCCGAGCGGACGACCTGGCCGCAATACCGCTCAAGGCGCTCCAGGAGCGCAATCCCGAGGTCAACTTCTCCGAGACCGTGGACGTGATGATGGGCGCCGCGTCGAGCGTTGGCGAGCAGGGCTTCAACGTGGGCCGTAACGCTTCGCTCCTGGCGGGGATCGACCACCACGTCCCGGCCTGCACGGTCAACCGCTTCTGCGCGTCGTCGCTTCAGACGCTGAGGATGGCGTTCCACGCGATCAAGGCGGGCGAGGGCGATCAGTACATCGCCGCGGGGGTCGAAGCGGTCTCGCGCGCCGGGCTAGGTGCCGGGATGATGGACGAGGCCAAGCACCCGATGCTGAACGGCTCGGACGGATCGGCGTACGACGTGTACATCCCGATGGGCCTGACGGCTGAGAACGTCGCCGACCGGTGCAAGGTCACACGTGAGCAGCAGGACGAGTGGGCGGTCGTTTCCCAGAGCCGTGCGGTGGCGGCGCGAGACGACGGCCACTTCGACAACGAGATCGTCTCGGTGACCGTTCCGGCGCACAAGGACACCGACAAGGAGGGCGACGAAATCGACGTGCCGGAGACCGTCGTGAGCAAGGACGACGGACCGCGGCCCGGCACGACGATGGAGGTTCTGTCCACGCTGAAGCCCGCTTTTAGGCCTGATGGCACCGTCACCGCGGGCAACTCCTGCCCGCTCAACGACGGGGCCGCGGCGGTGCTGGTGATGTCGGAGGAGAAGGCCAAGCGCCTCGGCCTGGAGCCCAAGGCGAAGATCCTCGGCTCGACGGTCGCGGCGATCCGCCCGGAGATCATGGGTCTGGGCCCGATTCCGGCGATCCAGGCGCTGCTCGCGGAGACCGGGTTCAAGATCGACGACGTTGACATCGTCGAGATCAACGAGGCGTTTGCGGCGCAGATTGTGCCCTGCAAGGAGGAGCTTCAGATCTCGGATGAGAAGCTCAATCCGTTCGGTGGCGCCATCGCGCTAGGTCATCCGTTCGGGATGACCGGCGCGCGGATCATGACCACCCTGATCGATGGTCTCCAGACGGTCGATGGCACCTATGGCATCGAGTCGATGTGCGTGGCCGGTGGGATGGGCCAGGCGATGCTCATCGAGCGCCTGAACTAGGGCCCGAATCAGCCGTCCAGGCCACGGCGCGTTCCTAAACGCGCCAGTAAAGGCCGCCGATAGGGGCGGTACCACCGACCCTGCGCGGCCGTGACTGCGACGAACGAAATCACCGAACTGCACGATCCTCTCACCGCGCTGCCCAGCCGCGCGTTGCTGGTCGACCGCCTCGAGCACGGGTTGGCCCGTGCACGACGACCTCGCTCAACGCTGGCCGTTCTATTCCTGGATCTGGACAACTTCAAGCAGGTGAACGACAGCCTCGGCCACGAGGCGGGCGATGAGCTCCTGCTGGCGATCAAGCCGCGCTTGATCGGGGCGCTGCGGCCGGGCGACACGGTTGCGCGCTTCGGCAGCGACGAGTTTGCGGTGGTGTGCGAGAACCTGGCGAATGAGGCCGGCGCGGTCAGCATCGCCCGGCGGATCCTGGAGGCGCTGACCGACCCAGTGCCCGCCGGTGGGACCGAGCACTTCGTCAGCGCAAGCATCGGGATCGTCGTGGTGGAGGGCGGAGGTGCTGCGGCCTCAGAGGTACTGCGAGACGCCAGCGCGGCCATGCACCGCGCCAAGCAGGCAGGCGGGAGTCGCTGGGAGCTGCACGACGACTCCATGCGCCGGCGCCTGCTGGCCAGGGTGAGCGCCGAGCGGGAGCTGCGCGATGCGGTACCTGCAGAGCAGCTTCGCCTGTACTACCAGCCGGTGATCGACCTCGAGGGCCCGCGCGTGATCGGTGCCGAGGCGCTCGTGCGCTGGCAGCATCCGGCCCGCGGGCTCCTGCTGCCCGGCGAATTCATCCCCCTGGCAGAAGAGACCGGAGCGATTCTGACCGTTGGCAAGTGGGTGATCGAACATGCCATCTCAGACGGCGCTCGCTGGCAGCGGGCCTTCCCCGAGCTACGGCTCACGGTCTCGCTCAACCTCAGTGCCCGCCAGGTCGCGCAGGCCGGGATTCCAAGGATCGTCCGCGATGCGTTGCGTGACAACGGCGTGGAGCCCGGGCAGGTGGAGCTCGAGATCACCGAGAGTGCGCTGATCGACGCAGGCGAGATGCCGGGCGAGGTCCTCGGGGCGCTAAAGGACCTGGGCGTCCGCCTCGTCCTGGACGACTTCGGGACGGGGTACTCCTCGCTCAGCTACCTGAAGCGCTTCCCGATCGATGCCATCAAGATTGACCGATCGTTCATCTCTGGCCTCGGCAGCGATCGCGGCGACACTGCGATCGTCGCGGCCGTGATCAACATGGCGCGCGCGCTGGACATCTCGGTGATTGCCGAAGGAGTGGAGACGGAGGATCAGGCGGGATCGCTCCGCGCCATGGGGTGCGATTACGCCCAGGGCTTCCATTACTCGCCGCCGGTTCCCGGCGACGTGTTCAGCACCTTCCTGACCTGCGCCGCCGCAGACCGCGCCGCACAGCGCTGAGGATCGCGCTACTTCGGCGCCATTCGCAGCGCGCCGTCCAGCCTGATCGTCTCCCCGTTGAGCATCTCGTTCGAGACGATGTGCATCGCCAGCGCCGCGAACTCCTCGGGACGGCCAAGGCGCGGTGGGAAGGGGATGGCCTGGCCGAGCGCCTGCCGGTTCTCCTCCGGCAGGCCTCCAAGCAGCGGGGTGTCGAACGTGCCGGGCGCAATTGTGCACACCCGGATCCCGGCCACTGCCAGGTCACGGGCCGCCGGCAACGTCATTCCGACGATCCCGCCCTTTGACGCCGAGTAGGAGATCTGGCCGATCTGGCCGTCGAACGCGGCGATCGACGCGGTGTTGATGCAAACGCCCCGCTCGCCCGAGTGCCATGGGCTCGTGCTCGACCATCGCCGCGGCAGCGAAGCGGAGCACGTTGAACGTCCCGATCAGGTTGACGCGGATCACCGTCTCGAACGGCTCCAGCGAGTGCGGGCCACGCCGGCTGGCCACGCGCTCGGCCCAGCCGATGCCGGCGCAGCACACGCTGATCCGCAGACCACCGTCGAGCGCGGCCGCGGCCTGGGCGGCCGCCTGAACCTCGTCGGGATCGGTCACGTCGGCGCGGTGAACGGCGCCCGCTCCTAGCTCCTCGGCCAGGCCCGCCCCCGATCCTCGTTCAGGTCGGCGATCACGACGTTGGCGCCCGTCGGCGTGCAGTGCGCGTGCCGTCGCTTCGCCGAGCCCGGAGGCTCCGCCTGCCACCAGCGCGCCGATGCCTCGATCCGCATCGCCAGAACCCTACCGGCGGCGCAGCGATGCGACAGCGCGAACAGCTCCTGCGGAGTCGGTGTACCAGCCGTCGAGCGCCAGGCCCGCGGCGCCCAGGTCTGCCTCGAGCCGGGGCGGGTGAACTTGGCGCTGATCTCGGTGCGCAGCTCCTCGCCGGCGCGCGAACTCGACGCGGAGGCCCAGGCGCTGATCGCCCCGCTGCGGGCGGCGCGCGCGCAGGCGCATCTCGATCCACTCGTGTTCTGCGGTCGAAGAAAGCCACATGCTCGAAGTCCTCCAGCGGGAAGTTGGCGCCCAGCTCGCGGTTGATCACCGTGAGCACATTGCGGTTGAACTCGGCTGTGATCCTGCGGGTCGTCGTAGGCAGCCTCGATCGCCTCGGGGTCCTTGACCAGGTCGGTGCCGAGCAGGAGGCGGTCCTCGGGCCTCAGCAGCCGCCTGATCTCGCGCAGCAGGCGGCGGCGGGTGCCGGGCGGGAAGTTGCCGATCGTGCCGCCGAGCAGCGCGACGAGCCCGGGCGCCGCCGTCCGCTGCCGGCACGCTGTAGATGGCGTTCGAAGTCGCCCACGACGCCATGGACACGCAGCTCGTGGTACTGCTCGACCAGCTCCTAGGCGGCCTGCCGAAGCGCCTGCTCGGAGACGTCGAGCGGGACGTAGCGCCGCAGCTCCCCGTCGCGGCCATCGCGTCGAGCAGGATCCGTGCCTTCTCTGCCGAGCCTGACCCGAGCTCGACGAGTTCGCTCTGCGCCGGTGCGGCCCGATCTCGTGGCGCGCCGCTCCAGGATCTCGCGCTCGGTGCGGGTCTGGTAGTACTCAGGAAGCTCGCAGATCTGATCGAACAGCTCCGACCCGCGAGCATCATAGAAGTGCTTGGGCGGGAGCTCCTTGAACGGGCGCGTGAGCCCGTCCAGGACGTCGTAGGCCAGCACCCGCTCCTGCGCCTCCGACAGGCACGAGCTGATCGTTACTGCCTCAGAATCCAGCAGTGGTCTCATGCGTCGCCTCGCGATCCGGAGCCCCGCGAAGATCTGACGGCGCTGCGGATGGTCCCAGTTGCGGAAGGTGGGCGTGGCGACGCGAGACCTCGTCGCCCACGAGCCTCCCCGCAGGACCTTGTAACCGCCGCCGAAGAATGGCTCGGAGTACTCACGGTAGGGGTACGGCGACAAACCCGGAGTAGCGGCTGGAAGCCCCGGATGTCCACTCCCACACATCGCCGATCATCCCCAGGCAGCCAGATGGCGAGGTGCCCTCCGGGTAGGCCCCGGCGGGGGCTGGCCCGCACGCTCAGCTGGTCGACGTTGGCATGGACGCCGGGTCCGGGGGTTCGCTCGCCCCAGGGGTACGACCTGGCCTCGGCAAGCTCGGGGTCCCAGGTCGCCGCCTTCTCCCACTCCTGCTCGGTGGGCAGGCGGGCGCCGTTGGCGCGGGCGAAGGCGTCAGCCTCAAACCAGGAGATGTGGATGACGGGTCGTGCGGGATGCAATGGCTCGAGCCGCGCCAGGCGCCACTCCTGGCGGAGTCCGGCGGTCCAGCCACCCGGACGGGTGATGTCGTACTGCTCCTTCCAGGCCCAGCCCTCGTCCGACCACCACTCGCGGCGCTCGTAGCCGCCTCCCTCCACGAAGTGCAGGTACGTAGCGTTGGTGACGGGCCTGCGGCCGATCAGGTAGCCGCGGGATGCGGTGCGTCATGCCGGGGGCGCTCGTTGTCGTAGGCAAAGCCGTTGGATGCGCCGCGCCGATCGTGCACGGGCCGGCCGGCACCTCGACCATCTCGAGCCCGGTGAGGGGCGGCTCGGGGCTTCGGCAGGGGCCGGCGCGCCGCCGGCGCGGTAGCCGTCAAGCCGGGCGAGCTCGATCGTCTGGAGCATCGTCTCGTTGTGCTGGTGCTCGTGGCGGAGCACCAGCTCGTGCACCGTGCCATCTCCGATACCGCGCTCTCGATCACCTCGAGCGTCCGGCCCCGCACCTCGGTCCAGGTAGTCCGGGCGCCTCCTCGGTTCGCAGGAAGGCGAGCTCGCCCCGGTCGGCGCGGGGCGACTCCATCGCGTCGTAGACCTCAACCAGGTCCTCGCGCAGCAGAGGGCGCCCGCCGTAGACGGTGCACCAGCCACAGATCCTCGAACGCGGCGATGTGGCCCAGGTCCCAGCACAGCGGGCTCATCAGCGGGGAATGAACTTGCTCGAGGTCCTCGTCCGAGATCGATACCAGCGCCAGGGTCCGCTCTCGGGCCTCGTGTAGCGCATCGATGACGCCCGGCGGTCGGTCGCCGCGGGGCGGCGGGCCCGGTCATCGCAGGCATTCTTCATCTGTGCCATCCCGGGATGTGAACGGAAAGAAACATCCCCGTCCTAGGGCACGCGTAGCGCAGGTACAGGGAGCCGGCGCGCTCGAGCGAGCGCACGAGCCAGTGGCGCCAGCTCCGGCAGTTCGGGTCCCGCGGTGATCGTGGGTCGCGGCTCCGCCGCCGGTGAGCTTTGGGGCCAGCGTGACGGAAAGCTCGTCGACGAGGCCCTCGTGCAGCAGCGAGCTGAACAGGGTCGGGCCCTCCTTCGCAGAGCAGGAAGCGCCACGCCAAGTCTCCGCGCAGTCGCTCCAGCACTGTGGTCAGCGTCAGCTCGCCGCGGCTCATCCGGATCACCTCGACATCGGCGCGCACGCCTCCAGCTCGATATCCGCGCATGTGAACACGATCACCTGCGCCTCGGGCTCGTCGAACAGCGGGATGTCGGTCGGCAGCTCGCCCGTGCGGGTGACCAGGCAGGCCAATGGCTCGGGGCTCCGGCCCTCGCGCCGACCGCCGCTCCCGGCGCTCGGGGCGCCGAGCATGCGTCCGTAGCGCTCCACTCGGAGCGTGCCGGTACCGACCAGGACGGCATCGGCGCGCTCGCGCAGGCCGTGGAACAGCGCGTGGTCGCCGTCGTCGCCGAGCGCCCCGAGCGACCCTGGAAGGTGGCCCGTCCGTCCACGCTGGAGACGAAGTTGACGATCGTGTACGGGCGACCGCGGCTGAGACTCGCCAGCGGCCGATCGCCGAGCAGGACCTCGCCGCGGAAAGTGTGGCTGGCTCGGGCAGAAGCTGGCGGAACTCCAACGGAAGCCCGAACCTAGCATCAGAAGCCGTGACTCGTCCGGCAAAGCGTTAGGCTCCGTGCCGCGGTGGATTTCAGGGCGCTGAACCGAGGCGAGGTGATCGCGACGCGGGCGGGATCCTGCTCGGGATCTCGTCTTCCTGTCCTGGTACTCGCTGGGCAACGGCTACGCCCACCTCAACAGCTGCCACGGGCCGAAGGGCATCGTGCATCGCGCTGGCACTGCACTGACGATCATGCGCTACGCGTTCCTGCTGGGAGCGGTGGCGCCGGTGATCCTGTCCTGGATCATCGCCCGCGGCCATGCGCTGTCCTGGCCGCGCGGCGAGATGACCGCGGTGGTGGCGGTGGTCGCCCTGATCCTCACCCTTTTCCGCGGGGTGATCGACAAGCCGGGATCCCCCAACGAGGAGATCGGGCTCGACTACGGGTGGTGGCTGGCCATCGTCGGCGGTCTTCTGATCCTCGCCGGCTCGGTTTGGCGCTCGCAGGAGAGCGCCGCCGCGGCGAAAGCCTCCCGGGCGTTCTATGAGCGACGCGCGAGGCAGCGCCCAGGCCAGATCGCAACCTGGCCCTCGAACTGGTGCGGGTGACCGAGGCGGCCGCGCTGGCGGCGGCGCGGTTGATCGGGCGCGGGGGACAAGGAGGGGGCCGACCAGGCGGCGGTCGACGCGATGCGCTACGTGCTCGATTCCATCTCCATGGACGGGGTGGTGGTGATCGGTGAGGGAGAGAAGGACAGGGCGCCGATGCTCTACAACGGCGAGGCGATCGGGGACGGGACCCCGCCGCAGGTCGACGTGGCCGTCGATCCGCTCGAGGGCACGCGACTGACCGCGCTGGGGATGCCCAACGCGATCTCGGTGATTGCGCTGGCCGAGCGCGGGACCGATGTTCAGCCCGGGGCCGATCGTGTACATGGAGAAGATCGCCGGCGGCCCGGAGATCGCCGACTTGCTGGATCTGGACCGGCCATTGCCGGAGACGCTCGGGCTGATCGCCGAGCGCAAGCAGATCGACATCCGCGACGTGATGGTGGTGATGCTCGACCGCGAGCGCCACCACGAGGCCATGGAGCAGGTCCGTGAGGCGGGCGCGCGGGTGCGGTTGATCACCGATGGTGACGTGGCCGGCGCGATGCTCGCCGTGTCCGACAACATCACCGGTCGACCTGCTGTGGGGGATCGGCGGGAACGCCCGAGGGCGTGATCTCGGCGGCCGCTATCAAGTGCATCGGCGGCCAGCTGCTCGGACGGCTGTGGCCCCGCGACGACGCGGAGCGACAGGCGGCCGATCGACGCGGGTTACGACATCGGCCGCGTGCTCGACCTGCGATGACCTGGTGGCTCGGCGATGACGTGTTCTTCTCGGCCACCGGGGTGACCGACGGCGACGTGCTGCAGGGAGTCCGCTACCAGGGCGGGCGCGGAGCCAGCACCGAGTCGCTGGTGATGCGATCACGGTCGGGGACGGTGCGCCGGATCTCCGCCCGCCACGACCGCAGCAAGCTGCGGACGCTGATCGGCGTTCGCTACGGCTGATCCTGCGCGCCGGTTCTCGCCGGCGGTCCCGGATGCCCATCGCCGCCCGGGCGGCCCGGAGCGCTCTGAGCCTGCCCACCTTGGACGGAGCCAGTTCAGCTTGGCCAGCGAGCGCAGGAACGCGTGTGTGACGAGCACGTGGATCGAGGACTGAGTGGCCTCGTAGACCGGGGTCGAGAAGCGGGCGGCGATGGCGGGATAGAAGTTGGCCACCTCGACCTCGATCAGGACGCGAGGCTGGTCAGACCCGTTGCCGTCGTCGCGCCGGCTGACGTCGAGTGCCAGGAAGCCGCTCCCGCGGCCTCGCCGGGCGACCAGCAGCCCGTCACGGATCCGCCAAGTACCTTGCCGTGGTCGGGCTCCACGACGTATTCCGGGGCCTCGAAGCGCAGCAGCGTCAAGGGGCGGATCAGCAGCACCACGCGGCGCTCGCTCGGGCCGTAGATCACGCGGATCAGCCCTAGCGTGACGCGGGAGAGGAAACGCCAGTAGGTACGGGCCAGGTTCTCCAGGTTCTCGCCGACCACAGGCGTTCGAGCGCCGGGCGGGGGAGAGTCAGCTCGGCCGACTGCACCGAGCGCACGGCGCCGTCCTGGGCGATCGATGTGACTCGTCGCGGCGAGACGATCGCCGCCTGCGCGGGCAGCGGCGGCGTGCGGCGCCGACGCAGGCCAACGATCAGGCGCCCAGACGCGGCGAGCAACGCGAGGATGGCCGGCCACGCCGGCGATTCTGTCAGCGCGGCAGCGGCTGCATAGCGCCACCAGGCTGCCGGCGGGCAGCACGCCCTCGCCGGCGGGGATCAGAGCCAGCGCGTCTGCGCCCAGCAGCGAGGTGATGTAGTGGGAGGCCTGGGGGCCGTTCGGGAAGCCGGCGAGGGTCCCCGCGCGCGTTCCAGGCGCACGCGCAGCGCCTGCTCGCGGCGCGGGTTCGATTCGCCGGACAACCTGCCAGTTCGGGCCTCCTGCCGCCCGGCGCTCGGCCGGGCGGCCCCTGCAGGCGGCCAAGCGCGGGGCAGCGAACAGCGAGAACGTCACCGCCGCCGACACGGGGTTGCCGGGCAGCCCAAACACGAGCGTCCGCGCTCGCGACACCGAACCAGGTGGGCTTGCCTGGCTGGAGCGCCACCCCCCAGAACTCCTCTTGACCCCCAGCGCCGCCAGCGCAGGCTTGACGTGATCGTGCGGGCCGACCGACACCCCGCCCGCGACGATCACCACGTCGGCTGCGCCGAGCGCCTCGTCCAGGCCGGCCTCGGTAGCCGCGCGTCGTCCGCCAGCCGGCGGGGCCAGCGGCGACCGCCCGCCCGACGCGCATAGCGCCAAGAGCATCGGGCGGTTGGAGTTGTGGATCTCTCCCGGGGCCAGGCGCGCACCGGGGTCGCGCAGCTCGTCTCCCGTGGACAGCACCGACACCCGCGGCGGTCGGTAAGCCAGCACCGACGCTGCGCCCGCCGTGATGGCCGCTCCCAGCTCCGGTGGCCCCACGGTGAGGCCGGCGCCGAGCACGAGGTCGCCTGGCCGCAGGACCTCGCCCGCGGCACGGACGTTCTCCGCCGGCACCGACTTCGGCGAGGGTGGTGATCACGTCTGGGCCGACCCTCGACGTCCTCCTGGCGGATGACCGCCGACGCTCCGCTGGGGACGGCTGCGCCGGTGGAGATCCTCGACCGCTTCTTCGACGCCTACGACCGCATCCGTCGGGGCCCCAGCCCGGGATTCCCCCACAACCCTCAGCGTCCGGCCCGCAGATCCCGCATGCACGGCGTACCCGTCCATCGCCGAGCTCGGGAACCCGGGGACCTCGGCGGCGGCGACCACATCTGCCGCGAGCACCCGGTCGAGAGCCTCCGAAACGGCGACCTCCTCAGCGTCGAGCGGGCGTGCCGCTGATAGGACCCGTCCGCGGGCGTCGGCGACACTGATCAGCTCACTGGGCACGCCCGACATTCTCGCGGGGAAGCGCCGCTCCCGGGTGACGCGGGGAAGCGCCGCCCCCCGGGTGGCGCGGGGAAGCGCCGCCCCTGGGTGCTACTGGCGACTTGGTAGCGAGACGGACCACACGGTGGCCACTCCGGCGTTCTTCATGCCTAGCTTGCTCGCCACGGCCTCGGTGAGGTCCCATTCGGCGTGGTCGTACGGGCCGCGGTCGATCACCGGGACGATCATCGACCTGCCGCGGTAGTAGAACGCGACCTTGGTGCCGCACGGGAGCGTGCGATGCGCGACGCCGATGGTGTTCGGACGGAGCATGACGCCGCAGGCGGTCCGGGCGCCGAACTGTCCAGGCCCCCCGTACCAGGTCGCAACCGCCGGCCTGTACACGATCATCGTCACCGTTGGCCAGCTTCCCGCTGTGCTCGCGCCGTTGGCTCCATGAACCAGGATGGCGCGGACCGAGAACTGCCCGATGTGGTTGGCTCGCCACTGCACGGAATACGAGCCATCCCGGTGCACGCGAGTCTGGACGGTCGGCGTCCAAGCCCATCCCGTCTTGTATCCGTATCTCTCGATCTCGATCAGGCTTCCGGCGTGGCTCGGATCCACGCTGCCGCTGAAGCGAACATCGCTATTGAGAAAGCCGGTGGCCGTCGTGGAGAGCGTCACGCCGCCGGCGCTGGCGCTGACCGGTCCGCTAGGGGGCGCCGGAGAGCTTCCGGAGCTGGGGGGGCTCCCGGCGAGCGATCCTCCTCCCGAGGACGCCAGGACGGATGCGGGCAGCGACAACAGGCTCGTGCTCCCTGCGAGCAGTAGGACAAGCTGTGCTTTGCCACGGCGCGTCAAGACCGGCGAAGCCTCCTGTTCGGTTTCCTTGCCTACGGGGTGAGCTGACGGGCTCGCGCTAAGCGCTACGACCCTTTACCGGGTCGATTCGCCCCTGCGGTTGGGACCGCAATTGGGTCCCCGCCGACCGTCCGCGGACGGACAGTCGCTCGGCGTGGGGCGGCAGTATACGGAAAGGTAAAGCGGCTGCCTTCCGGCCTAGGCGCGTGGCAAGCGGGAGAACGCTCTGCGCAGCGCGCGTGAGGCGAGCGTGAGGCCGATCTCGGTCAGCTCAGCGGCCGCCCCAACAGCCGTCCCAACGATGTCGGTGGCGCTTGGGGGGGACTTCCGGTCCTCCGCCGTGGCCGTCCTGCGGGTGGCGGGAGTGCCCCGCGGTTGGGCGGGCTGGCGCAGCCTGGCTCTCGAGGCCTGCGCGGTGTGCGCGGGCCTCGGCCGTGCAGGAGCGCTCGGCCGCGATGGCGCGCCCGGCCGCGATGGCGCGTCGGCCGCGCTGCGCGCCTGCCCGGCGCGCCCGACCGCGCTGCAGCGCTCCGCCGTGACCCTGCGCGCTTCCCCTTCGGGGCCGTGGACTTCCGATCCGGGGGCGGCGTGGCGGCGGCCGGCGACTTGGCATCTGGAGGCGGCCGCGGGCGTGCCCTGAGGCGCGCCCGCACGCTTGGCGCTTCGCCGGTGGGGGCGTGTGCGAGGGAGGGACGAGAGTACGTCTGGGGGTTGAAGTTCTTCCACGAAATTGCGCTTTGGATGAAACGGATGTCCCGTTCGAGCGTTAAGTCTTGCGAGGAGCAGCCGAATTATCTCTAGACGAGGTTCGGCAGCAATCCCACTGAACCTCGCCCACCGAGAGCTTTGACTTCAAAAAGTATAGGAATATACTCGTGCTTGAATGGCGGGGTTGCGCACTTGATGCTGCCCGCCCGTGATCCTCAGCGCTCAGTGCCACCGGCGTGCGTCCGACTGCGAAGGATGAGATGTCAGTAGCCGAACTTCAGGAACTGGAAGAGATCAAGACCCTCGTCACGCGGGGGCAGCAGCTTGGCGTGCTGACGTTCGCCGAGATCGCGGGCGCAGTGTCCGAGCTCGACCTCGACGAGGCCGACGTGGAAGAGCTGCATGGCTTCCTGGAGAGGGCGGAGATCGAGCTCGTCGAGGAGCTGGATCCAGCTATCGCGGCGGCGGATCTGGAGCGCGCTCCGGACAAGCGGGGCCGGCGCAAGCCAAAGACCGCGCTGGACCTGAAGCCAGACATGACCACCGATTCCCTTCAGCTGTTCCTGAAGGACATCGGCAAGGTGCGGCTTCTCACCGCGCAGGAGGAGGTTGATCTCGCCAAGCGCATCGAGCGTGGGGACCTGGACGCCAAGCAGAAGATGGTGGAGTCAAACCTTCGCCTGGTCGTCTCGATCGCCAAGAACTACCGCAACCAGGGGCTGCCGTTCCTGGACCTGATCCAGGAGGGCACGCTGGGGCTTGTGCGCGCGGCGGAAAAGTTCGACTACCGCAAGGGCTTCAAGTTCTCGACCTATGCCACATGGTGGATCCGCCAGGCGATCGCGCGGGCGCTGGCCGACAAGGCCCGGACCATCCGCATCCCAGTGCACGTCGTCGAGAAGCTCAACAAGATCGGCCGGGCCGAGCGCAAGCTAGTGACCGAGCTTGGCCGCGAGCCGACCGCCGAGGAGATCGCGGAGGTCACCGGGATCGAGCCTGATGAGGTCGAGTCGATCAAGCGCTCAGCCCAGGCCCCGGTGTCGCTGGAGAAGCCGGTTGGGGACGAGGAAGAGTCAGAGTTTGGGCAGTTCATCGCCGATGAGCGCGCCGAGTCACCCTACGAGCGAGCGGCCGAGATCCTTACCAAGGAGGCTTTGCGCGAAGCGCTCGAAAACCTCAGCTACCGCGAGCGCCGAGTCCTTGAGCTGCGCTACGGGCTGGGCGGCGAGCATCCCCGCACCCTCGACGAGGTTGGGCGGACGTTCAACGTCACGCGCGAACGCATCCGGCAGATCGAGAATCAGTCTTTGAAGAAGCTTCAGTCTCTGGCGGAGGCACAGAAGCTTCGGGACGTGGCATAACGCCCTCTGAGGCGGCGTCCAGCCGGACGCACCGCTTCTCAAGACCGCCTCGGCACGCGTCGATGAACCCGGCGGGATGCTCGATCTTCACTCCGCGCTGCAGCACGTCGTCCGGAGCGAAGGCTCCGACCTGCACCTGAAAGTCGGATCGCATCCGGTCGTCAGGGTCCACGGACGACTCACGCCGCTCGAGCAGTACGAGCGGATGAGCTCGCAGGACACGGAGCAGATTTTGCGCGAGATGCTCGCCGCGCACGAGGACAAGATGGCCGAGTTCGACGGGGGCGGCGAGGTCGATTTCTCCTACGCGGTGGACGGACTGGCCCGGTTCCGCGTGAACGCCTTCCGCCAGCGCGGCGCGATCTCAATCGTCGCCCGCGTGATTCCGTTCGCGGTCCGCTCGGTGGCTGAGCTCGGTCTACCGCCGGTGATCAGCGATCTGGCCGAGGAGGAGCGAGGGCTGATTCTGCTCACGGGCACCACCGGCTCCGGGAAGTCGACGACGCTGGCGGCGATCATCGACCACATCAACTCGACCAAGCCGCGGCACATCGTCACGATCGAGGATCCGATCGAGTACCTGCACACCGACCGCAACTCGATCATCAACCAGCGTGAGGTTGGAATGGACACGGAGTCATTCAGGCGGGCCATGCGGCGGGTGCTCCGTCAGGACCCCGACGTGATCTTGATCGGCGAGATGCGTGATGAGGAGACCGTCCGGACGGCTCTTTCCGCAGCCGAGACCGGCCACCTGGTGCTCTCCACGGTGCACACCCTGGACGCGCCAGAGACGGTGAACCGCGTCATCGACTTCTTCCCGCTGCACGAGCAGAACCAGGCCAGGGCCATGCTCGCGGGCACGCTGAAGGGGATCGTCTCCCAGCGGCTCGTGCCAACTCCTGACGGGAACGGGCGGGTGTGCGTAGCGGAGATCATGCGCATGACCGGGCGGGCCCGCGACATGATCATGGACCCCGAGCAGACCGGGCGCCTCAGCGAGGTCATCGCCGAAGGCGAGTACTACGGGATGCAGACCTTCGACCAGGCTCTACTCCGCCACTATCAGGCCGGGCGGGTGTCGATGGAGGACGCGCTGCGGGTGGCCTCGAGCCCGCACGACTTCAAACTGCTGGTCGCCGCCGAGGGACGCCGGGCCACCAGCATGGAGGACCTCGACGACATCGCTCGACGCGCCGAAGCCGGCGAAAGCGAGCCCACCGAACCTGACGAGCCGGCTCCCGCCCCCGGCCTCCCCGGTCAGCCTTCCTCAGCTCCGCCACCTGTCGCTGCTTGAGAGCGCGCCGGCGCCCCGGGGGGCGCGCGGCGCGCGGTGGTTGGGGCGGCGGCCGACGCCCGCGGTGGGCGCGCGCGCCGTTCGCGGCGGCCGACGCCCGCGGCCCGGCGCGGCGGCCGACGCCCCGGGTGGGCGCGCTGCGACACACCCCCTTCTCGTCGCGGGGGGCTTGTCGTTCTGCGCCCACCATTCGGGCGCAGAACGGCGGGCCTCGAAATGTAGGTGGGGGTGAGTCATGTCGTGCCCACATCGGCGCTCGCCACCCGCGCCCCGCGGTAGAGGGTCAGACCCACGGCCGCCCCCGGGCGCTGGGCGCGCAAGCCCAAGACCCGCTTCACTTCATGAAGCATTGCGCTAGAATAGGCCTCAGGATGGCTTCCAAAGACTCATGTCCGGTATGCCGCACGGCTGAGGTCGTGTGCGGTAAGTGGACCTTGCTGGTTATCCGAGATCTGGCTGAGGGGCGTTCGCGCTTCTGTGAGCTCGAGCGCTCGCTGCAGGGGATCAGCCCGCGCACCCTCTCGCTCCGGCTGCGTGCGCTGGAGGAGGAAGGGATCGTGAAGCGGCAGACCTTCCCCGAGGTCCCGCCGCGCGTCGAGTACGCGCTGACCGAGAAGGGCAGGGCGCTCGTTCCGCTGATCGAGCACATGCGGGCGTACGGCCGGGCGTGGCTTGACTCGGGCGATGAGACCGGTGAGCCCCCTGTCGCCTCGCGCGCCCGCGGTGAGGCCCCCGCCTCGCGCGCCCGCGAGGCCGCCGCTGCGGTCTGATCGCCGGCCGATGAAGATCTCGGTAGCGGCGGACGAGCTGGTCGGCGTCGCCGAGGCCATTCCTGATCTGCTGCGGCGTCGCGGGCACGAGCCCATCCTGCGTGGCGCCTATCGGGAGGCCGAGCGGGCAGATTGGGCCTGGGCCAGCGAGGCCGCCGCCCGTGACGTGGCCGAGCGGCGGACCGAGCAGGCGATCGTGGCCTGCTGGACCGGAACTGGTGCCTCGATCGCCGCCAACAAGGTCCCTGGGGTTCGCGCCGCACTCTGCGGCGACGCGCCGACCGCTGAGGGGGCGCGGCGGTGGAATGACGCCAACGTGCTGGCGCTGAGCCTGCGCCAGACCTCGGAGGCGGAGCTGGAAGAGATTCTCGACGCCTGGTTCGCGGGAAGCCCCAGCGCCGATACGAGCGACGTGGAGAACGTCGGTCACCTCGAGGAGATCGAGCAGCGGGGCTGACTGCAAGCCGCCCTGCGGCATGAAGGACCCGGCGCGCCCAGGGCGAATCGGCGCTCGTGCGCGACAGCGTCCTGCATCAGGCTCTGGAGGCATTCACCACCGACGCGTCAGCGCAGCTTGCGCTTGAGGCCAGCCGCGGTGAGGAGATTCCGTTTGAGCTCGTGGAGGCCGACAGGCGGCGTGGAAAGCCGACGCTCTACTGCTACAGGCCGCAGACCGAGCAGTTCATCGATCGCTGCCTGGGAGCGCTGTCGGGGCTGACCAGCTACGCCCCCGCCGCACGAGCGCTTGCGGAACACGACCAACTCGGCGCTTACTTGAACGTCTGCGGCGTCTCCGCGGTGCCGGCCGACGCCCGGCAGCGAGCCGACGAGGGGCTGCGGTCGTTCCTCGGCCGCGTGTTCGCCGACCGAGACGAGTTCGAGTTCGACGACGCGCGCTTCGATCGGGCGTATGAGGAGCTGGAGCGGACGCTGCTGGAGGGACGCTGCACGACGATGGTCCTGGCGCCGGTGCTGGGCATCGACCTCGACCCGACAACTCCGGAGATCCAGCTCCCGGACGGGCTGTCGCTCATCAGTGGCGATCGGCTTGCCGATGCTCCTGCCGAAGCGGTCTGGGGCGACGGAGAGGAGCCGCAGGTCGTGGCGGTGTTCAGCAACACCGACGAGCGCGGTGGCCCCTCGCCGGTTGATGTGGCCGTGGCCGGTTTCCGCCGGCTCCTCACAGCGCTGCGGCTGTTTGAGCGCGGAAGCTATGGGCTCGGCCCGATGGCCTGGATACGGGTCGACTCGGGCCCTTGGCAGCCGGTGGCGCTGGGGTCGACGGTGCGGCCGAGCTCGGTGACCGTGGTCCCCGCACGCCAGGAGGACGAGCTGCGCGCGTTCTGCAGCTTGATACCACGGAGGCTGCCTGAGGACGGCGAGCTGGCCTGGGCGCTGGCGCGCTTTGAGATGGCCTGTGAGCGGCCCGACCGGTTCCAGGCGCTCAGCGATTATCTGCTCGCTCTGCGGGTCTTGCTCGAGCCAGAAGGCCCGGCGAGCGGGAGGCTTGCTCAGCGGCTGGCCACGATCTGCGGCCGGCCAGAGGACCGGGCGGCGCTGGCCGAGCGGGCCGCCCGCGCCATCTCGCTGGAGCGCGCTGTGATCTCAGGTCTCTCCCTCTCACACGATGAGGCCAGCGAGCTCGTCGACGAGATTGCCGAGCACCTCCGCGCGCTGCTCCGAGACACGCTGTGCGGGCATCTCGACGCGGATTTGGTCCGGGTTGCCGACGGACTCCTGGCTCGGGAGGCGGAGGCGGCGGCGGCTCGGGAGGCGGAGGCGGCGGCCGCGCCGGAGGCGGAGACGTCAGCCGACCTCGAGGCTGAGGCGGTAACCTTGCAGTGACGGCCGCTCCCTACTCGGTTCCAAGCGAACCGGGAGTGTCATGCCCACCAGGCACGACATGTAAGTCCTGGGGCTCAAAAGCAGTTAGGGGGAGCGCGACCGACCAGCTTCGAGCGGGCACTGCCCGCTCGAACTGTTTCAAGGGTGCGGTCGCCGGTTATGCTGCGCGAGTGGCAAGCGGTACGACCCCGGTCACCGCTCCGGGGATCCACCCCTCGTGCTGGAACATCCCGCGGACCAACGACGACGGGTTCGAGGAGCTGTGTCACCTGGTCTCAGAACTGGATCTTGATACGGCGCTGTGCGGCAAGGACGTCACCGGTTACCCGTGGAATCCGCCGTGGCCGCTGTGCGAGGCCTGCATTGCGGTTTCCCGTGGCGAGATGAACTAGCCCCCTCGCACCAGGAGGGCACCGTGAGCGTCGTACTGAACTGCGTGGTTGAGATTCCCAAGGGGAGCCGCAACAAGTACGAGTACGACTCGGAGCTCGGAGGGATCAAGCTCGACCGTTTCATATCGGCCTCGGTCGTCTACCCCACGGACTACGGCTACATACCGGAGACGCTTGCCCCGGATGGCGACCCCCTCGACGTGCTGGTTTGCGTCTCAGAGCCCACGTTTCCCGGGTGCATCGTCACCGCCAGGGCCGTGGGGCTCTTCAAGATGGCCGACGAGAAGGGCGACGATGACCACGTGCTGTGCGTTCCGATCAGCGACCCGGGCTGGAATCACCTAGAGCAACTCGACGATGTTCCCCAGCAGCTGCGGCAGGAGATCGGCCACTTCTTCACGGTGTACAAGGACCTCGATCCGGACCGTCATTCGGAGGTCAGAGGATGGGGTACGGCCGAGGACGCGGCGGCCGCGATTGAGCGAGCCCGCGAAGAGTTCCTGGCCAGGCGGGGGATCCTCTCCCCCTAGGCAAAGCCCCCTAGTCGACGCGCTCCAGCGCCTTCGACAGCATCTCGTAGGTCGCCTCCAGAGCCTGCGGAAGCACGCGAATGTCGGCCATCACCGGCATGAAGCTGTTGTCGCCTTCCCACCGGGGCACGACGTGCAGATGCAGGTGGTCGGCGATCCCGGCTCCCGCCACGCTGCCGAGGTTCAGGCCAAGGTTGAACCCGTCGGGGGACATAGCACGGCGCTGCGCGGCGATGGCACGGCGAGCAAGCTGCATGAGCTCCGTCAGCTCCTCGTCATCTAGCTCCTCCAGCGAGGCGACGTGACGGTAGGGGGCGACCATCACGTGTCCCGAGGCGTAGGGGAACGCGTTGAGGAGCGTGAAGCAGCGCTGCCCTCGCTCGACCGGGCGCTGCCAGCCCTCCGCTGGCTCGGCCTCCGAGAAGGAAGAGCAGAGAACGCAACCCTCTCCCTTGTCCCCCTCGATGTATTGGATGCGCCATGGTGCCCAAAGCGGCCGCTCGCTCATCAGCGGGAGACCCTATGTGGGCGAGAGCTTCTGCGCGACGTCGTACGGATAAACGTACATCGTCGCCTGGCCGAGACGGTAAACGGCAAGCGGCCGGCCCAGATCGGGGGTCGGCGCCGGCACGAGACCTGATCGGCTGTCGGTCAGCAGGAAGCTGCGAACCCCGGCTCGAGGCTCGTACCAGCTGGTGATGAAGTGGAGATCGAACGGACACAGATGGGCGCCTCGGTCGCACACCGACACGGGGTACACGAGCACGTGGTAGTGCGTCGCCCAGGTGATCGGGGCGGCGTCCCAATACCCCGCGTATCCCACCTGCAGATGCTGGCGGGATGCGATCCGCTCGATCGACGGGATCACGCGTTGAGCGGGGGCCTGAGGTGGCGGGGTTGCCGCATGTCTCTGCGCCATCGAGATCACCGCCGAAAGCGCGAACGTGCAGGTCGCGACCAGGACCGCGGCCTGCGCAATGGGACGCCGGCCCGCGACGGCCGGAACAACCGCAGCCGCCGCGTAGATGAGTCCCACCAGGTAGCGATCGGCTGCTGCGTCTGCCGGCAGCGCACTGACCAGGAACGCGCCGCTCAGGAGCGCCGCGGAGCAGCACCAGAAGACCAGGAACGCGACGCGTCCCGGAGCCCGGGCGCTGCGCGCGATGGCGGCGCCGCGAAGCTCGCGCCAGCCCAGCCATGGCAGCAACGCGACCGCGCCGATGCTGAGAGCGCCGCATATGACCGCCAGACCTGTGGCGAAGGAGAGATTGCGGCCAAGGAAGTCGCCGTTTCCGAGCAGCGTGATCGACTGCCACCACAAGCGGAAATTGCTGCCGACCTTGGTGGCCGAGGCCAGTCGACCAGTGTGCTGTCCGTGCTCGGGCATGACGTTCAGCCCGGACATGAGCAGGTCGGTGCCGACCCACGTGGCGGCCACCACGACAAGCATCACCGCTGCAGCCAATGCCGGACGCAAACGGTCGCCTTCCGGTGCCAGCCAGGTTGCTGCAACCAGGGCCAGACAGAAGGGTGCCAGCCCCGCGACCGTAACCAGCGGATCCGAGGCCGCGTTGGCGCCGATGACGATGCCGACCACGAGCGCGAGCAGACCGAGCAGCAGCGGCCGCGTCCGCGTGCCCCGCCGCTCCAGGAGGACCAGGAACGCGCCCAGCAGAGCCAGGCAGAACCAGACCGGGGAATGCTGTGTCATCGACAGCAGCAGGAGCAGGGCGTGCGGCGAGGCGCAGATGAGGATCACCGCGGTGAGGCTGGCGGCGACGCGCCCGGCGATCGCGTACACGGACCAGGCGGTCAGCGCCGCTCCGGCCAAGAGCATCGCGTAGGGAGCCGCCTCCCACACCTGACGATGTGCAGGAAGCCACTTGGTGGCCAGCTCGAACAGAAGGGTCGAGTACCACCCGAACGTTCCCAGCACGACGTGGGCGTGGGCTCCAGCTGCGCCGAACAGCTGTCCGATCACCGGTCCGGAGACTGCGTCTGCATCCAGGTTGGAGCTGGTAATCACGCTGCCGAACTGGGTCGCGAGCAGGACCAGGTAGACGGCCGCGAATGGCACCGCGGCCCACCACCACCAGCGCGCCAGATGGGACATTCCGCGGCGGGGCCCTCCGCTCGCCGGCGCCGGTGGGTATTCGGTTGTGGTCACGCCACCATGTTGGCGATCAGCTGTTCACGCTCGGCTCCCGAGGCAAACAGATAGCGCCGCATCCGGAGCAGGCCCTCGAAGTCGTGGACGTCGTCGTCCAGGTGAGGCACCAGCAGCAGGGGCTCGCCTGCCAGGGCCTGCTCGAGCCTTGCGATGTTGCGCTCGTCGCGACGCGCCAGGACGTGGTAGTCGCCCATGTTCTGGGCCACCTTCGCCGCAAGGTCTGCCGGCAGAGCTCGCGCAAGGGATCGCCTCAGATCCTGCAGCCCGCTGTCGCCCAGCAGGTCATGATGCACCCTGTTGACGACCACGCCGGCGAATGGCCGCTCGGCCTCGGCCACCCGTTGGTGAAACCAGATGGCCTCATCGATCGGCTCCCGCTCGGGCGAGGTGACCAGCACGAAAGCCGTGGTCTGCGCGGCCAGCAGCGTCTCTACCTGCGCTGCACGCTGGCTGAAGTCGCCGGTCATGTCCGCCAGCAGTCCAAAGAAAGCCCCGAGGTCGGTGAGAAGGTCCACGCCGGTCACGCGGCTCAGCGCCCCGAGCACAGGCACGGCTCCCCGGCCCAGGACCCGCATCCCCAGGCCGGTGGGACGCACCAGCGCCTTCACAGTGGGCCCTTCCAGAAAGGCATTGAGCCGACGCGGTGCATCGAGGAAGTCCAGTGCGTGGCGCGACGGTGGCGTGTCCAGCACCAGCAGATCGAACGAGCTGTCCTGGTCCAGCTCGTAGAGCTTGGCGATCGCCGTGAACTCCTGAGAGCCTGAGACCGCGCTCGAGAGCTCCTGGTACACCCGGTTCGCCTTGATCTCAGCCGCCCGGCCCGGGGTCGGCGCCAGCCGTTCGATCAACTCGTCGAACGTCCGCTTGGGATCAAGCATCATCGCCCACAGCTCCCCGGAGAGATCCACCCCTCCGCTCGCAAGCGCAGATGCCGCGACCCGGTGCGGTTCGTTGTCGAGCTCCTGGAGTCCAAGCGCGTTCGCCAGGCGCTGCGCGGGATCGATCGTGACGACCGCCACCTTGGCGCCGCGAGCGGCCATCCCAAGCGCGATCGCGGCCGAGGTCGTTGTCTTGCCCACTCCGCCCGAACCAGCGCAGATGCAGACGCGCTTTCCCTCCAGAAGCTCGGCGATGCTCACAGGGCTGCCTCCAGCTCGTCGGCGAGCGCGCCAACCTCCTCCAGCCCCAGCTGCTCGGTGAATAGGTAGGGAAGCTCGGCCAGCGGTGCGCGCAGGCCATCTCGAAGACGGTCCCTCTGCTCGCGTTGGGTCTGGGCCCGAGCGTGCTCGGAGAGCGCGGCGCGCAGCGCGGATCGAGACCTTGGTGACCGGGCCCGCGTCAGCGCTTGGGTCAGCGCCTTGATGTCAGCTTCAGCAAACCGCACCGGATACAAGGCGTTGAGGATCACGACGTCAAGCTCCAGGTTCTCCTTGGCCAGCGACTCGCTGAGTGACAGCGTTTCGTTAACGGGCATCTCCTCCGGGGTGGCCACGGCGACGATCCCGGTGAAACCTCGGTCGAGGATAGTGTCGGCGATTGTCCGCCCTTGGTGGGCAATGGGCCCCACGCGCGCGATGTCGGCAAACGTCCGGGGGGTTCGTAGCAAGCCCACGCCATGACCGGTGGCGGGGGCGTCGACGATCACCAGGTCATACGGCGCCGCATTTCGGGTCCGGCGCTCCAGCTGTGCCAGCTCCCACACCTTGCCGATGCTGAGCAGCTCACGCATTCCTGGTGTCGCCATGGCGAACGCTTGAAAGACGCGGCTTGAGCCGAGGGCGTGGCCGAGCGACCCGGCCTTGACCCGCAGGTACTCATCCATCGCGTGCTGAGGATCGATAGAGATCGTGAACAGCCGCTCGGCAAGCTCGACCTCGGTGAACTGGCCAACCTCTAGGTGGAAGAGGCGCTGGATGCGGTCCTGGTTGGAAAGCTCTGCCACCATCGTCCGCAGTCCTCGCCGGGCCGCAACCAGGCCCATCGAGGCGGCTGCGGTCGACTTACCGACGCCGCCCTTGCCCGTGACGAAGATCAGCCGCTTGTCGAACAGCGAGGGCACGCGGGCCGCAGCGTACTGGCAGGCCTGATCACGGATTCGCTCCACGGGCGGAGGAATACGCCACACTCGTGCGAATACACACGCGTATGAGTCCCCGACTGAAGCGGAGCTCCCCGTGACGGCCACCTGCAAGGTCATCGCGTTCGCCAACCAGAAGGGAGGCGTCGCCAAGACCACCACCACGCTCAACCTCGCCGTCGCCTTCGTCGAGGAAGGGCACCGAGTCCTGTGCTGCGACATGGATCCGCAGGGCAACCTGACGATGTCGCAAGGAATCGATCCGGACACCCTGGAGAAGTCGATGTACGACGTTCTGGTGCATCAAGTCTCCATCCGCGAAGTCGTCCGGAAGCGCGAAGTCGACATCGCGTGCGCGTCTATCGACCTGGCGGGCGCAGAGATCGCCATGGCAGCGATGATCGGCCGCGAGCGCTCGCTACAGAAGGCGCTCCGTGACGTCAGGGATGACTATGACTTCGTATTCATCGATACCCCGCCGAGCTTGGGTCTGCTGACCATCAACGCGCTCACCGCGGCGGACAAGGTCATCGTCCCCGTGCAATGCGAATATCTTTCGATGCGCGGGCTCGTGCAGCTTCAGAACACGCTGGCGATGATCCGTGAGAACCTGAACCCACTCGTTGACATCGAGGGGATCTTGCCGACCATGATCGATACCCGTACGCTTCACGCGAAGGAGGCGATCGAGTTGCTCGAAGAGAACTTCGGCGACCGGGTATTTGCATCACGGATCCGCAAGACCATCCGCTTTGCAGAGGCGCCTGTAAAGGGAATGTCGGTCCTCAAGTACGACCCGGACGGGATCGCCGCACACTCATACAGGCAGCTCGCGAAGGAGGTCCTCGAACATGCCAGCAAATAAGCGCGCAAGCATGCGCGAAGGACCCCTGGCGGCGCTGTTCCGCAAGACAGCCGAGGATGCCGAGCACCCCGAACAGCCTGCGCGCGAGGCATCGCCCGCGCCGGAGACGGCCGCAGCGAGGGCCGAGTCTGAGACTGCGCCCCCAGAAGCAGAGGCGGCGCCCCCCCCAGCCGAGCCGCCGGTGGAGGAGGAGGATCCGCGAGCAGAGGTCCCCTCGGCTCAGGAGCGGCTCCGGCAAGCGTTCTCCTCGGACATCCCTACCAGCCTGCTCGAGCCGACCTCGCGTCGCAGGACCGAGCTTTCCGCGGACGATCCGTTCGCCCGCCCCGAGCGCAGCGCGGAGGCGTATGCCACGCCTGCCACCGTAGGCAACCCCGTGATTCGTGTCGTCGGCGTTGGAGGCGCCGGCGTAAACGCGGTCAACAGGATGGTCGAGGCCGAGGTCGAGGGAGTGGAGTTCCTGGCGATCAACACCGACCTTCAGTCGCTTCAGCTCTCCGCCGCTCACGAGACGCTGCACATCGGCGGCTCCGTCACGCACGGGCTCGGATCAGGCTCCGATCCAGAACTTGGCCGCCAGGCCGCGCGCGAGGAGTACGACAACATCAAGGCGCTCCTTCGAGGCTCCGACATGGTGTTCGTGGCCGCCGGGGCCGGAGGCGGCACGGGAACGGGAGCAGCGCCGATCGTGGCTCATATCGCCCGGGAGCTGGGGGCCCTGACCGTGGGGATCATCACTCGCCCGTTCCAGTTCGAGGGCACCCGCCGTCGCGAGCAGGCCGAGCGCGGGATCAGGGAGCTGAGCGAGGAAGTCGACACGCTGATCGTCGTCCCCAACAACCGGCTCCTGTCCGTCCTTGAGCGCAACACGTCGATCGTCGACGCGTTCCGCGTGGCAGACGACGTGCTGCGGCAGGGAGTCCAGGGCATCTCGGATCTGGTCACGCTTCCCGGGCTGATCAATCTCGACTTCGCCGACGTGCGCACGATCATGTCCGGTGCGGGCAACGCCCTGCTGGGAATCGGGATGGGTACCGGCGAGCGCCGGGCGGTTGAGGCCGCCGAGCACGCCGTCTCCTCGCCCCTGCTCGAGACCAGCATGAATGGCGCTCGCTCCATCCTGCTGTCGATCACCGGCGGGCGTGACCTCTCGCTGTGGGAAGTGAACGAGGCAGCCAAGGCGGTCGCAGAGGCCGCACATCCCGACGCCAACATCATCTTCGGGGCGATGCTCGACGAGAAGCTCACCGACCAGGTCTGGGTGACCGTGGTGGCGACCGGCTACGGCGAGCCGCGGGTGCGCCCGGCGCAAACCGACCGGCCGAGGGCCGACGAGGAGCACCGAGAGCGCCGGGCGATGCTTCGCGAACCGGGCGGCGAGCCGCGGGTGAGCCGGGTGCGGGACCGTCCGCTGCCGACCGCCACGGATCTCGAAGTTCCCGAGTTCATGCCACGCCGCTGACGGCCGATAACCGTCGCATGGCGGCGTCGTCGGTCGCTCGTGTGCAGTGCACACGTCGCTCCCTGTCCTTGCCATGCTCGGTTCTAGACAGTCAGGTCTGAGCTCCCAGCTCGGAGTCATCGCCGCCGGTCACCCGATGACGGCCGAGGCGGGTGCGAATGTTCTTCGGGAAGGCGGGAACGCGGTCGATGCAGCGTTGGGGGCGATGCTGGCCTCACTTGCTTGCGAGCCGCTGCTCACCGCCCTCGGCGCGGGCGGCTACATGCTCGTGGTGGAGCCCGGACACGACCCCGTGCTGCTGGATTTCTTCGTCGAGGCCCCAGGCCGCGACGCTGACACCCAGCAGCGGGCCGAGCTCATACCCGTCACGATCTCCTTTGGCGACGCCGTTCAGGTCTTCAACATCGGGGCGGCGTCGGTTGGCACCTACGGGTGGCCGGCAGGGGTCTGCGAAGCGTCGAGGCGCTTCGGGCGGGTTCCGCTCGCCGACCTGGTCCGGCCCGCGGCAACCCTGGCCCGCCTCGGCGTCGCGGTCACCGCGCCTCAGGCGTACGTCTTCCAGATCCTGGGCGGGATCATCACCGCCACCCCCCAATGCGCGGCGCTGTTCGCCCCCCACGGGAGTCCGGTCCAGGAGGGCGATACGGTGCGCCAGCCCGAGCTTGCCGATGCGCTTGAGCGCCTCGCCGCCGAGGGAACGGTTCCTTTCTACAGCGGGGACATCGCGGCGGCGATCGTCGAATGGCTCCAGGAACGAGGGGGGATGATGACCGCGGCCGACCTTGCGGCCTACACCGTGATCGACCGTGTCCCGGTGTCGGTCCCCTACCGCGGCAGGGACGTGCTGACTAATCCACCCCCATCGGCGGGGGGAATCCTGATCGCGCGGGCGCTGGGCTGGCTCGACGCCACCGTCGGGGCGCCCAGCCTCGAGGAGGTCGTCGCGGTGATGAAGCGCACGCAGAGCGAGCGGACGCCGGAGTTTCTGGCGGGGCTGGGGGATGCGGACTTCGTCCAGCAGTTTCTTCGGGGCGGCCGTGGGCCGCTTGGCTCGACGACCCACATATCCGTGCTCGACCGTGACGGGTGGGCCTGCTCGGTCACATGCTCCAACGGGTCCTGCTCCAGCGTCGTGGTGCCCGGCACGGGAGTTCACTTGAACAACATGCTTGGCGAGACCGACCTCAACCCGCTGGGGTTTCACCGCCACCCACCGGGCCGGCGCCTACCCAGCATGATGGCTCCGACGGTCCTCACACGTGATGGCGTCGCCGAGCTGGTACTCGGCAGTGCGGGCTCAAACCGGATCCGATCGGCCATCCTCCAGACGATCGTGCGGGTGATCGACGATGGCATGCGCGCCGGTGAGGCCGTTGAAGCACCGAGGCTCCACTACGAGGACGGCGTGGTCTACGCGGAGCCGGGGCTCGACGTCGGCTCACTGGAGTCGACCGGGCAGGCGGTAGCTCCCTTCAGGGAGAGGAACCTTTTCTTTGGCGGCGTCCAGGCGGTTGAGCGCGACCTTCAGGCTGGGTTCTGGGGAGGGGGCGATCCGCGGCGAGGGGGAGCGGCGGTCACGGTGACGGAATGATCTCTCTTCGACGCGTGATCATCGGGACCGGCGCCACTGCCGCCGCACTTGGTGGGCTCGCCGGGTGCGGGCTCGGTGTCCAGTCCCCCGATCTCTTTCTGCTCACGCGAAGCGGGCAAGGTCGCAAGACGACGCTGCTGATCAACGACGGGGGAACGATTCGTTGCAACGACAGGGCGCCTCGTCCGCTCGCCGAGCCACTGCTGCTTCGCGCTCGGGATCTCGCCGTCTCGCTGGCTCCTGATGCCAAGCAAAACCTCGATATCCCGCCTGCGTTCAACAGCGCCTTCCGCTACACGATCAGGCTCCAGGACGGGACGATCTCGTTCCCCGATACCGCGGGCGCCCATCACTCCGAGCTGGCCCAGGCGGAGCTGTTCACGGTGGACGCGGCCCAAAAGGCCTGCGGATTGCCTGGGTAGCGCGCTAAGCAAACGCTTAGGTCCGAACCGCTAGCTTTCCCGCCTCGTGCTTACGATCGCCGCACACGGATTCACCGCGTTCAGGGCAATCATCCTGGGGATTATCCAAGGCGCCACCGAGCTGTTCCCGATCTCCAGCCTGGGCCACACGGTCATCCTGCCGAAGCTGTTCGGCTGGAACGACGTCGTTGCATTTCAGTCGAAGCCCGAGTCTCCTTGGCTCGCGTTCATCGTCATGCTCCACGTGGGAAGCGCCATCGGCCTGCTGATCTATTTCTGGCGTGACTGGGTGGAGATCGTCCGCGCGTTCTTTGCCACGCTCCGCAAGCGGCGGGTGGACACTCCGACCGAGCGACTGGCCTGGTTGATCATCGTTGCCAGCATCCCCGTCGGGATCCTGGGCCTGGCGCTTGAGCACACGGCGCGAGTAGCCACTGCGAAGCCGGTGATCGCGTCGATCTTCCTGGTTATTAACGGGCTTATCCTGCTGGCCGCCGAGCGCCTGCGCAGGCGCGCCGAGGTCAGGGAGCTTGCTCGCCGTCAGGGGATGAAGGACGATGGTGGCCGCAGGCTCGAGACGCTGGAATATCGGGAGGCGGCTGTGATCGGGCTCGGCGAGTCAACGGCGCTCATCGCCGGGATCAGCCGCGACGGGGTGGTGATGGCCACCGGCCTGGCGCGGGGGCTGGATAACGCGGATGCAGCCCGCTACGGGTTCCTGCTTGCGACGCCGATCATCCTGGTGGCCGGCGTGTACAAGCTTCCTGATCTCACCGGCAACCTGGGCAACGGCATCCGCGGCTACGCCGTGCTCGCTGCGGTGGCAGCCGCGATTACCGCGGTGTTCACGGTGCATTTTCTGACGCGCTACTTCAGGCGGGGCAACCTCAACCCGTTTGGGATCTACTGCCTGCTCTTCGGGGCGGCGATGATCGCGTACAACGCTTAGGGCAGCCGCCCTGCGCAACTCCTACGTCCCGAACCGGACCTTCCCGTTCGAGCGGGCTCGCTCCTGTGCGCGTTCGACGAGGTCAAGCCGCTTCGCCGCGGCCTGAAACAGGCGCCTGACCAGGCGCAGCCGGGCATTCTCCGAGCGCAGGTCAAGCAGTCCCTGCTTGGCCTCCGGTCCAAACTCCACCGTTGCGGCCATCCCGTACGCGTCCATGTCAGCCAGATCGGCGGCCTCCGGCTCCGCGTCTGTGGCGCGGCGGACGAGCTCGGCGTACGCGGCCTGCGCCTGCCCGAGGAGCTCCGGATCGACTGACTCTGGCCGATCATCGACGAACTCAATCACCCCCGCCGGGTAGGCCAGGTCACTTTGCCGCTCGATCACCCTGAACGGGCGCGTGCCTCGGCACAGCAGGTTGATTCGGCCGTCCTCAAACCGCTCCAGCACCCGCTCTATCTGGGCAGCGCAGCCGATTTCCCGTAACCCGTTATCCGACAGCCAGACGATTCCGAACTCCTTCTCGTCACGCAGGCACTCGTCGATCATCGTCTTGTAGCGCTCTTCGAAGATGTGCAGGGGGATCAGCTCTTGCGGGAGCGCGACGATGCCGAGCGGAAACAGCGGGAAGTGGCTTTCGAGCCGCTCGGCCACGCCTGCACCCTAAGCCTTGCGCGCGGCCAGCAGGAGGTTGTAGAAGAGCGCCGGCGGGAGCCGTCCCTCGAGCACTCGCTCATCCAGCCGCTGGAGAGCGAGATATCCGTGGAATGCATACTGGCGCCAGAGCATCGGGACGTCGTCGGGGTTGGCGCGCGCCTCGAGTGAGCGGTTGAACCAGCCGAACCAGTTGGCAACCAGCTCCTCACCGCGAATCCGTACTGCTTCGAATCCGGCATCCCGGGCGAGCGCCGCCAGATGCCCGGCATCGAAAGCGTGGATGTCGACCAACCCCTCCAGTCGGTGGCCATGCCAGCCGTCTCCGGAGTCATCGGCAGCCCCTTGGAATGGACCGGCCCGGACCAGCGCTCGCCACAGCGGCGCCAGCAGTGCTGCACCGCGTTTGGGAATCGAGGCGAGGAGGTCTCCGGTGCGTGATGGCTCGCCCGCGAACACGATCCGGCCTCCTGGGCGCAGCACGCGGTGAAACTCTGAGAATGCGGCCCCGAGGTCCGGGAGGTGGTGGAGCACCGCGTGCCCGAGAACCAAGTCAAAGCTCTGGTCGGCAAATGGCAGCGACTCCGCGTCCGCGCGGGCGGCGCGCACGTGCAGGCCCAGGCGCTCGGCGTTTGCGGCCAGGGTGCGGACCATTCCGGGCGAGATGTCGGTGCAGGTGATCTCGCTGACCACACCGGCCAGCAGCAGATTGAGGCTGAAGTAGCCGGTTCCCGCGCCGATCTCGAGCGACCGCTCATAGCCTCGGTCGAGCTCGGAGCCAAGCACCTTTCGGAGCTTCCCCAGCACCTGCGTCTGGCCCACCTCGCCAAAGTCGATTCCCCACTTGGAGTCGTAGTTCGTCGAGGCGACGTCGTGGTAGCGAGTGTTCACGTCGCGGATCTCATCCGCCGTCCGAGCTGCCTCCATGGCGTGGCGGACATTACCCTCTCGACCGGCCAATGACCGCCTACGTTCAGCTGGATCAGCCCCCTGGAGTTCCACCGCTCGAACTGACCGGCGAACGCACGCTCCCTGACGTCCCAGCCGAGAACTACTGGTACAGACGGCACCTGGTGGTGTACGAATGGATCGGGGCACGGGTTGCCGGGCTGCGGGTTCTGGACATGGCCTGTGGCGAGGGCTACGGCTCTGAGGTCCTCTCCCGATCGGCGGCCGCCGTGGTGGGGGTGGACGCCAATCCGGAGGCGCATCAGCACGCGAACCTGCGCTACAGGCGCCAGAACCTGCGCTTTGAGCGCGGAGTTGTGGAGAAGTTCGGCGAGCCGCGCGCGTTCGACGCGGTGGTGTTCCTCCAGACCATCGAGCACGTCCAGGATCCCCAAGCGGTGCTCGAGCACTTCCGGGGCCTGCTCACGCCGGGCGGTGTTGCGTACGTGTCGACACCCAACGTGCTGACGCTCGCTGGCCCTGGCCGTGAGAAGTCAGACAACCCGTGGCACATTCGGGAATACAGGGCATCCGAGTTCGAGAATCTCTGCCGGCGGGTGTTCGACGACGTCGAGCTGCTGGGCCTGTTTCACGCCCGCAGGCTGCGTGTCCATGCAGTGGCTCTGGCGTTGGGCTGGGACCGGATTCACGCGGCGCTCGGCATCACCAAGCCGTTCTATGACCGGTTCACGCCGGCCATCGCCACACGGGACTTCGCGCTGGAGACAAATCGCCTGGACCGCGCGTTGGACTTCCTCGCCGTCTGCCGGACGTGACCGCACAGCTGAAGCGGCCTGGCGCTCTGGCCATCGTCCTCCACACCCACATGCCGTATGTGGAGGGGTTTGGTACCTGGCCATTCGGAGAGGAGTGGTTGTGGGAGGCGATCGCCACGTCGTACCTGCCGCTTCTGGAGCTGCTGGGCGGGGCCCCGCTGACGGTGTCGCTGACCCCCGTGCTGTGCGACCAGCTGGAGTCGCCGGGGGCGATCGACCGCTGCCTGAGGTTCCTGCGGGAGGTGCGGACCGAGTCCCACAGGCTCGATATCGAGGAGCTCGGCCGATCCGATCAGCGTGAGCTCGTGCGCGAGCTGGAGCGCTCGGCGCAGGAATACGCCGCCAGCGCGGAGCGGCTGGCAGGCCTCGGCGAGGGGGTGCTTGCGGCGCTGGGCCGGCAGGCCAGCTGGACCTCGGCGGCTACCCACGCCGTCCTGCCGCTGCTCGTCAGCGACACGGGCATCAACCTTCAGGTACAGACCGGAATCGCGGCCCACCGGCGGCGCTTCGGCGATTGGCGCGGCGGTCTGTGGCTACCCGAGTGCGCCTACGCTCCATGGCTCGACGAGCCGCTGGAGGAGGCGGGGGTCCGCCACACGTGTGTCGAGCTGAGCGGATCCTTTGGACTGGGCGATCCTCGCAACCTGGCGCCCGTCGGCACGCAGGCGGGTCCCGTGCTGTGGCCGATCGACCGCCAAATCATTTCGCTGGTGTGGAGCGAGGACGGCTACCCCGCCGCCGATGAATACCGCAGCTATCACGCGCTGACACCACGCCATCACCGAGCGTGGGCCAACAGCGGCGAGCCCTACGACCACGCGGCGGCGCTACAGCTCGCCGCCCAGCACGCGGCTGATTTCGTGGGCCGGGTCAGGGAGCGTGTCCGGGGAGGAGGCGTGTGCGTATGCGCGCTCGACACCGAGCTCCTGGGCCATTGGTGGTACGAGGGCGTGGCCTGGCTCTCGGGAGTGCTGGAGGAGAGCGCCCGCCAGGGACTCGAGCTGACGACGCTGGACGATGCGCTGGACCGCGTCGAGCCCGCGCCGGCGCCTGCCGAGCTAGGCGTGAGCACGTGGGGGGAGGGGGGAGATCTGCGGACCTGGAGCGGGCCGGCAGTGGCCGATGTGGCCTGGCGGGCCCGCTCGGCCGAGCTGCGTGCGCTTGCGTACGCACGACGGCCCAGCGACCGTGCGCTGCGCGAACTGCTTGCCCTTCAGTCCAGCGACTGGGCGTTCCTCATCACCCGGCAGCTGGCGGGCGAGTATCCGCGCCAGCGCGCCGAGGCGCACGCCGAGGCGCTGGCCGCGGCACTCGCAGACGATCGCCTGGAGGCGCTGCTGCGCAACCTCGCGCCCGAGCTTGTGGGTTGGTCCGCGTGACCCGCGCTAAGTGGTGGTGTGCTGCGGCGTGGCGGGGGTGGCCGGCGAGGAGCCGCCGCGCGACTGCACCAGGATCGTCGCCGAGGCGTGGGCGCCCGTGTCCTGATCGGTGGCGGTCACCGTGTAGGTGCCGGTTGCCGATCCGCCGGCATTCGAGAACGTGTAGCTGACGTTGCCTTGGCCGTCAGACGTGGTCTGGAAGTTGTCCGTGCCGCCGTCGGGCCTATTCACCGTGATCTGGATGGTCTTGTTCCCGAGGAAGCCGTTCCCGCTCAGCGTGACCGTGTCCCCGGCGGTGACCGGGTTGGGCGACAGGGAGACCGATGGGTTCTCGGTCGAAGCCGACTGGCCTCCGGACGATGAGGAGCCGTTCATCGGCGCGGGGTTCGCCATCGCGCCCGCCGGCTCGTAGGCCCCATCCGTGCCGTTCGCCCCGGGCGTTCGCGTGAAGATCATGCCGGTGCTTGGGTCATACAGCTTGAACACATTGATGATCGTCGTCGACTGCTGAATGATCGTGATGTTCGTCGTGCTAAATCCAGCCCAGGTTGGTCCCGTATAGACCGGCGAGGACAGCAGCGTAGGAGTGGTCAGCGGATTGCCGCAATAGCACTTGACAACGGGCCGTCCGTACTGGTCGACCATCACGGCCGTGCCAGCCTCGAGCAGGGCTTGCAACGAGGTGGCCTGACCGTTGACGTACCCGTGATTGGTGACGCGGGTGTCGGTGCGAAGCAGCACGCTGGTCAGCTTGGAGACGTAGTCCCCGATCTTGTTTTGCGGGATCCCCAGCGTCGAGGCCCAGGCCGCCCCCTTGGACGGGTTCTGCTGCAAGAAGCTCACCAGCTGGCTGGCGTTGCAGGTCTTGTAGTTGCGGGTGCCGCCATAGAGGCCAGGAGTGCTCGCGCTATAGGTGGTGGGCCCACCGGAGGAGCTCTTTGCGCCTGAGGGCGGCTTGAGGCCCGCGCTGTCCTTGCCAACCGCGGCGGTGAACGGGTTGGTCCCCTTGGTGGAGACAGGTTGGGCAGTGACCTCGCTGGCCCCCCTTACCCCGTTGACTCCGGACGCCGAAGAGCTGCTACCGCATGCTGTCAGAGCCACCCCCCAAAGCAGGACGAGGGAGGCGGCCAGCCATCGCCAGCGGCCCGGTCCGGCATTTCGACCCCCAGAACTCGCCAATTGGCTCATTGGCCTCGCAATCACTCTCGCCACCGCCACGCGTCCACCGTGGCACTGTCAGAATAATGACACCCGTGCTTGCCCTTTGCAAGCCGGCGGGGCCGTCCTGCGGCGCGCGCTCGTGCGCTCTACCCCCAGCGGAAGGTCTTGGGAGCGTCGCGCATGCGAATCACCCGGGCGGGGACGCCCCCGACCACGGCGTCCTCCGGCACATCCGTGGTGACCACCGAGTTTGTGCCGATCACAGCGTTGTGGCCCACCCTGACGCCGCGCAGCAGGCCCGCGCCATAGCCAATCCAGACGTTGTTGCCCACGTCCACGTTGCGCTTGTAGATGCCCTGGAGCCGGATCGGGCGTTCGACCTCAACCACGCCATGGTCGAAGTCGATCATCATGACCCGGTCGGCGATGATGCACTCGCGTCCGATCGACACGCGCTGGAACGCGGAGATGGTGCACTCCTGCCCCAGCACCGACTTGGCGCCGATCGACACCTCACCCTCGTGCGCGCGGATCTTCGTGCCATGGCCGATCCACGACCATCGTCCGAGCCGGACGATGGCATCACGGCCGATCTCGAACTTCACACGGGGGCAAACGAAGCACATGCCATCGGTCTTCAGCCGTCCGCGCCAGCGAAGCTTGAGCCATCCCCACCGCACGAACAGCAGCAGGTATCCGGGTGTGAGCATCCGGTGCTTGCGGGCGAATCGCAGAAACGTCCATACGCCGCCGTGCAGCGGAGGCGGGCCGGTCCGGACTACCGGCGGGACCGCTTTTGGGAGCAGTTGTGGCTCGACCGGCTGGGTCCGAGTGGAGGCCACGGGGGGATCGTAGGGCCTGCGATGATTGCTCGCCGCTATGCCCGCCACTGACCAAAGCCTGGCTGAGCGCCTTCTATCCGGGGACAAACGCGCCCTGGCACGGGCCATCTCGCTGGTCGAGAACGACGAGCCCGAGGGCTGGGAACTGGTCCGCCAGGTCTACCCACGCACCGGGCACGCCGCCGTTCTCGGGTTCACCGGGCCTCCCGGGGTGGGCAAGTCGACGCTGCTTGGCGCGCTCACCAAGCTCGAGCGCGAGCGGGACAAGACGGTGGCGGTCCTGTCAATCGATCCGTCCTCGCCGTTCACCAAAGGCGCGCTCCTCGGAGACCGGATCCGGCTTTCCGAGCATTTCCTCGACACCGGCGTGTTCATCCGCTCGATGGCGAGCCGAGGCGCGCTTGGTGGCCTCAGCGAGGCGTCGCTTCAGGCGGCCCTGCTGATGGATGCATCAGGCCGGGACCTCGTGCTGCTGGAGACGGTCGGAGTGGGTCAGGCCGAGGTGGACATCATCGACCACGCCGATACCGTGGTGCTGGTTCTGATGCCCGGATCCGGCGACTCCATCCAGGCTCTCAAGGCGGGAGTGATGGAGATCCCCGACGTGATCGTGGTCAACAAGGCTGATCATCCGCTGACCGACACGATGGTGCGTGAGATCAAGGGCGTGCTGGCGCTCGGGCCGCGGACGGGTTGGGAGGTTCCGATCGTGCGCACCGAGGCCGTGCGCGGCGAGGGAATGGAGGAGCTCGCCGATCAGCTCGAACGCCACCGTGAGCACATCGCCGCCGAGGGCACTCTGATGGAGCGTCGGCGGCGCAACCTGATGAACGAGGTCCTGGCGATCGCCGCATTTCGCATCCGCCGCCAGCTCGAGGAATCAGTGCACGAGGACTCCGAGGTCAGGGAGCTCCTGGACCGGGTGGTATCCCGTGAGATCGACCCGGCAACCGCCGCGACGCGGATCCTGGAACGGGAGACCTAGGGTGCCCAGCTGCGGCGCGATCTAGGCGCCCAGCTGCCGGGCGATAACCAGCTCCTGCACCTCGTCGGTTCCCTCTCCGATCGTGAGAATCTTCGCGTCGCGGTAGAAGCGGCAAACCGGGTACTCCTCGATGTAGCCGTACCCCCCGTGGATCTGCACCGCCTGATCGGCGGCATGGACGGCGAGGCGGCCGCTCTTGAGCTTTGCCTGCGCGGCGGTGAGGGTGAAGTTCTCCCCGCGGTCCTTGAGGTACGCGGCCTTGTAGACGAGCAGCCGGGTTGCCTCGACTTCCGTCGACAGGTTCGCCAGCTTGGCCTGGATCGACTGGAATCTGGAGATCGGCTGACCGAACGCGCGACGCTCCTTGGCATACGCCAGCGCCTGGTCCAGCGCTCCCTGGGCAAGCCCCACGCCCATCGCCGCGACGCCGATCCGGCCAATGTCCAGCACGTGCAGGAACTGCTTGAGCCCACCGCCGCGCTCCCCGAGGAGGTTTTCCGCGGGCACCCGGCAATCGGTGAACGACAGCGGTCTGGTGTCCGAGGCATTCCAGCCCATCTTGCGGTAGGGCTCGCCCTGCTCGTATCCGGCCGTGCCGTTGGGAACCACGATGTTTGAGATCTCGCGCTCGCGCCCCGTCACGGCCGTGATCACGACCATGCCCGAGATGTCGGTCCCCGCGTTGGTGATGAACTGCTTGGAACCGTTGATTACCCACTCGCCGTTGTCGAGCACGGCCCGGGTTTGGGTGTTTCCAGCATCCGATCCAGCCTCGGGCTCCGTCAGCCCGAACGCACCGAGCCGCTCGCCTCGGCACAGCGGCGGAAGCCAGTCGACCTTCTGCTGATCTGACCCGAACAGGTAGATGGGCTGCGTGCCGAGCGACGTGTGCGCACACAACGTGATCGCAACCGACGAGTCGACCCGCGCCAGCTCCTCCACGACGAGTGCGTAGTCCAGAGAGTCGCCGCCGGCCCCGCCGTGTTCCTCCGGGAAGGGGATCCCCATCAGGTCCAGCTCACCGAGCCTCCGCACGATGTCGTACGGAAAGGCCTTGGCGCGGTCGAGCTCCTCGGCCACCGGCGCAATCTCCTGCGCTGCGAACTCCCGCACAGTCGAGCGCAGCAGGCGCTTGTCGTCGCTCAAGCCGAAGTCCACGGCGGGATTGTCCCGGATGGTTCGAGCCGCGGATGGCTCGGACCGCTCGAGCCGTACGATCGCGGTGTGCCACCCGAGCCGCCGAAAGTGGAGCTGGGCCAGGTGATGACGGGTGGGGTGGCCCCCGCGATCATGGCGATCATCGAGCGCGGCGTCCATCGCCGGCCTGGCTTGGCGCATGCGTTGCGCGCGGAGATCGAGCTCAACGTGACCGAGGCGAGTCCTCCGGTGCGGATTCTGTTCGCCGAGGATCGCGTGCTGGTGGAGGACGGGGCTGTGGTCGCCCCCGATCTGAGGGTGAGCGGAGCGTTGTCGGATTTGGTGGGCCTGCTCGTGGCGCCGCTCGTTCGAGGGCTTCCCAATCCAATCGACCGGCGCGGGCGCGCGGCCCTGGGGATGGTGGCGCTACGGCGCGTACGGATCGAGGGTCGGCTCGCACTCATGCGTCAGCTGCTGGGCGTCATGCGCATCTGAGGACCCGCCCCGTACCCAGGGCCGGGCGGTGTCGCACCGGAGCCATCTCGCAGCCAGCCACTACGATTGGTTGCTCGCCCCCGACACCGGAGTAGCCAACCGATGCCCAAGACCGTGATCCTGTCTGCCGCGCGCACGCCCATCGGCAAGCTGGGCGGTGGTCTGTCCTCCATCGATGCCACGGAGCTCGGTGCCACCGCCATCGGCGCCGCCCTTGAACGCGCCGAAATAGCTCCGGAGGACGTTGAGCACGTGGTCATGGGCCAGGTGCTTCAGGCCGGCCAGGGGCAGATTCCCTCCCGGCAGGCACAGATCAAGGCCGGCATCCCGAAGGAGGTCTCCTCGGAGACGATCAACAAGGTCTGCGCCTCCGGTATCCGCTCGGCCTGCCTGCTTGACAACGCGATCCGTGCCGGTGACCTCGAGGTCGGCGTCGGCGGCGGGATGGAGTCGATGTCCAAGTCCCCCTACATGCTCAAGGAAGCCCGCTTCGGCTTCCGCATGGGTGACGCCAAGGCGATCGACTCGATGATCAACGACGGCCTGACCAATCCATTCAGCGGCAAGCACATGATGCAAGAGGCCAGCGAGGTGGCCACGGAGCTCGAGCTCACCCGGCCCGACATGGATCGGTGGGCACTGCGCTCGCATCAGCTGGCGATAAGGGCCACGGACGAGGGCCGCCTGCCAGAGGAGATCGTTCCGGTGACTGTGAAGTCCAAAAAGGGAGACACGGTGGTCGAGATCGACGAGGCACCTCGCCGAGACACCACACTCGAGGTGCTGTCGAAGCTTCCGCCCTCATTTGTCAAGGACGGCTCCCACACCGCTGGGAACTCGCCCGGGGTCAACGACGGCGCCGGCGCGCTGGTGCTCTCCAGCGACGAATGGGCCAAGCGCAACGGCAAGGCCGCGCTGGCCACGATCGTCAAGCACGCCCAGGTCGCCGACGACTTTCCCTACCTGGCCCGAACTCCCGCCAAGGCAGCGCTGAAGGCGCTCGAGCAGGCTGGGCTGGAGGCTAACGACATCGACCTGTGGGAGATCAACGAAGCATTTGCGTCGGTCACGCTGAACTCAATGCGGATGCTGGGGATCGACGAGGACCGCGTGAACGTCAACGGCGGCGCGGTGGCCCTCGGACACCCGATCGGAGCGTCCGGCGCGCGGATTCTGGGCGCGCTGGTGCTCGAACTCCGCCGCCGCGGCGGTGGCCTGGGCTGTGCGGCGATCTGCTCGGGCGGCGGGCAGGGCGATGCCGTGATCGTCGAAGTGAATGGCGGCTGACGCCGGCACAGCTGCCGCCTTCTTCGATCTCGATCGGACGCTCATGGAGGGCTCCTCGGCCTTCCAGTTCGGTCGCGCGGCCTACCGCAAGGGGCTGCTGAGCCGGCGACGCCTCCTGGCCGACGCCTGGGCCAACCTGCGCTTCCGGGTCCGCGGTTCCACCGATCAGGGAACCCACGAGCTCCGAGACCGGATCTCCGCCTCGCTGGCGGGAACCCGCGTGCGAGACCTGGAGCGGCTTGGCCCGGACGTGCTGGCCGGGATCCTCCCGCGCATCTATCCGCAGGTGCTCGCGCTGGCCCACGAGCACCAGGACGCCGGGCGCCGCGCTTACATCACGACCGCTGCCTCCGGGGAGCTGGCCGAGCTACTGGCGGACGTCCTCGGGCTCGACGGCGGGATCGGCTCCCAGTTCTCCGAGGTGGTGGATGGCGTATACACGGGTCGGCCAACCGGTCTGTTCATCTACGGCGAGGGGAAGGCGCGCGCGATTGAGCAGCTGGCCGCGCGCGAGGGGATCGAGCTCTCGGCCTCCTACGGCTATTCGGATTCGGCCTCCGATCTTCCGATGCTCCGCATCGTTGGCCATCCGGTCGTGGTCAACCCCGACCGAGAGCTACATCGCGTGGCGCGGACCGAAGGCTGGGAGGTCCTGAGGATCGACCGGCTGGGCCGTCGACTCAAGGCGCTGGGAGCACTGGCGGGTGCCGCCGCACTCGGAGGAGCGGCGAGCGGCGCGCTTGCCGTGCGCGCCAGGGGCGGCCGTAGACTTCGCCCATGGCAACTCCTCCGCGCCTGACCGACCTCGAGCGCTGGGAGCGCGAACAATTCGGACGCACGCCTGAACGCAACGCGCCGTTCTCGACGATCTCAGGTGAGCCGGTCAAGCCGCTCTACACCGAGCGCGACCTCCCGCCCGATGTCGACGAGGGGCTCGGGCTCCCGGGCGAGTTCCCCTACACCCGGGGCGTGTACCCATCGATGTACCGCGGGCGACTTTGGACGATGCGCCAGTTCGCGGGCTACGGCACCGCCACCGAGACCAACGCCCGATTCCGATATCTGCTCAACCACGGCCAGACAGGTCTGTCGACCGCGTTCGACATGCCGTCGCTGATGGGCCACGATTCCGACCATCCTCGCTCTGAGGGCGAGGTGGGGCGCGAGGGGGTGGCGATCGACACTCTCCAGGACATGGAGACCCTGTTCGCTGATATCCCGCTCGATCAGGTCAGCGTGTCGATGACTATCAATGCACCGGCCGCGATCATGCTGGCGTTCTACGTGGTCGCCGCCGAGCGCCACGGCGTGGGGCCCGAACGGCTCGCGGGCACGATCCAGACGGACATCCTCAAGGAGTACATCGCCCAGAAGGAGTGGTGCTTCCCGGTCGACCCCGCGATGCGCCTGGTCACGGACATGATCGAGTGGTGCTCGAGGCACATGCCGCGCTGGCATCCGGTCTCGATCTCCGGCTACCACATCCGCGAGGCCGGATCCACGGCCGCCCAGGAGCTTGCCTTCACCCTCAGGGACGGCCTCACCTATGTCGAGCAAGCGGTGGCGCGCGGGCTCGACGTGGATGAGTTCGCGCCGCGTCTGTCGTTCTTCTTCAACGCGCACATCGACTTCTTCGAGGAGATCGCCAAGTACCGGGCGGCCCGGCGAATCTGGGCTCGCGAGCTCCGCGACAGCTTCGGCGCCCGCGACGAGCGCTCGCTGCTGATGCGCTTCCACACCCAGACCGCGGGTGTCTCGCTCACCGCGCAGCAGCCGCTGAACAACATCGTGCGCACCGCGATTGAGGCGCTCGCCGGGGTGCTCGGCGGGACGCAGTCGCTGCACACCAACAGCTTCGATGAGGCCCTCGCCCTGCCCACCGAGCAGGCGGTCAGGGTGGCGCTCCGAACGCAGCAGATCATCGCTGAGGAAACCGGTGTCGCCAACACGATCGACCCGCTCGGGGGCTCCTATTTCCTTGAGGCTCTCACCGACCGGATGGAGGAGCAGGCCTACCGGTACTTCGCCAAGATCGACGAGCTCGGCGGCATGGTCGAGGCGATCAAGATGGGCTATCCGCAGCGCGAGATCGCCGATGCTTCGTTCCGCTACCAGCAAGAGCTCGAGGCCGGGGTGCGCAAGCTGGTCGGAGTCAACGCCCACACCGAGGGCGGCGACGAGGAGACGCCGATCCTGCGAATCGATCCGGAGCTCGAAGCCGAACAGGTGCGGCGGGTCAGGGCGGTGCGAGAGCGGCGGAACGCCGAAGGGGCCGATGCCGCGCTCGCCGCTCTGGAGCGGGCCGCCCGAGACCAGGGCGAGAACCTGATGCCCTATCTGCTCGAAGCTGCCCGGGCCGAGGCGACCGAGGGCGAGATGGTGGAGACGCTTCAGCGTGTGTTCGGGACCTACACGGAGTCGCCCGCCTTCTAGACTCCGCGCCCCCGTGGCCCCCACCACAGAGAAGAAGATTCGCGTCGTCGTCGCGAAGCCAGGACTCGACGGCCATGATCGCGGAGCGAAGATCATCGCCCGGGCGCTGCGTGACGCGGGGATGGAGGTCATCTACACCGGGCTGCATCAGACCCCGGAGCAGATCGTCGAGACGGTGATCCAGGAGGACGCGGACGCCGTGGGCCTGTCGATCCTCTCCGGCGCGCACATGACGCTGGTGCCGCGGGTGATGGAGCTCCTGTCCGAGCAGGGGGTGGACGACGTGGTGGTGACGGTGGGGGGGACGATCCCCACCGAGGATGTTCAGGAGCTGAAGTCTCGAGGGGTTTCGGAGGTCTTCACGCCAGGCACCTCGACCGAGGAGGCGGTCGCGTTCATCCGGGACGCCGTGGCCGGGCGAGGGTGATGAATTTGGTCGCATGTACGACCAAAATGCACCACGCTGGTCCCTTGCGACCCGGGCGGACGGGCCGTGAGCGCCTGCCCACCGAGTTGATTGACTCGTCAGTCAACAGGTTAGAATGCCTTTATCCATGTACCGCTCGCCGCGCCAGATAGGGGTTTCCCGCCCGGCGGCGCGCTCCACCCGCCCGGTGGCGCGCTCTACCGGATCGGGCGCCCGCCCACGCGGGGGCGGTTGTAACTAGGAGGATCCGTTGAAGATTTGCGTCCTGGTCAAAGAGGTGCCTGACGCCGCGGTCGAGAAACGCATCGATCCCTCGACGGGGCGGATGGACCGCTCAGGCGAGAAGAACCTGAATCCGTACGACACCCATGCGATCGAGGCGGCGATGCAGATCAGAGAGGGCGGCAATGCCCAGGTGGACGAGATCGTGGCCGTGACAATGGGGCCAGAATCCGCGGTCCGGGCGCTGCACAAGGCCGTTTCGCTCGGCGCCGATCGCTCGCTGCACCTGACCGATGAGGCCCTGGCGGGTTCCGACGTCGCCGCCACCGGCTACGCGCTCTCCAAGGCGCTCGAGAAGGAGCAGCCGGATCTGGTGCTCCTCGGCCAGCAGTCGGACGACGGTGAGTGCTACACGATCGGCGCGGTCGTGGCCGACCACCTCCAGATGCCGTCGCTGACCCAGGTGATCAAGATGGACGTGGAGGGCGAGGCACTTCGCTGCGAGCGCCAGGCCGAGTACGGATACGACACGGTTCAGGTACAGCTGCCCGCGGTGATCTCTGTCGGGGACGCGATCAACGAGCCGCGCTACCCCTCGCTCAAGGCGATCATGGGCGCTCGCAAGAAGCCGCTTGAGAGCGTGGCTGCCGGCGACGTGGGCATCGACACCGCCAAGGTCGGCGAGGACGGCTCGCGCGTCCGGTGCGGGGATTTCCACGATCCAGAGGCCAAGCCGCCCGGAAAGATCATCGAAGACGAGGACACCAACGAGACGGTCGAGCAGATCGTGGCCTGGCTCGAGGAAAGGAAGCTGATCTAAATGGCCGACGTCCTTACCTACGTTCTGCACTACGACGGCGAGTTCAACAAGAACTCGCTGGGCGCCGTCTCCGAGGGAGCGGCCCGGGCCTCCGAGATCGGCGGCGAGTGTCACGCGGTGGTGGTCGGCGGCAAGGAGGGGCTGCCCGACGAGCTCTGTCAATCGCTGGGGGGGTATGGAGCGACCAAGGTCTTCCGCGCCGAGGGCGCCGAGGGCCTGGCCCAGCCGGTGATCGACGCCATGGCCAAGGTCATCTCCGAGAACGGCCAGAGCTACGCCCTGTTCGGTGGTGGCTTGCTGGGGTTCGAGATCGGCGCAGGGCTTGCCGCGCGGATGAACGCGGGAGTCACGATGGAGGTCATCAGCGTCCGTGCCGAGGACGGCAAGCTCGTTGCCGAGCGGCCGATCCTCCAGGACTCCAAGATCTCGGTGTCTCGCTACCAGGGCGACCTGGGCATCATCATCGGCCGGATCAACGCGTTTGAGATCAGCCAGGGCGACGGAGCCTCGGCGGAGGTCGTCGATGTCGACGTGGAGTACTCGGAATGGTCCAACAGGGCCACGATGGTCCAGCGCGGCGAGCAGCGCGGCGCCGACGTGGACATCGAGGGCGCGGACATCCTCGTCGCCGGCGGAAGGGGTCTCGGCAAGGCCGAGAACTTCGAGCTCGCCGAGCAGCTCGCCAAGGCCTTCGGCGGCAACAGCGCGGTGGCTGCCACTCGCGCCGTGGTCGACGCCGGCTGGTATCCCTACGCCGCGCAGATCGGGCAGACCGGCAAGACGGTCGCCCCCAAGCTCTACCTGGCGGCCGGGATCTCCGGCGCCATCCAGCACAAGGTGGGGATGCAGTCCTCGGAGAACATCGTCGCGATCAACAAGGACTCAAATGCGCCGATCTTCGAGTTCTCGGACCTCGGGATCGTGGGCGATCTCCACAAGATCCTGCCGAAGCTGACCGAGGCGATCAAGGCGAAGAAGGGCGGCTGATGGCTTCCCGGAACGGCGCCACCCCGGCTCCCAGCGAGTACCCGCCCCCCGTCGACTCGGTCAAGGAGTTCGTCAAGCGGGGCCTCGACCCTGAGGACGAGCTGATCGAGGTCGGCGTGGCAATCGTGGGCGGCGGCACCGCCGGCCTGGCCACGGCCAACCGGCTGCTCCAGCTGCTGGGGGACGACCCGGAGCTGATGGAGCAGCTGGGCGAGGTTCCGGTGGCGGTGATCGAGAAGGCCAAGACGTGCGGCGGCCACAACCTGTCGGGAGCGGTGATGCGCCCCGGGCCCCTCCAGGAGCTGTTCCCGGACCTGTCTCGGGAGGACTGGAGAAAGGAGCACTTCGCGTTCGGCGAGGTCAAGAAGGAGGGCGTGTACGCGATGCCCAACGGCAAGGTGGCGCTCCGCGTCCCCACGCCGCCCAACTTCAAGAACCACGGCAACGAAATCGTCTCCGTGGCGGCTCTGGCTCGCTACCAGCAGCGGCAGGCGGAGGAGGGCGGTGCGTACGTGCTGACCGAGACATCCGCGACACAGCTGGTCGTCGAGGACGGCAAGGTCGTGGGGGTGCGCTCCGGCGACAAGGGGCGGGGCAAGGACGGCGAGCCGCTGGGCAACTTCGAGCCCGGCACGGACATCAAGGCCAAGGTGACAGTCCTGGCAGAAGGGTGCTGGGGCCACCTCACCGGAGCGGCGATCAAGGAGTTCAACCTGGCCGAGGGCCGCGAGCCGCAGGTGTGGGAGCTGGGAGTCAAGGAGGTGTGGAAGGTCCCCAAGCCGCTCGAGCGGGTGATCCACACGCTGGGCCCCTGGCCGCTGAAGGTCGCCAGCAAGTACAAGCAGGTCGGGCGGCACGTGGCTCTACCCGATGAAGGACGAGAAGAACGGCGATGATCTGGTCTCGATCGGATTCGTGGTCGACCTCGACTACCGGGACGCCACCACCTCGGCCCACGACCTCCTCCAGCTCTTCAAGACGCATCCGTTCGTGCGCAAGATCCTCGACGGCGGCGAGCGGGTCGGCTGGGGAGCGAAGGCGCTCCCCGGCGGGGGCTACTGGTCGATGCCCAAGCTCTCGATGCCGGGAGCGCTCCTGGTTGGCGACTCCGGCGGGATGGTCGACACGGCCGCGCTCAAGGGAGTCCATCACTGCATCAAGTCCGGGATCCTCGCCGCCGAGGCGATCTACGCGACCCTGAAGCGGGGCGAGCCGCTCTCCGACTACGAGAAGGCGATCGAGGAGTCCTCGGTCGGGGCAGGAGCTCTACCAGATGCGGAACACCCGTCAGCCTCTGTCCAAGGGGTTCATCCAGGGAGCGCCGATGTCAGGCCTGTCGATCATCACCAAGGGCAAGCTCCCGCCCGGCCGGATGGAATGGCACCGCAACGACCAGGAGCCGATGTTCGTCGGCGACACCAAGGACCGCTACGTCAAGCCGGACGGCAAGTACACCTTCGACAAGCTCTCGAGCGTGTTACATCTCCGGCAATGCGACGCGCGACGACGCCCCCAACCACATCCGGATCGAGCGTCACGTCCCCCGGGAGATCGCCGAGACGTGGGTGTGGATGTGTCCCGCCGGCGTGTACGAGATCCCAGAGGACGCACCCGAATCCGGGCCCGTGGACGTGATCGTCAACTACACCAACTGTGTTCAGTGCGGCGCCATCACGGCCAAGGGAGGAAGGCTCACGCCGCCCGAGGGCGGCGACGGCCCGCTGTACACGCTCACCTGACGGACCTCACGTCAGTCGGCCCGGCAGACCGTGGTGATGCGAACCGCGCGTCCCAGCACGCGGTGCTGGCCTCCAGTCCAGCGGAACGTTGCTCGGAGGCGATAGGCGGCGGTTCCGGCCAAGTCCGTAACCACCTTCTGGAGCTTCCAGACATCCGCCGGGCGCTGGCCGAGCGTCGGATTCTGAGGGCGAATCCACTTATCGAGGTCGCCGCTGTGCACCTGGGCGAACGACGGGCTTCCCGCGGGCTGCCGCAGCAGGGAGAACTTGATCTCCATCTGCTCGGTTCCGGGTAGCGGCCGCATCACCGCGGTGACGGCGATCTCGCGGTGCTTGGGGTTCTGAGCGTGCCTGCAGACGAAGTGCGTGAGCTCGGCGCGCGGCGGGTCTGCCCCCGCGACCGCGACGCTCGCAACAACAGCCAGACACACCGCAACAGCTCTCTTCATGTTTCCGATAACAAGCCGGATAGACCGAAGTTACGCCTGCCTGCGGCGGCTACACTTGCCTTAGTGAAAGCCGAGATCCATCCCGAATATGTCGAGGCGCACGTGAGGTGCACGTGCGGCAACGAATTCACCACACGGTCGACCAAGTCCGAGATCCACGTCGAGATCTGCTCAGCCTGCCATCCGTTCTACACGGGCAAGCAAAAGCTGGTCGACACCGGTGGCCGGGTTGAGCGCTTCCAGCGGCGAGTCGCCAAGGGCCGGCGCGCGACTCGCGAGACGCCCGCGAGCGCGTAGCCACGGGCGCGCGGGGGCGCGGTGAAAGGTCCCGAAGGCCTGGTGGCGACCCGTGACGCGCCGGTCGGCGGTCAGGCGGTCCTCGAGGGCGTGATGATGCGCGGCGTCGGACGCTGGGCTGTGGCCGTACGCAAGCCGAGCGAAGACGGCCGTGGGGGGGATCGAGGTGTCCTCGTTTGAACTCGAGTCGCTTCTGACGCGCCACCGGTTCTATCGCTGGCCGGTGGTTCGCGGTGTCGTGGCACTTGTGGAATCGCTTTCGATCGGGCTCCGTGCGCTGGGGATCTCGGTCAACGCCCAGCTCCCAGAGGAGGAGGCGGCTCAGCAGATCGGGCGCACTACGTGGGTGGGGACCGTGGTGCTGGCCGTGTGCTTTGCCATCGGCCTGTTCTTCGTCGTGCCCGTCGGGCTGACAAGCCTGATCAAGCACCAGCTCAGCTCGCCGGTGGCGTTCTGGGCCGTGGAGGGGGTGGTTCGCACCACCATATTTCTCGGGTACCTGGTGCTGCTCTCCCGGATTCCAGATCTGCGGCGTGTCCTCGAGTACCACGGGGCCGAGCACAAGGTGATCTCCTGCTATGAAGCCGACGACGAGCTGGTCCCAGCGAGAGCGTCGCTCTACTCGCGGCTACACCCGCGGTGTGGCACGAGCTTTCTGCTGGTGGTGATGATCGTGGCGATCTTCGTGTTCGCGCCGATCGGCCTTCCTGCGTGGTGGATCCTCGTCCTCAGCCGGATCGTCGGTGTGCCGGTAATAGCGGGCCTCTCGTTCGAGCTGATCAAATGGGCCGGGCGCAACAGACAGCGTCGCTCGGTGAAGGCGATCATGTACCCGGGGTTGCAGCTGCAGAAGCTCACCACACGCGAGCCCGACCTGGACCAGCTGGAGGTGGCGATCGCGGCAATGGAAAGCGTGCTGGCGGCCGATGACCAGCGTGCCGCAACTGCAAAGGACCTGGTCGGCCTCGAAGTTGTGGCGTAGGCTTTTGCCGTGGTGTTAGCGCGCGAGCTCAAGGTCTTGATCATCGGCGCCGGCTTCGGCGGTGTGGGGATGGCGATCGAGCTCCAGCGGCACGGCTTTCGCGACATCACGATTCTCGACCGCGGCCCTGGGGTGGGCGGGACCTGGCGTTACAACAGCTACCCCGGGTGCGTGTGCGACGTGCCCAGCCATCTCTACTCGTTCTCGTTCGCGCAGCGCCGCGACTGGTCACGACTGTGCTCGCCCCAGCCCGAGATCCTCGATTACCTGGAGGGGGTCGCACGCGACCACGATGTCGACCGGCTGGTTGTGCCGAACGCCGACGTGACCTCGTGCGGCTGGGATGAGAGCACCTGCCAGTGGACCGTGACCGCCGCCGACGGTCGCAGTTGGGAGGCGGACGCGCTGGTGGTGGCCACCGGTCAGCTCCATCAGCCCTCGATTCCGGCGCTCGAGGGCCGGGAGGAGTTCGCCGGCCATAGCTTCCACTCCTCCCGCTGGGACCATGATTACGACCTCCGGGGGAAGCGCGTCGCGGTGATCGGCACCGGCGCGAGCGCGATTCAGTTCATTCCCACGGTGGCCGAGGAGGCCGAGCAGCTGTACGTGTTCCAGCGCACCGGCAACTGGTTCCTGCCACGCAAGAACGATCCCTACCCGCGATTCGTCAAGCGGCTCATCCAGGGCATCCCGGGACTCCAGGCCTACCGCAGGAAGTACATCTACAACTACGGCGAGTTGCTCACGCTGATGATCCGTCACCCTCGGACTTGGGGCCGGATCGGGCATCTCCAATCAGCGGTGTTCATGCGCTCGCAGCTCAAGGACCGAGAGGTAAGGCGCAAGGCGTGGCCCGACTACACCTTCGGCTGCAAGCGGATCCTGTTCAGCTCGGACTTCCTCCCGACGCTCCAGCGTTCCAACGTCGAGCTGGTCACCGACGGGATCACGCGGCTGGACCCCGACGGGTTGGTGACCGCGGACGGGACCAAGCGCCAGATCGACTGCCTGATCTACGCCACCGGGTTTCGCACCAACGACTTCATGTTCCCGATGGAGATCTTGGGCCGCGATGGGCAGACCCTTCGCGAGTCGTGGGCGGACGGGCCGCACGCCCACCTCGGGATCGCCGTCGCGGGCTTCCCATCGCTGTTCCTGATGTACGGCCCGAACACGAACACCTCGGGCGGCTCGATCATCACCTACGAGGAGGCTCAGGCCCGCTACATCCGTCAGGCGCTGGAGCGGGTCCGGTGGACGCGCGCGGGTGCGATCCAGGTGCGTGCTGAGGTGGAGGCCGCCAGCGACAAAGCGGTTCAGGAACGTTTCGCAGGCACCGCCTGGACGCACTGCAACTCGTGGTATCGAGACAACTCCAGCGGCCGCATCGTCGCCAACTGGCCCGGGTACGTGCGCGAGTATGAGGAAGCCGTGCGGACGCTCGATCCACGCGAATACGAGCTGATCCCGGCTCCCGCGCGCGAGCCGATCGCCGCCTAGCCCGTCCCTACACTCGATTCCGTGATCGAGGACCTCGTCTCGCAGATAGAGACACGCTTTCGCGACCTCCAGGCGGAGCTGGCTGACCCTGCCGTGATCTCCGACCGGCAGCGGTTTCGTGCTGCCAGCCAAGCGTATTCCGAGCTGGAGCCGGCAGCCAAGCTGGCCCAGGAGTATCGACGCGTCAATGACGATCTCGAAGGCGCTCGCGAGCTCCTGGGCGAGGACTCAGACGACGCCGAGCTCCGGGCCCTGCTCGAGAGCTCCCGGACTCGCCTGGAGACTCTGGAGGAGGAGATCCGCCTGGCGATGGTGGAGCGTGATCCCAACGACGACAAGAATGTGATCGTCGAGATCCGGCCTGGAGCAGGCGGTGACGAAGCGGCGCTCTGGGCCGGCGACCTCTACCGGATGCTGACCCGCTACGCCGAGCGGCGCGGCTTTCAGGTCGAGCCGCTGGCGATCGGCGAGGGCAGTTATACATTCGCCGTGAAGGGCGAGGGCGCGTACTCCGTGTTCAAGTTCGAGGGCGGCACCCACCGTGTGCAGCGCGTGCCGGAGACCGAGTCCCAGGGACGGATCCACACCTCGACCGCAACCGTGGCCGTCCTTCCCGAAGCCGAGGAGGTGGAGGTCGAGATCGATCAAAACGACCTCCAGGTCGACGTGTACCGCAGCTCGGGGCCTGGAGGGCAGTCGGTGAACACGACCGACTCGGCCGTGCGGATCACCCACAAGCCGACGGGCATCGTGGTGTCGATGCAGGATGAGAAATCGCAGCTTCAGAACCGCGAGCGCGCGATGCGCGTGCTCAGGGCCCGGCTTTACGAACGTGCGCTGGGCGAGCAGCGGGCGGAGGTTGCTGCGTCGCGTCAGGCCCAGGTGGGGACGGGCGAGCGTGCCGAGAAGATCCGCACCTACAACTTCCCCGAGAAACGGGTGAAGGACCATCGGATCAACCTGCTCTCACACAATCTCGACGGGATCTTGATCGGCGAGCTTCAGGAGCTGACCGACGCGCTCCAGGACGACGAGAAGCGACGACGTCTGGAGGAACAGGCGGTTGCCTGAGGCCACGGCGGTGCGGGAGGTGCTTCGCGACGCGGTCGCCGAGCTGACCAGCGCCGGGATCGACACGCCGGACCTCGACGCCGAGCTGCTGCTCGCGAACTCGCTCGGACTGGCGCGCGAGCGGCTGATCCTTCAGGGACCGCCCGAGCTCGGTCCAGCCCAGCTGTCGCGCTTCAGAGAGCTGCTTGCGCGACGGCTTGACCGGGAGCCCGTCGCCTACATCGTGGGGACCAAGCCATTCCGTTGGATCACCCTGTCCGTCGATCGGCGGGTCCTGATCCCCAGGCCGGAAACCGAACTGCTCGTGGAGATCGGACTCGCGCTGCCGAGCGGCTCTCGGGTGGTGGATGTTGGAACCGGCAGCGGCGCGGTGGCGCTGGCGCTGGCATTCGAACGTCCCGACCTCGAGGTGTGGGGAACCGACGTCAGCGCAAAGGCGATTGCGGTGGCCAGGGAGAACGCCGACCGCCTTGGCCTGAACGCGCGCTTTGCGCAGGGCGACCTGCTGGAGGGCGTGCCGGATCCCATTGATGCGGTGCTGGCGAACCTGCCATACGTGGTCGAGGGAACGCCGCTCCAGCCCGAGATCTCCCGCTTTGAGCCCGCGGAGGCGCTGTTCGCCGGTTCCGACGGGCTTGCGGTGATCAAACGGATGGTGGCGGCGGCGGAAAGCCTCGGCCTCGTGGCCTTGGAGATCGGCCCCGAGCAGGCGGGACCCACGGTCGAGCTGCTGCATGGTCGTGGCTTCCGTACCGAGGTCCATCGGGACCTCGCAGGCCATCAGCGGATCGTCGTCGGCAGGCGGTGAGGGACGCCGAGCGCTTCGAGCGCTGCATCGCCGCGGGCGGAGTGGCGGTGTTCCCTGCGGACACGGTCTACGGGCTGGCATGTGATCCCGACAACCCCGCGGCGGTTGAGCGTCTGTACGCGCTCAAGGGCCGTCCCACGGGCAAGCCCTCGGCGGTGATGTTCTTCGAGCTCCAGGACGCCCTGGCGGAGCTGCCAGAGCTTGGATCCCGTACGCGTGAGGCGATGCGGCGGCTGCTCCCAGGCGCGTTGACGTTGGTGGTGCCGAACCCGCGGGGTCGATTCCCCCTGGCCGGTGGCGATGCCGCGAGCCTGGGCATTCGCGTGCCCGACGTTCCCAAGCTCAACGGCGTGGCGCGCCCGGTGCTCCAGTCGAGCGCGAACGTTGCGGGCGGGCCCGATCCGCGGCGGCTCGAGGAGGTGCCCGACGGGATCCGCTCAGGTGCTGATCTCGTGGTCGACGGGGGCGAGCTGCCGGGGACGTCTTCGACCGTCATCGACCTGCGGCGCTATGAGGAGGACGGTTCGTGGCGGGTGGTGCGGGACGGCGCGATCTCGGCTGAGGAGCTTCGCGCCGTGCTGGGAGGGCAATGGCATTTCAACCCCCGCACCTATCTCGAGATGATCTGCTCGGACCTCCCTCTGTTCGAGGTGCTGCAGGACGAGCTTGTCGCGGCGAGTGGCCAGGGTGCGCGTCGCATCCTCGAGCTCGGAACGGGAACCGGGGAGACCGCCAGACGTCTGCTGGCGCATCATCCGGACGCCACCCTGGTCGGGGTCGACGAGAGCGAGGGGATGCTGGCGGCAGCGCGAGAGCTACTCCCCGCTGAGCGTGTAGAGCTGCGAGCGGCGCGAATTCAGGAGGCGCTGCCGGCGGGTCCGTTCGACCTGGTTGCAAGCGCGCTGTGCGTGCACCATCTCGATGGCGGCGAGAAGGCAGACCTGTTCGCGCGTGTCCGCGCGGCGGTCAGCGGTGGTGGGCGATTCGTCCTGGCGGACCTGATCCTGCCTGAGGACCCAGCGGCCGCCCGCACGCCCTTTACCCCTGGCTTCGACAAGCCAAGCTCGATCGGCGACCAGCTGGCCTGGCTTGCGCGGGCGGGGTTCGATGCCAGCGTCACGTGGGAAGCCGGCGACCTTGCGGTGATCCTGGCGCGGACATGATCACGATCGGGCGCCGTTTTGCCCGTGAATGGGCGGGTGCGGCCACTGCTATCGTCGCGCGTCCAGTGACCGCCGAGCTCCCAGCCGACTTCTTCAACCGTCCGCTTGCCGAGGTCGACCCCGAGATCGCCGAGGTGCTCTCCTCCGAGCTCGAGCGCCAGCAGCGAACGCTGGAGATGATCGCCTCGGAGAACTTCGTGCCGCAGGCGGTGCTCGAGTGCCAGGGCTCGGTGCTGACCAACAAGTACGCCGAGGGCTACCCGGGACGCCGCTACTACGGCGGTTGCGAGTTCGTGGACATCGCCGAGCAGCTGGCGATCGACCGGGCCAAGGACCTGTTCGGGGCCGAGCACGCCAACGTCCAGCCCCACGCGGGCGCGCAGGCGAATGCCGCCGTCTACATGGCGCTGCTCGATCCCGGCGACAGCTTTCTCGGGATGGCGCTCGACCACGGCGGGCACCTGACCCACGGCCGCAGCGTCAACTTCTCGGGCAAGCTCTACCAGCCGATCCCGTACCACGTGCGCGAGGAGGACTCGATCGTCGACATGGACGAGGTGGAGCGCCTGGCAAAGGAGCACCGGCCTAAGATGATTCTGGCCGGGTGGTCGGCGTATCCGCGGATCCTCGATTTCGCCCGCTTCCGCGAGATCGCAGACGAGATCGGGGCGATCCTGTTCGTCGACATGGCGCACTTCGCCGGGTTGGTGGCGGCCGGACTTCACCCCAGCCCGGTTCCCCACGCACATGTGGTGAGCACGACCATTCACAAGACGCTGGGCGGGCCTCGCAGCGGCATGATCCTCTGCATCGAGGAGCTGGCGAAGAAGATCGACTCAGCTGTGTTCCCCGGCCAGCAAGGTGGCCCCCTGGAGCAGGCGATCGCGGCCAAGGCCGTGGCGCTTCGAATCGCGGCTTCGGAGGCCTTCAGGGAGCGTCAGGAGCGGACACTCGCCGGCGCCCGCGCCGTCGCAGAGCAACTGCTCACGGCCGGCCGGGGAGTGAACGTGCTGACGGGCGGGACCGACGTCCACCTCGTGCTTTGTGACCTGCGGGAATCCGAGCTGGACGGAAAGCAGGCGGAGGATCGGCTGGCCGCCATCGGGATCACCGTCAACCGCAACGCGGTCCCGTTCGATCCGCGCCCGCCGGCGGTCTCGAGCGGCCTGCGGATCGGGACGCCGGCGCTTGCCACGCGGGGCCTCGGGGTGGAGGACTTCGTGGAGGTGGGCCGGATCATGGGCGAGGCGCTCACCGCCGACTCGTTCGAGGACCAGCGCTCGGAGCTGGCCGAGCGAGCCGCGGCGATCGCAGACCGCTACCCCCTGTACACCGAGCTCACCGCACCAGCGGCGCTGTAGCGCTGCCGGCCCTCGCGCGCGCCGCCTGGAGCGGGGCGTGCGCGCGCCCGTCGGGGAGCGGGCCCTAGAGGCAAGGGCCGCAGAGCGCACTCCAGCGGCTCTATCCCGCCCTTGCCTCGCTCCAATCCTGGCCGGATGCGATCCTTCGTTGGCCCATGCGGATCCTGGACGCCGTTTTCGCCTTCGTGGTGGCGATGGCCGTCGCCGTCGCCCTGACGCCGCTGGCCAGGGCGCTGGCGCGCAAGGTTGGCGCGATGGCGAGGCCCAACGAACGAGGCCTGGCGCAAACCCCCACCCCGCAGCTGGGTGGCCTGGCCATCCTCATCGCCGTGCTGATCGCCGGTGCGGTGTGGATCCCCGCCGCGATCCACCTGCCGCACACCGCGCACACCCGGCCGGGGTCCGCCGGGATCGTCCACACATGGGCGATCCTCGTCGGCGCAGTGGTGATCACGTTGGTGGGGGCAATCGACGACTACCGCGAACTGCATCCGCTGCTCAAGCTGCTCGGTCAGGTGGCCGCCGCGGTGATCGTCGTTGAGGGCGGAGCGGTGGTCACGGACGTAACGCTCCCGTTCGTCGGGGCACTTCAGTTCCCAAACGCCGGCGGCGCGCTGACCGTCCTCTGGCTCGTCGGTCTGATGAACGTGGTCAATTTCTCCGACGGCGTCGATGGCCTGGCCGCGGGTCTGTGCGCGATCGACGGGATCGCGTTCGCGGTGATTGCGTTCGACCTGGACGTGGCTGGAGCTGGCACGCTGGCGGCGCTCACCGCCGGGGCGGCGATCGGGTTCCTGGTCTACAACTTCCACCCTGCGTCGATCTTCATGGGTGACTCAGGCGCCAACCTGCTCGGATATCTGCTGGGGGTGGCCGCCGTGATCGGCTCACTGAAGACGAACGTGGTGGTCGCTCTGGTGGTCCCGCTCGTGGTTCTGGCGGTGCCGTTCCTGGACGGGGGCTTCGTGATCGCCAAGCGCCTGAAGTACAGGCGCAGCCCCTGGCGGGCCGACGCCAACCACTTCCATCACCGCATGGCTCGAATCGGGTTCAGCCAGCGCAAGACCGTGTCGTATCTGTACGCCTGGTCGCTGCTGCTTGCAGGGGTCGCGGTCGCGCTGAGGTTCGTTCCCTATCACGACCACCGCCCGCCCTATCACTACCACGCGGGCTGGCTGATCCTGATGATCGCGCTCGGGCTCCTGGCCGTGGCGGCGAGCGTGTACCTGGTCTACGTGCTCGAGATCCTCAAGTGGGGAACCGGTCGCACCAGGGAAATCAAGCAGCTCGACCCCGCCACAAGCGAGCACGAGATCGAGGTCCGAGTTCGTCAAGACTTCGAGACGGGCGAATTCGAGAGGGTGAGTTGACCCACACCGAGCGGGGGCTGCTGGCCGTCGTCGCGGCACTCACCGCGGCGGCCGGACTCACCCGCTACCTGCACGGCGTTTCGTTCACGGTCGCGTTCGTCCTTGCCGCCCTGGCCCTGGCGGGCCTGGCCTGGTCGGTGTCGTTCTCGACCGAGCAGGTCGGGATGCGCTTCGGTGCCCCCGTGACCGGGATCCTCCAGGCCACGGTGGCGAACCTCCCCGAGTTCTTCGTGGTTCTGTTCGCCCTGCGCGCCGGCCAGTCCGTGGTAGCTCAGACCGCGATTATCGGCTCGATCCTGGTCAACGCGCTGCTTGTACTCGGACTGGTGATCGTCGCCGGCGCAATGCGCGCTCGAGATGGCGTGATGCGCTTTCACCCGCGGCTCCCCAATGACACCACCACGCTGCTGCTCTCCTCGACGCTGATCATCGTTGTGATTGCGGTGATGACTTCCTCCCACGATGCGGCGGGCCATCACGTCAAGACGATCTCGATCGTCGGGGCGGCGGTGCTGCTGGGCCTCTACGGCTCCTGGCTCTGGCGCTACCTGCGGACCCGCGAGGACATAACAGGCGCCGGAGAGCCGCCGCGAGTGTCCGCGCTGCTCAGCTTGGCGGTGCTGGCGACGGCTGGGACGGCGTCGGCGTTCGTGTCCGACTGGTTCGTGCACGCGCTCGAACCGACGATCCACAGCCTCCATCTCTCGCAGACGTTCGCGGGACTCGTGATCGTGGCAATAGCGGGAAACGCGGTCGAGAACGTGGCCGGGATCGTCCTGGCCGCCAAGGGGCACTACGAGCTGGCGATTGCGGTGGTGAAGAGCTCGGTGGCCCAGCTCTCGGCGTTCCTGTACCCGGTGCTGGTGCTCGTCTCCCTGGCCACTGCCACCACGCTCACCTTCGGTGTCGCCCCGGTGTTCGCGGGAGCCCTGTTCGGGGCCGCCGTGCTGGTCTGGCAGGTGACAGGCGACGGGGAAGCTCCGGTGTGGGAGGGCCTCGCGCTCGTCGCCGCCTACGTGGTCCTGGCCACGGTCGCCGCGTTCGAGAGGTGAGCGTAGTCGTTTTGGTCGCATAGTCAGACCATTTCGACGTCGTCGATAGGGGTGGGCGCGCCGGCGCGGGCGTGGCGGGCCCCGCGCGCCCCCGCGCCGCCGGCGCGCTCGCACGCCCCGGCGCCGCGGCGCACCGCATCCCGCCCCCAAAACCGCTAAACTCACGTTTACGTAAAGATGAGTTTCGCGCGGCCGACCGATCAGACATACAAGTGGTGGGCGCTGTCCTGCACCAGTTTGGGAATGCTGCTGGCGACGATCAACTCGGGGACCCTGATCATCGCCCTGCCGAACCTGGAGCGGAGCCTGCACACGAGCCTGCTGGAGCTCGTTTGGGTGATCCTCGTCTACATGATCGCCTCAACGGTTCTCGTGCTGAGCGCTGGGCGGCTCTCAGATCAATTCGGCCGCAAGCGGGCCTACATCGGCGGCTTCGTCGTGTTTGCGCTGGCGTCGCTTGGAGCGGGATTCGCCGGGACGGGGACGGAGCTGATCCTGTGGCGGATCGTGCAGGGCGTCGGCGGATCGTTCCTGTTCGCCAACGCCGCGGCGATCGTGACAGACGCCTTCCCGCGCGAGCAGCTGGGGCTTGCCATGGGGACCAACACGATGGTGGCAGCCGTTGGCCTGGTGATCGGGCCGGTGCTCGGCGGCGCGCTCGTGGCCGTGGGCTGGCAGTGGGTCTTCTGGTTCAACGTCCCTCTGGCTCTGGCCGGAAGCGCCTGGGCGGGGATGATCCTCCGTGAGCTCGTGAGTCGCGACGAGGACACGGCTTTCGACGTGTTCGGAACCGTGACCTTTTTGATCGGTCTGACCGGACTGGTGCTCGGCATCTCCAAGGGCGGGCTATCGGGCTGGGGGTCGCCGGTGGTGATCGGTGGTCTGGCCGCTGCGGTCGTGCTGATGCCGCTGTTCGTGCTGATCGAGCGGCACTCCCGAGCGCCGATGCTCGACCTTTCGATCTTCTCCAACCGGCTGTTCTCGGCCGCATCAGCCGCCGCGTTCATCAACGGGCTGGCGCGGTTTGCACTGATGTTCGTATTCGTCTTCTACTTCCAGGGCGTTCAGGGGAACTCGCCGATCCTGGCTGGGCTGAAGCTCGCGCCGCTGGCGCTCGGCATGCTGATCTCCTCGCCGCTCGCCGGCATCTGGGCGGACCGGCGTGGATCTCGCGGGATGGCGGTCGCGGGAATGCTGGTCACCGCGACCGGCCTGGCGTTGATGACGACCCTGGAGCGGAACACCACTTACGTGGCGAGCGGCGTGTTCATGCTGATCGTGGGCATCGGGTCGGGCATGTTCAACTCGCCGAACACCGCTGCGATGATGGGCACGGTTGCTCCCCACCGGCGCGGGATCGCAGCTGGCGCGCGAGTGCTCGTCCAGAACACGGGCGCGGTCATCTCCATTGCCTTCGTGCTGGCCGTGGTTACCTCCGCCGTTCCTAGAACAGTGCTGTTCAAGGTCTTCTCGGGGCTGGCAAATCACATCTCGAATCACCAGCTGAATCCGTTCATCGCCAACATGCACACCGCGCTGTGGTGCCTTGCCACCATCTCGTTCGTGGGTGCGTTCGTGGCGGCGGCGCGGCCCGCGCACCGGGCGCCATCGCCGGTGGCTGAGCCCCAGGTGGCGACGCCGTGAGCGCGCGCTCCGTCGTCGGCGAGGCTGGAACTCAAGCCGAGGAGCGCGGGATCCTCGACAAACCGCTGCGGATCGGGGAGCTGGCCGAGCTGGCCGGCACGACGCCCCGCACGATCCGCTACTACGAGGAGATCGGCTTGCTGGGGAGCACGGAGGACCGCGCCCAGGGCAAGCACCGCCTCTATACGCGAGCCGACCTTGATCGCGTCACCGAGATCATCCGGCTACGCGACCTGCTCGGCCTCTCGCTTGAGCAGCTCTCGCAGCTGCTGGAGGCGCAGGCCGCGCGTGCTGAGATCCGGCGCGAGTATCGGCAGTCCGCGGATCCGGCGACAGGGGGCGCTTGCTGGCTGAGGCGCTCGGCCACATAGCTACCCAGCTCGATCTGGTTCGCGGGCGGCGGCGTGAGCTGGAGCAGCTGGAGGCCGAGCTCGTGGCCAAGCAGAAGTCGGTGGAGGAGCGGCTCGCTCAGCTCTGAAATTCGGGAGCGAAGGCGGGGAAGGTGGAGCCTGCCAGCAGATGTCGCAGCACGCTTGAGGTGCGCGGGAACCGGGACAGGCGGAAGGGCCCCACCGGATTGACCCCCTGGTTGTAGATCATCATCCGCACCCGGGGATGGGCCGCGACCCATGCAAACAGCTGGTCGATGAACCCTGGATCGTCGCCCGTCTCGCCCACGGCATACTCACCGAACACGAACGGCAACCCGGGATAGGCGGCGTAGAAGGCGCTCAGCCCGGAGAAATTCGGCGCGAACGAATAGAAGTCCGTGCCCACCCAATCAACCCACTGGCGGCCGGGCCAGTAGTCGCTGGGCTGATTACCGGCAACATCGGGGTCGCCCGGGGCGACCTGCGGCACCCAGAGCATCGCCACCTTCGTCCTGGGCAAGGCGGCCGCGCCTCCGGCATGTAGCGGTGGCATGCCCAGACGGTGGAGCTCCCCGTCTATCTGCCCGACGCTGCCGCCGCGGAAGATCAGCGCGACGCGTTTCCACGCCCGTCGAAACTGGGCCGTCGAGTGGGATGAGTCCCGCGCGCTGCCGTCCTGGTTGTAGGCCGAGTAGGCGTTCCAATATCCGTCCATCTCGGCCATCAGCCGCACGTAGGTCACCAGTCCGCTGGCCGCGACCGCGCCCTGAAGCGAAATCAGCCACTGATCCCCCCGGCCTTGGGCGACCTGCCGGGCGTGATCATCTCCTGGCTCCCTGACCGGGTGCTGATCATGATCATCAGGCGCGAGCGGGCGTTGAGGGCGTCCGGCGTGATGCCTGGCACATACTGTCCCCAGGCCAGAAACTCCTGGTAGACCGCGGGGTGCTTGCCCACGGCGCTCACGTACGAGGAGATCGGCTGACCTGCCTCACCCTGGAATATCTTGCCCGGAGGGGGCAAAAAGGCTTTGCCTGCAGCGGATCCGACCCCCACGACCAGCAGGAATGACACCAGCAGCGGCGTAACTACGGTCCGAGTTTCCCGTACTTCTGACAGCATCCGGCGGCCGCGCCTCACGTTTTCAGTTATCGGCGCTGACTGCCGACTCATTGAACAGGCAGGCTCCTCCAAATACCTTTGTCCCGCTTCAGCTTCACCAGTCGGCTGCCAACCGTCGCCGCGATCGCCGCGGCCGCGGTTGGGCTCGTCAACATCGCCTCGGCGCTGACGCCGAACGTTCGCTGGCGCGGTCATCTGCTGCTCGATTTCGAGCCGGTCGAGGCGATCCGGCTCTTCCATGCGCTCGCCCTCCCGGCCGGTGCCGCGCTGCTGCTGGTCTCGCCGTACCTGCTCAAGCGCCGCCGGCGCGCGTTCCAGGTTGCGGTGGTGCTGATGCTGGCGCTGGGGCTGTTCGACTTGCTGAAGGGCCTCGACGTGGAGGAAACCGTGATCACGTGGGGTGCGGCAGCGATCCTTCTAGCGGGACGGAGCGCGTTCACGGTGAGGCACGAGCCGATCACGCTGCGCTCGGCGGTCTGGCGGGTGCCGCTCCTGGGCATGGCGGGACTGGTCGCTGCGGCCCTGGCGACCTGGGCGTCGCAGGGTCATCCGTCGCCAGGTTCGGTGCTGCGTGAGACGGGCGATCTACTGCGCTGGCAGTCAGGCCCGATTCATTTCCACTTCCACACCGCGCTACATCGCCATTTCGCGTGGATCCCACTGTCGGTTCATCTGATCGAGCTGGGGACGCTGGTGGCGATCGCGTACGTGATCTTCCGTCCGCTGGCCTCGCCGCGACACCTCCCGGGTCCGGCGGCACGACGCCTGGCCGAGTCTCTGGTACGAGCCCACGGCAGCGACACGCTGTCGTTCTTCAAGCTGAGGGGCGACCAGCACTACTTCTTCTCAGCCGACGGACGTGCGTTCGTGGCCTACCGGATCGAGAATGGGGTGCTGCTCCTGGCCGGCGACCCCATCGGGCCGCCGGAGGCATTCTCGGAGCTCCTGGTGGAGCTGCGGGAGTTTGCGGACGCGCGCGGTCTGAAGCTCGGAGCGGTGGGGGCCGGAGAGCGGATGCGCGTCCTGTACGAGAAGCTGGGGCTGCGGATGCTCTATCTCGGGGACGAGGCGATCATCGAGCTTGACCGGTTCTCGCTGGAGGGCCGCCCGATTCGCAAGGTCCGTCAATCGGTGACCCGCCTGAGCAAGGTGGGGTACCGGGCGGAGCTGCGAGCGACCGGTGATCTCGATCCTGCCACGCTCCAGCAGGTGGAGCGGGTGGTTGAGCTGGGCCGCCAGGGTGCTCCCGAGCGCGGGTTCTCGATGGCGATGGACAGCGTCGCCGGAGAGGCCTGTCAGGACACTCTGGTGGTGCTGGCCCGGGATGGCGAGGGCGACGTTCGCGGCGTCCTGCACTTCGTCCCCTGCTACGGCCGGAACACGATGTCCCTGTCGTTCATGCGACGTGATCCCGATACGCCCAACGGCCTCACCGAATTCATGGTGGCCAGCGCGGCCGAGCTGCTGCGCCAGCACGGCATGGAGGAGATCTCGTTGAACTTCGCTGCGTTCGCGCGCTGGATGCACAGCCCGGAGCGGTGGTACGAGCGGCTGCTCGGCAAGCTCGTGGCGGTGGGGAACCCGTACTTCCAGATCGAGAGCCTCTACCGCTTCAACTCCAAGTTCTTCCCTCGGTGGGAGCCGCGGTACCTCGTCTACGAGGGCAAGCTCGGGTTACCACGGACCGGGCTGGCCGCAATGTGGGCCGAAGGCCAGCTCCCGAAGCCCGCTCTGCGACTGCGCCGCGACCCCGCCGCGACCCCCGCAACCACGGCGCGCTGAACCGGTCAAGCCGGTACTGTCCCTGCGGGCGCCGACGCTTCCGTGCCGGTACGCTACCGGCCCTCTTAGAAGGCGCCGTGGCCTTGAACAGCAGTTACCGACACCGTGACCAATCGCCGTTCCCCCGTTGCCCGGAGGGACGGTGTCGCTAGGCGCCGCCGTGCCCGAGTCCCCGCTGGCTCCACTGGGATACATGGACGTGTTCCTCGTCCTCGTGGCGGCGCCGATCATGCTGCTGATCGGCGTCCCTGCGCTGGGCTACGGGGTGGGCGCCGGCGCGTGGCTCCTGCTCAGGGCGGTCGGCATCGCGCTCGAGCGGGCGGCGCGCGTCACCGCTGACGCGCGCATGCAGATCAGCCTGAGGATGGGGTACATGATGGGTCGTCTGTTCCTGCTCGCGCTGGCCGTCGTTCTAGCCCGCACCAGTGGCTCCAGGGACGATGGCCTGGCCGCGCTGGTGGTGATCGTGGTGGCGTTTACCGTGCAACTGGCTACCTCGGCCATTGCGCGGCCACGGGGTGCTTCACGGTGAAGATGAGCCGGCGGAGCGTGTTGTGGACGCTGGTGGCCGTCTACGTCATCGGCCTGATCGCGCTCGTGGCGATCTTCGGCTTCGGCCACAAGAACAACAGCTTCCAGATCCAGAACGAGTTCCAGCTGATCAACTGGGTCCACCTGGGGGTCTTCAGCATCAACCGGGCCGTTGTGTACCTGCTCCTTGCCGCGATCCTCACCGTGCTGACGATGGTCTGGATTGCGGGGCGGATGAAGGCGCGCCCCAACCGCGTGCAGACCGCGGTCGAGGTGCTCTATTCGCTGATGCGCGACAACATCGCCCGCGGAAACATGCCCGACGACCTGGCCGCCAAGTGGTTCCCGTTCCTCGGCGCACTGTTCCTGTTTCTGTGGTGGTCGAACATCATCGGCTACTTGCCGCTGCCCACCAACAGCGAGCAGAAGTTCAACCTATTCGGCGCGCATATTCCGTCGTTCGCCCTGTACGCAGCCACGGCCAACATCTCGGTCCCGCTGATCCTGGCGCTCGTCGTGTTCATCGTCTTCAACACGGAGGGCATACGCGCCCAGGGCCCGGTCGGCTACGTCAAGAGCCTGATCCCTGCCGGCGTGCAAGGCCCCATGCTCCTGCTGGTCTTCCCGCTCGAGGTCGTCTCCACGTTCATGCGGTTGATCTCGCTGACCGTCCGACTGTTCGCCAACATTTTGGCCGGGCACATGATCATTCTGTTCATGGCCGGCGGCCTGGCGGTAATTCTGGGTCTGTCGTTCCTGGGCTGGTTCACGATGCCGTTTGCGGTTGCCGTGTACCTATTCGAACTGGTCCTGATCGCAACCCTCCAAGCCTTCATCTTTGCCACCCTGGCGGCCATCTACATCGGTGGCGCCGTCACGCACCACTAATCATGCAAAGGAGCTGAGCTCAAAGTGCTTAATCATTTCCTCTCGTTCGCGGCCTCGTCCGGCATCACGGCCGGGTTCGGGATCGGGGTCGGTGGCGGACTGGGAGCCGTAGGTGCCGGCGTGGGCATCGGCATCATCTTCGGAAAGGTGATCGAGTCCGTGACCCGTCAGCCGGAGATGCGCGATGAGATCACAAGCATCCAGTGGCTCGGGTTCGCGCTGACCGAGGCGTGCTTCTTTTACGGGCTCGTCGCCGGGCTGCTCTCCTACGTGCTCAAGTAGATGACAGCCGCCGTCATTGCGCCAGTCGCTTCCTCGAGCGGCTCATTCCTGATCAAGCCCAACGTCGGGCTGATGGTCTGGACGCTCCTGCTGTTTGTGATCTCGATGATCGTGCTATGGAGGCTGGCCTTCCCCCGGATCACCGAGGCGCTTGACCGCCGCCAGCACGCGATCGAGGACTCGATCGACGCCGCCGACCGGACACGCCGGGAGGCCGACGAGCTCCTGGCCGAGTACCGAGAGCGCCTGCAAGCAGCGCGGCGGCAAGCCGAGGAGATCATCGAACGGGCTCGCAAGGCCGCCGAGACCCACGAGCGCGACTCCGAGGTCGAGGCCAAGGAGCGCCGCGAGGAGCTACTCGAGCGCGCCCGCCGGGAGATCGACGCGGAGCTGCGACGGGCGATCCAGGAGATCCGCCGCGAGGTAGCGGACATGACGATCCTCGCCACCGAGAAGGTGACCCGCAAGACGTTGACCGAGGACGATCAGCGCCGCCTGCTGGAGGAGGCTCTGGACGAGCTCGACTTCACGGCCCTGAGCCACGGGACCCAGAACTGATGGAGGAGGTCGCCGAGGTCTACGCGCGGGCGCTGTTCGAGGTCGCCCGTGATCAGCAGAAGCTCGACGAGATCCACGAGCAGCTGGGTCAATTCACCGAGGCCATGCGTTCAAGCAGGGACCTGATGGTGTTTTTCTTCTCGCCGCATTTCTCGAGCGAGGAAAAAAAAGAGGCTCTGAACCGGGCCATCGAGGGCGCCGAGCCCGCGTTCCTCAACTTCCTGGAGGCGCTGATCGAGCGCCATCGGATGCCGGTGATATTCCGGGTCGGGACGCGCTTTGACGAGTTCTATGACGAGGAGCGCAAGCTCCTGGGCGTCGAGGTGACCAGCGCCGTCTCGCTGGGCGAGGAAACCGTACAGGCCATCGGCAACCGGGTCCAGGAGCAGACCGGCCGCACCGTGCAGCTCTCGAGCCAGGTCGATCCGAACATCCTCGGAGGGATCGTGGTGCGGGTTGGCAACTTCATCCTCGATGCATCAATCCGCAACCGGCTGGAACAAGTTCGCAAGCAAGTGGCGCAAGCACAGTAGGCGCCGCGCCAAGGAGTCATTCACGTGCAGATCAAACCTGACGAGATCACCTCAATCCTCCGCAGCCGGATCGAAGGGCTGGACACCTCCGGCGCCGACCTCACCGAGGTTGGGACGGTGCTGTCCGTCGCCGACGGCATCTGCCGGATCCACGGCCTCGAGAACTGCATGTCGTTCGAGATGCTGGAGCTCCCTCACGACGTCACGGGTCTGGCCCTCAACCTGGAGTCGGACAACGTGGGAGCCGTGCTGTTCGGCGAGTGGGAAAAGATCGTGGAGGGCGACACCGTCAAGAGGACCAAGCAACTGCTCGAGATCCCGGTGGGCGAGGAGCTCCTGGGGCGGATCGTCGATCCGCTGGGCAACCCCCTGGACGGCAAGGGTGACATCCAAACTTCCGAGACCAGGCCGGCCGAGCACAAGGCGCCGGGGGTGGTCCTCCGCCAGCCGGTGAAGGAGCCGATGCTCACCGGCCTGAAGGCGATCGACTCGATGATCCCAATCGGCCGTGGCCAACGCGAGCTGATCATCGGCGATCGCCAAACGGGGAAGACCGCGATCGCTGTGGACACGATCATCAACAACAAGGACCGCGACCTCGTCTGCGTGTACGTTGCCATCGGGCAGCGCAAGTCGACCGTTGTGGCGCTGGCGAAGACGCTCGAGGACGCGGGTGCTCTCGAGAACACCATCGTCGTGATGGCCGCCGCCGACGAGGCGGCGCCGATCAAGTTCATGGCTCCGTATGCCGGCTGCGCGATGGCCGAGTTCTTCCTGTACGGCGGTCGGGCGGCTCTGGCGGTCTATGACGATCTGACCAAGCACGCCGTCGCCTACCGCCAGATGTCCCTGCTGCTGCGCCGGCCGCCGGGCCGCGAGGCGTATCCGGGCGACGTGTTCTACCTGCACTCGCGGCTGCTGGAGCGGGCGGTCAAGCTGGCCGACGATGTCGTCGACCCACGGACGGGAGAGAAGATCCCCGGCGGCGGTTCCCTGACGGCACTCCCGGTGATTGAGACCCAGGCCGGAGACGTATCTGCGTACATCCCCACCAATGTCATCTCGATCACCGACGGCCAGATCTTCCTGGAACCCAAGCTGTTCTACTCCGGGGTGCGGCCGGCCATCAACGTGGGGATCTCTGTCTCACGGGTCGGCGGCAACGCCCAGATCACCCCAATGCGCAAGGTGGCGGGGAGGCTGAAGCTCGACCTCTCGCAATACCGTGAGCTGGAGGCCTTTGCGCAGTTCGGATCTGAGCTCGATCCCGAGACACAGCGCACCCTGGCGCGCGGCGAGCGGCTGGTGAAGACGCTCAACCAGGCCGAGCGCCAGCCGATGGCCGTCGAGGACCAGGTAGTCCAGATCTACGCCGCCACCAGCGGCTATCTGGACCGGATAGTGGTCGACAAGGTCGAGAAGTTCCTAGCCGAGCTGACCGAGTCCGTACGCGGAAACGAGCCCGAGCTTCTGAAGAAGGTGGCCGACGGCGACTGGAGCGATGAGACCCAGCAGGCTGTGGACACGGCGGTGAAGCAGTTTGCCGAGGACTTCGGCTACGACCTGGACGAGGAGGGGCATCCGCTCGAGGACGAGGATGAGCCGGTCCGGCGCGAGTCCGAGCGCAATTCCGAGCGTGAGGGAGAGGAGGCGAAGGAGGCCGCCTAGCCCGGCCCCCTGCGTACCTTTCGATGCCCCAGTCTCAGCGGGACGTTCGCGAGCGGATCAGCTCGGTCAAGAACATCCAGAAGATCACGCGCGCGATGGAGATGGTCGCGGCGGCCCGGTTGCGGCGCGCGGAGCAGCGGATCGAAGCGCTCCGGCCGTACGCCAATGCGATCCGCAGGATGACCAGGCAGGCGGCGGAAGCAGCGGGGGCGGTCCCTCGGCTGCCCATCCTCGCTGAGCACGAGCAGGTCTCCACGGTAGGTGTGCTGCTGGTGGCCGGGGACCGCGGGCTGGCCGGGGCATTCAACTCCAACATCGTCCGCGCGGGTGTGGCCGCGGGCCGCGAGCATTCCGGGCAGGGCCGTACTCCGCTGTATTTCGCATCAGGCCGCCGTCCCGGTTCCTCTCTCAGTTTCCGGGGCCTGGAGGTCGCCGACAGCTGGAGCGGCTATACCGATCGCCCGGCATACGCGGACGCGCGCAGGATCGCCGATCGTCTGATGGCCGCGTACGTGGACCAAGAGGTGGACCGGGTGGAGATCCTCTACAACCACTACATATCGCCCCTGTCCCAGAGGGTGAGCAGAGAGACGCTGCTGCCCCTCCAGCAAGCGACGATCCTTGATGAGGAGTCCGACGACGAGGCCGAGCATGAGGGACCGCGGGCGCTGGTGGAGTACGAGCCTGATCCCGAGGAGATCCTCGGCCGGCTCGTTCCGGACTACGTGGAGATCTCGATCTACCGCGCGCTGCTGGAGTCGACCGCATCCGAGCACGGGGCGAGAATGACCGCAATGCGCAACGCTTCGGAGAACGCCAGGTCGCTGATCGAAGATCTGACTCTTGAGATGAACCGCGCGCGGCAGGCGGAAATCACGCAGGAGATCATGGAAGTGGTAGCCGGAGCTGAGGGCCTCGCCGGCTGAGCGGCTCGCCCAGCGAGCCGTGACCGGCGAGGACCGTTACACGACGCGGGGCGGCATGCCCCGCTGAGGTAATCCCCCCTAGACTGGAGACGACATGGCAACCACCGAAGAAGACCGCGCAACGGGCTCCGACGAAGGCACCGACGGCCGCAACGTAGGCCGGATCGAAGAGATCCAGGGTGTCGTGATCGAGGCGGTCTTCCCGGAGAAGCTGCCCGAGATCAACCACGCGATCATCGTCGAGCGGCCGGAGATCATGCGGGCGGAGGAGGACGTCGATCCGGCCGCCGCGCGCGACGAATATCTGGTGTGCGAGGTCCAGCAGCACCTCGGCGACGACCGCGTGCGGGCCGTGGCCATGGACACCACCGACGGGCTCTCTCGGGGAGCCGAGATGATCGACACCGGCGAGCCGATCACGGTCCCGGTAGGCCAAGCCGTACTGGGGCGAATCTTCAACTTGCTGGGCGAGCCGATCGACTTGGGCGATGATCTCCCCGACGACATCGAGCGGTGGCCGATCCACCGTCCGGCGCCCACTGTCGAGGCGTTGATACCGACCGCGGAGATGTTCGAGACGGGGATCAAGGTGATCGACTTGCTTGCGCCGTACGCCCGCGGGGGCAAGGTGGGGCTGTTCGGCGGCGCTGGGGTGGGCAAGACGGTGATCATCCAGGAGCTGATCCACAACCTGGCGCAGGAGCACGGTGGTCTGTCGGCTTTCTGCGGCGTGGGTGAGCGGTCCCGGGAAGGCAACGACCTGTGGCTGGAGATGAAGGAGTCCGGGGTCCTGGACAAGACCATGCTGGTGTTCGGCCAGATGAACGAGCCGCCGGGCGCGCGCATGCGCGTCGGGCTGGCCGGCCTGACGATGGCGGAGTACTTCCGCGACCACGAGGGGCAGGACGTGCTGCTGTTCATCGACAACATCTTCCGGTTCGTGCAGGCCGGCTCGGAGGTGTCGGCCCTGCTGGGCCGCATGCCATCTCAGGTCGGCTACCAGCCGACGCTGGAGTCCGAGATGGGCGAGCTACAGGAGCGGATCACGTCGACGCGGAACGGGTCCGTCACCTCGATCCAGGCGATCTACGTACCCGCAGACGACCTCACCGATCCTGCGCCGGCTTCGGTGTTCGCGCACCTGAACGCCACCACCACCCTGTCACGTTCGATCTCCGAGAAGGGCATCTACCCCGCGGTCGATCCGCTCGACTCGACCTCGACGATCCTGAAGCGGGAGATCCTGGGCGAGGAGCACTTCCGGGTGGCCAACGAGGTCAAGCAGGTGCTACAGCGCTACCGCGACCTCCAGGACATCATCGCGATCCTGGGGATCGACGAGCTCTCCGACGAGGACAAGGTCACCGTAAACCGCGCACGCAAGATCGAGCGGTTCCTGTCCCAACCGTTCCACGTCGCCGAGCAATTCACCGGCACCGCCGGCGTCTACGTGCCGATCGAGGAGTCGATCCGCGGCTTCGACGAGATCCTCCAGGGCAAGCACGACGACCTGCCCGAGCGCGCCTTCTTCATGAAGGGGACGATCGACGATGTGGTGAAGGATGCGGGCGGCGAGGCCGACAAGGGGGAGGAAGCCGGGGACGAGGAGGAGGACGCCGCGCCCGAAGGCGAGGGCTCCGAGGACGCAGGCGAGGAGCGGGGGGAGGCCGAGTCGGCCGACTCCGACGGCGAGTAGCGGATGGCCCACGAGAAGTTCCGGGTGGAGGTCCTCACCCCGGAGGGGAAGGTGTTCGACGACGAGGTCGAGATGATCTCGACCAAGACGACCGCGGGATCGATCGGGATCCTCGCCGGCCACGAGCCCGTGCTGGGAATGCTCGATCCGACCGAGCTGAGGCTGTACCGGACGGAGAGCGAGGTGGATCGGTTCGCCCAGGCCGAGGGTTACCTCCAGATCGCCGAAGGGGGGGCCCTGCTCCTGGTCGAGGAAGCCCACCGCCCAGAGCAGCTGGACGCTGCGCAGCTGCGGGACCGTTTGCAGGAGGCCGAGCGAGCGCTCGATTCCTCAGACGAGGACTCCGAGCGCCAGCGGGTCGCTGCCGCCGACAAGCGCCGCTGGGAAGCGTTCCTCGAGATCGCAGAAGGCGGTTCCTAGCCGCAACACCAGGCCTATCCTTGGCTGAGTGGTCGATGAGCTGGTTCTGGCTGAAAGGCTGATTCGCTACGACACCTCCCGCGTGGAGGAGCTGATTGCGGCGGCCGGCTTTGTCCGCGGGTGGCTCGAATCCCGCGATCTGTCGGTGCGGGATTTGGATCACAACGGTCTGCCGGTCCTGATCGCCGAGGTCGGGCCTCAGGGTGAGGGCCACCCCTGCGTGGTTCTACACGGTCATCTCGACGTCGTCCCGGGGCGACCGGAGCAGTTCGAGCCACGCGTTGAGGGCGACAACCTCATCGGCCGCGGCGCCTATGACATGAAGGGCGGTCTGGCGGCGATGATGTGCGCGCTCAAGGATCTCCAGGGTCAGGAGCGGGTAGGTGTGAGATTGGTGTGCGTTCCCGACGAGGAGTCAGAGGAACTCGATCTTCGCTCCACGGATTCGGTGGTTCAGCAGGGCCTGGGAGGGGACTTCGCCGTCACCGGCGAACCAACGGATCTGCGCATCGGGGTCGAGGCCAAGGGTGTCCTGGCGATGCGGATCGAGGTGCACGGCCGGGCGGCGCACAGCTCCACACCCTGGCTCGGAGACAACGCAGTGCTGAAGGCGATCGACGCATTCAGAGCGATCGAGTCGCTGCCCTTCTCCCGTCAATCGACGGAGATGTTCGACCGCCCATCGATCAATCTGGGACGGATCCAGGGTGGGGACGCGCTCAACAAAGTTCCCGACCAGTGCACGATGGCCGTCGATATCCGCTACCTCCCGGGGCAGGATCCCGAGGAGATCCTGGCGGAGGTCGAGACCATCGAGGGGATTGAGGTCACGCGGACCTTCGTCCATCCGCCGGTCAGCGTCCCTCGCAACAACCCGTTCGTGCGGGCCCTGCGTGACGCGTTATCGAGGACGGTTACGGGCGAGCGTTTGAGCGTAGGCCGCGATGGCGCCTCGGACGCCGCCGCATTCCTGGCCGCGGGCATCCCGGCGGTCGAGTTCGGGCCGGTCGGCGCCGGCCACCACGGCCCCGAGGAGTGGGTGACGGTCTCGTCGCTGGCTCGATACCGCCGGGTGCTGGCGGACTTCGTCAAGGCTCTGCCTCTTTCCCTGCAGGAGCCCCGACACGACGGGCCGCTCCGGGCAATCGAAGGGGGATTGGCCTGAGTCTGTTCCCCTCGACACGCCGCCAGGCTCTTCTCCGTTTCGCGCTGGGGGCACTGATCGTGGTGGCGTTCTCGGCCGCCACCACCGCGGTTGCGGGGCTCCTTCAGTTCAAACAATTCAAGTCGGATCTCGACCAGACCCCTCCGCTCAAGCATGCTCGGGTCACGATCCCTGATCCGGGCAATCCGCAGACGCTGCTGCTGATCGGTTCAGACCATCGAGCGGGCGACCCCTGGCGTGAGGCGCATACCGACACGATGATGCTCGTCCGCCTCGATCCCTCCTCGCTGACAATCAATGTCCTATCGATTCCGCGTGACCTGAAGGTTGACCTTCCGCAGGGGGCCGCGATCGCCCCTGACAAGCTGAACGCCGCGTACTCGATCGGAGGCCCCAACCTGCTGGTCACGACGCTCCAGCAGCAGGTCTTCGACGGACTGGCGGTCAATCACATCATCGACGTGAACTTCGGCGGGTTTGAGTCGCTCGTCAACGCGGTCGGGTGCGTCTACGTGGACGTCGACCATCGCTACTACAACAACACTGCCCTCACCAACTACTCAAGCATCGACCTGCAGCCCGGCTACGAGCGGCTCTGCGGAGGGAACGCTCTCTCATTCGTCCGCTTCCGCCATACCGACACCGACATCGTGCGCAATGCTCGACAGCAGGACTTCCTCCGCTGGGTCAAGGATGAGTTCGGAACCTCATACCTAATCGCCAATCGGGACCGCCTGCTCAGGATCTTCGGAGCGCACACCCAGACCGACGTGGAGCTGCACTCCATCGATGGGCTGATCAACCTGTTCAATCTCGTCGCATTCTCGGCGGGCCACACGATCAGACAGATTCCGTTTCCAGCCATCCTGGAGCCGTGCGATCCAAATGGCAAGGCGCCCTGCTACGTGACCGCCGACCCGAGCGCAGAACAGCGGGCATTCCAGCAGTTCATGACGCCGACGCTGGCGGCGCCGTCGGCGCCCGGCTCGGCTGCCCCAGCCGCTCCCGCCGGCGGCGCTTCGGGCGCGGCGGTCACTCTCGATCCGGCCGATGGCAAGGCCCAGGCGGCGGCGCTGCGAGGGGTGGGCATGCCCGTCTACTACCCACGACTTGTGGCGGCCGGAGGCGGCTACTGCTCCGCCGTGAGCGGAAACTGTCCGAGCGAGATCCCCACCGCTGGGGCGTACCCTCGCGCGTACGAGATCCGTGACCGGACCGGGAAGGCGCATCCCGCCTACCGGATGACGCTCGAACTAAATCCGGCCCAGGGCCAGTACTACGGGGTTCAGGGAACCACCTGGACCGATCCACCGATCCTCAAGGGCGCCAGGCAAACTCGCACTGTCGCCGGAAAGCAGCTGCTCGAGTACTTCAACGGCCACAAGCTGAGCCTCGTGGCATGGCGGACGCCCGGCGCCGTCTACTGGATCTCGAACACCCTCACGGACGGTCTGTCGGCAAAGCAGATGATCGCGATCGCGGCTTCCCTGAGTCCGGCGTAGCGCCTCGCCTGTTTGCGCGGCGCCCGAGCCATCCGGTGCGCCTCGCTACGCTCACGCGTCCTATGTCAGCCGAGCGTGAGCCGATCGCCGTCATCGGGACCGGATACGTGGGCCTCGTCACCGCCGCCGGGTTCGCGGAGCTTGGCAGCGAGGTGTGGTGCGTGGACATCGACGCCGAGAAGATCGCGAGCCTGAGCCGCGGCGAGATCCCAATCTTCGAGCCCGGTCTGGCGGAGTGCCTGGAGCGAAACCGCGAGCGGCTTCACTTCTCGACCGAGGTCGGCGAGGCGCTCGAGCATACGCGTCTGCTGTTCGTGGCGGTGGGGACTCCTCCCACGTACTCGGGTGATGCCGACCTCTCCGCAGTCCACGCCGTGGTCGCTGCGATGCCCGTCTCCGACCGCCATGCCCTTGTGATGAAGTCGACTGTCCCGGTGGGGAGCGGCGCGGCGATCAGGCGGATCTTCGCCGAGCAGGGCAAGGCCGGCTTTGCCTACGTGTCCTGTCCCGAGTTCCTCAAGGAAGGCTCCGCGCTGGAGGATTTCCTCAACCCCGACCGGGTGGTCGTGGGGGACGATGGCGACTGGGCGGGTGACGCGGTCGTCGAGCTGTACGCCCCGCTTGGGGCGCCGCTGGTGCGCACGGACGTGGCGAGCGCCGAGATGATCAAGCTGGCGGCGAACGCGTTCCTGGCGACGAAGATCTCGTTCATCAATGAGATCGCCAACGTCTGCGAGGAGACAGGAGCGGATGTCACCGAGGTGGCGCGCGGGATGGGGCTCGATCAGCGGATCGGGACCAGCTTCCTCAAGCCTGGTCTGGGATTCGGTGGTTCCTGCTTTCCCAAAGATGTCTCGGCCCTCAAGCAGCTCGCCGGGAACTCCGGCTATCACTTCCAGCTGCTGACCGCCGTGATCGAGGTGAATGAGCTGCAGAAGCGGCGCGTCATGAGCAAGCTTCACAAGCACGTGGGGTCGCTCGTCGGCAAGACCGTGGCGTTGCTTGGGCTGGCCTTCAAGCCGAATACAGACGACATGCGCGAGGCATCCTCGCTCGTTCTCGCCGCACGGCTCCAGGCCGACGGAGCCAAGGTTCAGGCGTACGACCCGGTGGCGGAGGAGGAGGCGAAGAAGCTGATGATCGGGGTGCAGTTCGCCCAGGGAGCGCTGGAGGCGGTGTCTGGTGCAGATGCATGCGTGGTCGTCACCGAGTGGCCGGAATTCATCGAGCTCGATTGGGCAGAGGTTGCGATGGGGATGGCCGGCAAGCTGGTCGTCGATGGCCGTAACTGCCTTGATCCGGCCAGCGTCAGAGCTGCGGGGCTCACCTACGAGGGCGTGGGTCGCGTCAGCGGGGCCCCAGGCAACGGCGTATCGTCTGCGCCGTGACGCTGGCCAGGGTGGTCCCGTGACGGGCACGTCCACGCTTGATCCGGTGGCGATCGAGGCGGTCGATGAGGCCGGGCAGCTGGGCGACATCCTGGCGCTCCCGGACCAGCTTCGGGACGCCCTGTGGCGGGTGGAATCCGCGAGCCTGAAGCAAAAGGATGCACCCGCTGGCCTCGTGGTCGCCGGCATGGGAGGTTCTGCGGTCGGCGGAGCCCTGGCACGAGCTGCGCTAGGGGACCGGGCGGTGCGCCCATTTGTCATCGCCAGGGGTTACGCCCTTCCACCGTGGACGAGCCCCGAGACGATGGTCCTGTGCTCGAGCTATTCGGGCAACACGGAGGAGACGCTCGCCGCATACGAGGCGGCCGGCGCGGTCGGCGCGCATCGCGTAGTGGCGACCACCGGCGGAGAGATCGCATCGATCGCACGTGAGGACGGCGTCCCTGTCGTGCCGCTGCCCGGCGGCTTTCAGCCGCGGGCGGCCGTGGCGTACTCGCTTGTCGTGGCGCTGGAGGTCGCCTGGCTCTGCGGGGCTGGGGAGCGGCTCCATGCCGAGATCGACGTAGCCGCAGCGCATACCGAGAACCTGATCTCCTCGTGGCGCCCCGGTGGCTCCCATGACGGTTTTCCAAAGGAGCTTGCGCGCGGTCTCCATGGGACGGTGCCGCAGATCGCCGGCTCCGGTCTGACGGCGCCGATCGCCTACCGCTGGAAGACCCAGATCAACGAGAACGCGAAGATGCCCGCCTTCTGCGCCGAGCTGCCAGAGCTCGACCACAACGAGATCGTCGGCTGGCAGGCGGCGCGTGAGGTGGGGAGCTTCAGCGCGGTATTCCTCGACGACTGCGACCTGCACCCGCGGATTCGACAGCGGATCGAGCTGACTCGCGGTCTCATCGCTGCAGATGCGGCAGCTACCTTCCGAATCGAGACGCTGGGATCGACAGCCACCGAGCGACTGCTGTCGCTGGTTGTGCTGGGCGACCTCGTGTCAATCTACCTCGCCGTCCTCCGGGGTATCGACCCCAGCCCCGTTTCCACGATCGAGAGGCTGAAGAGCGCGCTCGCGGGCGGCTAGCGCGTCGGGCTCACGGACGTGGATCCCGCGCTGCATGTAAAGGCGCCGATCCGCCGCTGCGAGCAGCTCATCTACGGTCTGTCCGTCGTCGGGAAACGTGGAGATTCCGACGGTCAGATCCCACTCCTGATCCAGACCGAGTCTCCGGCGGTGCGCGGGCACCTGAGACTTGACGCGACGCCCCACAGCTGCCACTCCCTGCGCCGATTGCTCGACCAGCAGGAGGGCCAGCTCATCGCCGCCGATCCGGCCGACGATGTCGTGCGAGCGCGAGTTCTCACACAGCAGCATCGCCACGGCCTTTAGGAGCATGTCGCCCGCCATGTGGCCCTGGGTGTCATTGACGGTCTTGAGTCCGCGGATATCGACGAACGCGAAGGCGAGCGGGTGCTGGTAGCGGCGGGCGCGATCCAGCTCCCGCTCGGCGGCCTCGATGAACCCGCGACGGTTCAGGATTCCAGTGAGTGCGTCGGTCATCGCCTTCTGTTCGGCCGCGGCGACCTCCCGCCTCTGCCGGCTGGACACCGCGCGCAGGCGCAAAGCCGCTCCGGTTGCTAGCCCGGTCATCGTCACGCACAACCCCAGTGCGACCCATATGCCAGGCGGGACGTCTGGGCCGGGGCTCGGCTGGCTGTCCGACGCGTTGATCAGAACCGAGCGCGGGAGAACACGCGCCCTCGGCGCCGGGAGGCTGCCATCCGGCAGCATCGACCCGGGGTGATTGTCCCGGGGAGGAGCTTCGCCGGACCGGCCGCCTGCGCTCCGGCGCCGGGCTGTCGTGGCGGAGAGGGCCGCCGCGCTGGGCAGGGTCCCGATCTCAGGCGCCGTCCCTGCGCTCGTGCGTGACGTCAATCCGGCTCCGAGCCCGCTCGCCGTCTCTGCGGGGACCAGGCGGCGGTAGGTGGGGGCCACACTAGGTAGGTCTGCCGACATCCGCGGATGACGTCGCCGCCGATTTCTTCGCGCCGAGCCTGACGGCTGGCCAGCGGGTGGTGGCGGTCGTTGCGCCGGAGCAGTTGTTGGCGGCGGAGTGGGTGGGGGGGTACGTTGCGGTGGGCTAGGGGTGTTCCGAACCTCGCCAGCGCGCTCCGCAGCAGCCCGCGGGACTCTCGGGTACGCCCTGGCGATTGCGGTCAGTGGCGGCCCGCCCGCAAGTGCGGCGAGCACAAAACCGGTGGCGCAGACCACCCTCAAGCGTTTTCGCTGAACCATCGTGACACTGTGTAGGCGGTGAGGCCGCCAGCGTTCCCTGGACGGGCGGGGCAGCCGCCAGCATCCCCTGCACGTGCCCCATCGTATTCGGTGGGCACGGGAAAAGCACTGCTATTGGGCCGAATTTCATACTCGGTTTTCCGGTGCGTTGGGGCGCGGGGCTCAGCGGATGTGGATGGCGCGCGTTGGGGCCGCGGCTCAGCGAATGTGGATTCCGCGCTGCTCGTACAGGCGACGGTCGGCCGTCGCCAGCAGCTGCTCGAAGTCCTCGCCGTCTTTGGGAAACACGGACGTTCCGATGGTCAGGTCCCAGGTGGCGTCGAAGCCCAGGCTCGTTCGGTGATATGGGATCTTCGCCCTGATGCGGCCGGTGAGGGCGGCAGCGCCGCCGGCATCCTGCTCTGGCAGGAGAATCGCCAGCTCATCTCCGCCGATCCGGCCGACGACGTCGTAGGTGCGGGCTGAGTCGGCGAGGAGCTGGGCGACGTCACGCAGTAGCCGGTCGCCTGCCAGATGACCCTGGCTGTCGTTGACCGCCTTGAGGCCCCGGATATCCACGAACGCCAGCGCGAGCGGGCGCTCGTAACGCCGGGCACGCTTGAGCTCCTGATCGACTGCGGCGGTGAAGCCCCTCCGGTTCAGCAGCCCGGTCAGTGGATCGGTCAGAGCAGCGGTCGTCACCTCGGCGACCTCACCGAGCCGCTGACGGGCTCTTCGTCCGGAGCGAACCGCGGCAGCCGTTGCAAACAGCGCCATGGCCAGCGCCGCTGCCAGCGCAATCCACACCGCGGTCGGGACGATCCGGATGAACCGCGCGATCGCCTGAACCGGCTCGGCAGGCGTGTGCGTACCGGCAGTCCCGATCCTCGGGCGAGGATGACTGGCCGCACTGCTGGCGCTGGCGCCGCCGCCCGGAAGCGATGCGATCGGACCGACTGGGCTGGCTGTGGGTGGGAAGCCAGTCGCTCGGCGCGCGGCGACGGGAATGCTGGCAAGGGGCGCGGCGCCCGGCGTGGACAGGGGAAAGACAGCCGTCAGGGCGGAGCCACTCGACCGCCGCGCCGAGCCGGGAACCGACACGAAGGTGGCGCTGCCCGCCTCGGGGGGCACGGGCTTGACGGGAGTCGGCGTCGGCGTGGGCGCCGATGGAGTCGGCACGACGGTTACGGGGATCGGGCCCGGGGCAGGGGTGCTTTGAACCGGGGTCGGAGCCGCGCTTACCGGCACCGAGACGGGGACGCCCGTTACGGTCGCCATGCCTCCGGCGCCCTGACCAGTTGGGCCGGCGCCGTGGATCGGCTCGCCGTGGCGGTCACCGCCCCGCTGGTCACCATTGCCGTTGCTTTCGTCTCCGTTGCCGTTGCTTTCGTATCCGTTGCCGCCACCGTGCTCCTGGCCCCTACCGCTCTGCTCGTTCCCGCCACCGTCGCCGGGCGCGTGGCCGGCGCCCTGCCCGCCGCCGGCGCCGGAGCTCGCCTCGCCGCCGCTCGGGTGCTGGTTCCCGCCCCCGTCGCCGTTCCCCTCCTCGCCACGCTGTCCTCCTCCGCCGCCCTCGTGGCGAGCCTCAAACGGCGACCCGGGGGCGGTGGCGCTCATCGCATGCTCCGATGCCTGCGCCTTGATCGCCAGAGCGTCGCCGGAATGCCGAGTGCGTCCTACCGCGCCGGGCGGCGCCAGGATGATGGCCGCGCACGTCGTCATGAGCCCCGTTGCGGGAATTAGCTTCCTGTACGTACTCAAACCAGTCCTTCGCTGACGGAGCCGGGTGCGCGGGCGGGGCGCCTCACAATCCAGCCTTTCCCTTGTGTATAGATGATCGTCTTACCCGGCGTGTCACGGCATCAGCCGTTGCTCAACAAACGTCGTAGGTCAAAGGTCCACTTTCCGGGGTCTAGAACCTTGACACACCCGTGATAAGGTTTGCTCCAATGGAGGGCCTGACCGTCAACGAAGCAGCGCGCACCACCGGATGGTCGGCGCGAATGCTGCGCTACGTGGATCGCACCGGCCTGGTGACGCCAGAGCGCTCGCCGTCGGGATACCGCCTCTACGGTCCGGCCCAGCTGCAGCGTTTACGAACCTTGAAGGAGCTCCTGAGTCGTTTCGAGATCGGCTTGTCCGATGTGGCGTTCGCCTCCCGCATGGCCTCCGACGCCGGCTTGAGGGAGGCGGTTCAGGAGTGGCTGGAGGCTCAGGCTGACCGGCCGGAGCACGTCAGCGCTGAGGACTGGCTGCGATTTGAGCAGGAGAAGCACGAGCGGCTGGTGGCCGCTTGACCGACAACGACCTGGAGGAAGCATGAGCACGACCGTCAGCCCGACCACTGACTTCAAGGTGGCCGACCTCGCCCTTCACGAGTTTGGGCGCAACGAGATCCGCCTGGCCGAGCACGAGATGCCAGGACTGGTGGCCACGCGCAAGGAATTCGCGGACCGTCAGCCGCTCGCCGGAGCCCGGATCACGGGATCGCTGCACATGACGGTTCAGACGGCAGTGCTGATTGAGACGCTGGTGGCGCTAGGTGCGGAGGTCAGGTGGTGCTCCTGCAACATCTTCTCGACCCAGGACCACGCCGCCGCCGCCGTCGTGGTTGGACCCGATGGTACGCCTGAGGAGCCCAGCGGCGTGCCGGTGTTTGCGTGGAAGGGTGAGTCGCTGAAGGAGTACTGGTGGTGCACGGAGCAGGCGCTGCTATGGCCCGACGGTCGCGGGCCGAACATGCTCCTGGACGACGGCGGCGACGCCACGCTGCTGGTACACAAAGGCGTGGAGTACGAGCGGGCGGGCGCGGTGCCTGATCCCGCCGGCGCGGACTCGGAGGAGTTCCAGATCGTGCTTGAACTGCTGGCCCGCTCGCTTCAGGAAGACTCGCAGCGCTTCACCCGGGTCGCGGCGGAGATCAAGGGTGTGACCGAGGAGACGACGACCGGAGTCGGGCGCCTCTATCAGTACGCCCAGCGGGGCGAACTTCTGTTTCCCGCGATCAACGTCAACGACTCGGTCACGAAGTCGAAGTTCGACAACAAATACGGCTGTCGGCATTCGCTGATCGACGGGATCAACCGGGCGACTGACGTCCTGATCGGCGGCAAGCTGGCCGTGGTGTGCGGCTACGGGGACGTCGGCAAGGGCTGCTGCGAGTCGCTGCGCGGCCAGCGCGCTCGGGTGGTGGTAACTGAGGTCGACCCGATCTGCGCGCTACAGGCGGCGATGGACGGCTATCAGGTCCTGAGGCTCGACGATGTCGTCGCAGACGCAGACATCTTCATCACGGCCACCGGCAACCGCGACGTGATCACGGCCGGGCACATGGCAGCGATGAAGCACCAGGCGATCGTGGGCAACATCGGCCACTTCGACAATGAGATCGACATGGCCGGCTTGACCAAGATCGACGGCGTCCGCCGGGTCCGGATCAAGCCTCAGGTCGACGAGTGGGTCTTTCCGGATGGCCACTCGGTGATCGTGCTATCCGAGGGCAGGCTCCTGAACCTCGGCAACGCCACCGGCCATCCCAGCTTCGTGATGTCGAACTCCTTCACCAACCAGGTGATCGCCCAGATCGAGCTCTACGGCCAGACCGACGCTTACGAGCGGCGCGTGTACACCCTTCCCAAGCACCTCGACGAGAAGGTGGCACGGCTTCATCTCGACGCGCTTGGGGCGAAGCTGACGACACTCAGCACCGACCAGGCCGCGTATATCGGTGTGCCCCAGGAGGGGCCGTATAAGCCCGACCACTACCGGTATTGAGGGGAGTGCCTCGCCTGCTCCCCCCCGTGGGTGGGGCCACCACGGCTGGGTGAGGTAGCAGATGCCGGGCGCGAAGCTTCCGCCTCACGAGGTCGCCGACCTCGAGCTGGCTGAAGCCGGCGGCACGCGAATTGCGTGGGCGGCCAGCCAGATGCCGGTGCTGGCGCGAATTGTGGAGCGGCTTGAGGCCGAGCGTCCCCTGAGCGGCGTTCGGATCGCCTGCTGCTTACACGTGACGGCCGAGACGGCGAACCTGCTGATTGCACTCGGGCGCGGCGGCGCGCAGGTTTCGCTGTGCTCGGCCAACCCACTTTCGGTCCAGGACGAGGTGGCGGCGGCGCTGGTGCGCGACTACCGCGTCGAGGTGAGGGCGGTGCACGGCGAGGACCTCGATACGTACGTCGGGCACGTCCGCGCGACGCTGGGCGGTCGCCCTCAAATCACGATCGACGACGGGGCCGACCTCGCTGATCACCGCGCACGAGCTCGGTGACGGGTATCTCGAACCACTGATCGGCGGAACCGAGGAGACCACCAGTGGGCTGGTCCGGCTTCGCCGCCTCCAGGAGGACGGCCGGCTCCACCGCCCCGTGCTGGCGGTCAACGAAGCGCGAACTGAGCGCGCACTGAACGATCGTCACGGGACCGGCCAATCCGCGCTTGACGGGATCATGCGAGCCAGCCACGTGCTGCTTGCGGGCCACACGATCGTCGTGCTGGGCTACGGATGGGCAGGTCAGGGGGTTGCCGAGCGCGCCCGCGGGGCGGGGGCCGCGGTGATCGTCTGCGAGGTGGATCCGCTGCGAGCGCTCGAGGCGCCGGATGGCCGGATACGAGGTGATGCCCGCGCTGGAGGCCGCCGAGCGCGGTGATGTGTTCATCACCGTCACCGGCACCCGGCGGGTGTTGCGAAGCGAGCACTTTGAGCGGATGCAGGACGGTGCCCTGCTGGCGAATGCGGGCCACTTCGACGTGGAGCTGGACCTCGAGGACCTGCGGCGGATCGCGACGGGCGGGGCGCGGGAGGTCCGGCCGCTTGTGCAGGAATACCGGCTGGGTGACGGGCGGAGGCTCAACCTGCTCGCCCACGGTCGGGTTGTCAACCTGGCAGCAGCGGAAGGTCATCCTGCCGCTGTGATGGACGTTTCTTTTGCGCTCCAGGCACTGTGCGTTGAGGAGCTGGTCCGGGACCAGCGCCAGTGGGAGCCGGGCGTCCACCCGGTGCCGGCCAGGATCGATCATGAAGTGGGGCGTCTCAAGCTTGCCGCGCTGGGGGTGCGAATCGACGAGCCGACCTCGGAGCAGGCGCACTACCGGGAAGCCTGGGGTAACGGCTAGCGGCGGGCAGTAACTAACACCTGGTACCCGGGCTCTGAAAGGATGAGCACATGAGGGCGGACGCTGCTAGGGGCGGCATCGATCTAGGCGGCACCAAGATCGAGGCGGTCGTCGTTGATTCGGCGAACAAGGTGCTCGGTTCGGCCCGGCGGCCGACGCCGACGTCAGGCGGGCCGGCCGGCGTCGCGGGACAGCTCATCGAGGCCATGCGTGAGGCCTGTTCGTCGGCAGGGGTTCAAGCCGGCGAACTGCACGGGGTTGGCGTCGGATCTCCCGGCGTCGTCGACGGTGAGAGCGGCATCGTGTCAAGCGCGCGAAACCTGCCAGGGTGGACCGAAAGCTTCGAGCTGGGAGACACGCTCGGCCGTGCCCTTGGGACGGAGGTGCGCATCGGCAACGACGTGCAGGTGGCCACCACTGCGGAGTTTCATCTTGGTGCCGGAGCCCCGTACAATTCACTGCTCGGTGTGTTCTGGGGCACAGGAGTTGGCGGGGGGCTGATCCTCGACGGTAAGCCATGGCTTGGAAGAGGAGGAGCGGGCGAGATCGGCCACATGGTCGTCAAGCGCAATGGCGCACGGTGCACGTGCGGTCGCCGCGGGTGTATGGAGGCCTATGCCGGCCGCGCGGCGATGGAGCTGCGCGCCCGGCGGGAGGTCGAGAAGAAGGGGAAGGAGACCGTCCTGTTCAGCCTGATGAAGGAGCGCGGGCGGACCCGGCTGACGAGCGCTATCTGGGCACACGCGCTAGAGCATCACGACAAGCTCGCCACGAAGCTGATCGACCGGGCCATCAACGCGCTGGGGGCGGGCGTCGCATCGGCGGTGAACCTGCTCGACGTGGAGGCGGTGGTCATCGGTGGGGGGCTGGGAGTGCGGTTCGGACAGCCGTATGCCGAGCGGATCGCCAAGGCGATGCAGCCCCACATATTCAACGACGACCATCCGCCGGAAGTGCACGTGGCTGCGCTGGGCGACCTCGGCGGAGCGATCGGAGCTGCGTTGTTAGTCGACGGCAAAGCGTCCTGAACGCAGTGTTTCCACCAGTCCTCCTTGACGGTAGGCAGTGGCGCGGTGCACGAGACTCTGCCAACATGGTCAATCGCCGCAGGGGGCGCGGGGTGGGCGCTGAAGTAAAGAGGGATGGCGCGCATAGCGGCCGGAGGGTGTTGAGGCAAAGGAGAGACCCGTAACTTCGGGAAACGGACCATACGGTCGCCGTTCGAGCACGGTGGCCCGGCTAGCCGCTGGCGGCGCGCTGCTCGTCGCGGTTGTCGTCCTTGCGGTGCTGCTGCTCACCGGCGGCTCGAGCTACACGCTGAAGCTTGACTTTCAGGACTCCGGCGGGCTGGTCAACGGCAACCTGGTGATGATCGGTCCGGCCACGGTCGGGACGGTCAGCTCGATCGCGCTCACGCCCGACGGCCTGGCCGAAATCCAGATCAGCCTGGACTCGAACTCGGCACCCATGCATGAGGGCACCGTGGCCCGAAGTGTTTGAGAACTCGCTCTCCGGAAGTGCCAACAAATACGTCGTGCTAGAGCCCGGCCCCAGCCAGGCGCCGGTAATCCGCAGCGGCTCGGTATTGGGGCTGGACCACACCCATTCGTTCGTCAGCCTGGACCAGCTGTTCAACACCTTCAACCCGCTCACCCGCCAAGGCCTTCGCGACTTCATCCAGGGCAACGCCGCAGCCATTCAGGGTCGCGCGCTCCAGGCCAATCGATCGCTGCTGTACTTCGCTCCCGCGCTGGCCAGCACCAGTGATTTCACCCGGGAGCTGATCCGCGACGAGCCGACGTTCGACGGGCTGCTGGTCCAGGGCGCCCAGGCGATGCAGCGCTGGCCTCCCGCAGCCAGCAACTGACTCAACTGGTCGCAAACGGCAATGCCGCGACTGGAGCGATCGCGTCCCAGGCACGGTCGCTGGAGCGGGCGCTGGCGCTCTTCCCGGGCGCTTTGAACGGCTCCACGACCAGCTTCAAGGGGCTGGACGCCACGCTCGACGCCCTAGATCCGCTGGTCGCTGCTTCCAAGCCCGCGCTGGTTCGGTTCGAGCCCTTCGCCGCCGAGCTGCGGTCGCTGGTGTCGGTCTCGATTCCCACCGTTGCCCAGCTCGACGCGCTGATCCACAACCCCACAGGCGGCGGCGACCTGACGAAGCTGCTCCAACAGACCCCGCAGCTGCTCGCAGCTTGCGATCGGAGTGTTCCCGCGTCTGATCAAGGAGATGAACCAATCACAGGCGCAGCTCGATGCGTTCCGCGAGTACACCCCTGACATCGTGGCCGCGTTCACCAACCTCGGTCAGACGGTGGCGTATTACGACGCCAACGGGCACTACGCCCGCACGCAGCCGCCTCTTCCTGCCGTTCAGCACTGACGCCGCGAACCAGCTCCAGACCCGCCCCGCGTCGCAACGCTACCAGGGCCTCACCGTGGTCCACACCCGCTGTCCCGGGCAGCGCCGTGCAGCCGTCGCCCGACGGCTCCGCCCCCTGGGCTGGTGCCGGGATGTCAGCTCTCGCCGTTCCGCCTGGCCCGTGAGACGCCTCGCGCTGATCGCTGCTGGTGCTGGCCGGCATCATCGCGGGCGCGATCGTCACCACTGGCGTCGGATGGGCAGGGAGGTCCCTACATGGTGCGCGCGATCTTCGACGATGCCACATTCGCGGTGGCCGGCGAAGAGGTCCGCATCGCGGGAGCCCCGGTGGGCACGATCGGAGCGCTCGACGTTTGCACGACGCGGAGCGCGCCCTGCCCGCCCGGCACGCTCAACAAGGCCGCGGTGACGTTCACGATCACCAGGCCGGGATTCTTCCCGTTCCATACCAACGCGTCCTGCGCAATCCGGCCGCAATCGCTGATCGGCGAGAAGTACGTCGACTGCAATCCCGGAACCGCCAGCGCCCCCGCGCTGCCCCGCATCCAGAGCGGCCCCGGGGCCGGCACTTATCTGCTTCCGGTCGACGCGCACCAGCTCGCCAGTCGACACCGATCTGGTCAACGACATCTATCGCGAGCCGGTCAGGCAGCAGTTCACGATGATCCTCAACGAGCTCGGCACCGGTCTCGCCGCCCGCGGGTCTGACCTGAACGACGTTATCCGCCGGGCAAATCCCGCGCTGCAGTACACCGACCAGGTTCTGCAGATCCTGGCTCGCCAGAACCGTCAGCTGGCGCAGCTGGCTCGTGACTCCAATGCGGTGCTGACGCCGCTGGCCCGCATGCGCCAGCAGATCGTCATCGTTCGTCACCCACGCAAACATCACCTCCGTGGCCAGCGCCTCCCGGGCCAGCGACATCTCCGCCGGGCTGGCGCTCCTTCCAGGGTTCCTCCGTCAGGCTCGGCCGCTGGTGCACGACCTCGGCGGGCTGGCCGATCAGGGCACGCCTCTGTTCAACTCGTTGGCGCAGGCCGGTCCCTCGCTGGCTGCGCAGTACCAGAACCTGGTGCCGTTCGCGGCCGCCGCGCGGACCTCGTTGATCGAGCTCGGCAAGACCTCGGCCCAGCAGCAGCCGCTGCTTTTGCAAACGATCCCGCTGGCGCGCCGACTGCTCCGGCTGGGCAATGCCGCCACGCCGACGGCGATCCTGCTCGACCGGCTGACCGCGAGCCTCAACAACACCGGCGCGATCGAGGATCTGATGTCCGTTTTCTTCAACGGGGCGACGGCCACGAACGGGTTCACGTCCACCGGGCACTTCATCCGCACCGAGGCGCTGGTGGGGGGCTGCACCGGATACGTCCTGGTGGCCGCCGCCGTCTGCTCGGCGAACTTCACTCACACCGGCGCCGCGGCGGACGTCGCGTCGGCACCCAAGGCCTCGCCTCAAGCGGCCATCGCCAGCTCGGCCCCGGCCCCGAGCGGGACGGAAAAGACGCGCCACGTGCTGACCGGGCTGCTCAGCTATCTGATCGGGGGCTCGCGGTGAACATACGGCGTTCCCCCCGGCGGGTCGCGAACCCGATCCTGATCGGGGCGGCCACCGTGCTGGTGGCGATCGTGGCGGTGTTCCTGGCCTACAACGCCAACAACGGCCTGCCGTTCGTCCCCCGCTACAACCTGAACGTCCAGGTTCGCGATGCCCAGGAGCTGACCTTCGGCACCGAGGTTCACCTCGGAGGGGCGCTGGTCGGTCACGTCGTAGGGGTGGATCCGGCACGCCTAAACGGTCAGCCGATCGCAGTGCTCCACCTCGGCCTCAACAAGGGCATCCAACCGCTTCCCGCCGACTCCCGCTGGCAGATCAGGCTGAAGGCGACGATTGGACTCAAGTACCTCGACCTGACCCCAGGGCACTCGACCCGCACGCTGCCAAATGGCGCCACCGTGCCGATCGGCCAAACCAGCGCCGCCGTCGACTTCGATCAGCTCCTATCGATCTACAACGCGCCGACCCGCCGCGGCACGGCCGTGACGACGGGGGGCTTCGCTTACGGACTGGCGGGGCGCGGCACCGACCTCAACAGCGCCTTCCACGAATTCGTCCCGTTGATAAACGATCTCACCCCGGTGGCGCGTAACCTGGCCTCGCGCAAGACCGACCTGGCCGGGTTCTTCCACGGCCTCGAGCGCCTCTCGTCGGCTTCGGTGCCGGTCGCACAGGAGCAGGCCGACCTCTACGCCAATCTGAACACGACGTTCACTGCGCTCTCGACGATCGCAGTTCCGTTCCTGCAGGACTGGATCCACGAGACGCCAGCCACCGAGCAGACGGTGATCACCCAGAGTCCGGTGATCCAGCCGTTCGTGACCGACACCGCGGCGCTGTTCTCAGAGCTGGATCCCGGGTTCTCGACGCTCTCGCAGAGCGCACCGGTCCTGGCCCAGGCCGAAGCGATCGGAGTCCAGACCCTCCCACCGACCACGGCGCTCGATCAACGCCTGGTGAGCCTGGCCCAGCACCTGGACGCCTTCGGGATGAACCCGATAGTGCAGGGTGGCCTCGACCGCCTCACGCTGACGCTCAATCGCCTACGGCCTCCGCTGGCATTCCTCACGCCGGCCCAGTCGGTGTGCAACTACATCACGCTCTCCCTGCGGAACTTCGGGAGCGTCCTATCCGACCCGGTGGCCACGGGGACCAGGTTGCGCTTCAACGCGGTCATACCTGACGACGTCCTCGGTGGCGAGGCAAATCCGTCGCAGGTGCCCTACACCACGCCGCAGCCCGACACCAACGCCTCGCACGGGCCGCTGCACTTCGACCCGTATCCCAACACCGCCTCGCCGGGCCAAGTCCGCGAGTGCTCCGCCGGAAACGAGACCTATTCGAGCGCCGCCGCGCAGATCGGCAACCCACCCGGCAACGTGGGGATCAAGACCGAGACCACGCGGAGGAAGCCGTGAAACGGCGCACCCGGCCCAAGCGGCGAACCCGGCGCATGCGTCCGTTCCCCGCCGGAATCGCCGGGATCGTAATCCTGGTGGTCGCCTGCTACCTGGTGTTTGGGGGGAGCCTCCCGTTCAGCAGCTCGCCGTTCGTGCTGCGGGCGATGTTCACCACGCAGACGCAGCTGCACATCCCGTCCGACGTCCGGATTGCGGGCGTGACCGTCGGTCAGATCGTCTCGGTACAGCGCCTCGCCGGATCCGGGTCATCGCAGGCGTCGGAGATCACGATGAACATCAACCAGAACGGCCTCCCGATCCACGCCGACGCCACCATTCAGATCCGGCCCAAGCTGTTCCTGGAGGGCAACTTCTACGGCGATTTGCAGCCGGGGACGCCGGGCGCGCCGGTCGTCTCCTCCGGCTATCTGCTACCGACGTCCAATACGTCGGGGCCCGTGCAGCTCGACCGGGTGCTGGCGGCGCTGACCGCCAGTCCGCGCAGCGAGCTACAGACGCTGCTACAGGGATTCGGGTCCGCGCTGAACGCTCCCCCGAAGCCAGGCGAGGATGCCACCCAGGACCCGATCGTGCAGGGGCTCACGGGCGGGCAGGCCCTCAACCTGGCGCTCAAATATTCCCCGGACGCGTTCCGGGCCTCGGCGATCGTCAACCAAGCGCTGCTTGGGACTCAGCCCCACGATCTGTCCCGGGTGGTCAGCGGCAACGAGCAGCTGCTGCGGGGTCTCGCCGACAGCGGTGCCCAGCTGTCGGGCTTCGTCACGACGTTCAACGCCACCCTGGCTGCGCTGGCCGATCGCCAGCAGGCGCTAGCGTCCACGATTGCGGCGCTCCCTCCATGGCTCGCGGCCACCGACGCCGCGCTGGGTCCGCTCGATGCGTCATACGCGCCCACGCAGGCGCTGGCGCGGGCACTGCTTCCTGGCGTCCAGCAGACGGGACCGACGATCGACGCCGGAATCCCCTGGCTGCAGCAGTCGAGCCTGCTGTTCTCCAAGCCCGAGCTCGGAAACCTCCTGGCCGATCTGACCCCGGCGGTGCAGAACACCGGCAGCTCGCTGACGTCGACGCGGATGCTGCTCCACCAGAGCGACCTGTTCGCGCGCTGTTTCTCGCACAACGTGATCCCGGCGGGCAACGAGAGGATCCAGGATCCCCCCAACACAACCGGAGCTCAGGTCTATCAGGAGACCCTCCAGTCGGCCGTTGGGCTCGCCAGCTCTGCGCAGAACTTCGATGGAAACGGCCGCTACGTCCGGTCTTTGGCGGGAGGAGGGGCGGACAGGATCGCATCGAGCCCGATCGGCAACGGCGGGCCCCTGTTCGGGAACATGGTCTTTCCCCCGCTGGGCACCCGGCCAGCGTGGCCCGGCAAGGCCCCGCCGCTCCGGCGGGACGTCCCCTGCTTTGAGAACCCGGCTCCCGACCTCAATCGCGTCGTGACCGGAGGGACGCCGTGAAACGGGCGATCCTCACACATCGCCGCGATTTCATCGCGATCATCGCGCTCTTCCTGGCGGCGGCTGGGGTCACGGCGTACGTCTTCTACAACCAGCCGTCGTTCACGTTCGGTCAGAGCTACTACGTGATAAAGGCCCGCTTCTCCTCGGCGGCGGCCGTCACCTCGGGACAGGGCCAGTCGGTGGATGTCGCGGGCGTACAGGTCGGCAATGTCGGCGGCGTAACGCTCCAGGACGGGACCGCGATCGTGACCATGAACCTGTACAAGCAGTTCGCGCCGATCTACCAGAACGCGACGGTGCTGCTGCGGCCCCGCACGCCGCTGAAGGACATGTACCTGGCGCTCAACCCGGGGACCAAAGCCGCGGGTCCGATCCCGAACGGCGGGATGCTGCCGGTGGCGGCGACCAACCCCGACGTCGACCTCAGCCGGATCCTCCAGGGCCTCGATACCGATACCCGGGACTACCTGCTGCTGCTGCTCTCCGGCGGGGCCCAGGCGTTCGGCCGCAACGGCGGCACGGTCAGCGTCCCTGGGCAGGTCGAGGTGGCCGATCTCCGCGGGATCTTCAAGCGGTTTGTGCCCCTGGACCGTGAGACAAAAACGTTCACGCAGCTGCTGGCGCAGCGCCGGCGGGACATCCGCCAGTCGATCCACGGTCTACAGGCGGTGGCCACCGCCCTGGGCCGCGTGCAGGGCCAGCTCACCTCGCTGATCAACTCCTCCAACACGAACTTCGCCGCGATCTCCTCGCAGGCGGCGAACCTGGAGGAGGGCCTGACGCTGTTCCCGGGATTCCTCCAGGAGTCGACTACCACCTTCCAAAAGCTCCAGGGCTTTGGCACCGCCTCGACCAACTCGGCAGTGGCCTTGCTCCCCTTCGCTCACGCTCTGGCTCCGGCGCTGGAGGCCGTGCGACCCCTGTTCCGCGACACCACACCGGTGATCCGCGACCAGCTTCGCCCGTTTGCGGTTGCGGTTCAGCCGCTGGCTCGGATCCTCCGACCCGGTTCCGCCCAACTCGCGCGTGCGACGCCCCATCTGGTCCGGGCATTCGCGGTGCTCAACACTCTGTTCAACGAGCTCGCCTACCAGCCGCCGGGCTCCGAGCAGGGTTACCTGTACTGGGGCTCTTGGCTGGGCCACATCGCAAATGTGCTCACGGAGCAGCAGGACGCCCAGGGAGCCGCGCTGAACGGGGTCTTCATGGCCACATGCGGCGAGCTTGAGCTGTTCGAGCACACGCTCACCCAGTCAACCCCGGCGCTGGCAGCGCTCCTCGATCTACTCAACGCGCCTGACTACACGACGCTGCCGAATTTCAAGAACGGAGCCTGTGCGATCGGATGAATAAGCAGGCACCAAGCGTCGGGCGGATCTTCACCATGCTGGCGTTCGCCGGCTCCTGCATCGGGCTGCTGATCTTCCTATGGATCTCCTTCGGCGGCGCAACTCCGTTTGCGGCGCGGGGTTATAGGCTCGTGGCTGAGTTCAACCAAGCGAATGCGCTGGCCACTCAGTCCGACGTAAGGATCTCGGGCGTGAGCGTTGGCAAAGTAATCAGCGTAGGGCTTGACCACAGCACAGGGTTGAATCGGGCGGTGCTGGAGATCAACTCGCGGTTCGCTCCGCGGCCGGCAGACACCCGCGCGATCCTGCGTGCCAAGACCCTGCTGGGGGAGACGTATATCGAGCTCACTCCAGGATCGCGGACCGCGCCAGCGCTGACTGACGGAGCCAGAATTCCACAGACGCAGATCGCCCCCACGGTCCAGCTTGACCAGATCCTGTCCACGTTCGATCCCACCACTCGCCAGGCGTTCAGAACGTGGATGCAGCAGGACGCAATTGCGCTGACCAACCGTGGTGAGAACCTCAACGCTGCGTTCGGTGAGCTGTCTCCGTTTGCCAGGAACGTGGACGCGGTGCTGGCCGTGCTCCACCGCCAGGGCGCCGCCACGAGCGCATTCCTGCGGGACACCGGCGTGGTGTTCTCCTCGCTGGCGGCAGCCCCCGCCCAGCTGCAGGGTTTCATCCGGAACTCAAACGCCACGTTTGCGGCCACTGCGGCTGAGGATCAGGCGCTTGCGAACACGATCAGGGCGTTTCCCGCATTCCTGATCCAGACACGCGTCACGATCAATCGCCTGGCCCGGTTCGCCGTGACCACCAAGCCGCTGATCGACGAGCTGCGGCCGGCGGCGGTCCAGCTGAGCCCGGCGCTGCAGGGTACCGTCACGCTGGCTCCTGAGCTGCGGAGCCTGCTGACTGACCTTGGCCCGCTCACGGCGGCGTCGAAGCAGGGCGTGCCCGCACTGAACAACTTCCTGAGCGCGAGCGTCCCCTGGCTCCAGCGGCTGCGCCCGTATCTGGGCGGCCTCGTCCCGATCATCAACTACATCAACAGCTACCGGCGGGAGATCGCGGCGTTCTTCGCCAACAGCACGGCCACAACGCAGGCCACGGGATCCAGCACTGGCACCGGCAAGATTCTGCACTACCTGCGGATCACAAACCCGGTCAACCCGGAGGTCCTGACCGAGTACCAGGGCCGGCTGAGTAGCAATCGCGGTAATCCGTACATCGTGCCGGGCGCCTCTGGACAGCTGACAAGCGGCCTACCCGTATTCGGCTCTTACCTGTGCACGAACCGACCACAGCCGACGATCGGGTCCTCGATCCCAGCGACCATCGTGACGATCCTGCAAACCGTCTACTACACCGCCAGGCCCGGCGGGCCGACCTGCAAGGCCCAGCCCCCGTTAGGGTCTCGTACCACTGGGCAAAATCAACAGTTCCCGCGCCTTACACCGCTTCCATGATCACGGCCGGTAGCGCACATCCAACAACCGTCGGAAATTCCAAAGGAGGAATCCATTGAGACGGATCATCATCATCGGGACGGCGCTTGCCGTGCTCGGTGCTGCGGGTGCGGCTTACGCCGCATTCAACAATTACAACGGCAGCAGCCTCACCATCTCAAAGGGGCACAAGAACACCCCCCTGAGCATGGTCGAGAAGCTGCAGGCGAACGCGCCATCCGGGGATCGGGCGGCGCCGCTGAAGAACATCAAGGTCACGATCTATGGCGTGAAGCTCGACGTCGGGAAGCTCCCCGTGTGTACGGATTCCAAGATCGCCGCGCAGAAGACCAAGCCGACGGGCGGCTGCCCGGCGGGTTCGGTCATCGGCGGGGGCCGCGTGCATTCGCTGCTCGGGTCCGGCAGTAACCCCTCGCAGTCCGTTGGAACGCCTTGCAACCCGTACCTGAACGTGTTCAACGGCGGTCCGGGCAAGCAGATCTTCTACTTCTACGCGAAGAGCATTTCTGACTGCGCCGGCCTGACGACGGGCTCCACTGCCCCGTACGACAGCACGATCAAGTACTCGGGCAAGAACGCCGTGATCAACGTCCCCCTGCCGCCTGACATCTCGACCAAGGTGGCGGGCCAGAACAATCTGTATGGCTCGCTCATCACCGAGGTCCTGAACTTCGGCAAGAAGGTCAACGGCAAGGTCTACATGACGGGTGTCGCCTGCAAGGGCGGCAAGCGTCCGTGGTCGATCACGTTCACGGCGCAGGACTACGGCAGCACCAACACGGAGACGCAGACCGTCAAGGGCTCGTCGCCGTGCTGAGAAGACGCTGAGCGTCGCGGCGCCGGCGCCGTCGGGAGCAAGTATTGGCTCCCGGCGGCGCCCGCCGTCGTTCAGGGATCGACAAACCCTCTTTGGAGCAATAGGCTCCGTTGGCCGCATCCATCCCATCCCCCCAGGAGGTAGGCCGATGCGCATCGAGGTAAAGGGCCGCAACCTGCCGGTTTCGGACGAGCTGCGAGAGCACGTCTCCAAGCGGTTCAAGAAGATCGAGCGCCAGGTGTCGGAGTTCGCCGAGCTGGAGGTCGAGGTGTTCGAGGAGCGAAACCCCCGCGTGGCGGATTCGCAGGTCGCCGAGGCAACCCTCCACCTGAAGGGCGTCACGCTGCGGGCGCGGGACTCCTCCCCTGACATCGTGCACTCAATCAACCTGGTTTCAGACGAGCTGGCCAAGCAGGTAAAGCGCCATCGCGACAAGCGCCGCAAGCGGCGCGAGGCCCGCGCGGCGGCGACTGCGCAACCTCCTTTTCAGACCCCTCAGGGGACCGCTTCGGGCGACGTATCGCCCGCCGCCTGAGGGCCGCGCGCGGCCGCCGATCGGGCCCAGAGCCGCTGCTACGCTAGCCGCATGACGCTCCTGGACCGTGCGCTTCGCATGGGCGAAGCGAAGAAGTTCAAGGCCTACGAGCAGCGCGTCGGAAGGATCAACCGATACGAGGAGGAGCTCGAGCTCGAGTCCGACTCAGAGCTGAGGGAACGAGCCGACGCCCTTCGCGAGCGCGCCCGAGATGGCGAGAGCCTCGACGACCTCCTGCACGAATCCTTCGCGCTGGTCCGCGAGGCGGCCAAGCGCACCCTCGGGGAGCGCCATTACGACGTCCAGCTGATCGGCGGAATGGTCCTTCACGACGGCGCCATCGCCGAGATGAGGACCGGCGAGGGCAAGACGCTGACCGCGACCCTCCCCGTGGTGCTGAACTCGCTGGCCGGCCGCGGCGTCCACGTGGTCACGGTCAACGACTACCTGGCCCGCCGCGACGCGTCGTGGATGTTCCCGGTTTACGAGATGCTCGGAGTGACGGTCGGAGTCCTGCAGAACATGCAGCCCTACGAGGAGAAGCAGCTGGCCTATGCGTGCGATGTCACCTACGGGACCAACTCCGAGTTCGGGTTTGACTACCTGCGCGACAACATGGCGACCACCCTCGAGGAGAAGGTCCAGCACGGCGGGCGCGAGAAGCCCGACGAGGGGAAGTCGCCATACCACACCTACGCGATCGTCGACGAGGTCGACAACATCCTGATCGATGAAGCCCGAACCCCGCTGATCATCTCCGGTGCCCCTGAGCAGGCCGCGGACCTGTACGTGAAGTTCGCCCGGCTGGCCCACCAGCTGGAGCCCGGCAAGACGCCCGAGGGGATGGACCCGCGAACCAAGAAGGAGTTTGTGGCGGACTTCGATTACGAATTCGACGAGAAGCACAAGACGGTCTCGATTACCGAGCGCGGCGTCGCGAAGGCCGAGCGGTTCCTGGGCATCGACCACCTTTACCGGGCCGAGAACGGGGCGCTCGTCAACCACCTGATCCAGTCCCTGAAGGCAGAGTCCCTGTACAAGCGCGATGTCGACTACGCAGTGATCGATGGCGAGGTCAAGATCGTCGACGAGTTCACGGGGCGCATCCTCGAGGGCAGGCGCTGGTCGGAAGGCCTCCATCAGGCCGTCGAGGCCAAGGAGGGGGTGCGGGTCCAGGAGGAGAACCAGACACTGGCGACGATCACCCTCCAGAACTACTTCCGCATGTACGACAAGCTGGCGGGCATGACGGGAACCGCGCTCACCGAAGCCACTGAGTTCATGAAGATCTACGAGCTTCCGGTCGTGGAGGTCCCCACAAACCGGCCGATGGTCCGCAACGACTACAACGACCAGGTCTACAAGACCAAGGAGGGCAAGTGGTCTGCGGTGGTCAGGGAGATCGAATCGCGCAACGAGCGCGGCCAGCCCGTGTTGGTGGGCACGATCTCGGTGGAGGTCTCCGAGCTGCTTTCCGAGCAGCTGAAGCGCAGGGGGATCAAGCACACCGTGCTGAACGCAAAGCCCGAGCATGCCGAGCGAGAGGGCGAGACGATTGCCGAGGCCGGGGCGCCCGGAGCCGTGACGATCGCGACCAATATGGCGGGCCGCGGCGTGGACATCAAGCTTGGCGGCAATCCCGAGCACCTGGCCCAGCTGGAGATGGCAAAGCGCGGGATTGCTCCCGACGCGCCTGAGTACGAGCCGCAGTTCAAGCAGGCGGTCGCGGAGATCGCACCGCGGGTGGAGGAGGCACGTGAACAGGTGCTGGAGGCCGGCGGCCTGTTCATCCTCGGCACCGAGCGCCACGAGTCGCGACGGATCGACAACCAGCTGCGGGGCCGTTCAGGCCGTCAGGGCGATCCCGGTGAGTCACGCTTCTTCCTGTCGGCACAAGACGATCTGGTGCGTCTGTTCGCCGGCGAGCGGATCTACAAGATCCTGCATCGGTTGGGGACGACCGACGAGGAGGGCAACGAGGAGCCGATCGAGGCCGGGATGCTCTCCAAGCAGATCGAGAAGGCGCAGCGGAAGGTCGAGGAGCAGCACTTCCTGATGCGCAAGCACACGCTCGAGTACGACGACGTGCTCAACCAGCAGCGCGAGGTGATCTACCGTTACCGCGACGAGATCCTCGAAGGCCGCGACATGAGTGAAGCGGCGCGCGAGGAGACCGGAGGGATGATCGAGCGTCTGGTGGAGGAGTACACCGAGGGCGACTTCGTCGAGGATTGGGATGTCGAAGGGCTGCTGAGGCGGGTGCAGGAGATCCTGCGGCCAAGCCCGGCGATCGACGAGATCGAAGTCCAGACGGCGGACCGCGAGGAGTTGATCCAGGTCCTGCAGGAGGAGGCGGCGTCGCAGTACGACCTTCGCGAGCAGGAGCTTGGCGAGGAGCTGATGCGGGCGCTGGAGCGGTTCCTGCTGCTTCAGATCATCGACCAGCGCTGGCGCGAGCACCTCTACGACATGGACTACCTCCGAGAGGGGATCCACCTCCGCGGGTTTGCTCAGATCGAGCCGCTAGTGGCCTACAAGAACGAGGCGTTCGAGCTGTTCAAGGACCTAATGAACTCGATCTGGGGCGACTTCGCCCAGATGATCTTCCACGTCGAGGTCACCCCGGTCGACGAGTCCGGTCAGCCCATCCCGCCGCCAGGTGCTCAGAGCACGCCCAGCGCGGCTGCGAGCTCGCCCACGGGCGGCGGCCACGTGACCTATTCGGGCGGCGCCGCGGCTCAGGGCGCCACTGCCCTCGCAGCGGCCGCCACGGGCGTCGCCGAGCTGGGCGAGAACGGAGCGGCCGAGGATCATCTGCTTCCGCCGGTGGTCGAGCAGCGCCGCGTCGACGAGACGCAACAGCTGGGGCGCAATGATCCCTGCTGGTGCGGGTCGGGCAAGAAATTTAAAAGTGTCACGGCGCCTGACGGCGCCGCACGACACTTGGGGTGAGATTCATGTGTCACGGGGGGTAGGGCGGACCGGCGCCCTGCCGCGGCCTAGCCCTGCTTCTGGTGGCGCACCCGCTGGGGCTCGATCACGAACTTGATCCGCTCCTCGCCGGGCTGCCTGTATGGGTACTCGTCCTCGCCGATGTACTTCTTGGCCAGGCGGTTGATGTGCTCGTCGGCTCCTTCGCGCGTGCCCTTGGCCCGGCCGCGGATCTCGACATAGTTGTATGGGTTATCGCCCGGGTACACGATCACGCTGATCCGGGGATCACGCTCGAGATTCGAAGGCCACTTGCGCCCAGCGGCGCTGTTGACGGCTACGTGACCATCCTCGATGTCGATCCAGGCGACAACGTCGAGGACCGACCCGTCTTCGTTCAGCGTAGATATGACGGCGTAATTCGGCTGCTCCAGCAGCTCTCTGACATCGGGGTCGTTTAGATCGCTCATGTCTCCTACATACCCCGCTGCTACGGTTTCACCCGATGGCAAGCGTCCATTCCGAGCCGCTCTCGCAGCGCCTCGCTGCGATCCGCGAGCAGCTGAAGCTGCTCGCGGACTACCTTTGACCCCACCGCGCTGAGCGAGCGCGTCGCGGCGCTCGAGGAGCAGATGGGCGAGCCTGGCTTCTGGGATGACCAGGAGCGGGCGGCGCAGGTGGGCGCCGAACACGCTCGGGCCAATCGGCGGCTGGCGCTGTACCGAGAGCTCGAGTCCGACGTGGCCGATCTGGAGCCGCTGGCCGAGCTGGCCGAGGAGGATCCAGAGATCGAGAGCGAGCTCGAAGAGCAGGTTCGCTCGGTGCAGGAGCGCCTCGAGAAGCTGGAGGAGCAGCGACTGTTTTCCGGGCGCTACGACACCGGCGATGCCCTGGTCACGGTCAACGCGGGGACTGGTGGAACCGATGCCCAGGACTGGGCGGAGATGGTTTTGCGGATGGAGATGCGCTGGGCTGAGAAGCGCGGCTTTCAGGAAGAGCTGCTCGAGGTCTCACCCGGCGAGGAAGCTGGCATCAAGTCCGCGACCCTCCTGGTCCGGGGCGAGAACGCGTACGGCCTGTTCAGCAGCGAGAAGGGAGTGCACCGGCTGGTGCGTCTGTCTCCGTTCGACGCCGCCCACCGCCGCCATACCAGCTTCGCCGGGGTGGAGGTCTCCCCGGTGGTCGACGAGATCGCCGAAGTGGACATCGACGAGGATGACCTCCAGATCGATACATACAGGGCCAGCGGTGCCGGCGGGCAGCACGTCAACAAGACCGATTCCGCGGTCCGCATCACCCACAAGCCCAGCGGCATCGTCGTTCAATGCCAGAACGAACGCTCGCAGTCATCCAACAAAGCAGAAGCAATGACGATGCTGCGGTCGAAGCTGCTGGAGCTCGAGGAGCGAAAGCGCCGCGAGGAGATCGCCCGTGAGAAGGGGGACGCCCAGGACGTGAACTTCGGCTCGCAGATCCGCTCCTACGTCCTGCATCCGTACACGATGGTGAAGGACCACCGCACGGCCTTCGAGGTGGGCGACGCCTCGCGGGTCCTGGACGGCGACCTCGACGGCTTCGCTCGCGCGTACCTGCACCAGCTGGCCAGCGCCTAGCCTCTTAGACCGTCGTGCCGCGGGGGCCGCTTGTGAGCCGCCAGTACTCCCGTACGTCCTCGGGAGGCAGCCAGTCGGGCAGGGGGAGGCGGAAGAACCGCGACAGGATGATCGCGGACTGCTCGTAGCTCGCTCGCAGCTCCTCCAGCCGGCTCGCAGCCTCCTCGCTTTGCTCGGAGTGCAGGCCGCTGTTCTCGAGCGTGGCACGGAGTTCACTCAGCGAATCCGCGGTCAAGCGCTGCCGCTGCTCCGGGCCAGGGCCGGCTCGCGTGGCCTTGGCGTCGAACACCAGCGCAATGTCCGCGAGGGCGTGGCGGCCGATGCGGAAGGTGAGCTCGGCCCCCTCGGTGTCCTCGTAGGGGCCATAGACCACGGCATAGGCGCAGGCGTCTACCACCGTGGTCAGGGCCGCCAGCCAGTTCTGACCCACATGCTGGGAGCGGAAATAGGCGAGGATTGGGTAGCTCAGGTGAGTCTCCATCAGCTCGGCCATCCAGCTTTCCCACTCGCGCAGGTAGGAGTCGAGCTCCTTCCAGCCGTGCCGCTGGGAGGACCGCTCCAGCAGGGCGCCTGCGGTGGGAGGGCTGCCCGCCCGCGGGTCGAGCCTCGAGACCGATGTCTCGCGCCGGGAGAAGGCTTGAAACAGCGCGGGGAGATATCCAATTGCGATAGCCAGGAAGCTGAAGCCGATCGCGGCCTCCAAGACCTGAAGGATCCGCGCGCCCGCCTGGCCTGGGAGCGAGGCCACCGAGGTGCTGAAGAACGTCCCACCGCTGAAGTAGACGTCGTTGCCAAAGCTGGCGACGCCGCCACTCCCGAGGTGGCTCGAGATCGCCCAGTAGATCACGGAGAACCCGAGGATCATGCCGGCGCTCAGCAGCGCCAGGATCGCCAGGAGCCCCAGGGGTCCGAACACGCCGAGCAGCGTGTCCCCCATTACCGGTGGCAGCCGCGAGCCGAGCCAACCCCACGGGTGCCAGAGCAGCCTCACCGCCGCGCGCGCAAAGCGGGGATCGCGCTTGACCCTGCGGGGCAGCAGGAAGGCGATGAAGAACTCGGCCAGCATCAGCAGGATCAGTGCTGCTCCGACGATCCCCACGAACACGTGCACGGCTCTATTCTCGCCGTCCGTGCGGCCCGAGGCGATTTCAGAGCTCGTGCGAAGGGCCCTGGAGGAGGACATCGGCTCCGGCGACGTTACGACCGAGGCCACCGTCCCAGAGGGTGCCCAGGCCCGGGCCCTCCTCACGCAGAAGGCGCCGGGCGTGGTGTTCGGGCTGGCGGTCGTAGAGGAGGTGTTTCATCAGCTTGACCCTGAAGTCATCGGCACTCCGAGGGTCATGGAGGGCGTGTGGCGGGAGAGGGGAGAGGTGCTTGAGCTGAAGGGGCCGGCCCGGGCGATCCTGACCGGCGAGCGAACCGCCCTGAACTTCCTTCAGCGCCTGTCTGGCGTGGCGACGATGGCCGCGCGTTGCGTTCAGGCGGTCGAGGGCACCGGTGCGACCGTGCTTGACACCCGCAAGACGACTCCTGGGCTCCGGGCACTCGAAAAGGCTGCGGTGGCCGCGGGCGGGGCCACCAACCACAGGGCGGGCCTGTACGACGCGATCCTGATCAAGGAGAACCACATCGCGCTGGCCGGGGGCATTGGCCTGGCCGTGCGCCGGGCCCGGGAACTGCGGCCTGACCTGCCGCTGGAGATCGAGTGCCGCACGCTCGACGAGGTCGATGAGGCGCTGGCTGCGGGCGCGTCCCGCCTGCTGCTCGACAACATGACGGCGGAGCAGGTTCGCCACGCGGTGTCCCATGTGGCCGGACGAGCCGAACTGGAGGCGAGCGGTGGCATCACCCTGGAAAACCTCCGGGAGATCGCAGACACGGGGCTAAACTTCGTATCAGTGGGGGCGCTGACGCACAGCGCACCCGCCTTGGACCTCTCTCTCATCCTGGAACCCCTGCCATGAACCTCCCGATCGTGGGTCAGACCGACGGACCCCTGATGCTCGAAAACATCCCGGCCCTCAAGGACGAGGTGCGGAACCTGGCGCGTGAGCGAAATGCCGTAATCCTTGCCCACAATTACCAGCTGCCGGAGATCCAGGACGTGGCTGACTACGTCGGCGACTCGCTTGCGCTCTCTCAACAGGCCTCAGCCGCCGATGCCTCGACGCTCGTGTTCTGTGGCGTGCACTTCATGGCGGAAACGGCGTCGATCCTGTGTCCCGACAAGCAGGTCCTGATACCTGATCTCGAGGCGGGGTGCTCGTTGGCCGACTCAATCAACGCCGAGCAGCTGCGCGACTGGAAGGCTCGGCATCCCGGCGCCATCGTCGTGATGTACGTCAACACGAGCGCTGAGGTGAAGGCCGAGACCGACTATTGCTGCACCTCAGCCAATGCGGTGGCGGTGGTGGAGCACGTCCTACGTGAGCACGGCGAGGACGCCGAAATCCTGTTCGGTCCGGACATGTTCCTGGGGGCGTACGTGGAGAAGAAGCTGGGGCGTGCGCTGCATGTATGGGATGGGGAGTGCCACGTGCACGCCGGCATTCGGCCCGCCGATATCGCGGCGGTGCGGGGGGCCAACCCGGGAGCCGATTTCCTGATCCACCCCGAATGCGGCTGCTCGACCAGCGTCATGGAGTACGTGGCCGCGGGGGACCTCGACCCGGAGGGGATCCACATGCTCTCCACCGGCGGGATGCTGCGGTACGCGCAGCAGCATCCGGACGCTAAGGCTGTGGTGGCCACCGAGACCGGAATGCTCTATCCACTCCGTCAGGCGGCGCCCGATGCCTCGTTTGTCGCGGCCAACGAGGCTGCCCATTGCCGGTTCATGAAGATGATCACGCTGCCCAAACTCCGCGACAGCCTGCGGGGCGGCGTGCACGAGATCAAGGTCCCGTCCCAGATCGCCAGCCGGGCCCGGGTGGCGATCGAGCGGATGGTGGCGATCAGCTGAACGTCTCAGACGGTCCCTGAGACACCCAGCAAATCCAACCCGTCCCGCAGATGCCCGATGCACTGCGGGAAGGTTCTGGCGCTTGCGCTCGAACTCCTTCGGCGTATAGCAGTGCACCTCGGCTTCGGCGCCCATCTCCAGAGAATCCCATAAGGCGCTGGCCTGGTACACCCGCTCCAGCCACGGCATGCCGTCGTAGGCCGAGGACACCAGGACCACGACGAACTCCGGCCCACGCTCACGCTGCGGCGGCGCGCCCTGCTCGTCGGCGACGCGAGCGCCTCCCAGCCGCGCGTATTCGATCGGCCAGCGGTCCCCGATCCGCTGCATGTACAGACCGAGCTCGCGTCGGTTTACGTAGCCGACCACCTCCACGGAGCGATTCTGCCGCTTGGGCGCGATTCAGCGCAAGTGTCTCCGACGCAACTGCCAGCGGCACCACTGCCCGCGGAAGAGCGTCTCAGACGGATTCGAGCTCCTCCCTGGCGTGCGGACCCACGCAGGCCACCGAGAACTCCTCGCTGATCGACGCGGCCACGGCCGCCACCTCCTCGTGGGTGACCTCGTCGAGCAGCTTGATCGCCTCGTCGGGGTCAGCCTGCTCGCCGTACACGACAACCTGCTGGGCGCTGTAGCGGGCGACTGCTCCGCCGTTCTCGAATGCGATCGCGCGGGCTCCGGCCGCAAACGCACGGGCCCGCTCGACCTCCTCGGTGGTCGGCCCGTCCCGCCGCAGCTCACAGACGATCTCCTTCATCCGAGCGTACGCCTCGAGGAGCTTCGTGCTATCGAGCCCGGCCGACAGCTGCAATACCGGGACGTCGGCGTAGGCGTGGGCCGATGAATGCACCGAATACGCCAAGCCACGCTGCTCGCGGATCTCGTCAAACAATCGTGAGGCCATCGACCCACCGAGCAGCGTGGAGCAGATCTGGAGCGCCGCCCGGCCTCTGGGGTCGGTGGAGTCCACGAGCGGACGGTAGGAGATCCGCAGGTGCGACTGGTTGGAATCACGCTCCTGCACGAGCATGCGAGCCTGGAGCGGCGGCGCGGGGTCGAATGGCTCGGGCTCCGGCCCGGTCGGAAACCGGCCGAAGCACTCCAGTGCCTCGCCACCCAGACCGGACAGATTTCCCACGATGAACGCCGCTGCGCGGCCGGGCGCCCAGCGCCTCGAGCGAAACGCCAGGATCCCCTCGCGGCTGAAGCGCTCACGTATGTGCTCGGCGGGGCCGAGGACGGGCCGGCCCAGAGGGTGCTCGCCGAACGCGGCCTCATCGATCAGGTGCTCGGCAAGCACCGAAGGTTGATCGTGGGCACGGTTGATCTCCTGCACTACCACGCCGCGCTCTCGCTCCAGCTCATCCGGATCGATTCGCGGCCGGCCCACGAAGTCGGTCAGAAGGTCGGCAGCCTCGGCGGCCCGCTCAGCCCGGGCGGTGATGTGAAAAGCGACGAGGTCGTGGCTGGTGTATGCGTTGAGGACGGCGCCGATGCTCTCGGCCGCCTGGTTGACCTCGCGGTAGGTGGGGTACTTCTCGCCGCCCTTGAACACGAGATGCTCGAGAAAATGCGCCATCCCGTTCTCCTCGGGCCGTTCCGTGCGGGCGCCGGCGTCGAAGGCCACGAGGATCGTCGCCGCCCGCGTCCCTTCGAGCGGGATGCGATAAAGCGGCATCCCATTGGGCAGCGTCGTATCACGCGTTGCGGCCACGCAATAAAGGTAGCGTCGGCGGTGCAAGGCACGTTGCAACCCATGTTGGGCGCAGCGAGCCAACGAGGCGCCCGCTACTCTGCCCTCGCTCATGGCTACCTCAGAACCTGGCCAGCGCACCCGGGCGCGCGCGTCTGGCCCCCGGGCTTCGGCGCCCGTCGAGCCCGCCAAGGCCAAGAAGCGGGTCCGCCCGCCCTCAGACTCGCCTCCGGTCATCGAGTTCCGTGGGGTGTCCAAGCGCTACACGAGCGTGGACACCGGACTTGACCAGGCGACGTTCGCTGTGGGGAGAGGCGAGTTCGTGTTCCTCGTCGGGGCCACCGGTTCAGGCAAGTCGACGGTGATGCGGCTGCTCATCAAGGAGATCGAGCCGAGCGAGGGTGTGATCCGCGTGGCCGGCCGTGACCTGAGCGAGATCACGCGCAACCGGATCCCCTACTACCGCCGCAATCTCGGAGTCGTCTTCCAGGATTTCAAGCTGCTACCCAGCCGCACCGTGCACGACAACGTCGCCTACGCGTTGCAGGTGACCGGGGGCGCCCGCAAGGAGATCAGGGCCAAGGTGCCGGACATCCTGCGGCTGACAGGGCTCTCCACGAAGCTCCACAACTATCCGGATCAGCTCTCGGGCGGTGAACAGCAGCGCGTGTCAATCGCCCGCGCGTTCGTCAACCATCCGCCGTTGCTGCTGGCCGACGAGCCGACCGGAAACCTGGATCCGGAGACCAGCATCGACATCATGCGCCTGCTCTACCGGATCAACCGGACGGGGACCACCGTGGTGGTGGCCACCCATGACCAGGCGATGGTGGACAAGATGCGCCGCCGGGTGCTCGAGCTCTCACGCGGGCGGATCGTGCGCGACGAAGCTGCCGGCTTGTACGCCAGGGACGAGTCCACGCGGGAGTTCGCCGATCGAATGCGATCGCCGTCCAGCCGGCCCTCCAGCCTGGACGATGTGCTCGGGTACGGCGGAGAAGGCGAGTAGATGAAACTCACGTTCTTCCTGCGCGAGTCCATGCGCGCAATGCGCCGCAATGCGGCACCGAGCTTTGCCGCGCTCGCGACGGTGCTGGTGACGATGCTTGTGGTTGGGGTGTTCATCCCGGCGGTGGAGGTCACCAACCACGCTGCGAACACCGTCCGGAGCCGGCTGATCGTCGACGTTTACATGAGGACCACCGCGACCGCGACCGATGAGGCTCGGGTCCAGCGCGAGATTCAAGCCGTGCCACACGTCAAGAGCGTGCAGTTCGAGTCCAAGGCGCAGGCGTATTCGCAGCAGTCCAAGCAGAATCCGGCCGCGTACGCGCTGCTGGGCAACAACCCGCTGCCCGACACGTTCCACGTCGTCCCTGACAACCCCGCCAACGTTCTGGCGATCCACACCGCGCTCAGTCCTGGCGGCGGCGTCCTCGACGGCTCGATCCAGAACGTCTCGAACAAGAAGTCATACACCAAGAAGGCGCTCGAGCTCACCTCCGCCGTCCGATGGGGTGGACTTGCTTTCGCACTGCTGCTGGCGATCGCATCGGTGCTGTTGATTGCCAACACGATCAGGCTCTCGCTGTATGCCCGCCGCCGAGAGGTGGAGGTGATGAAGCTGGTGGGGGCCACCGACTGGTTCATTCGGTGGCCGTTCGTGATTGAGGGTGTCATCGTGGGGGCCGCGGGCGGAGTAATCGCGATCGGGATACTGGCTGTCGTCAAGGTGGCCTTGCTGGATCCGCTGTTTTCAGGTTGGTCGTTGGTCTCCGAGATCAGGACGATCGCGTTCCCAGCGCTTGTCGCGGTGCTGCTGGCGGCCAGCGTGCTTGTGTCGTCGCTCGGCTCCGGACTCTCGCTGCGGCGGTTCCTGCGGGTCTGAGGCCGCCTCCAGGTGGCGGGATCCCCCCGCCGCCTGGCTACTCTCATCGGATGGTCTCCGCTCCCCGTCGTCGCGGCTCGAGGATTGCTGCATGGATCGCCGGTGCGCTTGCGCTCCTCGTGCTCGGGATTTGGCTCGGGGGGCATCCTGGATGGCTGCCCTCAGGGCTCCGCAACGCTGTTACCGACAACTCCCAGGGGAGGCTGGTGACGGAGGTCCTCGACACGCTCCACCGCGACTACTACCGCTCGGTCAGCACGGACCAGCTGCTGAACAAGGGACTCGGCGGAATGATCGGGAGTCTCAACGATCCCTTCTCGCGCTACTACGACCCGGCGGCCTACCGTGCGTTCCTGGAGCAGTCGAACCCGCATCTGAGCGGCATCGGCATCGACGTCGTACCTAACCCGCGCGGGCTGAGCGTGGTCGATGTGTTCCCAGGATCGCCGGCCGCGCGAGCCGGGCTGCGGCACGGCGACGTGATCGTGGCCGTTGGCGGCATCAATCTCGGCGGTCACACTGCCGATTTTGCATCCCGGCTGATCCGCGGCCCCGCCGGCACGCGGGTGTCACTGACAGCGGTCCGGTCCGGTCGCCGGATCTCGTTCTCAATCGTGCGGGCCAGGCTTGCGGTACCCGTCGCCAGCGGCACGATCGTCACCTACCACGGAATCCGCATCGGAGACCTCCGGCTGACAACCTTCTCGAGCGGCGCGGGAGACGAGCTGCGCTCCGAGGTCACGAGGGTGCTGCACCAGCATGCGCGAGCACTGATCCTCGATCTTCGTGAGAACGGGGGCGGACTGCTCGACCAGGCGGTGAGCGTAGGCAGCATCTTCATCCCTGACGGAACGATCGTCACCACGCGCGGGCGCAGCCTTCCCACCCAGGTTTATACGGCCAAGGGAAATGCCATCGCTCCCACCATTCCAATGGTCGTGCTCGTCGACCACAACACCGCATCTGCCTCGGAGATCGTGACCGGTGCGCTCCGGGATCGTGGACGGGCTGAGGTGGTCGGCACACGGACGTACGGTAAGGGCGTATTCCAGGAGATCCTGCCAATCTCGAACGGGGGTGCACTCGACATCACCGTGGGCGAGTACTTCACCCCGAACGGGCAGAACCTTGGCGGCGGAGGTGTTCGTGAGGGGCGGGGAATCACACCGTCAGTCTTTGCGTCAAGCAACCCTGCCGCCCCGGGGGACCACGCGCTCACCGTGGCCGAGCAGACGGTAGCCGCGAAGCTGGGATGAGTCCGCAGGAGCGGCGGCCTGCCGGCGCCGCCAGGGTGGCCCTGGTCGTCCGCCGCGGCAAGTTCCTCGTGGCGGAGCCCTTCTTCGGGCCTGGGCCCAGACTGACTCTTTCGCGGGACCGTCAGGTGGCGGTGGGCGACCTGGTCGTGGTCAACACGCGCGCATCGCGCAACGGCCGTGGCGGCCGCGCAACCGTCGGCCGCCGGCTGGGACGGCCTGACGTGGCCCGCGACGTGATTGAGGCGATGATGGTGGACCGCGGGCTTCGGCGATCGTTTGATCCCGCCGTGGAGCACGAGGCTCGTCACGCCGCGAGCGCCCAGGAGGTTCCCCGCCGAGACCTGCGGTCGCTGCCCACGTTCACCATCGATCCAGCGAGCGCCCGGGACTTCGACGATGCGATCTCTGCCGTCGCCGAGGTCGATGGATGGCGCGTGTGGGTGCACATCGCGGACGTGAGTGCGTTCATTGCGCCCGGATCGCTAGTCGATCACGAGGCCTACCGGCGCGCGACCAGCGTTTACGTGCCTGGAGCCGTTGAGCCGATGCTCCCCAGTGGGCTCTCTGATCACGCATGCTCCTTGGTTCCCGGCCAGGACCGGCTGGCGGTGACGGTTGAGATGCACATCCAGGACGGCCGTGTCACTCGTTCTGCGTTTCACCGGTCGGTGATCCGCTCTGACGAGCGTCTCGATTACGACCGCGTCGATCGTATCTTCGTCGGGCACGAGGGCTTCAGGGAGCCGTGGGGCGAGCCGCTGGCCGCCGCCCGCGCGGCGGCGGCTGAGCTCGGGGCACGCCGCGCGTCGCAGGCCTCGATGGTCGTGGACTCCGCCGAGCCCGAGTTCTCGTTCGACGATCGAGGGGATGTCGTCGCAGGACATCCCGTGGATCAGACCGAGGCCCACAGGCTGATCGAGCATCTGATGATTGCGGCTAACGAGCAGGTGGCGGGGCTGCTGGAGGGCCGCCATGTCCCTGCGCTCTACCGCGTGCACGAGCGCCCCGACGGGGAGGCGGTGGAGCGGTTGCTGGAGCAGCTTGCTTCGCTGGGCGTGCCCACTCCCGCGGTCCGCGGCGATCACCTCACTCCGCAGCAGGCGGCGGAGGTGGTGGGCGAGGCCTCGCAGCTCGTGTCGCGCTGGAGCGAGCGCCGTGCTCACGGGCGCCTGGCGGTCAGTCGTCTGCTGCTGCGATCGGTGAAGCAGGCGTACTACGACCATCGCAATCGCGGCCACGCGGGGCTTCAATCTCCGCGCTACTGCCACTTCACCTCGCCGATCCGTCGGTATCCGGACCTGGTGTGTCACCGCGCGCTGCTGTCGGCGATCGGCGGCGAGCCGTCGCCGGACGCGTCGTTTGTCGCTTCCGCGGGCCCGTGGACCTCGGCGCGCGAGCGCGAGGCGATGGCGATCGAGCGGGATGGAGACGACATCGCCCGCTGCTTTCTCCTGGAGCGTGAGCTGACGCAGCTCGGCGGCGAGGCCAGCTTCGAGGGCGAGGTCGTGGGGCTGATCTCCGCGGGCGCGTTCGTGGCGTTCGGCGAGGGCATGATGTTTGAGGGCATGCTTCCGGTCCGGCGGATGCGCGGGGATTGGTGGGAGATAAACGAGGAAGGCACCATGCTCCAGGGCGTCCACACCGGGAGAGCCATCCGCCTCGGGGATCCCGTGGAGGTTCGGGTGGCCCGAGTCGAGGCCCCGCGCGGCCGGGTGGATCTGGAACCCGCCTGGGAGGAGGATTAGAGGATGGCCAAGGCGCGAAAGCGTAGGGCGGCGGCCGGAGACATCGCCTCCAATCGGCAGGCGTCGTTTCGCTTCAACCTGCTCGAGCGGATCGAGTGCGGGATTGTGCTTACGGGAACCGAGGTCAAGTCGTTGCGGGAGGGCGGTGCGCAGCTAAAGGACGCGTACGCCGTCGTCCGTGACGGCGAGGTCTGGCTCATTGGGATGTACATCGCGCCGTATGGTCCGGCCGCACGGGAAAACCATGATCCCGAGCGGTCACGGAAGTTGCTGCTTCATCGCAGCGAGATCGACCGACTCATCGGGCGTACACGCGAGCGCGGCCTGACCCTGGTGCCCACGCGCGTGTACTTCTCAGAGGCCGGGTCCAGGGCGAAGGTGGAGATTGCCCTGGCGCGCGGAAAGGACGTCTACGACAAGCGCGAGGCGATCCGCAAGCGCGAGACCGCGCGTGACGTGGAGCGGGAACTGCGCGAAGCACGTCGATAGCGGGCAGGCCTGATCGTCTGTAGCGGGTGGGCCGATTCGTGCGTTGCGGGTGGGCCGATTCGTGCGTACCCACCGCCTGGGTGGGGTAAGGTCATATTCGTGACTATTGGCACCTCAATCGTGCTCGTGGCGATCGGCGCAATCCTGAAGTGGGCCGTGACCGCACAGGTCAAGGGCTTCAATATCCAGACGGCGGGAACCGTCGTGTTCGTCGTGGGTCTGGTCGGACTGGCCCTCGCGATCATGTACACGTTCTGGTGGTCCTCGCCCCGGCGCGAGCCGTATGAGGACACCCAGGTAGTGCACCGGCCACCGAGAGTCTGAGCTGGTAGTCAGCTAAATGTGCGGGTAAGCGCAGCTGCGTGGATCCCGCCGACTAGCAGCGCTACCAGCCCAACGTAGACGACGGCCACGAGCACCCGGTCCCGCGGGCGCACGCTGTAGTAGGCCCGCTGGCGCGGGTCACCGCTTCGCCGTAGCTTCCAGCGCTTATAGGTCTCGTATCCGGCGAAGATCAGGACGAGCAGGATGATGGGGTTGGGGAAGATGATCGCCAGCGGGACGATCGCCGCAAAGCCAACGAACCACATCCACGGTGCCATCGCCGCCATCGCGCGGCCACCGTCCAGCGGCACGACCGGGAGCAGGTTGAACAGGTTCAGGATGAAGCCGGTGAATGCCAGGGCTCGCCACAGGTCGTTTCCCGTTGCGTGCCACACGGCGAGGCAGGCGACCGCTCCGAGGCTCCCGAGTATTGGTCCCGCCAGTCCAACCCGCGCCTCCGCTACCGCGTCCTCGCCGAGCGAACGGGCGCTGATGACGGCGCCGAGAAAGGGGATGAACATCGGAGGGCTGGCCTTGATTCCCTCACGCCGCAGCGCGATCACATGGCCCATCTCGTGGACGAAAAGAAGCAGCACGAACCCAGCGGCGAACGGCCACCCGAACACGAAGCTGTACGCCGCAAGCGAGACCAGCATCGTTCCGGCGGTGGTGAACAGCTTGAGCTTGGGCAACAGCAGCAGGACTGCCTTGAACTTCGCAAGAAAAGCCACGATCGCCGCCAGCGCTGCACCGACGCGCCCACGCTGCCTGGGGTTGGCACCTTCCGGCTGAACCGGAGCCGGCGGCTCGTCGCCGGGGTAAGCGGGGCCCGCGGGGAGCGCGCGGGGGCCGGGTAAGCCGAGGACGCGGGGGCCGGGTAAGCCGAGGGCGCCGGCGCCGCATCAGGGATTCGTAGCCAGGTGGAATCCATTGTGTTGACTCTCATTCTCGCAGCGCGGATTAGGTTTTCCGGCTGCTCTTACCGCGTTCTTCGGCGGGGGTCCGCCGCGTCCGCCGGAGCTATACTCGATTTCGAACATAACCCCCGGGGACGACTGGCTTCGACGTGGTCGGATCGTGGGGGTGGTTGCGAGTCGAGGTCCCGGGAGGCCTCGTAAAACACCCGGGAAAACAATAAGTGCGGATACGCACAACTTTGACCTCGGTCTGGCTGCTTAGTCAGTAGATCGAATGTCATCCCGGCCTTTGCTTGCCTGCGGTGGAGTGCCGGGATCAACTAGCAGGCTCACTCGGATCGGAGCGCTCCGGCTGATCCGAGGACACTCTTAGGAGCTGGCCCCCGACAACCCGGCCGGCGAGGCGAGCCGGGGGCGAGATCAGAGCGCCGGCTACGCTCGTAGACGCCACTTCACACGCGATCGCGGACGCGGGTTCAATTCCCGCCGTCTCCACCTCGTCAGTTAGACGCTTCAGTTTCCAAATAGGAGACTGGGGCGTCTTTTGACATTCCTGGCAGTGTTTTCGGGCTGATCGCGGCGACTCGCTGGCTATCAGTTGAGAGGCCCGGCTAAGCAGGTCCAAGCTCTGATCGCCCGCCGCTGACTAGCCCAACTGCCAAAGCGGCTGAACGTCAACCTGAACGGCGCGACGGACGCGACCCGAACGTCGCCGAAGGAGTCGCGAGCCGGCTGGCGGCCATACTCGAAAAGCGATCGTGCCGGACCAGCGGTGGAGTGCTGCATTCGGCGGTTTGCAGGAGGCAGCACAGTGAGCCGGCGGCAGCTGCCTTTCGATCGAAGCGGCAGCGACTCACCTTCAACGCCCCGCCTGCTCGCCGTGCCGAAACCTGGGGTTGAAACGATGGTCCCCCGGCGTTAGGTTCTCGCCCTATCGGTCGAGGCGGCGGTGTGGGAATTCGCCTGATTGCCGTTACGCCGGGAAAGGGTGCAAGGGTGTCTCTAGATCAGAAGAGGGCGCGTTGGTTCGGCGTGCTCTACCTCATCACGTTCGTCACGTCGATACCAGCGGCGCTGCTTTATCGGCCGGCCGTCAGCCATCCCGTCGCGTACATCGCCGGTGCTGGGCACGACACGCAAATCTTGTTCGCCGCTCTGCTCGAGCTGCTGCTCATCATCGCGAACATCGGCACGGCCGTTGTGATCGTCCCGATCATCAGACGCCAGAGCGAAGAAGGGGCAATCGGCTACGTGACGGCGCGGCTGGTCGAATGCACGTTCATTCTCGTCGGCATTGTCTCCGTGCTCGGCATCATCTCGTTGCGAAGCCACATTGCCGGCCCCGCTGAGGGGACGATCGCGTCCACGCTCAAGGCGATCAAGGACTGGACGTTCCTGCTCGGCCCGGGGTGGGTCGTCGGCTGGGGGAACGGGCTGATCCTCGGCTACCTGATGTACCGCTCGGGCCTGGTGCCGCGACGGGCGACGTGGCTCGGGCTCATCGGCGGACCACTGATCATCATCAGCGGCACGGCCGTGATGTTCACCGGCAATCATCCGAGTAGCACGCTGCACGCCCTGCAAGGGGTCGCGACCGCCCCGGAGTTCGCGTGGGAGCTGTTCCTCGGGGTCTACTGCACGATCTGGGGTTTCAGGCGCGAAGCGCCGATCCTCTCCGCGCGTCCGGCTGACGTTCCCCGGAGTGTTGCTTTGGGCTAGAACCATTCGTGTTCGAGCCACCCCGGCGGGCTCCCCCTACGCGATGAACTCAGAAGCGGGCCGAATGCGTGAGGGTCGCGATCGGAGGCGACCGGACGGTCGCCATTGCGGTGGTGCGATGCGAGGCGGCGGGGGGATGGAAGCGATCGTGCGGGCCGCGGCGCCGGACGCTTGAGCGTCCCGGTATCCGCGCGCGTTGCAGGTGGCGACCGGCGTGGTCGTGATGTTGGCGCTGATGCTGAAGCAGGAGCCAGGTACCGGCGGCTGTAGCTGCTCCTCTGCTGTGAGTTCTTGCAAATATTGTCGGTGGCGGAAATAGGAATCTGATGAGGCACGGGAACGGAACGCTGCGTGTGCGCTTCACCGGGCGAGGGCGCCCGGTGGGGAGGCTCGCTCTTGTGGTCGCGGCCGCCTCATTGTGGGTGCTGGCGCCCGCGGCCGCGATCGGCGATCACGCGCCGCGCCACGCGTCCCGTCATCAGTCGCGTTTCTCCGGTCCTCGCCACCATCGGCGCAAGCGATCTCGGCGACCGTCTGTTGTTGCTGCCGCTCGGCGGCCTTGTGACATTTACGCGAAGGACGGGACTCCTTGCGTGGCCGCGTTCAGTGTGACCCGTGCCCTGTTCGCCGGCTACGCAGGGCATCTGTATGAGGTCAAGCGAGCCTCGGACGGCGCGACCTTGAATGTCGGCGTGCTCACCCGCGGGGGCTACGCCAACGCGGCGGCGCAGAACGCATTCTGCGCCGGGACGACTTGCGTCGTGGCGAAGATCTACGACCAGACGTCTGACCACAACGATCTGGTCCCACAGGCACCGACCACAGCTCTCTACAGCAACACGACATACGCGCACGACCCGGTGTCAGCCACCGCGCTGCCGGTCCTCGCCGGTGGCCATCGGGTGTACGGCCTGAAGTTCCAAAGCGGTTCCCCGACTGGCCTGCCGTGTCCGACCTCGGCCACGTGTGTCGGAAATCATGGACAGGCGTACAACAACGGTCACGTACGGGCGAAGCGCGTCGCCGTCAATGGGCAGTCCGAGAGCGTCTACGGCGTCTTCGGCGGCAGGTACTCGGGCAGCGACTGTTGCTTTGACTTCGGCAACTCCGAAGTCGCGGGCACCGACGACGGCAACGGCACCATGGATGCGCTGAACTTCAGCCGGGATTGCTGGGACGCTTGCGGACCGGATGGCGGCCCCTGGGTCCAGGCCGACCTCGAGAACGGGATGTTCATGACCGGCACGCCCACACCGACTCCAAAGTCCCCATCGGCGTTCATCGGAGGGTCGTTCGAGTCCGGCGACGGGTTCTGCTGCGACGCGACCTCGCGGAATCTCGCAATGCCCTACCCGTTCGTCACAGGGATCCTCAACAACCCCGGCTCCAAGACCTTCACGCTCAAGGGCGCCAACGCCACGACCGGCGGGCTCACTACGTTCTACGATGGCCCGACGCCTCCCGGAAAGGGATACTCACCCATGCGCCAGGAAGGCGCCATCATCCTTGGCTCCGGCGGCGACCAGGGCAACACCGACGGCGAGTTCTTCGAAGGCGTCATGACGATCGGCGTGCCTTCCAGCGCCGCAGAGGCCGCCGTGCAGGCCAACATCGTCAGCGTCGGCTACAGAATGCGATAACTGGTAGTTCCTTTTCGAAAGAAGAGCCCGCGACGCCCGCTTGCTGACGAGCAGAACAGTCGTGAGATCGCGGGTGCGCTCTCGCTCCAGTACGCCGGCACGAGTCTCCCGTGACGGCTCGGCTGAGTGCTCCTGATCGTACTGGGCATCATCCTGAAGTCGGCTTTCTTCGGCAGTCGGGATGCCCTCCTGCCGCAGGATCCCGGCGGTGTCGCTGGCCGCGGGACTCGGCGCGCTCCCGCGACTGCGCGGTTGCCAAAGGAGTCGTCCCGCCTGGGACGGCGCAGATTGTCAGAGCGGTCGTCCCGCCGTCCGGCTGTCCCGGGGCATCGGGAAGGGGAGGTACATAGGATGGCGCAGACAATGGGACGCGCGCCACGATGGCCGGCACGATCGGTAATGATCGGCGTCTCGCTCGCACGGCTCCTCGTATGCGTCCGGGCTCTTGTGGTGGGGGATGACCTCGGCCTGTAGGAAGCGTGCGAAGCTCGCACGGTAATCCTCGTGTTCTGGCTCGATGATCTCGCGCCGGGGTCTCGCCCTGGTCGCCGTCGTCACCCTTCGCTTCGACGTTGAGGGTTGTCCTCCAGGGTTGACCGAGGCGCGGCTCGGGATTCGAAGAGCTGCCTTAGCTCATCGCGGCTGCGTGTCCAGAGGCGGTCGGCGTGGTGATCGTGCGCATCGAGAAGCGGGAGGAGTGCGAGGCCCCGGATCGTCGCCAAGCTCATCGCGATCAGGTCATCTTGCGTCTCATCCTCCGAATCGCCGGTGAAGGCGAGGCGGAGCAAGGGCACGGCTTCTCGACCCATCGCGCGCGGAAACTGGTCAAGCTGAGTGCCCAGTTCGGGATCCGTGCGTGCGTGGACCCCCAACTCGAGTACCGCTTGGAAGAGCGGCCCGCTAAACAGTTCCCAGAGCATGTCGAGCGCTGCTCCGGGACGGCCCTTGCCGCGTGGTAGGCGCTGAACTCCAGCGTCTAACTCCACTTTTGCCCGCTCGGCAAGAGCCTTGATCGCTGCGGCGAACAGCGGGGCTCTGGTCTGATAGTGGTGAAGGTGGGCGCCCCGAGACAGCCCGGCGCGCTCAGAAATCTCGTTGAGGGTCGAGCGGTCGTAGCCGACCTCGATCAGGGACTGGATCGTGGCGTTTATAAGCGCTTCCCGGGTAGCGGCAGAGCGCTCCTGCTGAGTCAGGCGACGAGGTCGACGGGGCGGGGAAGCGATCGCGGTCATGACGAAACCGTACCAGATCAGATGCATGCCGACAGGATCTTGCGTGTCACTAAGCATTGACATTCCGCCCGACAGGATTTATGCTCATCGTGTGACCGAGCTCGGGAGGCGAGGCAGAGGAGTCCTGACCCCGTGGCCGGTAGCGCGCACACGCTGATCAAGGTCTTGGGATCACGCGGTACCGAGAGAGGACCGCAAGCCGAGCGCGCACGTGACGTTAAGTGGCTAGAACAGGTGGCGTCCCGAGGCCAGCAATAAGGGTCGCAGCGAGAGGCAGGGAGAGAGAGGTTGCGAGGCAGGTTGAGACGGATTGACCGACGACTTCGTCCATTGGCGCGGGCCGGCGTCTCGGCAATCGCAAGAGCCGGGGTCGCGCGCCCGCGGCTGTCGGCGGCGTGGGCGGCGCTGGTAGCGGCCGCGCTGTTTGCGTCGGCGCCCTCGGCGCAGGCGAGCGTCACGCAGCATGGGTATCTGACGGCGCCCGACGGCGCATCGTTGAACTACACGGTCGTGCTTCCCAGCGCGCAGGGTCGGTTCCCGGTGGCGATGGTTTACGACGGCTACTCGGCGGGTTACGCCCCGATGACCGACAACGGCGACGCACCGTTCACCAACCAGCTGTTGGCGGACGGGTTTGCAGTGATGGGGGTCAACGTGCCGGGAACCGGATGCTCAAGCGGCTCGGTCTACCCCCCGTTCAGCCACGCCTGGGCCAAAGACGGTGCGGCAGCGGTGGCCTGGGCCGCTTCGCAGTCGTGGTCATCCGGCAGGGTGGGCATGTTCGGTGCATCGTTTCCGGGGTTCATGGCGCTGTACGTAGCCGCAGAGCGACCCCGGGGCCTGGTCGCAATCGCACCGACCGCGTGGACAGGCAACTTCTATGACGCGGTCTACCCCGGCGGGATCTACAACGACGTCTTCCCGAATCTCTTCGATGCAGACCAGCTCAACGGAAGCCTCGGGAACGAGGAGGCCGCTGCCCAAGCTGGGGACGCTCAGTGCGAGCAGAACTTCGCCCGACACGAGGCGAGCCAACCCGCGGGCCAGAACGGTGGGCCTCCCCTGGAATACGTCGCGGTGCAGTCCCCACAGCACCCGTACACCGATGATCTCTGGACCAATCTTCTGTGGGAGCTCAAGGACAGCAATGCCCAACATCCAGGTGCCGGTCCTCAGCCTGAACAGCTACCAGGATGAAATCGCGGCCGGGAGCGGTCTGGACTACTACTCACTGCTCAATCCGCTCCAATCGTGGTTCATCCTCACCAACGGTTGGCACGCGATCGGGAACAACTCGAACTCGTGGGTCGATCAAACGGTCGCGTTTCTTGAGCACTTCGTCGCCGGCAGTCAACAACGGCTGGGAAAACACACCGAAGGTTCAGATCTGGCACGAGACCTACGGCAACAGCAGCGGCGACGCCGAGCCACTGTGGACGACCAGCGAATCAAGCTGGCCGCTGCCAACAACCACGCATGCACTCCGTCTACGCGGCGGCAACCTGCTCAGCCAGCGCCGGCCGCGAAGCTCCGAGCCGCCAGACTCATACCACTACCCAATGCCGGCCGGTTCCACGGCCAATGCCCAGGCGAACGTTGAGGGACCGTCCGGGCCCAGCTCCGACCTGTGGCGACTACCGGTCCCGCCCGGCGGGAGCGTCACCTATACGACCCCGCCGTTGTCCAGCGACCTCGACATCGTCGGGCCGAGCAGCCTAAACCTCTGGCTCTCCTCTACCGCGACCGACACCGACGTGCAGGCAACCATCAGCGAAATCAGACCCGACGGCCAAGAGCAATACGTACAACGCGGATGGCTGCGCGTCTCCGAACGCAAACTCGGCCCAGGCTCCACGGCCACCTGGCCGCGCCCGACCTACCTGAAAGCCGACATTCAGCCACTCGTGCCAGGGATACCGACCTACGCACGGATCCCGATCTACCCCTTCGAGCACACGTTCCGACGCGGATCGAGCATCCGCATCTCGATCGAGCCTCCGGTCGGTATAACGGCAACGTTCGCTGGTTTCCTCTTCAACCCGACCCCAGCAACCA
>CAVWPT010000006.1:0-279702 GCA_963756965.1 uncultured Solirubrobacterales bacterium
TGTTGTTGTCGCCTTGAGCCGATTACGTATTGCTCGGCAAGGCCGGCAACCCCCGGTAGGTTCGGATCGATGACGAGATGGTTCCACCCACCTTCCTCCGTCCAGAAGCGGAGCTGGAGGATGCGCGACTCTTCGCCGGTCCGAGGTTCGACAATGGTGGTGATCTTCGCTTGACCTGACGGTCTCATCGTCGTCACGAAGGGTGCGAGAACGGCGACCGCCATACTCAGGACTCCGCACTAGCCCGTGCGTCGAGATGGCCTTGCTCGCTCGAAGCCATTGGTGGTGCTCATGTGAACCCCCTATTGGGTTTCTCCGGCGCTCCTCTGGCGGGCGGCGATCGTGATGCCGGATTAGGGCGCGTCGCCCAGCCCGAGTGCCGGTATGGATGTTGTGCTCGGAATGTTAGCGCCGAATCTCTAGCTCTCGGACTCTCCAGGCGGCTCCCAGCTCGCCAGGCGAAACCGCGACTGATCGTCGTGTCTGCGCCAAGCACGACCCTGGCGGGCGCGTTGGGCGTGGTGCCGTGCGGAATGATGTCCACGATCTTGAGCGGCGGCAGTTGGTAGTCGCCCTCGCCGAGCTCTAGCTCTTAGCCGAAGGCGGTAGGTCGACATGTTCCGGTGGTGCCCTCCTTAGCGGTAGGCGTGGGACCTTTGAAAGCTCACGCCGCGCCGGTTGGAACACCAACTGCTCGAACCGCGCTCCAGAGGCATGACCTTCACCTGGCTCTGTAGCAGCGCGACCCGTTCGGCGGCTCCTCCCTCCATGCTCCAAGCGTACGACCGGCTCGGGCTCAGAGCGTCCCGTGACAGTCCTTCGTCTTTCGGCCGCTGCCGCAGGGACATGAGCCGTTCCGGCGAGCGGATCTTGATCGCGGGTGCGGTGATCGTCTGCAGGACCGGCCAACCCTCCGAGTAGAGCTCGATAGATCTGGGCCCGGGCTGCGGGTGCTCTGTGCTCGGCCCCCAGCAGAGCGAATCGCTGGTAGGACCAGTAGGCGTGCCGCAGGTTGTTCGCGAGGTGCTGCTCGGATAGGCCACCGCTGATCACCGCGCCGGTAGCCGTCTCCTGGATCCGATCGTTGAGAGCGACGGGCGAGCCGTGCAGGAGCAGATTCGCCAGGCGATGATCATTCTTGTACTGCGCGCGAAGTTCGCCTTCGCGATCCTGCGCAACCGAGTCTTCGACTTCGGCGATCCGGTCGGGAAGATTTGGCCGGTCCAGTGCTTGTATCCGGTGCTCCCGAACAAGCTGGCGAGGTGGGCGCGCTCGCGAATGTCTTCGCTGAGGATCGGCAACGTAGGTCGCCCGGCCGACGCTCGTGCTCATTCCAGTGCTCTGCGATGAGCAGTCGCATCTGGCGGAACGCTCAGGACCGCGAGCCGTTGCGCCTTGACCGGGTTCTTGGCGATCCAGTAGGCGTCGACCATCCCCTCGAACAGCGCCCGCGCGAGCATCCCGACCTGATCGCCACAGCGCTCCTCGGCCGCCAGCAGCACGGCGGAGAAGGTGCCCACGGCCCGAGCCCAGCTCGCGAACAGCATCCGCTCGCCCTGCCGACTGCCGGGCAGGAACCCCTCGAAAGCCTCGGTCGTGTAGTCCAAGAGTTCCCGGCAGACGCGAGGCGCTCTTCGAGTGGGAACGTCTTGACCTCGGGCGGAATGAATTTCAACGGCATATCGCTTCGTCCAGATAATGCCGCCCTGGTTATGGGCTGCCCCACTTTGGGGGGTCTCCGACGGCTGCTGCACGACCCGTCGCCCGGGGTGCGCCTTCCGCTTCCCAGGCGAGTGGCCGCGCAGGTCCAGTTTGCTTTCGGGTGAAGGCACGGCTCCGCGATCACCGCGTCCGGACGACTGCTTTCGCCCGAGCGCTTGAGTCCGAGCCGGCGATCGCTCGGCGACGAGCGACGCCTCGCGTCACCCTCCGTGGGCGCCCACCTAGCGGAGGACCACCCGCTGCCCAGCCGCCAGTCGATCGGCGAACTTGTCCAACAAGCTCTCGTCCGGTAACTGGCCCATCTCTCTCTGCCAGCGGGAGCGGAGAGTTGCCTTCACGGTAGCGACGTCCTGACCGCTCGTGCTGCTGAGGACATCGTCCAGGATGGCCTGTGCCTTATCGCTGAATTCGGGGGTAGCCCGCTGGGCGAAGTCCGAAGCAACATTGTGGTTCCAGGTGAGCTTGAATCCATCGTTACCCATGTCGTCATCTTGACGGGTCGTCCGGCGGATCCAGATTGATGACCAACGCCCAGCCGCGTTCTCAGCTGTAGGCGACCGCAAGCCCGATCGAACCGAAGAGATCTAGCGGGCGAAGTTCGGCAAACTGTAGGTATGGCGACTAGATCGTGCCTCTTCTGCGGTAGCTACTCCCGCGTCCAACGAGCACGCGATTCCTCTGTGGACGGGGGACGTGATCCCGGGTAGTGGCCGTTGGGTCCATCGACACGTTGAGCGCCACGACGATCAGCCGTCAGGCAGTGGAAGAAGAACGTGCCAGACCTAAAGTGCCGCGTTCCGTGCAAGCCGTGCAACAACGGCTGGATGAGTCAACTGGAACGGGACGTAAGGCAGTTCTGACGCCTTAATCCAGGGCAAAGCGACACGTCTCGAACTGCATCACCTGGAACTGATCTCGTACTGGGCGATGAAGACCAGCCTGATGCTCGACCGCTGTAGCGAAGCCTCGCGGCAGAACATCCCCGCCAGCGAGTTCGGGGACTTGTATGCCCGCCAATCAGTGCTCCCGTGGAACTACGTCTGGGTCGGGCGATGCGATTCGGCACGCGGATCGTGGTTTCAGGCCCGCACCCTCGACATGGACATTCAGGACGCCGTGACGGGGGATACGGAGCGACGTTCTGGATCGGCCACGCCGTCTTCGAGGTCATCTCGATAAGGGTCAGGGGCCGCTGGATCTGATCCTCAAGCCCGACGTAAGGAGGGACCTTGCCCCTATCTGGCCGCGGGGCTTCAAGCTCGATTGGCCGACTACCCCGACCTGACTCTGGGCCAAGTCGTTGCCCTCGGTGATCGCATAGCGGCCTCGGGGATACGGATGGTCCCCCGATGACCCATCCCGCCGGTGACGGAGCCGAGCCGGACAGGTTGTTCACCCATGGACGAGGGATCAGGCGCTCATGCGCTCAGCGCAGCAAGGATCGCCACAAGCGCCATGATCGCTTCTTCTGCTGCAAGGGGCCGCCCCCGCGCCGTTCGCCGCACCGTCGCTATCGCTGAAGGCCGGCGGGTCCGCAGAGTCATCGGCGTGGATCGCAGCGACGCCGCAGCGGACGACTGCTTCGCTCGACGTGGCGGCGTCGAACTTACGATCGCGTTGGCGATAAGGGAGCGGCCAGGCGCGACATACGCCGCGCGCTCGCTTTCGCGTGATACCGGCACTCCGCCAGTCGCTGCCGCTCCGATCGATTAAGAGCAGCTTCGACCCAGCTGGTGCCTCCCTCTCGGTTCCACGGCCGATGCGCAATTCGGACTGCATCTCCGAGCCCGTCCTGAGGCCCGGCGAGCGACAAGGAGCCCGACAGCAGCGCTGTCTTCGCGGCTATTACCGGCAAGATCGGCGACTAACTTGCTAGCAACTGGCGAGCCTAGTCCGCTCGCGGCCTCCCAAGCGCCTGGTGAGGGGTAAGGGAGCCGTCGTTGATATTGCCGGCTACCTGACCCACTATCGGCCCGTCCTGAACCCCTCGGCACCTTTACCGGGTTGACGTGATCCGCGATACTCGGGCTGTGCGGCGGATCTTCATCTTCCCTGCGCTTCTGCTGCTCGGTGTCTCAGCAGCGGGCGCTGCCGCGTCCGGAGGGTCGGTGACGATCACGCTCTCGCCGAATCGTCCCTCTGCGGCATCGGCGCTGACGGTGACCGCGACCGGGCCCTTTCCGCAGCAGAGCGGGCAGCTACGCTCCGCGGCGATCACGACGCAGGCGGGGTTCTCCTCCAACGCGAGATCTGTGGCGGTGCTGTGCACAGCCACCCAGGCGGCCAACGGCACCTGCCCCCCCGGAAGCAGGGTCGGTGGCGGCGCGGCGGCCGTCACCGGCACGTATGGAACGTTCAGCCGTCAGGACACGATCACTTTCAGCTTGTTCCTGGGAGTACCTGGGCGGCGCGGCGACATCGCCTCGGTCGTGATCGAAGGGAGCGATTCTGTCTTTCACCAGTCCGCTCATGTGACGGGGCGGCTGTTCAAAGCGCCCGGCGGCGGCCTTGAGCTGCTGTTCGACCAGCTCCCGCAGTACTCGCTTCCGACAGGCACGCAAGTGACGCTAGACCGGCTGAACCTCCAGGCGCATGCGGTTCGCACCGTCGCCGGCAAGCGTAAGCACAGGCACCAGACCCGGTATGCGCTTATCACCAACCCGCCGACCTGCAGCGGCGCCTGGAGCGCCACGCTGGCGCTGTCATTCAGCAGCGGCCCGCCCTATATGCGCTCGCTCACAGCGCCCTGCAGCGCGCATTGACGTGCCAGCTGACGCATGCTCTGATGACCGCTTTGCGGCTTCCTGACGGCAGCGCACTGGGGTTGTACGAGCCGAGACATCCGAGCCTCCAGAACACAAACTCCCCTGCTCAGTCAACTTCGGCGCGCACCCGTGTAGGCGGCGGGATACGTCCGAAAGGGTGACGCCCGGATAGTCGAGGAATATCGGCTTGCTGCGTGAGCTTCGGCTATGGGCCGAGTCCCCCGAAATGCAGGGGCACGGTGCGACCTAGCTACGTCGCGAAAACCGGGCCCATGCGTCGCGGCGGATAAGAGGTCAGCCGCTGGGGCCAAGGTCGTGCGACTGGGCGTACGCCGACGCCTGGCTGTCCGAGTACGCCGAGACGGCAGACCGGTTGAAGCGCACGTCAGAACCGCTCCCGTGCACACAGTCAACCACGCCATCACCGCTGGAGCAGGTCTCGGAGTAGTACTGGTGAGTCGGGGGACTCCAAGCCTGCAGCGTCGCCGCTTGCGTCGGATTGCCGCCGGTGGATTTGTAGTACTCGTAGAACGTGTTCTCGGCAAAGCTGCAGGTCACATCCGATGTGGAAGCCACGTTGGCATCGCATTGATTCGGGAGGTCCGCCACGGTGCAATTGCAGCCGCTGGGCGCCGAGCTGTTGCCGCTTTGGGACGGTGTCCCTGCGCTTCCGCTCGCATGGCCGTTGGGGTTCACCCCTGCTCCGCTGGAGGGTGCTGAGGCAGCTGGCGAGCTGGCGGCGGGCGGTGTCGGAGCCACGGGGGCGGGCGTCGGGCTGACCTGCTTTGGCGTAACGGGGGCTGGCGCTTGCGGCTGGGGTGAGGACGGGGCAGAAGCCGAGTTGAACACCCCGCCCACGTACAGACCCACCCCCAGCAGTACCACAACGATCACCGCTGCGATCGTCAGCGCGATCAGCAGCGGCCGATCGGTACCGCCAGAAGAAGAACTCACCGCGTCCCGCTGCGGCCCCCCGGGGCAGGCGGCGCTGCATAGGGTCGGGTTGGCTGGGCCATTGAGTCGCGCGGGTGCTGGCGGTTCGACACTTGGGCGACCGTCTGAGCGTCAGTCGAACCGGGCAGATGAGTTCCGCAGGTGGTGCAGAAGTGCGTCGGCTCGTCGTAGCGCCGCCCGCAGGACGGGCACGTCAGCCAGACCGTGCTTGCCGTCATTGACCCAGCCCTCCGCCGAGCTGCCAGGTCATATCGCCGGTATCGAAGTTGATCGTGCCGGTGTAGCGGTAACCGGACTGACTGCCGTCGCTATTGGTCTGGAGACCGCGATACAGCCGTAGGTCCCGCTTGACTGGCTCAGGTTCTGCGAGCTGCCGCCGCTCACGGCGTGCAGGTCGTACTCGTAGCTGTGCCGTTGGTCAGCAGCCCTTGGTTCGCTTTGTTTGCCGCGTCCTTCGTGATCGCTTGCTGAAGCTCGTTTTCAGCGGTTTGACGAACAGTCACCTCGGCCTGTTGCGCTTGCTGTTGTTGTTGCTGTTGCTGCTGGCGCTGAAGCTGCTGCTGCTTGCGCGCCTGCGCTGCCGCCGCCGCGGCAGCCGCGGAACGATGTTGCTGCGCCGCAGCCACGCTGTCGTCGTGAAGCTTGATCGCTACCGCCACCCCAGCACCACCGAGCACCAGGAGCAGAAGCACAGAGGCGCCCACCACTTTCACCCGCTTGGACAACCGAGACCCACGAGCGCGAGCCCCGCCGCTGAAACGCCCGCCGCAGTGCGGGCAGAAATCGCCCGACGTGTGCGACAGCGTCGCGCAATGCGGACACACCCGCGTCGGAACCTCGTGATTGGCCGCACCGTTCTCGGTGCCGTTAGTTCCAGCCGGCGCGGAAAACTCTCCCACTGTGGGCGTCTGCTCTGCTGGCGGCTCATCGTCGTATGCCGACGCAACCGCCTCGTCCTCGTATGCCGACGCGACCGCCTCGTCATCGGCTGCTGCAGCGTCCTCGCCTGCGGCGTCGCGATCTATAGACCTGTAACTCGGCAACGGCTGATTGCTGTCGGCGTCGTGGTGGACCGTTACCTGCGCCACGACACCACCAGCGCCCTCCCCGGCACCACCAGGACTGGCCATAGTCGCGTCAGCGGCCCCTTGCTCCTGTCTTTCGACTCCACGAGCCACCTGCTCTACGATCGCCTGAGACGGCTGCACCACCGAAGTCTCCGCGGCGCCAGAACCAGCCGCGCCCGACGTGCAGCGCACCTTGTCGGTCCACCTCTTGCCGTCCCACCACCGCTCATCCGCCGCGCCGTGCGGATCGCGATACCACGCCCCCAGACGTGCCGACCCCATCGGCGATGACCGCCCCAAGGACTCACGTCCATTCCTACGTCCCCAACCAAACATTGCGCCTCCCTCGAAAGATCCCGTGCCCCGAAGCTGAGTATGACGGTCAGGAGGGTGCTTCGCCCCAGGGAACCACCCCAGGGTTTTGGTACGAACGCGGGGACGGCCACGCGTCGCGGGTGTCGAATCGGCCTGGGAGCCGGAGCAGCGATTCCCTGCTAACCGCGATTTCGACGCGGGCCCATGTAGGCAGCGGGATTCGAACCCGCGACCTTCGGGTTATGAGCCGCATTTGGGCTGTTCGGCTGGTACGGGCTGATGCCGCGGAATGCCCGTGAATACAGGGGATTCGGGGCATTGGCAGTCGGCAGTGATGGCCCGGAATCGGCCTGTTCGGCGCCGTTCGTTTGACATATGTTTGACACGGGCCCGGGTTAGGCAGCAGATAGGGCGGCCGCCAGCTCCCGCGCAACTCTTTCGATCTCGACCGCGTCGAGTGGTCCTTCTGCGTTAAGCCGCTTGGCGAGTGCTTTGCGGTAGAGCAGTAGGTGCCCGCGCAGCTCCTGGGTCCCGAGCCACGGAAGGTCTGCGCGCGTGAAGCAGAGGGCTCCTTGGGTCGGGATCGCAACGTCCCCCTCTCGATCGAGAACGGCGCGAACAGCCGCGATTTGCCGCTCAAGTCCGTCGAGCAGCTTCGTGCAATCGCGGCGATTGATGAGCAGCCTCGGGGCTCCGAACCAGGGCCGCACGATCTCGACCTTCCCTTTCCAGTCCTTGGTGTCGATCACGTAGACACCAGTCTGCGCGATCGCTATGTGGTCGATATCGCCACGCCCTTCGGGCATGCGCCTGTTGTGCAGCGTGATAGTCGGACCGCCGTTGGTACGAGCCTCGAGCGAGGCCGCGACAGCCTTCTCCCCGAGATCACCGCTGTGGAAAGCAGACTCGTGCTGCGGGGCATCCCTAAGAGCGAGGATCAAGCCTCCAATACGGGGATGAGCCTGCCGTATGCGGGTCTCGCGGTTGCGCTTGCGACGCTCGTATTCCGGCCCCAAACTGGCGCCCGGATTGCCCCGGTCAAGTTCGTTGCTCGGCGGCGCAATGGATTCAGCGCGTTGCGGTTTGCGGCAACCAAGGCAGATCACGGTTCGGTCCTCCGCGTCCCACCACGCCTCGTCTCCTTGAGCAATCGCCACGCCGCATTCGACACAAGCATCCGGGCGACGCAGCTTCAGCTTTCGTGCGGCCACACCGGTACATCGTCACAGTGCAGGCGATGCTTGACAACGCAGGGTCTCGCCTCTGACCGCTGCCGCCCGGTGGCGAGTGCAGCGCGCGTGAGAGCGACCGGTGCGAGTTCCCGAACTGTCGCTTCGCCGCGACCCGCGCTCTAGGCAAGCGCCGCCGGCCCCAGCTGGGATCAAGGCGAACACGTATCACGTGACGGGAGCGGCGTACGCGACCCACGCAAGGCTGCTGCTTTGTCGCCGTAGGCATTGTTCGCGACGTCGACGAGCTGACGAGTCCCTTCGTGGCGAAGCGCTCGCTGCGAGCACCACCGGGTCACACGGCCCTCCAGCCGGTCACGGTTGATTGCAGTGATTCCGCGTACGCCTGTTGAGCAGGAGGCTTCATCATGTCGTCGCTGAAGCGAATGCCGACGATTGGAACCGCTTCCACATCAATGACATCGCCCACAACCACATCGCACGCTGGAACCGCGAGATCCATCGCATCGCCGTCAGCCGTGTCGTACGGCACTCGAGCTGAAACCAGCTCCGGTCTGAACCTGCCTTGCCTAGGTTCTGCAGCTGCCAGGTGGTTACTGCGGCTAGTAACGACTCCGAGATCGGTACCCGACCGACGACGCGTACGAATCCTGGATCGAGCGACATCGCCGGACGCCTAGCTCACTGGCTTCAAAGCCGCTGCCCCTGTACGACCGAGGAGATGAGTGAGGGCATCTTCAAACACTTCGTCCACGTCCGGCGCACCACTGTACGCATGGCCGATCTCGTGAAGCAAAGTTGCCAAGAATGTCTCGGCAGCGCCAAGCTGAGTGCGCTTTACGACCACCTGCCTGGAAGCTTCGTCCCAGACTCCGACGGCCTCGTTGCCGTCATACGTATTGATGCGCATTGTCTCGGAGATGCGAACTGACTTAACCCGCTCGGCCTCCCTGGCAACAAGAGCTAGAAGCTTGTCGCCAAGCCCGTAAATCACCTGCTCCGCCGGCGTCAGCGCACCTGGCTCAATGAACTCGTACTCGAAACTGGCGTTCCATTCTTCGCGGTATTCGTCGAGGTCTCTGATTGCGTTACCTTCGATGTCCGCGAGCGTCGGCAGTTTCGCCGCGACATTTTCCGGCACTACGACGATCTCGTAACCGTCTGCCTTGGCCCGGCTGATGAGGCCGGCGCCGGTGTAAAACTGAGTTGCGGTTACGAAGACGACTCTCTCGTGCGCGTTTAGCACCTTGCACGCGTGCAGGCTGACGTCGATCCAGGCTGTCTCGTCATGATTGTTGCCCGCAGCGAACTGTGCCAAGTCTTTCGCGAGCTCACCGGCGACGGCGGACGAGGAACACGCCAAGAGAATCGCCTTAACTCGGTCCGAGTACGCCTGGCGACCGACGTTGCTTCGCTCGCGGTTCAGGGCCGCGCGCAGGCCTTTAGTCAGCGATGTGATGTTGTAGCTAAAGAGAAAGTCCGGCTCCTCGGCGACTCGAAGTCCGTTGACGTAGATCCTGGCCGCGTGACGCGAACGCTGAAGTACCTGGCCGTGGCGCGTCGTTTCGAGGGCGAGATCGCCCGAGTAGATCAGAAAGAAATCCTTCGCCTTCTCGACGTCGTCTGTCGTAAGTCCAGTGAGAATGAATTCTGTCCCGACCATCTCTGGCCGGCTCGGCTCCCCAACCGCTGCGTGCAGCGTGAAAACGTCTTCGAAACCGTGTTTGGAGACACTCTCGATCGTGATGTCCGAGTGTCTGCTCCGTATCAGGACGCCGATGTCGTGTCGATCGAAGGTGGCCATCGCATCCTTGAGGCCGACGCCGAACTTTCCAATGACCAGATTCGGTTTGGCGAGCTTCTCGCGATCTTCGTTCTGCGTGAAATGTTCGTAACGAAGGCCGCGGCCGGCATCACGCACATGCCAGGCTCCGTTCGAATCCTCGAAGATCTCCGGGGCCGCCGATCCTGTCAGCGCCGCCTCGTCGAGTGCGTTCGCGATGATCTCACGCAGGGCCTCGCTCACGGTCCAATGCCTCGAGGACGCGCTGGATATTTAGATCGAAGTAGCGCTTACCCATCTCTTCTCGTTTCAATCGACAGGCTTCGCCAGCTCGACGAGACAGGTATCAGGGTCGGCCAGAAGCAGAGTCACGCCGTACGACGGTTTATCGGGTTGGCCTCCATTGAGAAGACCGGTACAGCCGCCGCCATCGGAGCCCGCTCGGGCGATGTCAGCGAACACTTCGGCGTACTCGGCTGCGTCTTGTCGTGAGAGGTGGCCGAGCTTGCCGTATGTGGAGTAGACGGCGATCGCGTTCGGATCGTATGGATTTTCCGGTTCTGCGACGAGGATCGCTTGGAATGAAGGGCGACCTTCCTCACCAGGCGTACAGATCGTTGCGGTGCGCCGAAGTGCATCTTGATAGTGAGACTCGCCGACCACCGCGCAATAACCATCGCCACACAGCTCGATGAGCGATAAAGGCACAGACCGCAGCTCTCTCCGCTTGCGTCTGAAAAGAGTCACGAGATCTCCGCCGCCACAGCGTCGAGGAGCAGCGATTCGCGATCGTAATCATCCAGCCACTGCGGCATCGCGCCAGTTGCATCTGCGCGCACCTGCAGGACGCGGTCGATCCGCTGTGCAATAGCAGGTACGTGACTCACAATCAAGATCATCTGGCCGCCACGCGCGCGTAGTTCGAGCGCCGTGATCGCCTCGTCGAGTGTGTTTGGGTCGAGTGTTCCGAAACCCTCGTCGAGGTACAGACTTCCGATCCGGCCGCCGCCGCGTGCCGCGATCTCGGCCATCCCGAGCGCTAGGGAGAGACTCGCCATGAAGCTCTCGCCGCCAGAGAGTGTGCTCGGCTGACGGCCCACACCCGTGCGGCCGTCGATGATCGTAAAGTCGGCCGCGAAGCGGTAGCGCTCACCTGTCATCGCCGCCAGGATTTCGGATGAGACGGCAAGCAGAAGCTGCTGCCGGCGCTCGACAAGCCACTTGATGAAGTGACCGTCGCCGAGACACGTCGCGAGTTCGTCGAGTGCGTCGCGCCGGCACGCGAGCTGAGCGATTCTTTGGTCGAGCAGCGCCGCCTTCGGGATCTGCTCGGCCGCCGTATCACGCGTCCGTTCGACAGCGAGCAGCGTCGCCCGGCGGCTATCCAGCTCCCGCTGGAAATCATCGGCGTCGGACAAGCCACGCTCAGCGACCTTCGCCGCTGCTTTCAGGACCTTTTCGGCAGCCTTTGTCGCTTCGCCGGCGCTCGACTCCGCGGCACGCGCCTCAGCGTTCAGCTCGCTTACCGTCGATGCCGCTAGCTCGACAATCTGTGCGGCCCATTTGGCGTGAGCGCTGAGCGCGGCCGTATCGGACGGCTGCTTCGGGAGCTTCAGCGACTGCTTGGCTCCACGCAGTTTCATGGTTAGGTCGCGTGCCTCGGTGGTTGCGTCGCGTCGCGGCGAATCGATCTCGTCCGCCCGCCTCTTCAGGACGGCACCGATCTCGCCATCGATCTTCTCAATCTCGGTCGTTGCTCCCCGCGCGATCCTGTCAAGTTCCTGAAGCTCGGATAGACGCTCACCGCAGCGGGACTCGATCTGGTCAAGGTCGCTCGTCCCATTGGAGACCGGTCGGTATTCGGCAGGCAGCGCATCGAGTGCATTCGCAATCGCCTCCCGCTCGCTCTCGATCCGTTTTCCCTCACGTGCGAGTTGGGCGTCACGTCCTCGAGCGACCGCGACCGTTCACCGATCGCCCTCTCCTCCGTGGCCACCTGCGCCGCCTTAGCCGCCACCGCTTGCCCAGCCGCCTCGTAGACAGCCGCCGCCTCTTCCGCCGCTCTGACATGCGTGGCGAGCAGCTCTGGATCCGGGCGACCGAGATCGAGATCAGCAAAGAACGGCTTCGCTGCGTCGCAGGCACCAGCCTCGCGCCGCTCGGCCGCCATCAAGGCGTCACCGCAGGTATCGACTTGCTGCGTCAGCCCTTCGACGTTCGCTGCCACCTTGGCGGCCTTCCCGGCCGCGTCTTCGTGCGCTTTGCGGAGCCGATCGGCTTCCTTCTTTGCAGCGCCGAGAACGGAGGGAGGCTTCGGCGCGGTGAAGTCGTCCGGCAGCTCGCGCTGGCAGACCGGACACGACTCGCCCGGCTTCAGCCCTGCGGCGAGATGAGCAGCTTCGTGAGCTGACCGAGCCGCTTCGAATACTGCTTCCGCGCCCTCTGCCTCCGCCTTCGCGGCTGCGGCTTCGCCTACAGCGCGGTCCCAAACAACTCGAGCTGCCTCCAATTGCTGCTCGAGCTGCTGCAGTTGGCCGGCAACCGTCTCGCGTTGCGCGACGGCCGTCCGAACGTCGCGCAGCTTCGCGGTCGCATCAGCGGGCACGACACGAGCGCGATCAGCCGCATCCTTTAGCGCCGGAAGAGACTCCTCAGCCGTAGCGCGTTCCGCACGCTGCGCCTCGAATGCTTCTCGAATGTTCGCGAGACCTGTCTTGTCGGAAGCTAGGGACTCGATCGCCTCTCTGAGCGTGGCCGCATCGCCGTCGAGCTTCGGAAGGCTCGTCTTCGCGTTCTGAATCACCGAGCGCGCAAGGACGAGAGTCTCGACCGTTACGCCCGCCTCGGCCGCGGCATCAAGCTGTGTCTGCATCTCAGTTCTGTGAGCGACGTGCGCGTCACGGCCGCCACGCAGCTCTGCTTCCCGTTGAGACAGCTCGGCATCTAATGCGAGCGCCGCATCGAGCGGGGGAATCAAGCCAGCGGCTGTCTCGATGCTCGTCGCCTGCTCGCGCTTGGCCGCCGCCTCTTGCCGGAGAGTGCCCACGGACTGGAGGGCCACGTCGTACCGGCCTTTGATTTCAGTGAGCGAGTCGAGTTTCGTCGTGCAACGTTCGATCTCTTCGGTCGCGTGGACGAGCGCCGCTTCCGGATCCGGAAGCAGCAACGAACGCTCTTGGCGTTTCGTCTCGAGGATCGGTTCGACTTCATCGCGACGGATGCGGCCGGCGCGCTCTCGAAGCTCGTCAAGTTCATCAAGCCGGAAGACGCCCTTCAGAATCGCCGAGCGCACGCCAGGCGTGGCCATGAGCAGGGTCTGGAAGCGGCCTTGCGGAAGGAGCACCGCGGTCAGGAACTGCTCACGGTCGAGGCCGATCAGTTGCTGGATCGTCGCATTGACGGGCTGCTCACCCTCCTCCATCGGATGCCCCGCAGGGTTGCTCCGGCAAGTCAGCTTGTGAACTGACGGCGGATAGCTCCCTCGGGATGTCGCGCGCGTCACCCGCCACTGCTCACCATCCGCTTCGAAGTCGAGCGTGACGGTCATCGTCTTCGCATCGGACGAGATGAGCGAGCCAGCCCGACGTTCATAGGTGGAGGTGTTGTAGAGCGCGTAGACGATGGCTTCGAGGATCGAACTCTTGCCAGCTCCGGTCGGACCGACAACAGCCGCAAGGTCGACGTCAGCGAAGTGCAGCTCGCGTTCTGTCGTCCACGACCGAAGCCCCGCGATCTGCAGGCGCAGCGGCCTCACGGCGCCGCGACCTCCGCGTCCACGATCGGTTCCTCCGCTGGCGCTCGAAGCTCTGGAAGCTCGCCGCCTTCGTGGAGCAGCTTGAACGTTTCGAGCACATCAGTAGCAGTGCTCCCGTGAACACCCGTCGACGCGATGTAGTCGGCGAACAGGTCGCCGACCGACGCGTCTGCGTCGGCAGAGATGTCGCTTAGCTGGACCGCGGAACGCTGCTGCGCCGCGCAGATCTCATCTACGTTGAGCAGAACCGCCTCTGGTAGCAGTTCGTGCACCTGCGCCGCCAACTCGCGAACCGGCTCCTCCGTGTGAACGACCACCTGGCAAAGCGCGGCCCCGGTGCCCTCGCACGCGGCCCGAAGCTCTTCGAGCGTCCCTTCGAAGCGCCGCAACGGACGCCGGATGGCGTACTTGTGCTGTGTGAACTCCGCCGGCCGGCCAGGGTCAGCTTCGACCAGCACACAGACCTTCTCATCATGTTCTTCGCCGAAGTCGAGCGGAATCGGCGAGCCGACGTAGCAGCCTGTCACTGAAGCCTGCGGTAGGCGCTGGTACCGATGGATGTGACCGAACGCCGCATACGACACCGGCGGCAGCGCCGACGCGTGCGTCGCGTACCCCTCGGAGACGGTGTACGGTCGCTCCGACTTCGTCACCTGCGCACCCTCTACGTGCAGGTGCGCAGCGAAGAGCAGCACGTCACGGTCCGGCTGCGCGCCGTCGGCCAGTCCAGCGGCGAGTACGTCCGAGATCGCACGGACGCGATCTGCGTACGATGCCGTCCACGTTGAGGAGTCCTCGAACGTGCGCACCATTCTGTGTGCCGAGATGAAGGGCAGCGGCGCGAGCCGGATCCTCTGCCCGCCTCCTGTCTCGAAGTCGAGGATGCCCCCATCTTCCGGCTTCTTGACGACGTCGACGAAGTGGATTCGGCCCGGCTCCAGGATGCTGCCGAGGAACTTGAGAAGCTGCGGCGAGTCGTGGTTCCCGGCCAAGACGACGACCGGCGCAAGCTCGGCGAGCTGGCGAAGCGCGTTGCAGGCGAGCTGAAGGTCGTCGACTGCCGGCCGCGGAGCATCGAACAGGTCGCCGGCGTGGATCGTAAGGTCTGGCTTGAAATCGCGCGCGACCTCCACTGTCTGCGCGAGAACATCGGTTAGGTCTTCCCGCCGGTCGGTATGTCCGTTCGTGCGCCCGAGATGCCAGTCGGAGACGTGCAGCAGCCGCATCAGTCGACTTCCTCGCCCTGGGCAAGGCGGATCGCCTCACCGGCTTGCCGCGCCGCCGCTTCCGGATCGGCGGTGCCGGCTTCGCTGACGTTCGTTGCGAATGACGGGAACGGGAAGCGGATCGGAATCGGTGCCGGAATGATCGGCTGATCGATAACCATCGTGCCTGGCAGGAAGCGTGAAGCACGCGCCCGCAGTTCCGGCGTCAGGAACTTGTACTCACCGGCCTCGCTTGCGTCGAGGCGACCCGCGACTTTGAGGGAGGCGTTCCGCACGATCGCCGCGTCGACGTCGAGTGCCGACTGCTGCGCACCGATGAGCAGAACGCCGAGCGACCGGCCGCGCTCGGCGATGTCGACAAGCAGCTCCTTGAGGGGGCTGCTTCCCTCACGCGGCGCGTACTTGTTCAGCTCGTCGAGCAGAATGAAGCGCAGCGGCTCACGCCCAGTTCCCTGCTTGGATTCGAAGATTTGGTTCAGGAGTGCACCGACGACAAAACGCTGCGCCGCCTGGTGAAGCTTGTGAATGTCGACGACCGTGACGTGCCGGTTCAGCTCAACGCGCGGAAGATCCGCCGCGACGAGATGCCCCATGCGCGGCGCCAAGGCCATCAACCGACGAACGAATGCCGCGAGCGTCCCCGGCTGTGCCCCCGCCTGCCAGTCCGGATCGCCGCCGGCTGGATCACAGCGAGCAGCGATCTCCTCGATCAGATCGTGGAAGTTACGAATGACAGTCCCATCCGCATCGTTGCGCGGATCACGCTGCCCTTCGACCACTCGCTCGAACGTGTAGCCGGTGTTCGACGGCGGAGCGGCGAGAACGACCGCGCCGCTCCGGTCGCGATGCGGATAGGCGTGCCGCGCGAGCTGAACGCGGACGCGCTGCTCAACAAAGCCGACCTGAGTCCGGCGATCCTCGTCCTCCGTAAAACAGAAGCGAAGCAGGCCGAGGCGGACGAAATCCCAAGCCGTCCAACCGTACGCGCGAACGTCGCCATGAGGCCGGCTCTCGATATCGGGGACAACCGCCGCTTCGTTCGTGCGCTGGCGCGGCACGAAGATCTCGACGTTCGTGAATGGCCCGGGCGTGTCGACTCCGAGTGCCGCCCAACGTGCGCGGCTGTCGGCATCGAACCGAGCGTTCGGCCGATCAAGATGTAGAAGGTCTTCACCCTTCGCGTTAAAGATGAGGGCACGCGTGTTCGGCGCGTGCGCACCCAACAGCGCCCGGCCGACGTCCGTCTCGAGAAGGCTGTAGAGAAGGAACGTCGCATACGAGGTCTTCGTCGCGACGCCCGAGATGCCGGTGATGTTGACGTGGCCGCCCTGCTGGCCAGACATGAACGACCAGTCGGCATAAACGGCCTGGCCCGACTGATCCACTCCGACCGCAAGGCGCTCCGCCATCTGGTCGCAGAAGAGCGCTGCATCGCGAGTCGCGCCGGCGGCGCGTCTAACCACGGAGCCCGGAGACGGTGCGATCCACAACTCGGGGATCGTCCGCAGAACCTGCACCTCCGCACGACGCACGCGCTCACCCGGCTGTGTCTGATCGACGGCAATCCGCGCCGTGTCCGTGGCCCACTGCGCTCCCTCGAAGTAGCCACTCTGGTCCACGACGATCCCGTAATGGCTCAGCGTTCGTCCATCCGGCAGCTCGTCGGTCAGGCACACCAGATCGTCGAGCTGGACGACCGCGTCGTCGTTCAAACAGACGGTGAACCGGTCCGTCGTCGCGGGGATTGCGCCATCGACTAGTCCGACGATCGGCGCGTCAGTCAGTTCGTCGCCAGCTACCGACGACGTCTCGATCTCACTCACGGGCTCTCCTCCATAACCGGCTCAGACTGTTGTTCACGAAGCAGGTGCGCGGCTTCGCGGACCGCGAGGGATGCCTGGCGGTGGTTTCCGAGACGGCGGCGAAGCTGCTCCTCAAGCGCTCCGATCGGCTGCAGGTTCTGCGGCGCCCGCGGATCGATGTGGCGGATGCCCGCGAAGCGCGGAAGCGTCACGGCAAGCTGATTGGCAACACGCGACGCCTCGCCAATGCCGGAACTCTGCGGGAACTCGAGCCGAACGATCCCATGCCAGGGGCCGTGCTGCGCCGTCCGCGGCACAAGCCGGAGGTAGCAGCTATAGCGGTCAGAGATCGCGAACAGGGGGCTGCGTTCGCCCCCGGCGAGCGAAGCGATCTTGGCATGCTCCCTTGGAACGAGGAGCGGTCGGTGATGTGTCTTCACGTATCCGCAGACCGGCAGATCGGTTGAGCGGACGAAACTGAGCGGGCCGTCGCAGACCACAGTCCAGCCGTCGAGCGCGAGCATCTCTGCGAGCCTCCCCTCCGCCTGACGCATTCGCCGCTGAAGCTCGCGGAACGGCGCGTCGTGGTCGGCTTCGGCGACCGAGGCGCTCTGCCAACGGAACCCTCCGCGCACATCGGGCAGGTCCGCAAGGTAACCGCCGCCCCAGATAACGAGACGGATCGTTTCGATGTGGTCGCAGCGGACGCGGCCTCCGTCGCAGAGGGCGGCACCGCGTGCGTGAGCCGCCGCTACGCCGTGCACCAAGGCCCCGGTCGCTGCGTCCTCGAGATACAGATAGGCATCGCCGCGACGAACACCATCGACGAACGCGAGCCGGCCGGGCGCCGCAGTCGTGGCGGGCGCGATCGCGAACGTCGGGCTGTCCTCGACGATGTCGACGCGAGCGTCATCATCGACATCGGCATCGATGTGGAGCGGCGTCCCGTAATGCGCCTGCCACTCCTCGACATAGACCCGACCGTCCATCAACGATCTCTCTCCACCTACTACTAACCCCTCAAAGCGGGCGAACAAGTATGAAGCAGCCATCGGACGGACTCTCGGCGGCTGTGCGGCTTGCATGCCGAAGACCTAGCGCAGCCACGCCTGCGCTATCGCTGCGCGAAGCTCGGTGATGATTTTCTTGCCGTGCCGCTGAAACCCGCAGAATCCTCGTGAATGCAGGGAATTCAAGGATTCGGCCGGTCGCCCGTGATGGCTCAAGATCGGCCCACTCGGCGCCGTTTGCTCGACAAATGTTTCACACGGATGGTCGCCGGCGGCACCAAGATCGCGGCTCGTTCGATCTCCAACGCTTTTGACCGGGAGATTCCGCGCGGGGACCGAGTCCTGGAGGTTCGCCGAGGTTGAATCGCGGGAGATTTGGGTCTCCGGGTTGCGCTACTACTTTCGAGGGCCTAGGTTCCCAATGTGACGGTCGTCGAGGTTGAAGGGCCAGCCTGGACGGGCTTTGGTCTGACGGAATCTGCCGGGCGTTATCCCCTGCGGGTTGAAGGAGCCGTGGGGCAAGTCGTCGGGCGTCTCCTACCGGGCGTCATCACAACGACCCGCCACGCCCGGATGTACTGCCTGCACACGCTGGCTCGTGCCGAGGCACAGCAGAAGCATATGAGCGAGGAAGAGAGCGATGAGCTCGTCCGTCGATGCGAAGTCGTCATCGCCGCGATTCACCACTTCCATCGACCGCATCGGGTCTCCCTGAGCGTCGCTCATGGAGAGGAACGGCTCCCCTTCTTCGTTCGCGACGACGACTTGGATGTCGCAGCAGCTGCGGTGCTCAGAACCGGGCTCAGCATGCGCGGGTTTGCCAACGTCTACCAGGGGCCCTGTGTACGACTCGGCGCTCTCTCACCGGACCGGCCGCCGCAGGCTGGTTCGCGGGCCGATTTAGGCGCCATCCGCCAGAGCCTCGGTGAACTGACCGAGCTGGCCACGCACGACAGCGTGGCGATCGGCCAGATCCGGGCAGCTGGGCATCTCTGTCTCTGCCAAACGCTGGACTCCGGTGATGGTCGCTGGCTACGGCGAATCCTTGTTGACGAACCTGAACAGGGCCACCTCGAAGACCGCTATCGCCAGCTGACCTGTCTCCTCCTGCTCGACACGCTGCACGATCAGCCAACGGCCAATCCGCTGAAAGCGTTCAGCGAACGCTGGGCGTTCGGCGAGCTGCTCGGCGATCCACAAGCCAGCGAGCGCGCCTTGGTCACGAGCATGTGGCGCGCCGCTGCGTTGCGCAATTACTCCGTCGGCGCCTGGCGTTGGCTCTGGCGCTGGCTGGCGGGGCAGCTCAGTGCCGAACCGATGACGGCTGAGGAGCTTGGCGAGCAGCTGGCCAACACGCTTGAGGACATCACCGTCGCCGCGCTTCTGGACTCCCTGCCGCCGCGGACGGATGGCGAGGTCCTGCTACCAGCCGAGGTGGAGATTGCCAGCGAATCCTGGACGCCGATGACAGCGATTCGCCAGTTGGCGCTCGGAGCGGGCCGCCTTGACGACCTTGATCAGACGACACTCAAAGCCTTCGTCGGGACCGATACCACCGATCTAGGGCCGCGCTGGGTCGCCGACCTACTGGCCGAGTGGCACAAGCGATCGGTTCGCAGTTTGGCCAGGGAGCTAGCGGTCATGCTCGTCCGCCGAGCAAAGCGGGTCGCCCTATCCAAGATGTATCTAACGAATAGCGGGGAGCCGTTCGTTCCCACACGCCTGCGCGACAGGGACGGGATCCTAAGCATCCGCGGCCAGGAGGGCGCTGGCGACGTCGCCTTACGAATCGACCAGCTTGCCGAGATCCTGGCCGAGCTCGGAGTCCTTGGACTCGATGCCAACGGAGCGTTGAAGCCAACTCCCGAGGGTGAGGAGCTCCGTGCCCGAATTGCTTGAAGCTCGCTCCCCGCGGGCCCTCGTCGATGAGATCGAGGAGGCCCAAGAAGTACTCATCTTGAGCTACACGGCATCGCTGGAGTACTTCGAGCGCTTCGTTCTCGCCAGTGCGCGGGCGCTCGGGGCATTGGTCACGGTCATCTCCGACGCGGCCATGGTTCGCCCCGACCCGGTCGTCGTCCGTCGTGCCGGGACCCAGTACCTCGACGGCCGGGCGTTGTGCCCGCGCGGAGCGTTTCACCCCAAGCTCCTCGTGATCGCCGGCGAGGAGCAGGCGACAGTCCTCATCGGGTCCGGGAATCTGACCATGGCTGGCTGGCATGCCAACGCCGAGGTATGGACAGCCTTGCGCGGGGACGCGGATGGCGCACCGCAAACGATGAGAGGGGTGGTGGCTTTTCTGCGGGAACTAGCCGATTCCCAGGTCACACTCAGCCCAGGCGCCGCCGCCGCTCTGCTGCGCGTCGCCGACAAGTTGGAGGACATCCCGGCAGAGGACCCGGGGCCAACACTGCTTAGTTCGCTGAACGCGCCGATCATCGGTCAACTGCCAGTTGTCGATCCCGTCGACGAGCTCATTCTCTACGCGCCATTCCACGATGCCCGACTGCGGGCCATCCGCAGGCTGCTCGATCACTTCCAACCTGCGAACTGGACGGTCTTCGTCCGCTCGGACACGGAAGTCGACGGCCCGGCTCTCAGTGTCCTAGCCAGCGACCGCGGCGGGCACGTCGCATGGGTCGCAGCTCAGTATCAACAGGCAGACGGCCGGCTGGTCGCCGACGGGCGCTACTGGCACGGAAAACTCATTCAATGGCGCACGGGTGAGGCTTGGTGGGCGCTTACCGGTAGCCCGAATCTGTCTGCTCCAGCACTTCTAGAGGACGTGGCCAGCGGAGGCAACTGCGAGCTCGCTCTCGTTACGCCGACCGACTCGGACCTCCGACCACCGGAAGGAGATCCTCCGCCTACTGGACTAGACGACCTACTTCGGCCCAAGGGCGACGAGGGATCGTCTCGGCCGTCGATCGTTCTCCTCGCGGCGATTGCTCACCAGGACTCGGTCAATCTCGCTCTGCATACGCCGCTGGTCAGCGATGGCGCGCTGCAGCGCTACGACATCGCGAAAGACGCCTGGCGAACAACGGCGACTCTCGCCGCCGGAGGCACCAGTTATGAGGTTGATATCGCGGCCGCACCGATTGGTGGAGCCCTGCGCCTACTTGGCGAGGATCAGGCGATCTCCAACACCGTCTTTGTTGCCGATCCCGAGCGGCTACGGCGCCGGCAGATCAAAGCGATTGGCAAGGTTCGAGGCGCGCCGGCCGAGCTGATCGAGTCAGGGCTTGGTCAGCAGCTCTTGAGTGATCTCGATGAGCTCCGTCCGCATCTTATGCAGGTCGGAGCATTGGTCGCCGCTGGGCGCACCCCTGGTCCCGATCACCAGGTCAATGGAGATGAAGCGGGCAGCAGCGAGATCGCTGCTGCCCGACCGGCATCGGGAATTTCGATCGAGGATTTTCTTGCGGCTTGTGACCCAGTCCTCGGCCAATCGGCAACTGAATTCGCCCTCGTTCTCCCAGCGCTGCCTGGAGTTAGTGCCCCCCTTGATGAAACCCTCGGCACCCTCGATGTCGATGAAGACAGCGCCGAGCTCGACGACGCTTCTGCGGACCAGGATGGCCGTGCGGAGGGCGACTCCGGAAAAACTCTCAGGCAGGCCCTAGAGCGAGCCACGCCTGATCAACGTCAGCGCTATCGCCGCTTCTTGGAGCGCCTGGTTCAACGCGCTCCTACGTATCCAATGGTCGTCCGAACGCTTGCGGCACGTAGCGTCCTGCACGCGAGCGTCGAGGGCATCTGGCCAGAGGAGCAGTGGCCTTTAGTTCTAACCGATGTCCTGGCGACGCTCGGCGCTGGGGGAGATGAGTCCAACCAGTACGAGCTTTCAGCCGCGGGAAGCATCGCGGCGATTGGGTTGGCTCTCCTGCGAGATGAGGTCAGGAAGTTCTCCGTCATGGATGAGCCAGCATTGCGTTATCGCCGGGCTGGTCGGGCGGTAGCCGAGTTGCTTCCGGCCGCCACGCCGGAGAAGTTGGAGCTCCTGGCGGCTGAGCTTTCGGGCCGGCTTGCTGGCGCGGCTGGAGTACTCGCTGCTGAGCAGGCTGTCGCGGATGTGCTGCATCCGCTTACCGGCGCCAGACGCGCCGCGGAATTGCTGAAAGAGGAAGCCGGGCGGGGCGCTAATGCGATCGACGATCGAATCATCGAATTGGAAGAGCCCCTTGCAGGGGCGGCCGAACCGATATTGCTTCTGGCTCTCAGGTTTGCCGACGACCTGGTTGGTCCAATCTGCGTACGCGGACATGCACCCGATGGACGGGAGATCATTGCCTGCTGGCGAGGGCCGTGGCTCGTGATAGAGCGCGTCGGCCCCAATGGTTCCTTTGGGCGGGCTTGGCGTCTACCGACTGGCCAAACTCCAGGGATGCTCCAGTGGGACGAACTGCCTAAGGCCACGCATAGCTGGTACGCGGGTCAGCCAGTCCCGGAGGTAGCGGAGCAAGTCCTGGCTGCAGCGCGCGGCCAGACGCCGCCGACTGCCGGTACCGCCCTATTAGACGGGAACCGATAAAGCCGTACCGCTGAGGTCCTCTCAGGCCGAAGCTTCATCGCCACGCGCTTCACGGCGGAAGCGGCTCTGGAAGTTGCCGGGTCAACGCATCTGTCGATCGACCGATCACGTCCGAACGGGGGGTCATCTGGCCGCGTTTAGCGACGTCAGGATGGCGTCGCTAAACGCGGGCGTTCGCGTCGCGCCGGTAGCCGCTCATGGTCGCTGCAGCGTCTGTGGCGCGATGCGATAACTGCCAGCCGGATGAGGGTCGTCAGTCCGCGCCGAATCGCGCGTCGTAGGCCTTCACGAGGCCATCGAGGAACCCGTCCCAGCCGAGCGGGTCGGTCGAAGCGATGGCGGGGCTCAGCTTGCCGGTCTTTGGATCGAACACCAGGAGGAGAAAGCCCTCCATCAGATGAGGGGCCTCGGCCTCGGTTTCACGGAGTCTGATCCGATGCAGTCGCCGCGTGATCCGGCGGACAGCGTTCGCGTTATCCACCCACTTGCCGTGTTCGTCGTAGTCCCACGTGGGCAGCACCTGCACCGCGCCGACCACGGCGAATGGGAACTTCAGATGGATGTTGACCGAGAAGGCGCGGACGTCCCCGAAGCGGTTCCAGATAGCGCGGCCGACCGCGCGATAGGTCGGCTTGATCTCGATCGCAAGTCGCACGCCGTCAAGATCGTGGGCTTCGGTCACGTCTGACTGCGCCTTGCGTAGACCGCCGGCGACCTCCTTCTCGACGGCGGTCGGCGTGACCGCGTGAGCCTTGTCCCGTCCGACGAACGCGGTCGGTCCGAGCTCGGTGAGGATGAGGTCCCGGTGTCGCTCGTGCAGCTCGTGCGCGATGATCAACGCGAGCGTCTTCGAGAGGTCGCTCTGGGCTGATTTCGCAGACTTTGACTTCGCTGTGCCCGATGTCGGGAGTCCGCGACCGCTGCACGATGTACTCGCTTGCCCCGGCTATGTAGTCAGTGATCGTGGGGCGGCTTGCCCGAACCAGCTTGTCGAGCGCCGGCAGCTTCGGATAGCCCGGTCCCGTGGTCACCGCCGGTGTCGTCACTGGCGACGGAGGCAGGACGGGACCTCCGCTCGGGGTCGATGACTTCTTCGCCATACCCGCCGAGTTCACGACGGGATACGAAACTCCTCCCGCTACGACGCGACGGCGAGCGGCTCAGGGTCAACGGCTGGCGGCTCGCCACCATCGACAATCACGGTCGCGTTCAACGGCACCGCCCCTCCGATGCGCCGCGCAGTGATCTCGACGTACTCGGGGACGATCTCGACGCCGATGCTGTTCCGCCCGAGCGCCATCGCGCTCACCATCGTCGTGCCCGATCCGACGAACGGGTCGAGGATCGTGTCCTCCGCGAAGCTGTACATGCGAATCAAGCGACTCGACAGCTCCTCCGGGTACGGCGCGGGGTGGTTGAACCGGCGGCTTTGCTCACCGGGAACGTCGTCCCAGAAGGGTGCGAACAGGCGGCGGTACGCCTCAGTGTCGATCCGGCTGGCCGCCTCCATCTCGGAGGTCGGCTTTCGGTAGCCGGGCTTTCGGAGCATCACGATTGTCTCGACGTCGTTCTTGACGATGCCGTTGGGCAGGTTCGGCTTGCCGAGATACCAGCTGCTCTTCGACGCCTCGAGCTTCAGGTTGCCCACCTTGAGCCACCGGATCGGCGTGAGGTTGTCTAGCCCGAAGTTGCGCGCCCTGACCTGTATGTCGGCGGCGAGCGGCAGCACGTGGTGACGACCAGCCGCACGCCGCGAGAGGCAGATGTCGCCGACGACGCAGCAGATCCGGCCACCGGGCACTAGGACGCGCTCGCACTCGGCCCAGCACCGATCTAGTTCGTCCAGGAAGGCGAGGTAGGCCTCAACGCTCGTCGGGTCCTCCCCGTTGCCGAGCTGGCCGGGAGCATGGCTGTACTGCTTCAGCAGCCCGTAGGGCGGAGACGTGACGACGAGATGGACGCTCTCGTCAGGCAGCCACGACAGGTCCCGGGCGTCGCCCTGCCGAAGCCAGTGGCGCGTGAGACCCGTAAGGACCCGCTCCCGGTCGTCCGCTCTCGTCGGGCCACGCTGAAGCTTCCATGGCGTCGATCATACGTTCGGGCGCGGACGGCAGTGAGCGGGCGGCGAGTTCAGCCAGCTCGGTTTCGCGCCCACCGCTCGGTCTGCTCGCGCCGGCGGATCTCGGCCGGGTCGACCACGCGCGGCTGCGGCTTCCAGCCGCTCTCGCGAATCACTTCCTGCCACGCCGCCTGAGCGGCCTTGAGCGAGCGATATCGGCCGAGCTCCTCACCAGCCCGCAGAAGGTGAAGGTGGCCGTCGTCAGGCACCGCGTCGGTGGCGCGCTCAAGCGACAGCTCGAGCTCCGGGAGGAACTGGCGATAAGGCTCGGCCACGCTGAGCCATTCTGCCGCACGGTCGCCGCCGTCTATCAGTGCAAGCCGCTTCTCGTTCTCCGAGATCGTGCCCTTCACGGGGCCTCGCGCGAGCCGCCAGCGCGCGAGGACACTGGCCGGTTTCTGATTTTGGGCGATCCAAATGTCGCCAAACCACTCGTCCACCGACGGTCACGCGGACCACGAATGCGATCGCGCGGCGCTCCCAACCAGAATGGCCAGATTGGGCGAATGCATGCGTCCGCCCCCCCACCCAGCCCGTCGCGCGACTCGGGAAGACGCGAGCGAGACCCGGCTGTTGAATACGGCCGCGGTGGCCGAGGCCGTCGAGCTGCTCCGAATTGCCGCGGCGCGGTCCATCGGGGCCGGATTGCACATGTATGTATTCACTCGGCGAGTGGCGCTCCTGGGCCGGTGGCCGGGATTGATTCGTCAGCCGGTTTGGCTGGCGCGCGGTAGGCCGCCCGCTGTGCACCTTCGAACGGCGGTTCCGCCGCAGTCGTCGACCCGGGTGGTCAGCCGGAGCCGCGCGGCCGCCCAGGTCGTCCAGACCGCCGCGCGTTCAGCGCGTCGGCGGAGCCTATCGTCCGTACGCAGCGAACTCGACGGCCGCGCGACAGAACTGTCCGGGGCCATCGGCTAGTGGCAGCACTTCGACCGGGGTCCGGCCACCGAGGACTGTGCTCGGCTGGGCGAGAAACCGCTGCTGGCCCATCGCGCCTCCACGGCTGAGAAACACTCGATCGAGCGCGTACACGACGTCGAGCCAATCGGTGCCTGGATTGCGCTCCTCGCTCTCCACAAGCACGTGCTCGGGCACCTGGAACGACATGATGACCCGCTGCGCGAGATCGCACTCCCGCAGCTCCCGAGTGACTACGACCATTGCTCCTCTATCGATTGACTGCGTACTTCTACTTGAGCTTGACTCGTAGACGATAGCCACTAGCACGAGGCGAGGACGGCAGGTGCCCTTCAGCGATGGTCGCGCTGCTCACGGCTCGGTGTCCGGGGGCGGGCTCATCGAGTACCGTTAAGCCGCACAGCTTCCCGTTGCTGCGGCGGTTGACGGCCCGGGCGCGAGAGCCACTTGTCACGCGGATAACCTGGGCGCTCTCCTGGTGCAGGCCCGCGGCGAGCATCGCGCAAGCGGCGAAGATCTTAGGTCCGAGCGGCACGAACGCCACACGAAATCGCCGCTCGTGCTTCGCGAGCGTTGCCTCCAGACGCCCGAAGCATCCAAAGGGATCCGCGACCGCGTAGGGCTGGCTAGCAACGCCGTTAGCGTGCATCAGGGCCACGTTGGCGTCGGCAACGGCCGGAGCGTAGCGGTCATCCTCGCCAGCGGGGATGAACACGACGGCCGTTTCGGGCTCCAGCTTGTCGATCGCGCTCGCCGCCATCTCGAGCTCGTATCCGACGCCGATGATCGCGACCAGCGGCGCGGAGAGGTCGGTCCACCAACCGGCGAAGTAGTCGCTGACGGGAGCCACGTCGAACACCTGTGGATCTGCGTTCGGATCGCGCGGCTCGAACTCAGCCGGCGTGTAGAGCAGGTCTACGGACGCGCGCGCGTCCGCAGGCAGCGACAGCAGCGCCTCGATCGCTGCGGCGATCCTCAGTCGGCTCATCGAGGAGAGGTCGACGGCGACTCGGACCGCCTCGGAGCGTCCGCGACTCAGCCCAGCCAGCCAGTCGGCGGTCCAGGTCGCGACGTTTTTCTCGACCACGTCGACAAGCTCCCATCCGTTGTCCGCGAACCATTGCTGGTTCGTCGCGTAGTCGTGCTCGTGGCGATCCCCGAACGGGATCACGCGCCTGATCGCTGGTGCGCCGATCGCGGCCGGGATTTCCCGACAGCGCGTCTCGAAGCCGAGGCTGGCGAGCGCGGCGTCGTAACCCGAGGCGTCGGCGTGGGCGAGCGTACGGACGGGGTAAGGAATGATCCGTGGAGAGTGGCCGCTCACGCGTGGTGCTCCTCGATCTCAAGCTGTGCGGGGTGGCGCTCGGCGGCGAGAATGGGGCCGAGCGCCCGGCTTCGACCTTTGCGTAACGGCAGGCGGTAGCGCGGTGCGAACATGTGCGCCAGACGGAAACTGTGCTCGCCGTTTGGGACGATAGCGCCGTAGTGAGTTAGCTGGTTGAGCACAGCGATCAAACCGGGCCTTGCGCGCTCGTTAGGGGTGATGCTGAACGCAAGCGGCGGCTCGGGGTCGAACTCGTCACCGTAGATTCCGGCGGCGAACGCATTGCCTATCGTGTCGATGAGTCGGCGAGGTAGCAGGTCGTCCTCTGTGAGCGGCTCCACCTCGATGGCGCGCAGATGCAGGTGGTATTCGTCGCAGCACGCCTCCACGACGTCGGCGCGCGCGCCGGCGCGCAGCGTGCCGGCGTGGTGCAGCGCCAGTAGCTGGCCGACGAGTGCCTTGAGCAGTCGCGGGTTGTTCTCGCAGATCGCGAAGATGGCCTCTTCGCCGACGTAGACACGATGGCGTTTGCGGCTGCGCCCCCTCAGTCTCCCGCGAACGTAATGCAGGAACTCGTTGCGCAGAAGGATGATCGCGATCGCCTTCTGCACCGTCTGCGATCTCTGTATGCCAGTGGCCTCGCCCGGCCGGTGCGGATCGATGTGGTGCGCGTCCAGCCAGGCGGCGAAGGATCGATCCTGCGCGGCGAGATGCTCAATCGCCTTGGCGTTGGCGGAGCCCGGACCGTAAGCGTCCTCACCGGGTGGCCTCTCGAAGAAGCCGTTACCTCCCAGCAGTTCGTGCACGTTTGGTGCGCGGCCCCCGCCGGAAAGGCGACTGGATGCCTCAATCTCGCGCTGCACGAGCTGACGGCTGAAGGGGTATCCCTGCTCCTTCTCGCTGAATGTCAGGTCGACGCTTTGCATGTCGTGACCCTCCCAACCTCCGAGCGGTGTGTTCAGCTGTTCGGTCGACGTCAGGGTGTAAGGGGCGATCGAAACCTTCTGGATGATCCGCGGGTCGCGACCCCGCATCGATCCGAGCAGCATCGCCTGGATGCCCTGCGGGAGAAACTCGATCTCGTCGATCAGGAACGCCCACACGTGCTCTTCATCGCCAGTCGCGTGATTGAATCGCTCGATGAACGGGAGCACAACGTCGATCAGATCGAGTGTCAGTGCCGGGTGGCGACGTAGGACGGCTCGGGCCTCCGTGTGGTGCGCCGCGCGGCGTGCCAGTGCACCGAGCGCGCTGATGTTGTCGCGCAGAGCGATCTGAAGCCCGTAGAGGCTGCCCGGGGGCTGTTCGAGCCCCCAAACCGACTGCATGTCGCGAGCGATCTGCTCTTCCGACCCGTTCGGAAGGCTGACGCGATGGTGCGCGCGGAGTCCGCTGCGCGGTGCCGCGCGCCAGCGGCGCATTGGACCATAGCGCGCAATGAGTGCAACACGAACGCGGCGTTGGCGACCTCGACGCGGAGGCGGTCATCGAACTGCCGCCCGATGACCTCGACCTGGCCGGTCCACGAACGGTCGGCGGGAACGAACACGCCGCTGTAGCTAGCGAGCGCCATGGCTTCCTCTGCGCGCGGGTCATCCCACGCCTCAACGCCTTCGGCAGTCAGCATCTTCAGCAGCGTCGTCTTGCCGCTGCCTCTAGGCCCCGTTACGGAGGGTGTTGCCCAAGGGCAGGACGTTCCAGAACTGCGGCGGCGCGACGAACCCAGCGGCCACGACCTCGGCACTGGTGCTGCGCGCGTTGTACGAGCCCGAAGACGGTGGCGGTCGGGTCCATGGTCACGGGAACGTCACTTCCAGGAATCCCTCCTCCTCGTCTTCATGGACGCCTCCACCCATCTCCACGACGGCGCGCAGTAGCCCCGCTCGGTCCAACGGCGAGAGGTACCGTGCGCGGGGCTCGAGCTGGTCCACCAACTCCGCCCACCCATAGACGCCGCGGCCGGCGGCCTGGGCCCTGTCGCGCAGATCGTGCGCCAGATCGTGGCCGTCACGCCGGTAGCCGAATCCGACGACGGACGCGAGCCCGCCGTCACTGGTCGCTGGTGCCCATTCGCCGCTGCCATCCCACGTATACGAGCGGATCTCCCCGGCCGTGGCCAGCCCCAGGCGCGCGCTCTCCGCGACGGCGAAGTCGATCACATGCATCTGGTTTCGAACCTCGACGCCCGTGTCTGGCAGCAAGTTGATTCCGACGCTAGCGGCCGCCAGCTCGGATCGGTCCGCGGCTCGAGTGGCCGAAGTACCCGACGGCCGGGAAGTGTTTGTGCCCGTGTAGCAGCAGCCACCTCTCGTCGCGATCCTCAAGCAGATCAATGAGGACGTCGCCGCCGAGCAGGTGCTGCGTCTTGTGCTCGCCACCATGCGACCACTCCTGCGGGTGGTGGTGGAGCATGCAGATGTTCACCGGTCGGGTGGCTGTCCGTTGACTTCAGGAACTCCTTGACTCTCGGCAGGCTGTAGGGCATCAGGCGTCCGTGCTGGGCTTCATCGGGATCAAAGCCGCCATGAAGGCAGCAGGTATTGAGGCTGATGACGCGCCACGTGTCAGTCTGCACGACCCCGTAATGGTGTGCCCAATAGCTGGTCACGCAACCGTCGTCTGCGTTCGGGAAGGGCGGGGCGAGCGCCCTGAGAGTCTGCTCGGGCTCCTGTCCCCCGGTGGGCTTCTGCAGTAGGTCGTGATTCCCGACGGAGCCGATGAGAGTCGCGCCGAGGTCCCCAGCGACGCCGTGCAGCTCGCGCCACACCCACTCCATCGGCTCGGGCTGCCCACGGTGGATAAGGTCGCCGGGACACAGGACCATGTTTGCTCTGCGCACTCGATCGGCGAGATAGGGACGCGCGGCCGTCAGGGCGTTGTCGTGCGCGTGCTGCGCGACATGCGTCTCCCCGCTACCCCGTTCAACGGCGGCATGGATGTCGCTAAGCACCACCGCCCGGATCACGGTTCCACGCTCTACGCCATCTGCCACGTCCTCCTGGATCGCCGACGTCGTGCTCACGAGGCGTCCAGCGCGGGCTCGCGATTGCTCACCAGCACCTCTGCTCGCGGCGAACGAGCGGCAGCGTTCGCGGCGATCTGGCCCGGCGCCCTTATGCGCTGGACGCTCCAGCGGCTGGGCATGCTGTCCACTAGCGGCAAGACGTCCGCATACGAGAAAAGGAATGTCGCGCCATCTTGATCCAGGCGCCCCAACGTCTCCAGCATCCGCTCCATGTCATGCGCGCTAAAACTTCCGTAGCCGTAGACGCCGTACGCGTTCTGTGGCGTGCGCGTGTACGGAGGGTCGAGGTACACGAAATCGCCCTGGCCCCGCGTCGCTCGTGGTGTGCACAAAGTCCCCGCAGCGCAACGTCGCTCGGCGTAGATGCGACCGAGCAGCGGTACAGGTGCGCCTCGCTCGGAAGGTCGCCCGTACGGCTGCCATACGGAACGTTGAACGCCCCAAGCGATTGGTGCGGTAAAGCCCGTTGAAGCACAGCCGGTTGAGGTAGATAAACCGCGCAGCCCTCGCCACATCATCAAGCGATGCGGGGTCGACGCCGCGCAGCCCGTAGTAGCTCGCCTCATCGGTGGGCCATCGGCGAAGCGCTCGAGACACGAGTCTGGGGTGGTCCCGCAGCGTCGCATACGTATCCATAAGCTCCGCGTTGCGATCCGCGACAACAGCCCGCTCAGGACGAGCGGCAAAGAACAGGCACGCCGACCCCGAGAACGGCTCGATGTAACGTCCGCCAACCTGCCGGTAGCGCCAAATCAGGTCAGGAAGAAGCGAGCGCTTGCTACCCGCCCACCGTAAAAACGGTCTGGTCCACGCCTCCATTCGACGCGAAGCATGACGCAAACGAATGTCTGAGAACGCTGTCCGTCGATGTGGCTCGTCACGACTGCTTCGTTATCGCGTCGGCGCCGGCCGGGCATGCGCAATGGCGACGCACCGATCACTGGAACCGGGTCTGACCGGGGCCGTCGCAGCCGCCCACGGGCCCGTGCAAGCGTCCCAAGCGCTGCCCATCGCGTGCAAAGTGGCACTCGTCTCGCCGTGCGGCTTCACGCGTGGGTAGCCATCGTGCCGACGGCGACACTGGCGACCGCCACAGGTCACGTGCGCCGGCCCTCCCCTTTCGGTTGTCTCGAAAGCTCGGCGTTTGCCGCCTTGCCAAAGAACGCCTCGAGTTTCAGCGCGGGTGAGAATCTCGGCATACGCCCGCACGAGGTCACGCGCCAGACTGTCCGTCGCGCCCTCGCTCGACCGCGTCCGCATCAGCGTCAAGAGAGACCGGAGCGCGAGCCGGCGACGACGGCGCTCGATTCGCTCGTGCGCTTCCCACAACATCCGGCGCCGGTCCGCCGGGAAGTCTTCACCGAGTTGGTGGTCGAGCGCGAGATTCAGCTCTGCGCGCCTGAGCTCCCCATCGCGATCCTTCCCGTGCTCCGCGGCCGATGTGTGGAGCGCCACGACGCGCCGTTCGTACTCCTCGTCCGAGATGCGTGGGCCATACCGGAGCGACGGGCTAACCATACAAACGGCCGGTCACATCGGGATCGAGCAGCACGATCCGCTCTGCCTTCGGGAGCTGGAGGAGCCGCTCGTACTCGTCATCCGTCGTGACCTGGGCAAGATTTGCCTGGAAGTCCAAGGTGAGACCATTGACCTCCTCGATCAGCCCCGGACTTAGCCCCCCCTCGGACGTCACCTGCTCCTCGACTGTTCTGCTGTCGCTGCTCGGTTCCCTGGCGGACCTCGAACAGCTGCGGACGACGATCGCCGAGGCCGGAGCCCAGGTAGAAATCGACCATGTGGGCGAACAATTGAAGATGGAAGTGTTCGCGCTCTTCTCGCGCAGCGACGGCGACAAAGACGCGATCGAACTCCCTGTAGATCGCTAAGACCCCCGCAAGGTATCGCGCGTCCTCGTCATCCAAGTTCGAGCGTGTAGGCGTCGAGACGATGGTCGGCGGTGGAACGCAATCGGGGAGATCGCCCGTTACCGTGGGGTGCTGGTTAAACGGTGCCCGGCACGGCCAAATACTGGCCCGTCCGTAGGTGCCGAAAAGAGCGTTGGAAACCTGGTACCCGCGGACCCCCATCACCGTGATGTTTGCGGGCAGAAGGATCCGGTTGGCGGCTTGGTGGCACACGCCGTTGATCCCGTAGCACGCGATGCCGGCGCGCTCGTTCGGCTCCGCGATGGCATTCCCCTGACAGTGCTTCCATCGGCCTGTCTAACGTCCGTGCCGCCTGTCTTCCCACCCCAGCACGACCAGCCGACCGATCCCGTGCCGCATTCGATATAGGTGTGGTCAGCGGCGTTGCCGAACAGCTGCGTTGGATAAGCCTTGACGACTAAGATGCCCATGCTGCGGCCTCCTCAACGGGACGTCCTTGGAGCCCCGATCATACGCACAGCTAAACGACCTTCGACGACGAGCAACCGCCGAGTCCGCCCCCCTGTGTAGCTCGACCATTCTCGATGTCGGATCATCCTGTTTGCGACGGCAAGCGCGCCTGTAGCCCACGATTGCTTCCGCGCTCTGGACGTGCGGCACCGGACGATCGCAACGGCGACTCCGCGATCGTCCCGGTCGCTCTTGCTGGTCGGTCGCGCGACGACGTGCTCGTCGCCGGTCGACCCGGCGGCTGCGAGTGTGGAGAGGAACTCGCAGAGCGCTGTCGCGGCTCTCATCCGGCCGGCCAAGAAATCGCGTCGCGCACGATCGCGGCGGCGACCTCAAGGTCTACGGGCGCGACGCGAACGCCTGCCCTCCGCGAGCGGCATCCTGCCGCTCGCTCCGGGCAGCCAGATGACCCACAGGTCGGAGGGAATCGCTCGATCGAGATAACGGCTGAGGATTTTGGCTTCACGCCACTGTCTCGTGCCGGCAGCAAACCTGCGAAGACGATCAGCGGGTGACGCGCCGCTTCGGCCTCGTCCGGCCGCTCGCGACGAGTTCGTGCGCCCATGTCTCGATCTCGGAGCGAAGCCAGAGCATGCAACGGCCGCGGCCGAGGTTGACGACGGGTCGCGGCATGTCCGGGTAGCGGCGCTGGTAGACGCTCACCGTTCCCTGGCTGCGGAAAGGCCGAGGATGTCGGCGACGCCGCGGGCGTCGATCAGATCGTTGGTGTCGACGAGTGGGCGTCACGTGCGCGAGCGTGTCTCGCCGGGTCCGGATCCGTCCGACCCGTCATCTAGATATAAGCATCATACAAACAAGACGGCCCCGGCGGTGTAGCACCACCCCGGGGCCTGGCCGGAACCTACGAAGGAGGTCCCGACATGCAGAAGAGTATTCCGTCGCCCCTCGACGAACTCGCGGGCAAGGCGACCATCACCATCGAGCAGACGGCCAAGCTGCTCGGCCTCGGCCGCACGGCCGCCTACGACGCCGCCCGCCGTGGCGAGCTGCCGACGCGGCGGCTTGGCCGTCGGCTGCTCGTTCCCGTACCCGCCCTCCTCGAGTGGCTGGGAGCGGCGTGATGCAGGGCCACATCCACAAGCGCATTCGCATCGACCGGAACGGCAAGGAGGCCGTCCGCTGGTACGTCGTCCTCGACCTCGGCTACGGCGAGGACGGCCGGCGGCGCCAGAAGTGGCACGGAGGCTTCCGAACCCGGCGCGAGGCCGAGGCCGCCCGCGCCCAGCTCGTCACCGACCTGAACAAGGGCTCGTACGTGATGCCCGGGCGGACCACGCTGTCCGAGTGGGTTCGCGAAAGCTGGCTGCCGATGACCGAGCCGCGCGTGAAGCCTTCGACGTTCCACTCGTACAAGCGGAACCTCGAGCTCCACGTCCTACCGGTCCTCGGGCAGAAGCCAATGCAGCAGCTGACCCCGCCGATGCTGACCACCCTCTACGGCCAGCTGGCTCAGGACACGGACGAGCGGAAGGCACTGAGCGCGAAGACGATCCGCTACATCCACTCGACGCTCCACAAGGTTCTGGCCGACGCGGTCGACGCCGGACTGTTGGGGAAGAACGTCGCCGCCAACGCCAAGCCGCCCAGGCCGGCGCGCCGAGCGGTCGGCGGCATCAACGCCTGGGAGCCGGACGAACTCGCCAGCTTCCTCTCGTACGTCAAGGGATCGCGGCTGGAAGCCATCTGGCGCCTCACCGCCATGACCGGCATGCGGCGCGGCGAGATCCTCGGCCTGCGGTGGTGCGATCTGGACCTCGATCGTGCGCGGCTCTCCGTCCGGCAGGCGGTCGTCGCCGTGGGATACGAGGTTGTCCACTCGACGCCCAAGAGCCACAGCGCCCGCGTCATCGACCTCGATGCCGAGACTGTGGACCAGCTACGGGCGCACCGCGCCCGCCAGGATGCCGAGAAGGCCGAGTGGGGCGCCGACTACCACGACCAGGATCTCGTCGTTGCCAAGGAGAACGGCGAGCCGATCCATCCGCACACGTTCAGCCAATCGTTCGAGCGGCTGATCGCGAAGGCGGGCCTGCGGACGATCCGCCTGCACGACCTCCGCCACACCCATGCCACCCTGGCCCTGAAGGCGGGCGTGCCGGTCAAGGTCATCAGCGAGCGGCTCGGGCACGAGTCGCCGGCGTTCACGCTCAAGCAGTACGCCCACGTGATCCCCGGCATGCAGGCCGAGGCGGCCGCGCAGGTCGCCGCGATGATCGATGGTCCGCCCCGTCCGTTTGACATTCGTTTGACACGGCGCCAAAACGACAAGAGCCCCGGACTTCCGGGGCTCTTCTTTTGCAGTGATTTCCAGCTATTTCTTAAGTAGCGGGGGCGGGATTCGAACCCGCGACCTTCGGGTTATGAGCCCGACGAGCTACCAGACTGCTCCACCCCGCGGCGGACGTTTGAGTCTACCAACTTAGGCCTGTTTTGCCTGGATTTGTTGATGCACGGAGGCGGACAGCCAGCCGGGGGGCGGGATTCGGCGCGGGTGCGAAGAAATGTTGGAACAAACGGGTCTTGTTCCGTGGCAGGACCTTGTTGCACCCTTTCCGCATGGCCACACTCGCTGAGAAGATCGCGGCCGAGCACGGTGCGCGGAAGTTGTTGGCGGACCACGGACTGCCCGAGCCCGATGCGGTGGAGTACGGCTTCACCTGCGTCAGGTTGTTCTGGCACGAGCAGAAGGTCTGCATCGTGGTCCAGATCGACGAGCCGCCGCCGGGATGGCAATTCGCCGAGGATCTGGAAGGCGAGCCCCTCATCGAGGACGAGGACGAGGACGAGGCGGCGTAACGTGCGGGAGGCGTCGCTATCTCTCCCGCGGCCTCAGGCGGCGTAACGTGCGGGAGGCGCCGCTATCTCTCCCGGCGCCTCCTGCAAGACTGCGCGCGTGGGCACCCCGAAGGGCACACCCTCAGATGCGGGTCGGGTGGCGCTGGTCACCGGCGCAGCTCGCGGAATTGGGCGGGCGATCGCCGCCGAGCTGGTCGCTCAGGGCCATGTGGTCGTAGTCGGCGACATCCTCGAGGAGGAGGCGGCGCGGACGGCCGGCGATATCGGCGGGCACTCGGTTCGCCTCGATATCACCGACACCGCGGGCGTGAGCCACGCCGTCCAAGAGGTAGAGCAGAAGCTCGGACCGATCGACGTCCTGGTCAACAATGCGGGCTGGGACGAGTTCCACCTGTTCGTTGAGACGGAGGAGCCCTTCTGGGACAAAGTCATCGAGCTCAACTTCAAGGGTTGTCTGCGCACCTGCCGCTCCGTGGTGCCAGGGATGATGGAGCGCGGCTACGGCCGAGTCATCAACATCGCGTCTGACGCAGCCCGGGTAGGCTCGTCGCTGGAGGCGGTCTACTCGGGAGCGAAGGGTGGAGTTGTGTCATTCACCAAGACGCTGGCCAGGGAGGTCGCGCGCCAGGGAGTGACGGCCAATGCGGTGTGTCCGGGCCCGACCGAGACCCCGATGCTGAAGCAGATCGCGGGGGCCGGAGAAGACTCAACCAAGGTGCTCGATGCGATGCGGCGCGCTGTGCCGATGCGGCGTCTGGGTAGGCCGGAGGACATCGCAACCGCGGTGGCTTTCCTAGCGTCTCAGCACGCCGGCTTCATCACTGGCCAGACGCTGTCGGTCAGCGGCGGGCTGACGATGGCCTGACCGCGGCCGCGCGCGGATTGGGCGCTCTAGATGACCGCGGCGCGCAGGATCGACTCGAGCAGGCCGGGGAAGTGGGCCTCGAGCTCGTCGCGCCGTAGCGCGTTGACCCGTTTCGTGCCCACGACGCGCTGGCGGATCACGCCGGCCTCACGCAGCACGCGAAAGTGATGCGTGCAGGTTGACTTGACGATCGGCAGATCGAAGCTGCTGCACGAACGTTCGCCTTCTTCGGCCGCAAGCTCGGCCACGATCCGTAGGCGCATCGGGTCACTCAGCGCATGCAGCACGGTCGAAAGGTCGATGTCCGAGCAATCCGGATGAGGCACGCCTTCAGACGAGTCGTCGGCGTCGTAGCTGGCCGTCGAGGGAGCCAGGGGAGGCGGTCCGACGGCCGTCACGGTGTTCATCTCCTCCATTGTACGACGCTCATCGAACTTCGCGCGGGCTGGTCAGACTGCGCGGTTCGATAGTTATCGTACTCCGTCGAACGGGGAGCCGGGACAGGAGGCAGGGCGTGAGGCGGGCAGGACGCGGTTTGGTCGGCTGCGGGGCGCGCCGCGTGAGCTAGTCCTCCCGCATCAGCGAGAATCGCCGGACCTTGGCCCGCTGCTTCGTCACCCGGCGCCTTCCGGGAGCCGCGCTCGAGCGGCTCGCGGAATCGCACGAGGTCGAGGTATGGCCGGACGCCCTGCCGCCGCCGCAGGATGAGCTTCAAACGCGGGCGCCCTTATTAGAGGGGCTGCTCAGCCTCCCCACCGATCCCATCGACGCGCAACTCATCAACAGCGCGCCCAACCTCAGAGCCATCTCCAACTACGCCGTGGGCTACGACAACATCGACCTCGCCGCGGCGGCCGCTCGTGGCATCCCGGTGGGTCACACCCCCGGCGTGCTCACCGATGCCACGGCCGATCTGGCGTTCGCGCTACTCCTTGCCGCCGCGCGCCAACTCCCACAGGCAACCGCAGTTGTCCACGCGGGTGAATGGCGAACCTGGGAGCCGACGAGCTACCTCGGCGTCGAGCTCGCAGGGACCACCCTAGGCGTCATCGGCTGGGGCCGGATCGGGCAGGCGATGGCCCGGCGAGCGGAAGGGTTTGGGATGCAAGTGGTCCACACGGACTCGCGCAGCCCGCGCAAACGGCTGGAGGAACTGCTCGACCACTCGGATTTCGTCACGCTCCACACCCCACTCACAAACTCCACCCGCCACCTGATCAACACGCAAACCCTCCAGAAAATGAAGCCAACCTCGATCCTGATCAACACCGCACGAGGCGGGATCGTGGACCATCATGCGCTGGCTGAGGCCCTCACCGAAGGCCAGATCGCCGGTGCCGCGTTGGACGTGACCGAGCCCGAGCCGATTCCGTCCTCCCATCCCCTCCTACAAGCCCCCAACTTGCTCATCACCCCACATATCGGCTCAGCCACAAAAACCGCTCGCGAGCGGATGGCCGACCTGGCAGTCGACAACCTCCTGGCCGGCCTGGCCGGTCAGCCGATGCCACATCAAGTCCCATCGTGACCGTCACGGCGGTCGTCGACATCGGCACAAACTCGACCCGGCTGCTGGTCGCCGACGTCGACGGCGATCGGATCGCCGAACAGCTCGAGCGGGAGTCGACGGTCACACGGCTCGGCGCCGGCGTCGATTCCGCCGGGTGCCTGAGCGAGGAGGCGATGGAGCGGGTCTACGCCACGGTCGACGAGATACCGTGCCCTGATCGACCGCCACAACCCCCAACAAGCAGTGGCCGTGCTGACCAGCGCGGTCCGCGACGCCACCAACGGACGCGAATTCGCGGAGACGATCGAGGACCGCTTCGGCCTCGAGCCCCACGTCCTAACCGGCGACGAGGAAGCGCAGCTCACGTTCCGAGGTGCGATGAGCGCGCGAGCCGCCGCGGACACCACGCCCACCCTGGTCGTGGACATCGGTGGCGGCTCCACCGAGCTCGTCATCGGAAGCAACCACGAGGTCGACTTCCACGTCTCCACGCAGGCTGGCGTGGTCCGCCAGACCGAGCGCCACCTCCACACCGATCCGCCTAGCGAAGAGGAGCAGGCACAGCTCGCCAAAGACGCTCGCGCGACGCTGGCGGAGGCGGTGCCCGACAACCAGCGCCGGAGCGTCGAGCGGGCGATCGCGGTGGCCGGAACCGCCACCTCGCTCGCCGCGATCGCCCAGGACCTCGACCCCTACGACCCAGACAAGGTCCACGGCTACCACCTCCAGCAGAATCAATGCGAGGACATCCGCCAGCGCCTCGCCGCGATGGCGCTCGACGAGCGCCGGCAGGTGAAGGGCCTCCACCCTGACCGCGCGCCGACGATCGTGGCGGGAGTGCTGATCCTGATCGAGGTGCTGAAGCTCTTTGATCTCAGCGAGTTCGAGGTGTCCGAGCACGACATCCTGCAGGGGGCCGCGCTCACGTACAGCGGGTTGTGAACCGCTCAGGTTCGGCCCCTAAACCGCCCACCGCCGGCACCCTCTAAACGAATGGTCTAGAGGCCCAACTGGACGGATATTCGATTGCGCAATGGCCGTTTACCAATCACTATTCCGGGCGTGGGTCGGGTTCGCCTGACCCCAACATAGGTTCGGGCGAAGCCGCAGACATCGGCGCCTCCCGCCGTCCGAACCAATCTAATCGGCCCTTTCTGGCACGTACCCCTGCCCGTCCCGATTGGGCCAAACCTGGATCGGAAGCCGCCCGCTGAGATGCGGGCGGTTTTCGTGATGGAGCCTTTGGCGCTAGAGGAGGTCGCACGCGAGAGACTGGCGGCACACCACTAGGCCAGATTCGACCGCCGCGGGTACGCGACCGTCGGGTCAGTCAACACGTTGACGAGCGTCGGCTCGCCGGATTCGAACGCGCGCACCAGGGCGGGTCGCAGCTCCTGAGGACGGGACACCAGCTCGCCCCGGCACCCCAGTGCCTCGGCCACCTGGTCATACCTGGTCTCGGGCCGCAGCTCGGCGGCGACCGAGTAGCCGTAGACGGCCTCCATCGGGTGCTTCTCAAGCGCCCAGATCCCGTTGTTGCCAACGACCCCGACCACCGCGACGCCGTGGCGAGCCAGCGTGTCGAGCTCCATGCCGGAGAAGCCCAGCGCACCATCACCGAGTAGCAGGACGACCTGCCGGTCAGGTCGCGCCAGCTTGGCGGCCAGTGCGTATCCAAACCCGGACCCAAGGCATCCGTACGGGCCGGGGTCGACCCAGCAGCCGGGCTCATACGACTGAATCACCCGCCCGGCATAGGAGACGAAGTCGCCCCCGTCGCCGACGACCACAGCATTGCGATCGAGCACCTGCATCAGCTCTCCGTAGACCCGCATGGGATGAAGCGGTGCCCGCTCGTCGCCAAATTCGGGACGCTCGGCTGCCCGCTTCTCGTCCTCGATCCCACGCAAATACTCGACCCACGATCGAGCTGGCTCGCGGGAGCAGCGGAGCCCCTCCAGTGTGGCCGGCAACGCCCCGTACAGCTCGACGTCGACCTCGCGCGGATACGGCCGGTCGGGTTGGGCGACGTCCACCACGATCAGCTTCGCGTCACCAGAGAACGCGGCGCCGAACCCCAGACGGAAGTCAAGCGGCGTCCCGATCACCACGGCCACGTCTGCGCCACTCAAAGCGGCGCCTCGCGCGCGCGAGAAACAAAGCTCGTGGTCGGCGGGCACGCATCCGCGCCCCAACCCGTTCAAAAACACCGGGATGCCCAGCTCCTCGGCCAGCGTGCACAGCGCGTCCTCGCCGTGACCCCAGTAAAGCCCGGTGCCGGCCATGATCACCGGCCGCTCGGCCGCGGATAACAGCGCGGTCGCCCGAGCAACGGCCTCACCCGGAGCGCCCGAGCCCCGCCACGGCTCCGGCAAGGCCGCCGGACCAGACGACCGAGGAGCCTCCATGAACACCTGGTCAAGCGGGAAGTCCACGAAGGTCGGCCCGGAACGCGGCAGCAGCGCCGTCCGAAACGCATCGTCCAGCAGCTCGGGTATCGCCGCAGTCTCAAGCGCCGTCGCCGCCAGTTTGACCAGCGGCTTCACGAACGGGACGTGATCGATCTCCTGCAGCGAGCCCTGACCCCACCGCAGCTGTGGAGCCCGTCCGCCCAGGACCAGCATCGGCGAGGAGTTCTGCGAGGCCGAGGCGATCGCGCTCATCCCGTTGGTAACTCCGGGGCCCGCGGTCAGCGCACACACCCCCACCGACCGCGTCACCTTCGCCCACCCCTCGGCCGCGAACGCCGCCGTCTGCTCGTGGCGTACGTCGACGAGGTCGATCCCCTCGGCGCGGCAGCCGTCGTAGATCGAGAACAGATGGCCGCCTGACAGCGTGAACAGCTTGGTCACACCGTGCTCGCGCAGCCGGCGGGCGATCAGGCGACCGCCGTGCAGCTGGGTCGCGGACTCTGTGTCGGTCGCCACGAAACCGGACGCTAACACGAAGGCGCGGCCAGTTTGAGGGCGAAATTAGATTGAGTCATAGGATGCAACGTGAACGCGTAAACGAACAGGCGAGGAGGTTGAGAGAGATGCCAGTGCAGACGCCTTCGCCGGAACGGACGCGGCCCTTCGATGAGATGGTTGAGCGGATCGAGGAATTCGAGCCGCTCCCCGCTCGACCGGTGCCGCTCGAGTCTGACCCGCCGGACGGGGAGAACAGCGACCTCGGTGAGATGATCCTGACCGGGCTGGTCAGCCCGGTCTAGCCGCCACCCCCGACACCTCGAACCGCAACGGCATCCGCGGCGGCTGTGGAGTCGCGAACCTGGGGCGCCCAGAGCGTCACGCGTTCGCGCTTTCCCTTGAGCTCCACGGGGGCGCACTCCACCAGCTCCACCGTCCCACGCAGCAGCGCCTTCGTGGAGCCCGTAATCAGGATGTCGTAGCCAATCTCGCGGGTGGCCGCCTCGACGCGAGCAGCGGTGTTGACGGCATCACCGATCACGGTGAACTCGACCCGTCCCCCGCCCCCCACGGTCCCGGCAATGACGCCGCCGGAGTTGACTCCCATGCCGACTCCGAGCTCGCCGCCGTAGCGCCGCTCCACTTCGTCCGCGATCTCGAGCGCCGCGGCCAGCGCGCGGTCGGCGTGGTCGGTCAGATGCTCGGGTGCGCCGAAGACGGCCAGCAGACCGTCACCGATGAACTTGTTGGCGTGGCCGCCGTGGCGCAGCAGGATCGGGACAACCAGCTCCCAGAAGTCGTTGAGTCGCGCCACCACCTCCTGCGGTGCCGACCTCTCGGCAAACGCGGTGAAGTTCAGGATGTCGAGGAACAGGATGCTGACCTCCCGCTCCTCGCCCCCCAGATCCGTCCCTTCGCGCACCACCCGTTCGGTGAGGGTGGGATCGACGTACGCGCCGAACGCCTCCTGTAGTCGCTGCCGTTCCTCCAGTCCCTCCATCATCAGGTTGAACGACTGCGTCAGCCGCCCAATCTCGTCGGTGGAGACAAGAGGAACCCGAGCCGCGTAATCCCCGCGCCGGACCCGCTCCGTGGCCGCCTGAAGGTCGTCCAGCGCGGAGCCCAGCGAACGGAGCACCAGGATTACGAGCTCCAATGAGAGCGTGAACGAAACTCCCACGGCGACCAACCACGCGATCCCCAGATCGGACAGGCCGGCATGGTGACGGTGACTCGCGATGCCCGCCACCACCATCGCGGTGACCACATTGATCACCGGCAGGGTGGCCAGGAGCCGCCAGCGCAGCGGAAGGCCCACCGCTCCCGGAGTGAAGCCCTTGGGCAGATCCGCCGCGATTCGCTCGAGCACCGGCCGCGTGACGATCTCCATCGTGAAGTAGCGGACGAGCAGGCCCGTGGCCAGCACCCCGGTCCCAGCCGCCGCGATCACGAAGAACGAGTACCAGTGCAGATGCAGCTTCCAGACGATGAACGCCACGAAAGGCAAGTAGCTGAAGAAGAACGGGTACTTGCGTGCCCGGCGCACGTACTCGATGGGAAGCGTGGCAAGCGCTGTCCAGGCGGCGACGATCGACGCCGGATCCCGCGCACCGCGCTCCCACGCTCGCGCCGGGCGCCACATCGCCCGCGTCAGCTTGATCGAGATGACGTTGTCCAGCAAGACCAGGGCCTGCAAAACACCCACCAGGAGCCAGAAGTCGGAAGAGCTAATCGACTGGTAGAGGCTGAGCAGGCCGATTCCCCCGAACGTGACGAGATGCGCCAATCCGAACTGCGCCCAGACGAGCGCGGACGCGTTGCGCCGCGCGATCGCTCGCACCGCCCGGTCCACCGGATTTCGCATAGGCAGAGTGTGACGACCGGACGCGCGGAGACTCGCCGGCCGGGTAAGGACCCTTACGCGGGCGGAGCCAGGGGCGGCGAGCTGGTCTCGGCCGCCGGCACCGACGTGAGGACATGCAGCAGCGCGGTGGCCTCCGGGATTGCCTGGTCTCCGTCGAAGACGTGACGACCGATCCGAATGGCCGGCAACCGGCTGACGCCAAGCAGCGCATCCCCGCGAACTCGGGCGTCGAGCGCGGGGTTGTCCGCGGCTTCCAAGCATTCCCGCACACCAATCCCTGCGGCCGCCGCGGCTTCGGCCAGAACCGCGGAGTCGTCCAGATCGAATCCTCCGCAGAAGGCCAGACGAAGCGCGGCCAGGGCAAACCTCGCGCCGAAGCCGGCCGTGCTCGCGTGAGCGGCGGCACGCGAGGCTCGCGGAAGAGGCTCCGGGTAACGGTCGGGCCACACCAGTGGCAGTCGAAGCGCTCGCGCGCGGCGTGCCGCTTCAGCTCGGACGGCCACGGGGTCGGAGACGCCGTACAACGCGGGAATCCACTCAACGTCCCCCAGGCTGTGCTCCACCTGCTCGGCCGCGAGGTAGGAGAGCGGGCAGGAGAGGTCGTATATGAACTGGACCGCCCCCAGGCTGGCGGATACCGCCTCGGCGTGGGCGGATACCGCCTCGGCGTGGGCGGATACCGCCTCGGCGTGGGCGGATACCGCCTCCGTGGCACACGGAAGCGACCCCGCACGCTCCGGCAATGCCCCTGTCCGGGCGGACATCCAGTCGCCCAAGGAGATAAGTTCGCCCATTGGTGACTTTAAACGGCAGTTTGTGGGAAAACAACAGATATCTGGACCAATAAACGGCGAATTACTGACCGTGTCCGGACAGAAGTACTAATCCAGATGGCCCAATCCGGTATTTCCGAGCCGCGCGAGCTTAGACGGGAAGGAGCGTGATGCCCACCGTACCGCCGCCCAAGCGCCACCCTTACGACCAGTGGTCGCCCGATGCACGCGCGCTCGATCTTGTCGGCGACAAGTGGACGCTGCTGATCGTCCGTGACTTGGCGGCCGGGGCTCGCCGCTTCGTGGAGCTTCAGCGCGTGCTTCCAGGGATCTCGACCGAACAGCTGCGGTCGCGGCTGAACCGGATGGTGGCCGACGGCATGTTGACCCGCAAGCGGTTCCGCGAGGTTCCTCCGCGCGTCGACTACGCGCTCACGGAACGTGCCCGTGAGCTGATGCCGATACTCGGTGAGCTGGCCCGCTGGGGCTACACGTGGGCGTGGAGCTCGCCGCGGGCATCGGAGAACGTCGACCTCGGGGCGATCTTCCGCCTGGCCGGCGGTCTCGTGCACGCCAATGGCACCGGCGGAACCGTGGAGTTCTCAGTCGAGGACGGCGAGGAACGTGCCTGTTACGCGTTCACGGTGGGCGACGGCGAGGTCCAGGTGATTGAAAGCAATGCCAGCGCTGCCGATGCTCGGGTGAGTGGCAACCGGAGCGCGTGGGTCAACGCGTTCTCGCCCGCCCGCGACGACAGCGCGCTGAGGATCACCGGCAACCGGGACCTAGCCGAGAAGCTCATCAGCGGGGCTGCGCGGCGAGAGCGCCGAGCAGACCGCCGGCACCGTTCACGTGGCGTAAACGCGCGTCGACCGCACCCCGCAAAGCAACCCCCGCAGAGCCGAAGCCCGCGAAAGCAGGCCCCTACTTCTTCGGATACGTAGCCGCCGTGAGCGCCGGGATCAGGTACTGGCCTGGCGATCCCTTCAGCTGATCCTGCGTCCAGCACGCCTGCTCGGCCGGCGACTGGCCGGTCTGAGCCGTGCTGCCGTTGGTGTCGCCGTTGCCGCCAGCCCCGGTGTTCCTGCAGTCCCAGGACGGATAGTTGTTGAGGGTGAAGTCGCGTCTCTCGCCGGCGGGTGCCCAAAGCGGCTCGAAATAGGTGTTGCCGCGGTTGTTGGGATCTCTGTTCTGCTGGATGGACAGCGTCTCGGGGCCGACCGGGCCGAACTGCCGCAGGTAATGGCCCGTGCCATTGCCGCCGAACGTGTCGGTTCGCGCGAACAGGCCTACACCGCCAGCCGTGATGAAGTCCGAGAGCAGCTGCTGGTGATAACCCAGCCAGGACAGGATTGGGTTCAGCTGGCCCAGGAAGGCGCCGGTGGCGTCGAGCAGGCCATTGGGATTCAGGCCCTTGAGCACCTGCTCGGTGGCGGGCAGACCCTGGTTGGCTGCGTCGATCAGCGGCCCCAGCTGGACGAACAGGTTCCGCAGGTACGGACTGAGATTGTTGACGGCCTGCAGCGTGGGACCCAGCTGCTGCGCCACCGGAATCAGCTCCCGGATCACCGGATCCGCATTCAGCGAGAAGGTCTTGAGCGACGCCAGCGTCAGGCGCTGCTCGGTCAGGAACGTCGGGAAGATGTGGAAGATCTGAGCGAGGTTGTCGGCGTTGGCGGCGGTCGTGCTGAAGGTGGTGTCGCCGGCGGTGATCAGCGTCCGCAAAGCAGCCGGATCCCGGTTCAGCGCCGCAAACGTGGTGCCGCCGTTGCGTGACAGCGAGACCACCGAGGAGTGCTCGATGTCGAGGACGCCGAGCAGCTGATCCAGGTTGGTGGCGAACACGGGAAGGTTGCCCAGTACGTCGTTGAGGTTCTGGCCGTTGCCCGCGACGGACTGAGCCAGCGTCCTGCTGCCACGTTCGGAACGCCTGTCTTGTCACCGGGTCGAAGGTGTTGAAGATCTCGCTGAGCTGCACCGCCTGCTGCACGCGGGCGCGGGATAGCGTGCCGCCGTCAGGAAGCGGCGGCGAGGTCCGGGAGCCCGGGGTGAGCTGGACATATGTCTCGCCCAGCAGCGTCTTGGTCCGCAGGATCGCCTGAGCGTCGCGATGGATCGGCGAGTATTGGTTCTGCATCTCGATCGTCACCACGGTGGCGTTGCCGTGCGGCGTGATCTGCTTGTTGACCACCTTGCCGACGCTTACCCCGGCGATCCGCACGTCCGCCTGGTTGGCGAGGTTGAACGCATTGGAGAACGCGACCTTGAACCGGTAGCCCTGCGTGTTGAACGCGATTGAGCCGCCGAACGACAGCCACAGGAACAGCAACAGGCCCACGCACGAAAGTGCGAACAGGACCATCGTGACGATTCTCGAGATTGCTGGGCTTTCGGTTGCCATTACTTCTGCCCTGGGAGGGTGGGGTAGAACAGATCGCGGATGTTGACCTTCCCGGTGGGAGAGACCACCTTGGAGGTGATTCCCTGCGGATGCGACTTCTGCCACTGCGCGAACGCCGAGCGGTTTGCCGCCGCCTGCTTCGGGCACAGCGAGGCCGACGTGAGGATGCCGGTGAGGTTCATGATGGCCTCCTCGCCAGGCGTGTTGGCGGCGATCTGGGCCAGCGAAGCGCAGCTCGCTTGAATGAATAGCGGCCTGAAGTCGCCGTTTGCATCCTGGATGGAGAACAGCGTCCGCGCGTTGTGGTCGCCCCAGGCCAGCCACCACAGGTAGCCGTGCTGGCCGCCACTGGGGTAGTAGCCAAGGTCGTTGAAGAGGTGGTTGAGCACGGTGAACACCGCGCCCAGGTTGGGCGTCGCCTTGGCCAGGTTGATAGAGACCGGCCTGAGGTTGCGGACCAGCGGCCGGGCGGCGATCACGAACGGCCGGATCTGGTTCTGAAGCACCGGGGTGATGGGGCGGGCCAGATCGATCGTCGCCTGGTTGGCTGCGGGGATGGCCCGAACCGCTGGCAGCAGGTTGACCGCCGCCGGCGCCAGCAGGTTCGCGAACGTCTGCACCTTGATCAGGGTCTGAGTGGCCTGCTGGAGCGTGCCCGGCAGCTCCGCCACGGTGTGACTGACGCCCGCCGTTGGTGGCCTCGGCGTTGGCGAACGCCTGGAAGACCTGGTTGCTGGAGTGGATCAGCGAGACGATCTGGCCCTGCCGCTGGGCCAGCGCCGCGTTGAGGATCCGCAACGAGCTGACCAGCCTGCGAAGCGCGGCGCCACGCTGCGCCACCACCGAGTTCAGCCTTGCCAGGTCCTGGTGCGTGGGCAGGAAGCGGCGCAGCACCTCTGCAAGCTCGCTGCCTCCCCGGCCCTTCAGCCCCTGACCGGCGCCGTTGACCAGGAGCTCCAGGTACTGGCGCGTGTCGGCGTCCAACGCCGACAGGACCTCATCGGGATCGACCGTCGGGTTGGTGTTGGCCACCGGAATGTGGAAGCCCTCCTTCGCCATGGGAGCCTTGCTGGTTCCCGGCATGAGCTCGATGAACATGTCGTCGAGCCCGGTCTTGGGCCGCAGGAAAGCGGTGGCGTCGGTGTGGACGAGATTCTTGTACTTGTTCTGGATGTCCATCTCCACCACGGCGACGCCGTTCTCGAGCTTGACGTCGCCGATGTCCCCGACCTGCACGCCTGAGACGCGGACCGTCTGGCCCTGACCCGGGGTGACCGCCTTGGCGCTGGAGAAGTCAGCGTAGAGCCTGTACGGGCTGGACTGGATGAACGGGAACCGCAGCCGCTCGTGGCTGAGGATGAAGCCGGACACGGCGATCGACAGCACGACCAGCACGAGGATCGCGATGAAGTCGGTGAGGTGTGTTCTGATTGCGCGTTTCATCTACTTGTGCGGGACCTGAGAGGTGAGGCCGAAACCGAGGTTCTGCTGCCTGAGCTGCTGCTTCAGCTGGGCGAGCTCGATCAGCCCGGCGCTCAGCTGCGCGCTGCTTGGCGCCCGGTGCGTCGAGGCTGGTCGAGACCTGCGACGGTCCCGCCCCGACCGGCGCGTACAGCTGGCTGTCCTTGTTGAGCGGCGTCTGGGTCTCGCACGGCACGTTCGGCATCAGCGGCGGCCTCGCCACGGGAACCGGCGCCCCGTCCCCGCTGTTGTGCGCGGCGGGCACCTGCGGCTGCGGCCCGAAGATCGGCTGCAGCGAGGTTCCGAACAAGCCCGGCGAGAGTGAGTAGGTGAGCGTCCCGCCAGTGCCGTAAACGCGCACGTACATGCCGTTGGCGTCGAAGTCACGTGACTCGCCTGCCAGACCGGGCAGGAAGTCGACGCCCTCCACATACACCGGGGCGGCCGGGGTACCCGTTGGAGGCGTTGAAGGTCTGGTCGGGGACCGTCAGGTGGCTCCACGGAAGGATCTGGTTCACCTGGCAGCTCGCCGCCGGCCGGACCCCGTTCTTCATCAGCGGGATCGTCTCGGCGTTCAGCTTGCCAAGCGCGGGGACGGTTGAGGAGAGGTCGTGGACCAGCCCCTGGAGCTCATCGGGCTGGACCAGCAGCCGAAGCTGGTGGAAGAACGGCAGGCTGGCGTCGACCATCGGACCGGTGCTCTGGACGCCCGGCACCAGTGCCCGGGCAAACGCGCGGAACGGCGGCAGCGCATTGTTGAGCGCCGTGAGCGCCGGCAGCGCCACCGACAACGTGTGCGGCAGTTCGCCCACGGCCTGCTGGAGCGCGGCGCTCTGGCGCGCGAACGCACCGGCCGTGACGTTGAGGTTGGTGATCAGGTTCTCCAGGTCCTGAGCGTTCTGGGACAGCGCGCCATTGGTCTGGCCACCCTTGTCGACCCAGCCTGAGAGATCGTGAGGCTGAAGTCCCAGGGAGTCGTGGCTGACCTCCGCCCCGTACTGATACGCCGGGGTCCAGTACTGGATCGACTGGTTGTAGGCGGCTCCGCCCTGCTTGACGGCGATGCCGTATTGCTGGAGCAGGAGCTGGAGGTTGTGCCGGGTGTCCGACTGAAGCGAGGTGAGCAGCTGGTCGAACTGGACCGGCTCGCGTCCCTGTTGGATGGCGAAGGTGAACCCGTCCGGGGCGACCGGAGCCGACGGTGAGCCCGGGTTGACCTCGATGAAGAAGTTCCCCTCGAGGAAGATTCGCGGGCGGATCCAGAACGTGGCGTCCTTGTGGATCGGCAGCCCGCTGTCGTCGAACGACATCGTCACCTTCGCGGCGGTGCACTGGTGGTCAGGTCCGTTGATCGCGGCCAGGGTGCAGCCGGACATCGGCGCAACGCTCTGAACCTTGCCGACGTTCACTCCCGCGATCCGGACCTGCGAGTCCTGCTTGAGGCCGTTCGCGGACGGGAAGATCACGTTCGCGGTGTACGGGCTGGCGAAGGGGTTGGCGAACTTCGTGTAGGCGCCGTAGGAGATCAGGACGAGCAGGATGGCGCCCACCAGGCCCGCCACGAAGGGCCGCATTCCGCGTTTGCGTCCGCGCTTGCGCCTCATCCGCTGTTCCCCGCAGCAAGCAACGTTTGCGGCCCGGTCTGCGGGCTGCGGCTGTAGGTCTCGCCGGCCGGGACACGCGGGCGCCCGCCCCACGTCGTGCCCTGTGACCCGGGCGTGTATTGGTCCGTCACGAGCGCTCTGTTCCTCGGGTCGTTTGCGTTCTGCTTGAGCTGGAAGCCGCGCTGGCCGATCTCGCAGTCTGCGGTGCCGTTGTTGTTGATCGCCGCCGCGTAGGCCGGTCCGTGCGCGTACTCGGCATCGACACCGTTGTTCTGCTGGAACGCCAGCTGGTCCGCCGGGTTGCTCAGCTGGTAGCCGTTGGCGCCGTCGGTCGCGCCCTGCGTGCCGACGTTGTTGGTCTGGTGGTTGGCCGAGTTCAGCAGCGAGCGATACGAGTTGCCGAAGCTGACGTCGGCTCAGACACGAGATCCTGGAACTCAGCCCAGAGGTAGTTCCAGCCGTTGCAGACGGTGACGTAGGGGCCGAGGTAGCGGATCATGGGGTTGAGCGTGGTGACGGTGGCGGTCAGCGCGTTGACCGCCATGTTGGTCCCCGGCGCCTGCGCCAGGTCCTTCAGCGCCGAGAGCACACGCTCGAGCTTGGCGTTGATCTGCTCGGTGCGCGGCAGCACCTGAATCCCCGCCTCAAGCGCCGGATTGATATTCGGCAACGCCGCCCGCAACGCCGCCGACGCCGGATTCAAATCATTAGAGAACGTCTGCAGATCAACCAAAAACGGCTGCTGCGCCGCCAACGAATCAGTCCCCACATCAAGCGTCGGCGGCGACTGACGAATCGTGTCCTCCAACGCAGCCGGATCACGCGAGATCCCCTCAAACGTCGTCGCCTGATCAGCAAACAACCGCAAATTCACCGCCGCCACCGGCGAAACCGTCGAAAAGAACGAATTCAACGACGAGAACAACCTCGTCAACTCAGTACTCGGATCAGACAAATACCTCGCCACCGGCGTCAGATGCGCAAGCAAACTCGGAAACGCCGCAAACGTGTCATTCAACGACGAGCCGCGAAACGCCAACGTGTCCCCAAACCCCACCAAGTTCTGCTGCACCGCAGGCCTCGTCTTCGCATCAAACATCTTGTTGATGTCGTCAAACTGCACCGGAATCGACGTCTGGGACTGCGGCAACACCCCACCATCCGGAATCACCCGCGAAGACGTCCCCCGCTCCAAATCCACGTACTTCGTCCCGAACAGGTTCCGCGGGCTGATGGCCGCCGTCGAATCCACCGGCAGCGGGCCAAACGAACGGTCGAGCCTGAGAATCGCCTCGGCGCCCGGAATCCCCGAAGGCAGGCGGACGGCCCGGGTATCCGTTACCACGCCGATCCGGAAGCCGCCGGTCGACGTGACCTGGTCGCCGGGCCCCAGCGCCGCGCCATTCGCAAAGTCGATGCGAAGCTGCCGCGTGGGCACGAACGGGAGGCCGTTGTTGGCGTTGTAGGCCAGGAACACGGCTACGAGGGCCACCAGCACGGTGACCGCGCCGATCAGAACCGGATTCACGAACGCCACTTGTTGCCGTCGTCTCGGTGTCATGGCGCCAGGAGGTAGCTGAGGAGTTGCTGGGTCTGGCTTGTGGCGCCGCCGCCGCCGCTGGGCGGAGCGCCCTTGCCGCCGACGATCGGGAGCTGTCGCGTGACGGTGCCGGTCGCCCCTCCGGTCAGCGTGGAGAGAATCTGGCCGATGGTCTGAGTCACGCTGCCGCCGGCGGAAGACGATCCGCTACCTCCGCCGCCGGCCCCGGGCGACTGACCTGACGACGCGCCGCCGGGAGCTCGCAAGCTCGACGACTTATCCGCTGCCGGTCCGCTGCTCGTCGTCGCCGCGAGCTTGCAAGCGCTCGTGCTGGGGCCGTGGTAGGTGGGCGTGTAATTGACGCCGTTGCTGACGGGCTTGGTGATCACGGGGAAGCCGCCCGGGTCGGGAACGCATCCGTTGGTCCCGTTCGGATGGCCCGGCATCGACCTGGGCCACCGCTGAGTTGAACGTGGGGTCAGGCTGGTTGACCCCCGGCTGGTTGGGGCCGAGCCACGCATAGCAGGACCGCGGGTTCGGGCCCACCCCAGGCGTTGAGGGCGCATTCAGGTTGCCGCCCTTGCTCACGTAGCTCTGGAGGTTGTTGGCGATCGTCTGCGGCGTGGCGTAGGGGGCGCACGTCTGGTCGGCCAACGCGTCGACACCCAAGGAGGTGACCCGTACTGACCGAAGTAGTTGACGGCGAGCGTGACGTTGAACACGTACTCGAGCAGCGCCTCGAGACCGGTGTAGCCCGCGCCGCCGGCCGGGCTGCGCGGGTCTCGCTCGACCGCGCGGCTGCGGCTGTCGAGGTCGTGCAGGACGATCGCGAGGTTCTGGGCGAGCTCGGGAACGTGTGCTTCGCGAACCGGTTGAGGAGCGCGACGGTGGGCGTTGCCGCCTGGACCGCGGGGATCCCGGTCTGCGAGGCCTTGCCGAGCGACTGAAGCGACGGGACCGACTCGTGCGAGAACGGGACCAGGTCGGTGAAGAAGCGATTGAGGTTGGAGCGCCGAGGCTTCAGGTTGACCAGCACCGGGTCCTGGGCGTCGGCCGCGGCGCCGAGCTTCTGTAGAGCCGGCCGCAGCTGCGCCAGGAAGGCCGGGCAGCTTCTCCCAGGTGGCCTGAATGTTCGCCGCCTGGACGGCCGACGCGGTGGACGCGTTGTTCGCCTGGACCACGAACCGCTGCACGTCGGTGTGCCTTTGGCCAGCGCGGTGATCACGGAGTCGGCGTTCACGTTGAGCTGCTGAATCGATGTGGGCGTCGTTGGCCAGCAGGTTCAGCAGGTTGTCCGTCTCGGCCAGCGCGGGGTCGGCGCGGCGCAGCGCGGTCTGCAGGTCCTCGGAGCGCGCGGCCACCGCTGCGCCCAGTTCGTTGATCAGGATCGTGAACCGCTGCCGGTAGGGCAGCCGCAGGACGTCCGGCACCAGGTCGGCCGGGATCGTCGACTGGGTGTGGTTGGCCTGGATCGTGGTGCCGTAGCCGGGAGAGCCGGCGCCGGCGTTCCCGGCTCGCAGTCGACGAAGTACTCGCCGATCAGCGACTGGGGCCGTGACGGCGCACGTCACGTACTGGTGGAACTGGCCGAAGCCCGCCTGGTTGATCGAGACCGTGACCACCCCATGCAGCGGGTTCTGGCAGTGCGCGGCCGAGTCGAGCTGAGCACAGGTCGATCTTCTTGAGAGTGCCGACCGGCACGCCCGCCACCTTGAAGTCAGACCCGGTGACCAGGCCGAAGACGTTGTCGAGCTCGATCCGGTAGACGTGCCCCGGGATTGTGGCCCTTGGAGCCCAGCGTCAGCACCGCCAGGGCGCCCACCGCGCACGACAACCACTGCGCCGATGGCGATCCGCCTCATTTGCCCGTCGGTATCTGGTTGGGATTACACGGGAACGAGCCCTTGGGGACGTACGCCGCGCTGGTGCTTCCGTCGACAGGACCCCGCTCCATCGAGCCGGGGCAGCGGTCGCCGTGGCCGGTGGTGATGAGGGAGCTGGCGAGGCTGTTGCGGCCGGGTCCGAACAGCCGGGTTGGTCAGCAGGTTGTTCCAGCGGTGTGCCCGAACAGGTTGAACGCGCCGTTTTCGATCGAGCCCACGCCGACCACGGGGGCACCCGCTCGGCTGACCGCGCCGTTGGCGTCGTAGATGCCGGGGTGCGAATACCCCTCGAACCATCCCGTCAGGTCGACCGCGTAGGGGCGGGCCACGGCGAGCTCGGGAACCGCCCCCTTAAGCGCCTGCTTGGACACGATGAATGCGCCCGGCCGCAGCGCGCCGTTGGCGCGGACCTTCCCGACCGTCACCTGGGCAAGCGGGACGGCAAGCTGGTTGAGCTTGATCAGGTCGTTGTTGACGCCCGGTCGGCTGATGACGTTCGACAGATCGCGGATCGTGGGCACGGCGTCTATCGCGAGCGGCTCGAACTGAGCCAGCAGAGCTGGAGCTTCGGCGCCACCGGACGGCTGGCGTCGATCAGCTTCGTGATGTCGGGCAGCGCGTTGCGAACGTTCACAAACGACGTGTTGGCGAGACGCATGAACGGCGGCAGATGCTGAAGCGAGTATCCGAGCGCGGCCTGCTGGTTGGCCAGCGCGGTGAAAGGTGGGGGGCAGATGCGAAACGAGCCCGCTCAGGTCGGACTGGCGCTGAGCCAGATCGGCGACCAGGTTGCTGGAGGTGACGATGAACTTCGTGAACTTTGCCGTGTCGCGGTTGAGCTCGTGGAACAGGACGCTGGCGGTGGCGATCGACGGGTTCAGGTACTGCCAGGCGAGCTGCGCCTGCTTGCCCCGCCCGGCGTACTGCGAGGCGGAGCCCTGGAACACGTCGCGCAGTCCCTGGCGGGTCTGCGCGTTCAGCGAGTTGAACAGCTCATCCAGGTCAACCGTGGAGGTCGTGTTGGACGCGTTGATCAGCCCGCTGTTGCGGATCTTGGCCGCCGTGCCGGGCCCGAGGTCAAGGTCGACGTAGCGGTTGGCGAAACCGGACTGCGAGGCCAGCCGGATGACCGCGGAGGTGCCCTGGCGCAGCGGCATGGTAGTTCGCGTCGTTGATGGTGAGCGTGAGGTCGGCCTGCCCGTCCGGCGTCAGCGCGATCTTGGAGACAGAGCCGATGGAGCTGCCCGACACCTCCACCTGGTCGCCGGTGACCAGCTGGCTGGCGTCCTGGAAGATCGCTTGAACCTGGTAGCTGGAGCCGCCGGAGAGCAGGATGATGCCCACCGCGACGAGCGCGATGAGACGGCGCGAGCGCGGCCACCCGGCCGACCACAGTTGAGTTCCGCAACTGCCCTGCCTAGCCAACTTTTCTGCTCCTCCCGGGGGGCAGACTTCGGGCACTCCTGCGCGGGGCCCAGACGTCGAAAGCTACATAGGGGTTTGTTGGACTGTCAATTTAGAACCGACGCGCGGACCGGCTCCGTACTTGGCTGTTAAGCAATGGTTAGCTGCAAAAGAAATGGCCCCGCGGCGAAAACTGTCGGCGATCGGCTCCGAGTGCAGCGGCTGAGGCTCCCCGCGGCTCGAGGTGGAGCCGCTAGCTTTTACGGCACTTGCCCGGGTGGCGGAACGGTATACGCAGTCGGCTTAAACCCGACGGTCCTAGCGGACTTGGGGGTTCGAATCCCTCCCCGGGCATCGGTCTGGCGCCGCGGGGCGCAACGAGCACAGCGAGCCGCGGGACCCCGCCCGCACCCGCGCCGCCCGCGCACATATACAACGCGCGCGCGTACAACGTGCGTCCAAAACCGCAACTTTGGCCCCTGCTAGCGTGTATACAGCACCGAGATCCGCGGGGTGCCGGCGGTGCCCTGCGATCGCTCGGCTAGCAATGGAAGCTTCAGCGCTCAGATATTCCGGTGGGGTGGGCCAGCAGAGTCGCTCGCCACTTCTTCGGCTGCAGTCAGACGAGAAGCTGATCGCTTATACCCGCCGGGGAAGCCAGGCCGCGTTTGAGGTTCTGGTCTCCCGCTACCAGTCGCGTCTGCTGGCCTTCTGCAGGCACCTGCTGGGATCACGCGAGGACGCCGAGGACGTTATCCAGGAGGTCTTCGCAGCCGCGTTCAACGCCCTGCTGGCCGACGAGCGGCCCATCAATGTCCGCCCCTGGCTGTATCGGATCACGCGCAACCGGAGCCTCAACCATCTCCGCCGCAAGCAGGCGGTCGGCGTCGACTCCATGGACATCCACTTCTCGGACTTCGGAGCGACCACCGCCGACAAGGTCCAGCAGCGCGAACAGTTCCGTCTGCTCGTGGGCGACATTCAGGCGCTCGCCTGAAACTCAGCGCACCGCGCTGATCCTGCGCGAGATGGACGCGCTCTCCTACGATCAGATCGCCGAGGCAATGGACACAACCGTGCCGGGCGTCAAGTCGCTGCTGGTCAGGGCGCGGATCTCCCTCGCCGAGGCCGCCGAGGCGCGCCAGCTCTCCTGCGCGGAGGTCAGGCTCCACCTGGGCGAAATTGCCGAGGGTCTCCGCCGCCGTCCTGAGACCGTGGTCCGCCGCCACCTCAAGGGCTGCCAGCGGTGCTCCATCTTCCAGGGCCAGCTGAAGAGCACCAACAAGGCGCTCGGGCTTCTCCTGCCGATCGGGCCGCTGGCCCTCCTCCGCCGACTGGTCGCCGCCCACCTCGGGCATTCCGCCGGCTCGGGCTCCTCCGCCACCGCAGGGGCCGGGGCCACCGCCTCAGGCGGCACCGCCGCGGCAGGGTCGGCCGGGTCAACGGTCGCCGCAAGCTCAGCAAGCTCGGTTGGGATGTTCTCTGCCGGCGCGGGCGCCGTGGCCACGAAAGCCGTCGCCAGCATCGCGGTCGGCGTGGTGGTCACAGCGGGGGCGGTCGAGGTCTCGCACGTGGTTCGCCATCCCGCCGTCGTGCACCACCATGCTCTCGCCTCCGCTCCTTCGGTCAGCGTCATACGGCACGCTGCGAGGGCAGCCATCGTCCCCGCCGTTGTGCCCTCCAAACGAGCGCACCGCAGCGCAAAGCCGGTAGCGGCCCACAAGGCCACTCAACTGCCCGCCACACCGGTCAAGCACAAGGTCCAGACTTCGGCGACCACCGCAAAGCATCAGCTGGGCTCGGCCACCGCACCTCCACCGCACGCCGCCCCCTCCAAAGCCGCTGCCCGGCCGGACCCAGCGCCAGACTTCTCAGACCGTGCTGCCCCCGACCGCCACCGGCTCTTCGGGCACGGGCACCACCTCCCCCAGCAGGACGTCGCCCGGCAGCACCTCCACTGGCAGCTCATCCGGCCAAGCCGTTCAACAAGCGCGCCGGGTCGGGCAGCAAGCATCGCGCCTCGGGGTCGCACTCCCGCCGCTGAACCGGGGCTTCCTCGCCTCCTAGCCCGGGATGATCGACATCGACCACTTCCGGGCGGTCGACATGCGGGTTGGCCGAGTCGTGTCGCTCGAAGAGTTTCCGGAGGCGCGAGTACCGGCCTGGAAGCTGACGATCGACTTTGGGCCCGAGCTCGGAATGAAGCGATCGTCTGCTCAGATCACCCACTACCCGCGAGAGGCGCTCGAAGGAACCCTGGTCGTGTGTGTCGTCAATTTCCCGCCGCGGCAGATCGGGCCGTTTCGCTCGGAGGTGCTGGTGATGGGCGCCTTGGATCCCGAGCGTGGCGTGGTGCTGCTGCGCCCCGACGGTGAGGCCGAGCTCGGCTCGAGGATCGCTTAGCGGCCTACGGACCGGGGGCCACGCCGACGATCAGGTGCCCGCGCACCGCGCCATCGACGGCGATGGAGTAGCTGCCCCGGTGAAGATGGGTCAAACGAACGGAGACGCGGCCACCTGCCGGAAGGTTGAGCTCCCGCAGTCGCTGGCAGACCCTCGACCAGCACTCGATGGCTGCGACCGTCTCCGTCAACAACGGTCAGCAACACGGGTACTGACGCGGGCGCGGACACGCGCGCGGGGCTGAGCGCGTCGCCGGCGCCCAGCCTGAACGTCGCGGGCAGCTCTACGTTGCTCGCGCCGGTCGTCCCGGTCGTCTGAGTCGCCGGGCTCGCCCTGGGAGCCGGAGTCACCGCGGTCGAGGCGTGCTTGGGCGCATTCTTGCCGCAGCCAGCGAGCGGCAGGAGTCCGGCCAACATAGCCAGAAAAAGTGTCCTGCGAGCAGTCTGGCGGGCGGCGCCGACGTTTCGGCCACTTAAGAAAAGGCCGGAAATGTCGATAAATGTTGCAGGTGAGGTGCCGATGGAACCGGCCAGCTTAGAACGGACGAAGTGGCTCGAGTATGACGCCCTACACCACCGCGTGTGGATCGCGGGACAGCGTATGCACCACGGGGCCACGGGAAGCCTGGTCGCCGGCACCGCGTGTCTGGGTCTGCTAACGGGTCACACGAGGGTCGGCCGTTCGCTGCTCGCGATCGTTGCCGCCGGCGGAGCCCTCATGGCTCACGACTGGAAGGATCGTGCCCTCTGGTTTCAGCCCGGGCGCGGGCAGCAGCGGTAGGTCAGCCATAAGCCTCAAGTAGAGCCTGATGGTAAGCCGCCTCGCCGAACCGGCGGCGTGCGATCTGGAGCGCATCATTCCCGAGCCCCTCGCGGGACCTCGGATCGCTCCAGAGCGAACTGAGCGCCCTCGTCCAGGCCTCCTGGTCGTTCGCGGAAAGCGCGCATTTGGGCGCGACCAGCTCCGGCAGCCCGCCGAGATCCGAGACCAGGACGGGGACACCCGCTGCCATCGCATCGAGCAGCGCGTACGGACATGCCTCCTCGCAGCGGGAGGGGACCAGCACCATCGCCGCGTGCCGCCTGAAGTCGGCAAGCTCTTTGGGGCTGAGCAGCCCGGTGAAGCGCACGTCCCCGTTCCCGGCCAGCGCGCGCAGCCGGGCCTCGTCGGGGCCCTCGCCGGCCACGACTAGCGGGACGCCCGCGGCGCGCGCGGCGAGGATCGCCGTGTCGAAGCCCTTCTCCTCCACCAGCCTGCCGCTGACCAGCCCGTACCGACCCTCGCCGGCGGCTGAGGCCGCGGCGAAGTCGGCGTCGGCAATGAAGTTCGGGAGCGTGACGGTCCGGTCGGCGGGCAGCCCCAGCTCGTTTGAGGCGCGCGCCGTGCGCTTCCGAGAGCGCGACGAAGCGATCGGCGTACTCAAACAGCCGCGGCTGCTGGCGGCGGAGTGCCACCGCGTACGTCGCCGACTCCGGAAGCGACCCCCGGCAGCGCAGTCGGAGCCCCGGCCAGGTGTGGCGCCCGTGGCACCGAAAGCACCTCTCGCCGTCTCGATAGGCCACCGCGATGGCGCAGAAGAGGCGGAAGTTGTGCAGATGAACAACGGTGCGGGCGCCGCCGGCGCGTGCAGCCGCGAGCGCTCGCCAGCCAAACAGCGGGTGGACGTTGTGGGCGTGGACCACCTCGGCGCCAAACTCCCGCGCGGCTCGCTCCACCGCTGCGGGATCGAGGCCGCCGGCGAGCATGCTCGCGCCGGCCCGCCACCGCTCCACCGAAGCACTGGAGCGCTCCATCAACCGGACGTCGTGACCGCGTCGCTCGAGCAGTCCCGCGATGTCAGACACGGCTCGCTCCTCGCCCCCCACTGCGCGGTATCGGTTGTGCAACAGGAGTACGCGCATTCGGAGGCCGCCGCTCGGCAGGATCGATTGTGTCAACGTGACGGCCCTCTTCCATGCCGATCGCCCTCGTCACGAACTATCTGGCGGATTACCGTCTCCCGCTGTACGAGCGGCTGGCCGACAGCCATCCTCTGGAGGTCCTCTGCTACGGAGGCCGCGCAAGCTACATCCCGCCGTGGTTTGGCGACCTTGATCGCCAACTCGGCGCGGCTCCGTTCCCGGCCCGCCGCCTGCGCGGCGCGCCCGAGGCGCTCGGTCTGGGGCGGAACTACGAGACGATCATCGCGCCGTTCGCCGGGGGACCGATCCTGCCAAGCGCCTATCTCGGCGCCCGAGCGCGGCGACGGCGCTTCATCCTCTGGGCGTCCGTGTGGGCCCAGCCCCGTTCGCCCGCCCACCTGCTGTCCTCGCCACTTATTCGCCGCATCTACCGGCAGGCAGACGCCGTGATCGCCTACGGGGAGCACGTGCGCCGCTTCGTCGCGTCGATCCGCGGACGTGACAACGACGTGTTCGTGGCACCGCAGGCCGTGGAGGCCGAGCTGTTCGGAAGGGTCGTGAGCGACGAGGAGGTCGAGTCGTTCCGCTCCCGTCACCAGCTGCCCGACGGGCCATTGGTGCTGTACGTCGGACGGCTGGTCCAGGAGAAGGGAGTGGGCGTGCTAGCCGAAGCCTGGGCCCGCCGGGGAAACCTGGTGACGATCGGCGACGGGCCGCTCCGTGCGGAGGTTGCGGGGCACCATCTCGGTCCGCTGCCGCGTGCCGAGCTGCCCGTGGCATACGCCGCCGCGGCAGTCGTAACGGTGCCGTCGATACCCACTCCCCGCTTCCTCGAGCCATGGGGCTTGGTCTGCAACGAGGCGATGCATCAGGGCCGGGCGGTCGTGGCCACCCATGCTGTCGGCGCCGCCGCCGGCGGCCTGGTGCGCGACGAAGAAACGGGCTTGGTGGTGCCGCCGAACGAGCCGAGGGCCCTGGAGGGGGCGATCGAGCGGCTGCTCTCGGACTTCGAGCTGCGCGCCCGGCTGGGCGCCGCCGCCCGGGATGCGGTCAGCGCTTACACCTACGAGGCGATGGTCGAGGCCTTCGAGAGCGGACTGCGGGCAGCGGCCGCGGCATAGCCTTCAGGCACCTAGCGAGAACAACGCCTCCAGATCGTGCCTCGAGAACACCTCGAAGGCGACCATCGTCTGCGTCCGCTTGATGCCCGGTAGCTGCACGATCCGCCGCGTCACCACCTCCGCAAGCTCGTCGGGATGGCGGAGCCTGAGGATCGCCGCGAAGTCCCAGTCGCCGGTGATCAAGTAGGCCTCAGCCACGCCCTCAATATCGGCGAGCTCCCCTCCCAGCGTGGCAAGCGCCGACCGCTCGGCCGCAATCAGGACGATCGCGTGGGTCACGCGGAATGGACCTCCCCGGGCTGGAGGATCACGACACTCGAACCAGTCTCGGACTCGACGTCCGACTTGAACGCCTGAGTGTCGGTCTCGATTGGGGGGAACGTGTCGTAGTGACACGGGATCACCGACTTGGCGCCGATCAGTTCAGCCGCGCGAACCCCGTCGATGCGGTCCATCGTGTAGTGACCGCCGATGCACATCAGCGCGACGTCGATCTGGGTCGGTTTGCTGATCAGCTGCATATCGGAGAACAGGCAGGTGTCCCCCAGGTGATACACGAGCGTGTCGCCGATTCCGATCAGGAGCCCTGCGGGCGTATTGACAGTTCCCTTCGGCGTCGTGGAGGTGTGCCACGCAGGCACGAGCTTCACCCAACCCCAATCGAACTTGACCGTCCCCCCGAGGTTGGGGTCGAACGTCTGCACGCCGTCTTCCCCGATCTCGCCCGCCAGCTCGACGATCGCCACCACCGGCGCTCCGGATCGCTTGGCGATGTCAACGGTGTCGCCGATGTGGTCGGCATGTCCATGGGTCAGCAGGATCGTGGTCGGGTTGACCTCCTCGGCGCTGACGGCAGCCTTTGGGTTTCCGCTCAGGAACGGGTCGATCAGGACGCGGTTGTCCCCGTCCGAGAGCTCGAAGCAGGCATGGCCTAGAAAACGGATGTCCATCGTCAATCCTCCTGTCTCGTTTCGGTGCTTTGCCCCAGCTCGCGCGCCAGCTCAAACCCGACCGCCACTCCGACCAGCATCCCCAGCCGGGTCTCCTCGGCCACCAGGGTCTTCACCTGGGTTACCCGGTCTGTGGCATCGGTCACCGCAACCGCTTCCCGCACCGCCTGGTCATGCCCAGAATCAAACCAGCCACCCTCGGAGAGCGCTGCCGCCAGCACACGCTGCAGTGCGGGCGCGGTTCGCATCACCAGGTCCTGGGCCGCGCGCAAGCGGGCAGGGTCGCTGACCGCGGCGACCGCGGCATCGAGCTCGGCGTCGGTGTAGGCGCGGTCCTCCACGCTTTGCAGGATCATACGTTCGTGTCTGTAGCGCTGACCTCCCTCTCGCACGGCGCGGGTTGCGGCTGCAAACTCCCGGCGGCTGCGATCGGCCCGCTTCTCGCCGAGCTACCGCATCCCTCCGACCCGCGCGTGCTGGTCGGCTACGACACCGCCGACGACGCCGGCGTCTACCAGCTGCGGGAGGACCTGGCGTTGGTCCACACCGCCGACTTCTTCACGCCGATCGTCGACGATCCCTTCGACTTCGGGCGCATCGCCGCCACCAACGCCCTATCGGACATCTACGCGATGGGAGCGACCCCGGTCACGGCGCTGAACCTCGTCGCTTTCTCGCTCCAGGAGCTGGGCCAGGAGGTCCTGCTGGAGATCCTCCGCGGCGGCGCGGAGGTGGCGGCACAGGCCGGAGTGGCGATCCTGGGAGGTCACTCGATCGAGGACGCGGAGCCCAAGTACGGCCTGTCGGTGATCGGTGTGGCCCATCCCGCCGAGGTGATCACGAACGCGGGCGGGCGAGCTGGCGACGCGCTCGTGCTGACGAAACCGCTCGGAGCCGGGGCGGTCTCGACTGCGATCAAGCGGGGAATCGCCGATGCGCCGCTGGAGGCTGCGGTGGCGGCGATGACCACCCTCAACGGCCCCGCGGCGGAGGCGGCTCGCGGTGCCGGAGTCGCATGCGATGACCGACGTCACCGGATTTGGTCTGCTGGGTCACCTTCACGAGCTGACCGTGGCCGGCGGGTTGGCCGCGGTCCTGGACGCATCGTCGGTCCCGGCGATCGAAGGGGTCCTCGAGCTCCTCTCCGATCCCGGCGAGAGTTCCGTGTCCGGCGGGACGCGGCGCAACCGCGCTCACGCGGAGGAGTTCGCCAGCTTTGCCTCCTCGGTACCCGAGGATCGACGGTGGCTGGTCTGCGACGCCATGACCTCAGGTGGGTTGCTGGCGGCCATCCCGGAGGACCGCGCCGAAGCCGTTCCCGGAGCGCTGATTGGACGCCTGGCCGAAGGCCCGGCCGGGACGATCAGCGTTCGATGAGCGCGATCGGGAAGCCGATCCCGATCCCGCTTAGCACGCCCACCCCGTCCGAGATCCAGCTCGCAGCGGTAACTGCAAGGGGCATCAGCGCAACCACCAGCGCTATCGCGGCCGTGCCCAGCAGGTCGCCGTCGACCTCCTCCCCCCGGCGCAGCGTGATCAGGTCCGGGATGGCCCACGCGAACAGGAGCCCCAGGGCCGCGCCGTTGCCGCCCAGCACGAACGGCGCGGGGTAGAACGCAGCCGTCGCAGCGGTCCCCCCCACGCCGCCAAGGGCGAACAGGGCTAACACCGGAAGTGGCCCGTGTCGGCGCTCCAGGAGCCATCCGAAGAGGCAGATCGCCCCGAGCGCGGCGAACGCATAGCCGGTGTTGTTGTAGACGAACGGGGCGGTGATCAGACGCCACCAGTGTGAGGTCGGCTTCTCCCCGGCGATTGTGATCGTGTGAAAGCCGATCAGCGAGGTGCGCCAGATCAGGAAGCCGACCAGGCCCCAGGATCACCAGCAGAATCGTGGCGTACGGCCGCAGCTCGGCGCGGATCCCCGGGATCTCGCCGGGGCGCAGCCGCGGCAGCGCTGGGCATGGCCGCCGGCGCAGCCGCCGTCGCTCGGCTACCCGCCCATCCTTGTCGAGCTTTGGCGCTCGCTTGCGCAGCCGGTTTCCGCAGTACGGGCACTCGGTGATGTACGGGCTCACCTCCGCCCCGCAGCTCTTGCAGATGACGAAGAGGTCCGGGTTGCCGGTGCTCATGGGTTGCTCGATTGTAGTCCCAGCTTGGAGCCGACACCGCGCGTTAGGGGCTCACTGGACGGAGGTGGCGGCCACGATCTCGGCCATCAGCTCTTTGAAATCGTGGTTGGCTTCGAATACCACCGCCTGCCGCGCGGCCCCGTTTCCGCGCTCCAGCAGGTCGTCGACCGCTTCGAGCTGATCGACCGAGCCAAGCTCCTGGCAGTGCTCGCGCACGCGGTCAAGCAGCCGCCGCGCCAGCGCGCGTGTGGCCACCCGCTCGTGGCTCGGAAGGTCGACCAGCTCTCTTTCCAGTCCGTGGCGGGCGGCCAGCCACTTGTTCTCGTCCAGCATCTCGAACGGGTAGTTCGAGAGCCGCTTGCCCGAGTCGAAGTGCTCGCACAGCTCCTTGACCAGGCCCTGAACCATTGCGGCGAGACCGACGGTGTGCTCGACCCGGGTCTGGGAGTCCATCACCCGTGTCTCCACGGTGCCGAAGCTGGGATGGGGACGAACGTCGTGCCACAGGTATGTGTAGTCCTCGATCACGCGCGCTTGGACCATGAAGTCGATCCGCCGCTCGTAGTCGGCCCAGTCCTTGTAGGTGGGCGGGATGCCCGACCCGCGGGAAGGCCCGAAAGATCGGCGTGCGCGTGGATGCCAGACCGGTGGGATCAGCCCGCCAGAAAGGCGAGTTGGCCGAGAGTCCAAGGAGCACCGGCATGTGGACGCGCATCCCGTTGGCGACATGGATCGCCTTGTCTGGGTCGTCGACGCCCATGTGGACGTGAACTCCGAAGATCAGCTCCTGGCGGGCGACGAAGCGCAGAGCCGAGACCAGGTCGCGGTAGCGGGGCCGGGCAACGATGCGCTGGTTCTCCCACATCGCGAACGGATGCGTGCCCGACGCGCTCCGATGGCCAGGCCCTGCTCCTGCGCGCTGCCGATGACCTGCTGGCGCAGAGCGCGCAACTGCTCATCGGCCACGCCGCGTTGGGACAGGGATCGGTGGAGATCTCCAGCACCGACTCCATCAGCTCAGGCTTGATCTCGCCCGCCGGGGCGTGTTCAAGAAGCGATTCGACGCCGTTGACCAGCTCCAGCGACTCGGTCCAGGATCATCAGCTCCTCCTCGATTCCAATCGTGTAGGCGGGGCCGGTGAAACGGTGCTCCACGGCGAGGCAGCCTAACGGGGCCCAGCGCCGTAGACTGAAAGCCCACACCCACGACGGCAGCGGCCGCCACAACGCCAGCTGCAGTCACCCATGCGGCGGCGGCCCGAGACACACGACGGCAACGGGAGAGGTCAGATGGCTCTGGGATACGACGGAAAGCTGTACATCCTCGCTTTCGACCACCGGGGGTCCTTCCAGAAGAAGATGTTCGGGATCGAAGGAGACCCCACGCCCGAGCAGACGGACACCATCTCCGACGCCAAGCGGCTGATCTTCGAGGGCATGCTCGGAGGCCGTGAATCGGGGCGTGGAGGCTGGAGCCGTGGGGGTGCTGGTCGACGAGCAGTTCGGCTCCGACGTTCCCCAGCAGGCCCGCGAGCACGGGCTCAAGCTGGCCATGCCGGTCGAGAAGTCCGGCCAGGACGAGTTCGACTTCGAGTACGGGGATGAGTTCGGCGCCCACATCGAGCGCTTCGACCCAGATTTCTCCAAGGTCCTGGTCCGCTACAACCCGGACGCGGACGCCGACATGAATCAGCGCCAGCTGGAGCGCCTGAAGCGGCTGTCGGACTGGCTGCACGAGCACGAGCGCAAGTTCCTGTTCGAGCTCCTGGTCCCGGCCACCGAGGAGCAGCTGGCCGGCGTGGACGGCGATACCGACCGCTACGACGCCGAGCTCCGTCCCGAGCTGATGCGCCGCGCCATCGAGGCCATCCAGAACGCCGGGGTGGAGGTGGACGTGTGGAAGATCGAGGGCGTCGACGAGCAGCACGACGCGGAGATGCTGGCTGAGCAGACGCGATCGGGCGAGGGCCGCGAGGGAGTGGTCTGTGTCCTGCTCGGCCGCGGCGCCTCCACCGACAAGGTGGAGCACTGGCTGCAGGTGGCCGCACCGGTGCACGGCTTCATTGGCTTCGCCATCGGCCGCTCCATCTGGTGGGACGCGCTCAAGGGCTTTTTGTCAGACAGCCTCAAGCGTTCCGATGCGGCGGGCCAGATCGCCGACAACTACCTGCACTTCGTCAACGTGTACGAGGGCGCGGCGGTCGCGCGGTAGCCATGGCGCTGCGCATGCGGCAGAGCCTGGCGAAGTTCGAGGAGGAGTTTCGCCGGGACATGCAACAGGAGCAGGCGCGAGCCCAGCGCCTTCAGCGCCAGGTGCACGTGCGCTCTCGCCAGCGCTGGATTCAGCGCTCGCGCCAGCGCGGCACGCTGCGGTTCTGGATCCTGGTGCTCACGCTGGTCGCCACCGCCGTGGGGGTCACCGCGGCGATGTTCGAGACGCTGTACCTGCTGCTGGGCTGAGGGTTTTCACCCGCCCGGCACGGTGGTCTGTGTGGCGCCCGGTTGCGGGCGCGGCGTGGCCCCCTGGCCGCGGGCGTGGCCCAGCCTGGGCCGGCCCCGCTACGTCAAAACTCCGTCGCCCAGCCCAGGCGAAGCGCTAAACGCTCAGCTACCGTCGCCCAGCCCACGAAGCGCGGCGTCAACTTCCTCGCGCGCATCGTTCGACGCGCCACCGTGCTCCTGCTGGATCTCGAGGTAGACCTCTTTGCGGAAGACCGGGATGTCACGCGGGGCCTGGATTCCGATCCGCACCTTCTCCCCCATGATCGCCAGCACCGACACCTCGATGTCGTCGCCGATCATGATGCTCTGATTAGTCTTCCGTGTAAGTACCAACATCACTGCCTCCCTGCTCGGTTTCTGTCACCGGCCTGCCCCATCGGCATCAGCCGGCCCACCCGCACCCGGCACAATAGCGCGGGGGGTCGATGTACGACAAGCGTCGCGGACGCAATATGGCCATCTTTCGACCGGGGGGGCGGGGGAGGGGGGGGAGGGGGGGGGGGGGGGTGGCGCCGGGGGTGCGGTGGGCGCGGGAGGACCGGGGTTGACGCGTCAGTAGCGCAGGGGGGTGACGGCTGCGCGGCGGAAGCGGCACGGCGAGGCGTCCGGCAGGAGGAGGGGGGGGGGGAGGGGGGGGGCCGGCCCGCCTGTATTAGTCTCCGGCGCTCAAATGGCTCGCCGATCCCTTCGTCCAGAGCTCAACCGGATCCGTGCCTGGGTCCGCCAAGGCCGCACCGACGCCTGGATCGCGCACCAGCTCGAGGTAACGGTGCAGGAGATCCAGGCCTTCCGGCGCGACCACAGCCTGGACGAGGGCGCCGACACGGAGACGGCCGGAGCCATTGCGGCCGACTACGACGACGAGATCGACCTGCGAGCCGAGGACGACGCGCTGATCGCAGCCGAGCTAGGCAGCCGAGGCCCGCCGAGCCGATTCGCCGGAGCCCGACGAGGAGGATGACGGCGACAAGGATGGGGATGGGGATGGGATGGGGATGGGGATGGCGAGGGGAGCCGAGCTCAAGCGCGGCGGCGGCGCGGACGCCGCGGCGGTCGCCGAGGCCCCCGCCGCAAGGGCGGTGGCACCCTCGAGGCCACGTTCGACCACGGTGAAGAGGGCTACGGCCTGTGGCTCGACCCGGCGGTCCAGGACGATCCCGTGTACGCCGAGTACTGGGCCGGCCACCGGCCCGTGGAGGTCGTGATCGAGGAGGATCAGATCGTGATCCGCCGGGCGAACGAGGCGGAGAGCGACTAGCCGGGGCAGCTGCGCGTGGCGCGTCTCGGAGCGGGGGTCGGAGTGCAGGTCGCCGGGCGCTGCGCCTGGCTGGCGCCGCACCAGCCGGACGGCGCTTGACCGGGCGACGACGCACCCCCAAGCCGGCAAGGGGTCTGTCGTGGTTCGTCGCTATGCGGGACGAGGATGACATACCTTCTGGTGGTGGGCAGGGTTTGTCGCGGTACGGCGCCACGGTGGACGCCGCGCGACGGTCCGGGTTCAACAGGAGAGCTTCGCGCGCACAGCCCCAGCTCACCCACAGCCGCAGCTCACCCACAGCGCAACGCACGCAGCCGCAACGCGCCACGGCCGCACAGTCCCCGCAATCTATCCCCTACTCGGCCTCCATCCCCGGCGGTCGCCGCGCGCCCGCCTCACCCCGGAAATCGCTGGCCTCCCGGGCGTAGCGGGCGAAGGCGGCGCCGCACACCGTGCTCATATCCCACGCCCCAGGGTCGGCTGGGGCCACGCGGGCAGCCACCTCGAAGCACCAGTCAATCCCCTGGCCATAGAGGCGCGCCAGCTCGTCCAGGCTGAACGGGCCGCCCAGGCGCCGGCGCAGCTCGCTCACCAGCGCGTCGGTCACCCTCTGCAGTGCGGGCCGGGCGTCGGGCTCGGACCGCGACAGCCGTCGCTCACCGTCACGCCACAGAGCCACTGCTTCCTCGTACCGCACGAGGCCCATGATGCCCGCTTGCGCCCGCCGAAACGCGCGCGCCGCACGCCCGCCAAAGCGCGCGCGCCGCACGCCCGCCAAAGCCCGCGCGCCGCACGCCCGCCAAGGCCCCGATCCCAAAACCCCCTAGTGCCCGGACAGCCCGGTGACCACGTATGGCCGCTCGCCCGGCCTGACCATGCCCAGCGCCCGGGCGTCCTGCTCGAGCGTGGCCGGGTTCTGCAGCGACTGCTGCTGTGCGCTCAGCGATGCGTTCTCCTGACGGAGCTGCGTGGCCTGCGCCTGCTGACGGTTGGCCTGACTGCGCACCGACAGCAGCGAGACCGCCTGCTGGATGTAGAGGCCGGCCACAGCCAGGAGGACGACCAGCAGCACCGAGCGGCCCACGCGGTCCCAGCGGATCCGCAGCAGCGGGCTGACGCTGACACTTGCCGGGTCCTTGGCGGGGTAGCGCGGCGCCGAGCTGGCGCGGCAGTGGCGGCTGAGCGTCCGGGCATCCGCAGGGCCTTCGTTCGACACCGACCCTCTCCTTCCTCGTGCAACCAAAGCTGCGCGAGGTGAACGGCGAGCCCCGCGCTAACAGGCACGCGCCGGCCTTCCGCCCACCGTTACCCCCCCCCCGACACCCCCCCTCCGGACGCCCACACACTCCGGACAGCCCCCCTACCCCCGAACCACCCCAAGCGAACTACGAGTAGCGAAACGCCGAACGACCGGGGAAGCTCGCGTCCGCTCCCAGCGCCTCCTCGATCCGGAGCAGCTGGTTGTACTTGGCCACGCGCTCGGTCCGGGCGGGCGAGCCGGTCTTGATCTGACCGCAGCCGGTGGCCACCGCCAGGTCGGCGATGTAGGTGTCCTCGGTCTCGCCCGAGCGGTGCGACATGACTGCTCGTCTAGCCGTTCGCGTGCGCCATCTCGACCGACTCCAGCGTCTCGGTCAGCGTGCCGATCTGGTTCACCTTGACCAGGACGCGTTGGCCGCGCCCTTGGCGATCCCCCGCTTGATCCGCTGCGTGTTGGTCACGAACAGGTCGTCGCCCACCAGCTGCAGCGCGCGCCCAGCGCCTGGGTCAGCGCCACCCAGCCGTCCCAGTCGTCCTCGGCCATGCCGTCCTCGATCGACACGATCGGGAACTGCCGCACAGCTCGGCCCAGTACTCGATCATCCCTTGCCGTCGAGCCGCTGCCCTCGTGCTCCAGCTTGTAGGCGCTGTCCTTGTCCACAGCTCCTGGACGCGGCGGTCCAGCGCCAGCGCGACCTCGTCGCCGGGCATGTAGCCGGCCGCTCGGATGGCCTCGATGAGGATCTCCAGGCCGCCTCGTTGGCCGCGCAGGTCGGGCGCGAAGCCGCCCTCGTCGCCCACGCCGGTGGAGGCCCTTGTCGTGCAGGATCTTCTTCAGCGCGTGGAACACCTCGGCGCCCATGCGCAGCGCCTCGGAGAAGCGCGGCAGCCCCACCGGGACGATCATGAACTCCTGGAAGTCCAGCCAGTTGTCGGCGTGGGCGCCGCCGTTGAGGATGTTCATCATCGGCACGGGCAGCACGTGCGCGCCTCGCCGCCCAGGTAGCGCCACAGCGGCAGCGTTCCTCGGCGGCCGCCGCGTGGGCCGCCGCCAGCGACACGGCCAGGATCGCGTTGGCCCCCAGCCGCGACTTGTTCGGGGTGCCGTCGAGCGTGATGAGCTAGCGGTCCAGCGCGGCCTGGCTGGAGGCGTCCTGGCCCACGCACCGCCTCCGCGATCTCCCTGTTCACGTTCTCGACGGCGCGCTGCACACCCTTGCCGGTCAGGCCGAGCCGCCGTCGCGCAACTCGGCCGCCTCGTGCTCGCCGGTCGACGCGCCCGAGGGAACCGCCGCCCGTCCCCAGGCGCCTGAGCGCACGCTCAGCTCCACCTCGACCGTGGGATTGCCGCGGCTGTCGAGGATCTGGCGCGCGTGTACGTGTTCGATCTGGCTCATCGGTGCCGGCTCGCTCCTCCGGCGCGCTGGACGGAGTAGTAGTCAGTGAGCCTCAGAGTGCAGATCGTTCCAATTTCGCGCCTCCGATGCGGCCAATCGGCCGGCCTGCCTCGACCCGCTAGCGGAAGCGGTCGGCTGCCGCACGCAGGGCCAACTCCGGATCGATGTCCAGCTTGCGGGCGATCCCGACGGCCGCGAACAGCGCGTCGCCTACCTCCGTGAACTGCTCCTCCCGCGCCCCAGCCCGCGTACTGGGACGCTCCTCCCGCGCCCCCGCCTCTCCCCGCGACGCCGCCGCCCCCTGCCCCGCACCCGCAAGCTGCTCGAGCTCCTCTCGTACCGCGGCGATGGCCGACTCAAGCTCCGGGAATCGAATCCGATGCTCGCGGCACGCCGCTGAACCTTGCGGGCATAGAGCGGCGAGGGCAAGTTCTCCGGCACCTCGCCGAACACGCCGGCCTCGCGTCCGGGCTCGCTGCGCTTGATCTGGTCCCAGTTGAGAAGGACCTCCGCGGCGGTCGCTGCCTCGGCTTCGCCGAACACGTGCGGGTGGCGACTGATCAGCTTCTCGGTGCAGTGCTCGGCCACCTGGGCGAGGTCGCCCTGTCCCCGCTCTTCCAGCAACAGCGCCAGGAAGTACACCTGAAAGAGCACGTCTCCCAGCTCGTCGAGCAGCTTGGCGTCGTCTCGACGGTGGGCTGCGTCGGCTAGCTCGTACGCCTCCTCAACCGTGTGGGGCACGATCGAGCGCTCGTCCTGCTCGCGGTCCCACGGGCACTCCGCTCTGAGCCTCCGGGTGATCGCGTCCAAGCGCGTGAGCGCCTCGCCGATCGCCGGGCCTTGCGAGGATTTCAACGAGTGGTCGTCGGCGCTGGCGTTGAGGCGGGTGGCACCGTCGAGCCGGTAGGCGTGGTGGTGGGCGTGGTCTTGGCGCCTTATAGCCGTTGCACTGCGGCACCATGTAATCCGACCGGCAGAACGTCTGCTTCATCCACTGCTTCTGGGCAGCGCTGTCCACCGCCGTTTGTGAGCTCGTCTGCTGCGAGGCTGTCAGGGTCTGCCTGATCAGCGGCGTGGCCTGAGCGAGCGTCTGCTGCTTGGCCTGGTTGATCTTGGTCACCTGGAAGATGTAGTAGCCGAACTGTCCCTTGACCGGCCCGGAAAGCTTGTTCAGAGGCGCCGAGAACGCGGCGGCGTCAAGCGCCTGGTCCTCCTGGCCCTTGCTGACGCCGACCAGGAGCCCTCCATTGTTCTTCGATGTGGGGTCGGTGGAGAACTTCTTGGCCACGTCTTTGAAGCTCTGTCCCGATTGCAGAGCGGACTTGGCAGCCTGCGCCTGCCCCTGAGTCTTGGTCAACACGATCTCGATGTTGCGGGTCTCCGGGGTGCCGAACTGGCTCTGATGGGTCTGGTAGTAGGAGGCGATCTGGGCCGGGGTGATCGTGCTGGCGTATCGCTTGATCAGCGCCTGGAAGATCTGGTTGACGCGGAAGCGGAACATGATGTCCTGGAGGGTCTGACCGGTCTGGCTGAGGAATCCTTGGAACTGGGCCGCGGTCCGGAACTGCTGTTTCTTGGCCGTCTGGAACGCCGCCTGGACCTGCGCGTCGGTCACAGCGACCTTCTGGCGCGCTGCCTGGGCCTGATACCAGTAGGCCTTGATCAGGAAGGTCATGACCTGGCCGTTCAGCGAGGTGAAGAGCTGCTTGCACTCGGCCTTGAGAGTGGCATCGGATTGACTCTTGAGGGTGGGGATCGCTTGACGGGCCTGGGCGATGCACTTCTTGAAGTCAGGCGGATCGGTGGGGACGATCACCGGCGCGCCCGGGTTCTGGGCGGCCTGGCTCTTGGCAGCGACGTACATCCAGTGGTTGAACGCGGCCGTCGTGATGGGGTTGCCGGCCACCGACGCCACCGAGTTACCCGGCACGCCGCTGCCGCAGCCGGCAAGCGCTGCCGCAACCACAAAAAAGGCGCCCAGCGCCAGAAGTCGTCTCCACTGCTCTCGCATGCGAGCGGCGGATGGTAGCGATCCGGCCCTAGCTCGGCGCCTGCGGAGTCCAGGGGGACGTTTCGTCCTCAGTACTGGTCGTCTCGGGCTCGGGCGCGTCCGTGCCGGTGGCCCGGGATCCGGCACCCGCGCCGCCCCCCTCCGTGCCGGGGCCCTCGGCCCCCTCCGCGTCCGAGCCGTCAAACCCCACGCCGCCCCCGCCCGTGGCCACGGCAGAGCCGCCCGAACCCACGCCCGCGCCCACGCCGGCGCCGACCGCTTCCGCGTTGCGCAGCGAGTCCTGGATTCGCTTCTGCTTTGTGGCCAGAAAGTCGAGCCCAGGATTGATGATGCCCCGCAACGTCGAGCCGATCGCCCACCAGCGGGGAGCAATAACCCGGGGGCGCCGGCGCTCAATCCCCCGGACCAGGGCCTCGGCCGCCTCCCGCGGTGGGATCGGCTTCATCATCCAGGCGGGCATGATGTCGTCCGGCTGCTGGCCCCGCTGGCGGATCTGCTCGAAGGCCGTTCGCACCAACTCGGTGTCCACGAACCCGAAGTAGGCCACCGTGGCGCTGGCACCATGGATCGATAGCTCCACCCGGAGCGCGCGTCCCAGCTGCTCCACGCCCGCCTTGGCGACCGCATACGGGCTGTTCATCATCCCGTTGCCGAAGGCGTACACGCTCGCGACCAGAACCGCCTGGCCCTGCCGGGACACGATCTGATCCATAGCCGCAGAAACTGTCCGGTAGACCCCGAGCAGGTCGACCTCCACGACGCGTTCGAACTCCTCCGCGGGCATCACGCGAACAGGCGCCGGCGAGGGGGCGATCCCGGCGTTCGCCACCACGATGTCGACCCCGCCAAAGCGCTCGGCCGTGTCCGCGACCGCGCGCCGCACAGCAGCTGCATCGGTGACGTCCGCCTCCAACGCAATCGCCCTGTCCGACCCCAGCCGGTCCGCGGCACCGGCAGCCATCCCACCGTCGCGGTCGACCAGCGCCACCCGGGCACCTCGCGCCGCCAGCGCCTCGCCGATGGCCAATCCGATCCCCCGGCCACCGCCTGTGATCAGTGCCACCTTGCCGCTGACGTCGTAGCGCGCCACGCGCACAGGCTACCCCCGCGCTACGCCCAGTAGCTACGCCGCCTCGCGCGTGACCGCCAACAGCACATCCGCCGCGCGGACCACCGCGGGGAAGCGCTTGACCGGATCTTCCGGCACCCGCAGCGAAAGCTGCGACTTTCCCGACTCGTACAGCGCCTCGGGAATCTCCGCGCGCAGCTTCTTGGCCCGCACCGAGTCCAATTCGACCGGGGTGACCGCGAGCCGCCCGGCCCGGAAGCTCACCGCCCGTGCACCCGCCTGACCCAGTTTGATCCGGGCCTGCTGGAGCGCTATCAGGTTGAGCAGCGGCTCCGGGAGCTCCCCGAAGCGGTCCTCTAGCTCCTCGCGCAGCACGGCCAGCTCCGCCACCTCACGAGCGCCGGCTATCCGGCGGTGCACCTCGACCTTGGCCTGCTCATACGGGATGTAGTCGGACGGGATGTAGGCGTCGACGTTGACGTCGAGCCGGACCGGCTCCCATTCCTCTTCCAACGCGGCCTCCTCGGCGGCCGCCACCGCTTCGTCGAGCATCTGCATGTACAACTCGAACCCCAGCGCCGCGACGTGGCCTGACTGCTCATCGCCCAGAAGGTTGCCGGCGCCGCGGATCTCCAGGTCCCGCATCGCGATCTTGAACCCCGCCCCCAGCTCGGTGTAGTCAGACAGCGCCGAGAGCCTTTGCGCCGCATCGCCGGTCAGTGCCGCGGCGCTTGGATAGAGCAGGTAGGCATACGCCCGCTCGCGAGACCGGCCAACCCGTCCGCGGATCTGGTAGAGCTGGGCGAGACCGAAGATGTCCGCCCGCTCTACGACCAGCGTGTTGGCCTGGGGAATGTCGATCCCCGCCTCGATGATGCTGGTGCAGACCAGCACGTCAGCCTCCCCGCGGAGGAACTGGAGCATCCGCCGCTCCAGGGTCTTCTCGTCCATCTGCCCGTGCGCGACCTCGAAGCGCACTTCCGGGCACAGCGCCCGCAGCCGCTCGGCGGTCTCCTCGATCGTCTCCACGCGATTGTGCAGGAAGAACGCCTGGCCGTCCCGCGAGAGCTCGCGCCGGAGCGCCTGGCCGACGAGCTCCTCGTCGTACTCGCCCACGTAGGTCTTGATCGGCCGGCGTCCCTCCGGCGGCGTCTCGATCACGCTGATGTCGCGCACCCCGGCGAGCGACATCTGCAATGTGCGCGGGATCGGCGTGGCGCTCATCGCAATCACGTCGACCTTGAGCTTGAGCTGACGCAGAAGCTCCTTCTGCTTGACCCCGAAGCGCTGCTCCTCATCCACGACCAGCAGCCCCAGATCGCGCGCCCGCACGTCGCGCGAAAGCAGCCGATGGGTGCCGATCAGGATGTCCACCTGGCCTTCGTTGAAGCGGGACACGGCGGCGCGCTGCTCGGCGGCCGAGCGAAACCGCGACACGTGCTCGATCATCACCGGGTAGTCCTTCAAGCGCTCTGAGAAGGTCCCGAAGTGCTGCTGGGCCAGGATCGTGGTCGGCGCCAGGACCATCACCTGCTTGCCGTCCTGGACGCACTTGAAGGCCGCGCGGAGCGCCACCTCGGTCTTTCCGTAACCGACGTCGCCACAGATCAGGCGGTCCATGGGGCGCGGGGCCTCCATGTCGGCCTTGACCGTCTCGATTGCATCGCGCTGGTCGGGCGTCTCTGAGTAGGGGAAGGCGTCCTCGAACTCCCGCTGCCAATCGGTGTCGGGCGGAAACGCGTGGCCCTGGCGCCGCTTGCGTTCGGCGTACAGGTTCAGGAGCTCGCCGGCCAGCTCCTGGGCGGCTCGGCGTGCGCGGGCCTTGATCGTCTCCCAGCGAGTCCCGCCGAGCTTGGACAGCGCCGGATGTTCGCCGCCGGCGCCCATGTAGCGGCTGATCTTGGCGAGCTGATCGACCGGCACGAACACGCGGTCGGAGCCCGCGTACTCCAGGTAGAGGTAGTCGCGGGTGACGCCGGCCACGGTCTTGGTGTCAAAACCGGCGAAGCGAGCGATGCCGTGGTCCTCGTGCACCACGATGTCGCCGGAGCGCAGCTCTGTGAAGCTGCGCAGCACGCCGCGTCGCCGCTCGCGCTGCGTGGTGGGGGCCGGCGGCGGCGGAGGAGCCGGTGCTCGGGGATCACCGCCAGCTTGAACTGCGGAGCGATGAACCCCTGCTGCGAGCCGGGCCTCGGTGAGGGTGATGGGGCCGGGCTCGGCGCCTGCTCGGGGGCGGCCCGGCCCTCTGGGTCTGCCCCGTCCAGCCACTCCACCTTGAGCCTTCCGAGGTTGTAGGCGAATCGCTCCCCCTCCCCCGGCGGGCGAACGCCAGGACCGTGCGATAGCCAGATCGCGTGAGCTTCTCGAGCTCGGGCTCGGCGTCTTTCATTCCGCGAGCCTGGACGTCGGCGGTCTGCGCCCGGAACGAGTATCCTGGTCCTGGTCGATGCTGGACAGGCGGATCCGCCCGCGCTGCGCCAACGCCTCCTCGATCGTCTCCGGATCGACATACAGATGGCCGGCGTCCGTGTCGTGGAATGCGGTGGTCACGTCCTGCCAGTGGTCAGCCAGTGCCGGCGCCACGTCCTCTTCGCCGGTGATCAGGATCTCTGTGTCTTCGGGCGCCAGGTCAGGAATGGGTGGAAGTCCTCCACCGGGAGCAACTCGGCGATGTCGGGCGGCGGCTCTTCTTCGAGCGCGGCGATCTCGGCCAGCTCACGGTGCTCCTGGGCCAGCTCCGACGCGGGGGCAACCTCGACCTGCTCGGCGTCTCCCAGCGAGCGCTGGGTGAACGTGGAGAACCACCGCAGAGACTCAATCTCGTCGCCAAACAGCTCCACCCTGACGGCGCGGTCTTCGGTCGCCGGGAAGACGTCGAGGAGGCCACCGCGGATGGCGAACTGGCCTCGATCCTCGACCTGGTCTAGCGCTCGTAGCCGGCGGCCACCAGGTCCCGGGCGGTTTCCTCGAGATCCACCAGCTCCCCGACACGAAGCGTGAAACGGTGCGGTCGGAGCGCGGGGTCGGGAACCTTCTCGGACAGCGCCACCGCGCTTACCACGACGACGGCGCTCAGCGGAATCGGCAACGCATCCAGTGCAGCGATCCGTAGGCCGACCAGATGCGGCGGGAGGCGCCAGATGGGACTGGTAGGTGACCCCGCGGCTGGGGTAGTAGCGGACCGTCCGCGGAGCGAGCCAGGCCTTGAGGCCGGTGGCGAGATCCCGGGCCGCGCGGTCATCGCCGGCCACCACGATCGCGGGGCCGCTGCCGTCGGGGTCCAGAAGCGCCGCGGCCAGGTAGGCGCGCAGCGATTGGGAGACGAACGCGCGGCCTCCATCGCTCGCCAGCCTTGCGGTCTGCGTGTCCTCCTCGGCGTGGGCAAGCAGAGAGCGAAGCATCCGATTTCAGTCTATGTCGCGCTCGAGAATGAGCCCGCTGGGCTTCATCAGCTGCCTGCTCGATCACCGCCGCGACCTCCTCCGAGGGCTCGCGGAAGCGGCTCAGCACGTAGGCGGCGACCCGTCCGGGTCGGTGGTGGTCGGGCGCCCCACGCCGATCCTCATCCGGGCGAACGCAGTCCGAGCCCAGTCCCTGCCTGATGGACTTCAGCCCGTTGTGCCCGGCCAACCCACCGCCGTTGCGCACGCGGATCTCGCCGAATGGGAGGTCGATCTCATCGTGGACCACGAGCACCCGGTCAAGATCGAGCTTGAACGCTCCTCGCGCCGGGCCGACCGACTGGCCGGCTTCATTCATGTAGGTCTGGGGCAGAAGCATGGCGACCCGTGGACCTCCCGGGCCCGGCCCGGCCCTGGCTGAGCAGGCCCCGGTATTTCGACTTCGGCTTCGGCAGCTCCCACCGCTCGCGTCAGCATGTCGGCGACTTCAAAGCCGACGTTGTGGCGGGTGCCGGCGTACTCCGGGCCGGGATTCCCGAGGCCCACGATCAGCCAGTCGACCGGGGCTGTCCGAAAGCGCATCGCGGCTACTCGCCGCCGCCCTCGCCTTCGCCGCCGCCCTCGGCTCCGCCTTCTGCTCTCAGGGCCTCCTCGCCCTCGGGAGCCTCCTCGCCCTCGGCCACCAGCTCGGTCTCCTCCTCGATCTCTGTCTCCTCCTCGATCTGGAGGCGCGGCGGCGTAACCGTGGCGATCACGGTCTCCGCCTCGGTGAGGATCGTCACCTCGGTGGGAGGCTTGAGCGCCTCGATCGTGAGCGTGTCGTTGATCAGGATCTCGCTGACGTCGAGCTCGATCAGGTCCGGAATGTCAGTGGGCAGCGCCTCGATTGAGATCTCGCGCGTTACCTGCTCCAGCACCCCGCCCTCCTTGATTCCGGGCGCCTTCTCGGCACCGACGAGCTCGACCACTGTGGTGGCGGTGATCGCCTGGTCCAGGCGCACCCGCAGCATATCGATGTGCATCGTCTCTCCGGTAACAGGGTGGCGCGCGTGCTCCTTGACCACCACCGGGGCGGGCGCTGGCGCCGTCGATGACTCAGATCGATCACCGCGCCGCCATGCGCCAGCGCGTTCCGGAGCTCGCGTGAGTCGACCTGGAAGCAGACGGGGCCTCGCCCCCGCCGTAGACCACTCCCGGCACGTTGCCGGACCGGCGCAGCCGGCGAGCGGCGCGAGATCCTTCCGCCTCGCGGGACTTGACTCCTAGTGCGGTGGCGGCCGTCGTCGCCATGGTGCGAGCATGGTAGCGAGGCTGTTGCTGGCCGAGACCCAGGTGCGCGGTACTCTTTCAGTTGATGTCGAGCGAGGCTCAGCTGATGCTCGTAGTCTTTGGAATGCATCTGCTGGGTTTGCTGTGCGCCGCTGCCTTGCTGATTCCCGCGCTCGGGACACCGACGGTCCCCCGCGCACTGATGCGGGCTCCGACGATGGCTGGGGCAACCAGCGTCCGCCGACCCCGTCGCCGCCTGATCGGCCCGGCCCAGGGCTGCCGCTTGCAGACGCGATCCCTGCTCGCGTTCGCCTCCGCGGCCACGAGCGGCTACAGGACCTGCTGCCGCGACGGCCGCGGCGGCCGGTGCGCGAGCCAGCCCGCGAGCCCACCCCCGCCCGGCCTCAGTAGCTCGGCGGGCAGTCGCTTGAGGTGTTGATCCGCCGGCTTATCTTCAGCAGCTCCACGCGTAGCCCGCTGACGACGTTCCCGGCTCGCCTCACGCGCACGCACTGCACGATCGGCAGCGAATCACCCGCCCGCCACGCCACCCGGGCGGTGCCCGTGGTCGACCCCAGCGAGAACCCGGCGGACGGGTTCAGCTCCAGGATCGCGAGTTTGCCGGGTCGCGTCAGGGCCGCAGCGTCTTCGCGGGCGCGAACTTGACACCCGGGGTCCTGCCGGCAGCGGTCGATCTGAGCCACCATCCCGCCTGCGTCGCCGCGTGCTTCGGCCCGCAGCAGCGCTTCGATCGCCGAGCGCTCGGCTCCATCCACCGTGAACGCCCGCGCCAGCAGCACAGTGACTGCGACGAACAGGGCAGCGATGACCGCAAGGATCAGGAAGCGGAGCGAGCGCACTCAGGCAGGCTAACCGCAGCCCCGCCTACTGAAGCTCCATGAAGCGAGCTATGGAGGCCTCCTGGTGCTCCAACCGCTCCGCCAGCGCTCGGGCATGCGCGGCCGAGCGCTCGAGGAAGTCCTCGACGCACCGCTCGGGATCGTCGGCCAGCGGATATACGTGACTCAAATCCTGCTGCGCGCAGGCGATCCCCATCGGAGGTCTCCCCTCGGCCAGCGTGCGGGCGCTGCATACCGGCGTCACCACGAGGTGCGATTCGCGAGCCACCAGCGCGGTCGGCAGCAGCCGATGCGCCGGAAGGCGGACCGAGAGGTCAACCGAGTGGTCGACCTCGACGTCGGCGCCCGCCAGCTCGCCCAGAGGCTCACGCCAGACGTCAAGGACCACGTCGGCGCCAACCAGCGCGTCGCGCAGCGCGGTGGCCTGTTCGAGGTACAGCTGCTCGGCCTCGTCGCGATCCTCGGCGTCGGCCAGGTCCAGGTCGCACGGCACGCGCAACAGCTCGCTGGCCGCGACCGTCGTGCCGGTTCCCCGGCTCCCCCATGTCACGTAAGTCTGGAGCGTTCCAAGGTCTTGGCGACCGTGGAAGATGATGGTGACCGCGTCGGTGAGGGGCAGGCCTCGGACCTTCAGCGAAACCGCAACGGACGAGGACTCGTCGAGCAGTGCCCGCCTGAGCAGCTCCTCGGCGCCATCCTGATCGTTGGGGTCCTCCTCGAGCATCGCGACCGAATTGACTCCGTTAACAAATACCCCAACGGTCGGCTGGACCACCCCGGTTAGCGGGTAGGCTCCCCTCCGGTGAAGCTCCTGTACAAGCCGATGTCCTTGATCGCCGGTGTGGTGGCGGCGAGAGTGGCAAAGGCGGCATTTCAGTCCGTCTGGGCCAAGATCGACGAGCACGAGCCGCCGAAGGCCACGACCGCGGAGACCACTATCCAGAAGGTGCTCCTGGCGGCCGTCCTGGAGGCGTCAACCAAGGCCGCGATGGCGGCCCTCGCCGACCGCGTGGCGGCGCGGACGTTCAACTACCTGTTCGGCGTCTGGCCCGGGGAGAGGCCGGCCGAGGCCTAGCCGTCCGGTTCCACCGCCCACGGCGCCAGCGCCGTGCGCACCCAATCTGGGATCGCGGTCTTGCCGAGGGTCTGGCGGTCAACGAGCACGTGGTGAAGCGTGCCTTCAGCGATCAGGTCCTCGTCCCTGAGGATGCGGTGGTCGCTCGAGATGCTGGTGTTGCCCATCCGCGCGACGGCGATTTCGAGCCGGAGCACGTCATCGAACCGCGCCGGCGCGTGGAACCGAAGCTGTGTCTCCACCACCACCATGTCGATCCCGCGGTCGAGCATCGCCTGATAGCTGCCGAACGCAGCCCGCCAAAGCTCCGTCATGCTGGTGTCCAGGTAAGCGAGGTAGTTGGCGTTGAACACCACGCCCTGCGGATCGCACTCGGCGTAGCGCACGCGCAGCGAATGGCTGAACGGCTCAGCCAGGGCTATCGGCCCCGGCCCGGAGCACGAACCCCCGCTCGGCGAGGTCGCCCACCGCGTACTCGAAGCGGGCGAAGTCCCGGGCCATCAGTGCGTCGATCGGCCGTCCGCGCGGTCCGGCCGCTCTGACCCAACGGGACAGCACACCGGGACCGACCCCCTCTGCGACATCGTCGAGCAAGGCGAGCAAGATCGGGAGCTCACCCCGGTGGCCGACCTGGTCGGAGAGCAGCTCAAGCGGCTCGACCGCCAGGATCCGGCACAGCTCTTCCTCGCTCAGGCCGAGCATCCGCATGAGACGCGCGGCCGCCTCAGCACCCGATGCCGTCAACGTCCGACCGACCCTACCGGAGTCGCCGCCCCACCATGGGAGCATCGCCGTCCCGCCCGGGCGGAACCCGGGCGGGACGATCGAGGCATGCTTGGGCGACTACTACCCCGTGGTGCAGTCGGGTGCACCGAGCTTGGAGCCCAGCGAGCGCTCCTTGGCGGAGAGCGCCTTGAGCGTCGTGAGATCGTTCTTCTTCGCCGCGGCGATCTCGGCCTTGAAGTTCGTCACGAAGGCCGTATACGTAGCCTTCTGCGCTGCCGGGGGCATCAGCGCCTCCAACCTCGGCAGGAACTTCTCGCCGACGGCCGCCGCCTCGGCGGCGGTCGTGACCTTCTGCGCGTTGCCCTCCTTGCAGATGGCGTTCAGCTGGGCCGTGAAGCCACCCGCGGGCGTCGTCGTTGTTCCGGTGGTGCTCGGCGTCAGCGGGGTGGTTGCAGCGGCGGCCGGCTTGCTCTTGCTACTCGAGCTGCCGCACCCGGCCGCAGCAACAGCCGCGATGCTCAATACCACTGCGATATGCCTCGTACGCAATCTGTTCATCGTTCCTCCGTAGTCGATTCGGTCCACGAGGAAGGCGCTCGCCTCCCCGTCCTTTCAGGCGCACCGTGGTGGCGGGGCCGAGCCCGCCACCACGCAACGCGTATCACGAGCAGGCCGGTGCGCCCAGCTTCTTCCCTTGCATCTTGACGTCGGTGGTCGCCTTCTTGATTCCCGCCGCGTCGTTGGCCTTGGCCGCCGCCAGCTCGGCCTTGCCATCGGCCACGAACTTGTCGTAGGTCGCCTTCTGAGCCGCCGGTGGGGTGAGCGCCGCGAACTTCGCCACGTAGCTCTGGAAGACGGCGAGCTTCGCTTGGGTACCCGACGCTTTCCTGATGGCGGTGTTGCCCTGTTCGCAGAGGGTGTTGAGCTGTGCGGCAAATCCGCTGGTCGGCCCCGCCGTCGTCGAAGTCGTGGCCGCGGTGGACGGCGTCAGCGCTGAGGTGGGTGCGTTCGCCGGCTTGCTCTTGCTGCTGCTGGAGCCACACCCAGCCGCCGCCATCGCAGCGACCCCAAGAACCAGCGCCATGGGGCGCGTATGCAACCTAGTCATCCGTCCTCCTCGGTTATCGATCCGCGAAAGACGGTGTCTTCCGCCTCAGAGCGGGCACACCATAACCGCGTGTCGGCCGCTCAAACGCGCTCCCTACCGGCCCCTAACCTGATCAGAACAGCTGGTTCTCGCCGCCAAACACGTCACTCACCGAACCGTCGGTGAAGATCTGGCGGATGGAGCTCGTGAGGAGGTCTGCGCAAGGGAGCACCCGCACGTTGTCAGGCGCTCCGGGAGGTACCGGGATCGTGTCGGTGACGACGATCTGCTCCAGCTCGGCCGCCGCCAGGTTCTCCCAAGCATTCCCGGAGAACACTCCGTGCGTGGCCGCCGCGTAGACCTGCCGGGCGCCTGCTTCGTGGACGGCACGGGCAGCGGCCTTGAGTGTGCCGGCGGTGTCGATGATGTCATCCACCAGCACGGCCGTCTTGCCTTCGACATCTCCGATCACGTAGCCGATCTCGGCCACCTGCTGGGCCGGCCGCTCTTTGTTGAGGATCGCCAGGTCGGCACCCATCTGGTTGGCAAACCGCTTGTTCAGCTTGACCCGACCGGCGTCAGGTGCCACGACCACCAGCTCGTCCAGGCCGAGGTCGGCGAAGTACTGGGTCAGCATGAACAGGGCGGTCATGTGGTCGCAGGGCTTCTGGAAGAAGCCCTGGATCTGTCCCTGGTGGAGATCCATGGTCAGGATGCGGTCGATCCCCGCCGCCTCGAGCATTCGCGCCACCAGGCGGGCGCTGATCGGCTCCCGCGGCGCTGATTTCTTGTCCTGGCGCGAGTATCCGTACCACGGCGTGACGGCGATCACGCGATGCGCCGAGCCCCCCACGGCGGCGTCGATCATCACCATCAGCTCCATCAGCGCGTCGTTGGCGCTCAGGCCGGTGTCAGGATTCCCACACGTCGGCTGGACGATGAACACATCGGCTCCGCGCACGGACTCCTCGTAGCGGCAGTAGACCTCGCCGTTGGCGAACGTGTTGAGCGTCATGCCGGCCAGCTCAACGCTGAGCTTGTCCGCAATCCGCGACGCAAGGCCGGGGTTCGCGCGGCCCGAGACCAGCATCAACCGCTTGCCCGACTCGATGACGAGCTCGCTTGGCGAGGGACGCGTCTCCAGAACGCTCATCGCTTCGTCGAGTTTACGTCCGCCTGCCGACGGTAGTCCTCGCTCTCGTTCTTGTCCGCCTCCTGATCCCGCTCCTTGCGGCGTTCGCTGTAACCCTCGACGTTGCGCTGCTCGCCGCGCGCCACTCCGGGCGAGCCGGCTAGGGCTCCGGGCGGCACGTCCTGACCGATCACCGATCCCGCCGCCGTGTAGGCGTCGTCGCCGACCGTGACCGGAGCGACCAGCGTCGTGTCGACGCTCGTCTTTACCCGCGAGCCGATGGTGGTGCGGTGCTTCCGGCTCCCGTCGAAATTCGCTGTGATCGTCGCCGCGCCGAGGTTCGTCTCCTCGCCAATATCTGCGTCGCCGATATAGGACAGGTGGGGGACCTTCGTGCCGGCGCCGATATCCGAGTTCTTGATCTCGACGAACGTCCCGGCCTTGGCCCCCTCTCGCAGCACCGTGCCGGGCCGCAGGTATGCGAACGGCCCCACGCTCACGCGGTCGCCGATCTCAGCATCCTTTGAATATGAGTGAACGACGGTCGCACCGGCGCCAACCCGGGTATCGATCAGCGTGCTGAGCGGCCCGATGGTGGAACCGCTGCCGATCCTCGTGGCGCCGTGGAGGCTGGTGAACGGCGCTATCACGGCCTCCGCCTCAATCTCCACTCCCACGTCGATCACCGTGCAGCCGGGATCCACGATCGTCACCCCGGCCAGCATGTGTCGCTCGTGGATTCGCTCCTGGAGACGGGCCCGGGCTTCGGCCAGTGCGGCACGGTCGTTCACGCCGAACGTGGCGTCGAGATCGGACAGCTCGTGTGGGATCACCGTTCGCTCGTGGTCACGGAGAATCGGGACGACGTCCGGGAGATACAACTCCCCCTGCACGTTGTCGCTACCGACACGCTCCAGGGCCAAAAGGAGCTCCCTGCCATCGAACGCGTACAGACCGGCGTTGACCTCGCGGATGTGGAGCTCGAGCTCGGTGGCGTCCCCGGCACCCTTGGTCTCGACCACTCTCTCCACCGTGCCGTTGGGACCACGGACCACCCGACCGTAGCCAGACGGGTCGTCCAGCACCGCCGTCCCGATGACTGCCGCAGCTCCTGAATGTTCACGAGCCCGGACCAGCTCGTGCACGGTCGCTGCCGTGATCAGCGGATGGTCGCCGTTGAGGACCACCACGGTGTCAGCGTCGTCGATGTGCGCCGCGGCTGCGCGGACCGCATCGGCGGTTCCGCGCGCCTGCTCCTGGCGGGCATAGCTGACCTCGTTGCCGAGCGTCGCCTCGAGCTCCCCCTCGGCGTTCTGCACCACGACCACTTTGCCGACCCCGGCTTCGCGCGCGGCCGCGACCGACCACGCGATCATCGGCCGCCCGCACAGCGTATGCAGCAGCTTGGGAGCCACCGAGCGCATACGGGTTCCCTTCCCCGCAGCCATGATCACGACGACCGCGCTCACGAGACGATGGTATGAAATCGGGTGGCCGGCTTCAGGTGGGGTGCTCGACGCCTGCGGGGGACGCCGGCCAATCCCGCCGTTCAGCAGCTGCCCTTTTGCGTGCAGAGCGTTTCGCGGGAGAGCTGCCAGTCGGCCGTGGAGATGTCGAACAGGTATGGCGGCGAGAGGACGCGGAGCCTGTCGTCGTAGGTGTAGTTCTTGAGGTATCCGGTGCCGGCCGTCGTCCCCACGGCCCCCCGGAAATACTGCGCAATCGCGCCGTTCACGGTCAGATTGCCCAGGGATGCCCCACAGCCGAAGTTGTCGACGATGAATGAGTGCTGGATCGCCAGCATGGCGGCGTCGATCGTCAGGTTCGAAAACGTCTGGTTGGAGATGTTCGAGCTGTTGCTGTCGCAGTACCCGTCCGGGTAGGTGACCCCGTGCATCACGCGAATGAACGCGTTGGCGATCAGGCCCAGTACCGCGCTGCCCGTCAGAGTGCTCGGTCCGCTTGAGCTCGTGGTCAGGTTGCCGTTGATGATGATGTTGTTGGCGGCTCCGATCGTCAGTGGCGTCGTGTAATTGCCCGAGACGTACACGTCCCCGGCGCAGCCGCTGGTTGCGTAGTTGACCACGTATGGCGAGTATGCGTATGGGCGTGCAGTTGGTCCCGTTGTTGACATAGAGCACCGGGTACTGCGTGAGGTCGACGTTGGTGGTTGTGCACGATGATGGGCAGTTCACCACCGTGGCCGTGGTCCCGTTCAGCGTGATCGTCGTCGTGCCGGTGTAGGTCTTGCCATATGTGGTGGCGTCGGTGAACAGCTGCGTGTTGTTGGACGGGGGCGAGATCGTCGGTGCGTTGGGAACCGCGGTGCCGTTTATGACTGCATTTCCGCAGCTGTTCTCCACGATCGACCCGTTGAGGTTGTTCGCGCAGATATTGGCCGGGTTCGTACCCGGGGCAGCGCTTTCGATCTTGTCATTCGAATTGCGTCCGAACGTCGGCGTGTTCGAGGAGTAGATCAGGTACTGGTCCTGGGTGTACATCGGACCGTTGATCACGTCGCCCGACACCCAGTTGATGTTGCAGTTGCCGCTGCGGCCGTTGCGAAGGAACACGCCGCAGCCGCTATAGCCCGAGATGCTCTTGTCGAGCGCCTCATAGACCGTGTACCAGAGAAAGTCGAGCGGGCTGGCCCTGCGGAAGCTCGCGGTAATCGTCCGCGTCACCGTGGGGTTGCCCGAGTAGCCGGTGAACTCCATGCGCAGAGAACCCGTGGCCTGGTCGATCATCGAGGCCGTCGGTGGGCTACCCGTGCACGTCGTGTAGCCATTCGCGGGGACGTAGGTGAACGAGTACTGCTCGCCGGTTGTGGAGCCCGGTACGGATGCGGTGGCCTGGACGTCGTTGGCGCACGTCGACCAGTAGTTGGGGTTCTGATTTAGCTGGTACAGGTAGGCGTTTGCTCCCGCGGTGGCGGCGTCGTAGGCCCGCTGCGCGTCAAGGGTGTGCTTGTTGAGGTTGGTGTCACCTCGGGTCGCAACGAAGATCGCCGTGGTGATAAGCGTGGTGACGAACAGCACCCCGACCGCGATCAGCATCGTGAAGCCATCCTCGGCCGCCAGGCGCCGCCGTATCCAGCTGAGCAGCGTTGTCCCGATCACTGGCATGGCCCGAAGCTCGCGCCCCCCTGGACGCTGTTGGGGGGTGGTGTGAGACGAAGCACGATGCCGTCGGTGACCGTTACGGGACCGTCTGAGGCTTTCGGGTTCTGCCACGTGGCGCCGCTCGGACCGACGAGCAGCGTGATCATTACCTCGGCGGCGGTCTGGGCGTTGGAGGTCGAGAGGCCCGAGGGTGGAGATGCGGACAGGGGGCTCGGTGACGGAATCACCGGGGGGCTCGTGCCCGGGACCGAGCTGGTCCCGTCGAGCAGCATCATGTACGGATTGCCGCCGCCGTCGGTGTAGTACCCGCCGCTTCCGTTTGGGATCTGCTGATAGGCGAAGTATTGGAATGCCGGGGTGGTGCCGCTCTGCGCGACGTTCGTCAGGAGCGTGGTGGTCTGGTACGGGGTGGAGGAGAACGTCCAGTTCGGCGCGGCCCCCCCGTTTACGGCGTACAGCGAGTCGGTGAGCGTGCCCGACGAGGACGAGAAGGCGAGCTGATGCTCGACCGGCGTCGGGCTGCGCAGCGCTGCCGTAGGCGCTCAGAAAGATGAGGTTGTTCGACGTGCTCCCTGGCTGGATCGGCGTGACCCCGTTGCTGAGGCACGCCGACTGCAGCTCGCTCTCGATCGCTGCCAGCGTGCTGCGCGCGCGCTGGGTGGCGTCAACCCTGGTGAAGGTTCGCGTCGCTTGATTCATCGAGACGCCCGAGGATCGTGAAGAGCGCGGTGGCGATCACGATTCCGATTCCCAGCACCAGGAGCAGTTCGACGATGGTCCATCCGGACTCGTCGGCGAGTTCCTTGCGCGAGGGGGAGGGCCGCCCGGTCAGCATGACCCTGACTGTGAGGATGATGTGACGTTGATCGTCACAGCGGTGGGGCTGCTGAAATTGGTGTTTGTCACGCTGTTGGTTGTGACGTTCCGCGTCCTGCCCGAGACGACCGCTGAGGCGCACACGGAATAGGTCCCGGTGTAACCGGACGCGCTGGCCGTCGATCCTGTCGTCGCGGTCGTGGCGAATGGCTGGCCTGGCGACGCCAGCACTCCGTTCGCGTCGGTCGCAGCGTCGGAGGCGATCGCCGGATACCAGTTCGTATTGCATGACGGCCCGCTGGAGCTCTGGAAGTTGAGGTTCACGTTGACCGGCGCAACCCGCGTCCCGTTGGCCTGTACGACGAGGTCGAGAGCCGGCTCCTGAACGGCGAGGGTCTGGTTGGAGCCCGGTGCGACGTTGAACTTGTCGGTGCTCGCGGGAGGTTCCATCTGCTGGCAGGGACCGCCCCAGACCTGATAGTTGCCGGTGTAGCTCGGGCCCGTGAACTCGAACGGGAAGAGGCTGATCATGGTGGGAGACGCCGGCAGCAGGCTGGCCGCCGTCGTGCACGAGCCCGGTGAGCTCTCACATCCCGACGGATAGGTCTGGAAGCCGGACATTCGGCTGGATGTGCCGTTGCCGAACCAGGCCAGCGAGTTAGCCTGCTGCCCGGTGAGATTCCCGGAGCTCCCCATGGCTGTGAAGTTCGCGTCGATCGTGCCCGCCAACCCCATCGAGATGGGGTTGGACGTCGGACGGGAGGTGCCGGTCGACGTGACGGTCGCCGGCGTGGTCGGAGTGGGGTTGCCGGTCGGGTCCACATAGCCGGAATCCGTGAACGTCACCGTGTACGTGCCCGCCGTCAGGTCCGCGAGCTCGGTGCAGCCGCCCGAATCGGTGATGCCGGACTCGTTCGCCGGCCCGCTGGCCGCTACCGAGACCCCCGGCAGGCCGGCGCCGGTCTGATCGACGACCTGCGCTAGCAGGATCCCCCCGGCGGGCGGGGTGATGATGCTCTCCGCCACGACCGGCGGCCGTCTGTTCAGGCCGGTCTTCGGATCCACGTTCGCGTTCCAGTTCACAGTCGAGACGGTCTGGAAATAGGCGGCGGCGCCGGCCCCGGGAGCCCCGCAGCTGGTGGTCCCCGAGCTGCTCAGGAAGGCCGAAGTCGACTTCACCTGGTAGGCCGTTCCATCCATCGTCACCACGCGGTTCTGAACCAGGCCGTTCAGCTCTTGCGCGGAGAGCCCCCGAAGCCGCTGCTGGTCTTGCGCGGCGACGATGCCTGCTTGAGCGCGATGACGCTGATCGGCGCTCTGGGTCGCCCCCGCCACCAGCGCGATCGCCACGGCCGATGCGATCAGCGCCACCATCAGCGCGGCGATCAGGATCTCGATCATCGTGAACCCCGACTCCGAAGTCCAGCGCGGGTGTGAGCTCCTGCGCCTGCGACCTAGCCAAGTGCGCCACGCAGACCTGCGCCAAGGCACCTGCCCGGGGCAGGGGTCACTCGTCCTATCACCTCCATGAGGTCTCCCTCGAATGATCATCTGTGTGGCCTTCGGCCCCGAGCGAACTTGTGGTGGCAGTCATCGAGCGCATCGGGCCGAACGGACCCCCGCTTGAGCGCGGTCTCTTGGTCCTAGCCGAACGTTGAGCCGCGCGCTGCGAAGGGCCGTGCGCCTCAGGCGGCGCGCAGCCGCGCGTCAGCATCGCCCGCCGCGGCGCGGAAACTCGACTGGGGAGCCAGGAGTCGGACCCGGACCTGGAGGACCAAAACCTCCCGTGCTGCCATTACACCACTCCCCAGAGTATTGGCTGGGCAATCCCCACGTTACCCCCTCCGCCGCGCATCCACCGCCTCGCGCTGGAATCCCGGCTACCCATGCTCGCCCCGCAGGAGTGCGGCGATCTCGGGCGGCGTCAGTGGGTCGGCCAGCGCCGCTGTGAAGTCGGCTTCGGTCCGCAGCGGGCGTTCGGCTCGGAGTAGCCCGATCTCAATCCCCTCCTCAACGGCCAGCCGCGCCGCCAGCCCCACAGCGTCGTCTCCGAGCTCGCCTTCGAAATGCTCCAGCACGCCCGGCAGCGGCCGCCTGAGGCCGAGCAGATAGAAGTCCCCATCGACGGTTGGGCCCAGCACGAGATCGCAACCAGCCTCAAGGTCGCCCAGAGCGCCGGCGGCGTGCTCGGGCCGCCAGTGGGCCAGCCAGGGCCAGATTACGAGCAGCGCGGTCCCGGACAAGCGGGCCCCCGCATCGCGCAGACGATCCCCCGGGCGCGCCACCGAGAACGCCTCCGGCGCAACCGTCCGTCCCCAGCTCTCGGCGATCGAGACAAGCGCGCGCTCGAGGGCAGAGGCGCCCTCGGCCCGCATGAGGAGGACAGCCGGCGGTTCGCTCACCCCTGCTCAAACCGGTACAAGGTGCCCGCCGGGCGAGGCGGGAGCTCATTCAGCCGCGGGAGGGCTCCGCTCAGGACCTCGGCGAAGATCGTGGTGCTCCGGCCCATCAGGTCGATCAGCCAGGACACGGGCGTCGGATCAGGCCGGACCTCGTTGGCGTAATCGGTCACGAAGCCGATCAGGCCAAACGGCAGCTCCAGCTCCCCGCACAGGACGGTCTCGGGCCCGGCCGTCTGGCTGACCGCGGTGACACCGCATGCCGCCAGCTGCGAAATCTCGGTCGGCGTGTTGAACCGCGGCCCGTCGACGTGCCCATAGGTTCCGCCGTCGCGAACGCGATGGCCCGCGTCCCATGCCCCGGCGAACACAGCCTCCCGCACCTCGGCTGAATATGGGCCGCCGTGGAGAATCCAATGGCCCCGGGCCGGGTCGCCTGGCTCGGTGAAGAACGTGCACAGCGACCCGTCTGGTAGGCGATTCGAGCTGAAATGCATGTCGTCGAAGACGACGAGCGATCCAAGCTCGAGCGTGGGGTCTACCGCTCCACAGGCCGTGCAGCCGATCACCGCGGCGGCACCAAGCTCCTTGAGCGCCCAGATGTTCGCTCTATGGGTGACTTGGTTGGACAGCCTCAGGTGGCCGGCCTGGTGGCGGGAGACGTGGAGCACATCCACATCCGCGTAGGTGCCGCGGGTGACCGCCGCCTCGCCGAACGGCGTACTGACCTCGACGGCTTCGCCGCTCTGGAAACCGGGAAGCGCATAAGTGCCCGACCCGGTGATGATCCCGATCGACATGCCGCGCGATGCTAATAGCTGGGCAGTCCTCTACGACGCCGATTGCGGGTTCTGCCGGTGGTCGCTCGCCCAGGTGCTGGCGCGGGATCGAGACCGCCGTCTGCGCCCCGTGGCGATCGGGTCAGCGGAGGCCAACCAGCTCCTGGCGGACATGCCCCAGCAGGAGCAGGAGGCTTCCTTCCACCTCGTCTCGCCCGAGGGCAATCGCACATCGGCGGGTGCGGCGGCCCCGCCACTGCTGCGCCTGCTACGGGGCGGCCGCCTGCCCGCCGCCGTCCTCGCGGCGGCGCCTAAGACAACCGAGCGGACCTACCGGTTCGTCGCCGACCACCGCTCCTGGTTCGGGCACCTGATCCCCTCCAGCGCTAAGGCCAGATCAGACAGGCTGATCGAACGTCGTCAGGCCGCGGCGAGCGCCGGCTCGTGAGCCTCCAGATACTCGTCGAGCGCCTGGGCCTTCTCGGTGTCCTCGTAGACCTCGTAGGACTTCATACGGCCCCATCGCAGATGACCCCAGATCACGTAGCGGTTCTCATAGATCCGCTCGCCGCTTGAGTTATCCCACCACGAGCGGCCGCGGACCGCCACGGTCTGGTTCCAGGGGAAGCCGCTCACGGCCACCTCATCGACACCGGTCTTGACGCCGACCCGCACCAACCGCTCCAGCCACCGGCGGTGCCCATCCTTGCCCCGGAAGTGGCCAGACCACGAGTTCTTGCCGGGAAACACAAACTCCATGTCCTTGCGGTCGAGCGCCAGCGCCGGACGTATGTCGCCGGCCCGGGTCCGCTCCATCACGCGTGAGATCAACTGCTTGGTAAGCCAGGAAATCATGTCGCTCCTTCCCGAGCTGTGGCTCGGTCTCGTCCTCTGCCAGGGCTAGATTGATCGCTCTATCCAGTAGAATACCCCATCATGACCGTCCCCACACGAGACCGGATCGTCGAGACCAGCGCAGAGCTGTTCCGCAGGCAGGGCTACAGCGCCACCGGCATCAAGCAGATCGTGACCGCCGCAGAGGCCCCGTTCGGCTCGCTCTATCACTTCTTCCCCGGCGGCAAGGAGGAGCTCGGAGCCGAGGCGATCAGAACGTCGGGCGCCATGTACGCCGAGCTGATCCCGGCCGTGTTCGACCCGGCCCCGGACGTTGTCACGGGAGTGCGCGATTTCTTCGCCGGCGCCGCCGCCCACGTGGTGGAGACCGACTACGCCGACGCCTGCCCGATCGCCACGGTCGCGCTCGAGGTATCGAGCTCCAGCGAGCCGATGCGGGAGGCCTGCGCCGAGGTGTTCGAGAGCTGGATCGAGGCGGGCGCCGACCGATATGCCGAAGCCGGGATCACCCGTCAGAAGGCACGGGAGCTCACGATCGGGATGCTCTGCGCGCTGGAGGGGGCGTTCGTTCTTGCGCGCGCATTGCGCTCGACCGAACCGCTGGAGGTCGCCGGGGAGATTGCGGCAGCGGCCGTCGAGGAAGCGATCGGCTAGTGCGGAACCCGTCCGCCCTCGGCCCCGGGCTCGGTAGCCGGTCCGCGCGGCGGCGTGATTCCCAGCACCCGCATCGCCTTCAGGCCGAGCGACAGCTTCTCGCGGCCGTCGGTTGAGGACACGTCGAGCTGCGTCAGCTCGCGGACCCGCTCGAACCGGTAGCGGATCGTGTGGCGGTGGGTGAAGAGCCGGGCCGCCGTGGCGTTCACGTTGGCATCGCAGTCGAGGAACGTCGCAAGCGTCCCCAGCAGGTCGGTCTCGTACTGCTCGTCGTAGAGGGCGAGCGGCAGGACCGTCTGCTCGTAGAAGCTCCGCAGCTCTGTGGGCTCACGCATGTACGGCAGAAGCAGCTGGTAGGTACCGGTTTCACCAAATGCCAGCGCCGACCTCTCGGAATCGCCCTGCACCACGTTGGCAGCAAGCAGCGCCTCATCCGCAGCCCGGCGCAGCTCAAGCGGGTCCTCGGTGTGGCGACTGGATCCGAGCGCCAGCGCAAATCCCGGGAGCCCGGGCTCGAGCTCCCGCATCACCGCCGCGCACACGCGCCTGCCCAGCTCGCCGTCGGGGCCGGGGACCACAACCGTCACCTCCTCGCCGCCTTCCCCCGAGGGCACCGCAACTGAGCCTGGCGCGACGGAGCGGGCACCGCGGAGACCGATCGTCAACAGCCTGCTCCTCCAGTCCTCCTCGGTGGCCCTACGCGGATGGGCTCGGACGATCGCCACCATCGCTCCGGCACCCAGGTCCACGCCCAGCTCCCGGCCGCGGGCAAGGGCGTCGGCGCGATCGGTGATCTCGCCGGCCAGCAGCGCCCGCGCAAACGTTCGGGCTGCCTCCTCGGAGGCCCGCTCCGGCGCCCGCGTGCGCTCCATCTCCGACGCGATCAGCGTGCTGAGCAGCCGGAGCACTGCCGGCTCGGGTACCTGCTCACGGGTCCGCATGCGCAACACCCCGACCGATGCGTCCGCGACCTTGAGCTCGATCGTCGTCACGTCCTCTGAATCACGCATCAGCGACCGCTCGTCGGCGGGCGAGCGGGCGGCCACCGCCAGCACCGAGGCGGAACGGTCGATCAGGACGAGGCTGGCGTCAAGCGCCCGGGCCGCCGCGCGCAGGATCTCAGGCAGACCGGCGCCAGCCTCAACCGCATCTGTGACTGCCTCCAGCGCATCGAGGCCGCGCGCGGAAGCGGAAGCGCGGGGCGTGTCGGTCACGCGGCGCTCAGAAGATCCGCGGCCATTCGACCACGATGAGGGCCCCGAGCGCGACACCGGCCGCCACCAGCGCGGCAAACACGTACAGCGAAAGGATGACTGCCGCCACCCGCTGCATTGGACGCCGGAACGTCGCCACCGCAGGCACGACCACCAGCCAGCAGAACGCCGTGAAGCCGAACACGCCCAAGCAGGATGCGACGAGATATGTGATGACCTGGTTGCTCACGCTGCACCGAGATTGTGCCGCAAGGTCAAGATGAGATGGGAGTCGCCGGGAGCGCTCCCGGGAACTGTGGCGTCAGAGCGCCGGCAGCTTCTCTGGCGCGGCGAGCAGCATCGGCCCCCCAATAGACGCCGATGACCGTCGGGCCCGACCCGCAAACCATGGCCTGATCGGCGCCGGCTCGCCGTGCGGCCTCCAGCGCACTGACGATCGGCGGGCAGAGGGACACCGCCGCCGGCTCCAGATCGTTCCTCAGGAGCGAGTCGTCGGGACGTGGCAGGGTGGAAAGCAGCCGCTCGCGGATGCCGTCGAGCGACGCCCGCGGTAGCCCAAGCCGGTCAGCTTCACCGTAGACCTCCGCCGTCGAGAGGGTCTCGGCGGACGGGAGGATCACAAACGCGTGCTCGGACAGCACTCTTGAGCGGCTCCACCAGCTCTCCGGCACCGGTTCCAAGCGTCACGCCAGGCTGCAGCTGGCTGGGGACGTCGGCACCCAGGTGTCGGGCCAACTCGTCGGCGAGGCCCGGGGGCAGCGGACTGAGCGCGCCCGCCAGCCGCAGCGCGGCCGCGGCGTCGGCCGAGCCCCCGCCCAGACCGGCGGCCACCGGGATCCGCTTGACGATTTCGATCCGCACCGGCGGCGCCGACCAGCCCCGCGCGCGGAGCTCCCGGAGCGCGGCCTCCGCCAGGTTGGGACCCTCGACCCCGGCACACACCACCTCGTCACCGCCGGTCGACAGTACCTCGAGCCTGAGCTCATCGAACAGGCTCACCGACTCGAACAGCGTGACGAGCTCATGCCGCCCGTCGGCGCGCGGCCCGCCCAGGAACAGGCAAAGGTTGACCTTGGCTGGTGCCAGCTCGCGGTCGCTCATCGCTGGAGCAACCGGGCGAGCTGCTCGAACTCCGCCGGCGACAGCCGCTCCGCGCGCTCGTCAGGCGGATGGCCGAGCCTCGCCAGGGCGCTCTGTGCCAGCTCGCGCACGCCATCCGGCGCGCCCCGAGCAAGCGCCAGCGATCCGGCAAGTGTCTTACGCCGGTGGGCGAACGCCTCGTGGACCAGCCCCCGGACTCCAGGGTCTGGGCCGTCCGCCACCCGCTCCAGGCCCACCAGGACCGAGTCGACGCGGGGAACCGGACGGAACACGGTCCGGGACACGCCGCGCAGCACCCTGACCTCGCAGGCCAGCTGGGCGAGCACCGACGGCGCGCCGTAGGCCGGCGTGGCCGGGGCCGCGGCCAGACGCTCCCCCACCTCGCGCTGCACCATCACTAACCACCGGGTCACCGTCGGGATCTCATCGATCGTGCGCAGGATCACCGTGGCCGCCACGCCATACGGCAGGTTGGCGACCACCTTGGTTGGGGCGGGCCGAACCGCCGCAAGGTCAAGCTGCAGCGCGTCGGCCATGTGAATGGTCACGTTGCCGGCATTCCCCAGCGCCCGCCGCAGATCAGGCTCCAGTCGCCGGTCGACCTCCACGACGTGCACGTGGGCGGCGCGCTCGGCCAGGCGCCGCGACAGGATTCCCGGCCCGCCGCCGATCTCCAGCACGACGTCCTCCCCGCTCAGCTCGGCCAGCCGCTCGATCACGCCGAGGATGTTCTTGTCGACCAGGAAGTTCTGGCCGAGCTTCACCATCCGAACAGCTCGGCCGCGTTCTGCTCCACCGCCTGTTCGAGCTCCGGGTATTCCACCCGGCGCTCGCTCGCCATCGCCGCCGCGGTATGGACCACGTGCGCCGGCTGGTTCGGCTTTCCTCGCACTGGCTGCGGGGACAGGAACGGGGCGTCGGTCTCGACAAGCAGACGCTCGGGCGGGACCCGGAGCGCCGCCTGCCGCAGCTCGGGCGCTTTGGGGTATGTGAGGTTGCCCGCGAACGAGATCCACCAGTCGTCATGCCCCAGGCACTCCTCGAGCCGATCGGCCATTGAGAAGCAATGGAGGATCACCCGCACGCCGGCTGCGCGGGCGCGCAGGGTGGCGAGCGTGTCGTCGGCCGCCGCGCGGGTGTGGATGACCAGCGGTTTGCCGGTCGCTCGGGCCAGCTCGATGTGAGCCTCGAACGCCCGCTGCTGATCGGGACGCGGTGCGGACGGCACCGCGCGCGCAGCGCGTGGTGGTAGTAATCGAGCCCGGTCTCGCCGATCGCCGCGCACTTCGGATGGGCGGCCAGGGCCTCCAGCTCGGCCAGGTCGGCGTCATCGAAGCCGGTGGCCTGATTCGGGTGACGCCCAATCGCCGCGTACACCTGGGGGAACTCCTCGGCAGCTTGGAGCGCGGCCCGGCACGAGGCGCCGGTGGTGCCCACGGTGAGCATTCGGTGGATGCCCGCCTCGGCCGCCGCGGCGACCAAATCTGCGTTCGGCGGCTCGCAGAAATCAAGGTGGGTATGGCTGTCGATCATCGCCTAACAGTGTGACCGCGCTCGCGCGGAAGCCGGTCTTGGGGCGCGGCCCACAAAGACCACGGTCGCCCACCCGCAACTGGCGCGGTGGCCCGTGGTGCAGGTAAGCTGTGCATTGCAGGCTGATCCAGGTCGAGCCGGGAGGACGGCGATGTCTAGCAGCGCTCGCGGTGTGAGCTACCGCGAGGGTCCACCAGACGGTGTCACCCGTCGCCACTTCATGGGCTGGGTCATAGCCGCTTCCACGGTGATGGCGGGCGCAGAGCTGTTCGTCGAGCCCGCCCGCGCCGCGATTCCCACCCATCAGCCGGTCGACAGCTACGACCTGACCGACTTCCTCACCGACGCGGCGCAGCCGACCTCGCACCTGATCACCGTGACCGTCAACCCTGACGGGACCGTCTCGTTCGCGCTTCCCCGGGCCGAGGTCGGACAGGGCATCACCACTGCGGTCGCGATGACGATCGCCGACGAGATGGACATCTCGGTGGACAAGGTCAATGTCACGCTCGCCGATGCTCGGCCCGAGCTGGTGTGGAACCAGCTCACCGGCGGCTCAAACACCATGCATTCGATCTTCACACCGGTCCGGGTGGCCGCGGCCATCGCCCGGGGCCAGCTTCTGCAGGCCGCGAGCATCGCGCTGGGCAACCCGCCGAACGAGCTCACCGTCTCAGGCGGAGTCGTACGCGCGCCGGGCGGGAAGGCGGCGACGTTCGGCTCGCTCACACATCGCGCCGCGGCGCGCAGGACCCAGCAGGTCGAAGGCCAGCTCAAACCGCGCTCGCAGTACAAGGTGATCGGCACCTCGCAGCGGCGGATCGACGCCGTTGACATCGTCACCGGACGCAAGCAATTCGCGCTGGACCTCGAGGTTCCGCGACGCCCTCCCCACGATGGTGTGCCGTCCACCAACGATCAATGGCAACGCGACCGCGGTCACGAACGAGGCGCAGGTCAAGGCCATGCCCGGCGTGACCGACGTGGCCATCATCCCGCACACCCAGTACGTCCCCGGCGGCGTGGCCGTGCGGGCTCGGACGTTCGGCCAGTGCATCGACGCCGTCCGCGCCCTGGACGTCACCTGGGCCGCCGGATCGGCCGACGGCAAGTCAGACGACAGTGTGCTAGCCGACCTGAAGGCCAACGAGGTCCCGCTTGAGCCCGCCAGTCCTCTGGGCAGCAACATCGAGCAGCGGTTCACCTTCTACTTCCGCCCCGGCGATCCGCTGGAGACCAACTGCGCCATCGCCAACGTCACCCCCTCCAGCGCCGAGATCTGGTCGAGCCTCAAGTCACCCATCTGGGCCCAGGAGAACATCGCAACCAACGATCCTCGGCTTGCCGCCGACGGCCGTGAAGGTGCACGTGACCCAGGGCGGCGGATCCTTCGGCCGCCACCTGTTCGCCGACGCTGCGTTCGAGGCGGCGGCGATCTCGAAGGCCATGGGCAAACCGGTGAAGCTGATGTGGCACCGGACCGACAACTTCCGCCAGGGCCGCGTGCATCCCATGTGCACTTCACGGGTGCGGATCACGTATTCCGGGACAAACGTGATCAGCTTTGAACAGCGGCATACCAGCGTGGCCACGGACTTCACCCACGGGCTCGGGAGAGCTGCTCAGCGCCAACTACGGCCAGCTCCCCGAGCAGGATTTCCTCGGCTACTCGCAGAGTGTCTTCAACCTCACCGCGAACGTCCCCTACAACTTCGGCGTGGTCGGCCAGGCGCTGAACGAGGTCTACAACTACAACACGTTCAACACCTCGAGCGTGCGCAACATCTACAGCCCCGAGGTGTGCGTGGCCACCGAGCTGATGGTCGACCAGCTGGCCGCCAAGCTCGGCCAGGACCCGTACAAGCTTCGCCGCGCGTTCCTGCGTGACCAGCGGATGCTGGCCATGCTCGACGCGGCGGCCCAGGCCGGCAACTGGGGCCGGCCGATGGCCGCCGGGAACCGCCCAGGGCATCGCGCTCCACAGCGAGTACAAGAGCCGCGCGGCGTGCCTGATCGAGATCGACTGCCGGCCGGCGACGGTCAACCGCCAGATTCACGACGCCTACACGGGCCCGCGCGTGACCAAGGCGGTGTTCGCCGTGGATGCCGGGTTGCCCATCAACCCGCTGGGACTGAAGGCGCAGATGATGGGCGGGATCATGGACGGGATCGCACAGGCGCTGACCTACAGCCTGCACCTGAAGGACGGGCACTTCCTGGAGGGCAGCTGGGACAACGCCTACTACACGCGCCAGTGGAACACCCCGCCTCGAGGTCGAGGTGGTCGTGCTGCCGCCGACGACCACCGAACCCGGCGGAGCCGGCGAGCTGGGCGTCGCCGCGGCGATGGCCGCCACGGCCGTGCGCCTACGGCCGGGCCACCGGCACGTGCCCGACGAGCTTCCCGATCAACCACAACCAGCCCCTCGGCTTCACGCCGCTGCCCACGGTGCCACCGATACCCGAGTCACCGACCGACGGGCTGAAGAACACCTTCTAGGAGCCACGGATGCCAAGCCACACCTTCCTCCTCAACGGCAAGCACGTGAGCGTCGACTGCGAAGACGACGTGCGGCTGCTGTGGGTGCTGCGTGACCTGCTCGGCGTCCACGGGCCCAAGTACGGCTGCGGGCTCGAGCGTGTGCAAGGCCTGCACCAGCCACATCAACGGCAAGGCGTTCAACCCGTGCGCGTCCCGGTGTCAGACATCAAGCCGACCGACCACATCACGACGATCGAGGGCCTACCCGGCGACCGTCGGGCAGGCTCTCCACCCGATGCAGCAGGCGTGGCTCGACCACGACGTCGCCCAGTGCGGCTACTGCCAGCCGGGTCAGATCATGGCGGCGGTCGCGCTGGTGAAGGAGGTCAAGGCCTCCGGCCGCCAGATCACCGAAGCCGACCTCGACGAGCTCCGTAACGTCTGCCGCTGCGGCACGTACCCGCGGATCCGCGAGGCGATCATGGCCGCCGCATCGCAGATGTAGTTGAACGACATCGCCCAGCCGCTGGATGGGTGGGTTGAGCGAGGCTCTCAACCCCGCTTCGGGAACAGCGGCTCCAGGGCGGTTACCGCGGCCCCCGGAGCGCCGAGTGCGTCCCGCAGCTTCTCGAATGTGGCGGGCATGTACGGCTCCAGCAACACGTTCAATGTGCGGAGGCCTTCGACCAGCGAGGCGAGTGTCTGGTCGAGCTTGTCCGCGTCCGATGGGTCTCGTGCCAGCTGCCACGGCGCTCGTTCCTCCACGTAGCGATTGAGCCGCCGCACACGCCGCCAGATGTGTTCTAGAGCCTCGGTCGGCTCGGCGCGGTCCATCAGCGCAGCCACCTCCTGCGGCAGCCCCTGAAGCTCGGAGTCCAGGACGGGGTCGGTAGCCACGGCTGGGACGACCCCATCCCGGTAGCGCTGCACCATCGCGATCGTGCGGCTGGCCAGGTTTCCGTACTCGTTTGCGAGTTCGGCGTCATAGCGCATCCGCACGGCCTCCATGCCGACCGCCCCGTCGGAGCCGAACGGCACGTCTCGCATCAGGTAGAAGCGGAGCGCGTCGGTCCCGAACTGCTCGATCACCTCGAACGGATCGAGAACGTTGCCCAGCGATTTGCTCATCTTGCGCCCATCCGCGCCGAGCAGGAACCCGTGCACGAATACGTGGTGAGGGAGCGGCAGATCGGCGGCGATCAGGAGCGCAGGCCAGAAAACGGTGTGGAACTTGAGGATGTCCTTGCCGATGATGTGATAGGTCGCAGGCCAGAACTCTGGGGTCAGATCGGTACCGGGCCGGGCGTACGAGAGCGCGGTGTAGTAGTTCAGGAGCGCGTCGAACCACACGTAGAAAACGTGGCTGGTGTCCCACGGCACCTCTACCCCCCAGTGCATCCGCGCCCGGGTCAGCGACACGTCCTGGAGGCCCTGGGTGATGAAGGAGCGGGCCTCCCGGTAATGGTGTGGAGGCATCACGAAATCAGGCTGATCGGCGTATAGCCGCTCCAGCTGCTCCTGGAATTTCGAGAGGGCGAAGAAGTAGTTCTCCTCCCGCTCACGGGTCAGCTCGATCTCGTGGATGGGGCAGCGGTTGCCATCGAGGATCTCGTTCTCCACCTTGAAGTCCGCGCACCGGGGGCAGTACCAGCCCTCGTACATGCCCCTGTAGACGTAGCCGTTGTCATAGACGCGCTGGAGGACCTCCTGCACCTTGGCCTTGTGCTCGGTATCGGAGGTGCGGATGAAGAAGTCGTTCGACGCCTCGAGCTGCGGCATCAGCGCCTTGAACCGCTCGGCGTTGCGATCGGCAAGCTCCTTGGGCTCGAGCCCTTGCGCCCGCGCTGCATCCGCGACCGGCTCCCCGTGCTCGTCGGTGCCGGTCAGGAAGAACACGTCCTCCCCACGCTGGCGCATGTGGCGGGCCAGCACGTCGGTGGCGATCGTGGTGTACGCGTGGCCGAGATGCGGCTGCGCGTTGACGTAATAGATGGGAGTGGTGATGTAGAAGCTCATGAGTTGGGGATGGGGCGCCGGCCGCGGGGCGGCCGGGCGCCCGGTTATTGGCTCCTGGTCAGCGCCTTGTAGAGCGTATTTGCCGGCACGCCAGTCAGCTCGGATACGACCGCGGCGGCGGCCCGCGGCTTCGCCCCCGAGTCGACGAGCTTGCGCACCGCCCCCGCCGCGGGCTCCAGGTCCGGCCTCTGCGGTTCGGGATTTCCGCCGACGACCAGAGCCACCTCGCCCCGTGGGGCGTGGGCGCCGTAGCGATCCGCCAGGTCCGCCGCGGTGCCCCGCACGACCTCCTCGTTGAGCTTGGTCAGCTCGCGGCAGACTGCCACCTGACGCTCGGGATCGAGCTCGGCGAGGACCCTCAGCGTCGCTCCGAGGCGGCGCGGGGACTCAAACGCCACGACCGTCTCAGGCGACCCGAACACCTCGAGCAGCTCAGAGCGCTTGCGCGGCAGGAATCCGGCGAAACGCCAGTGGTCCACCGGAAGCCCACTCGCCACCAGTGCCGCAACGGCGGCGGTCGGCCCGGGCAGCACCTCCACTGCCAGCCCCGCGGCGACGCAGGCCCGGACGAGGAGAAAGCCGGGATCCGAGACGAGGGGCGTCCCGGCGTCTGAGACGAGCGCCACCACGGCGCCCTGCTGCATCCGTGAGACGAGATCCGGCGTGCGCTCCCGCTCGTTGTGCTCGTGGAGGCTGACCAGGCTTGCGCTCACTCCATAGCGTTTGAGGAGCACGCGGGTGCGCCTGGTGTCCTCGCAGGCCACGATGTCGGCCTCACGCAGCGCCGCCAGGGCGCGCAGGGTGATGTCCTCCAGGTTCCCGATCGGGGTCGGGCAGACCACTAGCCGGCCGCTCAAGCCGCACGCTCCAGCCGGTCAAAGGCCAGCGCCGCCGCGCCGACGATGCCGGACTCAGTCCCCAGCTGCGCCGCGACGATCCGCACCTCGTCCCGGGAAGGCGGGAGCGCCCGCTCGGCCACCACCGAGCGCGCGGGCTCCAGTAGCAGCTCGCCCGCGGCCATAACGCCTCCGCCGAGCACCACCACGTCTGGATTGAACGTGTTGACGAAGCTGGCGATGGCTACGCCCAGGCGGCTTCCGATCAGCGTCAGTACCTCCATCGCCGCGGCGTCTCCATCGTGCGCGAGCTCCGTAACGAGCGGCCCCGCCAGCGCGTAGCCCTCGGCCGCCGCTGAAGCGAGCGCCGAATCCGGCCGCTCGGCCGCAAGCCGCACTGCCTCTCGTGCCAGCGCCGTCCCTGACGCAAGCACCTCCACGCACCCGCGGTTGGGGCAGTTCCCCTGGCAAGGAGGGCCGTCCATATCGATCACCGTGTGCCCGAGCTCCGCGGCGGATCCGACCGAGCCCTGGAACAGCTCGCCTTCGAGGATCAGGCCCCCTCCGATACCCGTCCCGATCGTGAGCATGACCAAGTTGCGGCATCCCACGCCTGCGCCGGCCCGGTGCTCGCCGAGCGCCGCCAGGTTGGCGTCGTTGTCCACGAACACCGGCATCCCCAGCCGTTCGGCCATCACGTCGGCGAAGTGGACGTCGGCCAGCGGCAGGTTGATGGCGATCACGGCCCGCCCCGTGCGTTGGTCGATCAAGCAGGGGATCCCGAAGCTCGCTGCGATCACCTCCGCGCCGGCGGTCTCACGCATCTCCTCGACGGCCTCCACCGCGCAGTCGACGACACCCGCCTGGTCGAGCCCGAGGAGGGTCCTGTGGGCGCGGTGGTGGACCGAGAGGTCCGCGTCGAGAGCGCCGGCGAGGAGCTTCGTCCCCCCCATGTCGACGCCGATGATGCGCCGGCCGGGCATATCGGCACTATATGAGGCGATGCCGAGCGATCTCCGTGATCGGCCGTACAAGGTCTACCGGGCCGGCCCCCGCGGGCTGCGCGCCCTCCTGCGCGGCGAGGAGGACGTGGGGCTCGGCGGGCGCTCGGGCGGCGGCGGGCGCTCGGGCGGCGGCGGGCGGCGGTTCTTCCGCGGGCGCCAGCGCGAGCCGGGCCGGATCACAGCGCGCCGGGTTATCAAGTGGGTCCTGATCGCGATCGCCGTGTGGCTGCTCCTGTCGCTGGTGCTGTTCTTGATCAGCGCCCAGATCGAGACGGGAAATTTGCCCGCCTCCGCCAGCAACGCCCTTACCGGTGGGCCCAACATGGTGACCGGCACCGACACGATCCTGATCCTGGGAACCGATCAGAGACCCACCACCGGACCGGGATCAAAGGAGCCCGGCGCCAACCACAATGATGCGGGATCAAATTCGGACACGATCATCCTGTGGCGCATCGGTGGCGGCACCTCACGACGGTTGTCCATCCCCCGCGACAACGCGGCCGAGATCCCCGGCCACGGGATGGGCAAGATCAACGCCGGCTATGCGCTCGGCGGGCCGGCGCTGGCGATCAAGACGGTCGAGAACTTCACCGGGAGTCAAAGATCAACCATGTGATCGTCGTCAACCTAGCCGCATTTCCGCAGTTCATCGACGCGATCGGCGGGGTCGACGTGACGACACCGGGAAGGTGTGCTCGAAATCAGCGGGGGCACCAAGAACGGCGGCTTCTCGCTCGAACCTGAACCCCGGGAGCCATCACCTGGACGGCCAGCAGGCCTGATCTACGCACGCACACGCGAGAACAATGCGACCCGGCTCGGCCAACCATCCTGACGTAACCCGGGTCCAGCACCAGCAACAGATCCTCAACGCGATCAAGGGACAGCTGTTCTCGCTCGACTGTCTTCTCCCGGCTGCCGATCGCGTCCTGGGATGCGCCGAAGGTCCTGCGCACGGACATGGGGGGACCAACGTTGCTGACGCTGTTCACTGCCTCGGAGATCGGGGGCTCTGCCCCCGTAGACGTACTGAAGCCGACAGGCCAGGAGGCGCTATCGGGCTACGGGGACGCGCTTGTCACGTCGCCGACCGCCGTGCACGCGGCCGTGAACAAGCTGATCCACGGCTAATCCGAGGACGAGCTGGACGAGCCCGAGCTTGAAGAGCTCGAGGCGGCCGAGCCCGAGTCGGAGGAACCCGACGACGACGAAGAAGAAGCCGCGGCCTTGGAATCGGACTTCTTCTTCTCCGAGGAGTCCGAGGCCTTCTCGGAATCCGCGGACTCCCGCGCGCGCTTGCTGGTGCCGTAGTCGGTGTTGTAGAAGCCTGAGCCTTTGAAGTGAACGGCCACCGGGTGAAACACCCGCTGCACAGGCGCGTCGCAGGTCTGGCACGAGGAGAGGGGGTCGTCGCTCATCCGCTGCATCACCTCGAAGGTGTGGCCCTGCTCGCAGCGGTACTCGTAGATCGGCATCGTCGCTATGAGGATAGCCGTGGGCCTGAAGGCCTCTAGCATCCGCGCGCGTGAGCGTCGACCTCGTCACGATGGACAAGATCGTCTCGCTGTGCAAGCGGCGCGGGTTCATCTTCCCGTCCAGCGAGATCTACGGCGGCCTGGGCTCGAGCTACGACTACGGGCACTATGGAGTCCTGCTCAAGAACAATGTCAAGGGCCAGTGGTGGCGCTCGATGCTGCAGGAGCGCGACGACATCGTGGCGCTTGACTCGGCGATCATCCAGCACCCGCAGACCTGGGTGGCAAGCGGTCACATCGAGAGCTTCACCGACCCGCTGGTCGACTGCCGCACTTGCAAGCTGCGATTCCGCGCGGACAAGCTCCAGGACGGCCAATGCGGCCGCAAGCCTTCTAAACACCCAGGCGAGGCGCCCGACTGCGACCTCACCGAGGCGAGGGAGTTCAACCTGCTGTTCGAGACCACAGTCGGCCCGGTCAAGGAGGCTGGCTCGACGGTGTACCTGCGACCGGAAACAGCCCAGGGCATCTTCCTGAACTTCAAGAACTACCTCCAGTTCTCCCGTAAGAAGCCCCCGTTCGGGATCGCCCAGATCGGCAAGAGCTTCCGCAACGAGATCACCACCGGCAACTTCATCTTCCGGACCCGCGAGTTCGAGCAGATGGAGATGGAGTTCTTCGTCCCGCCGGCGGATGCGCGGATGTGGTTCGAGCACTGGCTCGACGAGCGGATGAACTGGTACGTGAACCTGGGCATCCGGCCGGACCACCTCCAGCTGCGTCCCCACGACCCCGACGAGCTCTCGCACTACTCGAGCGCAACCAGCGACGTCGAGTATCTGTTTCCGATCGGATGGTCAGAGCTCGAGGGGATAGCCAACCGGGGCGACTTCGATTTGTCACAGCCACGCCAAGCACTCGGGCAGAAGCTCGAGTACGTCGACACCGCGACGGGCGAGCGCTACGTGCCCCACGTGATTGAGCCTGCCGCCGGCGCCGACAGGGCATTGCTGGCGTTCATGATCGATGCCTACGACGAGGACGAGATCGAGGGCGAGACGCGGACGGTGCTCCGCCTGCACCCGGTGCTTGCGCCGGTCAAGGTCGCGGTCCTGCCGCTGGTCCGCAAGGACGGCCAGCCGGAGCTCGCCGCCGAGATCTATCGCGAGCTGCGTGAGCGCGTCCAGGCCGAGTACGACGAGGGCGGCGCAATCGGGCGCCGCTACCGCCGCCAGGACGAGATCGGCACCCCGTGGGCGGTGACCGTCGATCACCAGTCACTGGAGGACCGCACCGTCACCGCTGCGTGACCGCGACAGCCTGGCCCAGGAGCGCGTTCGCAATCGACGATCTGGGCGAGAGATCGAGACGGCGGCTGCGGGCGCCGTGGCACTCGCCGAAGCTCGCGGCGTAGCGGGCGGTTTGCGCGCTCCCCGCGGTTCGAGCCGCCCTCGGTTGCCTCCGCCCCGCTGTTTGTGCTCTGCCGCCGCCGTGGTACACTCACGTACCATGACCACCGCACCGAGCCCCCGCCTCCCGAAGCCCCGGAGTCAGCCGCCCCGTCCAGCCCCGCCGGTCCCGTCGAGGACGGGACGCCCAATCCGCAGGCCGCCAGCGGTGGAGCGCCCCGGCTGGTACAGACGCTGACCTTCGGCATATGCCCGATGAGCTTCAGCCTGGCTGCCCGGCGCCGGTTCGGCGATGTGTGGCAGATCAACATCCTGTCCCGCGACGAGCCGTTCGTGGTCACCTGCCACCCCGACCACGTCGAGTCGCTGTTCAAGGCCAAGCCCGACCAGGCCGAGACCCTGACCAGCGAGTCGCCGCTGCGGCCGATCTTGGGCCCGAACTCGATCCTGACCATGGTCGGTGACCGCCACATGCGTGAGCGCAAGCTGCTGCTGCCGCCGTTCCATGGCGAGGCCGTCGAGCGTTACGTGGAGACAGATCGTGGAGATCGCCCAGCGGGAGATCGACCGCTGGGAGGTGGGCAAGCCCTTCGCCCTGGCCCCGCGAATGCAGGCGGTGACCCTCGACGTGATCATGGGCGGCATCTTCGGGATCGAGGGCACCCGCAGCCCGCGGAACCCTCGAGTACCGGATGCGTGAGACGTTCCGCAGGCTGCTGCGCATGACCACGCAGCCGTTGTGGCAGCTGGTCGAGTCTACAAACCTGGGTCACCAGGAGCCCCGCGGGCTCATGAAGGCCGACGCTCAAGCCGGTCGACCGCATGCTCTACAACGCCATCCGCGAGCGCCGGGACGACCGATGACGGATCCGAGCGCCCGGACATCATGTCGCTGCTGCTGCGCACCCGTGACGAGGACGGCCAGCCGCTGTCCGATCAGCACATCCGCGACGAGTTGATCTCGCTGGTGCTGGCCGGCCACGAGACAACGGCCAACTCGCTGGCCTGGACGTTCGAGCGACTGGTCCGCAGTCCCGCGGCCTACGACCGGCTGCGCGAGATCGTGCGCGCCGACGACGCGGCTTCGGAGGACTACGTCGAGGCCACCGTGTACGAGGGGATGCGGGTGCGGCCGGTCATCCCGATGGTCGTGCGCAAGGTCAAGCGCCCCTGGCAGCTGGGCGAGTACGTCGTCCCCGAGCCAGACGCCGGTCGCCATGAGCATCGTCGCGCTGCACCACCGCGAGGACGTCTACCCAGAACCGTACGCGTTCCGTCCCGAGCGGTTCGTGGAGCAGAAGCCCGGCACATATACCTGGATCCCCTTTGGTGGCGGTACCCGGCGCTGCCTGGGTGCTGCGCTGGCCATGGCCGAGCAGAAGGTGGTGCTGCAGGCGATCGCCCAGCGCACCGACCTGGCCGCGGCCGGCCCGAAGCCCGAGCAGCCCCGCCAGCGCAATGTGACGATGATCCCGCGTCGCGGGGCGGCCGGGTGGTGGTGGAGCGCAAGCTCTGATGGCCGCTAGGCCACTTCGATGGCGCGCAACGGCTCCCGTCCCAAGCCACCGCGAGCGGCTGCTAGCCGCGATGGCCCAGTCGATCGAGGACAAGGGATATCGCGAGACGTTCGTCGGCGACGTGGTGCGGATTGCGCGCACGTCGCGGCGGAGCTTCTACGAGAACTTCGCCGACCGCGAAGAGTGCTTTCTGGCCCTGTTCGACTGGGCGCTGAACGACGTGATGGCTCGGGTGGCCGCCGCTGTCATCCCCGAGCAGTCCGTGGGAGGCGCAGGTGGACGCCGCGCTGACCGCCTGGCTCGAGACCCTGCTGACCGGCCGGCACTGTGGTGGAGCTTCACCCGAGAGCTTCCCGGCGCTGGGCAAGCCAGCCGTGGCCCGCCAGCACGGCGGCGTTATGCGCTTCGCCGAACTGCTGGTCGCCCTGGTCGAGGCCGGACGGCGGCGCCAGGACCCCAGCTGGGCGCCAAGCCGCTGACCCATGAGGAGGCGATCATGATCGTCGGAGGCCTGAGGGAGCTGGCCGTCACGGTTCCGAGCAGGGGCGCGACGTGCGCGAGCTCCGGCCGCTGGCCGCGCGCACCATCAACGCGATTCTGGGCGCCACGGTGCTGGGTCCTGACCCGAGCCCGCTTGAATCCGCTGACCCTCATGTGTGAAGCTACATTCCTGCAGTATATCTCACGTGATCGTTGCCGACCAGAGTCTCCTACGCGATCTGTACTCCCGCTGGGAGCAGGGCAACTGGAGCGCCACGGGGATCGATTTCGCCGAGGATCGCGAGCAGTGGGACCGAGCGTTCTCCGACTGGAGCGACGCGCGACGCTGTGGACCTACTCGATGTTCTTCTATGGCGAGGACTCGGTGGCCGACAACCTATCCCCCTATATCGACGCCGCGCCGCAGGAGGAGCAGAAGTACTTCCTGGCCACCCAGCAGGTCGACGAGGCTCGTCATGCGGTGCTGTTCGACCGCTTCATGCGCGAGGTGGCGCAGGCCGGCAGCGACACGTCCTGCGCGCTCGAGCGCGACCTGGCCCGAGCTGAGCTGGGGATTCAAGAAGGTGTTCGGGAGGCTGGACAAGATGGCCGAGGAGCTTCGCCGAGATCGGTCCAAGCCCAAGCTGGCGCAGGCGATCACGCTCTATCACCTGGTGATCGAGGCCTCGCTGGCGCAGCCGGGGCAGCACCTGATCGAGCAGTCGCTCAAGCGGCGCGATCTGCTGCCGGGCTTTCGCGAGGGCATCAACAACGTCTCCCGCGACGAGCAGCGCCACATCGCGTTCGGCGTCAAGATGATCGCCGACCTGGTTCGCGAGGATCCGGAATGCGCGGCGGCGGTTGAGGAGATGCTGCGCGAGATCTTCCCCTACACCGCCGCGGTGTTCGTTCCCCCGGGGTGGGACGAGCGCTACGTGGAGGCGTTCGGGTTCACGCTAGAGGAGATCTTCGCGTATGGGGCCGAGGCGATCGAGGGTCGTTTACGGGCCGCTGGACTGGATCCGCTGAGCATGCGGACCGGGCTCGCGTTCGACCTCCCGCCGCAGGAGCGCGCGCGTCGCGGGCTCGCGATGCTGCGGGCGGGCTACCTGGGTGCCCCGAACGGCCCGGCCAAGCTCGACCCAGAGGTGACCGCATTGCTGTTCGACGGGCTGCGCCGCCAGTTCGACACGTCGCTGGTTCGCCGAGAGCCACGATCCAGTGGGAGTTCAGCGATACCGAGCCATGGCAGCTCCGGGTGGAGAACGGGAACACCTCGGTGCAACCCGGCAGGGCGGAGCATCCCGATCTCCTCTTCCGGTGTCGCCGCTTCCAAGACTGGCTCGACGTCGACCGCTGGGCGAACCGACTCCGCTGAGGGCCGTACTCACCGGCAAGATCCGCCCGAGCGGGCGGCTTCGGATGCTCCTGCGCACCCCAAAGCTGTTCGCCTAGAGCCCGCTAGCGGCGACGCGGGCGCCGACGCGCCGGGGCGGCTGCCCGGGGCCGCGGGGCCACAGCGCGCCGGCGGCCTCCTCGGAGCCGAGACCGGATGAAGGCGAGCAACAAGCTCAGCAGCACGAGGATCAAGGCGACCAGCGATATCACCGCGACCAGCGCCAGTCCGGAGCTCAGCACGATCACGAGCACCGCGGCGATGACCGCAACGACAACATCGAAAAGCAGAGCTCGGTTTCTCATAGTGGAAGCCTCCGGAAGATGGCTCGGGGGAGATGGCGAAGCACCGCGAACACCACTCGCAACCGGGACGGGACCCAGACCGTGTGGGCGCCGGTGTGCAAGGCGGACACCGTAGCCTCAGCGACCGCCTCGGCGGTCGTGGCCATCGGCGCTGGATCTAGCCCCGCGGTCATCCTCGTTGTGACGAAACCAGGACGGACGACGAGCATCCGCACCCCGCTGCCCCGGGTGGCATCGGCGAGTCCTTGGGCGAGCGAGTCGAGACCGGCCTTGGCGGCGCCATAGACCGGGTTGCTGGCTCGGGGTCGCTCGGCGGCGACGCTAGACAGCACGATCATCGACGGCGCCGGGTCGGACGCCTGTTCGCGCAGGCGCCGGACGCACTCGAGCAGCAGCGAGCCCGAGGCCGTGAAGTTCACGTCCATCACCTCGAGGAGCTCGTCCCGGTCGGCGTCCACTCCGGACTGCCCACCGAGGACGCCGACGGCGAGCACCACGGCGTCGAAGCCCCCCATCCGGTCAAACGCCCGCCTCAGGGCCTGTTGATGGCTCGAGAGCTCGCGCGCATCGAGCACATCGGCGTGGCCTGCGAGGCATCCGGCCGACTCGAGCTCGGCCAGCGACTCGCGCAGCCGCTCCTGAGAGCGCCCGATCAGATATGGACGGACGGCGCCCTCCTGGGCGAGCCGCCGCACGATGGCGAGTCCGATCTCGCTCGTGCCGCCAAGGAGCAGCACGCGCCGCTCTGATGGTGAGGACGGAGCGGGCGCCTTGCGGCGTGCTGGTCTCGTTGCCTCCGATCCCAGGAGGCCAGTCCGCAACGCCAGGTCCGATTGCCAGACACCGTCAGGGTCGGCACCGGCACGGAGCTCGCGCCAGCTTTCGATCTCCGGGTACATCGCTTCAAGCGCGTCCCGCTCCATCCGGACGTCCTTGGCCAGATAGACCCTCCCGCCCGCCTCCGCCACCAGCCGGTCGAACCTGGCCAGCAACGGATCGAGTCCAGGCGCCGCACGCGGGACGTCGAGCGCCAGGGTCCAGCCGGCTATCGGGAACGACAATGGTGCGCGATTGGCGGGTCCGAAATCCTTGAGCACGGCCAGATAGCACGGGATGCGTGCTCGGCGTAGACCCTCGACCACCGATTCGAGCACTGGCTCGGAGCCAAACGGGACCACGAGCTGGTACTGGAGCAGCCCGCCGGCGCCATAGAGTCGCGGCCAGGCGTCGAGCGCATCGAGCGGAAACATGTGCTGGCCGATTTCTTCGATCCGTCCGCGCTCGGAGCGGGGCGACCGCCGGAAACGAAGCTCGTTGAACGCGCGCACGGTCGCCGGCCGGAGAATCCCGCCCGGCCACAGCGCGGGAACACTCGCCCGGTGGGCGACCGTGGCGCTCCCGGCCGTGCCATCCGGAGCTCCGTCAGCGGTCAGGTGCTCGGCTCGGGTCACAATTCCTCGCCCCGGCCTTGACCCCAGCAGATCGAGCCAGGCCACGCGATACGGACCCCCCGGGGAGGCGAGCACCTCGAGCGCCTGTTGAAGCCCGTCCACCCGGTCGACGTCGACCGAGAGGAGTGCCGTCTCGATCGGCGCGAGCCTGATCCGAGCCGATACCACGACACCGGTGAGCCCCATCCCACCCAGCGTTGCCTCAAAAAGGCCTGGCTCGGATCCGGGCGAGAGCTCACGGAGCTCACCGCCGGCAGTCAGCAGCTCCAGTTGCTCGACGTGGCTGCCGAACGTCCCAGCGACTCCGTGGTTCTTGCCGTGGATGTCAGCCGCGATGGCGCCGCCGACCGATACGTGCTGGGTCCCCGGGACCACCGGCACCATCAAGCCAGCGGGAGCCGAAACGCTGAGCAGCTCCCCGATCGTCGCCCCGGCCTGTGCGGTCACGGTGCCGCCATCGGGGTCGAGGTCGATTGCACGCATACCCCCGGTCCGCAGAACGAGACCGCCGGCCAACTGGGCCGCGTCGCCGTAGCTGCGGCCCATGCCGCGGGGGATCGCCCCGCGCTCTGCCGTGTGGTGCTCCAGAGCCGCGCGAAGATCGTCGGCCGTTCGGGGCTCTGCCAGGCGCACGCTGACGCCCGCACATCCCCCCCACCCGCTGACCCGGGCGGTTCGGGGTGCGGGTTGGCTACGGGGGTGCGACTTGGTGGTCGTACGCAGTTCAGCTGACGGCATGCACACCCAGTGCGAAGAGCAGCAGCCACAACAGGGCGGCGATCCGAAGGCCGCGGTCCTTGAGCACGAGCTCTTCGGGAGCCTCGCCGCCTCCCGCTCTGACCAGGGCGCCGTAGCGCGCCAGCCCAAGCGCGACGGGCGCGATCGTCAGTGGTCGCCATGGAACTCCATTGACCGAGGGAATCCAGAACGCCCAGATGCAGTAGGCGACGAACGCGCCGAGCACGCTGCTGATGAGGATGATTCGGAGCCGAGCCTCCGTGTACAGGGCCAGCACTCGCCGGCGGCCGGTCAGGTCGGCCTCCGTGCGCCGCAACTCGGCCCAGCGCTTGCCCGCGGCGACGAATACCGCCGCAAACGTCACCACCAACAGGAACCAGCGTGACAGGCCCACAGGAGCGGCGACGCCGCCCGCCACTGCGCGCAGCACGAAGCCTCCGGCGATCGCGGCGATGTCGAACCAGAGCAGATGACGCCACAGCATCGAATAGCTCAGAGTCAGGACGACATAGCCGGCGCCGACGAGAACCAGCAGCGGCCTGACCAGCCCGCAGATCACCAGTCCCGCTGCCATCAGCACCACGCCCTGCCAGACCGCGACCGGAATAGGTAGCTCGCCTGCGGCTACCGGCCGATATCGCTTACGGGGATGACGGCGATCCTCCTCGATGTCGCGAACGTCGTTGATGGCGTAGATCCCGGATGCCAGGAGGCAGAAGGCGATGAATGCGACTCCGACGCGGAGTGGGACGTGGTCACGCCCCAGAGCGCCCGCGGCCCCCGCCGCAGCAACCACGAGCACGTTCTTGAGCCACTGGCGCGGGCGGAGGGTGACCACGGCCGCGCGCACGCGCCCTCGGGGACCGCGTGCCTCGGGCCCCGGAGTCGCCCGTTGGGGGATCGGCGCGCCGGGACGGGCGCGTGCCTCAAACTCAGCCGCAGCCCCGGATCGCGTGGCTACTCCTGCTTCTACCATGAACCTAACCGTATGCTGGCGTCTCAACGGTACCTGTGGGGTAGATGAAAAGCTGCTCAGCATGTCTTTAGCTTTGCTTGCCGGGATCCCTGCACGCTGAACTGGTAATGCTCGCGCCCCCCAGTGCTCCGGTCGCCTACCAGCGGCCCGCGCCCAGACAGCGCCGCGCCGCGCCGGTCCCGCCACCTCGGCGGACCCAACGGGTCCGGCGGATCATGACGATTGCCGCCCTGATATGCCTGATCCCGGCGCTCGTTTCGTGGGGCGAGGCCGTGACCCAGCACTCCTCGTCGAGCATCTTCGTCCGGACCGTGGAATGGCTACGTGACAACGGCGCCCGTGGACTGGTCAACTCGGTGGAGAACCTCTACTACTCGCTGGGTGCGCCCTCCAAGGGCGGCCCGGACTCAACGCCCTGCCCAAGCAGACGGGGGCGGTGCGCGGCTTCTCAGTAGTTCACGTCGTCCATCACTACCGGCCGCCAAACATCGAGCCGGTTATTCATCCGGCGCTGGCTGGCGAAGGTGTCTGGCATCCGACGTTTAGGGGCGGAGGCGCCAGGCCACCGGTACTGATCGCGAGCTTCCGACCGAATCCCGACTATCCGACACAGGTGGCCGGCGTCGCCTGGATCGACCACACGCGGACCACCGTCCACCTCTATCCCGGGATCAAAGAGCCCGCCGTTGCGCTGCCTGACCGCGGTCCCGAGGAGGTGCCCACCGCGCTCCGTCACCGGCTTGTGGCCACGTTCAACAGCGGCTTCAAGCTGGCTGACTCGCACGGCGGTTTCGCCTATCACGGCCGTACGTACGCACCGCTTCAGAACGGGCTTGCGACGCTGGTTGGCTACGCCAGCGGCAAGCTCGACCTGATCTCGTGGACCGGGGGCTCAGCGGCCGGGTCGAACGTGGTCTTCGCCCGCCAGAACCTCCCCTTGATTGTCAATGACGGTAAGCCGAACCCCAACCTCTCCGACGGCCCCGAGTGGGGCTCAACCCTCGGGAACGCGGTCCAAGTGTGGCGCTCCGCCGTCGGGATCGACGGGCACGGCAACCTCCTGTACGCCGCAGCCAACTACCAGACGGTGCGCTCGCTGGCGAACATCTTGATCCGGGCCGGTGCGGTGAGAGCGATGGAGCTCGACATCAACGCCGAATGGACGAGTTTCATCACCTACCGCTCCTCGGGCGCGCTGGACCCGTCAAACCTGCTGGCCTCGATGGAGCCTCCGGTAGACCGCTATCTCTCCCCCGACGACCGCGATTTCTTCGCGGTGTACGTCAAATAGCTCACGCGTCGTCCCCTGTAGTCGGCGCCTTTGACCGGCGGGATCAGGGCTTCGCTCGGTGGACTTCACCGAAACTGCGCGTTGGCCGTGACGGTGAACCCGCCCGGCGCCGGGCGAGCGCTGATGCCCTGGACCGCAACCGCAGGATTGGAGAAGAGGGTGAACGTGGCCAGGCCGCCAAAGGGGACGTTTGGCGCCACCACCAGGTTCCCGTCTTGGGCCGACACCACGACCTGAAGCGTGACGCCGACGCCGAATGCGCTGGCCGTACCCTGAAGGGTGAGCTGCCCATTGGACCCACCCACGACCTGAAGCGAGGTGAGGATCGGCAGCGCCGAACGGAGGTCGGCCTCGGTGACTGTGGCCGTACCCGTGAGCTGATTTCCTCGCTTTCGCAGGGAGACCTCGTGCAGGACTAGCGGCCCGGCCTGGAGCTGGCGCACCGAAGCGTCGAGCGTTCCCACCCCATGGGCGTCACCGAGCAAGTTGCCAAGGTGCCCCGGATTGGACGTGTAGGTGTCCATCCGGACCACCACGTGATCTGCCTGGTTCCAGAGCAGCTCGATCGCGGGAAACGCGTCGACCTGGACCTGGAGCACATGGCCCGAGTGGGCCAGCCGGTCATGCAGTCGCTGCGCGGCGATCCCAGGCAGCACCAGTTGGGCAACGACCAGGGCCAGCACCACCAGGGCGGCCAGCCAAAGGAAGATCCGGCGCATCGCGGTGGGCATCGGCAACCGGCGCATCGGGGAGGCCGGCCCTCTCCACCCCGGCGGCGCTAGATGAGCAGCGCCCGGGCGGCAGCCACGGCGTTGTCCATCAGCGGCCGGATGTCGTAATCGGCCTCGCTCAGTCGCCTGACGGTGATCCCATCGGCGAGGCCGATCAGGAAGGCGGCGACCGCCTCGGGCTCGTCGCGAAGGGTCAGGACGCCGGCGTCGGTCTTCGCCGCCAGCGCCGCGGCCAAGTGCGAGCGGTTCCCGCGTCCCATTTCGGCCAGCTCCATCGCGATCTCCGGACTGCGTCCCGCGAGGCTGAGCAGCTCGTGAAACATCAGCGCCGTCCCCGGGCCCTGTCCCAGGAAATCCTCGAAGCTCCCTACGAGGGCATCGAGCACGTGCTCAACGCTGTCGGCGCTTGCCATCGCGTGCTCCAGCAGCCCCCTGCGGATCTCCGACTCGCGCCGCGCGGCCTCGACCAGCAACCGCTCCTTGGAGCCGAAGTAGTAGTGCAGCAGCCCCCGCGAGACCCCGGCGACCTTCGCCACATGGTCAAACGTTGCGCCGGAGATCCCGCGCTCGGCCACGCTCGCCCGCATCGCATCCACGATCCGGGCCGCCTTGTCACTGGACAGCTCTCGCGCAGCGCCTATGTCGGTGACACCCACGGTGTCACTCACCAGCGAGTCACCAACCGACCGCCGTTTTCAGGCTGGCCTCTACGCGGCACCCACCGTCGAGCTCGACTGCGAGGGCGAAGAGTTGGAAGGCGGGGTGTACTGGAACTCCTCCTCGGCGCCGAACAGGACGTCGAGCATCTTGGACCGCAGCTTCTCGTTGACCGCGAGGGCGACGGCGCCACCAGCGGTCGCTATCACCAGTACTCGGCCGGCCGACAGGCCCTTGCGTGCCTTGCGACCCTGGATCCGAGTCAGCGTGATCGTGGCGTCGCGGGCGGCGCCGAGCGCGCGGCCCATCTCGGAGTGGAGCTTCTTGTCCTCGAGCAACGACAGCGGGGTCTTACCGTTCGAGATCCGCCCGTAGGCCCTCTTGCCGGAGTTGACTGCCGTGGTGACGTTCTTGCGAAGCTTGGCGTCGCTAACCACGCTCTGGACGTAGGGGTTGCTCTGGACGACGTTGGCGATGTCCGCGGCGTTGAAAGCCCCAGCCCTTTTGCGCCTCTTGGCCATTTGTTTTCCTCGCTCTCCTTCTGTGTGGGCGTTTTAGCCTCGTTCAGTGCGCAGCATACGCACCTGAGCCCGCAAACCCAACCCCGCCCTGGCTTGGGTGGGAGCACCTCTAGGCGGCTGTAGGCGGACGGGAGCGGGTCGGCACGCGGGGGCGTCGGCAGGGGCGGGGGGCGTCGGCACGCGGGCGGGGGGCGTCGGCGCGGCGGGCGGGGGGCGTTGGCGCGGCGGACGGGAGCGCGGCGGCGCCCGAGGCGGCAGCCGCCCGCCCAGCGGATCGCCCATTGCGCGTGGTCTCAGACGGTGTAGACCGCGCCTTCGTGGGCCAGTGCGACGGGCCCACCGAACGCCTTGGTCGCCTCCTGATCGGCCCACTCTGGATCGAGCTCATCGGAGAAGTGAGTGATCACGAGGCGCTTGGCGTCTGCCTGGCGCCCGTGCTCCCCAGCCTCGGATGGGGTCAAGTGGCCCCGCTCACCGGTCCGTTCGGGTCGAGGCAGGGTGGCTTCGATCAAGAAGAGGTCCGTTCCGCGAGCGAAGTCCACGAGCTCCTGGTTGGGGCTGCAGTCGGCGCTGTATGTGAACCGCCTGCCACCGTTGGCAACCTCAACCGCGAATGTCGGGGTGTAGTGGGGAACTTCGCAGAATCGGATCAGGAACGGACCAAGGGCCACCTCGTCCCATGGCTGGTACTCGCGGATCGTGAACGCACCTTCGATCAGCTCCTGATTGCCCCAGCACGAGACGATCTGGCGAAACATCTCCTTGGCGCCCGCAGGCGCGTAGAGGTCGGGCCGGGCCGGGTCTCGGGTGCCGGGCCACCCAGCCACCGGCACGGGCTGCTGACGTGGCGCGTACGTGAGCGCGTAGCTGAACGGGACCAGGTCAAGGAAATGGTCGGCGTGCAGGTGGCTGATCAGAACCGCGTCCACCTCCACGTAGTCGATGTGATGGCGCAGCTTGGAGAACACTCCGTTCCCACAGTCCAGCAGCAGCGTGTAGTCCTCCTCCTGCAGCAGATAGCCGCTGCAAGCCCCGCCTGCGTCTTGCCACGAAGGTGACTTTCCCAGGACCGTGATCCGCAAGCCTCGCCTCTCTCTCTGCCGGAACTGTAAACCGGCGGTGAAGGGGCGGGCGCTGCGAAGCCGCTCTAGTGGTGGTCCGCGTCGTTGGAGCGCGAGCTATCCATGATCCAGCCCAGCAGAAGCGACAGGAGCACGAACGCGATGAAACCCGCTGCCAGGGGCCAGAACATCAGGCCCAACGATATCGGTCAGAGGCGGGGGCGCCGAGGGCCTGGGGGCGCGCGCCTTAACTGTGCAGCGCCACCTGCTCCTGAGCCGAGGGGAATGCCCATGCCACCTGGAGGCGTCGCTCCTGTCGGAACACGAAGCGGAGCTGACTGGGCGGACGTAGCCCGTCGGGGTGCGCCGGGCGGAAGGTGGCGCATGGCTCTGACTCCGACAGCGCGCACAGATGGTTGCACCGAAAGAAGCAATCCTCGCAACTTGCCTTCACCGATCGTGCGCGCCCATCTGCCATGCCCTCTCACCCCTCTTGCTGGAAACCTGACTGCACCGAGAAGGGCATCAAAGCGCCTTCGGGAACGCGATGCAACGCCGATTTCCGGAAATCGCAACAACTTCTCAACAAAGTCGATTCGCCTGCAAATGCGTACAATTTTGCACCAGGCGACAGGGAATACCGCGCATTTTCCGTAGCTTTGTCTCGATGGCGTCTGATGCACCCGAGCCGCTGATCTCACTGGCCGACTTCGAGCGCGCGGCGGTGGGGCGGCTGGATTCCGCCGCGCACGGATACATCGTGGGTGGCGCGGGCGATGAGATCACTCTTGAGGACAATGAGGCCGCATGGCGTCGGATCGCGATCCGGCCGCGCATGCTCGTGGGGGTCGGACAGCGCGACCAAGCAGTCGAACTGCTAGGCAGGCGGCGCCCGCATCCATTGATCGTCGCGCCTATGGCCTTCCAGCGGCTCGCCCACCGCGAGGCGGAGATCGAGATGGCAAGGGCAGCCGAGGACACCCAAACGATCATGTGCCTGTCGACGCTCGCCAACAGCAGCCCGATCGAGCTCGCGCAGGCCGTACCTGGGGCACCTCGGTGGTTCCAGGTATACGTGTTCGCCGATCGGGGGGTGACTCGTGACCTGATGACGCAGGCGGCCGATCACGGGTACGAGGCGCTGGTCGTGACCGTGGACCTGCCGGTGATGGGCGTCCGTGAACGGGATCTAAGGTCCGGGGCACGGTCCGCTAGCGCCGACGCGGTACCGAGCGCCGCCGCTGCGCAAGCTCAGGGAACCATGACGCCGGCCGAGTTTGCCGGGCTGATCGATCCCGAGCTGAGCTGGCGGGACGTCGAGCAGCTCGTACAGGAGAGCCCGCTCCCAGTGATCCTCAAAGGCATCCTCACTCCAGAGGATGCGCGGATGGCGGCCGAGCATGGCGCCGAGGGAATCGTGGTGTCCAACCACGGCGGCCGCCAGTTGGACACGGTCCTTTCAGGCGCAGACGCGCTTGAGCCGATCGTCGATGAGGTCGGCGATCGTGTCGAGGTCATGGTCGACGGAGGCATCCGGCGGGGCACCGACGTGCTCAAAGCACTCGCGCTGGGGGCGCGCGCTGTGATGATCGGACGGCCCGCACTGTGGGGCCTGGCCGTCGACGGAGCGGCAGGCGTGCGCGGGGTGCTTGAGATCCTGCTCGCCGAGCTCGACGCAGCGCTGGCGCTGTCAGGCGCGGGTCGCGCCGATGCGATTGACAGAAGTTTCGTCTGCCGCGCCCCGTGGGCGCCATGAACGTTCTCGTCACCGGCATCACCGGATACGTCGGGTCCCGCGTAGCAGCGCAGCTGAAAGCCGAAGGGCACAGCGTCAGAGGCTTCAGCCGCCGCGCTGCTGTTGAGCTACCGGGGATCGAGATGGTCAGCGGTGACGCCGTCTCGGGGAGAGGTCTCGAGAGGGCGCTTGAGGGGATCGACCTGGCGTACTTCTTCATGCATTCGATGGAGCCCTCGGCGGACGGCGCTTTCGGCGTGCGAGAACGCGACGCGGCCGAGAACTTTGCGCGGGCCACGTCGGCCGTCGGCACACCACGGCTCGTCTACCTCGGCGGGCCGGTCCCACCGGCCCGGCACTGTCACCACACCTGGCCAGCCGTCTGGCAGTCGAAGAGATCCTCCTCGCCGCCACCCCCTGCTCAGTGGCGCTGCGGGCTGCGATCGTCATCGGGGCGGGGTCTAGGTCGTTTCGATTCTTGGTTCGCCTCGTCGAGCGGATGCCAATCCTCCCGCTGCCGGCGTGGCATACGCGCAGGGCAAGCCCGATTGACGAGCGCGACATCATCGAGCTCCTGGTTCTGCGCCGGATCGAGCGATCGCGTATGCGGGTTGTCTCTGGATGCCGCAGGGCCTGAATCGATCTCCTACGGGGATCTCATCGACCGCATCCGGCACCACATGCTGGTGGGGCGACCGACGATTTCCTTCCGGCGCCTGAGCCTCACGCCGATCGTCAGCCGGATCGCAGCGGTCATCGGCAGCGAGCGCTACGAGCTGATGGGCCCGATGATGGAAAGTCTGGGACAGGATCTGCTCGTTGCCGACAACAGCGCTGTGGAGCTGCTCGGAGTCAGGCTCCATTCACTCGACGCAGCGATCGAGCACGCTCTGCGGGAATGGGAAACGCGCGAGCCGCTGGCTGCACGTTAGGCACGCTCTGGGACCGAGAAGGCGTTAGGGTCTCGACCGGTCATGAGCACCGTCAAGGAGACGATCAACATCCGCGCGCCGATCGAGCGCGTGTGGGAGACGGTCATGGACCCGTCACACTTCGAGGACTGGGTGACGATTCACCGGTCAGTAAAGTCGGCCTCTCCGCAACCGTTCGAAACTGGTGCCACGATGGATCAGGTGCTGTGCCTGCGCGGAGTGAACTTCCGCGTGCACTGGACCTTGACTGAGGTGAACGAGCCCGAGAGCGCGACCTGGGAAGGCCGCGGACCCGCTTACTCGCGGGCACTGATTCGCTATCAGCTGGCGGCCGATGACGAGGAATCCACGGCCTTTTCCTACACCAACGAGTTCACCATGCCTGGAGGAATGTTGGGCAGTGTCGCCGGCCGGGTGTTCGTCGGTGGTCTCTCCGAACGTGAGGCGCATAATTCGTTGGCTCGGCTCAAATCTCTGCTTGAGTGATCTAGACGATTTTCTTAATTTCTTACGGTTGACTGGCTGTATTGTGGAACGGTAAATCTGCGAATTAGCGTGAGGAGAACTCTCAAGTGGCAACGTTTGTCGACAGCACGGTCAAGGACATCGACGTCCGCCTCAATGAGCTCAAGCAGGAGGTGGCCAGGCTCGAGGCCGCCCGGGCAGCGCTGCTCGGAACGCGGCGCGGACCAGGACGGCCGCCCGGATCAGGGCGGCGGCGGACCGCTGCGCGGCGGGCAACTCGCACAAGAGGCGGCCGGCGGCGCGCGGCAGCCACCCGCGCCAACCAGGCACTCGAGCTGGTGCGCGGCAAGCCCGGGATCACAATCCCTGAGATAGCCAAGGCGATGGCGATCGAACCCAACTACCTCTACCGCGTCCTCCCCAAGCTCGCTAGCGACGGGCAGGTCAAGCGTCAGGGCCAGGGCTGGCATCCCGGCAAGTAGCGCTTGCGGCTAGATCAGACCTAGCTTCTTGACCGCCTGGCGCTCATCTTTGAGCTCGTTGACGGTCACATCGATCCTGGATCGGGAGAAGTCGTCGATGTCTAGACCCTGCACGATGTCGTAGCTCCCGCCCGAACAGGTCACGGGAAAGCTCGAGATCAGGCCCTCGTCTACTCCGTAGGAGCCGTCGGAGGGAATCGCCATCGAGACCCAATCATCAGAGGGTGTGCCCAGGACCCAGTCCCGGACGTGATCGATCGCGGCATTGGCTGCCGACGCCGCGCTTGACGCGCCGCGCGCCTCTATGACGGCGGCACCGCGCTTTTGCACTGTGGGAATGAAGTCGTCCTCAATCCATCTCTGGTCGTCGATCATTTCCGCGGCGTTTTGACCGCTTACCTTCGCGTGGAAGATGTCTGGAAACTGGGTGGTGGAGTGATTGCCCCAGATCGTCATATTGGTCACGTCCTTCACCGCGGCGCTCGCCCGCTGGGCTAGCTGGGCCTTCGCACGATTGTGATCAAGCCGGGTCATCGCAGTAAACCGCTCGGCCGGAATGTCAGCCGCGTTTGACCTCGCGATCAGGCAGTTGGTGTTGGCGGGATTGCCCACAACCAGCACCTTGACGTCGGACGCAGCATGGTTGCTCAGCGCCTTTCCCTGCGGCTCGAAGATCCCGCCGTTGGCTTCCAGCAGATCGCTGCGCTCCATCCCCTTCGTCCGCGGCCGAGCACCGACCAGCAACGCGACGTTCACGCCGTCGAAAGCGCGGCCGGCGTCATCGAAGATGTCCACGCCTGAGAGCAACGGAAAGGCGCAGTCGTCCAGCTCCATGGCCGTTCCCTCGGCCGCCTTGACGGCGTCGGGTATCTCCAGCAGTGAGAGATGAATCGGGGTGTCTGGGCCCAGCATGTGGCCGCTGGCTATGCGAAACAGGAGGGCGTAGCCGATCTGGCCGGCGGCTCCGGTGACAGCTACTCGTACGGGTGTATCGCTCAATGGTTCATCTCCCCGTGGGTGGACTGGGCGACGAATGTATACCCGCCGGTGACGGGTCGGGTATCCCCACCCGCCCTCCGCGGGTAGGGTCCTAAGAGAGTGAGGATCGTCTACACCCATACCGACGAGGCGCCGGCGCTTGCGACGCGGTCGCTGCTTCCGATCCTCAGAGCGTTCGCCGGCGTGGCGGGGGTGGAGCTCGAACTGCGTGACATCTCGCTGGCGGGGCGGATCCTTGCCTTGTTCCCGGACCGGCTCAGCGAGGAGCAACGCGTCGCGGATGCGCTGTCGGAGCTCGGCGAACTCGTACAGGGACCCGAGGCAAACGTGATCAAGCTCCCCAACATCAGCGCCTCCGTCCCGCAGCTCAAAGCCGTCATCGCCGAACTCCAGGAGAAGGGATATGGAGTCCCGGACTACCCCGAGGAGCCCTCGGATGAGGCCGAGCGGGAGGTCCGTTCACGGTATGACCAGGTGAAGGGGAGCGCTGTCAATCCAGTGCTGCGACAGGGCAACTCTGATCGCCGGGCATCGGCAGCGGTCAAGGAATATGCCCGCCGGCATCCCCACTCGATGGGCGAGTGGTCCTCGGATTCACGTTCGCACGTGACCACCATGTCGGATGGCGACTTCCGATCCACCGAGCTGTCTGTAACCGTGGCGGCGCAGGACACAGTCCGGATCGAGCTGGTGACCGAGGGAGGCGAAATCACCGTCTTCAGGGAAGGCATCGCGGTCACGGCCGAGGAGGTGCTAGATGCGGCCGTGATGAGACGTGATGCCCTCCAGCAGTTCCTCTCCGAGCAGGTGGACCAGGCGCGCGAGCAGGGCGTGCTCTTCTCGGTCCACCTGAAGGCCACGATGATGCGCGTCTCGGATCCCATCATCTTCGGCCACGCCGTGCGGGCGTACTTCTCGGGGCTGTTCTCCGAGCACGGAGACGCGTTGCGATCTGTGGGCGCAAACGCCAACAACGGGATGGCCGCCCTGCTCAAGGCGATCGAGACGATGCCTGACCAGGAGCAATCCGCGGTACGGGCCTGCATCGACCGCGCGTACGCCGACGGCCCGCCTCTCGCCATGGTCGATTCCGACCGCGGCATCACCAACCTGCATGTTCCCAGCGATGTGATCATCGACGCGTCAATGCCCGCGGCGATCCGCACCTCGGGGCAGATGTGGAATGCCCAGGGCGAGCAGCAGGACACCAAGTTCGTTATTCCGGACCACTCGTATGCTCCGTTGTATGCCGAGACGGTCGAGCATTGTCTCCGTCACGGTGCGTTTGACCCGGCCACGATGGGGACCACACCCAACGTCGGGCTGATGGCGCAGGCCGCCGAGGAATACGGCTCTCACGACAAGACCTTCGAGATCTCAGACCCCGGGACGGTCCGCGTGGTCGACTCCTCAGGTGAGGTGCTGCTCGAGCACCAGGTGGAGGCCGGCGACATCTGGCGCATGTGTCAGACGAAGCACGACGTTGTCCTGGACTGGGTGTCGCTCGCCGTTGCTCGGGCCCGTGAGACCGGCTGGCCCGCGGTGTTCTGGCTCGATGAGACTCGCGCGCACGACACGGAGCTGTTGGAGAGAGTCCGCCCGGCTCTAGAGGATCTTGACACCAACGGCATCCAGATTGAGGTGATGGACGTCGCCACCGCCGCGCGCTACACGCTGGAGCGCGCCCGCCGAGGCGAGAACACGATCTCGGTCACGGGGAACGTACTTCGCGACTACCTGACCGATCTCTTCCCGATCCTGGAGCTGGGGACGAGCGCCAAGATGCAGTCGATCGTGCCGTTGATGGCCGGCGGCGGTCTGTTCGAGACCGGCGCAGGGGGGTCGGCGCCTCGCCACGTCCAACAGTTCCTAAAGGAGAACCACCTTCGGTGGGACTCGCTGGGAGAGTTCCTGGCGCTGGCTCCGTCCCTGGAGCTGCTGGCTAAGCACGAGGACAACTCCCGAGCCAAGCTGCTGGCCGACGCGCTTGACAGAGCTACGGGCCGACTGCTCGAGGAAAACCGCTCTCCGTCTCGGAAGGCCGGAGAGCTCGACAACAGGGGCAGTCACTTCTACCTGGCGCTCTATTGGGCGCAGGAGCTGGCTTCGCAGTCCGACGATGGGGCGCTGGCGGAGGCGTTCGCCCCGCTGGCCGACCGGTTGGCCGCCGATGAGGAGCAAATCGTCTCGGAGCTGAACGAGGTGCAGGGATCACCCGTTGACATCGGCGGTTATTACCTGCCTGACCCCGAGCTGGTGGCCGCGGCGATGCGCCCTAGCCAGACCTTCAACGACGCACTCGCTGAGCTGGCTCAGAGCGTCACGTCGTAAACCGCGCTCAGCTTCTCCTTCAGGTAGCCCGTGAACGGGCCCACCGCTATCGGGCCGCCGATCACGCGCTCCAAGAGCTCGGTCGTCGGAAACTTCGAGCCGTAGCGATGAACGTGTTGGCGGAGCCACTGCCGCAGGCCACCGAGCTCGCCGGCGGCCAGCTGATCGTCCAGGTCGGGCAGATCCGAGCGGGCCCGCTGCCACAGCTGGCCCGCGATCAGGTTGCCCAGTGAGTAGGTAGGGAAATAGCCGATCAGACCGGCGGACCAATGGACGTCCTGGAGCACTCCCTGAGCGTCGTCGGGAACCTGGAGGCCCAGATACTCCTCGAAGCGGGCGTTCCAGGCTTCGGGGAGCTCCGCCACCGACAGACGGCCCTCGATCAAAGCCTGCTCGAGCTCGAAACGCAGGATCACGTGGAGCCCATACGTGGCTTCGTCGGCCTCGACGCGAATGTAAGACGGCGAGACGCGGTTGACCGCGCGGTACAGGCTTTCCGCCTCGAGGCCGCTCACGCCCAGAAGCTCGGCGATCCGTGGTGCGAGGACTTCGCAGAAAGGCCGTCCCCGGCCGACCATGTTCTCCCAAAGCCGGCTCTGAGACTCGTGCAGACCCAGCGACTCGGTCTGGCCGAGTGGGCTCCGCTGGAGCGACTCGTCAACGCCTGCCTCGTACAGGCCGTGACCGCACTCGTGCATTGCGCCATACAGCGCGCTGGGGAAGTACGTCTCGTCCCAGCGCGTGGTGATGCGGACGTCGCTTGACCCGAACGAAGTAGCGAACGGGTGGACCGCGTCGTCGATCCGCCAGCCATCGCGGTCGAACCCCATCCGCTGCACCACTTCGGAAACGAGCTGACGCTGTGCCCCGGTGGGGAAGCTTCCATGCAGGACCGAGCCGTCCACCCGGTCGGCGTGCTGGGTCACGGTCGCGATCAGCGGTACCAGCTCGGACTTGAGCTCGTCGAACAGCCGAGCGACATCCTTGCTCTTCATCGCCGGCTCATAATCGTCGAGCAACGCGTCGTACGGGCAGTCGAAGGAGTCAAAGCACTCCACGTACCTTCGCGCCAGCTCGAGGTTGCGCTCCAGATAGGGTGCGAAAGCGGCGAAATCGGATTTGGCCCGCGCCGCCACCCAGGCCTCCTGGCCGAGCGAACCGGCTCGCGCAAGGTCCGCCGCCAGCTCGCCGGACACGCGGCGGGCTTTGTCCCAGCGCCGCTGGGTGACCGCTACCAGCCGAGCCTCATCGGAGTCCGGTTCCATTCCATCAAGCGATCTCTGCGCGTCCTCGATCAGCGACCCGGTCTCGGCCGCGACGAACGTCTCGTGGGCTACCCGGTGGACCGTGGCCAATGCTTCTGCGCGGGCCTGGGCACCCCGCGGAGGCATCATCGTTTGCTGGTCCCACTCGAGCAGCTGAGCGGCGTTGTGGAGGTCCGCCAGCTCGGCCATCCGCTGGCGAAGCCCTGCGAGAGCGTCGATCATGTGTGCGACCATTGCAGCATGTTGCGGCGGCCAGGGTCGATCAAGCTGGTTGACCTGTTCGGGATCCGTATCGGCGTTGACCGAACCTGGTTCCTGATTTTGTTCCTGATGATCTTCTGGCTGTCCGGCTATTTCCGGCAGGCGCTGCACAGCTCCGACGGCACGGCATACGCGACGACCGTGATCACGGTGCTCGTGCTGTTCGGCTCGCTGATCATCCACGAGCTGGGGCATGCGCTGGCAGCCCGGCGCCAAGGCATCGAGGTCAGGCGGATCGATCTGTTCCTGTTCGGTGGCCTCACGCAGATGGGTCGCGACGCTGCGACCCCCGGCGAGGAGTTCAAGATCGCGGCCGCAGGGCCGCTCGCCACGTTCGGCTTCGTGCTGGTGTGCCTGGCCCTCGATCTGGTGCTGGTAGGGCCGCACCGGCTCGTGCACGCGGCGACCCTCGACGGGCACGATGTGACGATCACCCCGGTGCTCCTCTCGCTCAGCTGGCTGCTGTTCTGGAACGTCCTGCTACTGGCCTTCAACCTGGTCCCCGCCTTCCCGCTGGACGGAGGGCGGATCACGCGAGCGGCGGTCTGGCGAATGAGCGGAGACAAGGTCCGCGGCACCCGGGCCGCGGCCAAGCTCGGCCAGGGCTTCGCGATCCTGCTGGCGGGCGCGGGCGGCTGGCTGCTGCTGTCGTACCACAGCTTCACGGGGCTGTGGCTGATCGCCATCTCGTTCCTCCTCTATCAGTCGGCGCGCGGTGCCCTGATCCAGACCGCAGTTAGCGAGCGGATAGAGGGCGTAACCGTCTCGGACGTGATGGATCCCCAGCCGGTGGCCATACCAGCCGGACTGGCCGTGAGCCAGGCCCTCGACGAGTACTTCCTCCGGTACGGCTGGCCATGGTTTCCGGTGACCGATGAGACCGAGCACCTGCTGGGGATCGCCCGCCGTGAGCGGCTGGAGGCCACCGCCAACGGCGGCGAGGGCTGGCTGACCGTCTCGGCGGTGCTGGATGCCGAGCCGGACTCAAGCTGGCAGATCGACGAGCAACGGCCCTTGACCGAGGTCCTCTCCTCGGAGTCCTTCGGGCGGCTGGGCGCGGTGATGGCAGTCGACCGGGAGGGCGTGCTCCGCGGCGTCGTGACCGCAGGCCGCGTCCGCCGCGCGCTTCAGTCGGCGTTCGGCGGGCGGATGGCGTAGCGGCGCGGGGTTGGCGGGGGCTTCGGGGGCGAGGGCTCGGGAGCGCGCGGGGCGGCGCGGTCTTGACACCGCACGGCGTGGGCGCCATACGACGCACCCCGCCCGCGTGGCGGGGGTGAGGCGGGCGGCGCCCGGCCCCCGGGCGCGAGACGACGCACCTCCATAACCACGGAGGGGTGAGTCGTGGGGCGCCCACTCGCCGCTACGGTGCGCGTGGCGCCCGCCACGGCACGGGTGCGGCGTCGCCGCAAACGCCGCCACGCGCCCACCACCTCCCCTAAATAGAATCGAAAGAAGTGGCCTCGAGCGCGGATACACCCAACCTCACCGCGGATACATCCGCACTCGCGCGAGCCCGGACGGCGCCACCCCCGGCCGGCGGCTCGCCGGGTCCTCGCCCGTCATCTGGCCGGAGTCACTCTCGGTGCGGCCGTACTCCACGGCGGGGACGAGCTAGTGCCCTCACACGACGTCCTGATCATCGGCGCCGGCCTGGCCGGACAGCGGGCGGCCCTGGCGGCGGCGGAAAAGGGCGCGTCGGTGGCGATCGTGTCGAAGGTTCACCCGGTCCGAAGCCATTCGGTGGCGGCGGCGGGTGGGATCAATGCGGCGCTCAATCCCGAGGACAGCTGGGAATCACATGCGTTCGACACGGTCAAGGGCTCGGACTACCTGGGCGACCAGGACGCGATCGAGATCATGTGCCGCGAAGCGCCGGACGAGATCCTGTACCTGGAGCATCTGGGGGTCACCTTCCACCGCAACGAGACCGGGCATCTGGGCACCCGGGCGTTCGGCGGCGCCTCGCAGGCCCGCACCTATTACGTGGCCGACATCACCGGCCACGCCATCCTCCACGTCCTGTACGAGCAGCTGATGAAGCACCACGAGCGGCTGGACCGCTACGAGGAGTGGTTCACGACCGATCTGCTCCAGGACGACGAGGGACGCTGCGTGGGAGCGGTCTGTCGCGATATGCGCGACGGCGCACTGGAGGTTTTCAATGCCAAGACCACGATCCTCGCCACCGGCGGGGCTGGGCAGGCATACGAGCCGACCACCAACGGCCTGATCGTGACGGGAGACGGCATCGCCCTTGCCTACCGGCTGGGGGGCAAGCTGATGGACATGGAGATGATCCAGTACCACCCCACGACGTTGGCGGGTAACGGGCTTCTCATCACAGAGGGAGCCCGCGGCGAGGGTGCCCAGCTGTTCAACGCCGAGGGCGAGCGCTTCATGGAGACGTACGCTCCCAACAAGCTCGAACTGGCCTCGCGGGACGTGGTATCACGCGCTGAGCAGACGGAGATCAATGAGGGCCGGGGCTTCCCGGATGGAACCGTCGCACTCGACATCACCAAGGTGCCACGCAAGCGCACGCTCGAGGCGCTGAGGGAAATCGTGAATATCGGCCGGGACTTTGCCGGGGTCGACATCACCCGCGAGCCGATCCACATCCGACCGGGTATGCACTACATCATGGGCGGGGTCAAGACCGACATCTGGGGCGAGACCAGCATTCCCGGCCTGTACGCAGCGGGTGAGGTGGCGTGCGTCTCGGTCCACGGTGGCAACCGGCTAGGAGCAAACAGCCTGCTGGACACGCTGATCTTCGGCCGCCGGTCGGGCGAGCACGCGGCCGACCGAGCGGGGCACATGCCACCGCAGAGCACGCCGTCCTCGCGGCTCTCGGACACCGAGCGCCGGATCTCGCAGATCATGCGCCGGGAACCAGGGGGCCCGCGAATCGGCGCGATCAAGCACGAGCTAGGCCAGACACTCAACGAGTACGTGGCTGTGTTCCGGGACGCCGAAGGGCTGGCCAAGGCCCAGGAGATCGTGCTCCGATTGAAGGATGAGGCGAGCAAGGCGGCGATCGACGACCGCGGCTCGGTGTTCAACCAGGATGTCGTGGCGGCGATCGAGCTCGACTACATGCTCGATGTCGCCGAGACGATCGTGATGGCATCGATCGAGCGCAAGGAGTCACGAGGCGCCCAGTTCCGCACCGATTTCCCGCAGCGCGATGATGATGAGTGGCTCAAGCACATCGACATCTCGCTCAACACCGAGGGACCAGAGGTGAGCTACTCGCCGGTCACAATCACCCGCTGGCAGCCTGAGGAAAGGACGTACTGATGCCCACCCGCCCGCTCCCGAGGAGCCACGCTGATGCCTGAGTACACACTGCGGATTCGCCGCTTTGACCCCACGTCAGGGCAGGCTGCCTACTGGGACGAGCACAAAGTGGACATGGGCTCCAAGCAATCAGTGCTTGACGCAATCCTCAAGGTCAAAGACGACACCGACGGCTCGATCGGCATCCGCTGCTCATGCCAGCAAGCCATCTGCGGCTCCTGCGGGGTGCGGATGAATGGCAAGCCCGGACTGGCATGCAACACGCACCTGGAGGAGGCAGCTGCCCGTGGGCACGGGGTCGGTTGGAACCCGCCCGTCGAGGGCCAGGAGACCACAGGTGATCGAGGTAGAGCCGATGGGCAACATGCCCGTGATCCGGGACCTGATCGTGGACATGGACGAGGTGCACTGGAGGAAGATCGAGCGGGTCACCCCCTGGCTCATAAACAAGGAGCCGATCCCTGAGCGCGAGTACATCGTCCCTCACGAGAACATGGTCGACGTCACCCAGACGATGGCCTGCATCCAATGCGGCGCTTGCGTGTCGGACTGTCTGTCGATGGAGATCGACCCCCTCTTCATCGGACCCGCAGCCCTGGCCAAGGCCTACCGGTTCGTCGGCGATCCACGTGACGCAGAGCGGCCGGAGCGGCTCAACGACCTCGCCGCGGACCCCCACGGGATCTACGACTGCACCCACTGCTTCAACTGCATCGATGCCTGCCCAAAGGGCGTTGACCCGATGAGCCAGATCATGCGGCTGCGCCGGATCGCCGGCTCCGACGAGAAGATCGTCGATCCCAACAACGGCCACCGCCACGAGCAGGCCTTCACATCCTTGGTCCGCGACTACGGACTCAACCACGAGTCCGAGCTGCTTGCCCGCAGCTACGGTGGGGATTCGTGGTTTGGCAAGTTCCATCCCGCCGCGGGCCAGGAGCTCCTCTCGTCGCTGCCCACGATCATCAAGGGGCTGATCCGCGGGAAGATGACCCCAAAGCTGGCCCTGCTCGGCCACAAGATCCCAAAGAACGACCTCAAGGCGGTCAAGCAGATATATGAAGAGGTCGAGGGCCACGACCAGCGCCAAGAGCTCAACCTGTACGTGACGGGTTACGAGGACGAGCCCGAGGAGGCGGGCCAATCCGCCCCCGAGGAGGCGAGCGAACCCGCCAAGGAGGAGGCGAGCGAACCCGCCCCCAAGGAGGAGGCGAGCGAACCTGCCAAGCAGACCGCCGGCGTTGAGGGTGCCCAAGGCGAGCCTGAGGCCGCGGGCGCAGGCGATCGAGAACCCCCCGCAGAGCAGTCGGTACCGGAGACGGAGTCATGAGAGTCGCTTACTGGCCGGGATGCGTGAGCCGTGGGTTCACGCCTGAGCTGCACGGATCGATGGCCAAGGTCGCGCCGCTGCTGGACCTCGAGCTGATCGAGCTCGACAGGGCCAGCTGCTGCGGAGCGGGCGTGATTGCCGAACACAACCAGGAACTTGCGGACACCCTGAACGCCCGCACGTTCGCGCTGGCCCAGCAGACGGACGGAGAGCTGATGATGAACATCTGCTCAACCTGTCAGGGGGCGCAGTCGGAGTGCCAGGAGCGCCTCGATGCCAACACCGAATACCGCGAGGAGGTGAACTCCCACCTGGAGGCGCAGGGTCTTCGATACGAGAAGGGGCTGACGAACAAGAACTTCCTATGGCTTCTGGTGGAGGACTTTGGACTGGACGAACTCGCATCCCGTGTCAAGCGTCCGCTGACCGACCTGCGAGTGGGGCCGTTCTACGGCTGCTACATCGTGCGGCCCGTGAACCGGCTCGGCATAGATGAGGAGCACCCGCGCGACCGCTACATGCACCAGCTGATTGAGGCGCTGGGCGGGACGGTGGTCGACTACGCCGGCGTCTACAAGTGCTGCGGCTTCCCGATCATCACGATGAACAAGACCGCCTCGCTTGCCCAGGCGGGCCGTCATCTCGGAGATGCGCTCGATGCCGACGCCGACTGCCTGGTGGTGCCGTGCCCCCTATGCCACCTGAACTTGGATCTCCAGCAGCCGATGGCCGAGCGCGTGGTGGGACGGGAGCTGGGACTTCCCGTGCTGCACCTTCCACAGCTGGTCGGCCTGGCACTGGGGCTCTCGCCCAAGGAGCTCGGGATGAGCAAGCACGTCGTTCGACCTACGTCCGTCATCGACTGGTCGACGTCGGTCGTGGCAGGCGCATAACGAACCCGTGCGGGGGCTGCTGCGCCGGCTGTTCCGAGGTGGCAGGAGGGGGGCCCAGGCGAGCTCGGCCAAAAATCGAGCCGTTCCCTGGTGGATGCGCCAAGACCACGAGGTCATGCCCGACCGGATCGAGGCGGCCCGCCAGCGCCTCAAGCAGCAGATTCCACCGCCGAACGAGGAGAATCGGAGGGTTTGACTCATTAAAAGACGAGAGCGAGGCCCGCACCTCGCTCTGTCTCGTACCCTTGCCGCCCGCTGGAAATCTTCTAGTCAGATAACGCCGGAGCGCCCAATTTCTTTTACCGCATTGCGCACCGGTTGAAACGCGCTCAGGCCGAGCTGCAGTGGTGGACGCGGGCGTCAGCCTTGCGCGGAAGCCGCGGTGGGGGTGCTGGCCGCGGGCCGGCCGACCACTAGCTCGGCTAGCTGGACCGCGTTGGTAGCAGCGCCCTTGCGCAGGTTGTCGCTGACCACCCACATGGATAGCCCGCGCGGGTGCGAATCGTCACGGCGCACCCTCCCCACGAATACCTCGTCGCGTCCCTCGGCGCGGAGCGGGGTGGGGACGTCCTCCAGCGCCACGCCCGGAGCGTCCAGGAGGAGGTCGTGCGCCTCCTGGGGGCTGAGCGGCTCGGCCGTCTGGATATTTACGGCCAGCGAGTGGGCCACCCGCACCGGCACGCGAACGCAGGTAACCGCCACCCCGATTGACTCATCGTCGAGGATCTTGCGCGTCTCAAACATCATCTTGCGCTCCTCATCGGTGTGGTCATCGCCGGGCGCGAACGACCCCGCCGCGCCGATCACATTGAAGGCGATCGGTTCGGGATACAACTCCGGCGCGGGCATATCCATTCCGTGCAGGGAGGCGTGCGCCTGGTTGTCGAGCTCATCGAGAGCGGCCTTCCCCGTCCCCGACACCGACTGGTACGTGGCCACGACCAGGCGCTCGATCCCCGCCGCGCGATGGATCGGGGCAAGCGCAACAACGAGCGCCATCGTCGAGCAGTTTGGATTGGCGATAAGGCCGTGGTGCTGGCGGAGAGCATGCGGATTCACCTCGGCAACCACCAGGGGCACATCGGGCTCACGCCGAAACGCCGACGAGTTATCGATCACGATCGCTCCACGCTCGACAAACCGGGGAGCCCACTCGCGGGCAACGCCTCCCCCGGCTGAGAACAGCGCGAGATCGAAGCCGTCCAGACCATTCCTCGGTGAGGGCTCGGACCGTCAGATCCGTCTAGCTGTGACCCCGCGGATCGTTCGGAGGCGAAGGGGACGATCTCATCTGCGGCGAAATTGCGCTCGCGAAGCAGTGAGAGCATGCGACCGCCGACCAACCCTGTGGCACCGACGACTGCGACTCTCATCGGGGGCCCCGCTCGGGTTCGACACCGCCGGGTCCCAGGCCGAATGCGCCGTGCAACGCCGTCACGGCCGCCGGTACGTGATCTGCCCTGATCACGCAGGAGATCTTGATCGGGGATGTGGAGATCATCTCGATGTTGATTTCTTTTTCGGCCAGGATGGAGAAAACCTTTGCCGCCACGCCCGGATGCGAACGCATGCCCGCGCCCACGATAGATACCTTCCCGATCTCCCTGTCGGTGTCCACTCGCCCGATGCCCAATTCGCCGAGAACCGGCTCCAGCGCCCGCTCGGCGGCGCGCAGGTCCTCGGCGGGGATGGTGAACGAAACCTCGGCATCTCGCCCGTCACCGAGTGGCTCGTTCTGGATGATCGTGTCGACGTTGCAGCCCGCGTCGGCCAGCGCTCCGAAGATGGCGGCGGCGGCACCAGGCCGGTCGGGAACCCCAAGCAAAGTGATCCGAGCCTCTTCAGTCGAGTGGGTCACAGCGGTGATCAGCGGGTGCTCCATGGTCTCTTCTTCTCCGACCACAACGGTACCGGGGCCGTCTTCGAACGACGAGCGCACGTGGAGACGGACTCCATGCGTGCGCGCATACTCCACCGAGCGCAACTGGAGGACCTTGGCGCCGGAAGCAGCCATCTCCAACATCTCCTCGAAGCTCAGGATCGGGAGCTTTCGAGCATCAGGCACGATCCGGGGGTCTGCGCTGAACACACCGGACACGTCGGTGTAGATCTCGCACACCTCGGCGTCGATGGCCGCGGCCACGGCGACCGCAGTCGTGTCCGAGCCCCCACGACCCAGTGTGGTCACATCGGCGGCCGTGGATACGCCCTGAAAGCCCGCCACAAGCACGATCAGGTCATCGCCCAGGGCCTGGCGGATGCGGTCCGCTCGTACGTCGATGATCCGTGCCTTGGTATGTGATGTGTCGGTCACGATCCCCGCCTGGGAGCCCGTCAGCGAAATGGCCCGGTGACCGAGATCGTTGATCGCCATCGCGCAGAGCGCGCATGAGATCCGCTCCCCCGTGGAGAGCAGCATGTCCATCTCGCGGGCATCGGGATACGGCGAGACCTCCTCCGCCATCGCAATCAGCTCGTCGGTTGTCTGGCCGCGGGCCGAGAGCACGGCCACCACCCGCCTGCCGGATTCGCGCTGCGCCACGATGCGCCTGGCAGCGCGCTTGATCCGCTCGGCGTCGGCGACGGACGTGCCGCCGAACTTCATCACCACCGTCGGACTCATCTAGACGGCGCGCCGCCCCGCCAGTGCACGCCCCAGGGTCAGCTCGTCGGCGTACTCCAGGTCGGCTCCCACCGGCAGCCCGCTCGCCAGGCGAGTGACGGTGACCGAGGGCGTGTCTGCACGCAACCCCTCGGCGATATGCAGGGCCGTGGCCTCACCGGTGGTGGTCGGATTGGTGGCGATCACCACCTCCCGTACGGTCCCGTCGGCGACCCGCCCGTAGAGCTCGGCGATGCGCAGGTCCTCGGGATCGATGCCGTCGATCGGCGATAGTGCGCCGCCCAGCACGTGGTAACGGCCTGAGAACTCGTGCGTGCGCTCGATCGAGATGACGTCCGAGGGCTCCTCGACGACGCAGATGAGTGCGGCGTCACGGCGCTCATCGGCGCAGATCCGGCAGGTTGGACCCTCGGAGAGGTTGAAACACGTCTCACACAGACCGATCCGCTGCTTCACCTCCCTGATTGCCTCCGCCAAACCAAGTGCGTCCTCCTCGCTGGCTCGTAGCAGATGAAAGGCCAGGCGCTGCGCCGTTCTACCGCCAACCCCGGGAAGCTTTGACAGCTCGGTGATCAGTCGCTGGACCGGCGGGGCATACATCGCTCGAGCCTAGAGGCCGGGCAAGCCGAGACCGCCCAGCCCGCCGGCGATTCCCCCTAGCTTGGAGGAGGCCAGCTCCTGAGCTGAGCGCAGCGCTTCGTTGGTCGCCGCAAGCACCATGTCCTGGAGCAGCTCGACGTCCTCCGGATCCACCGCTTCGGGCTCAATCGTGATCGCCTTGATGTGCAGGTCGCCGCTCACCCGAACCGTCACCATGCCCCCTCCGGCAGAGGCCTCCACGACCTCGTCCTTGAGCGACTCCTGGGCCGCGAGCATCTCCTGCTGCATCTTCTGGGCCTGTTTGAGCAACTGTTGCATGTTCGGCTGCTGCGGCATCAGGTCTTCTCCTCCTCGAGGATCTCCTCGGCGTCGAACTCGTCAAGAAAGCGCTGAACCAGCTCCTCTCCGCTGAGCCCTGGCTCGGACTGGGGTGCGTCGGTGTCGCTCGGCTCACGGAGCTCGTATCGAAGGGTGAGGCGCTGACCGGTGACCGTACGCAACGCCTCGCTCGTCGCCCGGCGATGGTCGTCCTGCTCCGCCTTCCGCTTCAGGAAGGCGGCCCCGGTCGGGAACGCCAAGATCAGCTCACGGTCGTCCAGCGCCACCGGACGCGCCTGCTCAAGCAGGGCGGCGAGCATTGCGTTCTCGACTCGAATCAGGTCCACGACAGCGGGCCAGGATTGGGCGGCTACCTCTAGATCGAGACTGCCGTTCTGCGCCGAGGGAGCGCCCGCTGCGTGTTCGGACTCCTCGCGCGGTTCAGGCTGAGTACGAGCGGTCTCTGTTGGTGCTGCCGACCCCGTCCCGCCTTCCAGCCGGTCGATTCGCGCGGCGAGCGCGGCAATCGATGGGTCGACGTCGGGAGCCGCCGCCTTCGCCAGCACCAGCTCGAGTTGGATCCGGGCCTGAGCTCCGTTCGCCGTGGCTTCGAGGGCGGCGGCGATCAGATCGAGTAGACGGACGGCATCGGTCCGGGTCAACACGGAGGCCTGGGCCTCGAGGCGCTGATCTCGTTCGGGATACAGACGTAGCTCGGCCGGCACCTCGCCCAAGATCTGAACGACGAGCAGCTCTCTGGCATGAGCCTCCAGGTCCCTCAGCACCTGGCCGGGATCGCGACCGGAACGGGCGAGATCGCCGGCTACACGCAGCGCGCGAGCGGGATCCCGCGCGACCACGGCATCAACGGCTTCAGACAGCTGCTCCGAGTCCGTGACACCCAACACAGCCAGTACGTCGCCGGAGGCGATCCTTCCGGATGACGTGTAGGTGACGAGCTGCTCTAGCGTGCCGAGGGCATCACGGAAGCTGCCGGTGGCATGACGGGCGATCAGCGCCAGGGCCCCGGGCTCCACCTCGATCCCATCGGCGACGACCACGCGCTGGAGCACCGCCGCCACCTGCTCGGCCGAGGGACGAGCGAAGTCGAAGCGATGACAGCGGTCGACCACCGTGGGCAGCACCTTCTGCGCCTCCGTGGTGGCGAGCACGAAAATCGTCCGCGGAGGCGGCTCCTCCAGAGTCTTGAGAAAGGCGTTCCAGGCCTGCGGTGAGAGCATGTGGGCCTCGTCGAGGATGTAGACCTTGTGGCGACCGGACACCGGGGCATAGGCCACTCTCTCCCGCAGGTCGCGGATGTCGTCCACCGAGTTGTTCGAGGCGGCGTCCATCTCGATCACGTCCAGCGAGGTTGCATTTGCGATCGCGACACACGAATCGCACTTCCCACAGGGTTCGGTCGTCGGCCCCCGCTCGCAGTTCAAGCACGCCGCCAGGATCTTGGCCATGCTCGTCTTGCCCGTCCCCCGCGAGCCCACAAAGAGGTAGGCGTGGTGGACCTTTCCCTGCTGGACCGCGTTCTGGAGCGTGCGGACGACGTGCTCCTGGCCCACCACATCTTCGAACGTGCGAGGGCGATGGCGGCGGTAGAGCGACGGTCCTGTGGACATCGAGAGCGAGTCTAGTAGCGGGAACTCCGGACGCCCGCCCCGGGCTTGACCCTTCGACTACGTCGTAGTTGTGCTCGGCGTGGCCGGTGTGCCGGGGCTCGGAGTGCTCGAAGATCCGCCGCTGAAACAGGACTCGATCAGGGTGCTGGGGGCTGCTTTGATGCTCGGATCGTTGACCCGTTTATCGCTGTAGCCGGCCGCCTCGAGTTTCTGCTGCACGCAGCGGCACACCGTGGCTGTGCTGAGCCCCGCGGGGGTGCTCTGGGCCTGCTTCTGGCAGTAGGGGACGAAGTCGGCGCTTCCGACGGTGGGATTGCTGCTGGCGCCGCAGCCCGCGATTGCGATACCGCAGGCCACTCCGAGGACAGCTCGTTTTGCGATCGCCAACGCGGTCCGAGCCTAGCGCCAGCAAGGCATCACCACGCCCGGCGGGGGGCGCTAGGATCAGCGGCGACCGTGCTAGGCGGGGAACCAGCGGTGCCCTGAACCCGCAATCCGCTTTAGCGGGGCTGAATTCCCTCTCGAGGGGTGCAGGCCCTGGGTCAGCGGCCCAATCATGGCGCTGATGGCTCGGTCCCGCGGCGATGAAGGCCCGTGAACCAGGTCAGGTCCGGAAGGAAGCAGCCTTAAGCGGTCACCTCCAGGCGCAGTGGGAACGCCGAGCCGGAGCCACGAGAGGGAGACGCGGCCCGGGGGACCGACTTCGACGGAGGGTGCACGGTCGCTTCAACGATCCTGTTCGCTCCTACCCGGGAGCTATCCTGCCCGACAATGTCCGTAGGCGTGATCGGGCTCGGGTACGTTGGGCTCCCGCTGGTCGTGGCTTTCGCCGAGGCCGGTGAGCAGGTGGTGGCGGTGGACATCGATCCGCGGAAGGTCGCGGCGATCAAGGACGGCGAGTCCTACGTGGAGGACATTGAATCCGAGCGCCTGAGCGCCGTGACGTCGATGGTCCAGGCGACGTCTCACTATCAGCCTCTGGCTCGGACGGACGCGGTGATCATCTGCGTGCCCACGCCTTTGACGCCCAACCGCGAGCCTGATCTCTCGCCCCTGGAGAGCGCCGGACGCGGGCTCGGTCAGGTCCTGCAGGCAGGACAGCTGGTGGTGCTGCAGTCGACGACATATCCCGGCACCACACGTGAGCGGCTCGTGCCGCTGCTGGAGCAGGAATCGGAGCTGCGTGTCGGCGACGACGTGAACGTGGCGTTCTCGCCCGAGCGCGTCGACCCTGGCCGCACCGACTACACGCTGCGGACCACGCCAAAGGTCGTCGGCGGCATGACCGAGCGCTGCCGCGACCGCGCCATCGAGCTCTACAGCCGGGTGTGCGACCACCTGATCCCGGTGTCCACCCCAGAGGCAGCGGAGATGACCAAGCTGCTGGAGAACATCTTCCGCTCGGTCAACATCGCGCTGGTCAACGAGCTGGCGATCCTGGCCGACCGGATGGGAATCGACGTCTGGGAGGTCGTCGATGCCGCAGCCACCAAGCCATACGGTTTCATGCGCTTTGACCCAGGACCTGGGATGGGCGGTCACTGCCTGCCCGTTGATCCGTTCTATCTGACCTGGCGAGCTAGGGAATTTCACATGTCCACCGAGTTCATCGAGCTGGCGGGAAAGATCAACCAGCAGATGCCCTACCACTGCGTGCAGCGCATCGAGCAAGCGCTCAACGACATCTCCAAGCCGGTTCGTGGCTCTCAGATCGGAATCCTGGGCGTCGGCTACAAGGGCGGTGTCGGGGATCTGCGGGAATCACCGGCACTAACGATCATGGAGGTGCTGGCGGGTCAGGGTGCGGTTCTGTCCTATCACGATCCGTACGTCCCTTCGATGCCGGAGCTCGGCCTCGAGAACCGCCCGCTCGACGAGGTGGTCACGGGTGCCGACGCCGTGGTGCTGGTGACCGCCCACCCCGGGATCGACCACCGCGCCCTCGCCGAGCACGCCACTCTCTTCGTCGACCTGCGCGGTGTCACTCGCGGGCATCCCGCGACGAACGTGGTGAGGTTGTAGAGGCTGGCTGCGGAGCCCGGTTCCTGGGGCTTCAGCCCCGCGGGAACTTCCGGGTACATGTGAAGCTGTCCCGCGCTGATCCGGTCAGCGGGCTGGTCGCAATCTGGAGAACGTTTCTCGAGCTGGTCATGTCGTAGCCCACCGGCGCGATTGAGCCGAGCGGGTGCCCGTCTACCAGGATCGAACGGAACGTGGTGCGTTCGAAGTCGGGTGGCGGAAGCTCAGCCTGGGTACGCTGATCGACGCTTCCCCAGTCTCCGACCAGCTGGGCGTCAGGCGTGGCACCCAGGCCGCTCTTGGTGATTACGAACTTGTGACCGGGCGTGACGTCTCGAAGCTGAACCACGGTCTGGTGTCCCGGGTCATCCGTCAGCCTGGCAATCATCACGTCGCCCCGGTAGAGCGCGCGCACAAAGTCGAACTCGACATCGTTGACGACCATCGCCTCCTGCGCGCTCGCCGTGCCGCGGAAACAGCCGACGATCACGTTCGCCGCGTTGAGAGACTCACGGTCACTCGGGCCGGAAAGCAGGAAGGCGCCTGGACTGATCGCAGCTTCCTGTCGGGTGCAGGCCACGCCAGGAACCTTGAAACGCGCCACCACGGTCGTGACACCGCTGCGGGCGGTCAGGTAACCGGCAAACGCCGGGTTTGGCGCATGCTTTCCGGACCTCGCGCCTACCGCCATCGGTCGCAGAGCGACCCAGCCGTGCCGCGCAGCGAGTGCAAAGACGGGCCGGACCCTGTAAGCCCCGCCTGCCGACCGCGCCTGCGAGGTTGCCGACATGACCCATGGGGCGAACGCAAGGACAACCAGCGCCGTGAGCGCTCTGGCCTTGCTCCTGGTGGCGCTCATTGCACCACCACCGTCTGTGTCTCCGCCATGGCGTTCGCAAATCCGGAGCCATCCTCAACGCCCAGCGTGACCTGATACGTGCCTGGCTGCGCGTAAACGTGAACGCCATGAGCCCCTTGCGTGCTGTCGGGAGGCGACCCGTCGCCGTAGACCCACACGTAGGTGGTGATCCTCCCGGTCAGGTCATAGGAGCCGCTGCCGTCGAACGACACGGCCTGGCCCGCGGTCGCGGCAGGAGCTGTGAAAACAGGGCTCGGCCCTACCCGCTGTACGCAGCCGGGCGCTGCGCTGAACGGTGTCTTGATCGCCCAGATTTCCTGCGTGTAGTAGTCGTGACCCCCGATCACTTGGTTGAAGGCGCTATTGGCATCAAGCGACCCGCCGAGCGGAATGCCGTACGAGGTACCGCTTGACGGGCTGCACTCGTCACCTACCTCGTTGTCGGAGCTGTCCACCCAGCCGTAGTCGTTGCCCCCCTTGGTACCTGGATCTGTGGCCGACTCCAATACCTCGTGGATGGCGCTGTCAAGGGTGCCGTCGGCGTCAACGTCGCCGGCGACGCCGCTCGGGGCTTGCCCGGAGGCACAGTTCGGGAGATCGGGCAATACCGAGTACACGATTGTCTTTCCGCCTACCGCCATGCTGGAGTGATAGGCGCAGTATTGGTTCTTACTGCTGAACGTGCACGAGGTGTCCAGGCTGTCATCACAGCTGTCGACACCCTTAGGCGTGAACAGCAGGTATTGGTTGCGCGGATCGTTCGGCCGGTCCTTCGGCCAGTGCTGAGCGCCGACCGCCCGCCGGACCTCAGCCTGCAGCTGCGGATCACTGAGACAGACCCCGCTGCGGTTGGCCGGGTTCAGGCAGCCATTCGCCGGGTACGGTCGCGTGTCCGCTACCGCGCCGACGAAGGACACGTTCCGGGTGATCTGCTTCCTGGGATGCGTCCTGTAGTACAGAGACGCAACCGAGAATTCGTTTGTCGTTTTGCCCGAGTCGGTCGCGAGGTCCCGCGCCCACTGAATGATCGAAGCTTCGTAGGTGGCGGCAAACTGGTTCGGGGGACCCCAGAAGATCAGATGCAGGCTGGTGCCGAGCATCACCGTGCCGCCGTAGTAGACCACCCGCGGTACCGCGGCGCCATGGCCCCGTAGGTGGGTCCCTGCCTTGGGCATGATCCCGTAGAGGCGACCGTTGGCACCGTGCACAAGGTAGGCGTCGGCCGCACTCGCGGCGAGCGCCGACGCAATGACGGCGAGAGCCATCGCAGCTGCAAGCGACTGGCGACACGTCAGCACGTGATTCTCGCCGCGGGCCGCGATCCTGCGAGCGACCGACGGCCGCCGGCCACGGCTACGGTCTCTAAGCCCTCGCATCTCCGATACCCCCTTCCTGGACGCAACCCGGCGCCGCGAGCCAGCTCGTAGAGGCAGCCCCAGCAGCGATATCGGCGGGCCATCCTACACGTCGCCTCGGCAGATGCAACCGTTCCCTTTTAGGACTTGCGGTTGGCAGTCGCGGCATCGCACGACAACTGGATGCGCTCACTCGGTCGCACGGGATCGGCACGTAGAATCGGGACTCCGAGGGCGCGTAGCTCAGTGGGAGAGCGCTCGCTTCACACGCGAGAGGTCGCTGGTTCGAACCCAGCCGCGATTGCAGCGACTCGGCGGCCCTGCGCCCAGCGCGAACGCGCCATCGTCAACCACTCGACGGCTTGCCGTAGTTCCAGACCAGGGCCTGGAGGCGGTTCCATGGGATGTCGGGAAGCTCGACCTGGTTGCCGGGGAAGAATCCGTCATAGGCGACCTGGCCGCCAGGAATGGGCCGCGGGTCTTCGGCTTGGACCGTTACGAGAGCGGAGCTGTCGGTAACGATCACCCCGTATTTCTGCATCGCCACGGCAATCATGCGCTCACCGGGTGGCAGCGTCGAGGTGTCGAAGGTGGGATCCAGTCGGAAGCGTTCGCCCTGGGCCGGGTCGTTGGGATTGCCGTTTGTTCCGTCCGTGCGGGTTGCTGGCCAGGAGAAGGTGCTACGAGGCTTCGGCACGGATAGGTCGATGGCATGGTTGATCTGACCCGATTGCAGCTCGCTGATTCGGATCAAATCGGCTAGGAATGACGCACCCGAAGCGCTCACGCCGTAGGGATAAGGGAAGAAGCCGGAGCTCTGGGAGACATTGTCTGTCCGGCCTCCCCAGCAGGCTGACCACGCTCCGGTGCTGGCGTCCTTGGCCATCTTCCAGAACTCCCACTCGGTGTCGGTGCTCGGCTGCCAGATCACGATGTCAGCATCGGTGCCCTCCGACGGCACCGCGCCCGTGGGAACCGGTACACCCTGAAGCACTTTTGCGAATCCTGGGTCAAGGCCGCCCGGATGGTTCTGGCAGTTGTTCCACGTCATGTTGATCTTGGGTTGATCGGCCGGCACGGTGTAGATCGGAGCGGAATAGCTGCTCGTATTGAGCGAAGCGTGCCCGTAGTAGTCGTGAAGCTGTTGGTTTAGGTTCGCCACGATGGCACCGGAGTTGGGATCCAGCGACGGGCTGGCTGGGAGCGGGGTCACCCAGGGGCTAGTTGAGGCGAAGGGGATCACGGCGCTATTCGATGGCGGAGGGGATCCTTGGGTGGCCTGGGCGGTGAAGGTGATGCCCTGATACTGGCGCTGTCCGTCCAAGAACGTATACAGCGAGGCGTACAGCGTCTGCCCGGCGGGTAGGGCTCCGGTCCGAACGGCATAGGACGACTGAGTTGGTGGCAGCATGCCCGAGTCAACGAAATCGGCTGCGCCGGGACTGGCGCCGATCATCAGTTCATAGCCCTGCGCCGCCGGGCTGGTGCTCCAGGTAAACGGTTTCGCTGGGTCGACGCTCTGCTGACCCGCGGTCGGGTAGGTGAACGCGACAGGATTGGGCGCTACGGTGAACGAGACGTCCTCATACTGGGGGTAGTCGTCGTACAGCACGGTATAGAGGCGTGCGTAGAGGGTCTCGCCCGTCGGCAGCACCGGCACGACGTAGGAGGTTTGCGACGCTGGCAGCGTCCCTGAGTCCGCCAGGTCGACCCCGCCAGGGGAGGTGCCGATCGTCAGATGGTAACCCTGTGCCGAGCTGTTTGTGCTCCAGGTGAAGGGCTGAGTGGTATCAACATTCTGCTGCCCGGCTGTCGGGTACGTAAACGCGATCGGGTTCGGTTCCGCGGTAAAGGAGATCTGCTGGTAGAACCACTGCCCGTTGAGCTCCACCGAGATTTGCGCGTACAGCGTCTGGCCGGAAGGAAGCCCTTGGGGGACTACATAGAAAGATTCCGACCATCCGGGCAGTGTGCCGGTGTTCACCACGTCGTCACCGCCGGGGGTGGTTCCTATCGTCAGGTCATAATTTTGCGATGCCGAGGTCGTTGTCCACGTGAACGCCTGCGTCGGATCGACGTTCTGCTCACCGGCGGTGGGGTAGGTGAACGCGACACCAGTAGACGCGGCGGTAAAGCTGATGTCTTGATATTGCCATTGGCCCGAGATCTCGGAGTAGAACCGGGCGTACAGCGTCATGCTAGTCGGCGGCAAGACGGCCATCAACCAAGACGACTGGGTTGCCGGCAACGAACCCGAATCAGCGACATCCGTTCCCCCCGCCGACGTCCCAACCGTCACCCGATAAGCCTGCGCACCACCGACCAAATTCCAAGTAAACGGCTTAGTCGTATCCACACCCTGCTGCCCATCAGACGGATAAGTAAAAGGACCAGAGCCGGTAGAGGTAGAAGTAGAGGTAGAGGTAGAGCTAGAGGCGGCGGTGAAGCTGATGTCCTGGTATTGCCATTGGCCCGAGATCTCGGTGTACAGCCGGGCGTAGAGCGTCTTGCCGGTCGGTAGCTGGATCGGGACCAGCCACGAGGTCTGGGACGCGGGCAAGCTGCCCGAATCGACGACATCCGCGGCGCCCTGACTGGTGCCGATCGTCACTCGATAGCCCTGCGCCGCGCTAGCCCCGCTCCAGCTGAACGGCTTGGTCGTATCAACATTCTGCTGCCCCGCGGTCGGGTAAGTGAACGCAACCGAGTTAGCCGCAGCCGTGAAACTGATGTCCTGGTATTGCCACTGGCCCGAGATCTCGGTAGACAGCCGGGCATAGAGCGTCTTGCCGGTCGGCAACGGAGTGGGAACCAGCCACGAGGTCTGGGACGCGGGCAAGCTGCCCGAATCGACGACATCCGCGGCGCCCTGACTAGTCCCGATCGTGACCTCATAACCCTGCGCGCCCGTGGTCGCGTTCCACGTGAACGGCTTAGTCGGATCGACATTCTGCTGACCCGAAGTCGGATACGTCAACGAGCTGGGAGTTACACCCCCGGTACCCGACGTCGAGGTCGAGGTCGACCCCACCGTAAAAGGACTGTCCTGATACTGCCACTGGCCACCAACCTCGGTCCAAATCCGGGCATACAGCGTCTGAGCCGTCGGCAACGAGGCCGGGACCTGCCAAGAGGACTGACTAGCCGGCAGCGCCCCCGAGCTCGCGAGATCCCTCGCCCCCAACGTACTCCCGATCGTCACCCAATAAGCCTGCGCTGTCCCAGTAGCCGTCCACTTAAACGGCTTGGTCAGATCAACATTCTGCTGACCCGAAGTCGGATACGTGAACACCACCGAGTTCCCCGTAGTAAACACAATGTCCTGGAACTGCCACTGACCACCGACCTCGGTAAACAGCCGCGCGTAATACGTACCCCCCGGCGCCAACGAAATCGGGAGATACCAAGACGTCTGACTCGCCGGCAACTGCCCAGACGACACAACATCCGCACTCCCCTGCCAACTCCCGATCGCCACCCAATAAGCCTGCGCACCCGCCGTCGCAGTCCACGCAAAAGGCTGAGTCACATCATAGCCCTGCGCCGACTTCGAGAACGGAATCTGACCCGACGTCGGATACGTCAACGAACTACCACCCCACGCCGCAGCAAAACTAATCTGCTGATACTGCCACTGCCCACCAATCTCCACATACAACCGCGCAAACACCGTCTGATCAACCGCCATAAGCAACGCAGAAAAAGACGACTGGGTTGCCGGCAACGAACCCGAATCAGCGACATCCGTTCCCCCCGCCGACGTCCCAACCGTCACCCGATAAGCCTGCGCACCACCGACCAAATTCCAAGTAAACGGCTTAGTCGTATCCACACCCTGCTGCCCATCAGACGGATAAGTAAAAGGACCAGAGCCGGTAGAGGTAGAAGTAGAGGTAGAGGTAGAGCTAGAGGCGGCGGTGAAGCTGATGTCCTGGTATTGCCATTGGCCCGAGATCTCGGTGTACAGCCGGGCGTAGAGCGTCTTGCCGGTCGGTAGCTGGATCGGGACCAGCCACGAGGTCTGGGACGCGGGCAAGCTGCCCGAATCGACGACATCCGCGGCGCCCTGACTGGTGCCGATCGTCACTCGATAGCCCTGCGCCGCGCTAGCCCCGCTCCAGCTGAACGGCTTGGTCGTATCAACATTCTGCTGCCCCGCGGTCGGGTAAGTGAACGCAACCGAGTTAGCCGCAGCCGTGAAACTGATGTCCTGGTATTGCCACTGGCCCGAGATCTCGGTAGACAGCCGGGCATAGAGCGTCTTGCCGGTCGGCAACGGAGTGGGAACCAGCCACGAGGTCTGGGACGCGGGCAAGCTGCCCGAATCGACGACATCCGCGGCGCCCTGACTAGTCCCGATCGTGACCTCATAACCCTGCGCGCCCGTGGTCGCGTTCCACGTGAACGGCTTAGTCGGATCGACATTCTGCTGACCCGAAGTCGGATACGTCAACGAGCTGGGAGTTACACCCCCGGTACCCGACGTCGAGGTCGAGGTCGACCCCACCGTAAAAGGACTGTCCTGATACTGCCACTGGCCACCAACCTCGGTCCAAATCCGGGCATACAGCGTCTGAGCCGTCGGCAACGAGGCCGGGACCTGCCAAGAGGACTGACTGGCCGGCAGCGCCCCCGAGCTCGCGAGATCCCTCGCCCCCAACGTACTCCCGATCGTCACCCAATAAGCCTGCGCTGTCCCAGTAGCCGTCCACTTAAACGGCTTGGTCAGATCAACATTCTGCTGACCCGAAGTCGGATACGTGAACACCACCGAGTTCCCCGTAGTAAACACAATGTCCTGGAACTGCCACTGACCACCGACCTCGGTAAACAGCCGCGCGTAATACGTACCCCCCGGCGCCAACGAAATCGGGAGATACCAAGACGTCTGACTCGCCGGCAACTGCCCAGACGACACAACATCCGCACTCCCCTGCCAACTCCCGATCGCCACCCAATAAGCCTGCGCACCCGCCGTCGCAGTCCACGCAAAAGGCTGAGTCACATCATAGCCCTGCGCCGACTTCGAGAACGGAATCTGACCCGACGTCGGATACGTCAACGAACTACCACCCCACGCCGCAGCAAAACTAATCTGCTGATACTGCCACTGCCCACCAATCTCCACATACAACCGCGCAAACACCGTCTGATCAACCGCCATAAGCAACGCAGAAAAAGACGACTGGGTTGCCGGCAACGAACCCGAATCAGCGACATCCGTTCCCCCCGCCGACGTCCCAACCGTCACCCGATAAGCCTGCGCACCACCGACCAAATTCCAAGTAAACGGCTTAGTCGTATCCACACCCTGCTGCCCATCAGACGGATAAGTAAAAGGACCAGAGCCGGTAGAGGTAGAAGTAGAGGTAGAGGTAGAGCTAGAGGCGGCGGTGAAGCTGATGTCCTGGTATTGCCATTGGCCCGAGATCTCGGTGTACAGCCGGGCGTAGAGCGTCTTGCCGGTCGGTAGCTGGATCGGGACCAGCCACGAGGTCTGGGACGCGGGCAAGCTGCCCGAATCGACGACATCCGCGGCGCCCTGACTGGTGCCGATCGTCACTCGATAGCCCTGCGCCGCGCTAGCCCCGCTCCAGCTGAACGGCTTGGTCGTATCAACATTCTGCTGCCCCGCGGTCGGGTAAGTGAACGCAACCGAGTTAGCCGCAGCCGTGAAACTGATGTCCTGGTATTGCCACTGGCCCGAGATCTCGGTAGACAGCCGGGCATAGAGCGTCTTGCCGGTCGGCAACGGAGTGGGAACCAGCCACGAGGTCTGGGACGCGGGCAAGCTGCCCGAATCGACGACATCCGCGGCGCCCTGACTAGTCCCGATCGTGACCTCATAACCCTGCGCGCCCGTGGTCGCGTTCCACGTGAACGGCTTAGTCGGATCGACATTCTGCTGACCCGAAGTCGGATACGTCAACGAGCTGGGAGTTACACCCCCGGTACCCGACGTCGAGGTCGAGGTCGACCCCACCGTAAAAGGACTGTCCTGATACTGCCACTGGCCACCAACCTCGGTCCAAATCCGGGCATACAGCGTCTGAGCCGTCGGCAACGAGGCCGGGACCTGCCAAGAGGACTGACTAGCCGGCAGCGCCCCCGAGCTCGCGAGATCCCTCGCCCCCAACGTACTCCCGATCGTCACCCAATAAGCCTGCGCTGTCCCAGTAGCCGTCCACTTAAACGGCTTGGTCAGATCAACATTCTGCTGACCCGAAGTCGGATACGTGAACACCACCGAGTTCCCCGTAGTAAACACAATGTCCTGGAACTGCCACTGACCACCGACCTCGGTAAACAGCCGCGCGTAATACGTACCCCCCGGCGCCAACGAAATCGGGAGATACCAAGACGTCTGACTCGCCGGCAACTGCCCAGACGACACAACATCCGCACTCCCCTGCCAACTCCCGATCGCCACCCAATAAGCCTGCGCACCCGCCGTCGCAGTCCACGCAAAAGGCTGAGTCACATCATAGCCCTGCGCCGACTTCGAGAACGGAATCTGACCCGACGTCGGATACGTCAACGAACTACCCCCCCACGCCGCAGCAAAACTAATCTGCTGATACTGCCACTGCCCACCAATCTCCACATACAACCGCGCAAACACCGTCTGATCAACCGCCATAAGCAACGCAGAAAAAGACGACTGGGTTGCCGGCAACGAACCCGAATCAGCGACATCCGTTCCCCCCGCCGACGTCCCAACCGTCACCCGATAAGCCTGCGCACCACCGACCAAATTCCAAGTAAACGGCTTAGTCGTATCCACACCCTGCTGCCCATCAGACGGATAAGTAAAAGGACTCACACCAGAGGTGCTGTGCGCGACTGCGTGTGCGTGCTTCAGTGCGGCTGGAAGGCCACGCCCCGCGTGCGTCCCTGGAGGCCGGCCATGTCTGATGCGAGGTCGTACAGTGACCGGTCCGGCTTGGATGCGCGGCGACCGACCGTGTCCCATCTGCAATCGAGGCTTGCCGTGTCCCAGGAGCAGCCGCGGCGGCGCCGTGTGTCCGGCACGCAGTCGCACTGGCAGACCGCGCCGTGCACGCCGTCGGTGCGTTGACGGGGCGCTGAGCACTCGCGGCGACCTACCGCGCCGCATAAGCAGGCGCGGCAACTGCCCGTCTCCCAGCAGAAGCCGCGGCAGGCTGGTGCGGCGAACAAGCGGCTGGGCCGACCGACCGTGGCCGAGGAGCCCGGGCTGCGGCAGACTTGGTCCGACTCCGGCCTGCATTGGAGCCTGTCCAGCGATTTCGAGTCGTGGAACCGGCCCATGACTCAAATGCAGGCGCGGGAGAGGTGCGCGCACGATCCTCGGCACCGGCGAAGGCTGCTCCGAATGGGGTGACCTCGCGATAGTCGCCGTGTCGAGGGGTTGCTCGGGCGTCCCCGGGATGTTGAAGACCTGCGTTCCAATGCGGAGCAGGTCGGCACTTGCAGATTCGATGCCCGTCGCACCGATGGGATCGAATCCAAGGGGGGCCGTCGCCGAGGGACCCGCCTCATGGTGGCCACGGGTGATGACGCCGACCGCCAACGAAGTCCGGCGAGCGCTGACCACGCCATAGGCGGCAGCCGCTGACAGTGCTGCCAGTAGGCAGACCACGATCCCTCCCAGCGTCACACGCTGGCGCAGTCCGCGAAGCCAACGTAGTCTTCCGTTTGGCAACTTTACGACAGCCCCTTTCTGGTCCCCTCGCGCATCCTCGCGCAGGTTGGAACTCTACACGAGGCGCCCAGTCGTGGCCGAGCTCAGCTCCGGGTGCGAAAAACTATGGATCTGGCGATCGCAGGGACCGTGCGGAAGGCATTCGCGAAATGGTGCAGCTTCCTTCAGTGTCACATCGCCCTGGTTTCCAGCGTTACATGACTCCAACTTTTTGTGTAGGCCCGGAGGCTGGGTGATACCTGTTCTGAGGACGTGGCCGTCGCGCTGAGACGGCGCGCCCCTCGGGCGCGCAACCGTCTTGGTTCTAGACTCGCTGTCCCGGGCGCGTAGCTCAGTGGGAGAGCGCTCGCTTCACACGCGAGAGGTCGCTGGTTCGAACCCAGCCGCGCCCATGGCCTCGGCTCCCTTGGTCGTTGACCTCGGCTGATCACTACTCGAGCTGAGACGGTCTCGACCCGTCGCTCCCGCCAGGGCCGTGCGCGAATTGCGCCAGCTCGATGGCGGTGGGAGACTCACGCCATGTCTTTGTGCCGTCAGCAGGCGTGGATCAACGCGCCGCCCGAGAGGATTTGGGAGCTGGTGGGGGATCCGAATCGTCATGCGCAGTGGTGGCCACGGGTTATTGACGTGCATTGCGAGGGCCTTGAGGAGGGCTGCGTTTATCGCCAGGTCTACAAATCGCCCATGGGTGTGATCGAAACAGACGTGTCGGTCGAGCGACTCGATGATTGCCACGAGCTCCGAGTGCGCTGCCTCAACACCGGCACGTATACGCGATGGCTTATGACCGCCGCGGAGGGCGGGACCTTCATCGACGCCGAATTTGGCCTTGACCCGCGGACGCTCGGCACACGCGTTTTTGACCAGGTGGCGGGAAAGCGGTACTTCCGACGCTGGCTCGCGGAGTCGCTTCAGGCCCTCGAAACGATCACCTCCCAAACGGGAGAGCGCTCCGAAGCGCGTTGACGACCGGCGCGCCTTAGCTGGACGGCTAGCTGGCTGATGTTTCGGCTGACGCTGGCTCGACTGCTCCTGGTCGCCCGCTTAGGCGGGCGACCCGATGCTCACCGCCGCCTGAGCGACCCCAAGAACGTTGGGAAGGTCGTGCTCCTGCCCACCGCCGCGTAGCCGCCCCGGTCGGAAGCACGTGCGGGGTGACCCGTATGCGTCGTTGCCCGGCAGCTGCGGTTCGACACGTCGACCGTCCCGGGCGTCTCGGTATGGATCAGGCAGCCTCGGCTCGTGGTTACGGTGACGGCGGACCCCGCCGCGCTGATTGACAGCCGACTTCCCGGATCGTCGGAACTGCACAACTTGGTTGGGCGGTTGGTCAAAGCGGTAGGCGATGTCCCACAGCTGGCCACTCGTGGCGACCGTTTCGTTGACCCATGCTCTGGGGTGCGTCGCCACTGGCTTGAACAGGCCCCACGCGAGCATCGCCTTGAGCTCCTCCATGAAGTCCGGAATGAGGTGGCCGCCCGGGTGCACCTGGTAGGTGACGTCGACGCCGGCGGCCGCCAGGGCGCTGTGATAGCGCTGGCTCATCGAGTAGATCACCAGACGCTCCAGCACATAGTCAGGAATTGCCTGGGCGCCTCCGCTCGTGGGGTCGGCCAGGTCGGCGCTGCTGGGAACGCCGGTCCCGGTGCTTTCGAATACGCGCGTCTGCTCCAGGTTCGTGACCAGCCCTGTCGGGTTGTGGCCGTCGGCGTAGAAGCCGTGCGGGGGCCCTTCGACGGGATTCAGGTCGTAGTCCCCCTGGAGCGGAGCCTCCGAGGTGAGTCCCATCGCCGGATGGGTGATCTGGGCAAAGTACTGCGGATCCACGAACCCGGAGAGCGTGGCCACCGAGCCGAAGAATCCCGGCAGCCGGCCGCCGAGGTATGCGGCGCCCAGCCCTCCCATCGAGATACCGGCAAGCGTGTGGTAGCGACGCTGCGGCAGGATCTGGTATCGGGCCAGGATCGCGGGGATCACTTCGTTTAGCTCATAGCTCTCCCACGCGGGACCGCCCCGCTGTCCGTCGTTCCACCAGTCGGCGTACCAGCCACTGCCCCCTTCGGGCATGACCACGATCGCCGCAAGGCCATTGAATGCTGCGGTCAGCCCGGATTGCGCGAACCAGGCGTAGTTGGTGTTCAGTCCGTTGAGCAGTACGAGGAGCGGGTAGCGCTTGCGCGGGTTGAAACCATCGGGAAGGAGCACGTTCGCCCGTGGCGGCCCCGGATAGCTGAGCCACTTACCCGGGATCTCTCCGGCCCGGTCGGGGATCGTGATAGTGATAAGCCGGTTCGCACGAGCCTCGGCGCCGCCTATCCAGAGGATCGCAATGACGGTCGCCAGGCACGCAACCAGAAGCCTGATGCTTCGACGGCCGCGCGCGCTCACCGACCCTGCCTCGAAATCCGACTCCACACCTCCAATAACGCGGCGATGCCGGGTCCACTGGCATCTGGGCTGTATGCCTGCACCGGCCCCGACGAAGCGGCCGGGCCGGCCGAGCCGAACGGGCGAGCGCGACGGGCGGCGGAGAGGGACGCGGGCGCGGCGGTTAGCGCCGCGATTCGCTGGCCTGCACTGCCAGCCACACCTTCCAGTCGGCGACGATCAGCTCAAACCATTGGGCATACGCGCGAAAGGCTTTCGTGCTGCGATCGGACAGGATCCAGGCAAGGGGGACTTGATCCCAGTCGGCATCTCCCGCGCGATAGACGTTCAGGTCGTTCGGGTGGTCGATTGCGTGGCGAACGGCCACCATTTCGCCGACGGCGTGGTAGCCAGGCGCGTCGACACGGCAGTCGATTCCCACCGCTGCTGCGGCCGTGCAGAGCTCGTCAAGCGGACGGGCGGATCCTATTGACGCCTCTGCGCCGGCCTTGGACGCCATCTCGTGCGCGAGATGACTGACCGCGCGCTCAACGTTGGTGACCATGCTGGTGCCTAGCTCGTATGCCCGAGCGGCGTGCTCATCCGAAACCACCCGGATGTCGTCCTGCGTCCGATCAATGTGATCCAGCTCGCGGTGGAGCCCGGCGAGAGCACTGACCGCGGTTCGCGCCATCTCGGCGTGGTGGGGCCAGTATGGACGCCGCGGGTATCCGACCTTTCCGATCGGCTCATGCACGAGCATCTGGATCGCCTCAGCTTCATCATCCGGCCCCGTGGTCGCGCTCCATCCCATTTGCGGGTGACGGTAGCGCTAACCGCGGAGGGCACCTCACGGGATCCGGCCGCTTCCACGAGCGCTGGGCCCAGCCGTAGGCCGCGGATGCAGGGGTTAGTGGGTGCGGGCCGAAAACCTTCGGGCCCAACTTTCACAACTGCTTAGCAACCTTTTCGGCGGAGCCGTGTAAACGTCCAATTCGGCCTCCCGGCCGGATGGAGCACTTGGGACGATGGGTACAAGCTCACTTTCGATGCGCGGCCTGCGGGCCGGTCTGCTTCCGGGACGTAGCTCCCGGATTGCGCGCCTGCGCGTGCGGCTGGCGGATGGCGCCACAACCACGCTGCACACCGCCACCTATCAGCGCGATTCGTTCAAACCGCGCGTGGTCGTGCTCGACGGTCCCGTCCAGCTAGTTCAGTGGTGCTCAGAGCAGCAGGTCCGCCACGCTTTAGTCGGTGGATTCTTTGCTCGTCCGGAATACGCGCCACTTGGGGAGGTGTGGACGGGCGGCGAGGACCGCGGCGCAATCCCGTTCGATTCACCGTGGGCAGACGTCCGGGCGTGCGTCCACATCCTTGACGGAGCGGTGCGGATCGACCGCCGTGACCAACTCCGGGCTAACCCGGGAGGGGACCTCCTCCAGGCCGGACCGCTGCTCGTTCGGGATGGGCGCCCCGTCGTAGCGGATGGCGAGGACCCCGAGGGCTTTTCTGCCGGTGCGCATCAGTTCGACTCGGACATCACATGTGGCCGCTACCCCCGCGCGGCAATTGCTCTCGCCGACGACCGCATGCTTGCCGTCGCGTGCGACGGTCGGACCTCGAGAGATGCCGGCATGACGCTACCCGAGCTTGCGGGTGCGCTGATCGACCTGGGCGCTACGGAAGCGCTGAACCTCGACGGCGGCGGGTCGGCATCGCTCGTCCACTCCGGGCGCCTCCGGAACAGGCCACGCGAGGAACATGGCGCCGATCTGCTGGGCGGGCGGCCGATCGTCACCGCCATCGTCTTCGACCCTCTCTAGACGCGGCGTACTCCAGCGGCGGATGTGCTGGGTTTCGCCGCAATAATCGAGAGCCTCGGTGCGCCCTCGAGTCATCTCAGCGATCCTCTTTTGCCCACGCGGTGGATCGGCTCACACGGCCCGAGGGCTTACGCGAGGACTGCGTGCGCGAGGCTGGCCCGTAACGCTTCTCGCCGGGTCACGCAGCGACCTCGGACCCTCCGCAGATGCACGTGCCTTCTACGGGAAAGTTGACCCCGTGGAGTTCGACCGCGCGCTGGAAACCCCGGAGCCCATCTCCTACGAGGGTCCGCCTCCTACCGCGCCGCTGCATCCATCCTATGAGGATCGGCCCGGCGCTCCGGACCGCGTGTTCGCGTCGCTCGACGATCTGGACTACGAGCGTCAGCTGCGGGCATGGTCACGCGCGTTGGAGGCGGTCTCGGCAGCAGAGGCCGACGTTCTGCACCTTCATCACCTGACGCCGATCAATGAGGCCGCTGGCCGCGTCGCGCCAGGCGTCCCGGTGGTGGGTCAGCTTCACGGCACCGAGCTGCTGATGCTGGAGCGGATCGGGGCAGGTGCGCCGGCAGGCTGGCATCATGCCCAGCGCTGGGCGGCACGTATGCGGCAATGGGCGCAACGCTGTGCTCGCCTGATCGTTGCCCCAGCCGGGGTCGTCCGCGCACAGCGGCTGCTCGACGTGCCGGAAGAGCGCATCATCCCCCTGCCAAACGGCGTCGACACGGAAGCTTTTGTCCCGCGAGAGGTCGACCGGGCTGTGGTGTGGCGGCGGATCCTCGTGGAGGAGGCGCGGGGCTGGTTACCGGAACGCCCGGCCGGAAGCGCTCGCTACACCGAGGAAGAGGTTGCCAGGCTCTCCGCCGGCGCGGTGCTGGTCTACGTGGGTCGGTTCACCGCCGTCAAAAGGCTCGATCGTCTGATCTCAGCCTTCGCCCAGGCAAAGCAGCGTTTCGAAGCGCCATCGGGGCTGGTGGTGGTTGGCGGACATCCAGGCGAATGGGAAGGAGAGCATCCGGCGGAAATCGCGGCTCGCCTGGGAGTTCGAGACGTATTCCTCGCCGGATGGTATGAACATGAGGACCTTCCAGAACTGTTCTGCTCAGCCGACGCAGTGGTGATGGCGGGCGAGCGCGAGCAGTTCGGCCAGGTGATGGTCGAAGGAATGGCGTGCGGCTTGCCGGTCGTCGCCCCGCGGGCGCTGGGCCCGAAGACGATCGTCGAAGATGGCCGCACCGGTTGGCTGTTCGAGCCCGATGACGAGGAGGCGCTCGCCGGTGCATTGGTCGAGGTCGTGGGCGCGCCCGCTGAACGGGCTCGGCGGGGTGAGGCGGCGCGGGATGCGGTGTGTGAACGGTTCTCCTGGGACAGCGTAATAGCCGAATTTGCGACCGTCCTCGAAGAGGCAGCCGCCTCTCGGGCAGGTGTCCTCCATGACGGGAGCGGGTAGCAGCTTCGGAGTGGCTCGGTTCGGCTACACCCTGTCCTCGGAAGAGCACTCGGCACGTGCGCTGGTTGAGCAGTCAGTCCGAGCGGAGGAAGTGGGGTTTGAGTTCGCTGGGATCTCCGACCACTACCACCCGTGGCTTGATGCGCAGGGGAACTCGCCGTTCGTGTGGAGCGTGCTTGGAGCCGTTGCGCAGCAGACCGAGCGGCTGCTGCTCCTGACGGGCGTGACGTGCCCGACGATTCGCATCCATCCTGCGATCGTCGCCCACGCGGCGGCAACGACCGCGACGCTGCTGCCCGGGCGATTCTGGCTCGGCGTGGGTACGGGTGAGAACCTCAACGAGCACGTTCTTGGCGATCGCTGGCCGCCCACCTCGGTGCGACGTGAGATGCTCGAGGAGGCCGTGGCTGTCATCCGGCGCCTGTTCTCCGGGGACCAGGTGGAGCATCACGGTCCCCACTACACGGTCGAGAACGCCCGTCTATACACGCTTCCCGACGAGACGCCGCCGATCCTGGTCGCCGGCTCCGGGCCCAAGGCGGTCGAGCTGGCCGGACGGATCGGCGACGGGTTCATCGGTCTGGCGCCTCAGCCCGAGCTTGTCGAGCAGTTCGAAAGTGCTGGCGGCCACGGCAAGCCCAAAGTGGCGCAGCTTCATGTGTGCTGGTCGGAGGACGAGCGCGAGGCTCGCCGAACGGCGCTCGAACAGTGGTCAAACGCAGGCCTCGGCGGTGAGCTCTCCCAGGAGCTCCCGACGCCGGCGCACTTTGCTCAGGCAGCCGAGACTGTCCGCGAGGACGACGTGTGCGGCTCAATCCCCTGCGGTCCAGAGCTCGAGCAGTACCTCGATTCGGTACGCCAGTACCTGGACGCCGGCTTCGACCACCTGTACTTCCATCAGATCGGAGAGGATCAGGAAGGGTTCTTCGCGTTCGCCGAGCGGGAGCTGTTGCCGGCGCTACGGAGGGCAGGCAGCGACGCCGGCGGTGAGCCCGCGTCATTTGCGAGCGGGCGCTAGCCGCAAGCGGCTTACGGCAAGACCGCCGTGAGGGCGTCGAGGGCGCTCGCCTGCGTCCCGACTGTCACGAGCATCGACGGAAGCGCCCGAGCCCACGAGAACCCGAACTGACAGGTGTGTGGCGACCGGCAACCTGGCGCCTGAGCGGTCGCGTGCCAGATGTCGCGCTTGAGGATGGCGGCGCTCTGCGCCCGCAGGAAGGGGGCGAAGTCGCCGCGTTTGGTGACCCGGGACCAATCGTCGAAGGCTTGCGCCAGGATGCCTTTGAATGCGGTCACGTCGAGGCGGGTGGGCAAGGCGCTGCAGTTCGGCGACTGCGCTTCGCAGTGATCCTGGAGCACGCCGCCCAGCACATACCCGCTGGCGGGGTCGGTGGTGTATCGCAAGAAACCCGCGGCGCGACCGTAGTACGAGGAGTCGTGGAACGCCTGTCCCAGCTGAAGCAGAGCTTCGGCGACCTCGCCCTGTGTATAGGTGACCGATCCGCCCCGGAGCTGGCACGAGGTTGGGCTCATGCTGTCCGCCACCACCTGCCCCGCGCCCAGGTCGATCAGACCGCTGCCTTGGAGCCAGGTCCACGCACTGCGCGCGTCGGCCAGCCAGGTCGAGGCGCGCTCGAAGTCATGCAAGGGGCCCGTCGCTTGCCGGTATCGCGAGAGCCCTCCCGTCAGGACGACGAACTCCGCGTCCGTGATCGTGTCCGGCCCGTATCCGATGCCCCACGGGACGCCGCCGCACGGCCTGGCCTGACGCGCGATGTACGAGGCATCGGACTCCGCGACCGCCAGGAACCTGGCGGCGTCCGTCCGGTCGTGACGGGTCTGAAGCTCGTACTGGGAAGCAGCGAGCCAGGCCAGACCCCACCACCCGGTGTCGTCCATGAAGCGGTCGGTGAAGTTCGAGGCCTGATTGGGCCCGCCCCTGACAACGTTCAGCTGGTAGGTGCGCAGCAACACGTGCTGGATGGCCGGGCTCGAGTCATGCGTGCGTTGTGCATACCGCGTGAGCGTGAGGACAGCCAAGCCCGACTGCCACCAGTGTGGCGCCGTCTTCCCGCCCCACAGGCCGGTGCGGCTGTCCCAGGCAACTGCGCTTCCATCGCCGGCTCCCATCAGCTCCGTGATCCCACGGCCGGTGGCCAGCGACGCGCTCGGCGAAGAGGCGGCCACCGCCGAAGCTGAGGCCATCAGGACGGCGGCGAACACCACCAGAAAGACCAATGACCAACGAAGACGTGCAGACACGAGGCGCCTTTCCGCTACCGCTCAATCGACGCGCAGATCAGAGGATGGAAGCAGACGGTGATTTGCTGTGCGGATGCACGAATCCGAGGCCGATCTGACGGATCTCCAGGCCCTCCTTGACTCGAGCTACGCCCGGGCAGGGCGCCATCTCCGGGGCATCCACACGGTGGAGCGGCGGCTCAGCGCGCGTGCAGTCGCGGAGCGACTTCAGGGTATGTGCCTGCTGGCGCTGGCGACCGTGACGGCTGATGGGAGACCGATCGTTGGGCCGGTCGACGGAATCTTCTATCGCGGCAGTTTCCACTTTGGCTCAGCGCCTGACTCGCTCCGGTTCCGTCACATCGCACAGCGACCGCAGGTGAGCGCCAGCCATGTTCCGGGCGAGCACCTGGCGGTGACCGTCCACGGCCGGGCGATCCCGATCGACTTGGCCGAGGCGGAGCAGCGCGGCTTCAGGCAGACGCTGCTCGACATATACGAGCCTCGGTACGGCCCCACCTGGGAGCAATTCATGGAGCAAGCCGCCTATGCACGGATCGCAGCAGCGCGAATGTTCGCGTTCGCCATGTAGCTGACCGCAAGCGCACGGCGCACTCAGCTGAAACACCGGCAGCTTTCGTGAATAGTGTTTCCGGCAATGAGGCCGGATGTGTTCATACCGTCACTGGCCGGCGGCGAGCTCGGCGGGATCGGCAGTGACTTTGTGATCGCCGAGTGGGCTGACGCGGGCGACTCGGATTTCGAATGGATTGCACCCATGCACGTACATCACGCGGATGACGAGGCGTGGTACGTGCTGGAGGGGGCACTGCGATTCCGGTTCGAGGAAGAGACATTTGAGGCGGCCGCCGGGAGCGCGGTCCTGGCGCCGAAAGGGACACCTCACGCGTACGGCAACGCCCAGAAGGGGCAGCAGGTCCGCTATCTGCTGGTAATGACCCCCAGGATCCGTGCGCTTGTGGACGCCCTCCACCAGCCGGGGGCCAGCGACTACGCGGCGATCTTCAGGGAGCACGACTCCGAGCTGCTCGGGTGAGGCAGCCGCGGGCTGAGGTGCCGACGGGCACTCAGCCGGAGGCTCCTACCGGACTCGCTCGAGCAGCTCGACGTTCACAGAGTCGCCGGCTTGTTTCCCGATGGCTTCGCGAACGTCCGCCTTGATCGGAAGCTTGTGGGTACCGTCGCCCAGGGCCATGAATGAGCTGCGGAATGGGTGACCATCGACCGTGCCGCGCACCTTCACGAGGCCTCTGGTGCCGAAGTACTCGACCGAGTCGCGCATGACGACATAGGTCCAGCCACCCTTGCTGGGGCTCTTCTGGAGGACCGCGGTGAACCGCTTGTGCAAAGGAGCCATGCCCTATAGACCGCCGCCGCGATCGAACTTCATCTGTCGGCGCTCTCTAGGCGCGAAGGCTCGGGGAGCTGTGGAAGTGGCCCACCGATCGAGCCGGCTCGGGTTGCGGGCTGGCCATGCGAGGATCGCCGAGTGACACTTCCCAACACGCTGCGGTTCCGGCGCGCCAGCTCCTCGGACGCCAGCGCCATCGCCGCGCTCCATGCGGACAGCTGGCGCCGGCATTACCGGGGAGCATATTCCGACGCCTTTCTTGACGGTGACGTGCTCGTCGATCGCGTGGCGGTTTGGGGTCAGCGCCTCCGAGGGGCCGGCAGCGGATGTCACACGGTCGTCGGCGAAGCTGACGGTGAGGTGATTGGGTTCGCGCATACGGCTCTCGACGATCACCCCAGGTGGGGCGCTTTGCTCGACAACTTGCATGTGGCGTTCGAGTACCAGCGTCAGGGCGTTGGGTCATGTCTGCTGGCATTGACCGCCCGCGCGGTGGTGAGCCGCGGCACCGGTCTTCACCTATGGGTGCTCGAACAGAACAACGCCGCGCAAGCCTTCTACGAGTCCCTCGGCGCCAAGCGCATCGAGCGCGCGCTCGTCTCGCCGCCTGGAGGCGTGGCCAGCCGGCTCAACGGATCGCCGGCGAAGCTGCGCTACGCCTGGCGCGACCCAGCCCCACTGCTGAACATGACCTAGGAAGGCGCGGCCACGCCCAGCGTTCGCTCGAGCAACGCGCGTAGCTCGCTGAAGTGGCGCTCACGCGAGGGCTCGTCAAAGGCGGCGGTGTCGGCCATCGTGTAGCCATGCTGGGCGCCCTCGTAGACCTCGGAGCGGTAGCGCACGCCGGCTTCGTCCAGTGCCCGCTCCAGCGTGGCGATCTGCTCGGCGGTCATGCTCTGGTCCTGGTCGGCGAAGCCGAAGTACACCTCTGCCTTCAACTCCGCGGCCGAGCGATGCGCGCTGGTGGGATCATCGGTCACGAGGCGCCCGGCGTGAAAGCCCGCTAGTGCTGCGACGCGCTCTGGGTGGGAGGTGGCGATCTGCCACCCAACTCGCGCGCCCATGCAATAGCCCGTGATTGCGACCGGGGCCGCAGCTCCTACTTGATCCAGGTAATCGAGATACGCGCCGCCGTCGGCTGCGACGTGATCGGGGGTCAGCTCCTCCATCAGCGGGCGCAGCGACTGAAAGAAGCTCGCGCGCTGCTCCTCGTCCGCAAGGTCAGGCATCGGCGGTACTGGCGAGGGGCCGGCACGGTAGAAGAGATTCGGTGCCAGGACCACGTAGCCATCCGCCGCGATCCGATCGACCATCTCCTCGATCGTCGGCCGCAGTCCAAAAGCATCCATCAGGAAAAGCACACCGGGACGCGCATCGTCGTCCGGGCGCGCAAGATAGGCGTTGGCCACGCCGTTAGGTGTGTTGATGTCGACGGTTGAGCTGTGCATCGCCGTAGCATCGCACGCAATGCGGAAGCCGGTCCTGCGGTCTACTGTTTTCATGTGATGCGCCGCCTTGCCCTCGTAGTGATCGCCGCCGCCGTGCTCGCCAGCCCAGCCGGCGCAAGCGCGGTGAGCTTCCGGAGCGGTGACGGGTTGACGGTGGTGTCGGTCAAGCAGCTGAACCCGCGTCTCGACGCGGTGGTGGTGAAGACAGCCGCGTTGCCGGAGCCGGCCAACGTCTACGTCCTCCTTCCGCCTGGATACGCGGCGCATCCAAAGCGGCGCTACCCGGTCTTCTACCTGCTCGATGGAACGAGCGGATATGCCTCGGATTGGACGCATCTGGGAAACGCGCAGGCGACGATCGGAGACCGGCCACTGATCACGGTGATGCCCGACATCACCCTCAACGGGGACGGAGGAGGCTGGTGCACCGACTGGCCCAACGGGGCTGAACGATGGGAGACGTTCCACATCTACCAGCTGCTCCCCTGGGTCGACTCGAATCTGCGCACGATCACGAAGCGCAACGGTCGCGCAATCGCCGGCCTTTCACAGGGAGGGTTTTGCTCGCTGAGCTACGCGGCCCGGCACCCCGACCTGTTTGGAACAGCCCTCGGGTACTCGGGCGCCCCGGACATCTACTACGACCCGGACGCGCGGGCGGGAGCGAAATCAATCATCAACGCCACCGAGGTGGGCCTTACCCACGTTCCGCCCGACACGTTCTTCGGCGATCAGAACACCGACGGAATCAACTGGGCGGCCCATGACCCGGCGACGCTTGCCGAGAATCTGCGCTGGACGCGGATCTACATGTACTGGGGCAACGGCCAACCGGGACCGCTTGACAACGGCGCGAACCCGGCAGCGATGGCCATCGAAGGTGCCGTCTGGGGCGACAACAACGACTTCCAGAAGCGCCTGGACGCGCTGGGCATTCCGGCCTACTTCGACGACTACGGAAACGGCACCCACGCCTGGCCCTACTGGGCCCGTGACCTGCAGTGGTCGATCGACAAGATCATGTTCAACTTCGCGCACTCCGCGTCCAATCCACCGCCGTTCACCTACACCAGCGCCGACAACCGCTACTCGGTGTACGGATGGCAAATCACCACGCACCGCACAGCAAGGGAATTTTCGACGCTGTCCGGGGCCAGTCGACGCGGCTTCAGCCTGTCAGGGAGCGGCTCGGCCACCGTGGCCACCCCGCCCGTCTATCGGGCCGGCCGTCGCTATGCGATTCGAATCTCAGGAGACAGCGTGGCGGACCGGACGGTGGTGCTCAGAGCGGGACGGGATCGGCGCATCCGGCTGGACGTCCCGCTCGGGCCCCCCAACCCCTCCCAGCAGGACACCGCCCAGGCGCAGGCCGCTGGCACTTCCGTTTACACGACGACGGTCGCGATCTTCAGGGCGCGGTAGTCGCAGCGCGGGGCGCGCTAGCGGTCCCAGACCTCGTCGCAGCGCCGGCAACGGACCCAGCCGGCGTGCGCCTCGGCGTAGTCGTGACCGAGCCACCGGCACTGCCAGTTCCGGAACCGCCCACCGATCTGCGTTATGAGAACTCCCACGATGGCGGGGATTCGAGATCGCTGCGGGAATTCCTGGGCGAGCGGACTCGGGCGGTGGACTTGAGCGTGAACCGCGCTGCGGCTGGCGTGGCCGGGGCGCCGCGGCTCCGCGGCGGCTACGGCACGGCGGCCGCTGCCGCGGGCGCCATACGACACACCCCCGCCCCAGCCACGGGGTTAGGCGTATGGCGCCCGCGCCCCGGGCGCGAGACGGCGCACCCAAAGACAACCGCCTAGGTGAGGCGTATGGCGCCCACGACCGCCCACCGGCGGCAACCCGCGCCCAGCCTCGAAGCGCCCGCCACATGATGAGGCAATAAGACGATGCGATTAAGCATCAGTCCCACTCGCAGCATCGCAGGTAGCCTTGAACGGGCCGCAGGGGCCGGAGCGAAAACCATGAACCGGGAATGACCGAAGTCCGCAAGGAATCCGACAGCCTGGGAGAGGTTGAGGTCCCCGCCGACAAGCTGTGGGGAGCCCAGACCCAGCGCTCGCTCGAGCACTTCAGCATCGGCACAGACCTGATGCCGCGCGAGATGATCACCGCATACGCGGTGCTCAAGAAGGCCGCCGCCGACGCCAATCACGCCGGGGGGCACCTCACGGATGAGCCGCACCGGCTGATCGTTGAGGCCTGCGAGGAGATCCTGGAGGGTCAGCACCACGACATGTTTCCGCTTCACGTGTGGATGACCGGCAGCGGCACCCAGTTCAACATGAACGTCAACGAGGTGATCTCGAATCGCTGCTGCCAGCTCGCGGGCACCGATCTCGGAAGCAAGACGCCGGTGCACCCAAACGACCACGTGAATATGTCGCAATCCTCCAACGACACGTTCCCGTCGGCGATGCACGTCGCCGCCGCGGTCGCCGTCCACACCAGACTGATCCCCGCGCTGAAGGCCCTCAGAAAGGCGATCGACGCCAAGGCCGAAGAGTGGGAGGACGTGGTGAAGGTCGGCCGGACCCACATGCAGGACGCGACGCCGATCACGCTGGGCCAGGAATGGTCGGGCTACGCAAGCATGCTTGACGAGGCCCTCGAGCGCCTCGACGCCGCGCAGCAGGGCGTGTACCGGCTGGCGCTGGGGGGAACGGCCGTGGGCACGGGGATAAACGCGCCCCCGGGGTTCGCGGAGGCCGCCGTCGAGGAGATCGCCAGGCTCACCGAGCTGCCTTTCGTGGAAGCCCCTAACAAGTTCGCCGCCATGGGCGCGCACGACGGGCTGGTCCAGCTCTCCGGCACGTTGCGCACGCTGGCGGGCTCGCTGTACAAGATCGCCAACGACATCCGCCTGCTCTCGTGCGGACCCCGCGCCGGGTTCGCCGAGTTACTGATCCCCGCCAACGAGCCGGGCTCGTCGATCATGCCCGGCAAGGTCAACCCCACCCAGGCCGAGGCCCTGACGATGATTGCGGTTCAGGTGATGGCCAACGACGTCGCTGTCGGCTTTGGCGGCGCCGGCGGTTATCTGGAGATGAACGTCTACAAACCGCTGCTGGTCTTCAACGTCGTCCACTCGGTCACGCTGCTCTCAGACGGCGTCACAAACTTCCGCCGTTTCCTCGTCGAAGGAACGGAGCCCAACCGCAAGAGGATCAAGGAGTACCTGGACCGTTCGCTGATGCTGGTGACGGCGCTCTCGCCGGTGATCGGGTACGACAAGGCCTCGCAGATCGCCCATCATGCGCTCGACCACGATGTGACGCTGAAGGCAGCCGCGGTGGAGCTGGGCTTCGTAGACGAGGCTGACTTTGACCGGATCGTCGATCCGGCCAAGATGGTCCACCCCTACCTCGCCGACGACTAGCCCCCCTGCCTCGCCCACTACTAGCCGCAGCCGACGACTAGCCGCAGCCGACCATCCCGCCGTCCAGCGGGATCACGGCCCCGGTCAGATAGGAGCCCGCGCGGGAGGTCAGGAAGAGCGTCAGGCCGGCCGCGTCGTCCGGCCGGCCGATGCGGCCGAGCGGAACCATCTGCTCGATGGTCGCTCTTCCCTCATCGCTGTCCATCATGAACGCGGTCATCTTGCTCTCGAACGGCCCCGGCGCGATCGCGTTGACGGTGATGTGATCAGGGGCCAGTCGTTTGGCGAGGTGCCGGGTCAGCATGTGCACCGCAGCCTTGCTGGCGCTGTAGCTGTAGTTCTCCATCACCGGTACCCGGATTCCGTCGACCGATCCGATGTTGATGACGCGGGCCGGGTCATCCGCGGTGGCCGCCCCGCGCAGGGCCGGCAGAAGGCCGATCGTCAGATGGAAGATCCCCTCGAGGTTGGTGTGGATCACCCGATCCCATCCCGAGGCCGGGAACTCCTCCAGCGGCGCGCCCCAGGTCACGCCGGCGTTGTTGACCAGGATGTCGAGCTCGTTGAAGTGTCCGCGTACCTCCTTCGCCAGCGCAGAAGCGCCGTCCGGCGTGGAGAGATCTGCGGGAATGGCCGTGCAGTTCAGCTCGCCCGCCGTCTTCTCGAGGTCCGCCACCTTGCGTGAGGAGATCACCACCTCGGCTCCGGCACGAAGCAGGCCGCCCGCGATCATCCGCCCGATCCCACGTGAGCCGCCAGTGACCAGGGCGCGCTTGCCGGAGATGTCGAACAGCTCGGCCGCGGACTGACCACTCGGTGACACGGCGCGCATCCTATGCGAGAGTGGCCCCATGAAGGTCGCCTACCAGCGGGGGCTGCATGAGCTCGGCGATGGGATCTTCGCCTACCTGCAGCCGAACGGCTCGTGGGGCTGGAGCAACGCGGGACTGATCACCGGCTCCGGCACGTCGCTGCTCGTGGACACCCTGTTCGACCTGGCCCTGACCCAGGAGATGCTCGAGACCATGCGACGAGTGACCGAGGCCAGCCCGATCCAGCAGGCGATGAACACACACGGCAACGGGGACCACTGGTACGGCAATGACCTCCTGCCCGACGGCATCCCGATAATCGCCACCAACGACGCAATTGAGGAGATGCGGGCGCTACCCCCCGCCACGCTCAACGCTCTCGTGGGCGCAGAGCTCGAGCCTGACCTCGCCGCGTTTGTGCAGCACGCATTCGGCCCCTTCGAGTTCTCAGGGATCGAGGGCCGTCTCCCATCGATCTCGTTCACCGACCGGCATGAGGTGAAGGTGGGCGACAGGGATGTCAGCCTGATCGAGCTCGGGCCGGCGCACACCCCGGGCGATGCCATCGCTCACGTGCCCGACGCTGGCGTGGTCTTCACCGGCGACCTGCTGTTCATCGAGGGAACGCCAATCATGTGGGCCGGCCCGGTGTCGAACTGGCTGAACGCATGCGAGCGAATCCTCGAGCTTGGCGCCGGCGTGCTCGTTCCTGGCCACGGCCCCGTCACCGATGCCTCCGGCGTCCGCGATGTCCAGCGCTATCTGCGCTACGTGCGCGATGAGGCCAAGGCGCGATTCGACGCCGGGATGGACGCCGAGACCGCCGCCGAGGACATCGAAATCCAGGATCAGTTCGGCGACTGGGGCGATCCCGAGCGGATCGCGGTCAACGTGGCGGCGATCTACCGGGAGCTTGATCCGGACGCGCCCGCGGCCGACCCCGTGGAGCTGATCATGCGAATGGCGCGCTGGCGCGCCCGGCACTGAGCGCGGGCTACGCGGCGGCCGTCTCGGCGGTCGCCGCCTCGCGGGCGGGCGTCTTCCCTCGGATCAGGTCGGCCGCCTTCTCGGCGATCATGATCGTCGGCGCGTTGGTGTTGCCGCGCACCAGGGTCGGCATCACCGAAGCGTCAACCACGCGCAGGCCCTCCATCCCCAGGACGCGGAGGTCGGAGTCGACCACCCGGCCCATCGCGCAGCTGCCGACAGGGTGATAGAGGGTCGTCGAGTTGCGCTCGATGTGGGCGATGATGCTGGCGTCGTCGTCGCCGGCGGGAACGCCGTAGGGCGCCGTGCTGACCGCCTGGAGCGCCGGCTGTTTGCAGATCTCGAAGCACCTGCGCACGCCGGCGATCAGCGCCTCACGATCCTCCTGGGTGGTGAAGTAGTTGTGCAGTATCCGCGGCTTGGCCGTGGGCACCCGCGAGCGGATCTTCACGAACCCGCTGCCCGTCGGGCGGAGGAGGCAGGCGGACAGCGCCCAGCCGTCGACGAGGATCTCACCGGCACCACCCTCCGGGAACAGGATCGGGATCGCATGCAGCTGGATGTCTGGGGCCTCCAGCCCGTCGCGAGTGCGGATGAACCCGCCGGCTTCGGCGAAGTTCGAGGTCAGCGGCCCCCGCGCCTCGGCCTCCAGCAGCGCCATGTTCTCCTCGGTCTCAACCGTGAGCAGCGACGGCTGGTCGGTGGTGTAGGTGATCCAGGTGGAGATGTGATCCTGAAGCCCTTGCCCCACGGGCAGCTCGTGCACCTGAGGGATGTTGTTCAGCTCCAGGTCCTCGGCCGGCCCGACCCCGCTCAGCAGCAGGATCTGCGGGCTCTGATAGCTCCCCGCGCTGAGGATCACATCGCCGGCGTGGATCTCACGCAAGGCTCCGAGCTGGTCGACCTCAACGCCGACCGCCCGGGTGCCCTCCAACAGCAGCCGGGTGACGTGCGCATCGGTCTCCACGGTCAGGTTGGGCCGGTCCATCACGGGATGTAGGTACGCGACCGCGGCCGAGCAGCGCATTCCGTCGCGCTGGGTGACCTGGTACCAGCCGGCCCCGTCCTGCTCGGCGCCGTTGAAGTCCTCGTTGGCAGGGATTCCGGCCTCGATCGCCGCGTCGATGAACGCCGCGCAGGTCGCGTGCTGTGATCGCGCCTCACTGACGCGCAGGGGCCCTCCCACGCCGTGGAGCTCGCTGGCGCCCCGCTCGTTGTCCTCGGCCTTGATGAAGTACGGAAGCACGTCGTCCCAGCCCCAGCCGTCGAAGCCCATTGCGGCCCAGCCGTCGTAGTCGGCCCGGTTGCCGCGGATGTAGACCATCGCGTTGACGGAGGAGGAGCCCCCGAGCGTGCGCCCGCGGGGGAGGATCCGCTGGCGGTAGCCCAGCCCGGGCTCAGGGTCGGAGATGAATGCCCAGTCGTACTTGCTCGTCGAGATCGCGAGCTGACCCGGAGGCAGGTGGATCTCGTCGGCGGTATCCGGTGGTCCCGCCTCGATCAGGCACACCTTCACGTCGGGATCCTCGGATAGGCGCGCCGCCAGCACGCAGCCTGCCGAGCCTGCACCAACGATCACGTAGTCGAAAGGCGTCATCTATCTCTCCTCGCGCTGGGTGTCTCCCGGCATTCTCAGACTCGGCGGCAACGAGGTCAAGGCGTGGAGCGCGTTGGCTACCCTTGTCAGCTCCGCCCGACTCGCACTCAGAACAGGAGCGATCGTAATGCCGACATACCGGGACCTCGCCTACGGAACGCCCAGCGGTGTCATCACCCGCGACCGCACGCGCGAGGTGTTTGGCCACGTCATGGGCCTTGTCGCCCTGACCGTGGGGTGTACGGCGCTGGGCGCCTACATCGGTCGCAACCTCACCGGCGGCGCCGGAATCGCTTTCTACATCGCCGGGTTCGCCTGCATCTTCGGGCTCCACTTCGCCACCTCGCGCGGTCACGAGCAGCTCGCAATCGGATTGCTGTTCGGCCTGGGCCTCTGCTTGGGGCTGGCGACCGGGCCGGTCATGGCGGTCTACGCCAAGGCCAATCCATCTGCCCTCTGGCAAGCGGCCGGGGCGACGGCGGCATTCATAGCGGCCCTGGGCTCGTACGGGTACGCCACAAGGCGTGACCTCAGCTCGTGGGCTCGGGGGCTGTTCTTTGCCCTCCTCGGGTTGATTCTCTTCGGGATCGTGGGGATCTTCGTGGCGATTCCTCACGGCCACATCATCTATGGCGTTCTCGGCCTGGTGGTGTTCGGCGCCTTCACGATCTTCGACTTCAACCGGCTGCGTCGCGCCGGCAGGGCCAGCGCCGTTCCGATCGCCGCAAGCATCTTCCTCGACGTGTTCAACGTCTTCCTGTTCATGCTCCAGCTCTTCGGCGGAGGCCGAGACTGACCCGGTCACCGGCCGCTCGCTGTGGCGTCCGGTCGATCTCCCTTCGCTGGACTGCGGTCGTGCTAGTGGCCGCCGCGATGCTCGTGGCAGGCTGCGGCTCCAGCGGCTCGTCGAGCGCCGGCAAGACCGGCACGACCACAAGCGCGTCAACCGGCCCGACCCAGCCCGGTGGCGGAACGCTGGGACCCGAGCGGATCCCGATCGAGCGGGGCACCTCGCTGGCCCCGGCTTCCACCACCTTGCCGAGCGGCTCTGTGGACGGCGTTCAGTGCGCCCCGATCGAGCAGCTGGCCTACCACATCCACGCCCATCTCCAGGTTTATGTGAACGGCCAGCCGCGTCAGCTGCCGGGTGGAATCGGCCTGCTCGGCCCGGTCGCCCAGGAGACCCCAGCCGGGCCCTTCTACGGGGCCCAGCAGTGTTACTACTGGCTGCATACGCACACGGCTGACGGGGTGATCCACATCGAATCGCCGACCGCTCGGGTCTACACGCTCGGCGACTTCTTCGACGAATGGCACCAGCCGTTGAGCTCGAGCCAGGTGGCCGGCAGCTCCGGGCAGGTGACGGCGTTCGTCAACGCCAAGCCCTGGACCCAGAGTCCGCGAGCGATCCCCCTGACCCCCCGCTCCGTGATCCAGCTCGACGTGGGAAGTCCAGCCGCGCCCTTCAAGAACATCTCCTGGGACGCAAGCGGCCTGTAGCGAAACCGTGCTGATCCTGCCACCCGGGCACGCTCAGGAGGTCCGACTAAGGCGGCGGGTCTCCGGCCGCGAGCGGTGGATGGTGGCCGGCGTGCTTGCGGCGGTGGCGGCTCTCGCCGTCACGCTGGTAATCGCACTGGCGATCCCCGGCCCCACGTCCTCTCACGGTTGTATCTACGTCACGTTCGCTGGGCCGACGGGCGCCGAACAGATCCACCAGTGCGGGGCGAGCGCGCGGGCCACGTGTCGCTCAGCAGTGGTCCCGGGTGGAGTGGGCTCCGGGCCTGCGATGGTTGCCGCGTGCAGGCAGGCCGGACTGCTTAACCGGCGCTAGTCAGGCGGCTGGGCTGTCGCCCTGCGCGTCAGCGAGCGGCGGCGACGTATCACCTCTTCCACCACCACCCCCACGACCACCAGCACCAGCAAGCTGCCGGCAGCCCAGCCCATGTCCGCGACGATGTCGAGCACCGCTGGGCCGACGAAGTAGGAGCCGAGGCCGATCCCCACCGCCCAGGCAAGTGCCGAAAGCGCGTTGACCGGTAAGTAGAGCGACGAGCGTACGCCATGGATGCCGGCGATCCAGGACGGCGTGAGCACGATGGCGAGAACCGGAAACCGTCCGAACACAGCATCACCGCGCGCCATGGCCGCCTGGCGGAACTTGTGCAAGGGGCCCTTGGCGCTCAGCAATCGCCGGCCGAACCTCAGCCCTAGCAACCAGCCACCCATCCCCCCTCCGGTGGCGCTCACCCAGGCCACCAGCAGGACTGAGGTGATGTCGAGCTTGTTCTTGGCGGCGAGGATCCCCGCGGCGATCAGCAGCGGCTCGCCCGGCCCGGGCAGTCCGATCCAGCTTGCGGCGGCCGCTGCCGCCAAGCCCACGTAACCCACCGGGGAGCCAGTGAAGCGGTGATGATGGACGTGGGGATGAAGGTGATGCGGCTGTGTATGGACGTGCACCACCGCCCCGGCCACCGCGCTGAACATCCCTTCGTAGGCCGCCGCCAGGCGCGTCATGCGCCGATCGTGTCACACGGCCACGGCCGTTCCGGGCGGCTCTCCGCGCCCCGGCACGTTTGCCCTACCGCTTCGGCGCGTCTGCGCAGTTTGCGGCATCGGTTTATCCGTATGTACATAGTCCACCGAGGTTTGCTGGACCCCGGTACATGGCGGCGGCCGATGCTTGCTCGCAGACTGAGCGTGCACACCTGCGATCTAAGGAGATGTATGGGGTTCCCAGTTGAAGCGCCTGGCTGGCTGAGTTCAGGAGACACCGCCTGGCAGATCACCGCCGCGACGCTCGTGGGCTTGATGAGCGTGCCTGGCCTCGCGGTCCTCTACGGCGGTGTGATGCAGAAGCGCTGGTCGATCAACAGCATGATGCTGACGTTCGTCACCTTCTCGATCGTGCTCGTGGTTTGGGTGCTCTGGGGATTCAAGATGGGCTTCGGCACCCCCCTCGGCGGGATCCTTTCGCACGGTAAGGGCGCGGCGACCTGTTTGGGAACGGCTACAAACGCCAGCCCTGCGGCGGGGACATCCTGTTACACGGGGGGGTTCTTCAGCAACTTCCTGGGCAGACCGGGCCCAGTCCTCAGCCACACCGAGCTCCAGCACCAGGCGTTCATCCCCTTGGTGGGGACGATGACATTCGCGAAATCGTCGCTGGTCTACTTCCAGTTCGTATTCGCCGCGATCACCCCGATCCTGGCGCTTGGATCGGTGCTCGGGCGAGTCAACTTCAAGGCCTGGATTCCGTTCTGCGCACTGTGGATCACTTGCGTGTACTGCGTGGACGCGTTCCTCATCTGGGGTGGCGGGTACTTCGCCCACAAGGGCGCACTCGACTTCTCGGGTGGCTACGTGATCCACCTTTCGGCCGGAGTGGCTGGCTTCGTCGCTGCGGCGGTGATTGGTCCACGACTCCAACGCGACCGCGAGATCGACGCACCGAACAACGTGGCGATGGTCGCGGTCGGGGCAGGGCTGCTTTGGCTGGGTTGGAACGGGTTCAACGGCGGCGACCCGTATGCCTCCAGCATGGCCGCGTCCGGCGCCGTGCTCAACACCAACCTGTGTACGGCGGTTGCGCTCCTGGTCTGGATCGCGTGGGACTACCTGACGGGCCGCAAGCCATCCCTGATCGGGACCGTGAACGGCATGATCGTCGGGTTGGTGGCGATTACGCCAGCCGCTGGCTACGTCAACGGCTGGGGAGCGGCGGCGATGGGTGTGATCGCGTCGACGATCGTGTACTTCGCGCTGAACTACCTCAGCCGAACCACGCTGCTGCGCCGGGTGGACGACACCCTAGGAGTGGTGTACACGCATGGATTCGCCGGGTTGGCCGGGGGGCTATTGACCGGGGTGTTCGCGGATCCGAATATGGCGGTCTCATTCACCAAGCCGACGTCCGCGAGCGGCGCTCCGCTCACCGCCGTGCCGAACATGCCCGGCCTCGTCCACGGGCACTGGACGCTGCTCAAGTGGCAATTCTTGGCGGCCCTGTTCGTGATCGTCTGGACCGGCGCGGTCACATTCGTGCTGCTCAAGGTGGTCGGCGTGTTCATCCCGTTGCGGATGAAGACGGAGAACATGGAGATCGGGGATGTGGCCGAGCATGGTCACGAGGTGTACCCGTCCGACGTCCCGTCGCTTGGGTTCCCCGGTGGTGCACCGGCACCCGCGGCGGTACCGGCGGCTCCATCGACGATGTGACGCCCAGCGGCGAGCGTGCCGGCGAGGTGCTTGTGCCACCTCGCCGGCGCCTCGCACGGACTGCACCGGAGTCACGGGCGCAGCCGCACCACCCACTCCGCGCGTGCACAGGTAGGCTCGCGCCTGCAATCAGAGTCCAAGGAGGAACGAGAGTTTGACTTCAACAACAGAGAGCTCACAGACCGCCGCCGCGGCGGGCGCCACCTCAGCCGAGGAGGTACTTGAGTTCGCGACCGAACGCGGAGTCGAGATGGTCGACCTCAAGTTCGTGGATCTGCCGGGAACGTGGCAGCACATGACGCTGCCTCTCGGGCACCTCGACGCCGACGACTTCGAGGCGGGGCTGGGCTTCGATGGCTCCTCGATCCGGGGGTTTCAGGAGATCCACGAGTCCGACATGCTGCTGCTGCCCGACGCGACGACGGCGTTCATCGACCCCTACTACCATCGCACCACGCTGTCGCTGATCTGCCGGATCGGGGATCCGGTCCTCGGAGAGCCGTACGGCCGGGACCCTCGGTTCGTCGCCCAAAAGGCTGAGCAGCACCTCGTGTCGACGGGTATCGCCGACGTGGCCTACTTCGGCCCGGAGGCCGAATTCTTCGTGTTCGACCACATCGCCTACGAGCAGTCAGAGCACCGGGCGTTCTACGAGGTCGACTCCTCCGAAGGCTTTTGGAACACCGGCGCCCCCGCCGGCTCCAACCCCAACCTCGCGTACAAGCTCCGCCAGAAGGAGGGGTACTTCCCGGTGCCGCCCTCGGACTCGCTGGCAAACCTGCGATCAGAGATGGTGCTGACGATGGAGTCGCTGGGGATCCGCTGCGAGTTCCACCACCACGAGGTGTCCTCCGGCGGACAGGGCGAGATAGACATGCGCTTCCAGCCGCTGGTGCGGATGTCAGATCAGATGATGATCTACAAGTACGTGGTCAAGAACACCGCCGCGCGCGCCGGCAAGACCGCGACGTTCATGCCCAAGCCGATCTTCGAGGAGAACGGCTCCGGCATGCACGTGCATCAGTCACTCTGGAAGGACGGCGAGCCGCTCATGTACGGGCAGGACGGATACGCCCACCTCAGCGACCTGGCCAAGCACTACATCGGCGGGCTGCTGGCGCACGCCCCGTCGCTGCTGGCGTTCTGTGCGCCGACCACCAACTCCTACCGGCGCCTGGTGCCGGGTTATGAGGCTCCGGTCAACCTCGTGTACTCGGCGCGAAACCGCTCCGCCTGCGTCCGCGTCCCGGTTTACCACGAGGCGCCCAAGACCAAGCGAGTGGAGTTCCGCTCACCCGACCCGACGGCGAATCCCTACCTGTCCTTCAGCGCCCTGATGCTGGCGGGCCTCGACGGGATCAAGCGCCAGATCGACCCCGGCGAGTCGCTCGACGAGGACATCTACGAGCTCTCGCCCGAGCGGCTGGCCAACATCGCCACGGTTCCCTCCTCGCTGGAGGCGAGCCTCGACGCCCTAGAGGCGGACAACGGCTACCTGCTGGAGGGCGACGTGTTCACGCCTGGCCTGATCGAGGCGTACATCCGCTACAAGCGCGAGGAAGAGGTCGACGCGATCAGGATGCGACCTCATCCGTGGGAGTTTGCGCTGTACCACGACGCGTAATCCGGGAAGGCCCGGCCGCATGCGGCCGGGCCCGGGTCCGCGCATGCGCGGACCCGCGGGGGCGTGCATGCACGCCCCCGAAAATCTCTAACGCCGCTCCGCGAGAGGACCCAGGACCGCCCGATGCGGGTGCGCGAGCGATCCAGGGCCTCCCCGGTCCTGCCCCCCAGCTTGTACCCGCGCAGCGCCGCACGGAGAGCGAAACGGCACCGCGCATGGTTGAGTCGCGAGCATCGCAACGAAATCCTACGGTATGTATTGCGATTACGCCATACGTTTCGTACGATCTTCGTGCTGATGAAGCAGGGACGCAAGGCGATGAAGGTCACCACGCTGCGGTTTGGGGAGGATCTGTGGCGATTGCTCGAAGCAGAGGCCGCACTGGCGGGAGTCAGCGTGTCGCAGTACATCCGCGAGTCAGCCCTGGCACGGGCAGCGGCGGCCGCCGGAGCGCGCAACGAGGATCCCCTTGTGCTACTGGGCGCAGCAGGCGCTCAACTGAGCACCGAGAGCCCAACTGCGGCGGACCTACGCCACCGAGCTGAAGCCACCCGGAGGGAGGTCGAAGCAACCAGGGCTGAGACCGAACAGGCGATCCGCCGCTCCCACGAGCTGGCAAGGCAGCGGGAGCAGCTCCGACGTAACCCGCGCTAGCGCTGCGCTATCCCAGCACCAGCTCCGCAGCGCTCCTCAGCGTCTGCGGATCGCCGGAGATCAGCAGCGTCGTGACGCTGGAGTCTCGCCAGGCCTCGAGATCGTGGCGGATCTTGTCGGCCGGACCGATCAGCGCCAGCTCGTCGATCAGCTTTGCCGGCACCGCCGCGGCCGCCTCCTGCTTCTTGCCAGACAGGTAGAGGTCCTGGATCTCCTTGACCTCTCTCTCGTAGCCCATCCGGATCGGCACGTTGGCGTGGAAGTTGGCGCTGCGGGCGCCCATCCCGCCGAAGTAGAGGGCGTACATGGGGCGAATCGCGTTCATTGCGGACTCGACATCGTCGGTCACGATGAAAGGCACGGTCGCCGCCACCTCGAAGTCCTGGGCGGTGTGGCGGGCGCCATCCCGCGCAAAGCCCTCGGCAAGCGGCTCCGCGTAGAGGTCCTCGTGCTTGGGCGAGTAGAAGATGGCCAGCCAGCCGTCGCACAGCTCGGCCGCCATGGCGATGTTCTTCGGGCCCTCGGCGGCCAGGAAGATCGGAATGTCCTCGCGCAACGGGTGGATGCTGGCCTTGAGCGGCTTGCCGAGCCCGGTGCCATCCGGCAGCGGCAGCGGGTAATGCTGCCCGTCGCTCGTGACCGGGCCCTCCCGTCGCCAGATCTGGCGCAGGATCCCGATGTACTCGCGCATCCGCGCCAGCGGCTTGGCGAACGATTGCCCATACCACCCCTCCACCACCTGGGGTCCGGACACACCGAGGCCCAGGATCAGCCGCCCGTTCGAGAGATGGTCGAGCGTCATCGCGGCCATCGCGGTGGCCGCCGGCGTGCGGGCGGAAATCTGGACTATGCCGGTCCCAAGCCTGATCCGTTCAGTCGACGCCCCCCACCATGCCAGCGGCACCAGCGCGTCGGAGCCGTACGCCTCCGCGGTCCATACAGAGTCAAAGCCCAGGCGCTCGGCCTCCAGCAGCGAGTCGACCGCCCCCGGTGGCGGACCTCCCGCCCAGTAGCCGACGTTCACCCCTAGTTTCAGATCCCGTGCCATGACCGAACCCTATCCGCCCGACGCACCCAGGCGCGCGATTATTCGCCGGATCAGGCTCGGGCGGCGCGGCTGGTTGGCCAGCCATTCCTCGCGGGTGGGCAGCCGTCCGCGGGCCCGTGCGGCCATCACACACTCGGTGTGGGCGTGGCGGCGGCCGCGGGAGTTCCCCTCGGGCGTCATCAGGATGTGCTCGCTCATCGAGGGCAGGTGCCTCCCGCACAGAGGGCAGCGATAGGTGGCGGGCTTTCGGTTCTGAGCCCGGCGCAGGGCCCACCAGCGCGCGGGCGGAAGCCGTTTTTCAGCCATCCGTCCATGCATTGTGGATTGCGTCCCCGACGCCCGGTATCGTCGCGCGCCGTGGAGCAACGACTCACGAAGATCATCGCCGAGACCGAGCGGCACCGGATCACCGGTTCGCTGCGGCTGCCTCCGGAGGGGTACCGCAGCCGCCTGAGCGATTACCTCAACGCACCGGAACGCGCGTTCCTGGCGCTGACGGACGTCGAGGTCACGCCGCTTGACGGCGGGTCACCGGGCCACCGTCTCCCCTTCGCCGCGGTCTCGATAGCGCATCTGATGATCGTGGCGCCGGCCGACGAAGCGCCCGAATAGCCAAAACCTCGCGCTCGGCCGGTGTTACCGCCGGCCCGACCGGAGGTATCCTTAGGCGATGGCCAGTCCCCACGCCGAAGAGCTTGATGGCCTCAGCCGCAGCGAGGCGCTGAAGGCCTCACCCCGCATGTTCGACTCCGACCTGCTGGACAAGCTCTCGCGGGTCCACCCGGCCGTGCCGCCTGTCATCTTCATCCCGGCGATCGGGTTCCTGCTGGCCGAGGGCGCCGTTCACGGAGCGGGCTGGATGACGCCGGTCTGGATCCTCGCCGGCTACGTCTTCTGGACGCTGACTGAGTACTGGCTGCATCGACTCGTGTTTCACTTCGAGCCTGAGAAGGGCATCGGAGCTCGCCTGCACTGGATCATCCACGGCGTCCACCACGACCACCCCAACGATCCGATGCGCCTCGTGATGCCGCCATCGGTCAGCATGCCGCTCTCGGCCCTGTTCGTGCTCGCCTTCTACGCCGTGCTCGGCAGCCCCGCATTCCTCCCGTTCGGCGCCGGGTTTTCTGGTGGGCTACCTGGCCTACGACATGCTCCACTACCACGTCCACCATCACACGCCGGGCACCGCCTTAGGACGCAAGCTCCGTGAGCTCCACATGCGTCACCACTTCCAGGATCATGAGCGCGGCTACGGCGTGAGCGCGCCGTTCTGGGACTACGTCTTCGGCACCCCGCTGAGATCCCGGCGTTAGTGTCGCCCGGCGGGGACCCCGGCGGAGCCTCGATCGGTGCGGTCGCCATGGCCGTGCCGGAGCGAGTGGTCTCAAACCCGGAGATCGCGCCGGCGCTGGGGGTCGACGAGGAATGGATAGCCAAGCGGACCGGCACATCCGTGCGCCCCTGGGCGGCACCCGGCGAGCGCCTCAGCGACCTGGCGGCCCGGGCCGGGACCGAGGCGCTGACGCGGGCGGGGGTGGCGGCCGCCGAACTTGACCTCGTGCTGGTGGGCACCTCGTCCGCGGATGAGATCTGCCCGAACACGGCACCGCTCGTCGCCGGGCTGATCGGCGCCGAGAATGCCGGCGCATTCGATGTCGGGTCGGCCTGCACGGGATGGCTTGCCGCGCTGGCCATGGCGTGCGGGCAGATCGAATCAGGCCGGGCGACCCACGCACTTGTGGTGGGGGCGGACTTCATGTCCCGGTTTCTGGACTACTCTGACCGGGACACCGCTCCGCTCTTTGCCGATGGCGCCGGCGCGGTGGTCGTCTCGGCTGCAAGCGGCCCGGGGCGGATCGGTCCGGTGTTGCTGCGCTCGGATGCTCGCGGGGCCGCCTGGATCCGGCTTGAGCGCGGCGGTCGGATCTCGATGCAGGGACAGGAGACCTTTCGCGCAGCCGTGTCCTGCCTCGCCGAGGTGACCGATGAGGCAATCGCCGCCTCCGGCCACACGCGCAGCGAGGTGGACCTGTTCGTCTACCACCAGGCAAACTCGCGGATCATCCGCTCGGTCGGGCAACGGCTCGGACTCCCCGCCGAGCGCGTCGTCGACTACGTCGATAGGTTCGCCAACTCCTCCACTGCAACGCTGCCGATCGCGCTGGCTGTGGCAGAAGCCGAAGGGCGGCTGAAGCCCGGCAACACCGTGCTCATGGCTAGCTTCGGCGGCGGTTTCACCTGGGGCGGGACCGTCGTGAAGTGGGAGCCGGCGGCCGCTTCGGGGGCAGCTGCGGCGCCAAGTTACGCAACCTCTACCGCTTGACGGAAGCGATTCCGGTTGAGTAGCGTCGGCTCGGTGATGCGGACTCGTCGGCGGCTGCGGTCGCTTGGGCTGGCCGTGACCTCGTGCCTGGCGCTGATTGCAATCAGCGGTTGTGGGAGCAGCTCAAAGCAGGGGTCAAAGCAGATCCCGGCCACCGCGACGTCAAAGATGACCTTCACGCTGGCCCTGCTGGAAGCCAAGCTGAAGGCTGTTCTGAGCAGCGCCGGCAGCCCAGCCGGTCGCCCGACCCCCTCGGTTCCCCAAACTCCATCGACTCCGGGGACCACCTCCACTCCGAGCGTCAGCATTTCCTCGGTGACCTGCCCCTCGGGGAGCCGGCCGGCAGCCCACGCCTCGATCCAGTGCGCTGTCAAGGGTACGCAGGGCGCTACCGGAAACGTCACCGTGACCTTCGACAACGACGCCGGCACCTCGTTTCATTACAGCGCCCGGCTCCAGGGTCCGACCGTGACCCAGACCGTCAACGGCAACTCGACGCTGCCGTGATTCACCGCCCATGGCCGGGGCTCGCCTGGGTACTGGCGGCGGCTTTGTCAGGGTTGGCACCGAGCCTCGCCGCCGCTCGACGTCTGGTGATCGGCAGGTCGGCTCAGGGAAGGCCGATCGTCGCCTGGTCGTTTGGGCGGGATCGTGCGCCGCGGAAGATTCTGGTCGTGGGCTGCATCCACGGCAACGAGTGCGCTGGGTTGGCGATCACCTCCGCGCTCCGAACCGGGTCCGTGCCGCCCGGCGTCCAGCTCTGGCTCGTGCCCGAGATGAACCCCGACGGGACCGCGGCGGATACACGGCAGAACGCCCGTGGCGTCGATCTGAATCGAAATTTCCCCTATCGGTGGCAGCCGATAAGCGACCCGGTCTTCTACTCCGGTCCACGTCCCGCGTCAGAACCCGAGACTCGAGCAGCGATGCGCCTCGTCCGGATGATCCGTCCTGCCGTAAGCATCTGGTATCACCAGCAGAGGGACGTGGTGGAGCTGGCGGGCTCCGACCGCGGCCTTCCGCGGCGCTATGCGAACGTCGCCGGCATGCGCGCCGCCTGCTTCACGTTCCTCCCCGGGGTGGAGACAGACTGGTCCAACCACAGCTTTTCCGGCACCTCGTCGTTCGTGGTGGAACTTCCGGCCGGATCGGTGGCTCCGGATGCGCTGAGGCGTCATCTGCGCGCCGTCAGAGCGGTGGAGGAGGGTCAGCGGTCGGGATCCCGCACCCACTGCGACTCGATCACGACCATCAACTGAATCCTGCTCAGCGATAGCGGCGGTGTCGGCCGAGCGGCAGGCCCTTCAGCAGCTTGCGAAAGATCACCTTCAGAGTCTCTTTGCCGTAGTCGTGCGAGCCGTCGTGCATGGTCAGGACGGCGATCGAGACGCGAGCGCAGCCCCGCGTCAGCAGCGCTACCTGGTTGTCGATCAAGCCGGTGCCTGAGCCCCAGCCACCCTTGAAGTAGAGCTTCCAGCCCTTCGGAGCGACCTCGCCGATCCCCCATCGCTGCGACGGGACGATGCTCGCCAGCAGGTGCAGCGCATATCCCCGATGCCTTCGCGCCACGAAACTTTCGATATGCAGGAAGAACTTGGTCTGATCGCGGGGGGTGATCAGGGACTCGCCCCAGATCGGGTGGGTGGGCACGAAATGGGTCATCCCCACGCGGGCGGCGAGCGCCCGCAGCGCGTCGTCTCCCACGATCTGATCCACCTGATCCGCGGCCCCGTTGTCGGACCGCGTGATCATCGGGTAAAGGAGCGACCGGTCGGAGTCATTCAAGGCCCGGCCCGCGACCGACGGACGATCCAGATACGCCACCATCAGCATCGCCTTCAGGACGCTCGCGGACCATTCCTGGTGGTCTGGGCGGTACCCATAGAAGCGGCCGTCGGTTCGCACGGCGAACGCAACGTCGCCTTGGCGGTTGCGCTGATATCCGAAGGCCGAGAGGATGTTCGGCCCCCACAGCTGGTTGAGCGTCTTGTGGGTACCGGGGACCAGGCACGCGTGTTTCGTGGGCGATCGCCGCGGCGCCCGCGCCGCCGCCCCAGAGCGCAAGGGCCAGCGCGGCCGCCGCGAGGATCGACGCCGCGCGCTTCACACGGTGACCTGCTCGGAGGCGGTTGCGGTCTGTCCAAAGCCGTCGGTGACCGTGAGCGTCACCGTATAGGTGCCGGGGCCCGCGAAGTGGTGGGTCGGGTTCCGCTGCGTCGAGGTGTCATCGGGCGAGGACGGATCGCCGAAGCTCCAATTCCACTTGACGATCGCCGCTCCTGCGCCGCCGGGCTGGGACTGATCGGTGAACGTGGCGCTCGTACTCGCCGGATCCGAAGCCGCCGCAAATCTCGCTACTGGCGGACCTGGCAGTGGCGAGGCACGGGTGCCGGTGTATGAGGCCGCATCCTGCCCGATTCCGCCTGGACACCTAGTGAGGTTGATGCGGATGGGATTCTGGTAGCTGGCGGTCAGCGCGGTGGCGAACCGGGTGGTTCCCACGGTCCGCGCGCCGCGGATCCGGACCACGATCCTCTCCCGCGCAAGGCCTCCGTGGCTGACCACCTGGCCCGCGCACCTCAGTGCAACCCAGAACCGTCCCGTTCCCGAGTAGGTGCCCACTGCGACGCGATGCAGCGAGACCACGTCCTCGGCGCGCTGACCAGAGCGCTCGCGCACGAGCCTCACCCGTGCGCAGACGGCGGTGCGGCACGCTGCGCTGAAGACCCAGCTGCGCTCGACGTGCTGGCCGCGGCGCTCTCCGTAGACGTTGCGCGCGTACGTGATCGTCCCGAGCATCGAGAAGCTTCCGTCGAGGCGCGCGTCCTGCGGCGCCGGCGGTCGCGCCGCCGCGGGAGCCGGGATGCTCGCCGCCAGGCAAACCAGCAGCCCGACCTTGCGGACGGAGCTCAGTGCGGCGCTCCAGCCCCTCGCGCCGGCCTGAGTCGGACCGACGCAAGGATGCCGTTCAGGTGCCCCAGCTGATCGCGTGCCTGCCGGGCCGCGTGGGGGTGCGAGTTGAGGCCCTTCACGACCGCGTAGAGGCAGAACGGTCTTCCGGACTCCGTGAAGAAGTGCTGAAAGCCCGCCTGCTCAGGGCGTCCGACCTGCAGGCCACGCGGATGGAAATGTCGGAGCTCCAGTGGTAGAGGCGCGCGTCCGCGAGGCGAACAGACCGGCTCCTGGAATCAATCCGCGGCCAGGCTGGTACTCCTTGAGCACCATGACGATGCCCGCGTAGGGCATCCGCGATGTGGCTCCGCTGGCGAAGTCCCCGTCGCGGTCAGGCAGCTGAAAGTTGGCGGCGTGGAGGGTTGGCTGAGCACCTTGCCGGCGGTAGATGCGCCCGTCCCAGCCGGTCGGGAGGTCAACCTCGATGCCGTGGGCGGCGAGCCTCAACTAGTAGCCGCCACGATCGTCACCAGCGCCAGACCGACCTGCGCAGCCAGAGCGACTCGGCGCGTTGGTTGCTCGCCTGCCGCCATGCGCTTGTGGAATGCCAGCAGGCGAGCGGGCGTGACCACTCGCGCCGCGGCGAGCACGGTCGCGCCTCGCATCGCTCCAGCTCCCGCTCCAATCAGCGCGCCCGCCGTCGGCCGACCTGAGGCAAAGCTGGCCACCCAGATGACATACACGGATGAGCTCACGATGATCGTGAAGACGCCCGCGCCCAACTGCACGCCGTACCCGCCGGCGTAGATCCATCTCCTGTACCGATCCAACCAACGCTCATCGACCTGGCGGCGGGGCCCCGGCAATCCGCGCCTCAGAAGCTCCCACGCCAACCCGACGGTGAGCGCCGCAGCCACCAGAGCGAGCCGCGCCTGAGAAGGCATCGAGCCGAGAATGAGCATCCCGAGCACCGACGTCGCCGTGCCGACCGCGGCTCCGCCCACCGCCGCGCCGAAGATGTAGATCGCCGCGGTGAGAGGCCATCGGTGATCGCGTGCCCGCTCACCGAGCGGGGTGATGCTCGCGAGCATCGACTGTCCTCAGGGAGACCATGCGGACCGCACTGCTGCAATCGCGCCGGCGCCGCAGCCGACGGCCACCAGCGTGGTCATGAGCGTCGCCGTCCCCGCCCGCCGTCGCCCGCGTCAGCGGGTCTCTCACCCGCGCGGCCCGGGTACAGGCTGGGGTGATCCGGCCCGATGCCGGCCGTCGCGAGGACCCGATCCACCTCGCTGGTCCGATCCTCGCCGCCGCGCCGCGGTCTGTGATCGTCGATCGCGTCTCGTAGCAGCGACTCGATCTGAGTCCATCCAGTTGCCGACCCCTCGCCGAGCACCTCTCCCCCTTCGATGTACACGAAGTACGGCGCGGCCGGCACGGCGTAGTCGCGCCAAGCCGACGAGGACATGACAACCGAAGTGTGCTCGCCCGCCAGGCGCCGCAGGCGAGAGGGACTCTCCTCGCTTGGGTCCTTGGTCAGCGCCAGCAGCCGCATCTCGCCGCCCGGCACGCCGGCTCGCGCGGAGGTCGTTCCAGAACCCCTCGCACACCGAGCAGCCGCTCGAGAGGAACGCGAGCAGCGTGGCCTGGGCCCCTCCCCCCATCGAGAACTTGACCGCGTCGTGTTCCAGCGTCTGCCCCACGATGTCCTTCGCGTGGCGCCCCCCGGCCCGGGCGTCTGGTCTGGGAATCGTCGGGGCGATGTCCGGCTCGACTGCGGGGGGTCCGAGCCTTCTGAGGATCTCCGCGTGGCTGCGCAGCAGACCGGCCACGAGCAGCACCAGCAGCACCAAGAGCACCGTCTCGCAGGCGATCAGCGCGGTCACCGGCTCACGCTCCTCCCCCGCCCGGAAGTTGCGTCACGAGCGGAGTCAGGCAGTTCCGATCGTGGGTGCAGGTGTTGTCGTCCACCGCCAGGCTCCCGTTGCAGTTGAACCCATCTATCTCGGCGGGGTGCTGGCAAACGACGACGCGACAGCTGACCTCGGTCACTCCCGGCACCTGGGTGTTGCACTGGCCGTAGCGGAACACGTTGCAATTCACCCGCCGCTCATCGCAGCTGTGGTTGGCGCACCGGCAGGGACCGAACGATTGGCCGGGGATGCGGTTGCAGTCGACGTAGTAGCGCACCCCCTCCTTCTCGCAGAGGCCCCTGCCCGCGGTAGGCGGTGCACTTCCACCACCCGGCGACGTAGGTGTGGTCCGGGCACACGTTCTTACCCTGGTTGATCTCGCAGCAGAAGGCGGTGTAGCCGTCATCGCACAACCTGCCGCCACCGCAGGCGCCAGGCTGGATTGCCGCCCATGCATCGATCGGCTCCAACAGGTAGCGCACCGGAGCCGCGGCCATCGCGGAAGCGCCCAGCGCCGCGCGCGCGAGGAGGCCGCGGCGGGAGGTCCGTCGCTCGAGCAAAGAGCCTGCGAGCTCTGCCAGGCGGACGCTCATCGGCTGTCTCCCGGGCCATAAGCACGCCACGCGGCCGGGACCACCGTGTAGGAGAGATACGCGGCGAACGCGGCTCCGGCGGTGCCCACGATCAGCGTCGCGCTGACGAGGGGCGATCGAGCGAAGACCCAGAGGATCCCGGGCGGCGGTTGGAGCGCCGCCAGCGCTGCGACCAGGCACGCGGCACAGTTGAGAGCGACGTGCAACGCGCCTGCAGACGCTTGTGCGCCACCAAAGCAGCCGCAATCTGACGCCGCCTCGCGTCCCCTCACCAAGAGAAACCCGCAGAACGCCGCGTAAGCCGCCGCCACCAACGCACCGGTGAGCGCCGACGGGCTGAGCGCTGCCCAACCACCGACGGCGACCTCCGAGATCCCAAGTAGGCGGACCGCCACGTTGTGCGTCTCAGCCGGCCTTACGACCTTGGTCCCACCCGCGAGTACGAGCAGGCTGCAGACGACGAGGAAGGCCGGAGTCAGCGCCACCAGCTGCTCCCACACACAGCAAGAACCAGCACGTCAGCGTGAACAGTAACTGCATCGCCGGCCGTGCGAGTGGGCTCCGCCCAGGCGCGACTGGCTCGGTCAGAGTCAGGCCTTCGACGACGAGGTCCGCTTGATCAGCTCGGCCTTCTCGATCACGGCTTCCATGATGCGCAGCGCCGCTGCATCGATCAGCAATCCACCCATACCGGCGGCGCCGGCACCTGACTCTTCGGCGGCGCGGTACGCATCGATTACCCGGCGGGCGCCCTCGACCTCTTCCTCAGTCGGCGAGAAGACCTCGTTGGCAATCGGAAGCTGGCTCGGGTGGATGGCCCACTTGCCGGTGAACCCGAGGGCGCTGGCCCGCCGGCACTCCTCGCGGTATGCATCCGGGGCTCGGAAGTTTGGGAACGGGCCATCGATCGCCTCGATTCCCGCTGCTCGCGCTGCCATCAGTACTCGGGCACGGGCGTGGTGCCAAATGTCGCCGGGGTAGGTGGCCTCGCCCGCCGATGCGCCGACCTTCATCCCCAGCGAAGCCGACAGGTCGCCGAACCCAATGATCAGCGTCTCCAGACGCGCGCTGGAGCGGGCGATCTCCTCGACCGATGCGAGTCCCTCCGCCTCCTCGATCAGCACCTCGAGTGCCACCGGCCGCTCCCGCCCCACGCGTGCCTCGAGCTGTCCCAGCAGCGTCTCGACCCACCAGACGTCCCTGGGCGCGCGGACCTTGGGGACGATCAGCACGTCCAATGCGTCATCCGCCCCAAGTACCACATCGATTACGTCCTGATGCGCCCACGGCGTCGAGACATCGTTGATCCGCACTGCCCGGGTCTTCGTTCCCCAGTCAAGGTCCTTCAGCGCCTCGATGGCCTTGGAGCGCGCGGACTCCTTCTGCGCGGGTGCCACCGCGTCTTCGAGATCGAGGAACACTAGATCGGCATCGCTGCGTGCGGCGCTTTCGATCATGCGGTCCTGGCTGGCCGGCGTGGCGAGCTCCGACCGCCGCAAGCGAAGCTGTCTCACTTCACGACCCCCGCCTCTCGCAGCTCGCCGAGCTCGGTCTCCGCAAGGCCAAGCTCGGCCAGCACCTCGTCCGTGTGCTCGCCCAGCAGCGGAGCGCGGCGGTAGACCCCGCCGGGCGTCTCCGTGAGCTTAATCGCGGTTCCGGCCAGCGTCACTGGCTCCGCGCTGCCGGGCTGTTCGACCGCGACGAGCATCTCACGGACCCGCGGATGCTCATCGGCGAAGATGTCATCGACCGCGTTCACCGGTGCGACCGGCACGCGTCCGCCGATCGCCGCCAGCAGCTCGTCGTTGGTCAACTTGACCGTCCAAGAGCCAATCAGCTCGCGGACCGCATCGGAGTTTCGTGCACGCACGTAGTTGTTCTCAAAGCGCTCGTCATACGCCGCCTCCGGCCGGCCCATTACCTCGCACAGGAGACGCCAGTGGTTGTCGGTCGGCGCCGCGATCGTAGCCCAGCCATCACGTGTCTTGAACACGTCGAACGGCGAGAGGATCGGGTGCGTGTTGCCTTGCGGGCGCGGTATCTCCCCGGCGTAGGAGTGCTGGTAGACGATCCGCTCACACAGCGACAGCACGCCGTCGTACATCGCGACATCGACGTACTGGCCCAGCCCTGTCTCGTTGGCGTGACGAACGGCGGCCAGGATCCCTACGGCCCCGAGCGCCGCAGGGAAGATGTCGCCAACGCCCGGACCGGCCTTGAGCGGCTCGCCCTCGAGGGTTCCAGTGATCCCCATGAAGCCGCCCATCGCCTGCGCCGTGACGTCGAATGCCGGCCAATCGACGTATGGGCTCTCGCCCGTCCGCGGGTCCCCGAACCCCCGGATCGAGGCGTACACGAGACGTGGATTTCGCTCCCGCAACTGCTCGTAGGAGATCCCCAGACGGTCCATCACCCGTGGACGGAAGTTCTCGACGAGCACGTCGGCGTCGGCCACCAGCCGTTCGAGCAGCTCTCTACCCCGCTCGGTCTTCAGGTCGAGCACGACGCTTCGCTTGTTGCGATTGATGCTGTGGAAGTAGCCGCCGAACGCGCGTAGCTCGTCGTCCTCTCGGAACGGACCGGCCAGCCGGGTGAGGTCGCCGTGAGGTGGCTCAACCTTCACCACGTCCGCACCGAGATCGGCCAGGAGCATCGTGCAGTAGGGCCCTGAGAGCATCAGCGTGAGGTCGATGACGCGCAGGTCCCTGAGTGGCCCGCGCGGATCACCGTCAGGCATCGGCGCCTCTGCACCCACGTCGCTTGATCAACACCCGGCGCGTCATCGCGAGCACCACCTCGTCACGCTGGTTGATCCCCCAGTGCCGGAAAGTGACCTCACCCGCGTCATCGCGGCCGCTGGGCTCAGTGGCCAACACCTCGCTCAGCGCGTAGATCGTGTCGCCATGCTTGACCGGCTCGCGGAACCGCAGTTCGTTCATCCCAAGCTCCGCTAGGGCCTGCTCGCCCGTGTCCTGCGTGGCTAGACCGACCACGATTGCCGCCGTGATCCCACCGAACACGATCCGCTGCTCATACGGCGTGCTCGACATCAGGTGCTCGTTGAAGTGCGCCTGCGCCGTGTTCATCACGAGGTGGCACAGCGTGCTGAGCTCGAAGTCAGTCACCGTCTTGGCCCGGGCGTGTCGCAGAAGGTCACCCACGGTGAAGTCCTCGAAGTAGTTGGCGCTGCCCGTGAGCTGTGCGTCCATCATCAGCGCCCCAGCAATCGGTCGGAGATGATCCGGCGCTGAATCTCAGAGGTGCCCTCGAAGATCGTGGTCAGCCGGGCATCGCGCCAATAGCGCTCGACGGCGTTCTCGGTCGTGTATCCGTTGCCGCCGTAGACCTGAATCGCCTCGCTGGTCACCCGCTCGGCCATCTCGGTAGCAAACAGCTTGGCGATCGCGGCCTCCTTGTCGCCGACGCCCCCGTCGTCGATCAGCTGCGCAGCGTGGTAGTAGAGCTGACGGGCTGCCTCGACGCCTGTGGCCATATCCGCCAGCTTGAAGCGGATCGTCTGAAAGGAGGCGATCGGCCGACCAAACTGCTCACGCTTCTGCGCGTACGCGAGCGCGTCCTCCAGCGCGCCCCGCGCGAGGCCTGTGGCACGAGCGGCCGTGTGCACGCGGGCCACGTTCAGGCCACTCATCGCCCCCAGGAACGCCTGGCCGCCAGCGTCGTGGGAATCGACATCGTCGCGTCCGCGGCGAGACCGCATCTGCGCGCTCATCTGCGCGTCCGCCGGAAGCCGGAAGTCATCGAAGCGCAGGTTCCACGTGGTCATCCCGTGGTAGCCGATCTTGTCGATCGGCTCACCCGTGATTCCTGGTGGGAAGTCATCGCGTTCCTTCTCGATCAGAAAGGCATCGATGCCGAGATAGCGCTGCTCGGGCTGAATCGGCTGGGTACGCGCAAATAGCACGATGCAGTCGGCCATCTTCGCCGCCCCGCACCAGCGTTTTTCTCCGTTGACGATCCACTCATCGCCGTCTCGCTCGGCTTGGCACTGGATGCCGGCCACGTCGGATCCCGCGGTTGGCTCCGACAGCGCAAACGCGGCAATCCGCTGCCCCCGCGCACTGTCGGCGAGCTGTTCCGGCGTCACGCAGCCGAGACCGTTCGCGCGAGCGATGATGCTCGCCGCGCTCATCCAGCCGCGCGCAAGCTCCTCGGTGATCAAGCAGTACTCGAAGACGCCCAGCCCCATGCCCCCGTGTTGCTGGGAGATTGTGATCCCGAAGTAGCCCATCTCCCCGATCCGGTCGAGAAAATGCCGGGGCATATCGGCCTTGCGGCGATCCAGCTCGTTCGCAAGCGGGAGAACCTCCTCCATTGCGAACCGCCGCGCCTCATCACGCAGGCGGGCGCGCTCCGTGTTCATGTAGCCGGGCACGTCATTCACCGCGCTTGAACACGAGGTTGGAACGCCGGTAATCGATCACCCGCTCATCGCGCTGATTGAAACCCTCGGTGTGCCAGGTGACGATGCCAGAGCCCGGGCGGCTCTCTGATTCACGGGCCGCCACAACCTGGCTGCGGGCGGTCAGCGTGTCGCCGGGATACATGGGCGCGTGAAAGGAGAGCGCCTCCAATCCCAGGAACGGCCCGCCACCCTCGCTCAAGTCCTCCACGCTGAGCCCGAGGACGGTCGTGAACACGAGCATCGGGTTGATCACCGTCGTCGGGTGCCCTTGGGCCCGCGCCGCCTCCGCGTTGAAGTAGATCGGGTTGTAGGCGAGCGTCGAGGTCGTGAACAGAGCATTGTCTGCCTCGGTGAGCGTGCGCCCCCAATGATGCGAGAACACCTGTCCTACCGAGAAGTCCTCAAAGCTGCGGCCCGGTGCTGGGGTCGGGAACCGGCTGAGGTCGAGCTCGCTCACGTCATGCACGCTCCGGTCAACTCGCTCACGCGATCGAGATTCTCCAGACGCTCCACCATTTCCGCGACGGCCGCGGCCCGCTCCTCGCCCACGATCGGTCCAGCCAGAACATGGAACTTCGCGGTCAGGCGCTCCTGCTGGCGCTCGAGGTCCGCCGCGGGAACGCTCGTGTCAACCGACTCGACCAACTCACGACCATCCGTCGTATGCAGCCGTACCGTCCCTGTCGCGGTTCCCGTCTCGCCGGTGGTCACACGTACCCGGTCGCGCATCGCGACCAACTCGAGCGCCGACATCCGCTCGTCGCGATACGCCGCAGGATCGGTGGTGTCATCGCCCAAGAGCGCCATCGCCGTGACTGCACGGAGGCTGAACTTGCCTTCAAGCCCAGTGCGTGGCTCCTCGATGTTCGCCACGTCCAGCACGCCAGGATCCACCTGTACCTCCACCGCCGCGACCTCGTCCGGGTTGACGCCGTGCTCCTGACGAAGCAGGAGCGCTCCTTCGATCACGCCGTGCGTCAGGTAGCAGGCCGCGTGATACTTGAACAGCGTGTCGCGGATGAGATAGCGGTCCTCAAGCGGTTTCAGCGCCTCGGCCTCGGCGAGCGAAGCGGCGTGCGTCGCCCCGAAACCCTGACGGGTCTCGACGATCTCCTGGTTGCTCGTAAATCCCCGCCCAGCCAGCACCGCCGCAAGCAGTCCGTTTGCGGCTGCCTTACCAGCATGGAGCGGTTTGCACATCGTCCCGAACACGCCCTTCAGTCCAGCCGCCTGGGTCCCGGCGATGCCAAGCGCGTGCAACCACTGCTCCTCATCGAGCCCCAGCAGCTGCGCGCACCCAGCCGCTGCGCCGAACGTTCCCAGCGTGCCCGTAGCGTGCCAGCCCCTCGCGTAGTGGCTTGGGCTTACCAGCGCCCCGAGCCTGCACTCCACCTCCACGCCCGAGACGAACGCGCTCACCAGCTCAGCACCCGAGCACTCCAGACGCTCGGCGAGCGCGAGGACAGCCGGCGCTACCGGCACCGTCGGGTGGCCCATGATCGTCAGGTGGGTGTCGTCGAAATCCAGTGCGTGACCGGCGGCGCCATTGACCAGCGCCGCCGCCACCGCAGAGGCGCGGGCGGACCAGCCGATGAGGGTTGCTTCCCCGCCACCCGCACCCACGCCGTCAATCATCTCGGCGGCCAGCATCTCCGAAAGCGGCTCACGCGATCCAGCCAGAGTCACACCAAGCCAGTCGAGCAAGCACTGTTTCGCCACCACGAGCGCCCCGGCAGGCAACGCCTCGAGCGACACCGCCCGCCCCACGCGCGCTAGTGCTGCGGTCGCCCCCGCCGTGGCGTTGCCAGCGGATCCAGATGCAGCGTCACCCGGAACGCTCATGACCGTTCACGCTATCGCGAGTGGACCGGTGCGTGGCTTACCCCGCCGCCGGGCAGGACCGCCTCGCCCATTCGCCTACCATCCACCATGACAAGCAGACGCACGAAGCCCCCGCCACCGTCGGGGGCTTCGGCTTACTGGACTACTCGGACCCGATGTGCTGGTGCCCCCGGTCGTGCAGGGCGAGCCACCGCGGGATCCGGCGGCGCGCTAGGAGTCCGGCCGCTTGACCGGCTCGGGATCGGCTTCCGATGCTGGCGAGGCGTTCCCTGCCCCGCGGCCAAGCAGACCAGCGTCACCTTGGTCGAGCTTGGCCGGGTCGCCCTCGCTCGGGGCCCCCCGGCCGGGCGCCATGTATGCGCCGACCGCCTGTGCGGCCTCGAGCACCGGCTTTACGATGTCGATCGGCATCGGAAATACGACCGTCGAGTTCTGAGTGGCACCGATCTCGCGTAGCGTCTGCAGGTAGCGAAGTTGCAGCGTCGTCTGGTTCTGACCGATCACCTCGCCGGCTTCAGCCAGCTTGGCGGCCGCCTGAAATTCGCCCTCTGCGTTGATGATCTTGGCGCGGCGCTCGCGCTCGGCCTCGGCCTGGCGCGCAATCGCATGCTGCATCCGCTCGGGAATCTCGACGTCTTTGATCTCGACCGTCGTCACCTTCACTCCCCACGGCTCGGTCTGATTGTCGATGATGCGCTGGAGTGCCTCGTTGAGCTGCTCGCGCTCGGAGAGCAGCGTGTCGAGGTCGACGCCGCCCAGTACCGACCGGAGCGTGGTCTGTGCGATCTGGACCGTCGCGGCATGGACATCCTCGACCTCGGTCACCGCTCGGGTCGCGTCGACCACTCGGTAGTAGGTAACGGCTGTCACGCGCACCGGGATGTTGTCGCGCGTGATGGTCTCCTGCGGCGGAATTGTTAGCGTTACCGTGCGCAGGCTGACGCGGACCATCCGGTCGATCGTCGGCATCAGCACGATCAGCCCCGGGCCGCGCGCCGGCAGCAGCCTGCCGAGGCGAAACACCACCCCACGCTCATACTCGCGTAGCACCCGCAGCGACGCGCCGACCGCGGTCAGCCCGACCGCCGCCAGCACAACCAGCACAACGACGATCGCGGTCAAGGCTCCGCTCATGCCACCAGCTCCCATTCCTCGGCCCTGCGCACGCACAAGGTCAACCCGCTGACCCGCTCCACGACAACGCGGTCGCCGACCCGTAGCGGCTCGCCTTCGGGAAGTGAGGGCCGGGCGGTCCAGAGCGCGCCGTCGACGAGCACAGTCCCGTCGGGATCATCCCACCTGCGCACCACGCCGAGGCGACCACTCAGCTCCGTGCGAACGCGGCGTGTTCGGACCGCCGCGCCCTTACTCACCGACACGCCAACGACCACGACGCCGATCGCTGCGAGCGCGAACGCCGTCACGAGGCCAAGGACAAGCCCGCCGCCTAGACCCCCCACGGCCAGCACGGCCCCGACCGCCAGCGCGATCACCCCTGGCCCGCCCAGCATCCCCAACGACGGCACGTGCGCCTCGACAATCACCACGACCGCGCCAACCACAAGCAGTGCGATACCGATTGCGGTCATCTCACGGATGGTACGCCTGTTCACTGGCGCCCCACGAAGATCGTGGGCACAAGAGCACAGTTCTTCGCCGCCCCAAAACGAATCCGGCCCGATTTCTCGAGGCCGGAGTTCGTACTTCAACAAAATGGCGGAGAGGGAGGGATTCGAACCCTCGATGGAGCGTGAACCCCATACTCGCTTAGCAGGCGAGTGCCTTCAGCCACTCGGCCACCTCTCCGAGGGTCGCCAGCCAGTGTAAAGGCTCAGCACCACGGCGCCGGACTGCTCAAACGACTTCTTGCGCGGCTAGCATCGTGGCCACTGGACCATGGAGGGGTGGCAGAGTGGTCGAATGCGCTGGTCTTGAAAACCAGAGTCCGGTGACCCCGGACCGCGGGTTCGAATCCCGCCCCCTCCGCTCGACGGGACGTCCTAGAGAGCTGGAGACCGTCCTAGCCGCGGGACCTCTCAGAGACCTGGAAACCTTCCGGTCCGGAAAGTAGTATCGGCGCCGATGACCGGGGTCACAGTTTCAGCACCAGCGGTCGCGCCCACCGAGGACGTGGGGCCGCCGCTCGAGATACCCGAGTTCCAGATGGTTCCGCGGGTGGGGCTGGCGATATCCGCCCTACTGGTGGCGCTGCTGATCGCCGCCATCGCCGTCGACACCAAGTGGCCGCTCACGTTCTTCCATGTCGCCGGTGGAGCAGCGTGGACGATCGTCGACCTCTTCATGGGCCTGATCATCGGCCCGATCCTCGGCCGGCTCTCGCCGCCGGCGCGAGTGGAGCTGTCCACCAAGCTGATGCCGAAGATGCTCGTGATCATGCCGACCGTGGTGACGATGACCCTGGCGGCCGGCTGGCAGCTGGGCGTCAAGGACGGGACCGTGTTCAGCGGCAATCCCAGCCATCCGTGGGTGGTGGCGAGTTTCATCGTCGTGGGCGTGATGTCGGTGCTGGCACTCGGGCTGCTCGAACCAGCCAACATCGCCGTGCTCTTTGAGCTAAAGAAGCCGCGGCCGCGTCCAGATGTGATCGAGCGGTTGATGAAGCGGTTCGTCTACTGCTCGGGCATTCTCGGCCTGATGCAGGTCGCGACGTTGGTGATCATGACCAAGATCGCGTCATCGTGACCGAGGAGCGGCTTCCTCCGGTAACTCAGCTTGCGATGGCCTCGCTGACGCTGATCGTGGCCGGAGGCATCTACCTCTCCGCGCATCTTCCAAAGCATGTCCCACTCGCGCCGGCGATCATCCTGCTTGCCCTGTCGGCGGTGTTGCTCGTGGCGAACCTGGCCCTCTTGACGCGCGTCAGGGAGTTCGCGTGGACGCGCTTTTTCCAGGTCGCCAAGTGGTCGCTGCTCGCCTATGCGGTGATCGCGGGGATGATCGAGTACGCGTTCCTTCAGAACCACGTCCACGGTGGGTCGCTCGTCGTGCTCTCCCTTTCACTGGTGGTGTTTGCCGTTCACGTCCCCGCTCTCGTCGGCTTCACCGTTGCCCGCTACGAAACGCCGTGATCCTCACACGGCTCGACGAGCCCCCGGAGGAGCTCGAGGCGCGCACAGGCTGGTCGGTCAAGCCTGAGGGAGCTTGCCGGGGCGAGGTCTGCGTTCCCCTGCCGAAGCCCTTCGACGTGCAGGAGATGGCGGGCCGACTCGGGATGGCGCTGCTTCACGACGAGGATGAGGGCCTGTGGGCGCTTGGGCCGGAGTCCGGCGGCCGCGCCCTACACGGCGCCGAGCTTCCCGACATCGTGTTGCCCGATCGCAGCGGGCGGGACTTTGCATTGCGCTCGCTGCGCGGGACCAAAGTCTTCATGATCGCGTGGGCCTCCTGGTGAGGATGCAGGTTCGATCTGCCCGGGTGGCGGAAACTTCGAGAGGAGTTGCATCCGAAGGGGCTGGAGGTGGTGAGCGTGGCACTCGACACGGGCGGCGTCGAGGCAGCTGGTCCCTGGATTGACCACGCGAAGGCCACCCATCCCTCACTGATCGACGAAGCTCACCTGCTAGACGAGCTCTTGGGCGTCGTCAACGTGCCCACGGGAATCTGGATCGATGAGGGTGGGATGCTTGTCAGACCACCGGAGCCGGCATTTCCCTGGCGCCCACGGCCTCTCAGCGAAGAGCTCTTCGCCCAGCTGCCCTCGGTAACACAGGAACAGCTCCGCGAGGCACAAAAGATGAAGATCGATCCCGAACGCTACGTCGCCGCTCTGCGGGACTGGGTGGATAAGGGATCCGAGTCTCAGTATGCGCTCTCACCTGCGCAAGTCGTCGACCGCTCCCGGCCACGTGACGCCTCGGAATCCGAGGCCGCAGCCTCGTTTGAGCTGGGGCAGCACCTCCATCGCACCGGACATCCAGACGCCGCCGTGCGATGGTTCCGTGAGGCCCACCGGCTATCCCCGGACAACTGGACCTACAAGCGCCAGGCATGGTCGCTTGCCGATCCACTCCAGGATCACACCCACCAGTACGACTCCGATTGGCTTACCGACGTCCGCGAGATCGGCGCCGAGAACTACTACCCGCAGGTCGAGCTTTAGCCGCGGCGGCAAAGCGGTGGGGCCAATTCAGCAGGGCTAGACTCTCCCCCTCAGGCGCCCGTAGCTCAGCTGGATAGAGCGTCGGTCTACGGAACCGAAGGTCGGGAGTTCGAATCTCTCCGGGCGCGCTTAGAAAAGTCCCGCTCAAGCCATGTTTTTTGCTTTGGCCCGTAATGAGAGCCCGCGCCGCCGAGATACTGTCCAGATACTAAATCTGGAGAGTTCGTGGCCGCCCTCGCGTAGGCCGGAGTGGATCCGGAAGGCGCCTCCGGACCCTAATTGCGACCTTTCTGGAATCACGCGATAGGGACGGCGCGGCATGTGTAGCGGGGCCGCTCCTTTGTCGCCGAAGGAATCGCGAGCCGGCTGGCGCCCACACTCGAAAGCAGCCGTCCGGGTCGCGCGTTCCGTGCGGAGTTCAGCGGTGCAGGGGCTGCCAGGAAAGGCCAGTGGTGTTGTTGCGCCCGTCTCCGCTATCGAAGATCAGCCGCGGCTTGCCGCCAGCAGCTTTGATGACGTAAAGCCCAGGGCCATTCGACGCAAACGCCGTGAACGCGATCAGCTTGCCATCCGGAGAGAAGCGGACCGCGCTGATTGGGAGGTCTCCTGTCGGCCGGTGCGCGATTCGATGGGGATGGCTTCCGTCCGCGTGCGCGATGAAGAGGCCCCCGCCGGCGGTGATGTACGCGATCGACTTGCCGTTGGGGGAGATGTCGAACACCGAGACGTGGGCAACCAGTCGGTGGAGGCCATCACCGTCGGGGCGGATCGACCACAGACCAGCCGGAGATCCGTATTTGTCGGGGCGAACGAACAGGATGCTCCTGCCGTTGGGTGAGAAGAGCGGCTCGGCTCCCTGGATCGAGGGCGTGACAACCCGGCTGTTCGCGTTGCTTAGGTTCCAGATCACCAATGTTCCGAACAGGCCGCCGACGCCCTTCGTCTGACGCACATAGACGATCTTGTGCCCCTCGGGAGAGAAGCTGGCCTGGGAGTTGTCGAAGCTATCGCTGATCGCTGGTTGCGGGTCGGCGCCGTCGGAGGTAGCCAGCGTGATGACTAAGGTGCCGGATGCCCCCGTCTGGTTCCACAGAAGATGCGTGCCGTCAGGGGAGTAGCCGACGTTCTGCCAGTTGCTGCACACGTTGCCATCGTTGTCCTCGGAGCAGTAGCCGATCTGGTCACCGTGGCTGGGGTGAGCCGGGTAGGTGGTCAGCGACGCGAATCCTCCGCCCCCGCCGCCTCCGGCGTTCCACAGGCCCCAGGCGATCCGACCATTGCGGCCACCAAACGTAGCTGACGCAGGGCCAGCGAGCACCAGCGAGCCGAGGAGGACCAATAGCGTCAGCGAAGCCATGACGAATCGGAGCCGGTTCGGGTTCATATACAAGGGTTAACGCGGTTGGCCGCCGAACGTCGCGGTTCCGGGTACGTCCGCGCCCAACTCATTGCCATGCAGACGGATCCACGTGGGCCGGTCGCGGGCTTACACGCTTTCCCGACGTGTTGCCGCCGCCACGGCTGCTTTCACCGCCCGACCGCGCCGAACTCCACGACTGCCTTGGCGACCAGCCGATGGCGCAACCGCGATGCACGGTTCTGGCGAGGAGCAGGGGCCAGGCGTTGAAGGCGGATGACACCCGCTTCAATGTCAAGTCGCGCTTATGCTGTCGGGTGTGCAAAGGCGGTTCCTGCGCGCACCCGACTTACGGTTGCGGCCGCTGCTCTACCGGCCGCTGTACGGGTTCGAGCAACGGGACCAGGGGTTCGCGAACTGGCTTGAGCCGCCCCGGCCGGCGGTGACGCTGATGGTCGACTTCGAGGGTTCGATCACCGCCAATGGTGAGAGGCTGCCGGACGCCTGGATCGGCGGGCTCGATCAGTCCTACACCGTCGTCGGGGTCGGTCGGCGATACGCCTCCCTCGATCTCGAGCTGACGCCGCTGGGGGCGTACACGGTGCTGGGACGGCCGATGGCGGAGCTTGCCGGCCGGTGCGTTCCGCTCATCGAGCTGTTCGGGCCGGAGCTGGTTGAGCGGCTGCGCGAGGTGTCTGGCTGGGAGGAGCGATTCGACGTGATCGAGCGGTTCCTGCTCGCGCGAGCTGCGGTGGGGCCGCGGCCGACACCCACCGTGGCGTGGGCGCTCGCGCGCCTGCGCCAGACCGGTGGCCGCGCGCGAATCGACGCGCTCGCGGCGGAACTCGGCTGCAGCCGGCGTCATCTGAACCGGCGGTTCGCGGCCGAGGTCGGGCTGCCACCGAAGGCGCTCGCGCGCCAGATCAGGTTCGCGCGCGTGTGCGCGCGCGTGCGTCAGGAGCCGGCCGCGTGGGCGCGGCTCGCCGCCGAGGCGGGCTACTGCGACCAGGCGCATCTGAGCCGCGACTTCCGCGAGCTGGCCGGCACGACGCCGACGGACTTCGTCGCCCGCCTGCTGCCGGGCGGGGGCGTGGTCGGCGACGGAGTCCCATTTATCCAAGACCGCACCAGCGCGCGGGCATAGTCTGCGCCCATGCCGACCCAGAGCATCTTCCCCGTAATCCGCTACCGGGACTGCGACCGTGCCATCAGCTGGCTCAGTGAGGCCTTCGGCTTCGAGGAGAAGGCCGTCTACCGCGGCGACGACGGAGCGATCCACCACGCAGAGCTGCGCCTCGGCGACGGCCTGATCATGCTCGGTCAGGACAACGGCACGAGCGCACAACCGCACCACCGCCACTCGATCTACGTCGCCGTCTCGGATCCCGACGGGCACTGCGCGCACGCTAAGGCGGCGGGAGCGGAGATCACGCGCGAGCTGTGCGATCAGCCGTACGGCTCGCGGGAGTACGGCGCCCGCGACCTCGAGGGCAACGCGTGGTCGTTTGGCACCTACAACCCCCATGACGCCTGACGACGCCCGCCGACTCGCGCTCAGGCTCCCCGAGGCCGTCGAGCAGGACCACCACGGACGCCCGTCGTTCCGGATCGCCGGCAAGATCTTCGCCACGTTGTGGGATGGGCGGACGATGAACGTGATGGTGGACGAGCCGGGGATCCGCACGGCGGTCGCCAGCCATCCCGAGTGGTGCACCGAGCGCTACTGGGGCAGGCGTCTGGCCGCGGTCGCGGTCGATCTCGAGCACGCTCCGGTCGAAGCCCTCGCCGAGCTACTCACCGACGCGTGGGAGCGAAAAGCACCAACACGGCTGACCGGCTGAGCATCGACTCACCGGTCGCACCGAACCGCTGCGCGAACGCCCTCGCTCATGGCTCCTCGCTCCTGCTCCTCTCCCACGACGGGCATCTCCTCGCGAGCGACGACGTCCCCGCTCTGCACGGAAAGGGCGCCTCTCGCGGCCGATCGCTCCCACCCTTGAGAAGCCGCGGACGGCGCGACTGGAATGGCGACGACCCGGTTGCGGGTTGAGAACACTGACCGTTTCCTAGCGGCTAAGGCAATCGCGTGGACGTCGATCGGCCGCCGGCACGCAGGAGCCTATTCCTGCCTTGTGGCGCTCTGAGCGAGCGCTTCCTCGAGCGCACCCTTGCCTCCGGGCTTGCCGGTGATCGCCAGCTCCGCGGACCAAGTGGGGACGCGGCCGGCGAGCGCGGCGGCACGCTTGCGGCCCGCGACCTCGATCGGCGCGCGCTCACGGAGCTGGGCGAGCAGGCGGGTGCTGTACTGCTGCGGCGACTCATCGGGCTCGATAGCAGCTCGATCAAATTCGAAGAATTCCACCCCCACCCGCGGGCGCTCCCTGGGGAACCGCGGAATCGCGACGGTGCCGCTGCACGCGACCCCGATGATCGTCGCGTCGGGCAGTGCGCGCGCCAGGTAGCCGATGCCGCTGCGGGCCCGCAGCACCCGGCCGAGCGAGCGGGTGCCCTCGGGGTAGATCCCGATGCAGGCACCCTTGCGGAGCTCCTTGATCGCGCCGTCGAGGGCTCCGCTGTCACCGGACCCACGCTCGATCGGGATCTGACCCATCCCGGTCAGGACCGCGCCAAGCAGCTTGTTCTTCCACAGCGAGGACTTCGCCAGCGCTCTGATCTGCCGACGGGGCATCCCGGCGATCCCGGTCGCAACCGTGTCCCAGTAGCTGTCGTGGTCCCCGACGATCAGCAACGGCCCTTCCAGAGGCAGCAGCTCGACACCCATCACTTGTAGGCGCCCCCACGACACCACCGCCGGATGGGCCGCGATCATCGCGGCGCGGTAGGCCGGGGTGATCCGCTCGATGCGATCGGACATCGCTGCGGCAGGGTACTCGGACGGGGCTGAGGATCACGACGAAGCCGCGACTCCGCCTGACCGACCGGGAGTCCACCGAGCTGACCACCGCATTCATCGGTGCGCCGTCGCCCCAGTACGCGATCGCAACGGCGACCTTCCGGTCGGGTGAGCCTGCCCGACGCGACCAGCGTTGGGCAGGCGGACTTGGCCCAGTTCCGAGCCCCGGATCTAGCGAGGGCAGGTGCGGGCGCTTGAAGCCTCGGTGGCCGGCGTTCGCGTCAGCGCGTTCGTGTGGTCACTACCGCAGCGCTCCGGAGCAGAAGCCAGGCGTCGGGAACGACTCGGGATTCACCGGAAGGAGCGGAAGCGACGCGCTCCGACTGTCCTCCGGTAGGCGCTTTGGAGGCCGGCGGCGTCGAGGATCGAGCGCGGTACCTGGCTTGGACCCGAGATCACCTTGTTGTCGACGTCCCTAATCTTGACTGGATAGGGAGGATAAGGGCAGGCGGAAAAGAACGGCGTGGGGTACCGCCAGTCGTTTCTGCGGTAGACGAGGTCGCCGTATGGCCGGCAGCCTCCGCGATCACTGCCGTAGGGGATGTGGACTCCGCATAGGAGCAGCGAGTCAGGCAGCGAGCAGGGGCCGAAGTCGGTGACGCCAGGCTTGTTGTCCAACGAGACGTTTCGATCGAGCGTGACGTAGCGGCTGCCACCGTCGGTGTAGAAGGTGTTGCCGCCGGCGAGCGGGCGCTTGCCCATAGCGACGTTGCCGGCGATCAGCTCGCCGTCGCGTGCCGAGGTGCCCTGCTGCCCGAGCGTGTAGATGGCACCACCGTCCCACAGGACATGGAGGAAGTGGCGGATCCGATTGTCAACGAGCCGGTTGCCGCGGCTGGCGGTCGGCTGCGCGTAGATGCCCCACTGGCCTCGCACGGCATTCGGCAGCCCGAGAAAGCCACTTGGGTCGAGCAGACCCCAGCCCCACCCGACGGCGATGCCCGACCACGGCACGTCGTTGATGTCGTTGTGCTCCACCAGCGAGCGGGTCGTGAAGCCGATGTAAATCCCGGCGGCATCTTGATACTCGCGGCCGACGTTGGTGATCAGGTTGTTCGAGATGACGTTGTCGACCGTGAGCTGTCCAAAGTGCGCCGGGTGCGCGTCGACCGGGCCGACCCCACCGAGCTGGACCGCGGCTGAGGAGATGTCGTCGAACCGGTTGCCTATGACCCGATCGTGCTGGCTGCCGGTGTTGAAGTCGAGTCCGACGCCGCCGAGATGGCGGAAGTCGTTGTGGACGAACGTGACCTGGTGCGCATAGGCGAGCCTGACGTTCCCCGGCGTGCGAACGGTGTCGGGGTCATGACCGATGAGGTTTGGGCGATGGCCGTAGCCGTCGAGGTGGAAGCCGCTTTGGTCGGCCGCGTAGCCATTAGGGCCGCTCGGCTCAAGCCACGTGCCGTACGCGAATGTCAGCCCTTGGAAGCGGACGTGCGCGACGGGGTGGCGCAGCGTTCCGCGGACGTCGATCAGCGCCTGGACGACCGGCAGTTCGACGTCGGCACTGACGAGCCGCTCTCCAGCTCGCGGGATGTAATAGAGCCGGCCTGCAGCGCTGTCGAGGTACCACCCGCCTCGAGCGTCGAGCAGCTCGTAGGCGTTCTCGAGCCAGGTCAGGGTCTGGAATGACCACAGATAGGGGAAGACGTTGACGTTCCTCCAACAGGGCTGCCGCATGATGATCTTGCGACCGCGTATTGATGCCACTGGACAGCGCATCATCTTCCACTGGGTGAGCGTCACCGCCTCTAGGCCGCTCGCATCACGCCAGCTGGCCATCGAACCGTGCGTCGTGCGAAACCCGGTGGGCGTGCGGACAAGGCCATGTGGGTACATCACGCCGCGGGCGCGCACGGCGCGCCGGCCATTCACGTACAGCTGCCGGGTCGAAACGCCAGTCGCCACAGGTGCCACGTAGATGCCGCGCGCCGCGTTGTGAAGCCTCCAGCCGCCGACACGAATCGCGCCACTGATCACGGCGGTCGCGCCCGGCGCCGCGCTCCAGACGACATCAGCTCCCGGTCGCCCGGAGTCGCGCCAATCGAGCACCAGCGTGTGCGTGAGGCGATAGGTACCCCCGAGTAGGAAGACGCGGATTTCAGCGCGCGCCTGGAGGCGTCGCGCCGAGCGCACGGCATCGCGTGCCCGCAAGAGCGTGAGAAACGGATGCCCAAGGCTCCCGGTGGCGCGGTCATCCCCTCGCGGCGAGACCCAGAACGTGATTTGGGTGGGCGCCTTGGCGCCAGTCGATGCCGGGCTCACGATCACGATCGCCAACCCGCACCCAGCAGCGGCTAACAACCTCGAAGACCGACCTGCGGCCCTGCGGCTGCGGCCACTGAGGCTCCTCACGCGGACAGGCTATCGCTGCACCGCGATCAGACTAAGAAACGCCAACGTGCCCCTGAACACCGGACGCCGACATGTGCGTCGGCCTCCCGCGCGACGCATCCCGCGATCGTCTGACGCGCCCACCCCGCGCGTAAACCGCGCCGCCGCGGACGATCGCATCCGTCTCAGACCGGCCGAATGGCCAGCGACCGCTTCGGCGACGTGGCGCTCGTTCTACAGCGCCGGCACCGGACGTACGCTTCACCATGCGAACGATCGTCAACCCGGCTCGAACCTGCTTTCACTCAACGACGAGCCCCACGCGACGGACGCTGCGAGCCCCGCTCCGCGCGGCAAGCGCGTCTACGGCCAACGATCGCTTGCATGCCCGACCCATCGCGGACCGCACGATCGGAAAGGCGACTGACGACCCCTAGCGACGCGGCGTGAGCATGCGACGACGTGCCCGCGGTTGGAAGCGACGACCGGCGCCCGCGCGCTGAGGACATTCCCGGCCGAGGTGCGCGACGGCGCAATCTGGTTGGTCGGCTGAGCGACGGTCCCGCGTCGTCGACCTCGCGCCCAGCCCCGAGGTCCAGGATCACCTCGACGACGCCCAAGTTCGGTACTCGAACCTGCGCAGCGCGTAGCCTGAAGTGGTCTCGACGTCGTCGCGAAGCTTCTGCGCTTCAGCGAGCGACTGGAGCTTCTTCAGCGACTGATTCTCAATCTGCCGGATGCGCTCGCGAGTGACGTTGAACGTCCGCCCGACCTCGTCGAGCGTGCGCGGGTGCCCGCCGCCGAGCCCGTAGCGCAGCTCGAGCACGCGCCGCTCGCGGTAGCTGAGGTTCTCGAGCGCGTCTCGCAGAGCTTCCTTGGTGAGGATCTCCACGGCGCGCTCGTAAGGAGACTCGGCTTGCTCGTCGGCGATGAACTGGCCGAACTCGGACTGCTCCTCGTCGCCGACCGGCTTCTCGAGCGAGATCGGCGCTTGCGCGGAGCGCTTGATCGAGTCGACCTCCTCGGGATCGATGCCGGTCACGTCGGCGATCTCCTCGATGCGTCGGCTCGCGGCCGAGCCCGGTCACGAGCTTGCGCTCGGCGCGCCCGATCTTGTTGAGCTTCTCGACGATGTGGACGGGGATCCGGATCGTGCGCGCCTTGTCGGCGAGCGCACGGGCGATCGCCTGGCGGATCCACCAGGTCGCATAGGTCGAGAACTTGAAGCCCTTGCGGTAGTCGAACTTCTCCGCCGCGCGGACGAGGCCGATCGTGCCCTCCTGGATCAGGTCGAGAAACGGCAGCCCCTGGTTGCGGTAGTTCTTGGCGATCGAGACGACCAGGCGCAGGTTCGACTCGACCATCTTCTGCTTCGCGTCGAAAGTCGCCGCGCTCAGATCCGCTTGGCGAGATCGACCTCCTCCTGAGCGGTCAGCAGCCGCGCCTTGCCGATGTCCCTTAGGAACAGCTGCCAGCGCGTCGGTAGTCATGTCCGGCTTGAGATCGAGCGCGGCCTTGGGCTTGCGCCGGCCACGCTTGTCGGGCGCGCGCTCGATGTTCACGCTCGCCCCAGTGGCCGGGTCGATTTCCTCGACCAGCTCGATCTCAAAGCGCTCGAAGAGGCCATGCAACTCCTCGACGTCGACCTCGTCAAGGCCGAGCTCAGCTGTGGCGATCGTGATCTCGGCGTAAGCGAGCACGCCGACCTGCTGGCCGCGTGCGATCAGACCCTTGACCTCTTCAAACTCCTCAAGCTCCGCTACTGACATTGGTCGCGTGTCGCGTTTGGCCCGCGTCGCTCACGCGGTACCCGCCGATGTCACCCAAGGCGCCGACTGGCTCGGGGAGCGAGCCGCAGACGGGGCATAGATCTCGGGTCGGATCGGCTTGGCTTTCCGTGCTGCGTAGGGGCGTCTTGCAAGCCAGACATCTGAAATGCGGGCATCGGCAGGCCCTGCTAGTCGTGCGATCGCGTTAGGTAGGCGTAATGGGGGTCGCGCGGACCGTGTGGGTTTGCTCTGGTGCCGGGCCTGGCCGATCGCCGGGTGTTCAAGCGTCGTCGGGCATCGATCGCCGGCGAGAGCCGCAGCGACCCACGATCGTGGGTCAACTCGCCTCGCCTGCGCGCTGCCGAATTGTGTTCGGGCCGCTTCATCATCTTCAGGCCTCCTCGTCCCTCTACCGGGGTCGTGCGCAAGGAAGAGGGCTAGAACCTCGCGCGGCCAATCGGATCGAGACGCGGCCACCGGGCCGGTGGGGTAACGCCCGTAGGAGTCCGGCACCGGCCCCGCAGTCAAAACCAGTGACCCGCGCCTCTCGCCTCGTGGCGCAAGTAGCGCCGTTGGTGGCATTCGGGCTTGGGGTGAGAATTCTGGCCGCAGGGCCAGCCAGTTACCGACAGTACTCCTATTGCGGCGCTTGTGGGCGCCAATCCCAAAATTCATCGCAACTGCCATGAACCGGGCCCGAAGCAGCCCGATCAGCCAAATTGGTCGGTTACACGCCTCCAGAAGGAGTACTGTCAGACGTAGGGCCGTTATCGGCCGCTGTGCTCGATTCTCTCGCGCAGGCCCCCGGCGGGCAAGACCTGCCTCTCGCTGACCTCACGGGCCGTTTCGTCCAAAAGCGACAGAAACGCCGTTCACAAGCAGGACCCGCCCTGATGTGCGGGGGTCTCGTTCGGAGGTCAGTCATGACCATCCTGCAAAAGCCGCTACAGAGCGGCGATGGGCACGGCGCGAGGCGCTGGCATTGGTTCGGCCGTGGCGATCAAGCTGTGCGGTACACCGAGGCCTGGGAGCACGAAACCTTTGCGGAGGAACAAGCGCGATGGGAACGAAGCGATCCAGACTACGCCCGGATCTGCGAAGCGGCCCGACAAGCAAAGGCCAGAGGCGAAGAAGCTTCACGGCGCGCTGATGAAGCCAAGGCGAAATGGGACGCCCGCGTTGCATGCAACGTCAGGCGAACGACGATGCTCAGAGAGCGCATCAGGCGAGAGGCGAGCGGCGACGTCTCGAGGAAGAGCGTCCGGAGCACGATGTGATCCGCGCTCGCGAAGGTCACCACCACATGCACACCACTTTCGCGATCGAGTCCAATGACTCGCCGGCCCCCGGGATCATGCCCGAGCCGGTGCGCGTCCATGATCAACCCGCCGCGATGACTGCGGCGCGCGGCGCGCGGCAGGCCGCACGACTCCGTTTTCGTGGCCGGGCCACCCGAAACCCGGTGAACAACGAGCCAACCAAGCTGGAGGTCAAGTAGTGGCTACCTCCACAGCAACCATCCTGTCCCAGAACGAGAAGCTCGCGGGGATCAACGCCGACTACGAGCAGCGTTACGGGTTCCACGACGCCGAGAACTATCTGTACAAGGCGCCCAAGGGGCTGAACCGTGAGATCGTCGAAAAGATCTCGGCGTTCAAGTCCGAGCCGCAGTGGATGCGCGAGTTCCGGCTGAAGGCGCTCGACCACTTCTTCGCTCGCAGACAGCCCACTTGGGGCTCCCCGATACTGGCCGAGCTCGACTACGACGACATCCGCTACTTCGTGCGCGCCTCCGAGACGCCCAGCCGGTCTTGGGACGACGTGCCCGAAGACGTCAAGCGGACCTTTGACCGCCTCGGCATTCCCGAGGCGGAGCGGAAGTTCCTGTCCGGGGTCGGCGCGCAGTACGAATCCGAGGTCGTGTACCACCAGATCCACGAGGACCTCGAGAAACAGGGCGTGATCTTCACCGACATGGACACCGCGCTGCGCGAGCACGAGGACCTCGTGCATCAGTACTTCGCGACGATCATCCCGGCCAACGACAACAAGCTTGCGGCGCTGAACTCCGCGGTGTGGTCCGGCGGATCGTTCGTGTACGTGCCCAAGGGCGTCCACGTCGACCTGCCGCTGCAGGCGTACTTCCGGATCAACACCGAGAACATGGGACAGTTCGAGCGGACCCTGATCATCGCTGAGCCGGGCTCGTATGTTCACTACGTCGAGGGCTGCACCGCGCCCACCTACAGCTCTGACTCACTCCATTCGGCGGTCGTCGAGCTGATCGCCCTCCCGGGCGCACGCATCCGTTACACGACAGTCCAGAACTGGTCGACCAACGTCTACAACCTCGTCACCAAGCGCGCCGTCGCGTACGCCGACGCCACGGTCGAGTGGGTCGACTGCAACCTCGGCTCCAAGCTGACGATGAAATACCCGAGCATCTACCTACTCGGAGAGCGAGCCCATGGCGAGGTCCTGTCGATCGCGTTCGCGGGCGCCGGCCAGCACCAAGATGCCGGCGCCAAGATCATCCACGCTGCGCCGAACACGACCTCGAACATCTTCGCCAAGTCGATCGCCAAAGACGGAGGCCGCGGTTCTTACCGCGGTCTGCTCGAGATCGCCAAGGGCGCCCACGGCGCCCGCTCGAAGGTCGTCTGCGACGCGCTATTGCTCGACGAGAACTCGCGCTCCGACACCTACCCAACGATCCGGATCAGCGACGACGACGTCAACGTCGCCCACGAGGCGACCGTCTCGAAGGTCGGCGAGGACCAGCTCTTCTACCTGATGTCCCACGGCATCCCCGACGACGAGGCCTCGAAGCTGATCGTCAACGGCTTCATCGAGCCGATCATCAAGGAGCTGCCGATGGAGTACGCGGTCGAGATGAACCGCCTGATCGAGCTGCAGATGGAGGGCTCGATCGGCTAGCAGCCCTAACCTAACCCGCCACCGGCCTCGATACGGCTCCTCTGAGCTTGGCGGCGGTCAAGCATTGCCGCTTCTCGTGTAGCGCAGATAGGCTTCCTCGACGAGCTTGACCATCTGCCAGTAGGCGATGAGATCCCGCTCCGCATCGGTCGTGTTAGCGAAGAAGCGGCGGGCTATCGTCAGCTCGCCCCGATCGGGTCCTGCCGCCTGTTCGTCAATCCAGGCGCGGTCGATCCGCTTTTGGGCAATCAGACGTATCGCGGACTCGATCTCCGAGCCGGTGCAATCACCGAGCCTCTTGAACACGTCGCGACCGATCTCGAGCGACTCCTCTGGGTTGACCTCGCCCATCGCCACATAGTCCTCTCCCCCCGGATTGATTCGGCGAAGGGCCGCCAGATGACTGCCCAGCATGCAGATGACTGACGCTCGGGCCTAGGAGACGTGCTTTTGGTCCGCCATGCGCCCCGGCGTTGATCCGTCGCAAGACCCGCAAAGCGCGGCAAGCGCGTCTCTCCGCGACGATCGCTTCCACGATCCGCGCCATCACAGGTGGCGCGATCGCAATGGCGACAACTGGATGGTCAGCTCGCAGCCGGATCGGACCCGAGCGCAAGTTTCGGTATTGGCGAAATGCGAGGCGAACGTCGTCCAGTGGTCGAGACCTGCATTCGTGTCAGCGCGTGTGGGGGAGCCGGCGCGGTCTCGGGACTTGGTCTGTCCGAGAGCGCGCACTCGCCGAGCTCGCTCCGGCCTCCAGGTCGCTGCCCCTCCGCAGAGAAAGGGGCAGTGGCGCACGACGCAGTCGCGCGGTCGCCCGTCCGGCAATGGCAATCCTCGCCATCGTCAGTTCGGCGCGGCTGTTGTTGACGCTCGACGAGTCACGCGTACGCGGTCGCTTCATCCCTGCTGCAGCGCCGCGGTCTAGTAATTTGACGCAATGGCGGTCTCAGATGACCGGGCGCGCGAGGGCACGATCACCCTTGCCGACGGACGCGTTCTCGGCTACTGCGAGTACGGGGACGTCACCGGCAGCCCGGTCGTGTATCTCCATGGGATGCCCGGGTCCCGGCTCGATCCCGTCGCGCTGGATGAGGAGTACGGGCGGCTTGGCGTTCGCATCGTGGCGGTAGAGCGCCCTGGCTACGGTCTCTCGACGCCGCGCCGATCATGGGGACTGCTGGATTGGCCGCCCGACGTGTCCGCAGCAGCGGATCGTCTCGGGCTGGAGCGCTTCGCCGTGCTCGGTTACTCAAGCGGCGGCAAGTACGCGGCAGCGTGTGCATACGCATTGCCCGACCGCGTGACCGGGGTGGCGATCGTGAGCGGGGTGGGTCCGCCGAGCACCCCGCGATTCCGTGAGGGACTCGGCGCCACGGACCGACTCTCGATGACTCTCGCCACCCGCGCCCGCCCGTTGGCGCTCGCCTACTGGCGCTTCGCTCGTCTCCTGGCCCGCCGCTCTCCCGCGAGGTTCCTACGCGAATTCGAGAAGGAGCTCTCAGAGCCCGACAAGGCAGCGTTCGCGGACTCGAATGTTCGCGAGGTCGTGCTCAGAACCGCCCAAGAAGCCATGCGCGGCGGCGTCGCGGGCGTGGTCGATGACTCAACGATCCAGGCGCGGTCCTGGGGGTTTGACCTCGAGACCATCCGAACCCCGGTGCAGGTATGGCACGGCGACAACGACGACATCGTCCCACTACACCACGCCAGTTACGTCGCTGACAACATTCCCGGGGCCACGCTTACGGTGCTTAAGGGCGTCGGCCATCTCGCGGTGACGTCGCGCGGCGGCGAAATCGCGGCTGCGATAGCAAACGACAGTGGCCCTCGGGGCGCCTCGGGCTAACTCAAGCGGCAGGCAGCCCACCGCGCTGACGACAAACGGCCGCACGGGTGGCTACCGCATTCCATGCCATGCACGGCGGCTGTCACCGCTTGAGGCGTGGAGCCCCCCCGGGCCAGCTTGCGTCGGCCGACGCACACCTGCGTTCGTTGTCATACGGGCATCTCGCCGGCGACTCCACGGGCCCTGCTCAGCGCGCGGATAGGGGAGCCTGTTTCGGCGGCCCGGGGCCGGGATTTGGGTGACCGTCAGCCTTCCGTGTCGTCTGCGCGGCGGCGATGACCAGCGGCGCGAAATAGATGCCACTCGTCGGGTACGCCCTTGAGTTTGCGTTGACCGCGGCTTTCGAACCCGATGCCTGAGCCGGCTACGAGGTCCCGCACCGTCGACGATGTGAGCACCTCGCCGGGGCCGGCCAGCGCGGCGATGCGCGCCCCGATGTGGACAGCGAGCCCTCCGATGTCATCGTCCTCGCGAAGTTCGATCTCGCCGGTGTGCAGCCCGATGCGCACTTCGATGCCGACATCCGCGAGCGCCCGGCTGATCGCGCGCGCACACTCGACCGCCCGGGCTGGTCCGTCGAACGTCGCGAGCACCCCGTCGCCGGTGCTCTTCACGCGTCGGCCGTGGAAGCGCTCGAGTTCTTCGTGAACGAGCGCGTCATGGAGATCGAGCAGTCCTTTCCAGGCGCGGTCACCCAGCTCGGCGGCACGTTCGGTCGATCCGCAGATGTCGCTGAACAGCACCGTCGCGAGAACCCGGTCGAGCGTTGGTGTGTGTCTGGCCCCGGTGAGGAACTCCTCGATCGCGTCTGCGATCTCGTCCGCATTGTCGAGATGTAGCAGGTGCTCGTCGCTGTCGAGCTCGAGATACCGCGCCCCGGGGATGTGCTCGGCGAGGTAGCGCCCGTGGCCCACGCGCCATTGCCGATTGCCCGACGTGTGGATGACGAGCGTCGGCACTCGGATGGCTGGCAGCACCGACCGGATATCTCCTTCGCTCAGCCAGCGGTAGTACGCCATCGCTGCCGCCGGAGAGGCTCCCAGGCGTTCCTTGAGTCCGAACCATCGCCGCAGCCGCGCGTCGGCCGCGTGGCTCGGAGCTACGACCTCGAGGTTGACGCCGGTGCCCCAGCGAGCCTCCTGTACGGCGATGAAGGCATCCAGCTTGTCAGCCGGGAGCCCCCAAGGATAATCGTCGTCCCGTAGCCACCTGGCCCCGGCGTTGATAAGCACAAGCGCCGAGACGGATTCGGGATGCGTCGCGGCGTAGTACGCCGCGCGCTGGCCGCCACTCCCGGCATATCCGATGAGTGCGGTGCGCTCGGCGCCCGCTGCTTGTGCCGCCGTTCCCACATCGTCGGACCACGCCTGCAGCAAAGGCAGAGCGTCGAGCCGAACCTGGTCAGATGCCCCGGTGCCCTGCGGGTCAAAGTAGATGATCCGGCCGAAGTCGGCGAGCCGGCGCAGGAACCGCGCCAGCGTTGGCTCGAGCCATGCGACGTCGACCGGGCACAGGTCATCGCAAAAAACGACATCGAGTACCGCATCGCCAAACACTTGGTACGCGATCTGGACGTCGCCGCGCATCGCATATCGCGTGTCCGGCGGCCGCACGCGCAAACGGTATCCGACGACCTCGCCAGGATCGACGCCGGTGAAAAACGCCGACGACCGCTATCGATGGGACTTCGGACGTTCGACCCGCTGCCCCGCTTTCGACAACTCTCGCGCCTTATGCCAGGCCACAGCGACTTCCCTCCCTTGCGCGGAGAGCATGCTACGGATCCCTCGGGCGAGAGTGTTAAAGATCGAGCAAGTCACGAGGTGAAACAGGCTGCGCTCAGCCGAGTTCTTGGGCGAGCCCTATGAGAAGTCCTTCGGGCCGGCACGAGTGTCCACCCGTCGCAAAGATGTCAACGATGAGTTTGCCGGCGTGGGCTGGTCCGTATCAGCAGACACCCACCGAGAGGAGCAGCGATGACCGAGCCGACCATCTACACCCTCGACGTTCCCGGCGCCGTGCTGACCTACGACGTGCGCCAACCCGAGGCGCCCGGCGATCACCGGCCGCTGTTCATCTTCGGCTCGCCGATGGGGGCGTCCGGCTTCGAGCAGCTCGTGAGCCACTTCGGTGACCGTAACGTGATCACCTACGACCCGCGGGGTATGGATCGGAGCACCCGCACGCCTGGGGGCGAGCTCACTGCTGAGACCCACGCCGCGGACTATCACCAGGTCATCGAGGCGGCGGGTCTCGGCCCGGTCGACGCGTTCGGGTCGAGCGGGGGCGGGATGTGCGCCCTGCACTGGGTCGTCGCTCACTCGGAGGACGTGCACACGCTCGTCTCCCACGAGCCCCCATTGGTGACCCTGCTCGAGGATCGCGAAATGGCGATCAAGGCGCAAGCCGACATCGTCGACACCTACCAGCGCGCTGGCTTCGGGCCGGCGATGGCGAAATTCATGCAGCTGGTGATGCGCCAGAGCCCGCTGCCCAGCGACTACCTGGACCAACCCGCACCCGACCCGGCGCAGTTCGGGCTGCCAACCGAGGACGACGGGTCACGCGACGACCTGCTGCTCAGCGGGAACCTGGCCATGCCCCCCTTCGAGCCCGACGCCGAGGCGCTGCGCGGCTCGTCCGTGCGCATCGTGCCCGCGATCGGCGAGGCGGGGGAGGGCAGTCTCGCCCGACGAGGTGGCGAGGCGCTCGCCGCGCTACTCGGCGTCGCACCCGTGGTCTTCCCCGGCGACCACGGCGGCTTCGCCGCCAGCCAGTGGTCGCCGAACAACGACCCCGGCGCGTTCGCCCAGAAGTTGCGCGAGGTGTTGAAATGAACCGCGAGGCGGGCTTCCGCTCCGCCACATAGCGGACATGTCATCTGCCCAGTCGAGAGCAACGGGTTGGGCTACTGCGACAGCGCCGGCCGGTGGCCCGGAGACCCGCTTTCCTCACGCCGGGCGTATTGCCCGGCCCCCCAGTTAGCGCCCTGCGTTGCGCGGAAACTCGAGACCGCCCCGGGTCCGGTGGCCAGCCGCGGGCGCGAAACCGCGGCTAAGACGTGCTTGTTCGCGCGGAGCGGGTCGACGACCGACACGGGGAAGATGCCCGTCGTGCAGTGAGAGCAGGAGCACGAGATGTGCAAGTCTGTCTGCGCGGATGAGCCCTGAGAGCGGCCAAGGCAGCATCGTGGATGTGGACTGGATCGCTGCGAATCTCGGCGATCCGAGCGTTCGGCTGGTTGAGATCGACGTCAGTCGCGCTGCGTACGACGAGGGTCACATTCCTGGCGCGGTGTTGTGGAACGCGTACGCGGATTTGCGTGATCAGAATTACAAGCCTGTGGGAGTCGCGGAGCTCGGGCGCTTGCTCTCGCGTTCGGGGATAGCGCCTGAGACGTGCGTGGTCACCTACGGCTACAGCGCTCCGCTCGGTTTCTGGCTGCTGCGGGCTCACGGTCACCAGGACGTGCGGATGCTCATTGGCCCACGCGACCAGTGGGTGCAAATGGGACATGAGTGGAGCACGCAGGCGCCCGCCGTGGCGGACAGTGCCCATCCGCCGGTGGTCGCGAACGACGAGCTGCTTGCGTCTCGCGAAGCGGTGCAGAGCGCGATCGATGACCCGGCGCAGCTTGTACTGGACGTGCGTGCCGAGGGCGAGTACTCCGGCGAGCTGTTCTGGCCTTCGGGGGCCACCGACGACGCCGGCCGTGCGGGGCACATCCCGGGGGCGCTCAGCGTGCCAATCGGCTTGCTACGCGCCGAGGATGGGACCCTGAGAAGTGTCGACGAGTTGCGAGGCGTCTTTGAGCAGGCGGGCGTGACCAACGACAAAGCACTGATCACTTATTGCACGATCGGCAACAGGGCGAGCGAAGCGTGGTTCGCGCTGACACACCTCCTCGGTTACCGGAACGTACGGGTCTACTACGGCTCGTGGGTCGAGTGGGGCAAGGCGACCGACACGCCGATCGAAATCTGAGCCAGGATTCTCGCCACGCCATGGTGCCGTCAGCATGCCTGCTTGGAACCAAGGCGGGTGTTCAAGAACGGCAGGCTCATTGAATCTGCGTCCGGTGTGGAGGACACCGTGTTGTCGTCGCCTATCACGCGGCGTATGCTCGGCGTCCGACGGAGGTCAAACGTGGCACTAAATACACGCCTTGACGCGCGATTTGAGCGCAAGCAGACTAAGAAGGCGCAAGCGAAAGCTGGGCGGATGCGAGATCCGGTTCGTGGGACCGCGACCGTCGTGTCTAGCAGTGACTACAGGGACTCCACGACCGTGGCGCCGAGTGGACCGGCTGCTCGATGACCTGCGTCGTCCAAGCGGACGGGGTTCCCGCTCAAACATCCCACCAACGCGCGATGTCAGCTCCGACTGCGAAGTGGCCGTGGCCCGAGACGGTTCTCCCGATTACGATCGATCGCGCTGAGCCAACCGAGTGGATTGTTCATTGGGAGGAACTTCAGACCGCGACTGAGATCAACAACGCTCAGGCGGACGCCCTTGCGGCCGCAATGAGTGGCGAGCCGGGCGCCGCCGCCGGGCTGTCCGGTGTCGCCGGTCTCGGCGGCGCCACGGTAATCGACACACGCGGGGATCCCGGGCTCCGAGACCAGGTCCTCGGCATGCTCGATGCGCATGGCGTCGACATCGATGGGCCCCAGGGCCACCGCTCGGAGGCAGCGGCAAGCGGCTCTGGCACCGATGACCAGCTAGGCCGCCTCGAGAAATTGGGCCAGTTGCACGCTACCGGCGTGCTCACAGATGCGGAGTTCGCAGAACAGAAGGCGAAGATCCTCCGTAGTACTTAGGCGACCTAGCCGCCGACCGACTCGCCCTCTCCCTCGGGTCAGATCTCTAAGGCCACAAGCCACGCTCCGGTCGTCATCGAGACTGCCGGTGCTGGTGCAAGCGGGCACGCCAAAAATGGCCGGAAATCATCCTTGAGGGAGCGCGATCGGCGATAGCGTTGAGGAGATCGTTCTGGCCAGGGGAGACCGGGAGTAGAGAGTGTCGGCAGGGCCAATCTGATGCCGGTCTTCGTCGCGGCGGTAGCCGCGACGCTTGCGCTTTGCGCGTTATCAGGACCCATCGCGGAGGCGAGTGCGTATTCGCGGGCCGCGGCGTACGGCGACACGATCGTGTCGAACGTTTCCGTGACGTTGGATGACCGGGTGAACCTGGTCGGCGACGTGATCTACCCGGCCGACCCGGCCTCGGGTGCCCGCGCGCAGGGCAGGTTTCCGGTCCTCCTCACGCAGAACCCGTACACGTGTGAGACGCCGCAGACTCAAAACGACTACATCCAGTCGACCACCGGGATAGATCCGACTTACTTCGCCGATCGCGGCTACATCTACGCCGAGATCTGCGTTCGGGGGACCGGCCGATCCGGCGGCAGTTCCGATCTTTGGGGCCCGCGGCAGCAGCAGGATGGCGTCGAGCTAGTCAACTGGGCGGCACACAAGCTGGACGGCTCGAACGGCACCGTCGGCCTCGTCGGCTGCTCGTGGCTTGGACTCAACCAGATCTTCACCGCCGGAGCGCTTGGGCCTCACTCTCCGGTGAAGGAGATCCTCCCCGCTTGCGCGGGGTCCGATTTCTATCGCGAGGCACTGTTCGCGGGCGGGATGCCGACGCAGACCTTTGCCTTCCTCTACGGGTACACGTACCCCTCAATCGGGCCGCAGGAAGGGGCGTTCGGAGATGAGACTGCCGCGAACATCGGCAGCGGGAGCGACGAGGCCTACTACGGCAGCTTCTGGCGGTCGGCGCGAACGCCGGGCGCGATGGCTGAGCAGATCGTTCGCAACGGGATTCCGGCGCTCCTGTGGAGCGGCTGGAACGACATCTTCGCCGAGGGCTCGCAGGACATGTACACGTACCTGCAGAACGCCTACTACCACCGCCCGGTATACGGCCCGATGCCTGCGGGAGCCCCGGCGACGGGTCGCTACCAGATCATCGTCGGACCGTGGGGACACGCCGCCGGTCTGGACGAGGCGATTCAGCTGGAGTGGCTCGACACGTGGCTGAAGGGGATCGAATACGGGGATGGCCGCCACCACGACCCCGATGCACCTCTACGCGCTGGGCAGCAACACGTGGTTCAACACCTCCGACTTCCCACTGACTCGCGACTACACGCGCTACTACCTCCAAGCCGACGGGGAGCTGAGCCCGGCGGCACCGACCGGCAACAAAGGCAGCGACGCGATCCAGTACACGCAGCCGGGCTTCCAGGGCGGGACGGTCAGCTACACGAGCCAGCCGCTGGCCGAAGGCACGACCATCGCCGGCCCGATCAGCGCGACCCTATACGCAAGCTCCAGCGGCACCAATCTCAACCTGATCGCCGAGCTCGATCAGGTCTCGCCTAACGGGACGGTTACGAAGATCACCTCGGGCAGCCTCGTGGGCAGCCTCCGGAAGCTCGACGTATCGCGCTCGTGGTACGACGCGGGTGGCGCCGATATCCGGCCGTACGGCAGCTTCGGCACCGACGCGTACCTGACGCCGACAGTCCCGGTCAAACTTGAGTTTGCGCTCGAGCCGACCGTCTACAGGGTCCCGCCAGGAGACTCGCTCGCCCTCACGATCACAACCCAGACGCCGTTCTCGGCCTGTGAGGGGATCCTCGGCACCAATCCCTGCTATCCGACGGCGCCGCAGCTCAGGACCCTCCCGGGCACCTACCAGGTGTGGCACGGGCCGGAACTGCCCTCCGCCCTCAATCTCCCACTGCTGCCCTACACGTGCTTTCTCGCTAGTGGGGGAAGCGGCAGCGAGCCCGACAGCTTTACAGGACTGGCCCGAACAACCGCCACGCCATGCCCAGCCTGAGGAGGTCCGGATCGATGCCGCTTGCCCGTCGTGCGTCAATCCTGTCGACGTGTGTGCTGATCGGCTGGAGTGCGATCGGGCTAACCCAGTCGGCAGCAGCGGACAACACCTCGCCCGTCTGCACGCCTCGCAGCGAAGCAATCCCGCAGGGCCCGGCGACGCTGGTCAGTCAAGCGACTGTCGTGGGCACAAACGGGCGGCTACTCGACGTCACGCTCAATGCGCCGGGCCTGTATGGCCAGACGCACGTGGACGTGCTGCTCCCAAAGTCGTATGACCCGAGCGGAGCGAAGCGGTATCCTGTGCTCTACCTGCTGCACGGTGCTGCCGGCACGTACAGCGACTGGTACACGATGGGCAACGTGATCCAGATCGTCGACCAGACCTCGGCGGCCGATCACCTTCCCCCCTTCATTGTGGTGATGCCGGATGCGGGGACGTGGGGCTTCTACAGCGACTGGTACGGCACCAACGCCGATGACGTGTCGTCTAACTCGCCTCCGGCCTGGACGCAGTACCACATCCACGAGCTGATCCCGTGGATCGATGCCCATTTCCCCACGATCGCCGGTCGCCGTGGGCGGGCGGTGGCTGGTCTATCGATGGGCGGGTTCGGCGCGATGAGCTACGCGGCCCGCTTTCCTGACCTGTTCAGCATCGCCGGGAGCTTCTCGGGGGCAGTAAACCCCGATCTTGACTATCCGGCTGGACCAGCGTGGCTCACGGCCGCCAGCGGCGCCTTCAACAGCGGCCAGGTCGAGCAGTGCGTGTGGGGCGACATGGTTACCCAGCAGGTTCACTGGGAGGGGGACGACCCAACCTACTTGGCCGGCAGCCTCGCTAGTACAGACCTGTTCATCGCGTCGGGCGGCGGTGACACCTCCAATCCCACCGGACTAGTGCCTACCGATCCAATAGAGGAGAGCGTCTACCTGATGAGCAAGGCGTTCATAGCCGTGCTCGACGCCGATCACATCGCCCACACTGACGATTTCTACGGCGCCGGGCAGCACTTATGGCCCTACTGGAAGGCAGACCTTGCGCGGTACCTACCACTGATGGCTGCAGCCTGGCGCAAGCCGCTCTTCGCGCCGCCGGCCAGGCCGTCTCGTATAGCTCGATCCTGCCCCAGTTCGAGGTCTGGGGATGGACGTTCACGGCGCACCGCGCCGTGACCGAGTTCACCTATCTAGACCACGTCCGCCGAGCGGGCCTCGAAGCGGTGGGCAGTGGCGTCATCGGCGTCGTCTCGGCGCCGCTGTACAAGCCCGGCGCCACCTACGCGGTCAGGCAGGGGACCACCACCCAGCTGGTGCGTGCCGATCACCGGGGCCGCTTACGTTTCTCGATCGACCTGGGCCCTTCCCACTCCTCGCAGCAACAGAGCTTCGACGCCTCGGCGACCAGCTCATGGGTGCATGCGGCGGTCGCAATCAACTGGGTTCATTCACATTCGCGAGGAGCGTCATGAGGGATCCTGGCGGGGCCTCTATCGGTCGTGCCGCTGCGGTTGCGTGCATCGTGGCGCTGACGTGGCTGTTCGTCTTCTACACGAATGCGCTCGCTAACGCGAGCGGTGACCCAGGCACCACGGCCGGTGAAGGCCTCAACGCTCTGAACCTGCTCCCGGTGCTGAACCGATTGGCGTATGTCGCAGGTGCCTCGAGTCACTCCCCAAGCGGAATGAACCAAGACTCCAACAACTATCTCTACCAGGACGCCAAGGGCGATTACGTGATGATGGAGGCCCATGGTCCTGGCGTCATCGACCGCTTCTGGACCACGGGCTCCAGCAGCGCCAGCGTCAGCAACTTCGGGAACATCTTGATCTACTTCGACGGCGAGAGGACGCCGCGGGTTGACGTTCCGGCGGATACATTCTTCTCAGGTTCCTACGGACCGTTCCGCTCGCCGGTGTGCGACAACGGCACCGTTTCAAGCGGCGGCTTCTATTGCGACGTGCGGATGCCGTTTGCCAAGAGCGTCCGGGTAGTCAGCACCGGGCAGCCCTCCTACTACAACATCGGCTACGAGACCTACCCGGCGGGCACGCCGGTCCAGACTTTCGACCCGAGCTCGCCCCAGACGTTGGCCACGGTCAACGACCAGGTCGCAGTGGCCGACCGCGCGGGCAGCGATCCCGGCATTCTCCCGGCCGGTCACAGCCGAGCGGGGAGCGGGGTCCTGGCGCCCGGCGCCGCTCAGGTCATCGCCAACGTCGAGCACCCTGGGACGATCCGGGCGATCAAGGTGTCGGTTTCTCCTCACGACGACCAAGCCCTCCAGCACGTGTGGCTACAAGCCCGCTGGGACGGCTCGCGCGACCCAGCCGTGGAAGCGCCCTTGGCCGATCTGTTCCTAAGCGGCGCCGGCGAGCGCTCCCCGGCTAAGGCGCTGTTAGCCGGCTACCTGCCGGCGAGTCATTCCGGGTACTTGTATTTCCCGATGCCCTTCGCGCGGTCGGCGCGTGTCCGGCTGGTCAGCGAGGACAGCCGGCCGATCACCGCCACCTGGGAAGTCCAACAGACGCCCCTCATCTATTCCGGCATCGGCTCCACTGTGGGCGAGTTCCACGCCACGTACGCGCATGAGGATCCAACCCAACTGGGCTACGACTACACGATGCTCAACATTCCCGGACAGGGCAAGGTGGTCGGCCTCTCCTACACCGAGCAGGGGCTCTTCAACGGCTCGCTTCCCGTCTTCATGGAAGGTAACGAGCACGTCTATTTCGACGGATCGCAGAACCCTGGGCTCAACGGGACAGGCACCGAGGACTTCTTCAAGGCCGGCTACTACTACGCCAACGGCCCCTTCACTCTCTATGACCACGGCGACACCGACGAGGAGAACGCCTCGTCGTCGACCAATCAGCAGGCGTCCTCGGCAACCGGTGCGCCGCTCCCGCCGGACCAGGGACGCACCTCGCAATATCGGCTGATGCTCCAGGACCCGTGGAACTTCAGGGGCGGGATCGTGCTGGCAATTCAGCACGGAGGTGGGGATGGGCTCCCGACCGACAACCACAGCGTCGTGTTCTGGTACGGCAACGAGCGCCAGGCGATGGAGAAGACCGACACGATCGACCTCGCCAGCCCGACGGGGACCGCGGCCGCGAACTACACCTCGACATCGTCCTCGCCCGAGACACTGACCGCGTTCTACGAAGGCGAATACGACGGCAACATCGCCGAACCGGCTGGCGACGTGGCGGTCGGGTTCCCCGGGGCGGCGCCGCCGCCGCCCGGCACCGACCCGCGCAGGCAGTCGGTGACCGACAGCGGGTTCACCCACCCACCCGGTTCGACGATCAGCCTCCACGTGCGTATCGACCCACACAACAACGGCGTCCTGCTGCGCCGGCGTCTGGACCAAGCGACTTTCCAGCAGCAGGCGAAGGTGCTGGTCGACGGGACCCCGGCCGGAATCTGGTTCACCCCGGCCGCCACCGCCGACACCTACTCGGTGGGCTTCGACATCTGGAAGCGCTGGGCCGACAGCGACTTCGCGATCCCGGCACGCCTGACCGCCGGGAAGTCACGGCTGTCCATCGAGCTTCAGGTGCTGACACCGTCGTTTGTCCCCTCCGGCAAGTGGAATGCTGCGTGGGGACCTGACCCCGCTTACGTCGCGACGGCCTACGGAGACGGGCCGCTCCCGGACGGTTGGACGGACTTCCGTTACACCGTCTTCTCAATAACCCGCTAGCGATCAACCTGAGCGAGCAACGGCCAACGGCCGAGCGCTGCCCCTCTAGTCGCCTATCTGGCTGACCCATCTCATCGACGGAAAAGTCATCGACCATACGCGAGGACGATCACGCTTAGGCACGACGAGGGACCCGTCGTTGTCAACGAGCAGGGCTGGGCACTGCCTGCGTTGGCACGTGGCGCTTCGATCCGGGTCGCCGTGGTGCGTGTCTGACGGTTCGCGCGAGCCCGGCGGGACTCGTGCGAGCGGCGCTCCATCTGGGGCCATCAGCCGCGTCTCAGTTGGGTGGCGCGCCCGCGGCGGTGTTCGAGCACTCCGGCGACGATGATGCTGAGCTCGTAGAGCGCGATCATCGGGATCAGCTCAAGCAGGGTGGTGACCGGGTCGGTGCCTGGGAGTAGCAGCGCGATCGCGGTGATCGCAACGATCGCGTAGCGGCGGTGTTTGCGAAGCTGGCGCGTGGTGACGATTCCCATCCGGTTTAGGCCAATCACAGCGATCGGTATCTGGAAGAACACCCCGGTCGCGAGCAGGGTCAGAAGAATGAACTGGTAGTAGCTGCGAGCCTGGACCAGCGCGTCAAACGAGCTCGCGTTGAAGTTCTGGAGAAACCCGATCGCGCCTGGGAGCACGACGAAGTACCCGAATACGATCCCGGTCGCGAACAGCAGCGGTGCGATCGTCAACAGGGGCGTTACGACGCGGCGCTCGGAGCGACTGAGCGCGGGGATCAGGAACCCGTAGAGCTGCCACAGGATGACTGGTAGCGCGAGCAACAGCGCGAAGTAGGCGGATACGGTCACAGTCTGTGTGAACGGTTCGCCGATCCCGAGTGTCACCGGCTGGCGGCCTTGGGTAGGTGTAGCGACCATGACGGCGGCGGCGTCTGCCCGGGCGGCTGCGCGCAGCGCCCGGCTCTCGTTCACATTACGCGTGCTCACCGAACGCGCGAGCAGCTCGAACGCGACCCGTTGTCTATCGAGGGCCGCAGAGAGGCTGTGCTCGGTGCGCGCGGCCTGTGCGAGCGGGCCGCGTGAGTGTGCTAGCGCGCTGGCGGTGGCGTGCTCGAGCGGACGGTTGAGCACCCTCAACACGGCGTGGTTCTGCCAGAAGGCAAAGCCAAACGCGACTGTCAGGGTTGCGAGGCTGATGATTACTCGCATGCGCAGCTCGCCGAGGTGTTCGGTCACCGGCAGACGGGCGTCGTGACTAATAGGTCGAACGGATACCGACATCTTCGTCACCCGCTCTGCCCTGTCGGCCCCGTGTTGAAGGGTGCTCTCGCCATCTCCTTACCGATCGAGGGGAGACGCTGGCGCCTCGTCGTGTGTGGCCGCGCCGCCGGCTTGCGGTAGCGCGCCGTCGTCTTCGTGGTGGCCGCCGATCGAGTTCTTGAACTCTCTGAGTCCCTGGCCCAGCGCGCGGCCTGCGTCGGGAAGCCGCTTCGGGCCCAGAAACACGAGTGCGATCACCAACAGGATGATCAGGTGAGTCGGTTGCAGAATTCCTGTGAACATGAGCGTTGTCCTCTGGTTTGGGATGAGTCGGCCGCGACTCGGGGAGAGTCGCGGCCGAGGGACTGGTGTGCTAGCTGGCTTGGCGTACGGCCGCGTCGGCGGCCGTCGCCAACTGCATGACGGTGCTGAAGAACTGGGGTGACTGGCCCCTGAACAGGTTGTCTGCGGTGAAGCTCTTGATCGTCGCGACCGCGCCCGCGTTCTGATCGAGCGTGGGACGGACGATCGAGACGTCCGGGAGGCCGGCAATGAACTCGGCCGGCTCGGGGAGGATCAGGTTGGTCTGTGTCGCTTCGCCGCCGTGGGCATTGAGGTCGGGAAACCTCAGCTGAGTCTTGGGGTCGACGACCCCCGCGAGCGGCTGCGCGACCGCGTTGCCAGCCTTGTCATGCCAGAGCGAGAAGTGGTTGGTTTCCACTCCCCCGATCGACACGACGATTCGCAGCACCTCAAGGCTCGAGGCCTTCAGCGCCATCGTGCTGTAGAGGCTCGAGCCACCCTGCTCGATGTAGGCGAAGTGAAATCCTGCCGTGTTCGCGATCGCCTGCATCCGCCGCGCGTGCCGGCCCTTCGGTGGGACCGGCTGCTTGGTGTTGGGCGGGGTGTCCCTGTCGCTGACAGGGATCGCCGGCTGGTTCTTGATCGTGACCGCCTGCCCGAAGCTCGCGCCGAGGTCCGGGTTGAGCGTGCTGCGATAGCGCCTGTACCAGCTCGTGTCGACATCGAGCGCCTGCAGGTTCGTCAGCCGCCCGATCCGCTTGGCGCCGGTAGCCCGGCTGCTCGGCAGCGTCCGAAACGCGTCGAGGTTGACCGGTTGCGCACCTTTCGACTGCAGATAGGCGTTGATGAACTGCGCATGACTGATCTCATCGTCGGTGTTATCCGAGATGTACTGCGGCATGTCGCTGTCGAGGTTCTGAAGCGCCGCGATGTAAGCCGGGTTGCCGCCCTTGGCGCCGCCAAGCTCGGCGTACTGCGACCACAGATCGCTTTCGATCAGCTCGGCCGCAGCCAGGAACCGAAGGACTGCGACGTCTCCGCCGGTGATGCCGGCTGACTGCGCGAACGCCGGGCCGGCGAGCAACCCGCTGGCTGGAATTGCCGCGGCGCCCGCGAGCCCGATCCCTTTCAAGAACGAGCGTCGCCCAACAACGCGCTGCCAGTGCGCGTGCACGTCATCGTCGACCAACGCGCTGTACTGGGGCTCGATCGGAGCTGCTGAGGAACTGTCCTTATGCATGTTGTGTCCTTCCCTTGTCGGGACTAATTGATGGAACGCGTTTGACACCCGGCTCCCACGGCGGTGTAACGCACACGGCCGAGCGCGGGTCGCAACCAGCCACAACTTCAGGCTGTACGTAAAAAGACGTCACTTCGGTCGGCTTCCTTCCCTGGTCCGCCACCGCAGGTGACAGCGCTCTTAGTCCTGAGCCGCATGACGCACCGTGCCCGTCCGACGAGCCGGTCTGGATCACGTACATCGCAATACCGCGTCGAGACGTCGCGTGCCTGGCTGGGCGCGGGAGGAGAAGCGATCGATGATCGCCTCGACCCCGGGGCGGTCGGCGGCACGTCCTACTCCCTGGTTCGAGCCGCTGCCGGGCTCGGCGAGAAGCTTCTCAGCGGCCCGACGACGGCCGCTGAGAGCGGCGAGGTTCCAGGGCCGGCGGGCGAGGTCCCAGTCCGCGTCGCTTGGCAGCACGAGGCGCCCCGCAAGCTGCCGAGGAAATCGGGAGCCGGTTAGCGCCTCGGCGGGATCTCGAGCGCACTCGATCGTCTCCTCGCCGCTGCGGTGCGGGTCGCCTTTAGCCGTGCGCATCGGCGGTGAGGGCTCCGCCCACGGTCGCGTCCGGGAGCGGTCCGCCGACGCGCTGCACGCGGGCGGAGGCCCCCGCCGCCGAGCTGGTCCAGCCGAGCCTCCAAGCCAGAGAGGATCTCCGCCGGGGACATCACGCCGATCCGCGCTGCCGCGAGCTCAATCCCCAACGGAAGATGATCGAGTCGGGCGCACAGCTCGGCGATCGTCGCGTCCGTTCTCCCATCGGGCACGAACTCCTGGCTTGCGTTGTCTTGCGCGCTCAACGAACAGGCGATACGCATCCTCGGGCCCGAGCGGCTCCAACCTCCAAACCCTCTCTCCATCTACCCCGAGTAACTCGCGGCTGGTGGCCATGATCCGAACGTTCGGGCAAAAAGCAAGCAACGCGGCCGCGAGCTCAGCGCACGCGTCCACCACGTGCTCGCAGTTATCGAGCACGAGCAGCGGCGCACGATCACGCAAATACCGCCGCAGCGCGTCCGTCGCCGTCCCTCCACGCTAGCTTCGAACATCGAGAACCCTGGCCGTCTCGGCTGCCACGTCAGCCGCCTCCGGACCCGAGGCGAGATCAACGAGCCACACATCATCCGACCGACGCCTGATCTGTCTACGGGCGAGCTCCAACGCAAGGCGTGTCTTACCCACACCGCCCGGACCGGTCAGCGTGACCAGACGACCCCTGCGCAGCGACTCGCCGATGCCCTCAAGCTCCCGGACGCGCCCGACCAGAGGTCAGCGGCACCGGAACGTTGTGCTCCGTAGAGCGCGCTCGGATTCGCGACGAGGTCGCCGCCATCACGCCGCCGATGACCACACACCTTTCCACGCGCCGAACGCCCCAGCGGTCGGCTGCGAACGATCCTCACCCATCTTCATTTGCGAAGACGGCCGGTGAGGTCGTGGGGGCGCTGGCGGATGAGTCCGGTCTGCCCCAGCCACCGAAGGAGTTCGGTGAGTACGTGGCGATGAGGCTGCAATACCGCTAGCCGAACGGGCGAACGGGCGATGCGCGCCGCCGAGAAGATCAAGCAGTCAGGACTTCCACGCCACGCGTACGGCGAGATTTCGGACCCGTTGCTCCGCGCGATCCTCGTGGGTGCTCCGGAGGAGGAAGACCCTTTGACGTTGGAGGAGCCGCGCGGCCGTGGACGTGCCTTAGTTTCGTCACATCGAGTCGGGTAGCTGCAAACTGTTGCAGACAGCAAAGTCTGAACGGCGAGCGACGCCCGCATCCGCTATGACTCGGGCGTGGACATCGAGGATCTAGGTGGATCGGAAGATCTAGAACAGCTGGGGCTCGACCTCGCCGCTCCGGACATCGCCCACATCCAGAAGCTGGTCCGGTACCTGCTCGAGCGGGGCGCCGATCGTGAGGAACTCAGAGAGGCAGTGAGAACGGGAACTACTGGGCCGTTGGCGCTCGACATCGCGCTGCGCGGGCGTGAGCAGATGGTTCCATTTCCCCAAGCCGCCGCCAGCGCCGGATTGGAGCCCGAGGAGGCTGCAGCACTGTGGCGCGCGCTCGGGTTCCCGGACCCCTTGCGCGCTTCGGCGACCCTAACGGCATCGGAGGTCGAAACGCTCGGTGTGTTAGCTGGGATGGGTCGCTCGGTGATGGGAGGCGAGACGGCGCTTGAACTGGCACGAGTGATCGGTAGCTCGCTAGCGCTGCTGGCCGAGTCGCTCGTGGACGCCTACCGCGTCAATGTTGAGATGCCTCGGCGCCGGGCTGGTGAGCCTCACTCCGATGTGGTGGAGGACTATGCGCGCAGCGTCCCGGCACTCCTTGAGGCATTGGATGGTGCGGTCAGGAACATCTTGCGGGCACACGTTTTGGGCGTCTCCCGGTCCGCCTGGGCGCTCGATGAGTCGCACGGGACCGTCACGCGTGAGCTCAGCGTTGGGTTCGCCGACTTGGTGGGTTACACGCGCAGCGCGCGGTCGCTCACACCGGCCGAGCTGGCGGACGCGATCAATCGCTTCGAGTCCCTAGTCGGCGAGGTGGTGGGTAGCCACGGTGGCCGCGTGGTGAAGCTGATCGGCGACGAGGCGATGTTCTCCGTCGACAATCAGCTGACCGCGTGCGAACTGGCACTAGAACTCATGCGGATGATCCGGCTCGATCAGCGCCTACCAGCGGTCCGGATCGGACTAGCTGCAGGCCCGGTGGTCGCGCTCCGCGGTGACTACTACGGAGATGTGGTCAACCTCGCGGCCCGGCTCGTAAAGGTGACGGAGCCCGACGAGATCCTTGTCTCGGCCGCGATCGCGGAAGCTCTAGCGGGAAAACTCGAATTCGAGGTCGTACAGGTGCCACGGCTCAAGGGCTACGACCGGCTGGTACGAGCTTTCCGCATCACACAAACTAACCAAAAGGTATGAACTACGACGATTGCTCTGGGGGGAACGCGACCGTCGACCATGGCGCCGATCCCGGCTGCACTCGAGCGAGCGGTGCGTCGCCATTGCAGTCGCGAGCCGCCCGGCCCGTTCGGGACGAATGCGATTGTCCGCGGAGGCGGGCTGTCCGCGCATGCGAACCCTCTTCCTTGCGCGCAGTCTCAACAGAGGGACGGCAAGGCGTGAAGATGACGACGCGCACGGAACACGACTCACGACTATAGGAGCCTTTCAACTCGTCGGCCCCCTCGAGCTAGCCCGTGTGGCGGAGCGAGGGAGCTTCAAATGCTCGGCGTTCGCATATTCGTCCAGCTTAGGGTTGGCGAGCTAGCGGATGTGGGGTCCTGCGCCGATGAATGCGAGTTCGGGTCAAGTTTGTTGGCGGCGGGGCCGATAGGTGAATATGCACCCTGCCGTTGCACAAACTCATGGCCACGATGGTGACGGGTCGGACAGCGACGCGGCCCATGAGCAGCGATCCCTCCAGGCTGCTGCCCGTGATGATCTTGCGCGGGCTAGGGATCGAGTGGCAGTGGCCCGTGACCAGGTCGCCGAGCGGCGTGATCGCGCATTGGGGCCGCTCGCCGCTATTGACCGCTCTGTAGCCGCTGGGGACCGGACCGCGGCCGCGACAGATCGCGAGGCCGCGGCTTCTGATCGCGAGCATGCGTCCCACGACCGGTTGGAGGCCCAGAAGATCCGTGACGCGCTTCTGCAGCAGTTGGCGATCGCTGAGACCGACCAGCTCACCGGGGCACGCACGCGCGCGCCGGGCCTAGCGCACATTGACCGCGAGATCGATCGTGCTCGCAGAACAGGCGCCCCGCTCGTTGCTGCGTATGTCGACGTCGTCGGCCTGAAGATCGTCAATGACGCGCACGGCCATGCCGCGGGCGACGCGCTGCTTCGGCGTGTAGTGGGCAAGATTCGCAGTCATCTGCGCCGTTATGACGTGATCGTTCGCCTCGGTGGCGACGAGTTTCTGTGCGCGATGCCAGGCGCGACGATCCGGGATGCCCACCAGCGCTTCGGCGCCATCCAGGCTGCGCTTGCGGGCGACCCCGATCCGAGCCAGGTCAAGTACGGGTGCGCCGAACTCGGTCACGAAGACAGCAGCGCCGAGCTCATGGAACGCGCCGACGCCGAGCTGCCAGTCAGCTCTCCGCGTTAGCACGGATGTCGGGCTCGGAACCGCCACTCGGACTCCAGCCTCAGGCGGCTGCCTTGGCTTGGGCTGTGACGATAAGGCAAGTCAGACCACTCGGTGCTTGCTCGTTTTGTCCAGCAGCCAACGAGCACTATTAGCCCCACACAGCACGAGCCCTGCAAGGCACTCACAACGCTCTCGCATGCCTCCGTCGCCAGAGGCCGCGGTTCGAACTCCCCCGAGACCCCCCGGTATCAGCTGGGTCGACGATCAGCGGACTGCTCCTGCGCAGGCAGAACAGCAGACGCGACCCCCGCCGAAAATCTCTCCCCAGTTGGACGAGGATCAGCGGCGTCGTTGACGGCGGGAGACTTCCGCTTGCGCCTGAGAACGCGAAAGTCCGGCGGTTGGTGAACGACGACCGCGCCGTCGCCGAAGGAGTGACGCGAGCTGGCGTCGGCCGAAGCACGAAGGAATCGTGCAGAAAGTCGCCAAAGAGCGGGCCAGCCGACGACATGGGCGCCGCGGCTACTACGCGCGCTGCCTGCGGCTGTCGCGTGGCTCAGTCACCAGAGCGCACCGCGTGGGATTCAATTCGATAGACGAGCGTGTCATCGTCGATCGGCCCGGGCGTGTGCGGCGCGCTGGCGCAGCGTCTCGCGGTCGGGCTCGCCGGCTCGTCGGACGTCCTTTTCGGTGATCGCCGCGGACGGGACGAGCTCGATGGCGTCGACCTCGACCTCACCGGGGCCGACACGACTGAAGGGACGTCTGCGCGATCCACGCGACGATCACGATCACCTGCCCTGAGTTGATCGCAGCAGGCAGGCTGATCAGAGCGATCACTGCGAACACATAAGCGCACGCCATTGTGCCCACGCTGCGGGTGACTACCAGTGCAAGCTTGGCGTTGAACCCTCCACCTCGCTGACCGCCGCCTTGATCTCCTTGGGATTGAAGCGCACGACGCGCGGGAGTTGCTAGCGAACGTTTACCGGTGCATCCATACGACAGCCTCCAATCGGAACGAGCCTAAATCGATGACGAAGGCTACGGACGCGCACTGGCGCATACCGGATCGAAGCCCGTTGGCGTTCCACGCTCAAGCGCACTAGTCGGCGCGAAGGCGAGGTAGTTGTTGCGCTTCCGGTCGTCCAGGAGCGCCCGTCGACGGTGCGGTCGCGTCGGAGGAGATGGCTGCGCCCGGGTGCATCGTGGGAGGTGCGGCGCTGGGCTGCCGACTCGTTTGGTACGACTTGGGGCACAAGTGCTTCGAGGTAGGCCTGTCAGTAGTGGTGGAGCGCGTTAGCGAGGTGCACGGCCGTCGAGATGGTGTAGGCCAGCCCGAGCAACCGCCGAAACGCGTTGACACCGTGAAAGAGTTCGAGGTAGGCCCAGATGGCCATCGCCAGGTAGGAGACGGCTTGGGCGTAGGTGTGCTCGCGGCCGTGGCTGTGGTGGGCGAGCAGCCCGGACGCGAATGCCAGGATCAGCGGCGCGTTGGGAAACTGCACGATCGGATAGGACCGCGGAAAGCTGAGCTGCGTCAGGCGTTTGAACGCGCGCCAGCATTTGATCGGGGCGTTCCGGACCGGGTGGCATGACGGGTCGACCGACGAGCTCACGCCGGCGCCTCGGCGGAGGTCAGGAGCGCGAGCTTCGCTGGCCGCGGCAGGCGCTTGATGCGCGCCTCCTCGCGACGGGCCGCGGCGCGGTCGGCCATCGGGATCGCAAGTTCGAGCTCGACGGGCAGCCTGCTGGGGGTGTAGCGGCTCGCGGCCCCGGAGCGGTGGCGCGCAACCCTGCGCTCGAGATCGACCGTCCAGCCAGTGTAGAGCGACCCGTCGCGGCAGCGCAGCATGTACACCCACGCCTCGGGCATCGTCCTACAGGTTCGCCGCGGCAAGCACACACCCTGCGCGGGCTTTCGCTTCGCCCAGGAGCCGGGCTCAGCTGAAGCGGCGCCTAGGACGAGGAGTGTCGGGCAGGCTGTTCGGGCCGATTTCAGGCTTGCGCTGAAGCAGCCGTCCCCTCCGACCCGCGAGATACTGTGACGGATGTCCGAGGAGAACGTCGAGATAGTGCGCGAGGTCATGGCCCTCATCCGACGCGCAGGAACCGGCGAACCCGCGCAGAGGCTCTTTGAGCTGTTTTCGCCCGATATCCGGCTCGATTTTTCTGGGCGGCGCGTCAACCCTGACGTGTACGAAGGCTATGAGGGCCTTCGTCGCTTTCGGCAAGAAAGGGATGAGGTGTGGGAGGAGTTCTTGGTGACGCCGGAGCAGTTCCTGGACGCTGGCGAGAAGGTCGTCGTGATGGAATCCATCCGGGGTCGGGGCAGGGGCAGTGGCGTGGAGATCACGAGCCGATCGACGTCCGTGTGGACCGTGAGCGACGGCCGAGTTGTTCACGTGACCTGGGAGTACGACCGCGCCGAGGCGCTCAGGGCAGCGGGGCTTGCGCAGACGGACGGCGACTCGGAGGTTGCTCCTTGATCGAGTTGCGCCGCTCTCGGCGCCGCTGCTGTATCTGAGCAAACTCGCAACTCCGGTCACCCGGTGCGACGAGGCAACTGCTCGCGCAGGCAATCCAGAAGCATCACCGGTGGTTGACCTCTGATCCTCCGCGGCGACGGGATAGCTAAGAACCGCCGGATCGAGCGTTCAGATGGTCAAAGCGATCGCGCGCGTCAGGCGCGCTTGCCGCGCATAAGAGGTCGCTGCACGGAGCGGCTTGAAGTACCGCGGGAGGGGCAAACCGGGGCTCATCTCGCCACTCGTCCATCGTCACCCGTAGCGTTATGTCACGCGCGAGCGCGCCCTTCAACAAGCTGAGTAGGAAGGTGAACCCGGGGGTGGACTCGAGGGCACGCTGGACTCGTGCTTGTCGCCTCATCAGGCGTGGTTATGCTCGAGACGCGGCGGTGTCTCTGAGGTGGGAGCGGGAGTTGCAGGCAGCGTCACGCCGGTCTCAAGCAGCGTCTTGAGGTTGGAGAGGATGTGCGGCCAGCCTTGGCTGATGGTCTCCAGAACTTCGCTACCGGGCTCGAAGCCGTCGTGGATCACGGTGAGCTTGACGAACTCGCCGAGGTTGTCGATCTCGAAGGCGACCTTGGAGCGTGGCTCGGCGGCCACGCGCTCGAGGAACTCTTCGCTGAAGCCGACCCGCTCGGCAGCTTGCTCTTGCCACTCGGGTGTAAACGTGTGCCAGGTGTAGGCGAGCCGCCGGCAGGGCTCGGCTTCAAGTACGACCTGGTTCGGATCGGCGATCTCAAGTCCCCATTGCCGGACGGTGATGCTTGAGCCGGGATTCCAGTCTGAGTCGAGTACGACGCCCCAGTAGCGCTCGGTGAACACGGGGTCGGTCAGCGCCTGCCACAGGCGCTCGGGCGTGGTGCGGATGTAGGTCGTGTAGACGAACGACGGCTTGTCCATGTGGTGATCCTCCAGGGCTCGTTTGAGGTCCGACAGGGCGCGAACCCGGTCGCGGTCGTACTGGCCTATCCACCGTTCAAAGATCTCGTTGATGGGTGCGGGGTTGAGGTAGTGGAGCTTCTCCCGTCCGCGCCACACCGTGGTTACGACCTGGGCGGCCTCGAGCACCGCGAGGTGCTTTGAGACCGACTGACGGGCCATGGCCATGTCGGCGCATAACTCGCGTAGCGTCTGACCGCTTCGGACGTTGAGGCTGTCCAGCAGCCGGCGGCGGCTGGAATCGGCCAGCGCCCTGAATATGTCGTCGATCTCCGGTGGATAGGCAGCCATATGGCTGCATGACTATAAGCAGCCACATGGCTGCATGTCAATCGGGCCCTGCAGGCACTTAAGGACCTGCGCCCCGCGAGGTCACGAATCTAGACGCGCTTGGCGTGCTGCTCTGTATGTGTCGCTGTAGCTAAGGTCCTCGAACGTTTCACCGGTAGCCGCTACGTTCTGACGCACGGTGCCCGCGAGTCTGAACTCGGCCTTCTCGGCGACGCGCTGGCTCTCGCCATGCTCACGACCGATGCGCAACTCGACCGCCGGTACTCGTTGCTCAGCGACCAGCCAGTGTGTCGCGAGGATTGTGGCGCGCGTAGCAAGGCCTCGGCCACGCCAGCCCGGCGCGACGCCGTAGACAAGTTCGACGACGCCGCGGTCTCGAGCGCGGAACCCGACATGTCCGACGAAGCGTGGGGAGTCGGTGACGTCGAGCAACAGTGCAGGTCCGTTGTGGCTCTCGCTACAGCTCCACCCTCGCAGCCAGTCGTCGACTAGCCATGTCAGCTGTTCACGCGAAGCACCTGGCTGGACAGGTAGCCAGACTCCCTCGAGCCGCCCGGACTCACCGCATACTCCGCGAGCGCGGCAACGTCCTGCTCGCACGGCATCCGAAGACGGATCGTGCCATCGGTCAACGGCAGCTTCGGTGCCTGCAGCGAAAGCCTCATGGCTGGCCCATGATGACGGCCATGAGCGCCTCGTATCCGCGCGAAGCGGTTCCGCTTTAACGGTCGTGCCGGCGCGGTGGCTCGTGCCGACGGGGTTTGAATCTGCTCTCGGCCGTGAGGTGTTTCCGCCTCACCGCCACCGGAGACGCGCTTGCCCAATGTGAGACGGCCGAGCGTGCCTATTGCGCGTTTGGTAGCGCGCGACGGGCGGGGAGAAGTGCTCCCGGGACCAGAGCGATGTCGAAGATCGCGGCGATCAGATAGAGAACGGCAGCCGCAATCGCGACGGTGTGAAAGCCGTCCACGAAGCTCTTCTGGCTGGTCGGTTGTCCCGCGATCGCACCGGCGATGGCGATCCCGATTGCGCCGCCCGCCTGGCGTGCGGTGTTGTTGATCGCCGACGCGAGCCCGGCGCGCTCGCCCGGAACCGCGGCGATAGCGCCGGCGACTACCGCGGGGGTGAGGATCCCCAGGCCGATCCCCCAGAGTACGAAGGCTGGGAGCACGGCGCGATAGCCGGAGTCCGGCTCAGCGCCGGTCAGCAGCGCCAGACCAATGCCGGCGATGATCAGCCCGGCGGCGATCGGCAGCCTGGAGCCGAGCTTGCTGGTGAGACGCCCTGCGAGCGGCGCGATGATCGCCAGCGGGGCGAACAGAGGGATCACTTCGAGTCCGGCGATCAGCGGCGAGTGGTGCTGGACCGATTGCAGGAACAGGGTGAGCACGAAGATCGTGCCCAGCGTGCACAGGTTCATCGTGCCGGCCGCGCCGTTGGCGACGGTGAAAGCCGGCCGGCGAAACAAAGATAGGGGCAGCATCGCCGCCGATCCTCGTCGGTGCTCGACCGCGAGGAACAAGCCGGCCACTCCAGCAGCGACGGCGGCCGCCGCGATCACCGCCGCCGAGTCGACCCCTGATCGACCGCCTTGGATGAAGGCGAACGTGACAGTGAGCAGCAAGAGCACACCGAGTGCCACGCCGCCGACGTCGAGCTTGTGACCGACGGGATCGGCGCTTTCCCGCACGATCGCGGTCGAGGCGATAAACGCGATCAGGACGATAGGCACGTTGATCAGGAAGATCGTCCGCCACCCGAGCGCGGCTATGAGCAGGCCACCGAGGAGTGGGCCGGCGGGGAGGGCGAGGCTGCCGATTCCTGCCCACACTCCAATCGCACGCGCCTGATCCGCACCCCGGGCGAACGCGTGCGTGATGATCGCAAGCGTGCCCGGCAGCAGCATCGCCGCTCCGACGCCCTGCACGACCCTGGCGCCCACCAGTACGGCTATGTTCGGAGCCAGCCCGCACGCAAGCGAGCCGATGCCGAACAAGACCAGACCGGAGAGGACGATCCGCTTGTGACCGCGTAGATCACCGACCGTCCCGCCGGCGAGCATCAGCGAAGCGAGCGCCAGTGCGTACCCGTCCACCACCCATTGGAGACCGCTCACGCTGGCATGAAGTCCGGCACCGATCTGCGGCAACGCGACGTTGACGACCGTCACGTCCAGCAGCACTAGGAAGTAGCCGACGCACATCACGACCAAGACCCCGCGCGGGGAGTTGGGGCGTGCGCGACCGAGCCGATCGGCGCGCGACCGAGCGTCGGCATAGGTCATCAGCTGGCTCACAGGCATACAACGACACCTACCCAGCCAGCGGCCGAACAAAAGAGAGACGAACCGCCGATCCGATCGTGCGAATGCAGGCGTCCAGGGGACGAATGCGATCGTCGGCGAGGTGCGTACTTCGTGCCGAGGGAGGCTTGCTCGCGGCGGGTCCCTCTGCCCCGATCGTGTAAGTAGTAAGGCCCAGTAGATTGCCGCGCACCCCACGTGAGAGGAGCGGATATGGCGAATGGTCGACTAGCGCACAGCCGGGTTGGAGTGTTGGGAAGCGGTGAGGTGGGGCGCCGGTTGGCGGCTGGGTTCCAGGGTCGCGGCCACGAGGTGATGATCGGCTCGCGCGATCCCGACAAGCCTGAGCTGCGTGAGTGGCTGTCCGGCGATGGTGCTGGTATCGCCGCCGGAACGTTCCCGCAGACCGCCGTGCACGGCGAACTCCTCGTCTTGGCGGTGCTTGGCAATGCGGCAGAACAGGCGATCGCGGACGCCAGCCCGGACAACTTCAGCGGCAAGGTCGTGATCGACGCGATGAACCCGCTCGACTTCTCAGCTGGCTTTCCGCCCGGGCTCTCGATCGCGGGCGAGGACTCGCTGGGCGAGCGCGTCCAAAGCGCGGTTCCAGAGGCCAAGGTGGTGAAGGCGTTCAACACGATCGGCAGCCCCTACTTCGTGGACCCGAGCTTTAGCGATGGGGAGCCGACGATGCTGATCGCCGGAGAGGACGAGGGCGCCAAGCGCACCGTCCGTGACGTGCTTGCCGACTTCGGCTGGTCCGATACGGTCGACATCGGGGGCATTCAAGGGTCGCGCGAGCTCGAGGCGATCTGCATCGCATGGGTCAAGATCGGCGGCACGCGCGGCGCGTGGGACCACGGGTTCAAGCTGCTAGTCGGCTAGCACAGGGCTAATCACACACCCAATCTCGCTGCTGGCCGCGCACCTTTCGCGGCTCCCGCTCGGCAAAGGAGGAGCGTCGCGTCGGCGGCTGATCGGCGGATTTCCGCGTCCGGTGGCACGAACCGAGCTGAGCGAACGTTCTCGTCGACGGCTGCTTCGGACCGAACGGTTCGTTGCGAGATGCGAGGCCTGGGCTGGCGGCCTGAGCGACGTGCCAGCTGTGAGTGTGGCGGTGCTACGTGGATGACTCAGCACTTACCGCGGCGCTGAAAGCGGACCACGAGTGCGAAGGCTCCGCCGCGGCGAGGATATTTCGGTACTCGGGCCCTGGTGGCGCCTCGTCATCGATGACGCCCCAAATCAGGCCGAACAGCTTCTTCCCAATTAGTCCAGCCAGCAGTCCTCCCCCGATGCTGACGGGGAGAAAGAAGGCTTTACCCATGATTCGAGTTTCGATTTCGCTCGCTATCCGCCGATGCATGGCGTGGAGAGTGGCCGCCTTGGGACGACGCGGGTTAGCCGATCAGTCGAGATCGATCCGGATAGTGAGCAGGTCGGTGCAAAGTGTTCGGACTAGTCGGGCGTTGATCCGCTGCGTGGGTGATCGAAAGAGTTCACGCTGGCGGGCTCGAGGATCCTCTTCGGGCAGAAGCCGTGCGGTTCCCACGCGCCATCGCCTTCCGACCTTGACTCGAACCCGAGGGTTCGCCTCGATGTTGCGCACGTATCCGGCGTGCGCTCCGTATTCAGCAAATAGCCAGAACCTGGAGCCAATCAGCCCATTTGCAACGGGTACTTGGCGCTTCCGCCCGGTGCGTGGCGAACCCGCTTTCGTGTAACTGCGCGTCCTGCTCGCAGCCGCGATGAGTGCGCTTCGCGCGGACTGCCGGTAGGCGGGCGCGCCATGTCGAGCTTGATTTGGGGATGATTGGTTTCTACACTCGGCCGGCTGTCGCGACTGGCGCGTCGAGGTGGAGCACCACCGGGGAACGGCAGCCGAACAAGCCGCGCGCCTGGGCACATCCGACGACCTTTTGGAGGTGCCCATGAGCGCACAACTTCTCGCGGAACCGTCGCTCGAAGCGACCGACCCTGCGGTCGCCGAGCTGATCGAGTCGGAGAGCCGCCGCCAGTCGGAGACGATCTGCCTGATCCCGTCCGAGAACTATGTCTCGGGCGCCGTGCTCGCGGCGATGGGGAGCGTGTTCACCAACAAGTACTCGGAGGGATATCCGGGGCGCCGGTATTACGAGGGCCAGCAGCTGGTGGATCGGCTCGAGCCGCTCGCGATCGAGCGCGCGAAGGGCCTCTTCGGAGTCGAGCACGCGAACGTCCAGCCGTACTCGGGGTCGCCGGCGAACCTCGCGGTGTACCTCGCCCTCTGCCAGCCCGGGGACATCGTGATGGGGATGGCGCTGCCGATGGGCGGCCATCTCACCCACGGCTGGAACGTCTCCGTGACCGGCAAGTGGTTCCGCTCGGTCCAATATCGAGTCCGGCGCGAGACCGGCTGCGCTGACCTCGACGAGGTCCGGGAACTGGCGCTGCGGGAGCGTCCGAAGCTGATCTTCTGCGGCGGTACCGCGATCCCCCGCACGATCGAGTTCGAGGCCTTCGGCGCGATCGCGCGCGAGGCCGGCGCGGTCCTGGTTGCAGACATCGCCCACGTCGCCGGACTGATCGCAGGAGGGGTGCACCCTTCGCCGGTGGGACACGCCGAGGTGATCTCGACCACCACGCACAAGACGTTGCGTGGCCCCCGCGGCGCAATGCTGATGTCGGACGTAGAGCGCGCCGAAGTGCTCGATCGGGCTGTCTTCCCGGGCCTTCAGGGCGGTCCGCATAACCACACCACCGCGGCGATCGCGGTCGCCCTCGCTGAGGCCTGCACGCCGGAGTTCGCCGACTACGCGCAGCGGATCGTCGCCAACGCCAAGGTGCTCGCCGGGGCGCTCCTCGAACGTGGCTTTGACCTTGTCTCGGGTGGTACCGACAATCATCTGATCCTGATCGATCTCACGGGCAAAGGTGTAGGCGGCAAGCCCGCCGCTCAGGCGCTCGACCGAGCGCGGATCACGACCAACTACAACACCGTTCCGTTCGACCCCCGCAAACCGTTCGATCCCTCCGGGATTCGGATTGGAACCCCGGCGGTCACCACCCGCGGCATGCGCGCCGCCGAGATGGAGCAGATCGCCGCTTGGATTGACGAGGGAGTTGACGCCGCCCGGCGGGAGGACGGTGCAGCCATCGCCCGAATCGCCGATGAAGTGCGCGAGCTCGCGGCTGGCTTCCCAATCCCCGGCGTCGCGGTCTAGGTCCAATCGCGCACGAAGCAGCGCGAGCTCCCGCTTTCATCTCACGACGAGCCTCTCGATCGACGCAGCCGAGCGCGCTACTAAGCATGGGTTCCAGGATCTGCATCCTTCGGCGAGAATGTGGAAGTCGATCATTGGGGGAGGCACGAGGTCTTCTCGACGTCAGCGATCATCCACACGGATGGGATTCGTGATCCGGAAGGCCGAGCCGGGGGATGAGGGCCAGATCCTCGCGATGTACGAGTGGCTCTTCGCGCCGCCCGGCTCTAAGCCGCGGCTGTGGGATCCGGATAAGGCGCGTCCACGGCTCAGCGAGGCCATTCGCTCCTCCCGCGCCGCGGTCCTCGTAGTGGAGGACCAAGGAGTCCTGATTGCTTTCTGCACCGCCTATCTGGAGCTCAACTCCGTGCGCTTCGGGCGGCGCTGTTGGGTTGAGGATTTCGCGGTCGACCCGAAGCAGCGCTCCAAGGGGGTGGGTTCGGCACTGCTGAACGCGGCCAAGGACTGGGCGCACTGCGCTGGAGCGACACACCTTGAACTCGACTCTGGATTAGCGCGCGTCGACGCGCATCGCTTCTATGAGCGGGAGGCTGGAACCCGCCAGTCCTACACTTCAGCTGGGAGCTCTGAGAACCAGACCAGGAAGCATTGTCGACCATCGCCGTTCCTCGCGAGACGACTCGACCGGTGCGATCACGAGCTCCCAAGAATGGGACTCGCCACGTTACCGTGGGCATGAAAGCCCCCTGGAGCAGCTCGCCGCGCCACCCATGAACGCAGACACATATCAGCCCGCCTACGACACGATGGGGCGTGCGTATCGCGCGGTACGACAGCCGGATCCACGCCTTGCAAAGAAGATCGAGGCCGCTCTGGGCGATTCTCAAACTCTGATCAACGTCGGCGCCGGGACCGGCTCGTACGAGCCCGTTGATCGATGGGTTCTCGCTGTTGAGCCTTCCAGCGTCATGATCGCGCAGCGACCACCTGGCGCAGCTCCGGTGCTGCAGCTGTCAGTTGAGGATTTGCCCTTGGCTGATCGGACCGTCGACGCTGCGCTGGCAGTTCTCACGTTGCATCACTGGCCCGACGTCGAGGCGGGTCTCCGCCAGTTGCTTCGGGTGGTCAGGCAGCGGATCGTGATCGTGACTATGGACGTCCAGACACTCGCGCAGCTGTGGATCATCGCCGACTATCTCCCCGAGTTCGTCGGCCAGCACACCGCTCGCTTCCCATCCATCGAATGGCTCTGCGAGCTGCTCCCGAACTCAACAGCCGAGGTATTAACGGTCCCACGCGACTGCACCGATGGCTTTCTCGCGGCACTCTGGGCGCGGCCCCAGGCACTGCTTGACCCCGCCACTCGGGCCGCGACCTCGCCTTGGTACGACCTTCCTGAGGCGACAGTCCAGAGGGCGCTCACTCGCCTGCGAAGCGACGTTGAAGATGGTACCTGGCAACAGCGCTATGGCTACCTATTGGAACAGGCCGAGCTGGACGTCGGGCTCCGGCTCATCACGAGCATGACCACACCGTGATGAGCCCTCGACGGTGACGCGCCCGGCCAAGTGTGGGGTGCCGGATCGTCGGGCCTGCTCTTCTGCTCTGACGAGCAGCCGCGCGCGGTGTTCGCCGCACCCGTCTTGCGCGGAAAGGCGCACCTCGCGGACGACCGCTGTCGCAATCCGCGCACTCCGGGACCGGACGATTCCTATGGCGCGCAACGCTCGCGGGCGTCGGGGTTAGAACCGATGCGATGTGTGCGTGAACGGTCCCTTGCCGAAGGCCAGGACCTTGTCGGGCGCAACCGCGAAAACATGGACTCGCCCGTGGCCACCCGGTTGTAAGAAGCCGTCCTCGCCCACCTCGAACCGCCAGCGTCCGTCCCATTTCGTCATCCAGGCCTCAGCGAGGCGATGAAGAGTGTCGTGATCGGTGACTCTGACCGCCTTGCCCTCCACCATGATGTCCAGGCCTTGTTCCCAGCTATTGCATCCGGTGGCGAGGACAACACGAGGATGGTGCTGCAGGTTCAGCGCTTTCTGCTCCTCGGGACCGGTGCAGAAGTGGAGGCGGTCCTTGGTCCAGACCGCCACCAGCGGAGTGACGTGAGGCCGACCATCTGCACGCACCGTGGATAGCCAGAACAGCTCAGCCGCTTCAAGGGTGCCCAAGGTGCTGTCCCAGTCTGTGGGCTCGGTGCCAGCATCACTGAAGCGCCTGTCAAGGATGGTTCGCGGTGCAGTCATCGCGTCTCCCTTCATGTAGCTCTACGGCTTGAGACTTGGCAGCCGTGCCAGACTCATCGCCCAGGTCGGACGGTCCACTCCGAGGCCAGACGGATGCGTCCTTTCGTAACCAGCCCCTCCGACAGGAGCGCTTCTGCATCGGGGACCACGGGATGGCCGCAGGCAGCTCGGTCGCCCCTCAGCCACACCCGGTTACGCTGGATCGATGCCGCTCCAGAACCGCGTCGGACCCCTCGGCGATCTGATCGCTACCCCCGCGCGGGGGCTCGTCTATGGCAACCGCGGCTGCCTACACAACGACACCGGTGAGATCCGTCGCCGGTACGCCACCAAGCGGTGGATCGCCTGCCGGCTTCAGTTCCGCGGCCGGCGACGAGTATCCCTGATGACTCCAGGCCGATACACCGAGCTTTTCTTCCTGGACGATGCAACAGCCCTCGCTGCCGGGCACCGGCCCTGTGCTGAGTGCAGACGCTCCGATTACGACCGGCTGAGCCGCTTGTGGCGTGAGCTTCATCCGGGCCCGAACGGAGCCGACGCGATCGACTCGCAGCTCCACACGGAACGGGTCGTTGCTGAGTCCGGCGAGCGTCGGTTTCACAACACGTTGTTCGAAGAACTCCCCGACGGGACATTCGTCATGTACGAGGGCAACGCGTGCCTCGTCCGCGGGCCAGAGCTGCTGAGCTGGTCGCCAGCCGGGTACCTTGCCAGTCACCGACGGCCGGCCAAGCAGCTGGCCACAGTGATTACTCCGCCTTCACTCGTGGAGCTGCTTGGGAGCGGATGGAGCCCGCTCGTCCCGCTCCTTCATCCCACGGCATCCCGGGGATAGCGAGCGCCTCCGCCATATGGGCTGCTCAGTGGAGCGCGTGGCCAACGGGCGAGCGCTTCCGTCGGTCCGCAACTCAGTTCGGCCGATTCAGCACCAGTGAGCAGCGATGGCGCGAAGGCGCTGTCTGCCTTCGTGCAGTAGAAGCCCGTCTACGAGAGCTTTGGTGCACGCTCGGACTCGTTGCGCGGCGCTGTCTCAGCGCAGCCGGCCAGGCAGCGGCCCCAGGAGCTGGGGAATGCGGCCCACCACCGATGTGGTGCGGTCATAGGAAGCTCGCAGCACGCTTCGGGGCTCCTGATGACGCCGCCAGGCTTCGCCAATCGGCAGCACCTGGTAGTCGGGATGGCGGATCAGGGTCGGCATGTATGAGATGCCGGTCAGCTTCCATCGCTTTCGCTGCACGCTGAAGTGCAGGAACACGATCATGCCCTCCTCAGTCTGGATGGGGCAGCAGGCGGTCGATTGGGTCGTGTCGGAGAGGATCTGGCCTTCGCTGAACACCACGAGCTTGCCATCCACGGGCCGGATCGGCTCGACGACATGCGGGTGCTGGCCCACGATTGCTGTGATGTCCGGGTCCGGGGCCAGGGCGTGCGCGGTAGCCAGCTGGAAGGAGTCCGGCTGGGATTGGTACTCGGTGCCCCAATGGAAGTTGACGATCACCACTTGGGCGCCGAGTCGGCGGGCCTTCCTGGCGTCGCGGCGGACGGCGTCCACGTGTGCCAGATTGACAGACCAGGGGTGCGGGAGGGGGATCCCGTTGGTCATCTCGGTGTACGCCAGGAACGCGACCTTCACGCCCTTGACCGACACGATCAGAATTCGGCGCGAGGCCGCTGGGGAGGAGAACGACCCGGTGTGCAGCACTCCCGCCCGGTTCAGGGTCCGGCCGGTCTGGTCGATGCCGTATTGGCCCAGGTCGACCGAGTGGTTGGACGCGGTGTCGCAAATCCGCCAACCCGTCTTCCGGATCGCGCGGGCCAGCTGCGTTGGCGTGTTAAAGATCGGATAGCCTTGTGGCGGGCGGGGCGTCATCGGGGTCTCCACGTGGCAAATGGCCAGATCCGCCCGCCTGATGTACGGCGCCACCTCTTTGAGCATCGGATAGAAGTCGTACGTGCCGTGGCCGTCCCGGAGCGCCTGCTCCCACAGCGGGGAGTGCACCAGGATGTCGCCGTTGACCTCCACGGTCAGCGCGACCGGCTTTCTGGCGGGAACGCCACTGCCCGCTCCGTCACCGGCCGCTGCACCCCACCCGGCGGTGAGGACGAGCGCAACCACGGCGACCAGCCAGCCCTTGTTCACGTCAGGAATCATGCCCCAGAGCGAGAGCGCGTACACCGCGCGGCGTGGGCACGATCCATGCAGCCCGGCAGGATGGCGATCGCCTTCGTTCCTCGAGCGAGCCAAACTCGCGACCGCAACGGCGACACGGGAGCCGCGCCGCTTGAGCTTCCGCCGGCCATCGCTTTCGCGCGTGGGAGCACTGCTGGATCCCACACCTGAGCGGCAGCCAACTGCCAGAGTCGCGCGGCTCGTCCGAACGCTCATCTGGTCGAGCGCGAAGAACTCTTCTGCTCCAACGATGCGACGTATATCGCTAACTCCGCCGGGTTGTCGTCCGCGAGACGGGGGCGACCGTGCAGCTCGCCGAGGCTGAGCAGTCATACCACCGACACCGCCGTCCAGCCAGCTCCATCTCGTCCGTCGTGCAGCCCTGCGGTCCGCGCTTAACAGGACCGGGGGCGGCAACGCCGCGATGCCCCGTTGAGCATGCGACCGATGATGTCCTCCAGCGTTCGTTGCCCGTCGCAGAACCTTGCCTGGCCGGCGGGTGGGACGGCGTCGAGTTGCTCGTCGGTCAGGCGGTGCAAGGGTTCCGAGAGCCTCGCGCCCGGCCGTGAGGTGCTTGAGTAGCTTCCGGCGATCCGCGCTGTTCGGGGTGAGGTGGTCGCCGGGACTGTGGTGGGGAGGTTCGTCCTGGTGGTGAGCCTCGCCATGGATGGCGTCCTGCGCTTGGACGAAGGCAGCGATGCGCTCGTAGTTCTCGGTGGTGTGCAGCGCGACGGTGCCGACGGTGCCGTCGCCTAGCTTCTCGCGGGGACAGGCGCTGCGGAGAATGGCTTCATCTGCGCCGGAGAGTGCTCAGTGTGGCGACCTGGCAGCGCCTCAGTGGAGGCCCAGGAAGCCGGGGAGGAAGTAGACGAGCGCGACCGCGATCACGATGAGGAATACCACGATGACGGCACCTCGAAGCACGTCATGGGGCTGCGCATCCCGCACTCGAGCACGCTGCGCCGCCAGACCGGAGTCATGTCGTCACACTCGGATTTGTGACGGGCGGCCATGGGCTAGCCACCCACGCCGGGCAGGACCGGATGGCAGACTGGCGCTACCGCGTGGGCAGGGTCAAGTGCGTTAAGCATCTCGCGCAGAGAGATCGAGTCGTATTGGGAGGCGAGATGATCGACTGCGTCCAGCGAGCACTGATTTTGAATCGCCCGCCGGCGCCATGGCTCACGATCGCGATAGGCGTCGTCGTGCGAACTGGTAGAGGTATCGCAGGGGCAGCGAGCGGGTGGCCATGTGCGCGCTGCGCACGATCGAGCGCAGCGGGTCTGGGCCGGGGTCTTGCCCGGCGGCCATGAGCGCGAGGCGGTCGAGGGCGTAGTCCCATCCCAGTCGATGGAACCTGTGCATGCCCGGTGGCAGGTCGCGGTGGGTGAGCCGCAGCAGCGTCCCCGCTCCGTCGGGCTCAAGCGAGATCTCGACTGTGCTCTCACCGGGTGCTACGGGCAGCGCTTCGTCCTCCCAGCCCCAGGTGAACACCAGCCTGCGGTCGGGGACGATCTCTATGACCTCGCCGCTGACGCGCTCGTGACCGTTGATGTTGACGGCATAATCGCCGCCCGGCCGGGGATCGAGCACCGCCTGGATGCCCATCCAGCGCACCATCTTCGCCGGGTCGGTGAGGAACTCGAACACGGTCGATGGAGCCGCGTCAATCCTGATCTCACGCTGAACGACCTCAGCCGCGGTTGCGGCTTGTCCCACGCCTGTCCTCCTCGGCTTCGACCTCGCGCTTGAGCTTCTCGAGGCGGTCGCTCCAGAAGTCATCGAGAAACGCGCGCAGCTCGATCAACCCCTCGGGGCGGACACGGTAGATGCGTCGAGTGCCGTCACGGCGCTCGCTCACCAGCCCAGCGCCGTGCAAGACCCGGAGATGCTGCGAGATCGCCTGCCGGGTGACCTCGAAGTGCGTGGCGATTTTCCCCGCGGTCATCTCCTCGTCGCGCACGAGTCGCAGGATCTCCCGTCGTCGCGGCTCGACTATGGCCTCGATTGCTGCTTGCACACCAGCAGGCATCATAGCAAGTCCGCAAGGATCCCCTTGCGCAAGTATCTACCTGCGGATGATTTCTTTCCGCCGCGCTGAAGCACACGCCTTCCACGGCCGCCCCACATAGTTGCAAGTTGACACTTGCGCAAGTCTACGCTTACACTTCTGTCATCCAGCCAGCACCTACGAACGGAGCAGGGACATGACGAACCGCAAACTCTCAACTATCCTCAGCGCTAGCGCGTGCGCCGGCGCCAGCGCTCTGGCCCTCGCGGCGGGGGCGAGTCCGGCGCAGGCGGCAACCAGGTGCACCTGGGGCGGCACACCTGATAACCCAACCGGCACGATCCAGTGGGTGGGGGACCAGGGAAACACGATCACCCCGATGCCGACCTCGCGTAAGTTTGTCGCCAAGGGCGTAGTCGAAGGCGGCGGACCGTGCCACGGGCAGCTGGTTACCTTTTCCGGGCAGTCAGACGCCGGCTCCAGCTGTGCACAGACCAAGTTCGAAGGCCGCGTCATAGGCCTCCCGGGCGTAGCCTCGTTGTGGGGCGATGGTGTCGGCACCGTGGTCCGCGAGCTCGACTACGACAGCAACGGCAACCTCGTGGGCTCTGACCAAGCCATCGCCACCACGCCCAACAACGATCCGCAAGCGGTGCTTCCCGACGTCCTCAGCTGCGGTACTCCGCACGGATTCAAGAGCGGGGCCTTCAGCGGCGAGTTCGATCTGAACTACTGATAAGCCCTCGCCGCTAACCCGGCGCACCTCAGCCCAAAGCCCAGGAGGCGCGAACGTCATCCCTCCGAGGACGCGTAGGCGTCCTCGGAGGGGCGGCGCCTTGCGTGAGCCGCACGGATGACTCGATAGTCGCTGTACCGGGTGCTGAGCGGCTCGGCCCAGCCACGGGTGCCCGCCGGCTACGCGCTTCCTTCGCCCGGTGATCTCTTGTGCCGCTGGGTCGGCACTGCAGCCGTCGTGGCCGTCTCTCCCCCTAAGACGAGCAGCACGCGCTCGGTCCAAGGGTGCGTGGGGTGCTGCACTCACCGGGCCAAGCAGAAGGCTCGCCGGTCCTGCTTCGCTTGCGGCACGAGCATTTCCCGCAGGGACACGTGAGACCCGCCAGGCGCGGGTTGCGGAACTGGCGAATGGGAGGTGCGGACACACGTCAGCCCGGAGCCCTGCTCTGCTGTCGACACGGTACTTCTCCCGTCGCGGCTTGCGGAAGCCCCGGCGCCTCTCAGCCTGTCTGCCGCAGATCGTCCTTCTGGGAAGTGAGCTGAGCCAGCGACCAAGCTCAAGCTCGCAGAGCCGAACCAGGAGCCCGCTTCAGCATTGCTGTTGGCGCGAAGCGGACGCGCGTGGTCCGTCTGGGATGACGCGCGATAGCGTCACTTCGGGGTTTCGTGGTGCCGCCCGCCTCGACGGGCTGTTAGGGGCACCGGTTGTACCGGTGGGTGGTAATGATGGTGCGCTGGTGGTTCGTGTGAGCGACGATTCTGAGGGCGAATCGTTTCAGCTTTGGGGTGGTGAGCCTGACCCGGGTAAGACGGGTGCCGTGGACCGTCTTGGCCCAGCGTCCATCTACGTAGATGACGGCGCTAATGATCCGACCGCGGTGACGAGGCATGGTGATGCTCAGCACCTTCGGCAGCCGCTGGCAGGATCGCGACCTGGTCAGCGTGATCCGGGCGAAGAAGATCGAGCTCTGGCCGACGTGGGCTTGCGGTTTGGCGAGGGCGAAGTCGGCTGCGAAGCCGCCGGGTACTCCGACTAGGCCTGTGTAGTCGCCGACGAACCTGCCGCTGAGGCCGAAGAAGGTGGCGGTCGCGGCGGTTTGCATGTCGAATGGTCCGGCCAGGTGGATCTGTCGCCAGTCGCTGAGGTGCTTGGAGTACGCAAACCACACGTCGGTGGTTGTCTGCTTGCTGCCGGCGCGTTCGTTGCGGGTGTCATACCAGGTGACTCCGATTACGCCGCCGGGGTCGACCGCGACGGCGGGCAGGAAGGCCTGGCCGTGGATCCGCGCCACGATCGCCGACTTGGTCCAGGTTGAGCCGCCGTCGTGGCTGGCGGTGATCCAGATCCGCGAGTCGCTGTTAGAGATGATGTCGTTCCACGCCGAGTAGACGGTCCCGTCGGGTGCCTGGGCGGAGTAGACCGCCGGGAAGCCTTCGATGATTTCGCCGTCTGCAGCCACCGGGTACTTGTACGAGGTGGTGGCAAGCGAGCGCGGAGCTGACCATGTCGCGCCGCCGTCGATCGAGCGCAGCGCCAGGATCTCCTCAGGCATAGCGCCGGCCCCGTTCGCGCCGGGGATCCAGTCCTGGGTGTGCATGCGGATGAACACATCGAGCAGAGAGGCCCGGCCGGTGGAGAACAGCGTGTTGTGCATGTCCCACTCGCCAGGCGCCTGCCCGAGATATATCGGCGCAGGTAGCGACCAGGTCTGACCGCCGTCCCGGGTCTGTGAGAAGAACACGTCAGAGCCGGCCACCAAGCCCGTGTCATCCCGACCACGACGCCAAGCCAAATAGTCCTGAGCCGGGTTGTACGGGTCGATCAGCACCGGCCCGCGCTGCTTATCGTTGAATCCATCCGGAGGAGACACCAAGGCTGGCGCAGACCAGCTCGCGCCGCCATTGACCGAGCGCGCAACCAGTATTCGGCTGGTGTCCGAGTCTGCCGAGTTGGCCTGAGCCGAGAGATAGGCAGAGCCGTCAGGGCCGAACGAAAGGCCCTCGTCGACCTCCTCGACATTCCCTGCTGCGCCGGTACAGCGGGCCAGGCCCGGGACCTCCATCATGCGCCAGGTCCGGCCGGCGTCACTGCTGACCGCGACTCCGTAGAGCTGATAGCTGGCGTCGAACCAGCTCGCGACCAGGTCACTGCTGTCGCGGGGATTGACGGCCAGCGAGGGCTCCAGCTGGGTCGAGTAGCTCTCCCCGCCAGGAAACAGCGGGCTCAGGCACGGGCCTCCAGCGAACACATTGCCCTCGAGAATCGGCCGCAGTTCGCTGACACGAGCGCCGGTGGGCGCCCGATTCACATGAACTGGCGCCGCCGCGGAGGCCGTCTCGCCAAACGCCGCGAGCACCGCCACAGCGATTACGGCCCCTAGTCTCATGCGGCTGCCGGCATCCACAATTCCCCGTCGGTCAGCCGCTCGAGACCCTGCCAGGCGAAGTTCATCACCCTCAATGCCTGAAATTCGGGCGGCTCGTCTGGATGCTTGAACCACCAACCCGCGACGCCCAGGACAGCGCCCACCAGGGCATGGGCCAATGGGACCACCTGCTCGGCTGCTTCTTGGTCGCGTCCGGCTCGAAGCGCCGCCTCGCGCATCAGCTGGGCGACCAAGTCCGTCATCCCGGCCCTGTTCATCGCCGCCCGCGTCCCCAAAGGACCCGCGGGCGCGGGACCCTCACTGGGAAACTGCTGAACCCACACATCGCGGTTCTCCTCGATTCGCGTGAAGATCACCATCAAGCCGCGCCACAGCAGCTGCTCGGCGCTGAGCGACTCGTCCGCCGTTGCCTTACGCAAGCGCTCACGCAGCCGCTCACCTCCCACCAGCCCGCACGCAGCGAACAGCCCCTCCTTTGAGCCAAAGTAGGCATAGAGCATCGGTTTGCTGATCCCGCACTTAGCCGCGATGTCATCCATCGAGGCGCCGTCAAAGCCCAACTGCGAGAACAGCTCGTCGGCCGCTTCGAGCATCTGACGCTTCCGAAGCTCGCGCGGCACCCTAGCCCTCCCCGGGGCCCCGCGAGTAGCCGACCCAGCAGACATTACTCAAGTAATGTACCTATGCCGCCGGGCCTGTCAACCGGCAACCTATGCCACCCAGGTCCACAGTCCGTTCGGGGCACCGGTGACCTGTAACACCCCGGCCCGCTCATGTTCCGGCTCTGCGAGCACGAGCTTGCCCGCTGGCTGAGCTCACTTCCCAGCAGGACGATCTGCGGCAGCTTGGTCGCCGGCGATCCGCCACTCGCTCAGCTCTGGCGATGCGAAACCGGTGCCCGGGTCCGACGGACGGGATCGCAGGCAAGGCTCCGCGTCTACGCGCGGAGCCCGGCGGACGGCAGGGCCGGCCTCCGTGAGGAGCGAGCGTGGTTACAAATCGCAAGTGACGCTGAGTTGCGTTGCCGAGGGGAGCCCGATAGACCTGCGCCATGCACGTCGAGCAGACCTTTTCCGTCGCCCGTCCGCGCGAAGAGGTCTTCGACTACGTGACGAGCCCGTCAAACCTCTCGAGTTGGCAGACGTCGAATCGCTCAGTCGAGCCGCTGACCGAGGGACCACCCGGGATCGGGTCGCGGTTCCGCGAGCGCACGAAGCCGCCCCTGGGAAAAGAGTTCGAGCAGGTCACGGAGTTCACGGAGTTCGATCGACCGCGTCGCGTCCACGTTCATATCGTCGAGGGGCGGTATCCGGTGGACGGGACCTGGACGTTCGAGCCGGAGGGCGACGGAACCCGGGTGGGCTTCATTGCAGAGGGCGAGCTCACCGGGCTTATGAAGCTGCTCGAGCCGCTCGCCAGACGACTCCTCGCCCGGCAATTCGCTGGCTATCACCGAAACCTCAAGCACAACATCGAACGCCACTAAACGGGAGGCGCTCGCCAATTTCAGGCGTGGCGAGCGCACCCACCCATAGACCTGCATCGGCCGCGTGGCGCGCATCCAGGCGTCGGGAAGCTCGCACCCCCAACGCGCGGTTAGGAAGTCTGGGCTGCGGATGGATCTCAGCGGATTCGCCCGTTGGCGGTTTGGCTGAGCGTGGTCGAGTATGTCCCGCTCTGGCTGAAATGCAGGGTCTTGACCGTTCGCTTGCTACCGACGCGAATCAGGACTCGGATGACCGTGGGTCCGTCTGTCCCTGCGATGAGCGTGATGCGCCGCGGTGGATCGAGTCCGGTGGTGTCGAGCGTCACTGTGGCGACGTTACTGAGGTTCACCTTCAGCGTTGGCAGGATTGGCCCGTCGGGTGTTGGTGCTTGGTCTCCACTGATCAGGTAGGGCCCGAGCGCGTCGGTGCCGGTGCTCTGGAAGGGTTTGCCTGGATCGTCGGGCCCGGGGACGAACATCGCGGCCGCGTCGACGGTGGCGTACGTCGTGAGCCTCGAGGCGGGATCGGTGCCGGGGTTGCGTGGCTCGAGGTGCGTGACCCAGTAGAGGCTGTCGCGGGTCAGCTTCGGTGAGACCGCGGGGGCGTCCCATCCGACGGCGCGCTTGAAGGTGACGTGTCGCGGGTGCTGGTCGCGGGTGTGGCTTTGCATCCCGGATGCCGCGGGTAGCCAGTCGTTGTCGGCGAGCGCGAATGTCAGGTGTTCCCCCACCGGGTGTGTGACGAGCTCGTACGTGTAGCCGAGTGCCGAGAGCCGCTGCGAGACCGAGAGTGCCTTGGTGGGATAGGGCTCGAGCTCGTCCTCGAGGGTGTGGAAGATCTGTACGGGCAGGTCGCGGAGGTTGTCGAGCAGCTCGTGCGGATCGCCGTTCGCTTCGCCGGCGGTGCCGGAGTTCGCGTCCCACAGGGTCAGGCTGGCGAAGCGATCTGCGTAGCGGCCGGCTATGCGATACGCGCCGAAGCCGCCCATGCTGTAGCCGGCGAGTGACACGCGGTTGGGGTCGATCGGGAGCCGCCGCTCGGCGTCGTCGAGCACCTCGATGGGGTCGAGCTCGGCCTCGTCTGTGTACTGCCCGTTGGGACCGCGGCCCAAGGGCTAATCAGGATGCGCCCGTCCGCGTCTGCCAGTTGCGCCTCGGCCCCGGGCTCGTTGACCACCGATGTGTGATTCGCGGTGCCACCATGCAGGATCAGAAGCGCTGGCGCGGGATCGTGGCCAGGTGCGCTGGGACGTAAAGCGCATACGGCTGCTCGTGGCCGAGGAAGTTGTCGTAGCGGGTGCCCTGGTAGTCGCTGGGTCCTCGGCCTGGGATGCCGGCTTCACTGACGCCTTCGCCGGGACCGACTGCCACGCTTGAGCGGTAGATCGCCTCCAGCAACCGGCCCCGCGGGAGCGGCGGGTGATCCGTGTAGCCACGAGTCATGCGGTTCAGATCGAGGACTGTGTAGTCGGCGGTGATGTTGGCTGCCGCGAGATCGCTCGCCTGCTTGTCCTCAAACCAGTTCTCCGTTTGTGTAGGCCAGTTGGGCTCCTCGTCCTGCCGAAACGCGACGTTCCAAAGGCGCGGAGCACCGGGTGCGCCGCCGCCTGGGGCCGTGGCGGTGCGCGGACCGGCCGGTACAGCCATCCAGGCGTGAGTTGACGGATCCCACAGTCCGGTGGCGGCATAAACGCGCAGCCGCCGTGTCCTCGGCAAGTCCGAGGCGGGTACCGACGCCTCGATCACATTCGCATCGGTACTGACGGACACGTCCGTCAGGGCTCGCGACCTGCCGCTTCCAAGCTCGTCGAGCTGTCCGCCCGTTCCCCAGAGCGTGACGGCGACCTCACCCGGCGTTGCGATACCCGCCTGAAGCGGCCAAGCGCGCGACGGACTGCCTGCCGTGCCGAACACGATCGTCACGACGGTGCTGTCACGCACCAGCAGCGTGTTGAGCTCAACCCGAATGAACAGCCTCCCGCCCTTCAGCGCAAAGCGCAACCGGTCAAGATCGGCCGCATTGGCACCGTAGCGTGTCGGGCTCGAGGGATACCGGAACGTGCCGGTCGGCTCTGAGAGCCCCCCGAACTGCTTCGAGTCATTGGGAGTCGATCCAGGCACGTGCTCGTTCGCGCCCTCGTCGTCATACAGCCAATCCTGATAGACGAACTGCCCGCGGTCATATCCGCTCTCCCCGCCGATCATGGGACTCCACCGACTCCAGACGACCTTCGCCCCTGCACTGCCGACACAGGCGATGCACATCACCAAAAGCGACGAGAGGACCGCGGCCAGAACTCTGGCTTGGAGCATTCTGGGAGGCATCCATGAGAAACAACGTTTGGCCGTCGCGCAACTTAGCTCTCAGCCAACGTCCCGTCCTCGTTTCACTCGCACTGCGCTACTTCCCTCGGCCCGCGCCCAACACCCGCCTTGCGCGGCCAGGAAGGGAGCCGACACCTTCTGATCGGACCGGCGCCGAGAGCTCCCGGAACGCATTGTGCTCTGGCGACTTGCGAGACTCGCCACCCCCCAGCGACGCGGGACCTGCATCCATGCTCGCGCGTGTACCCGAGGTGATGGCGCTGTCGTGGCTGCATCTGTCCGATTCCAGTCGTCCTCGAGCGGGCAATGGGCTCATATCGCGTGGCTGCTTTGGTGACTGAGCAGGAGCACGGCTGACGACCCGCCGGACACACACGATCAAATGGCCAGCCCGCTGGTCGGCTCCTGCTCGAACCGGATACGACGGGCGCCTCCCGTGGACGGTTCGTCGCTGTCCCTCGTCGTCGTCTGCGCCCATCTCCTCGATGCCGCCCCGAGTCCCGCTCACCCTTCGATTGCGACAGGGACGCGACTCGCGATCAGCCTTTGCTGGACGTCGAGTCGCGGCTAACGGCCGAACGCGCCCGCCGCTGTTCCCGTGACACAGAGAGCCCTCGATGCTCGAGCGATCGCAGTGGCGCGGCTCGTCAACTCGCGCGTCTGCGCACCTCGATTGGCGCCTGTTTGACGCGCCGCGATTTGTAGGTTCGGGGGCGAGGCTGGAGCCGCGTGTATGATCGGGCCAGAATCTACGGCTCGGGGTGTGAGATGAAGTGGCCGGGAGAGAAGAAGAGGGGAGAAGCTGTGGAGCGAGGGCGCGCAGACCGAAGGGGTCGTTGTCAAGCTCTGGTGGCACAGCCGGTTGCAAGGGACTTACGGGATCGAGTTTCGGGTCAAGTTTCCGGACGGCTCGACAGCTGACGTCAAGGAGCGGTTTCTCGATGCGAGCAATCAAGGCTATGTCTCCGAGGGTGATGTCGTTCCGGTCCGCTACGACCCGTCGGATTACTCGAAGGTCCGGCTCGATGTGCCAGCTCTTGAGACGCCGTTGAAGAACGCAAAGGCGGCCAAGGGCGCGCGGGTCGACGCGGCGCTGACGCGCCTCGACGAACCTGGCGCCGGGACCGGCGGCGAGGCGAGCGTCGAGAGCTTGACGCCCATGGCCGAGGGCACGGAGGCAAAGGCACAGCTGGACAGGATGGCTGCTGCGAACCCAGTCCTGAACCTCTCGCCGGGCTCGTCGGGACCGTCGGGCTCGGATCCGGAGGACCGCCTCGCCAAACTCGCTGAGCTGAAGGAGCGAGGCATTCTTAGCGACGAGGAGTTCGCGGCCGCGAAGGCCAAGATCCTCGGCGAAAGCTGACCGCTCAGCACCAGCTCTCACCACGATTCGACGCCGTTAGCCTCGTGACACTCATTCCAGCGGCGCGTTGAGCCGGGAGCGGCCACGTGCGACGGCCCTGTGGACGTCGCGAGCGTCACTGCTTCCGACGTAGAGCGGAAGTCCGCGACGAGAATCGCCCGCTTTGGGATTCATCTGTGCGGCGAACTGCCACACCGGCAGCTGGGCTAACGACGGACGTGATGCCGGACTCACTTCACGCGTTTCGGCTGCCAGGCGAGGGGACCGACGGTGACCGCGGCCGCGGCGTCGCCGATCGCCTGCTTGCGTACCCGCCGTCCGGTCTTCGGCTCGACGACGACGATCGACGGCACTGAGTATCCGCCGGCCTCAGAGGGGGAATCCTGCGCCGAGGCCACGCGCGCGCCGTCGGGAGAGAACACCGGCCAGCTCCCGTCGCCGCCCTTGATCCGGCGGGACCTGCCCCCTCCCGTGTTCACGATGAAGTCGCCACCACGACCCTCGTACACGAGGCTCTTGCCATTCGGTGCGCAGTCCGGGGTGCTCGCGTGCCCGGCCAGGCGACGCAGCCCGCTGCCGTTCGCGCGCATCATGTAGAGGGCGTTGTTATTGACGAACGCGATTGAGCCGTTCGCGCACGGGGCGGGCCAGGAGCCGCCTTTGGTCGTGACCTGGCGCAGGCCGGTGCCGTCCGCCTTCACCGTGTACAGCTTCGAGTTGCCCTGCGCCTTTCCGGCGAAGATGATCGTTTCGCCGTCAGGCAGGAACGCGGGATCGCTGTCCTGCGAGGTGAGCGCCGTCAGGATCCTCACGTCCTTGCCGTTGGCATCGAGCACCTCGAGCCGGCCGGAGCGCGCGGCCACGATCCGCGTCCCATCGGGCGAGTAGCCAAAACGACCGATAAAGCAGTCGACGCCCTGGTTCTGGTCAGGCGAGGTGTCGGTGCAGTTCGCCGCGCTGCCCTGCGGGATCGAGCTGATTCCAGAGAACTGGACGTTGCTGCCGTCGTTCCCATCCGTCTGATACGCGATGGTGCCGTTGCGGCCGGGAAAAGCTGGCAAGCGCGCTTGGCACGCTCGCCATCACCGTGGTCAACGCCAGCGCCCCGATTAGTCCGAACCTACGAATCATGAGTCCCCCTGGGAGTGTCCGGCCCATTTGAATGACTAGCACATGTAGGCGGCGCTAACGGACCGGCCACGCCGAGGGCTACCGCTCCCTGCACAAAGCGGCCACGAAGTCGAGATGACTGGTGCAGGCGTAAGTGGGCAGAGTCTCTCAACTGCGAATCCTGGCCGCGCTCGGAGGGATTGGGGAAGCCGCGGCAGTCCTGCTTCGTGGTGACGACGAGTACCTTCGCCCGCGCCGAGCTCTGACCCGGTATGCGCAGGAAGCAGGACGCGTGACGCCTGCTTCCCCTGGCTGCGAGCCATAGAGCAACTCACCGGGAGGTCGATCGTCACTCGCCATGCCGAACTGGCCACCGCACTACGCCTCCGAGCACTTCTGAACGCCAACAGCCAAACCTAGACAACGGTCCGGCCCCCAGCCAGCCCACGGTTATGCCGCTGCCGGTTGCCGAGCGGAGAAATATGCAAGTGCACCGTCTCGCCGGGTGCTTATCTCGGTGAGACCGGCAGCGCCGAGAGCTGAGTGAAGGTCGGCGGTCGTGAGGCCGGGGCCGAACAGTGCCCGCGCTTGCAGGAACCGAACGAACGCGTCCTGTGGCAAGCCGGTCTCTCGGAGGATTGTCGTACCGCGAAGCTCGCCACCTGGCGTCAAGACGCGCGCCATCTCCCCGATCGCGGCCGCAGGATCGCCGAAGCAGTGCAACCCCGTGTACGTGACGCACAGATCGAAGGTTCCCTCGGCAAATGGCAGCGCCTCGACGTCTGCTTCGCTGAACTCGATCCAGGGAAGTCGCCGGCGCTCGGCTTCGGCCCGTGCGCGCCTGAGCATCACCGGAGAGAGGTCAGCCGCTACATAGGCCAGTTGCTGTTCGGGGTGAACGCCGCGGAACGCCACCCCACCGCCGCAGGGTATGTCAAGGATTCTGGCGCCGTTGGGTAAGTCGCCGAGCCGAGCGATCTCGCTGTAGAAGCGCTGGGCGTCGATGCCCCAGACCGCACGGCCGAGCACCCGGGCGACCTGCCGGTGCTCCACCACCCAGTCGTAGGCAGTGGCTTCAAACCAGCCGCTTCGCCAACGCTCACGCAGGTCGGGCACCGCCCAGAGCCTATGCCCGCGGGCCCCACCTGGTCCGGGAGGACAACTGCTGTGCTGCACACGCGAAGCGGTGGCGCGCTCGGCCCGCTGAGTCGGCGCAGACTCCTCGACGCGGCGCCATCTAAGCTGCCCGTGACGGCGCAGGCAGGCGCGCTAGGCCGGCCCGCTCACGGCCACTGCAGCTGGCCGGGAGGGTCGGATGCGGTGAATGCGTCTGGGCGGCAGGGTTGGTTGAGAAGCGTGTCGCACGCCGGGTAGGCTGCGGGAGCGCTGGCTCCGCGGACGGCGCCGACCTTGATCTCGGAGGGGTGCTTCGAGTCGTGCAGGATGCTGTTGACGCCGGCGTTGGCGAGCGGCTCGAAGTTCCAGCCGCCGGTCTGGCTGGGGGTGTCGATGATCAGTCGGATCCGAGATCCGGCGCGAAACACGTAGTCGAACGGGAACACCGCGAACCGCATGAACGTTGGCTTGTCCGGCACGAGTGGCTGGACATCAGACTGAAGGTCTGTCTGGACCGGCATCGTCTGTGTGCTCGCCCGCCGGTCGAGCTTGCGCTGCGAAGCGCGCAGCCACCCGCGGGCGACGTAGAGCTCCTGGCCGTCAGGCCGGACTTCGGTGATCGTGGCCTGCAGGTTGGTATCGGTTGCGGTGGATGTCAGCCATAGATCGACGCTTGCGGGGCCTAGCAGTTCGATGGTCGTGGGCGAGCTTCGGAGTCGTGTAGGCGAGCGCGCCGGCAGGGGCGCCCGGCTCCTTCCACAGCTCGTTGTGTTGGCCGAACACCACCCCGTCTTCGGTACCCGCCGACACGGTTGGGGAGACATAGCTGTCGGCTGGTTCCCCACCCGTCGGGGGCGCAGCGATCAAAGCTGATCCGCTTGCCTAGGTAAAGCCGGTTTGTCTCGGTGGCAGGCGGCCAGCTCGAACTGGAAGTGACCCATGTCGGCTCGGCGTCCGTGGCGCTTGTCGTGTCGTGCCAGATCTGCATGTGGGGGGTCGCCTCAAAGCCGTTCTGCACGCCTTTGACGAACCGATTGAAGAAACGCACAAGCTCGTTGGTGATGCTGCTCGAGACGACGCACATGGAGTGGTAGCCATTGGCTGCGACCACCCAAGTCCGCGCGGGGTCCAACCTGGGCCAAAGCGTCCAGGCGCTGCGGCTGCCAACCTCATCGTCCTGCCATGATTGGCAGCCGAACACCGGTACGGCGATCTTGCTGGCCGCCTCGCCGACCGTCTTTGAGTTCCAATACGAGTCGATGTAGGGGTGTTGGAAACCGGCTACGACGATGTTGGCGGTGGGGTTGACCGTCGCCTGACCGGCCAGGCTCTGCGGGCACTGCGGATCACCGGCCGCGGCTCCCTGCAGCGCGCTGCTGTTGGCGGCCGTAGGCTGATCGCCGAGGCCCCAGAACGCGCCGAACTCGCCGTTGGCGATACCGCCGGGATAGGCCGCATCCCGATACACGTCATCGACGATCTGCCAGGGCGCAATGGCGTCCAGACCAGCCGGATGGAGCGCGGCGACTCCGGGTTGCATGAGACCGGGGAACGAATCGCCGAACATGCCGACATGCCCGGTCGACCAGGACTGACGCGCGGCCCACTCCACCGCCGCCGCCCCGTCCGCGTTCTCCACGGGAGCGCGGAAGTCGAACTGCCCCTGTGAGCACCCCGTCCCGCGGATGTTGACGCCCAGGACGGCGTAGCCGGCCGCCAGGAGCGCCGAGGCATCCTCACCCTCGTTGCATGTCATCGGAGCGGTTCCTTCGCAGTAGCCGTCGTACTTCATCGCCACGGGGAACCGACCGGTGGCGGCTGGCAGCTCCACCGCGTAGCGGAGCTTCACGCCATCCGACATCGTGATGTAGCCCGTCTCCTGAACCGCGGCGGCCTGGGCTTGAGCGCACCACGCCATACACAACATCGGTGCTAGCAAGGCGACCCGCAGGAACCTGGATCGAGCAATCACCAACGTTCTCCCTTTGTAGTCCCTTGCCTAGGTAATTCGTGATTGGGTCTGGATCAGACCGCCGGTAGCCGCCGCGGCGACGACCCTGCCAACAACAGCGAGATTGCGAGGACCACCGGATGGGCCCGCGGCCGTTCGATCGCTCGTCGGGCCCGCAATCAGCTTCATCCACGATAGGGGCTAAAGAAACCGAGGACAAGACGGAAAAAGGCTGATCCGGCGCCGGAGAGCCGCCGGCAGTACGCTCGGCTCAGCGTGACACGCGATGGCGTCTATCCGATCTACCGGGCGCCAATGCGCGCCCGTGACTTGGAGCTGGCGCCAGGGAAAGGTGCTGAATATGGCCTTGCGCACGGGCTAGTCGGAATCGGGCATAGCGAGGGCGAGAAGGGCCTACGGATGGTCCGGAAGTTCGGCGACGTCCGGGCCGGCGTTTTCGTCTGGACCCGAGACTGCGCCGGGGCGTACCGCTTAGGCCGTATCACCGGGCCCCTGCGCGAGGATCGCTCGCGAGCGGGGCGTACGGTTGGCATTCGATACGTGCGCACGACCGACTGGCTCCAGGATGCCGTTGCCGCCGACAACGTGCCGTTGGCGGTCGTGAAGACATTTGCTCGCGGAGGTCGCAACTTCCAGCGAACTCACGATGTCGAGGCAGAGCGGCAAACGGCCGAGCTGTGGGCATCCCGACGGAACACTCCGTAGCGAATTCAGTCATAGCCGAACTCTTCAACCCAGTCGACCGGGCGACCATCCGGGGTCAGATCGAACAGGTTCCAGAGCGGCTCGAGGGTGCCGACGTGACGTGGCTCCTGTCCCGGATCCGAGCGCGCATACAACAGCTCCGAGCTCCAGAAGTGCCGAATTACGTCGCCGTCGCGGTGAAACACCGTGAGCATCGGCCGCTGTACGCCGTCGGGCGTCTCGGCAAAGTAGTCCGCGTTGTAGGTGTTATCAGCGGACGACAGGAGCCTCAACCGACGCCAGCCCCGCTCGCGCGCGAACGCCAGAACGCGGAGTAGCGGCGCCTTGGCGATGACGGCGAGGTTGACGTGCTGGCCGACATGCTCTGCTGCTCCGTCGAGCTGGTCCAGCAACGCCGTGCACGACGGACACGGGCCTTCGGCGAGCGGCAGCAGCGCCGTCTCGCCGACGCGGGGTCCCGGGGTCAGATCACCAGGGTCCCGCGGGAACATGAAGCTGTAGATCACGAGCGAGTCCTTGCCGGCCTCAAACAGCTCGGATAGCCGCACGTCGGCCAGCGCTCCGTCGGCTCCCGCTCCCCTGAACACATAGTCCATCTTCACCCTCCCGCCGGGCGGCAGCTCGCGCCTCTCGGCGGCAACCGACTCCATCGCCCGGCGCAGCTCGCGCTCTCGCTCCAAGAGCCGATTGCGCGCCGCACGGTACGCCGGTGACTCTCCCGGGAGGGTGACGCGCATGCGCTCCCTCACACGGCGCGCTTTGCCGCTGCCTCGGCCTGCTCGGCGGCGGCGACCGCGCGATCAATCGATGCTTCCAGTGTGTCGTGGCGCCGATGGACGCGGTCGAACCACTGCTCCAGCTCCCGGGAGCGCCGGCGATCCCGTTTGACGAGGTGGACGGTGAGCCCAGCGGCGATGCACGCGCCGAGGTCGGAGGTGACGTTCGTGTAATTGCCACCGATCAGCTCGGCCTTGGAGCTGACGTTCACGCCCAAGAGCGGCAGAAGCACGAGGTAGATTCCGAGTGCCCCTAGGAAGATGATGTGCGTGTGGCTCGAGAGGCCACGGGGAACGAGCCCAAGGATCTTGTCGAGGCGACTCTGAGGTGCGACCTGGGCCCCCACCGGCTGGCTGTCCGACGGCGAATCGACTGATGTGCTCATCGGCACTCCTTTCATCGGGAGAAGCGATTATGAGCCGCGCATGGCGCTAGGCGCCCTCGCAGGCCGGTACCGGCAGGCCGCGTCAGTCGATTTGTGCTTGTGTCCGTCCAGCGCTGATCAAGCGCTTATCAAGGCCGCCTCCCGCTAGGTCCGCCCTCCGCCCCCTATCCGAGTTCGAAGGGTGGGTATTGCGTGGTCATCATCGAGATGTACACGAGCGACCGGGCCTGCGTCCGGAGCGCGCCGACCACGAAGTCATACATCCCACGCGGGTACTCGCCGGTGAAGATGATCGCGAAGCCGGCGACCAGCGCCACGAGCTCGGCGGCGTAGAGGAGGATCCCGGCGAAGATATATGCGGGGATCGCCAGGATCGGCTGGAGCGCCGCAGCACGCGGCATCCGCTCGCCGGGGAACGGCGGCGGTTCGAAGTGCGCGGGATAGGCGGAGATCTCATCCATCGAGAACGGCGGGTACTCCTCGGCCATGAAGAAGATGTATGCGTTCACGCGCGTTGCCCAGCGACCGACGCCCACGAGAAAGTCGTAGGCGTTGCGCGGGTAGCGCTCGGTGATGAGCACCGAGAACCAGGCGTAGATCCACATGAAGTACGCCGCGATGCCAACCAGTCCGAGGACGAAGACCTGGGGGATCGCCAAGATCCACTTGACGAACGTCAGCTTGCTCGGCTGGGTCGGGTACTCGAACTCGAGGCGCATCGGGAACGCTCCCGGCGCGGCAGGGGCGACGGGTGGTTGGGTGTCCGCCAGAGGCGGTGCTGCTGTGGACGCCACCTGCGCAGCGACGTCGGGGCTGGAGGGTCCGGTCCCTTCCATCTCGATTCCTCCTTACGGCTTGCGTCGAACGGTTCTGACAGTGCGACTCTAACCCGCACCGGCGGCTAACGCCAGGGCGGGCAGGTGCCGAGGTCTCAGGAACGCTTCGCGGAGGGCGGTGGGGGTCCGCGACGGACGATCCCCAGCTCGCGCTCGACGGACTCGATTCGTTCAATCGGCACTCGTGGCCCGTCCGCGGGCGGCTGAAGCCACGGCCATTGCGCCGGCTCGGCCAGCGCCCGAATGTAATCCTCGATCCCGGCTGGGGTCGAGAGAAACGCAACGCGGGCGGTGTCGGACTCGACTCGGAAGGTGTGCGGTGTCCGCATCGAGCGGTGACCGCTGACCGTCACCCTCAATCTCGGCCGCCCCGCGCAGCACGACGTACACCTCCTCCTGGCCATCCTGGGCGTGGTCGTGCTCGGGATAGTCGGAGAAGTTCGGTGGCATGTCGAACACCTGCATGCCGAACGATTCCACCCCCAGCTCCGCCGCAGCCCGCTTGAACGATCCGTGATAGATCGCCTCCATCTCATCGATGTGCTTGACCGTATAGCCGCCCACCACAATCTTCTCTCTATCTGCTCACGGCCCGCGATTCTGGAGCCGGCGCGACCCGTGTCGCTAACGCTACCGCCTGGAACGAAGCCCCGGGGATTACCTGGGGAATGGCGCTATTGCATCGCGATTGCCTCGAGCTCGACCATCAGCTCGGGAAAGGCGAGCCGTGTGACCCCGATCAAGGTCGAGGCGTACGCCGCACCAGCCTGTCCGAAGCGCTCGCCCAACAGGCCGAAGTTGGCGATGAAATCGTCGACGTCGGTGGTGTACATCGTGAGCTTTACGACGTCCGCGAGTCCCATGCCGGCCTCGGATAGCACTGTCTCGAGGTTGTCGAGCGCCAGGCCGATCTGGGCGGCCATGTCGCCCGCGTGTTGGCCCGCACCTTCGGCGTCAATCGAGGCCTGGCCCGAACAGACCAGCACGCGCTGGTGGCCCTCGATGGATTCGGCCTGGTTGAAGCCGAACTGAAGCGACCACTGCCAAGGATTAACTGCTGTGCGCTGCATCGCAGGTCCTTTCATTCGTAATGACTCAGGGGTGCGTGCCGAACCGGTAGAGCACGATCTCGGCCGGACGGAGGCCCCGCCGCTCGTACAGCCGCTGCGCGTCCACGTTCCCGGCCATCACAGCGATCTTCAGATCGTAGATCGACCGCTCGGCCAGCTCCCGATCGACGAAGTCCATCAGCTGCGTCCCGATGCCTCGGCCGCGCAGCTGCGCAGCGACCGACAGCGAGTACAGCTCGGCGTACTGGTTGCCCACCGGATACGTGTCGTCGGGTCCGGCCTCGATGCACGCAGCGCGTAGCCGACCACGGTGTCGCCTTGGCTTGCCAGGACCAGAAAGCCGGTCCCTGAGCTCAGGCGGGCGAGATACAGCTCGCGACGCCGCCGCCAGGAGAGCTCGTCGTCCTCCACCAACGCTATCCCGGGCACAGCCCGATGGTGGCGATGCAGCTCCAGCCACAGCCCGCGGACCTCGTCGAGTCGCTCGACTCCGGCCAGCTCGACGCGCAGCTGGTTAGCCGGGGTCATGAAGAAACTTGAGGGTCCGCTGTGCCAGGCTGGGTGAGCTGGTCCCGCCAGCACTCGAGCGTCTCCACATCGTGATGCTCCGGCGGCCAATCCGGTGGGGGGAGCGCACCGAGCAGCTCGTCGTGAGCCGGTCGACACTCTCAAGCTCGGCCGAGATCACCCCCGGCGTCGCTCGCACGAGCCGTAGCCGGGGTGTCGTCACGAAGCCGGTTGTCCGCTCCATCCAGATGAGTATCCCGAGTCCACGAGCTCTTCCAATTCGTGCCCCCTGCGCGTATTGTTGAGAGAGGATCGGAACAAGGGGGCCGTAGAGATGCGCATGACGGGGCTCAGTGGCCGCGAAGCGGAGGACCGGGAATGGACAGGGCTACACGAGGCGCAGGTCGCCCGTGCGCACGGCGCCGGATGGTTTGCCGACCCGTATGGCTCGAATAGCGAGCTGCGCTGGTACGACGGGACGAAATGGACCGATCAGGTGCGAGCAGCGTCCAACGACCTGTCGCGTGCCGTCCCGAGCCTTCAGGCTCGGCCCGCGCGGCGGGCGTCCGTCAGCTACGAGGAGCCCAAGACCCCAGCCGAACCTCCTCAGCCAGCTGAGTTTCCCGTGAGATTGAACGACACGATCGGCGAGCGGCTGCAGCTCCTGGCGTCCGGGCCCAGGGGGTCCCTAGATCACGAACTGGTCTCGCGTCAGGGTCGCGTGGCCTGCGTGCGACTGTTCGCGCGGCGCGGACTCGCCACCGTGCGATGCGCCGAGGGCTCGTGGTCGCTGACAAAGCACCGTCGGATTGGTTCAGAGCTGTTGATTGAGGGAGCCGACGGAGCCAACGTCGGCCGGTACTCAGCAGCCCGCCGGTGGCCGGCGGGGGGGTCGATCATCCTCTCCAGCGGCGCTGAGGTCGAGCTCGTCCGGTCGATGAGCGGAAGCTGGAAATTGCGACGGGCCACGGATCATCAAACGATTGCGTCGATCCGGGTGGCGAGCCGACTTGCTGACCCGATGGGCGCAGTTGTGATCCGGTCACTCCCGGACGGTGCGGTAGAGCAGCCACTGACGATCCTGATGGGCTGCGCGCTGATCTCACTCAACCGCTGCTTGCCGGCCCGAGCCGGCGGCTCGTAGTAGCCGGCCCCAGGTCGACCCCCGCGGAGGGCCTCACCCAGTCGGGCTGAGCGCGAAGATGGCGCGCTGGACGCCGGCGGGTGTTTCGCCACCGATCACGAGGACCCGGTTCCCGCTCACCGTCACGGCAGCATCGGACAGCGGGTGGGGAAGCGCGCCAACCGCGCGCACCGCTCCGGAGCGAGGGTCGACGGCGAGGATCGCCGCCGTTCGATCGCCGCTGAGCTGCCGGCGCCCTCCCACGATCACCATCCTCCCGGCGAGCGGCGCAGCCGAGGTGTGCGCAAGCGCGACGGGCAGCCGCCCCACCCGCGCCACCGCCCCCGTGGCCGGATCAAACCGCAGGATCACATCGCTGAGGCCGTCCGGCGTGGTCCCGCCAGCAATGAAGAGGCGAGTACCGATCGCGGCGACCGCCGCGTATCGCAGGCCGAAGGGCAGGTGGGCCAGGACCCGCGCAGCGGACCCGGGCTGCCAGGCAACGATCGTGTCGAGCCAGCGCGCCCCGTCGTAGCCTCCGACGACATAAGCCGTCTGCCCGATCGCCGCCACGGACACGTCGGAGGCAGGGGCCGGCAAGTCCCCGACATGCGCGACGCTACCCGTAGCGGGGTCGTAGCGGAGGATGTGTGCGAAGCTGGAGACGCCTCCCCCGCCGAACAGGTAGACGCTGCGACCCAATGTGGCGGCCTCCGCGTCGTGCTGCGGCTCTGGCAGAGACCCTCGCCCGGACGCCCCGGTGCCGGCGAGGACCATGACTGACGAGGCCGATCCACCGCCTTCGTCGAGCCCGCCGAGCAGGACCACTCGGCCGTCGGGCAACGACGCAACCGCGGGGTCCGCGAGTCCGGATGGAAGCGCTCCGATGCTGGACACGGTGACACTCTGGAGCTGTCCTCCGGCGGAAGCCGCCGATGTGGTGGTGGCCGGCGGTGGGCCCGCCCGCGATGACGAGTGCTTGCTCGTGGATCCACAGCCGACGGCAATTGCCGAGACAGCGACTGCCGCGAGCGTCCTAGTGCCGCGCATATACGGCAAGGAAGTCACGATCGTCAGGAGCGAGATACCTGACGGCGTCACGGTGCATGCCGGGCAGCAGCTTTTGTGGGGCGCCGGCTCCCCAAGCGGCGTAGAAGTTGAAGGTCACCCATTCGGAGTTGATGTCGAGCTCCATCGCCCTGACCGCCCCCGCACGCTGCAGGATCTCCGCCAGACTCCGGGCGGTTTGGCCATCCGCAGCCGCATAAACGATGTTGCCGTGCGCATCGACGCCGACTCCCGAGCGCCAAACTCGAACCGCGTTCCCGAGCGTTGCTCCCCATTGCGGGCCATCGGACAGGTTCGGGTTCAGCTGGCCGCCATCCACGATCAGCGGAAGGTTCTGCCGCGCAAACTCCACATTCGGCCCCGGCTGCGGTCCACCGTCCCACGCGCGGACGTCAGCCGTTCCGTCGCGGTAGCGAATCAACGTTGCCTGACCACCCTGCAGCGGTTTGTACACGTGTCCGAACGCCACGAAGCCGCCGCGATTGTCCTCCAGCTTGAAAGCACTGTTGAACGTCGCCAGCAACCCGCGGCGGAGTTGTTGCGGCACCTCGGCGGGCCTGGAGCTGCCGCCAGGAGGCTCATATCGACCGGGGTACAGCTGAAGCCACGCGCGCGAGGAATCGATCCACGCCACCCCCGCGACCATTTGCGGATAGTTGGGGTCGGGCCGGAACGTCGTCACGCGCACCGGGGGGGCTCCGCGCACAAACAATCCCGTGCCGTGCCATTGCCCCTCTTCGGGTAGCGCCGGGCTGATGGTCGGAGCGATCGGCGGCGGCGCATATCCCTTGTTCGCCGCGCCGGCGGCCACGCCGACCTTGGGCAATGACCTAAGCGCCGGGCCGCCGGTCGACGGCCCGTGCCAGTTGTAGTAGAGCGCTTCGACCTCGGACACCAGCCAGGCCGCTCCGTTGTCACGAAGCCATTCGACCGCCCGGATCCCGAATGGACTGTTCGACGGAGCACGCATGGCAGACGCGAACGACCACATCGTCGCCGCGAGCACGAACAGCACCGTGAGTACAGAGATCCGGCGCAAGCGAAAGCGCACCGAGCCGCCATGAGCCGAACGGCGGGGCAAGGCCGCCTGCGGGGCGGGCGGGCGCGGGCGCGCACGCGGATCCAGATTTGCGATGGCTGGCAGTGGCGACAATTCAGAAACTCGCGGACAGCCTCGACGCGGCCGCAGTTGTTCCTTCCACACTTCCTGCTCTGGCCCTGCCTGCTCAACGTCCAATGAGCGACCTCTCACTCAGGCCGGTGCGCAAGGCTGGCGCGCCGTTGCGTGAGGTCATCGGAGTCCCTCGCTTGAGCATCCGTGCCGCCACAACCATGATCGTGACTGCTACGCAGCCAGCAATGATCGCGAGCATCCAGCCGGTGTTTGCATCGCTGCCAGTGCCCAGACCGTGGATCAGGGCGATCGGCCAGCACGCGTAGGCGGCCCAATGGGTGATCCGCCAGGCGCGATGTCCAAAGCGGTGACGCAGAACGCTCGTAATCGTTACGGCGAGAAGCAGGTCGAACGCAACCGCGCCCAGGCCAAGCCAAAGGGAGCGATAAGGCGAAGTGAACGGAACGACCGCGCTCACCACGCTGATCGGCACATACCCGTCGAGCACCGCGGTGGCGATGTGGACCAGCAGGAAGGCGAGCGCCAGCAGCGACACACTGCGGTGGACAGCGGTGAACACGAACCGAGGCATCGCTGCGGTCCGTAGCCTCCGGACGTTGGCTACACCGAGTGCGACGCTCAGCGTCAACAGGATGAGCGCGACGGTCCCCGTTCCCCGGGTTATGTACCAGTCGGCCGAGCCGCCTACTGCCGCGAAGCTGACCACTGTTATGACCCGCCGGACGTCGCCGCAGAGGATGAGGTCGAGGACGTCGACGCGGAGGGCGCCTGAGTAGGTTGCGCTATGGCGCTCTGTGTTGACGACGTCGCCGTCTGCGAGCGCTGAGCGGAGGCGGTGCGGGAGGCCGACGTTGTCGACTTGCCGTGAAACGACTTCGCCGCAGCCACCGAAATCACTCCCGAAGCGGCGATCGTGCCGACGATCAACCATCGGTTGATGCGAGAGATCAGGACCAGGCCGGCATCGCGGGCCTTCGAGGATTGAGACCGTTTCATGTCGCGCTCATCCTCAAGGAGAGCTCGAAGAAACCACTCAAAACAATGTGAGAGAGTGCTAATGAGGCGCTCGGTCAGCCGGGCGCTGCAGCAATCCCAAGCCGCGCCAGCGGCGAGCGCGGCGCGCAGCGTATGAGAGGGTGGTCGGCGTGATGGCAAAGCGGCTGGTCATCGTCAGCGGGAAGGGCGGAGTAGGCAAGTCCACGGTGGCCGCAGCACTAGCGCTCGTGGGCGCCGGGCGGGGGCTGCGAACGATCGTGGCCGAGATCGCGGGAAGAGACGACGTGGCGCGCCTCCTCGATGCAGGCGTCCCCGTCCCCCTGAAAGAGACGACCGTTTCCCCGCTCCTGTACCACATGACGATTGAGCGTCAGGCCACCCTCGAGGAGTACCTGCGTGAAGAGGTCCCTGGGCCGTTTCCGGCAACGATCCTGGCCCGTAGCCGCGGCTTTCAGACGTTCGTCAACGCGGCGCCCGGGATGCAGGAGCTGCTTACGATCGGCAAGGCATGGGAACTGGCACAGCGGCCGCGGCGTCGCAAGCAGCTCCAGCCCTACGACCTCGTGGTACTCGATGGGCCGTCCACCGGTCAGCTGCTCGGTCTGCTCAAGGCCCCCCGCACGTTCGGCTCGATAGCACGCGTGGGGCCCGTGGCCCGTCAGGCGGCGGCGATCGAGCGCCTCCTCGTCGACGGGCAACACACGGGCGTGGTGATCGTCACGACGCCCGAGCAGATGTCCGTCACCGAAGCGCTCGAACTAAGGAGCTCGTTGGCCGCTTTCGAAGTGAGCGTCACCGCTGTCGTGGTCAACCGCGCGTTCCCGTCCCGCTTCACCGCAGCGGATATCGCCGCACTGTCGCCGCTGCATGACGCTCCGCCGGCCCGCTCGGCACGGTGGTGGTATGGCCGTACCCGAGCCCAGCAGAACCAGATCGCCCGGCTGCGTCGTGGCGCGGACGCGGTCCCCCGGGTGACGCTGCCATTCCTTTTTGCCGAGACGTTCGATCGAGAGTGCCTCGAGCGGCTCGCCGAGATCCTCGGACGGGAGCTGGCGTGAGCGATCTGGCCGACCGGCTGCGGGACCAGCAGGTCGTCATCTGCGCCGGACCCGGGGGCGTCGGGAAGACGACCGTTTCGGCCGCGGTGGCCCTCGGCCTGGCATCCGCCGGACTGCGGGTGGCGGTGGTCACCGTCGATCCGGCCCGCCGGCTGGCGGAGGCACTCGGGCTGGACGCCCTGGGCAACCGCCCGCAGCCGGTCGACCCGGCGCGGCTCCACCGTGCGGGAATCCGGCTGGAGGGAGAGCTCTCAGCGATGATGCTCGACGTCAAGCGAACGTTCGACGAGTTGATCTCGCAGCTGGCGCCTGACGCTGCCACGGCCGAGGAGATCCTCGCCAATCCCGTCTACCAGCAGCTGTCGACAGCCATCGCCGGATCCCAGGAGTACACAGCGATGGCGAAGCTGTTCGAGCTCGTCGACGAGGGCGAGTACGAGGCGATCGTGCTCGATACGCCTCCCTCTCGCAGCGCGATCGACTTTCTCCAGGCGCCGGAGCGCTTGACACGATTCCTCGAGGGGCGGGCGCTGCTGGCGCTCCTGCGGCCATCTGGGCTCGCCCTCAGATCCGCCGGATTCATGCTCGGTACGGTCAAACGGATCACTGGGGCGGGGCTCATGGATGACTTGGCCACCTTCTTCCGGTTGCTCGGCGGCATCCTCGGCGGCTTCCGTGCGCGTGCCGCGGAGGTCCAGCAACTGCTGACCGCCCCGACGACCAGTTTCCTGGTGGTGACGTCCGGCGAGCCCGCCCCGGTGGAGGAAGCCATCTACTTCGCGGGCGAACTCGAGCGCGCCGCAATGCGTCGTAGCGGCGTGGTGATAAATCGCGTCCAGCTGCTCGATCCGGATCAGGGCGCGACCGCGCAACCCTCGGCGCAGCTCGCGCGGACGGTGGACGAGCGGCTGGCGAGAAAGGTGACGCGCTCGCACACCGAGCTACAGGTCCTGGCTCGGCGCGATCGAACTTCGATCGAGCGGCTGCGTGCCGCACTGCACGAGTCTCACATCTACCGGCTCGCGGATCGAGAAGCAGGCGTCCAGGATGCCAAGGCGTTAATTGGGTTGCAGCGCGAGCTGTTCAATTCACACGTGAATTTTTGAGTTGCATCTGCGCGCGCTTGTGCGCGAGGATTGCGTGGTCAGCAAGCGCAGCGCGGAAAGCGCCGCTTGAGTCCGAGTCCAGGAGGACGATCGATGCCACAAGCCACCAAGAAAGCTTCTCCGCGCAAGGCTTCAACCTCGGGCCGGGCTTCCAGCAAGCGCCGGGCTTCAACCTCCAGCCCGGCGTCGAGGACTCGCCGGACTTCAACGTCGAAGTCCACGACCCGAGCGCGGGCCAAGTCCAAGGAGCCTGCCGCGCTCAAGCGGTTCCACCGCGCTCTGGACTCGGCCGAATCCGCGCTTACGGAGCTGCGCAAGAGCGGTGGGCGCAACATCGGCAAGAGCGCAAAAGATCTCTCGAAGGATGCTGGGCACTTTCGTCAAAGAGCGCTCGCCGCTATTCCCGCAAGCTCGCCCAAGCGCTCCAGCGAGATCTAGAAGCGGCGGCCAAGGCTTCGACGAAACGGCCCACGCAACGGAAGGCGGCTGCCAAGCGGACCACGCGGTCTCCGAAGCGAACGAGCGCGCGAACGGGCAGCCGCTCTTAAACACCCGCCACATCCGACGCCGGTCAGAGGTGCCGCCCGAACCATCCGGCGGCCAGCTGGGCCACCTCTTCCAGGGCACCTGGCTCTTCGAAAAGGTGCGTGGCGCCGTGGACGACCGCCATCTCCGCGGGCGCCCCAAGCAGCGCGTGGGCCCGGCGGTTGAGCTCAAGCACAGGCTCGTCCCGTTCGCCGACCACGAGCAGGACCGGAGCACTGACCTCCGCTAACCGCTCGGCCGCCAGGTCCGGTCGTCCTCCACGGGAGACCACAGCCAGGACCTGCTCGCCGAGCTCAGGGCGGCTGCGAGCGCGGCAGCCGCGCCGGTGCTGGCCCCGAAGTAGCCGACCGAAAGCTGATCGAGGCTAGCTTCCGTCCGGGTCCACCGTGTTGCTGCGACGAGACGCTCGGTAAGGAGCGCGATGTCGAACACGTTCGAACGCTCAAGCTCCTCGTCCGCCAGCAACAGATCGAGCAGGAGCGTGCCCAGGCCACGCTGGTTGAGCGCTCGAGCGACCTGCTGGTTGCGCGGGCTGTGGCGGCTCGAGCCGCTGCCGTGTGCAAACAGTACGATTCCCTTCGGAGCCTCTGGCAGGACGAGATCCGCCAGCAGCCCATCACCACCTCCCATCGGCACGCGTACCTCGCGGATCACGGCCCGCCAGGGTAGTTGCGGCGGGCCACCCCGCGGCGAGCTACCCGGCTGAGACGGCCGTGCGCGCCAGCACCGCGCAGCCGACGTGCAAGGCGCGGGCGATGAACGGGGACCGGGCTTCGTCAGGACGGCAGATGCGATCCCACTCGCGAAGCCTGCCCAGGGTACGGCCATTCACAACCATGGGCTGACCGCGGTAGAGCGGGAGCTGGCACCGAGCGCACGAGCACTCTGGATCTGCCGCAGTCGGGTCAACATAGGAAGGTCGTGACATCGTCCTCGGCGCCGGTATCGGCACGACCGCCAGATGGACAAAGCCCCCGCCGGAAGTCTGGACACTCGGCCCAAGTCAGGGGGCGGTCTAACAAATAGTGTTTGGCTATGAGCGCCAGCGTGATCATCTCCTACGACGGAACTCCCAACGACGACGACGCTCTCGCGCTGGGCAAGATGCTGGCGCCAGCGGGATTCAAGCTGGAGCTGGCCTACGTGCGCCATGCGCGCGAATTCGATCCGAGCCGCGAGGAGGTGGCACAGCACGACGCCGAGCGCCGACTGGAGCGCGGCGAGCATTCCTGGGCAACTCCGGGATCGAGTGCCACGTCGTCGTTGGCGCCTCGACAGGCGAGACGCTTGGACAAGCTGGCCTCGAAGTGAGCGGGCGTCCGTGATCGTGTTCGGCTCCGACTACCGCACGGCGCCGGGGCGCGTGGAGCCGGGCACATCCGCGCAGCGCTTGATGGATGGCGGCCCTGTGGCTGTGGCGATCGCCGCCGCGGGGCTGCGCACGACAGCGGACGGCGCGATCAGGACGATCGCCGTCCCCATCGCCGGCGCGCATAACGACGTGGCCCGAGAGACGGCACGGGCTCTCGCCGACAAGCTGGGGGCGAAGGTCGTGGAGTCACCGAACGAGCCTGTGGATCTGATAGCCGTTGGCTCGGCCCCAGGCGCCCAGCCAGGCCGGATCGCGGTCGGCGGTGATGTTCGCTCTGAGCTGAGCAGCGCGCGCAGCTCGGTACTGGTTCTCGCTTCCGAGCGGCCCGTGCTGCCGTAGCGGCGAGCCGCACACTCAAACCGCCGTTAAGCTTGTTGCATGGCCCTGGTCGGACCGGAGCCGATCTCGTTCAACCCCTGGCGAAGGCTGACCAGCGACCTGCTGGCTGAGCGTCGGACCGAGGTGCCGTTCCCGCCGGGCGACACCTCATTCAGCCTCGCGCGGACGCGGCGCTTTGCCGACCATCCGCTGCCCGTGCTTCTCGATGCCTACGAGCGGTTCGGCCCCGTGTTCACGCTGCGCATCTTCCATGGCAACACCGTGTGGATGCTCGGTCCCGAGGCCAACCACTACATGACCGTCTCGAGCGCGCCGAACTTCAGCTGGCGCGAGGGCCACATGGGCGACCTGGCGCCGCTGCTTGGCGACGGCCTGCTGACGATCGACGGCGAGTTTCACCGCCGCTCAAGGCGGATCATGGTGCCAGCGTTTCACCACGAGGCAATCGCCGCGGCCCTGGGCACCATGAACATGGAGATAGAGGGAGCGCTGGAGGGCTGGCGCGACGGTCAGCAGATGGACATCTACCACTGGACGCGGAGGCTGGCGCTGCGGATTGCAATGCGCGCGCTGTTTGGACTCGATCCAGACGCGGCCAGTGCGAGGGTCGACGTGGCCCGGAAGTTCGAGCAGGGACTCGGTTTCTGGGCGCGCGACTACTTCCTTCAGGTGATGCGCGGCCCCCGAACGCCGTTCGCGCAGATGCAGGCCGCCCGGCGGGCGCTCGACGAAATCATCTTCGAGGAGATCGCGCACCGGCGCCGCAGCGGCGAGCGCGGGACGGACGTGTTGAGCCTGCTGCTCGATGCGACAGACGAGGAGGGCGAGGTCCTCAATGACCAGCAGGTCCGTGACGAGGTGATGACGCTGCTGTTCGCGGGCCACGATACGACCACATCCACCGTCGCGTTCATGTTCTACGAGCTGGCGCGGCATCCGCATGTGATGGAGGCGTTGCGTGACGAGCAGGACCGCGTGCTCGGCTCGGACGTTCTGGATGCACCGGTGCTGATGAGCGGAAAACTCGAGCTGCTGGACATGGTGCTAGACGAAGTGCTGCGTATGTACCCGCCGGCTTGGGTCGGTGCCCGCCGCGCGATCAACACCTACGAGTTCGCCGGTCACAGCGTGCCGGGGGGCGCGTATGTCAGCTACAGCTCGTGGGCCTCACATCACCTCGCCGACGTGTTCGAGGCGCCGTTTGAATTTCGCCCTGAGCGATTCACTCCGGAGCGCAAGGCGGCCCTGCCCAAGGGTGCCTACGTCCCGTTCGGGGGCGGATCGCGGATCTGCATCGGCATGCGGTTTGGTCAGCTGGAGATCAAGGCGATAGCGACCGAGTTGCTGCGCCGGTTCGACTTCTCCCTCCAGGATGGATACAAGCTCCGGACCCGGCAGATGCCGACGATCGGACCCCGCGGTGGAATCCCGCTGACAGTTCGTCAGCTGGCCCGTCCCCGCCACGCGCTGACCGCCGCTTAGCGTCCGCTTAGGGAGCTTTCGCTAGGGTGCCTCGCCCGGACGGGGCGGGCCGGCAGGGGCTCGAGCGACGACCGCATCCACGACCACAGGAGGCGACGACCGAGTGACTTTCAGGCGAAGGGCGACGACCGCGCTGTCGATCGGGGCGTGTGCGCTGTGCTCGCTCGCCGCGGTGCCGGGTGCCGCGGTGGCCCGCGCACCCGCAACCCATCTCATGGTGGGCGTGGGAGACGAGAGCGCGGCGATGTTCTCGAACACGTGGTTTACGCGGCTGCCAATCCGGACCGCTCGGCTCGTGGTGCCCTGGAATACGGCCGTCACCCGCGACCACACGCAGCTCAACCTGGCTCAGACCTGGATCCAGGTCGCCGAGGGGGACCACGTCCAGCCGATGGTCAGCTTCGGCGCGCCGGGCGGCAATGCCGGCAACTACATCCCCAGCAACACGCAGTACACAGCCGCTATCAAGGCGTTCATCCACGACTTCCCGCAGGTGAAGGTCTATACGCCGTGGAACGAGCCGGACTTCACGTACCGCAGCTTGAGCCGCCAGCCGGGGCTTGCCGCGGCCTACTTCAACACGCTGGTGCGCGCATGCCGCGGCTGCACGATCGTGGCCGGCGACGTGTACCTCCCCGCGTCCTCGGGGCTCGGCTCGTGGATCAGCGCGTACAAGCGCGCCTTGCAGTTCAAGCCGGTCGCGTGGGCGCTCCATCCGTACGACGATGTGCGCAGCCATTCCACCACCCAGATCCGGACGCTCGAGCGGTACGTCGGGCGCGCGCAGATCTGGCTCGATGAGATCTCAGGAGTGGAGCGCCGCGGCCACTGGCCGTATCCAAACCAGTCGCCGAATGGAGCCGACAGCGACGAGCGGTTCCTGTTCGGCCTACCGTCCCGCTACACCAACATCACCCGCATCTATCACTACGAGTGGCAGGGGGTGGCCAGCGAGCCGTGGGACTCGGGGCTGCTCGGACCGCAGGGGAAGCCCCGCCCCGCCTACTGGACGTTCGCCAGCGCGGTGAAGGGGAAGCTGCCCTAGCGCTTTGACAAGGCGGCGGAACCACCGTCGCCGGTCGGCTTGGCCGTGCGCGAGCGGCGGCGGCGCGTACGCCGCTCCCCAACCGCCACCAGTTCGGCCATCCCATCCTCGATCCCCTGACAGAGGAGCCGGATGTCGGGAGAGGAGTCGTAGTCCCCGGTGACGCCGAACTTGAGCGCACCGTCGTAGGAGAAGATGGCCACACCGATCCTGACCTGTCCAGCCAGGGGCACAAACGGGACCGCTTCCAGCATCCGCTTGCCTGCCAGATAGAGCGGCTGCTGAGGCCCCGGCACATTGGTGGTGACGGTGTTGAGACTGCGCTGGGGCATCCGCATGACCGTGCGCATGCCGAGCGCCAGCAACAGGGCCGGCGCAAATCCAGTGAGCGAGGTCAACACCTCGCCGGCGACGGCTGAGTGTGACCGCTTTAGCCCTTCCATCTGGGTCCGCACCGCCTCCAGGCGCTCCACGGGATCCTCGATGCCGATCGGTAGCTCCGCAAACATCGCCGAAACGCGGTTGTTGTACGTGCCGCGCTCGCCCGGGCGACGCACGGACACCGGGACGAGGGTCCGCACAACCAGCTGCTGAGGGTCCTCCGCGCGAGAAAGCAACAGATCCCGGAACCCGCGCGTTATCACCGCCAGAACGACGTCGTTGATCGTCCCACCGAGCTTGCTGCGAACGAGCTTGATCTCGCTGAGCTGAGCGTGGGCCCAGTCCCAGCGCCGGTGCGGTCCGATCGGTCCGTTGAGTGAGCTCCGCGGGGCCGGCCGAAGCAGCCCGCTCATGGCGAGGGTCCCCTGTACGGTCTTGAGACCCAGCTCGGCCATCTGACGCGGACCGCTCAAAAGGGTCCCCACCGCAGCGGCGGCGCTGACAGGCGTCAGCAGGCGGCGGGCGAGCGGCTGCGCCAGCAGATCGACCGACGACGGCTCGGATTGGGGTGTCCAGCGGGGAGCGGGAGCGCGCGACGGTTCGCGCTCGGGGTCGAGCAGGACCGAGAGCAGGTCGGTCGCCGATACGCCATCGACCATGCAGTGGTGCACCTTGGATAGCAGCGCCCAGCGCCCCCCACCCAGCCCTTCGGCCACCCACATCTCCCAGAGCGGCTTGGACCGGTCAAGCTGCTGCGACATCACACGTCCCACCAGCATCTGCAGCTCGACCTCCCCGCCGGGCGCCGGCAGTCCGGTGCGACGGACGTGGTAGCCCAGGTTGAAGTGGGGATCGTCGACCCATACCGGAGGCCCGAGGTGAAGCGGTGGATAGCGGACCTTCTGGCGGTAGCGGGGGACGAGGTGGAGCTTGGCCTGCACCGCGCTCATGACCTCGTCGCGGCCGGGCGGTGGGCCCTCGAAGATCCCGGCGGAGCCAATGTGCATGTGGCTGACGTCGTCTTCTATGTCCAAAAACGAGGCATCCTGCGGGCTCAAAGGATCCATCTCAAACCTCCCTCACTCCTAGCTCGCGCGCGTCGGCGCGCGGTATGTCGATCCCGCCCAGCCACTCGAGCAGGGCGCGGTTTACCTCTTCTGGTGCTTGTTGGTTTACCCAATGGCCGGCTTGCGGCACCACGACGCTCGCTTGGATATTGGTGACCCAGCCTTCCATCGCCTCGGCGGGCATGAACCGGCGGACCTGGTCCCGCTCCCCGGTCAGGAACAGCGCCGGCTGCTCGATCCTCTGGCCATCCAGGCTCGCAGTCAACTCCCAGTTACGGTCGATGTTCCGGTAGTAGGCGAGGCCGCCACCGAAGCCGGTGCGCTCGAACGCCTCCTGGTAAACCCCAAGCTCCTCTTCGGTCATGAACGCCGGCGTGGATGGCCGCTCCTCGGTGTCCTGTGCCCACGCCGCGTCCCACACACGGGGAGTCGTGAGCGTCCTGCGGACATCCCGAGATAGCGCCTCCTCGGCCACGCCGGGCTCCTGGAACCACACGATGTAGAAGTTCTCCCCCATGTTCCGGCGCATGATCTCCACCGGCGGGCCGGGAGCGCGCGGGACGAACGGCACACTCAGCCCAGCGACCGCCGTGATCCGCTCGGGATGCATCCATGCGGTCTTCCATGCCACGTCGGACCCCCAGTCGTGTCCGATGACCGCGCCGCCCTCCGCCCCGACCGCGTCCAGCAAGCACAGCACATCGCGGCTGAGGACGTCGATGCCGTAGGCCGAGATATCGGACGGGACGTCGCTGCGACCAAAGCCGCGGAGATCAGGAACGACCACCTGGTAGCCGGCCTGGGCGAGCGGGGCGATCTGATGGCGCCACGAATATCCGAGCTCGGGAAAGCCGTGGAGGAGGACGAGGGCAGGGCCATCATCGGGCCCTTCCACAACCGTGTGGAGCTCCACCCCATCGGGCATGCGCACGCGCCGGCTGGCCACGACGTGAGCCTACGCGTTTACGGGTGCCGCAGGGAAACGGCTAGGAGCGAACGCCCAGCGCTGCAATGGGTTCGTGAGCGAGCTCGGCGGGAAGCTGCGCCACGAAAACCTCGACGATCTCCGCGTCGAACTGCCGGCCCGCATGAAGCTGGAGCTCGCGGATCGCTATCGGCACCGGCATCGGGGGGCTGTATGCGCGGTCACCCGTCATTGCCTCGAACGCGTCGGCCACCGACAGAATCCTGGCCTCCAGCGGTATCGCGTCGCCCGCGAGCCCGAGCGGATAGCCGGTTCCATCAGGACGCTCGTGGTGCGCCAGCACCCAGCTCGAGATGTCGTCGAGATTGGCGCCGGCCAGGATTCGCGCCCCCAGCTCCGGGTGCTTTCGGATCTCGGCACGCTCAAGCGGATCAAGGCGGCCTGGCTTTCTTAGGATCGGATCCGGCACCCCGATCTTTCCGATGTCGTGCAGGAGCCCGGCGAGGCGGATTCGCTGCACGCGCTCCTCGTCGAACCCCAGCGCCTGAGCAATCATCTCCGCGTGCCGGCCCACGGTTTGGGAATGCATCGCCGTGCCGGTGTCACGGAGGTCGAGCGTCTCGGCAAGGATGAGGACGGCGGGAACGTGCTCGATCTTGGGGGCCGCCTCCGTGGGCTCCACCTCCATCGTCTTACTCACCTCGGAGCTGTAGACGACCGACCGATCACGGCCGAGGCGCTTGGCCAGATACATCGCCTGATCGGCGCACCGGAGCAGCTGTTCGCCCGTCACGCCATGGCGCGGGAAGCTGGAGATTCCGAGGCTCACCGAGAGCGGCAGGGCGTAGTCCACCAGCGCGTCTCGGACGTGGCGCCGCAGCCGCTCGGCGAGGACGTGCGCCCCGGCTGAATCGGTGTTGGGCAAGACCAGCGCAAACTCCTCTCCTCCGATCCTTCCAGCGCCGTCGATGGTCCGCTTGCTCTCGACCACGAGCTCGCTGAACCGACGGAGCGCATCGTCGCCCACGTGATGACCAAATCGGTCGTTGACGAGCTTGAAATGGTCCAGGTCGCCGACCACGAGGGAGACAGGGGCACCGGTCCGGCCAGCACGCCGCAGCTCGTCCTCAAGTCGTTCCTCAAAGCCGCGTCGGTTGAGGAGCCCCGTGAGCGAATCCGTCCTCGCCACCTCGCTGAGTCGGTTGATCAGCACCTCTGAGCGCGAGCGCAGGATGTCGGCCAGTACTCCGATCACCCCCACCGTGCCGATGAGCACGACCCACCTGCCGGCTTGCGCCTGTCCGTGGACCGGCGTGAGCATGAGCGCGAGGGCATAGTTGATCCCAACCCAGCCGAGGTTGGCGAACGCCGCGCGCCGGCTCAGGAAGAAGAATCCGTCGAACCCGACCCAGACATAGATCAGGGCATACGGGCTGGCGATCGAATGGTTGAACACGACCGCCACGCTGATCAGGATGGTCCCGAAAGCCAGGACCAGCCCCAGCCAGAAGTCGGAGGCCGGCAGCTTCTCGGCGCCGGAGATCAAGAACGCTCCGGTGACCACGGCAACCGAGCACACCATCGCAATCGCCAGGGTGTGCGAGTCGCGCTCCACCGGCAGCAGCAGCGAGAAGCCGCTCAGGAGGCCTCCCGCGATGAACAGCGCGCCCAGGGCTCGCCAGCGCACCTCGTGACGGGACAGGCGTTCGATGGCGTCGCGGCGAAAGCGCGCGAGCGAGAGATTTGAGACGAGGTGGCTCAACGGACGCCGGGCGCGCCCCCGGGTGATCACCCCCCGTATATCGGCATTGCATCTGGCCAACGTGAACTTGGGCGCCTTCGCTACTCTGCAGAGTCACAGGCGGCCGCGGCCTGCGGGAGGGGCGCCGCGACCGCAGGGGCTGCGACCTCAGGAGCGACCTTGCTCGGTCTGACCCGCTGGTGCATCGAACATCGCCGCAGAGTGATCCTTGGCTGGGTGGCCATCGCGGTCATCGCAACCGCGCTTGCCCAGGCCGCAGGGCGCAACTACGCGAACAATTTCACGCTGCCCAACACCGAATCGCAGCGGGTGGTCAACCTCCTGAACAGCGAGTTCAAGACCCAGAGCGGAGACCTCGATCAGATCGTCTGGCAGACGTCCACCGGGACCGTCAATTCTCCCTCGGTGCGCCAGGCCGTCGAGCCCGTCCTGGCGCAGGTTGCCCGGATGCCGCACGTGGTGTCGGTTACGAGCCCCTACGGGTCCGCCAGCGCATTTGAGATTTCCAAAGACAGACGGACCGCGTTTGCCAGCGTCGCTTTCGACAAGCGCGCCAACCAGCTCCCCAACAACACCGGGAAGCCGATCCTCGCCGCAATCAACTCGGTCTCCGTACCGGGTCTGAAGATCGCTGCGGGCGGCCAGGTCATCGAGGATGCCGAAGGATTCAGCATCGGGCCGGCCACCGCCGTGGGCGTGGTCGCGGCTCTGGTGATTCTGCTGATCACGTTCGGTTCGTTCATCGCCGCCGGTCTGCCCCTGGTCACTGCAGGTTTTGGATTGATCACCGGGGTGGCGTTGATCGGACTCGCCACTCACGTGACGAGCATGGCCAACGTCTCGCCCCAGTTGGCACTGATGATCGGACTGGGGGTCGGCATCGACTACGCCCTGTTCATCGTCACTCGCTTCAAGGAGAGCTTCAGCCGTTCCGGCAATGCTCAGCAGGCCGTGCTCGAGGCGATGGATACCTCGGGCAGAGCAATCCTGCTGGCCGGGACGACGGTGATCATCGCCCTGCTGGGGATGTTCGCCACCGGCGTGGCGTTCATGTATGGGCTGGCGATCGCATCGGTACTCGCCGTGCTGCTGACGATGCTGGCATCGATCACCGTGCTTCCGGCGTTGCTCACACGCGTCGGGCACCGACTGGTCAAAGTCAAGCGCGGCGGCCGCGTTCCGCGACGCGGTCAGGGATCGCTGTGGCGGCGCTGGAGCCTCACCGTCCAGGCACGGCCGTGGCCGCTTGTCCTCGTGTCTCTGGCGGTGATGGCGGCCTTCGTGATACCCGTCACCACGTTGCGCCTCGAGAACAGCGACGCCGGGAACGACGCCGCCAACGCCAGCACGAGACAAGCATTCGACATGCTCTCGCAGGGGTTCGGACCAGGGTTCAATGGTCCGCTGCTGATCGCCGTCACGCTGTCCTCGCCGAGCCAGGCGAGCACGCTTGGCCCCGTTAGCGCCGCGGTGGCGGCCACGCCTGACGTTGCCAGCGTCACGCCGATCCAGGTCAGCCCTACCGGCCGAGTCGCGGTCATGAGGGCGTTCCCGCGCTCCGCGTCCCAGGATTCCGCCACCACCGCCCTTGTCAACCGGCTGCGGACTCAGGTACTGCCACCGCTAAAACACAAGATCGGGGTGCCGATCCTTGTGGGCGGCTTCACCGCCGGATCGATCGACTTCTCGCACGTCCTGTCCACGAAGCTGCCGCTGTTCATAGGCCTGGTCGTGGTGCTCTCGGCGCTGCTGCTGTTTGCGATCTTCCGCTCGCTGGTGATCCCGATCCAGGCTGCGGTGATGAACCTGCTGAGCATCGGTGGCGCACTCGGCGCGACCGTCATCGTGTTCCAGAAGGGATGGCTGGCCGGAATAATCGGGGTGCAAAAAGGGCCGGTGGAGCCCTGGATCCCACTGCTCATGTTCGCAGTGGTGTTCGGTCTCTCGATGGACTACGAGGTGTTCCTGGTCTCCCGCGTGCGCGAAGAGTGGGCTCGCGGCCGCGATGCCTCAGGCGCGGTAGCCGACGGGATCGCCTTCACCGGCCGGGTGATCACCGCCGCCGCGGCGATCATGATCTGCGTGTTCCTGTCTTTCCTGATCGGCAACCAGCGGACGCTGAAGGAGTTCGGGTTCGGCCTCGCCACCGCCGTCTTCCTCGATGCCGTGGTGATCAGGTGCGTGATGCTGCCGGCGGTGCTGGAGCTGCTTGGCGCCGTCACGTGGAAGCTGCCTGGCTGGATCGACCGACGGCTTCCGCACTTCAACATCGAGGGGAAATCGGACTACGAGGAAACCTGGGCGCCAGGCGATCAGGCGCCAGGTCCCGAGGCCGAGCCCGAGCACAAGGATGCGGTGGCCGCCGGGTAGCACTGGACGAATGTCCGGCTTGCGCCCGCGACTGCCTGCGACCACAATCCGCCGACCAAACTACTCGTCCGGGGGTGAACCGTGATCTTTCTACTCACGCGGCCGTTTGTCTGGCTGGTCAAGCTGGTGAAGTCGATCGTCACAGCGCCGTTCAGGATGCTCCGCGCAAACCGGGACCGCCGGGCGCGTAAGAACGCAAAGTTCGCGGCCAAGGCGGTCAAGCAGCAGGCCAAGCCGTAGGGCCGCCGGCTAGCCCGGCAGGCTGTAGTGCGAGAAGAAGAAGAACCAGACCACGAACGCCTGCACGGCCACCACCACCGTGAACACCACGATCCGCTCCACCGCGCTGAGGGGCTCCTTGGCCTCAACGGTCCGGCGCTCTTTGCTCATCGGCTTCAGCCAAGCGGTCTGCCGGCGCTTCATCTTCCGGCCGATGACCTGGTTGTAGCGGACGCTGAGCCTGGCGAGCAGCTGGTAGAGGAGCAGGCTCTCGAGAATCAGAACCCCCACGGTCGCGCCGACAGCCCCCATGCTGAGGGTGCCAACGGCTGCCTGAATCCGTGACCCCACCCATACCGCCAGCAGCGGTCCGCCTGTCCACAGGTTGACGCTCACAAGCGTCGCGGCCGTTGCGAGGACGATGCGCAGGAGCAGGTTCCCGAAGCTCCTCTGGGCCTGCGCGGGCTCCTCGTCTGCGCCCTGCACGCGCGCGTAGTTCACACCTGATCGCTGGTCGGTTGTAGCCGACTCGGGCACGACGAGAAGGCTACCCGTGTGTTGCCGCGTAGTCGCTTGCTACGTCGCTCAGAAGCTGGAGCATCGTGCCCGCAGCCGGCGCTGCCGCAGTCCCGCTGGGGGTCGCGGCCACGACCTGACGCACAGGGTTCCTGGGCGCCAGCGACCTGATCACGATTCCTGGATGAAGGTGGGTCAGCGCCAGCCGCGGGATCAGCGCCACGCCGACGCCGGCCGCCACCAGGCCCTGGACGGTCTCGTAGTCATCGCTCTCAAAGGTCACCCGCGGCTCAAAGCCGGCACCGAGGCAGAGCCTCACCAGGTGCCGCGCGCACGGGCTGGAAGCCGAAGTTTGAACCCAATCCTCCTCGCTCAGGTCCGACAGGCGCAGCGCCCGCTTTCCGGCCAGCCGGTGCTCGGCCGGGAGCGCGACATCCATTGGATCCTCCAGCAGGCTCACGGTCCGCAAACCAGCGCTGGGGCGCTCGCGAACACCGGGAAACTCGAACAGCAACGCCAGGTCGAGCTCGCCCGCGCGCACCCGCGGCGCGATCTCCTCGGGCTCGCCTTCGGCGAGGCTCAGAGAGACGCCCGGATGGCGCTGGCGGAAGAGCGCCACCGCCAGCGGCATGATCGTCGAACCGGCCGAGGGAAACGAAGCAACCCGCAGCCGGCCGCCCCGAACTCCCAAGACCGCATCGAGCTCGGCCTCGGCCGACTCGATCGCGGCGATGATCGTGTCGGCGTGTTCCACCAGCGTCGCCCCGGCCGCCGTTGGACGGGCCTGCCTCCGATCACGGACCAGCAGGGTGGCGCCGGTCTCAGCCTCGAGCCGTGCGACCGCCTGGGAGACGGCCGATTGGGTATAGGACAACGCGTCCGCGGCACCAGAAAACGACCCCTGGCGCACGACCTCCCTCAACACCTGAAGACGGATGGGATTAAGCATTAGTAGAGCTTATCAGCAGCATGATGTACTTCACTGGAACTGATAGCACCTCGGTGTCATCCTGCCCCCGACACATCTCGAGGATTTGACTGGAGGCAAGGCTGATGACCAAGGCAATCGTTTCCTACGACGGGACGCTCACCGACCAGGACGCGCTGGCGCTTGGACGGCTCCTGTCCGACGCGGGCGTCGAGCTCGTGCTGGCGTACGTCCGTCATGTGACCGAGCATCAGGCCGCGCTCGAGCAGCTCGAAGAGCACGAGGCATATGCCCTGCTGGAGCGCGGCGCTCGCTGGCTGGAGGACCTCGACATCGAGCGGCGCGTAGTTGTCAGCGCCTCCACCGCCGAGGGCCTGGCGCTCCTGGCCGAGGAAGAGGAAGCCGACATCGTCGTGTTCGGCTCTGACTACCGCACGGCCGCAGGTCACGTCTCCCCGCAGAACACCGCACAGACTCTGCTGGAGGGTGGGCCCACCGCGATCGCAATTGCCCCCGCCAATTACGCGCACGAGCTCCACGGCAACCTCGGCCGCGTGGGGCTGCTGGCGCAGGCAGGAGATGACGCGGCGCTTGAGACCGCACGTGACCTGGCGGAGAGCCTGGAAGCCCGACTCACTCGCGACGAGCCGTATGTCGACGTGCTGGTCGTGGGATCGCGGCTGGAGGCTTCCACCGGACGGGTCCTGCTTTCGGCGCATGCTCAGAAGCAGATCGAGAACGCCACGTGCCCTGTCCTCGTCGTGCCGCGCGGAGCGAGCGTTCGCTTCCCCGCAATCGTCGGCCTGGCATAAGCGCTAGCGGGCGATAGCCGCGCACAGCGCGGCTATCGCCCGCGCCCCGGTCTCGACTTCGTGGCTCTGACCCTCACGCGATAGCTTCACCCGTAGTGCCGCGTCACTGGCTTTGGACCCAGGTATTGATCGTCGCGTTCGTGCTGGCGGGGATCATCATCGCGATCACAAAGCTCGCGTAGGTAAGGCGGGGGTCCGTGCTCGACTCGATCGTGGTCGGCACCGATGGCTCGGAATGCGCCGCCGAGGCGGTGAGGCAGGCGATCTCCTTAGCGCTCAAGCTGGAGGCGAGCCTGCAGATCGTCAGCGCCTACGAACCGCAGGCGGGACAGAGCGTGGGGTCCGAGACCGGCGCGGTCCAAGACACGGAGTGGACTGTGGGTCCCCACGACGACGTCGTGGTGCTGCTTGAGCAGGCCCGCGCCGAGGCCATCGGGGCCGGCCTGCGTGACGTCGGGACGCACGCCAGACAGGGAGATGCCGCCGACGCCATCATCGACGTGGCCGAGGAGCAGAACGCCGACCTGATCGTCGTCGGCAACAAGGGGATGAGCGGAGCGAGACGGTTTCTGCTCGGCTCGGTGCCCAACAGGGTTTCCCACCACGCGCCGTGCTCGGTGATGATCGTGCGGACCAGGTGAGGGCAGGCGCGCGGCCCTACCGCGCCGTCGCCGCTCCCGCGTCGACCAAGCCATAGCCATACGTGGAGTTGGAGCGGGAGGCTCCGAGCCCCTGGGCGGTGGCTTCCAGGCGCGCCAGGACCTGCTCGGGAGACGGGCGGCGGCCGACCACCCCGCTGGCGATGACAAGCGCGGCCACCCCGGCTACGTGAGAGGACCCCATGGAGGTTCCATACCAGTAGTTGGGATAGCCGAAGCGGTCGGGATGGGATGGATCCCCGAACGTCATCTGGAAGATGTCCGGGAGGGAGCGTCCTGGATGACAGTTTGGATCGCTCACGAGACTCGCGTCGGAGCCTCCGCCGGGAGCGACCAGATCAAGCCGCGAGCCGACATTCGAGTAATCCGCCAGGCAGCGATCACGTGTGGTCGCTCCCACCGAGATGACGAAGCGGTCCCGGGCGGGGTATGCCATCCGGTTCTGTCCCTCATTTCCTGAGGAGGCAACGACGACCACCCCATGGCTGTGGGCATAGCTCAGAGCGGACACGATGCTCGGAATCTGGCTGGGGCCGACCGAGGGATCGAACTCGAGGCTCAAGTTGATCACTCGTGCGCGGTGGTCCACCGCGTAGCGGATCCCGCGCGCGATTGTCGCCGCGTCCCCCCAACCATTCGCGTCGAGCACCCGGACCGGCATGATCGTGGCGCCATAGGCGATCCCGGTCAGCCCGAGGCCGTTGTTGGTGGACTCCGCAATCGTCCCGGTCACGAACGTACCGTGTCCCTCCCGGTCCAGCGGGTACCGGTTTCGAGCCACGAAGTCGTACGGGTCTACGAATCGCGTCGTGTTGAAGTCAGGCGACCGGCGGAAGGTCTTCCAGTTGCGATATGCGACACCGGTGTCAAGCACGGCCACGATCACGCCGCGCCCACCTGGATGCCCGGCGGCTCGTAGGTTCGCCCACGCGGCCGGAAGGTTGATTCCGTAGCCCGGCATGAAGTTCCACTGCATCTGCTCCCAGCCGGCCGCGTGCCCTGTCCTACCGGGATCGTTGGGTATCCATTGTCCGGGGGAGGTGCCGGCAACGCGGGCCAGATAGTTCGGCACCGCGTAGGCGACTCCGGGCTGGCCGCGCAGGCGGGCCAGTGCCTGCGACACGGTCACCCAGGGAGGAAGGTGAACCACCACCTCATCAGCGCCTGCTGCGGACGGCTCCGGGGTACCGGAGACCGTGCCCGCCAGCGCCCTCGGCGCCATCGCCGGGTGACCGGGCTGGTAGCCGACGATCACGTCCGTCTGTCGGTGAGCCGGCGCAAGAGGGCCGGTGGATGGGGTACCGCCTCCGCCGTCGGCGACCACCGCCGTGCCGGGCACGACCGCGGTCCTTCCACCAAGTGCAAGCGGAGCCACCGCGCCGAGCGCCAGCAGGATGCCCAGCGTGACTGCGGCTAACCGCTTGATAGTGAGCATCTAGTCATATTCGCCAGGCGGTCGAAGGGCGCTGCCGCATAACATCGTCCGCCGCGATCCTCTCCGAAGGTATCGCGCCTCCAGCCAATGCCCCCTCATTTCTTTCCGCGGGATGAGTACTTCATGCGCCTTGCGCTGCGAGAAGCCGAACGCGCATTGGAACACGACGACGTGCCGATCGGAGCGGTGGTGGTACAGGACGGCGAGGTGCTGGGAGTGGGCCACAACGAGCGTGAACTGCGGGCTGACCCACCGCGCACGCCGAGCTGATTGCTCTCCGCGAGGCCGCGCAGCGTCTCGGCACGTGGCGCGTGCTCGATGCGGTCCTGTACGTCACGCTCGAGCCGTGTGCGATGTGCGCCGGCGCGATCGTGCTCGCGCGGGTGCCACGAGTGGTCTATCGGCGCCGCCGATCCAAAGGCGGGTGCCGCCGGCAGCGTCCTCAACGTGCTGTGCGTCCCCCAACTCAACCACCGCCCGCAGGTCCAGGCGGGCCTGCTGGCGGACGAGTCCGCAGAGCTGCTGCGCGCATTCTTCGGCTCGCGGCGGTGAGGGCAATCGTCCTCTAACGTTGTGAGCGACCGGAGAGGTGGCAGAGCGGTTGAATGCGCCGGTCTCGAAAACCGGTATGGGCGGTTCCGTCCATCGAGGGTTCGAATCCCTCCCTCTCCGCTGGGCTTGCGATCAGGCGGCCGCGAGCAGCGGCTCAAGCGCGGAGGACTTCACGTGGACCTGCTCGGGCAGGCTCACCGCGATCTCGCCGTCCCGGTCCAGTAACCACTTCGCGTTGATGATCGTGAGGCCGATCACCCGACCGTCCGGGCCAAACCTCAGCACATGGCCTTCCGGCGTCTCCTCACTGTCGGCGGCGGCCTGCCGCTCGCCAATATGCAGGTAGAGCACGTCGCCCTGCTGATCGTAGGTCGCGTTATCGAAGCTCAGATGTCCGATCTTCACTGTCATGGCGTCCACCCCGGAGGATCCTTGCGGTGGCCGTAGGAGGCGACAATACGCGCGGGATCCGTATTGAGTCTATGACCACCAGCAGCCATCGGCTCGGCCCCAATCCACGGCGCCAATAGCGCTCGCGCCCGGACGGGCATCGCCGAGCTAACGGTCCGTGGCTCGCTGGCTGCTCGGCGAGCATTGTCCTCGCCGGGCCGGATCCGTGATCCGCCGCTGATCGTCGGGCAGTAATACGGATGGCGTGACTGTCGCCGCCGCCTATGTTGGCTGAGGTGAGTTTGGAGACGGCCACCGGAGATCCGCCGCCCTCGGCTCGTCGCGCGTCGGCGATGGTCGACGCCCGCGTCACCTCGTGAGCAACGACGCGGAGCCAAGACGGGAAGGCACCGAGATGCTGGAACTCTCCGCGAGGAGTGCCTGGGGCTACTTGCCGCGCATCGCTTTGGCCGGCTGGCGGTGAGCACCGGCGAGGGCCCTCCGGTGATCCGCCCGGTCAACTACGTGTTCGACGAGCGGTCCCAGTCGGTCATATTCCGTACCGCTCCAGGATCAAAGTTTCATGCTCTCCTGCACTCCACCCAGGCGGCGTTCAGGGTCGACGGTATCGACGAGGGCGACCGAACCGGATGGAGCGTGATCATTCACGGAGTCACAGACGTAATCGCCAACCCAGCGAGATCCGCCGCCTGGATCAGCTCGGCCTGGAGCCATGGGCTCCGGTCCGAAAAGACATTGGGTTCACATCCGAGCCTGGACAGTCTCCGGCCGCCTGGTCGTGGCGGCTACGTAGCCACCCCCCGGCCAGTACTTGGGATGAGCACACCATCGCGCCGCTCGCCATCCTGGTAGAGCGGCTCCTACCGGCAGATCAGTAGTTTTCCCCGAGAAGTCTTCGGCGGGGAAGCGGCTGGCGGACCCGAGCCTGGTCCTTAACCTTCCCGCCATGACCTCAGAAAAGACGGCTTCAGAATGTTGATCGCCGGAGGCGGCGTGGCGGCGCTCGAGTGTGCCCTGGCGTTGCGCGAGCTGGCGGGCGACCGCGTCGCGACAACCATGCTCGCGCCAGAGCCACAGTTCTCCTATCGGCCAATGAGGGTGCGAGAGCCTTTCGGCCTACCGGTGGCCCGGCAATATCCGCTTGAGGAGATCGCTGCCGATCTCGGCGTCGAGCTGGTCCAGGACTCGTTCAAACGGCTTGATCCCGCCGAGCGCGTCGTCCACACTGGCGAAGGTGATCAGCTTAAGTTATGACGCGCTGCTCCTCGCGATGGGAGCGGTCCTCAGCCCGCGGTTCCGGCATGCCCTGACCATCGATGACCGCAGGCTGGATGAGCAGTTGCACGGCCTGATCCAGGATGTCGAGGGAGGCCATGTCCGCCGGCTGGCTTTGTGGCGCCCCATCCCATGCCCTGGCCGATGCCGCTGTACTAGTCTGCATTGATGACCGCTCGCCGAGCGTTCGACATGAACATTGACCTGTCGGTCACCCTGGTGACGCCCGAGGATGCCCCACTGGAGGTGTTCGGCTCGGCGGTCAGCGAGGCGGTGGCCAAGGTGCTGTCCGAGAACGGGATCCAGGCGATCCATTCGGCGTATGCCGAGACTCCCCGCGCGGGGGAGGTGACGTTGCACCCGGGAAGCAGCCGGCTCGAGGTCGACCGCGCCGGGGGGTTACCGCAGCTGTCTGGGCCTGCGACTCCCGGGCTGCCGAAGAACGAAGCGGATGGGTTCATCCCGATCGACCCGTACTGCCGGGTGCGCGGGGTAGATGCCGTATGGGGCGGGGGATGCGAGAGCTTCGCCATCAAGCACGGGGGGATCGCCGCGCAACAAGCCGACACCGCGGCGCAGTCGATCGCGGCGCTGGCCGGCGCGCCGGTGAAGCCGGCAAATTCCATCCGGTGATCCACGCGGACCTGCTAGGGGCTGATCGCCCGGTGTACCTGAGCGCCCATGTAACCGGCGGGCACGGATCGAGCTCGGAGATCAGCGATACCCCGACGTGGTCGCCGGGCGCGAAGATCGACGCGCGATACCTCGTCCTACCTTGAGTCGCGCGATCGCGCGGCGACACATTGACGCAGGCGAGCGAGGCCGAGGAGCCGGTCGCCTGATCCGCGTGGTCATCGCCGACGACCACGCGGTCGTCCGGCGCGGTTTACGGCAAGTTGCTCGATGCGGAGGAGGGCTTGGAGGTTGTGGCCGAGGTGGCAGATCTCGACAGCGCCCCGCCGCTACGTGCTCGGTCACCATCCCGACGCGCTGGTCCTGGACCTGAACCTGCCCGAGGGCCTCTAGTCTTCCTGCGATTCCCGAGATCCGGGCTCGAACATCCAAACACGCAGATCGTCGTGCTGACGATGCAGAGCGAGCCCGCCTACGCACGGCTAAGCGCTGGCTGCGGGCGCGCCGGCTACGTGCTCAAGGAGGCGGCCGAGTCAGAGCTGGTGGAAGCGGTGCGCCGCGCGGCGGATGGGAGCCTTATCTCACCCTCCCTGGGGGCGCGCGTGCCGGAACCTCCCCCGGGGCCTCCCGATGGGCTCTCGGAGCGCGAGGTTGAGGTGCTGCGGATGATCGCGCTCGGCCACACCAATGCCGAGATCGCCGAACAGCTCTACCTGTCGGTGCGCACCGTCGAGACCCACCGGGCCCACATAAAACAGAAGCTCGGCCTCAAGTGCACGCTCGGAACTGGTGCGCTACGCGCTAGACCACGGACTCATCGAAAGCAGTTAGCCCGGCTTCGGGGGCGCTCGGGGATGCGCTCGAAGATTCGCTCGCTCCTATCTCGGCCATCCACGCCTGTCGTGGCCTGGTACTCGGGCGAAGCGCCCTTCAGCAGCTTCCGCGGCGTGGAGAGCGTTGAGCGCGCCACTGAAGTCGCCCCAGCGCGCGTCGGAGTCAGCCAGGCAGCAGCGCCAGCTCGAGAGCTTCGCTCTGCTCTTGATGATCCGCCGGGTCACCGCCAATCGCCTGGCGGTCATGCAGGGGCTCCCAGGCCAGGCTGGAGGGTCGGGCCGTGGCCAGGAAGGGACCGAGGTGCCGTCCGGCGATCTTGGCGGGTGGCCACCACAGCGGTTGACCAGCGGCCGAGGAGGCGTCACGGCGCCGGCGACGGGTATCCCGGGCTTCGATGGCGACGGTGGCCTTCTCTGGGTGAGCGCTGGGGCTCGGCCCGCAGGTACAGCGGGGCGCCCTCAGTCATCAGCAGCCCCCGCAAGACGGGACTAAAAGGCTTCGGTTCAACCGGCGCTCCGAGGCCGGCGGCGATCGTCTCTGCGACAGCGTCGGCCTGCTGGGCAGCCAGCCCACCCTGTTTGAGAGGAAACGCTGGTGGCGTCGCCCGCCGCGTACACGTCGTCGACGCCGACGACCTGTCCGAAGTGAGTCGACCGGGATGAAGCCGTGGTTATCGACGGAAGCCCCGAAAGCCAGGGGCCGTCAAGCTCGGGCAGGCGTCACCACCGGTCGACACCAACACCTTGGCTCCGCCCACTAGCACCAGCGAGCGGTTCTCGACCACGGCCGGGCGAAAGGAGGTCCGGAGCTGGATCCGATGCGAGCGAAGCAGCGGCCCCACCGCTTGCGTGGCAGCCGGCCCGAACAACGCCAGTGGGGCGTCCTCAGGAGTGATAGCCAGACCTCGCTGTCTTGAGCGGTGCTCCCGTAGATGGCCGGCGGTCATCAGCGCCAAACCGTAGATCGGCAGCGGCCAGATGCTCCCATGGGACGGCGAACGCCACCGAGCGCGCCGTCCCTCTGACAAGTTCGTCCAGTAGGTGACGCAGCGCGGGCACGTCTGGGCGTCCACGGAAAATAAGCGCTCCGGGTAGGTACGGGCGGGGGACGGCTCCGGTACAGATCACGAGCACGTCATACGGGACGCGCTCGCCTTCGGCGGTGAGCAGTAGGTGCTCGTCCGGATCGACCGCGCTCACTGACGCTGGAGGAACCGATGACCCAGGTCGCCAGCGATCTCGCCCAGCGAATAGGCGCGGCTCGGGCCCGGTCGAAGGCCTCGCCCACCGTGACCGGGCGATACAGGAACTCCGGCTCGGGGGCGATCAGCGTTAGCTCGATCTGATGCCCGACGAGCGCCCGCAGTGCGAGCAGGGTCTCGAGCGCCGCCACGCCGCCTCCGGCGATCACCACTCGCGTCCGGTCTTTCCTCATTGCTGAGCAAGCTACGGGCAGCCAGGCAGGGAGCCATCCGCAAACTTCCGCAGGCGATTGCGGACTTCTCACCGAGGGCCGCGCCCGCGCGAGATGGGTAAATGAGGCCGCATGGGACTCGAGCCCGACGAGCTACAGCTGCTCGACGCCTGGTGGCGTGCGGCCAACTACCTGTCGGTGGGGAGACCATCTGCTGGACAACCCTCTGCTCAGAGAGCCGCTTCGCCCCGAACATGTAAAGCCCCGCCTCCTCGGCGACTGGGGCACCACCCCGGGGCTGAACTTCATCTACGCCCACCTGAATCAGGCAATAAAGCCCGCGACCTGAACGCGATCTACATCACCGGACCCGGCCACGGGGGCCCGGGTGGTGGCCTCCGCATATCTCGACGGCACCTACACGGAGGTCTACCCGACGATCGGACAAGACGAGGAAGGGCTGCGTCGTCTGTTTCGTCAGTTCTCGTTTCCCGGCGGCATCCCCAGCCACGTGGCCCGGAGACGCCCGGGTCAATCCACGAAGGCGGTGAGCTCGGCTACCCGTTGCTTACACGCCTACGGCGCAGTGCTCGACAATCCGGACCTGCTGGCCGCTGTGCGTGGATCGGGCGACGGGGAGGCCGAGACCGGGGCGCTGGCCGCCAGTTGGCATTCGAACAAGTTCCTCAACCCGGTCGGTCGACGGGGCGGTGCTGCCCCTCCTGCATCTGAATGGCTACAAGATCGCCAACCCCACCGTCTGGCTCCGGATCTCGCCGCAGGAGCTGACCTCGCTGCTTGAGGGGCTATGGCTGCAGCGCCACGGTCTGTCGAGGGACCCGAGCCCGGGGAGACGCACCAGCCGATGGCCCAGACGCTCGACGACGTCGCTGGACGAGATCGCGCGATCCAGCAACGTGCCCGCCAGGAAGGCGAGCTCACCCGCCCGCGATGGCCGATGATCGTCCTGCGCACGCCGAAGGGCTGGACGGGGCCCACGGAATTGAAACGGGCCGCCAGCCGAGGGATCGTTCCGCTCCCATCAAGTGCCGCTAGACCGAGGTCCGGACGAATCCGGACCACCTGTCGGCGCTGGAGCGTGCTTCCCCGCACCGCCCGGAAGAGCTCTTCGACACCGGCGGTGCCGGACGAGGCTGAGATATCGGCGCTGGCACCTACTGGCGACCGGCGGATGAGCGCCAACCCTCATACGAACGGCGGTCCGCTGACGCTGGAACTGGGAGCTGCCGGACTTCCGCGGGTATGCGGTGGAAGTCACCTCGCCGGCGTCGAGCACGAGCGAGGCCACGCGAGCGCTGGGCGCCTGGCTGCGCGATGTGATCCGGTCGAACCCTGATCGATTCCGCATCGTCGGCCCTGACGAGACGGCGTCGAACCGGCTGCAAGGCCGTGTTCGAGGCCACCGACCGGGTGTGGGAGGCTGAGCGGCTGAACACCGACGATCACCTCGCCCCCGATGGGCGGGTGATGGAGGTGCTCTCCGAGCATCTAATTGGTGTCAGGGGTGGCTCGAGGGCTACCTGCTGACCGGACGCTATGGCCCGTTCGAACTGCTACGAGGCGTTCATCCACATCATCGACGCGATGTTCAACCAGCACGCCAAGTGGCTCAAGG
>CAVWPT010000007.1:0-375786 GCA_963756965.1 uncultured Solirubrobacterales bacterium
AATGCCACGCTCTATTTCCATGACGGCGACGGAGTGGTCATCGTCGCCGCCAGGCAGGGTTCCGCGAAGCAGCCCGGCTGGTACTACAACCTTCGACGTAACCCGGACGTGACGTTCAGTGGGCTTCCATTTCGTGCCGAGGTCGTGGAAGAGGATGCCGAGCGCCAGCGCCTGTGGGAGCTGGCCATCCGGGTCTATCCGCAGTACGAGACGTTTCGTCGGGTGGGCCGAGGCGGCCGGGCGCCAGGTTCCAGTCATTCGGCTGAGAGCTCGGATCGAAGCGCCTAGCTTGAGCCTGGGGGCGGAGAGGGCGCCCGTGGAGAACCGCGAGATCGCCGACCGCCTGGACGCCTTTGCGGCGCTGCTCGAGCTGGCCGAGGCGAACCCGTACACGGCCGCGCCTACCGCCGCGCCGCCGAGACGATCCGGGCGACGCCGTTGGCGGTGGCCGAGCTGGTGCGCGCGGGCCGCGTAGCGGGAGCTGCGCGGGATCGGCCGCGGGATCGAGGCCCGGCTGCGCGAGCTGGTCGAGACAGGCGAGATCGCCGAGCTGGCGGAGCTCGAGCGGGAGCTGGCGCCCGATCTGATCGGGCTGGGTCGCTACCTCGGGCTGAGCGCCAGGCGCTCGATGGAGCTCGCGCGGTCGCTCGGCGTGCGGACGGCCGAGGAGTTTCGTGAGGCGGCCGTGGACGGCCGGCTGCGCGACGGTCCCGGGATCGGTCCGAAGATCGAGGCGCGGCTGCTCGACGCCTTGGCGCGCGAGGACGAGCCCGCGGCCGCGGCTGGGCTGCTGCTCAACCGCGCCTGGGAGCTGCGTCGGCGGGATCGCCAGCGCGCTGGGCGGAGAGGCCGCCGGCGACGTGCGCCGCTGGCGCGACTCGTGCGAACGGCTGGCGGTGGTCGTGCGCCGCAGCCGATCCCGGCCCGGGTACTGGACCGCTTTCGCGGCGCTGCCTCAGATCGTCGCGGTGATCGACGGGAGGAGCGCCGGGCGGTCGGCGTGACCGTCGAGGGCGTGCCGGTCGAGCTCGTCGCCGCCGAGCCGGAGCGGTTCGGGACCGCAGCTGGTGCGCGCCACCGGCTCGCCGCCTACGTCGACGGCGCTCGAGCCGCTCCCGGACGCGCCCGATGAGGCTCGGCGTCTACCGAGCGCTCGGCATCCCGTGGTGCCCGCCGGAGCTGCGCGAGGAGCCGTTCCGCGGCGAGCCTCCGGCGCTGCTCGAGCTCGCGCGAATCCGCGGTGACCTGCACTGCCACACGACCTGGTCGGACGGCAGGGCAAGCGTCGAGGAGATGGGCTCGCGCGGCGCGCGAGCGCGGCTACGAGTACGTCGCGATCTGCGATCACACGCCGGCGGTTGGCGCCGTCCACGGCCTGAACGCCGACGAGGTCCGCCGCCAGGCCGAGGAGATCGCCGCGCGCCAACGAGCTGCTGGCGCCGTTTCGCGTGCTGCGCGGGATCGAGTGCGACATCCTCCCCGACGGGCGGCTTGACCTTCCCGACGACGTGCTCGGCCGAGCTCGACTGGGTGCAGGCGAGCGTCCACGGCGGCCAGCGGATGCCGCGGCGCGAGATGACCAAGCGCGTCGAGGAGGCGCTGCGCAACCCCTACGTGCGCTGCCTCAGCCACCCGAAGGGCCGGTACATCAACCGCCGGCCGGAGAACGCGCTCGACCTCGAGCGGGTGTTCGAGGTCGCGCTCGAGCACGCGTCGCGCTCGAGGTCAACGGCCTTCCGGACCGCCTCGACCTGAGCGGCGAACACGTCCGCGAGGCCGCTCGAGCCGGCGTCAGGATCGTCTGCTCCACCGATGCCCACTCGGTCCGCGGGCCTCGGCGAACATGGCGCTGTCGGTGGCGACCGCGCGCCGCGGCTGGGCGACGGCCGCGGACGTGGTCAACACCCGGCCGCTGGACGCGATCCTTGGCCGGCGGCCATAGAGCTGTCGATCGGCCCGAAAGTCCTGAGGGGATCTGGATCAGGCTGCCGTGAGGCTGCCGGTGAGGGAGGCCACGTCGACGGGGACCGGCAGCCAGCACACGTCGGTCTTTTCTCGGTCAAGCGGGCTTGCGAGCAGGAAGCCCTGACCATAGTCACATCCGAGCGTCGCAAGGCACTTAGCTCCTCGGGCGTCTCGATTCCCTCCGCGATGGTGCTCAGTCCAAGCCCGTGCGCTAACGCGATGATGCCTCGGACCATCGCCTCACCGCCTCCGTCGCGCGTAACCCTAGTGACGAAGCTGCGGTCGATTTTCAGCGCCAACACAGGGAAGTGCTGCACGCTGTGAGAGAGGGGTATTGGGTGCCGAAATCGTCCAGGTGCAGCCCAACCCCATGGGCGCGCACATGCGAGATCAGGTGTTGCACCTGTTCGGATTCGTGCGCAAGTGTGCTCTCGGTGATCTCTAGGCGCAACGCGTCCGGAGGTAGTCCCGCGGCCCCGACCTCGGTCAGGATCTTCTCAGGCAGCTTCGGGTCGTCGAGCTGGCGGGCCGAAAGGTTCACGCTCACGCGGACCTCATCCGAAACCACGCCAGTGCCTCGCCAATCGGCGAGCGTACTCAGCGCGTCCCGTAGGACGTACTGTCCGAGCGCTCCGATCAGCCCAGACTCCTCCGCCTGGCGAACGAACTCCAGCGGCGCGACCTCCGGCCAGTCCGCGGGCCAGCGGGCGAGCGCCTCGACGGCGACTACATGCCCGCTCGATAGTTCGATGATCGGCTGATAGTGGACCGTGAGGAGTGAGTGCTCGAGGGCCTGGCGCAGATCGTTCTCAAGGTCAAGCCGATCGACAACACGCCGTTGCGTTGCCTCATCAAAGACGGTGTAGCTCCCAGGACCGCGCCGCTTCGCCTCGTACATCGCGATGTCGGCATTGCGCAGGAGTTCTGCAGCCCCGACGTCCCGCGATGCCAGGGCGATGCCGATGCTGGCCGTGGCGACCAACTTACGGCCTCCAACGGTGATCGGCATCGCAAGCAAGTTCTGCATGCGCTCGACAACCAGGGTGGCCTCCGGCTCGGTTCGGACCGCGTCAAGGAGCACGGCGAACTCGTCTCCACCGAGTCGCGCCACGGTATCGCCTGGTCTCAGCGCCTCTCGGAATCGATCGGCCAACGCCTTGAGAAGCTGGTCTCCTGCGGCATGGTTCAGGCTGTCGTTGACCCTTTTGAACCGATCCAGGTCGACGAACAGCACCGCGCAGCCGGCCGAGCGATCCCGCACCGCACGTTCGAGCATCTGGTGAAGTCGGTCCATCAAGAGAGCACGATTGGGCAAGCCGGTGAGCGGATCGTGCAGCGCTGCGTGGGCAAGCGTGAGATTGGCCGACTCGAGCTGCTCGTTGACGGTCTCGAGCCGGGTGTTAGCGTCTCGAAGCTCCCTCTCGGCAGAGCGCAGCACGCGCAGACCGAGCAACAACGCTGCCGCTGCCACCAGCGCAAAGCCCGCGAAGATCAGCCAGGGGAGCGACTTCCTCAGCCCCGAGACCGTCGCGAAAAGCGGACCATTGGGCGCGACCAGGACGATCCGCCAGGTGGAGTCCGACACCGGTGCCTCATCGAAGTATTGGCCACGCCGGTCGCCCGACGAGCTTCTCAACGCCGCAACTGCAGCCGCAGACGTGAAGCGGTAGCCGGCCGGCCGGGCAGGGTTGGTTGAGGCAAGGACGGTGTCGTTGCCGTCGATGACGTAGTTGCGGGCTCCCTTCACGCCAGGGATCCGACGGAGCTCTGCTGTTAGGAAGCCGCTTAGGGCGCGTGGCGAGACCCCGCTCAGCAGGTAGCGCACGCCGAAATGGGTGGGGAAGGCGATCGCAAAATTGACCACCCCGGTCTTGCTGTACGGAAGGACATTGCCGAGGCCGTATCGAAGTCCGGTGCGTACCAGCGCGAGTGCCGCCGACTGGCGGAGATCGGCGCGCGCCTGCGGGGTGAAACCCGCGGACGCGGCGAGAACACGTCCCCGGTGATCTAGTACGGCCACATAGAGGTTCTGCTGACGCGCTGCATTCAGCTTGGCCGCGCTCACCGAACGCGAGCCGTACTGCGTCTCGAACTGGCCTGCCTGCTGGCCCGAGCTCTGGAGGAGACTCTCGATCAGCGCCGCGGCCAGCACGCTGCGCTCATGGACCCGATTGATCACGTCCTGCCGGGACTTCGCCTGTGTATTAGATAGCTCGATCGCAAACACCGTGAGCAGCGCGAGCACCACCACACTGGCAGTCACAAGGGCGACAGCGGCCGCCCGTCGTTGCGTAGCTCTGAAGTCGAGCTTCGAGCTCACGCGCCCGACTTCGCTCTCAGTGCCCAGCGATCATGTGCCAGTCCGGGCAAGGAGCGGCGGGACGATCGCGGGGCCGACGACCAGTCACGCTTGCCGCGTCGCCGCGGCTGAGACGCAGGCATACATCGACTATCGGTTGCCGAGCCGCTTGGGTTGAGCGGTTGGGTCGATATATGACGAAAGTCCGATCACCGAAGGAGGGGCAACAGTACGGCCACATGTCGGGAATTAGTTGAATGTGGACCGTGGACGCCCCCCGCACGAGCGCGGCCGAGTTGCTCGAAGACGCGCGCGCTCGCCTCGATCGCCTTTCGCCTGAGGAGGCGGATGCGGCGATGCGGGGTGGCGCGCTCCTGATCGACATCCGCTCAGAGGTGCAGCGCCAACAGGACGGGGTGATCCCAGGGGCGCGCTTCATCGCGCGAAACGTGTTCGAATGGCGGTGCGATCCCAGCTCCGAGTGGTCAGACCCGGACGTGGTGGCAGAGCGCGAGCGTCAGCTGATCGTGATGTGCCACGAGGGCTACCAGTCGAGCCTCGCGGCAGCGACGCTTCAGCGCTTCGGATTTCGTGCTGCCAGCGATGTGATCGGCGGTTTTCAAGCCTGGCGCCGCGCAGGGCTCGAAGTACGGACGCTCCAGTCGGAGTAGGTGGGCTCGGCCCTAGCGCAAGTAGCCCAGCAACCACGCGACTAATCCCTCTGGGCACCCACCAGTTCGAGGGCCTGATTCGCGAGGTGCCTGACGCCGAGCCTCTCGTAGGCGGCCGCGGCGCGGGCGAGGACCTCGTCCGCCTGATCGAGATCCTGCTCGCGCAAGCGTCGCCCCATCAGCAGGTCACAGCGCGCGGCGTCGAGAGGGCGGCCGAGGCGCTCCCACGCCAAGCGCGCCTGGCGCAAAGCATCGAGTGCCTCCGGCAGCTCGCCGGCGATCCCGCTTGCTTCGAGTGTCGCCGCCTCGCCCACCATGTAGCGGATCCGCTCCGCGAGGCTCGCGGCTTGTCGTGCCGCTTCACGGGCATCCTCCGCACTCCCTCCCAGCGCACTGACCAGCGCGAGGGCGGCGTACACCTGGATCGACTGCGCGACGAGCCCCGCACGGTCGCAGACGGCCAGAGCTTTGCCCAGCACAGGCTCCGCCGCGGCCAGATCTCCGCGATCGCGAAGGGTGACCGCCAGCCCAAGCAGGGCCCCAACGGAGACCTCGGACCAACCCACCTGCTCGGCCCGCTCGTGGGCGCGCGTGAGCAGTCGTGTGGAGCCGTCCCAGTCGCCATCGCGCCACAGCAGAAGCCCGCGCAACCCGTCCGAGAGGCAAAGCTTGCCGATCAGCCCTTCCCGCTCGGCAAGCTCTCGACTGGCGTCGCTCGCTCGACCAACCTCCTCCCACTCGCAGCGGTAGAACGCCAGCTGCGCCAGCGCTGCCTGGAGCTCTATCTGCGCCGGGATGTCCCCAATCCGTTCGGCCAGTGCGAGCGCCTCGGCGTAACACTGCTGCGCCGAATCGGCCTCTCCCTCGGCGTGCTCGAGGTTGTTGCCGAGCGCCAGCAGCGCCAGGACCGTCTCGCCGGCATCGGAGTCGCGCGCCAGCTCGACGGCGCGCTCAAGGTTCTCACGTGCTTTGGCGGGGTCGCCGATCCGGCCGAACACGCGTCCGAAGATCCCGTGGGCACGGCTCGCCGCCCGTGCCTCGCCGAGCTCTTCGGCAAGCCGCAGTGCCTTCTCGGCCGCGTAGATCGCGAGCATGTTGTCGCCGACGTGCATATACAGCCAGGCGGCCTCCTCGTAGAGCCGCACCAGCGCAAGCGACGGCGGCAGGTCCTTGATGAGGTTGATGCCCTGCTGGTGCTGCTCAATCGCCTGCTTGCGCTCACCCTTGTGGGCGAGCGCGGCGCCGATCTTTCGGTGCAGCTCGGCGACGTGCTCTAGATCCCCTTCGTCGCGGTGGTAGGGCAGGCAACGCCGCCACGCCTCAACGGCGGGCTCGACCCGGCCGAGGCGCAGCGCCACGTCGCCGAGCTTCTCGGCAATGCGAAGCGACGTCTCGGTCTCTCCCGAGGCGAGTCCGCAGGCCATCTCGTAGTGCGTGAGCGCTTCGCGGTTGGCGAACAGGGCGACCGCGGCGTCGCCAGCTGCCTCGCGGAACTCGATCGCCTTGGCCTGAAGCGTGGCGGATTCGGGACCGGTGACATGCACCTGTGCCGCGAGCGCGACCGCACTTCCGTAGTGCTCCGCCAAGAGCGCCACCGCCGGCTCGCCCCGTTCGCCGGCCCGGTGCTCTATGAACGCGGCGACCTCGGCGTGCTTGCGAGCTCTCACCGCCTTCGGCAGCGTCTCGTAGGCCACGTCACGAATCAGGACGTGCTTGAAGGCCAGCTCTCGTTCCCCGAGCACCGGACTGCTCTCGCCGAGGATGATGAGGTCCTTCTCCCGAAGCGACTTCAGCGTCGCCCCGAGGTCGGCACCGGTGGCCGCGGCGACCGGTTCCAGCACGCTCTCCCAGAACGTACGCCCCGCGACGGCGGCGTGGGCGAGCATCTGTCGCTCGGCCGGGTTCAGCGAATCCAGGCGCGCTGCGAGGAGTGCCTGCACGGTCTCAGGCATCTCCGCGACGGTTGCCCCGCCTTCCTCGGCAAGCCGGTTGACCATCGCCTCGGCGAAGAGGGGATTGCCGCCGGCCCGCTCGGCCACCCCATCGCGCAGCGCTGCTCGCACGCCGGCCACCCGGAGCAGCCCCTCGGTCAGCTCCCGGGTCTCGGACGGCGACAGGGGCTCGAGGAACATCGTGGTCGTCGTGCGGCTCTGCACAGTCCAGTTCGGCCGCCGTCCAAGCAACTCATCCCGAGCAAGGCAGACCTGGAGCACGGGCGCCCGTACCCAGCGGGAGAGGTACTCGATCAGGTCAAGAGTGCCGTCATCGGCCCAGTGGATGTCTTCCCACGCCAGTACCAGGGGCCCTTCCTGCGCCAATGCCTCGAACACGGCTCGCACCGCGCCGAAGAAGCTCTCGCGTGCACTCTGCTGATCCTCCAGCTCGCTTTCCGCTCGATGATCCGGCGCCTCGGCGCCGATCAGCCGTGCCAGCGGAGCAAGACGTCTGTCCGTTTCCTCCATGCTTGCCGCCGCGATCAGCGGCCCCAGCCGGCTTGAGAGCTTTGACCACGCCTGCGACGGGGCGTCGCCGTCGAGGATCCCGCATTCCGCGCGGAGCATCTCCGACAGCGGCCAGTAGACCGCGCTTGCGCCGAACGCCAGGCACCGCCCGCGAAGGACGCGCCCGCGGTCGCCGCTGCGCTCGAGTCGGCGCTCGAGCTCGCGCAGGAGTCGTGTCTTTCCGACCCCCGCCTCCCCTACGACGGTGACGAGCTGTGGAGCGGCTTCTCTGCCCGCCCGGTCAAACAGGAGCTCCAGTTGGTCGAGTTCCTCGTGACGTCCCACAAGAGGTGCGCGGAGAGTCCTGCGCTCCGGGACGGGGATCGGCTTGGGCAGCTCCACCACCTCCCATGCGGCCACGGGCTCCGCCTTTCCCTTGAGCGTGAGCGGTTCGAGCTCCCGGAACACGACGGCCGACGCGCTCGCTCGGCGCGTGCGCTCCCCGACGAGGATGCTGCCCACCGCAGCGACGGATTGAAGCCGGGAGGCGACGTTCACTGCATCGCCAACCACCGTGTAGACCTCGCCCACACGGCCGGCGAGAACCTCGCCAGTGTTGATGCCCACTCGCAGTCCGAGCTCGAACCCGAACTCAGGCTTGACAGTCTGATTGAGCTCTCCCATCGCGGACTGCATGCCGACAGCCGCGCGGACCGCACGCTCTGCATCATCCTCATGCGCGACGGGGGCGCCGAACACGGCCATCACGTTGTCGCCGATGTATTTATCGACGCGCCCGCCGAACTCCCCGACCTCAAGCGCGAGCCGCGTGAGGCAGCGCTCAACGAGTGCCTTCACCGTCTCATGGTCAAGCCGCTCCGAAACCGACGTGTACCCGGAGAGGTCGGCAAACAGGACGGTGACGGTGCGACGCTCTTCGCTCGGTTCGGGCTCCGAGCCGGCGAGCGCCGACGCGTCGGACGGCCCGCGGGCGTCGTCGAGTGTGGTGCCGCATGCGATGCAGAACCTGGCCTGCGGCGGCGCCTCAGTGCCGCAGGCCCGGCAGCTTCGTGCCAGCGGCGCGCCACACGCCATGCAGAAGCGGGCGCCCGTCGGACTTGCGGCGCCGCATTTCGAACAGACCGCTTCCAGGCCCATCACGCGACAGATGTTCCCGTGCGAGTAGCGCCCTGTACAGCCGCGCCTGCCGCGACGATCCCGGTGGCCCAAATCCTAGGGTGGTTCCCTGGGGCGAGCCAACCAGCGCCGCGGTACTGTGCGAACACAGGCTCGGGCTCGGGCTTGTTCTCGTTTGGGGGTGACGTGGGAAGCCGTCGAGTCATGCCCGCCCGACATCTCTCTGGCAACTTCCATGTGCGCGCGAAGCTCTACCCGGGCAACACGTCTCGGCCGAGCAGCTTGCCCTGATATCCAAACGCCTCGTCGCGCAGCGCGCGTGTGAAGTACGGGATCGCCTCCCGTCGGAGGCTGCCGCCGTGCATGCCGTGGATCCAGGCGGGGTCGAGGGCCTCGATTCGATCGACCACGTCCCTAACGGGCTGCTCGTGGGCGAAGATCCCAATCTGGCGGTAGTACTCGCACATCATGCTGCCGAGGTTCTCGGTCACCACCGGCGGCTGGTCACCAGGCTGGATGAAGAGGTCCGAGGGGAACAGGCTCTTGGTTGTCTCATCGAACAGCATCATCGAATCCCAGTGGTGCACGTGCGGCGTCTCCAGGAAACGGAGCTTATGCCTGCCGAGATCGATCAGCTCCCCCTCCATATGTCCTTCGACGCGGCCTGAGTAGTTCCAGCCACTCAGGTTGAGGATGGCGCTCAAAGCGCTGCAGGCGAGAGTCGAGTTCGAGGCCCCTTCCAGGAAGCGGTCCATGCCTCCGTTCTCGTCCGCCTCGAAGTGGAGGAGGATCACGTACTCGAGCTTGCCGGGATCAAGGACCTCGGCGATGCCGTCACGAACGCCGTCGTACAGGCCATACATCCCCGTGTGGATTAGCGCGGGCCGCTCGTCGTCGATCAGGAACTGGTTGAACTGAAACTCTGTATCCGGCAGCTGGACGGTGGTGCAGATCCTGTAGATCCCGTCCACAAGCTCGTCTACGCGGGCCATGGCTGGTGCTCCTCTCTAGCTCGAACATCACGCGTGCATTCGCAGCGCGACGAAGATTTGATGGACCTCGCGCTTCACTTCACGCGAGAGCTTCCGCTGATTGTCGGAGCGGGCAATGTTGATCGCCGATTGGCAGAGGCCGCCGAAGAGCATGTGGGCCAGAGGGGCGACCGAGCGGCGCGGAATAGCGCCCTCGCGCATCGCTCGTTCGATACCACGCTCTAGACCGTCCAGCGTGTAGCGGTACTCGATCTCGTGCATTCCGTCCCAGCCCAGGGCGACGAAGCCGTCAATCAGGACGATTTGCTGAACACCCGGATCGAGGCATTCCCCGAGGAAGGCCAGGCAACCGGCTTCGAGCCGCTCCCAGGCATCGCCCTCCTTGCGTCCTGCGGCTTCGTTGACGGCTTGCGCGATCCGCTGCTGCTCCGTCTCGAACACCGCCGCGAAGATCTCCGTCTTTGAGGCGAAGTGGTGGTAGAGCGCCCCACGGGTGACATCGGCGGCGGTGACGATGTCCTCGATCGAGGTCTCGACGAATCCATTCTCTGCGAACAGTGCCCTCGCCGCGGCGACGAGCTCGCCGATCGTGGTCTGGGACCGTTCGGCCTGACTGCGTCGCCCTTGTCGTGTTCTCGACTGACGCGGACGGCGATGGACTTCGACGATCCGCGACTCCGTCGTGCTCATTCGCTGGTCCACACGGAGATGATGCCTGAAGCCAGCTTGGTGCAGTGCTCGACGCAGTGCCAGTCGACGGTCTCGGGGACATCATCGGGCAGGTGAAATCGACCCAAGGAACCATCGCGCTCGGACAGCAGCGAGACGGCGACAAAGCCTGCACGGCGGGCGATCATCGGGTCGCTCGACGTACCCAGGCCGAAGCGCTTGGGGGCCGGCAGGCCGACCAGCTCGGCGCCGCGGTCGGCCCAGCTCAGATCGTCATCGCGGTAGCTGGCGCTCCAGCCCTCGCGCTTGGCGACGATCGGCTCGCCGGCGCCAAGCAGGTCCAGCCCGAGAAAGAAGGTGTGCGAGCGGCTTAGCTTGATGCCCTCCTTTCTCATCCAGGCCAGCATCCCAACCATGCTCGCCTCCTCTCCGCCGGGGACGAGGAGGATCACGTCGGCATCGGGCAGCGGATGCTCAACCAACTGGCGAGAGAGGGCGAGCAGCGCAGCCACACCGGTTCCATTGTCGCTGGCGCCAGGGACGGTTGGCGCGAGACCGGCCTCGATGGCCAGGGCGGCGCTGATCGTGAGCATCGCCGCTCCGGCGATCCGCAGCGGGACGAGCATGCTGGCGGCACCGGCCATCGCCAGCAATGGCAGCGTATTGAAGGGAAGGATGCGACCGGTGCGAAGCGCGTATCTGCGCCCGCCTTCCAGGAACTGGGGGCTCCAGACCCAGCCCGTGTGCGCAGCGTCGTGATGGGCCACCAGAACTAGCGTCCGGCGCGAGATCTCGCCGGCGGGAATGCGGGCGCTCACCGTCGTCCCCTGACGGGCAGGCAGCAACCGCCGCAGCCACTGGCTGCGGCCACTGTTGTCGGCCTCGTACGAGACCAATGTGCCCGCGCCAAGGGCCGCCCCGATGGGACCGCCCACGGCCGCGGCGGCGACACCGCTCACGTAGTGAGCGAGGTGGGACCAGGCCCAGGTCGTCTGGGTGCGGAAGGATTGAAAGGCGACATCCTGAGCGCCGAGCTCCGTTAGCTGTTCGGCGACCCACTGGGCCGAACGTCGTTCGCCGTCGGTGCCGGTTCGTCGCTCGATCGCGCTGATCTGCGCAACGTCGGCGCGGAGCCTCTGAAGTTCGGCCTCGCTCATCTCAGGTAGGCGGTAGGGGGTGCTGACGTCTACGACTGCCATCTCGTGTCCTTTCCTCACATGGACCTTCACTCGGTCGGACCGGCGACAGAGCATTGCCCCGCATCGTAGCTTACAAACTAGTAGTATGCAAAATGCATACCACAATCACGTACTGCACTCATGTAGCCGCGATCCGCCGAATTGGGCGGTAGCAGCCGAGCGAGATCAGGAGGCGCCGTGTACCAAACATTGTCGGTCAGCCAGGAGGGGCGGGTCCTCACCGTTCGTCTGAGGAACCCACCCCGCAACCTCTACAGCAGCGCTGTCGTCGCCGATCTCACGCGGCTGGTCAAAGCAGTCGATAACGATCGATCGATCGGCGCGGTCGTGCTCACCGGGGAGCCACATCCGTTCTTCGTCACCCACGCCGATACCGACGAACTGCTGGCACAGGCCAAGGCTGCCGCGGCGGCGCCAATGCCCACCCCCAGCAATCGCCAGGGGCGGATGGTTCTTCGCCTGGTAGCGGGGCTGAGACGGCTGCCCGGGGGAGAGGCCTTCATCCGCCGCACTCCGCTCGATGGAGTAGCCACGCTGCTGCGCTGGGACGAGCTATTCCTGCACATGAACCGCTCGGACAAAGTGTTTCTTGCCGCCATCAACGGCATGTGCATCGGCGCAGGACTGATTCTGGCCTTGGGCTGCGACCTGCGCTACATGGCCTCCGGCCAGCATCGGCTCGGTCTGGTCGAGAGCAACATTGGCTTCATGGCCGCGGCTGGAGGGACTCAGCGGCTGGTTCGAATCGTTGGCGTGGGCCGAGCGATCGAGCTCCTACTCGATGGTCGGCTATTCACGCCCGCGGAAGCGCAGGAACTCGGGATCATCCACGATGTCCTGCCGGGCGAAGAGCTCCTCGCTCAGACCCAGACGGTGGCCGCGCGGATGGCCAGGCGCTCGCCACTGGTCAACCGTGAAATCAAGCGGGTCGTCTATTTCGCAGGCTCGCGCTCGCTCGAGCAAGGGCTGCGGATCGAGCAGGCCAGCATGATGGCTACGTTGCCCAGCGCTCCTTCGATTCGCTCGATGGAGGCCTACCACGAGCGCCTCGGGAGCTTCGAGACCGCAACCGACGAGCAGATTGTCAGCGCCTGGGCAGAGCTGCGCGAAGGCACCTTGGTCGACATGACCTCCTAAAGCTGCCGCGCCAGCGCCGGTCCGACTCCTTGTGAGCGGCTCCGGCCACCGCCTCGCCGGGGCGCGTCTTCGAGCCTTGATGGGATCATGGAGCAGGGATGACAACTGCAGTCCGGGCCAAGGCGTCTCTCGCCCCTGCATGGCGCAGCCGTCTGGCAAGGGTCCCGGCGGCGCTTGCCGCGCTTCAGGTGACGGCGATTCTGGTGCTGGCGGGCTTCACCGTTGCCCACTTCCAGGTCTTCGGGATCGACGAGGGCGCCCACATCTCATACATCGAATCGATCGCCGAGCACGGCCGTGTGCCCACGCTGGCAGACCTGACGCCATGGCAGGTGCAGGCGGTCGATCAGGGGACCTACCCGCGCCGCAGTTCGATCCCCGCCCGGTCGGCCGGGCTCGCGGGTGAGAGCTACGAGGCGTTCCAGATGCCGCTCTACTACGTGGTGGCGGCACCCGCATATCTCATCGGCGGCGGCGATTTCATTACCAAGGTGCGGGTGCTCCGCAGCTTTGATGTGCTCCTGCTGGTCGTGGCGATCGTGCTGCTGGGGCTACTGGCGCGGGCCGTGTTCGCCAAACGCTGGCTGCTGCCGTTCTGCCTGGCGCTGTCGGTAGTGATGTGGCCGGGCGTGCTAGTTCGGCTGATCACGGTTTCCTACACCGCCCTCGAATTCCCGATCGGGTTGGCATTCATCTACGCGTGCTGGCAGGCGAACCTACGGCGCAGCGACCGGTGGCTGGTGGCGGCGGGCGCGCTGCTCGGCCTGGCGTTGCTGACCTCTCTGCTTTTGGCGTGCTTCGCACCGGCGTTGCTGGTGCCGATCGTGTCCCGCATACGGAGCTACGGAGTCAGGCGTCAGCTGGGGACGCTGGCGCTGACGCTTGCGTTGCCGGTCGCGATGCTTGCGCCATGGATCGTGATGAACGAAAACCGGTACGGAGCGCTCACCGGCGAGAAGGTCGTCAAGCGCGAGCAGCGGGGGGTAATGGACCCAGGAGGGCACCCGTTCGCGTTCCGGGACGTCACCCAGGGGGCGTGGACAGTCACTCGCGCGGTTCTCCCAGAGGAGTGGTGGTCGCAGTACAACGAGCCGACTCGCGAGACACTGCTGCGCCTCGTCCCGATTGCGCTCGTGTTGATCGCGATCGCCGCGGTCGTCAGGGGCCGGCGGCCGATTCTGCCGCGCGCGATCCTGCTCGGCGGCCCGTTCGTCACGGGGCTGGTGGCGTTGGGCGCGGCGATCGTCATCATCCAATGGCCCACGCTGTTCCCCCGGTACCTATACCCGGGGTTCACGTTGCTCGGGCTGTTAGCCGGGTCCAGGCTGTCAAGTGTCCGGGGCCGGGTGATGACGCTCGCGATCGCCGCCGCCATGACCTTTGCGGTCGCCGCGGTATGGGTGTACATGGCCGGGGCCTATTGGTACCCGAACCTCGGCAAGAGCCTGGGTATCGCGGTCGGCTGATCGGCGGCACGCGCGCCAGCGCTGCGGCCCCGCCCCCCTCCCGCCTGAGCACATGTTCTCAAAGGCCAAACTCGAGGCCGCGCCATACGACGACGAGCCGCTGTCTAACCAGGACCGTGCCGCGATCGAGGATGCTTCGGCATGAGCCGGGACTCGCTTGGTCTGAAGTCTCGGAGCGGAGCACCGGCTGAGGAGCGCGGGTGGCGGATCGAGATCCGTCCGGCTGCGCTCAAGAGTCTGTCGAGGAGTCGGTTTGCGTTACGCGGGCTGGCGCTCGATGGCCACGTCTCGCCTCGGGGGCGCGGGCAGGGCCTCGAGCAGCTCGGCGGGGAGCTTGTGGCTGGCGTCCCAGTACTCGAGTCCCACGATCCGCCCGGTCTCCGGGTCGCGTTCGATCAGCCCGGCGGGGGTGCGGTCAATACGGACCCGATCCTTGTCCCAACCGTCGAGGCGCAGCCAGGCGACGTCAGCGACGCGGTCGTAGTGGCCATCCATCAGCTTCAGGCTACTCCCCGGTCCACACGGCGATGACGCGCGCGGTCGTCTCATCCTCGCCGTCGGGCCAGTCGTAGATCACGGTTAGCCGCCGTTTGCGGATGAGCCAGTTCGGCGGCGCCTGGATTGCGCTGTCGGCGCTCGGCTCGTCGAGCACGGCGTCGGCGACGTCGCCATACGGGATCCCGTAGCGGGCGGCACGCTCAGCGGCGTGATCGGTGAACGCGACCCGAGTTGGCGCAAGCAAAAACTCCAGGCTATGGGGAGTGCCGGCCGGTGCCGTCACCCGCCCGCGGCGAAAGGTGCTGCGGTTATTCTGCGCCGCTGTCGTGGTATCCCGCGAGCAGGTTCAAGAACTGGCCTTGGCGCAAGGCGCTGGTTTCAGAACTCCTGGCGGATGCGTGGGAGCAGAAGGCGCCCAAGCGGCTATTGAAGGCACGCATCTCGGCACTGTGAGTACACCAGGTTTCTGGGCAGAGCTTTGTCCTGACGAGGACGTGTGCGCGATCTGCACCTTCGATGAACCTCACGCGTAGTCAGTGCTGACCGAAGCGAGGCATGTCTCGCAGCCGGCACTTCCGCTCGCTCATTTGGCAAGGACCAGCGCGGACCGGGTGTTGCAGCGCTAGCGCGAGTCGTCCAAGGCGCTACTGAGCTTGACTGGATCACGCCGCTGGATTTGCGTGGGCAGCGCCCATGTGTTGCCCGCGAGGATGAGGGTGACGGTCTCGCTGGGGAAGGAGAACTCGTCGACTTCCGTTGCCCTGGCGCAAAGGTGCTGACCCGGGAGGACTTCCGGATCCTGCATGCAGTTGTTGATCGACTCGACGCGTTCGAGCACCACTACAACCAGATCGACGAGCCGTTCAACTGGACGTTATCCGCCACCTCCTAGAGCGGTTCATCGCCTGCCGACACAAACCGCGATTCAGGCTCGCGGCGTGATCACTCACGCTCCGATGACCGCGGTGACTGAGCCGCACCGCGGCTAGTGTCCTGTGGGCTGCGGCGCGAGCATTGCATGGACGCGTTCGATCGCATCGTGGAGGTCGATCATCTCGAGCTCGTCGGCGATCGCTGTCGCTTCCTCGAGCAGCGCTTCGCCCTGTTCGCGGTCGCCGGGGAGTTGGCGCATGGCCACGGCGGCCGCCCATTCGCGCAGCGTGTGCCCGAGCCACGGGCGTGCGCCCATCGCCCGGCTGGTGGCGACCGCGTCTTGGAAATGCCGCTCGGCGGCGGTGAAATCGCCTGTCGTTCGGGCTAGGAGCGCGAGATGGTGGTCGGCGGGGCCGAAGTACAGACCCCCGAGTCCGACCACGATCCGTCCACGGTAGGGCAGGAGCGTCCGGTAGAGGGTCGCTGCCGGCGCGGGATCGCCGATGATCGCGCCCGCGTCGGCGAGCAGCGCGATCGCGATCAACCACAGATGGTCGCGGGGCAGCTCGTCGAGTCGCGCCACCAGCGGCTCGAACTCCTCGCGCGCTCGCTCGGGCTGGCCGGTCTCGGCGTACACGTACGCGAGCAGGCAGCGCCACGCTTGGATAGGCGGGTAGCGCTTCATCGCCTCTCGCACTGCGGCTTCGAGCGAGGCGAGCTCGCCTGCTTCTTTTCGGACGGCGAGCACCTGCACGGTGATGAGCTGCGCCACCACCTCGTCCTGCGCGCGCGGCGCCAGTCCCAGCACGCGCTCGGCAGAGCGCTCGGCGTCGGCGAACCGCCCGGCCATGAAATGGCGCATCGCCCGCAGCAGGGCATCCCACCACTGGTATCCGGGATGGCCGAGCTCGGCGGCCAGCCGCCCGTAGGCCTCCAGCGCACGATCGGCACCCTCCATGTCCCCGGCCTCCACCAGGTCGGTGAACAGCCATAGGTGCCCGGGCAGGACCGCCTCGGGACCGGCACCGGCGGCCGAGAGCCCGATCAGCTCCGCGGCGTCCGCGCGGCGCTGGTCGAGGCTGTCGGGACCCCAGGCCGCGAGATGGCGTGCACTCAGCGCCAGCGCCACGCAGCTCGGCTCGCCGAGCGTGCGCGCCAGCGCCAGCGCCTCCTCGGCCACCGCGATCCGTCGTCGGAGATCCGGCGTTCCCGAGAGGGCGGCGGCCAGGCGAGCGAGCAGCTGCACCCTCAGCGGAGTCTGGGCTTGCTTCAGCGCCGTGATCCCCTCCTCGAGCAGCGTCACCAGCGGCTCGTCGGCGCCCCCGGGCGCAAACGGAATCCCGTAGCCGCCCTGCCCCAACACGGCTCGGCCCAACAGATCGCCGCGCCCCAACGCCCGCGCGATTTCGGCTGCCTGCGCGAAGGCCTCCCGAGCCGGTTCGCTCTCCCGGCCGTGCGCGAGACTCGAGCCCAGCTCCAGGAGCATCTCGCAGCGCAGGGCGGGATCGCCCGGCCCGGCCTGTTGCAGCGCGTCAAGCGCACGGCGCAGCAATGCCGGCGGGCCTTCGTAGGCCGTCCACTCACCCCGATCCTCCCGCCGGCCCGCCAAAAGGCGCTCGTACAGCGCCACGATCTGATCCCCCGGAGCGACGCCCAGTTCCGCGCGCAGCAGATCCCGCAGCGAGAGGTACACGCGGATCGCTTCGGCCTCGTTTCCGCCGGCCTCGTGAGCCTGCATCAGCGCCCGGTAGCCGCTCTCTCGGAACGGGGCCCGCTCGATCAGCTCGCGTCCGGCGCGGACCGCGCTTGCGCGGGCCGCTCCGCCCAGGCGACTACCCGCCACAACCTCGCACTCCAGGGCCTCCAGTCGAGCTTCCTGGAGCTGGCGCCGCCAACGCTCGAGCCACTCTGCGCTCTCGCCTGGCATGACCTCTGCGCGGAGCACCTCGAGCGCCGATTGGGCGCAGGCAAAAGCGGTCAGGAAGTCCCGTCCCTCCAACGCAGTCTGGGCCTTAGCCAGCGCCCGCTCGGCCGCCCGCACGTCAACCTGGACCGGGGCGGGCAGAGCCAGCCGAACCTCCGCGCGCCCGACGAGCGCATCGGCACCCAGCACACCGCGCAGCCGCGAGAGCAGCGTGCGCACGATCGCGCCAGCGTCACGGGGAGGTTGCTCCGGCCACAACGCGCGCACCAGCTCCTCACGGGAGACGGCCCCACCATCGGCCGACGCGAGCCGCGCGAACAACAGCCGGAGCTGCCGTCCGCGAAGCAGCCCCTCCACGGCGCGGCCCTCGATCTCGATCCGCAGCGGACCACAAAGCTCGATGTGGGTGCCGTGCAACGTCTCTGCAACTTAACGTCAACGATGCGCCTTGACAACCCCCCGCCGCCAGCGATACACGTGCAGGACATCGTTTTTGCGACGGGCGGCGCGCCAGTCGCGGACCGGATCGAGAGGGGCCATGGCCGAAGGAATCGGCGGGGGAGCATCTACACCAGGGAGTAGCTTCGCTGCGGTCAGGTGCGGCATGGCAGCCGCGAATCGCCACATCGGCGGGTGCCCGCGGCGGTCGTGGGCACTGGCGCTGTTGGTCATCGGGTTGGCTGGGCTGGGGCTGCCGTCCGGGGCGTGGGCAGCCGGCTGTCCCTCGCCAGCCGTGCTGAGCCAGGACGGGACAACGTGTACGGCGACCTTCACGGGCCCCCAGACTTATACGGTGCCGGCGGGGGTGACGTCGCTGTCCATCGCCGTCGATGGCGGCGCGGGTGGCTTTGACGCCAACGCGGACGTCGACGGGACCGTCCCGGGCATGGGTGGTGAGGAGACGGGCAGCTTGCCGGTCAAGCCTGATCAGACGCTGTCACTCGTCGTCGGCGGTCAGGGCGGTACTGGCGGCGATCCCGTAGGAGGGGTTCCTACTGGCCTGGGCGGCTTGGGCGGCGGAGGTAACGGCAGTCCGAACACCGGCGCTGGTGGCGGGGGAGGCGGCAGCTTCGTGTTCGATTCCACGGGGACCTTGCTGCTGGCCGCGGGTGGCGGAGGCGGATCCGGCAACAACAGCTTTGATGGGACCTCCGGCGGCAACGGCGGCAACGGCGGCGGCGTCACCGGCGCGCTGCCAGGCACAGCCGGCATCGACCCGATACCGGGCTCTGACCCAGGCTTGGTCGCCGCCGGCGGCGCCGCCGCAGGAACCTCGGGGGGAGCAGGCGGCGCGGATGGCACCCTCGGTTGCTCGGGCGGAGTGGTGCAACCAACGCCCAGCGGGGGCACCCCCGCGGGGGCCGGGAGCGGCCCTGCCTCGGGACCTTCCTCGCTCGGCCTCGGCGGCAACGCCTCGGCTCCATCCACCACCGTGTGCAAGGGCACCGGTGGGGGCGGCGGTGGGGGCGGCTACTTCGGGGGCGGCGGGGGCGGCAGCGCGTCCGTGGCCGGTGGCGGCGGAGGCGGCGGCTCGGGGTTCGTGGCCACGAGTGTCGTCAACCCGGTTTCTGCTGTCGCCCAGACCTACAACGGACAGATCACGATCAGCTTCCCCATCGGAGGGATTGAGGTCGTCAACTCGACCGGGGACCAGCAGCAGGTCGTCTACGACAACAACTGCGACACCGGCGACACGGTGACAGTGAGCGGCAATCCGGTACCTGAGTGCACGCTGCGGGCGGCGATCCAGAACGCCGAAGCGCAGGGAGGGGCCTGGACGATCAACTTCGACATCCCGGGCGGAGGGGTGCCCCAGATCGATGTGCCGAACTCCCTTCCGGCGATCACCCAGCCGCTGGCCATCGACGGGACCACCCAGCCCGGCGGTCAGGTGGAGCTCAAGAACACCTGCTCCGGGTTAATTGAGACCGACTGCCCTGGGGGGGCGTCCGTGGACCCGGTTGACTACACGGTCGATGGGTTCTTGATCACCGGCGGTGGCGCGACGATCCGCGGGTTTGCGCTCGATGGCTTCGCTGACGCGGTAAAGGTCGTGAACGGTGGCGCGAACACGGTGCAGCACAACGTGATCACCCCCCGGCAGCCACCTGCGTCAAACCTGAGTAGTGACAGCGTCGAATCATGTAGCTTTGCGTCAAGCACCCTCGGGGGCCAGGGGGAGGAGTACAAGTACGAAACCGGCGGGATTGTGGTGGTCAACTCGTCCAACAACCAGATTGGCGGGACGGGCCCCGGTCAGGGCAACCAGATCGTCGGCGTGGCATCCAGCCCTAGCACAGGCTTTCAACCTGGCTGCGGGATCATCGTTCGGGACGACTACCAGGTCAGCGGGCGTGGGGTGATTCTGGATCCAACCTCGTTGATGGGCGCCATTGGCAACGCGATCGAGGGCAACACGATCAGCGGCGCCGTCCCGTCGTCCGGTCTTCCCGACGGGGAAGGGATTTTGGTCGCCGCGCCATCGAACACGGTTGCTGACAACACGTTGAGCAACTTGGGCTCCGGAATCGACCTCTACCAGGGCCCCAACAACGTCATCCAGGCCAACCAGATCACCGGCTTGGCCGGAATCCTGCTCGATGACGCGCGCCAAACGACGATCGGGGGCAGCGGCTCCGGGGTCGGGAACACGGTCGTGGTGACCAGGGCCGGGATCTCGATCACCGACGGCGTCGGCGACGTCATCCAGCAGAACGCGATCACGGTTGGCACCGATGTGGGGGACACGGGTATTGCGGCCGTGACCGGCGGGGACCTGATCGGCGGCTCAAGCGATCAGCTGGGCAACACGGTCACCGGCGGTGGGCCGGAGAACGGGGGACCCGGCGGGGGTATCTTCGTGGGAGGAACGGACATTACGGTCGAGCACAACACAGTGACCGGCAGCCAGGGAAGCGGTGTAGTCGTTGCTCCAGGAACGGGCTTAGACCGTGATCACAATGATCTGATCAGGGCCAATGTGCTCTGGAACGACGAGCCGCTGGCGATCGACTTGGGCGGCACCGGGATTCCCGCCAACAATGATTTGACGGAGTCGACGGGGTTGCCGGGCGGCCCCAATGATGGTCAGAACTTCCCCATCCTGACCCAGGCCGGGGTGTCCGGCACCACGGCGACGGTGACCGGGTTCCTGGAAAGCGTCGCCAACCAGTCTACGCGCTCGAGTTCTACATGAGCGACGCGTGCGGCCCTGCGGGGCGCGGCCAGGGCCAGTTCCGGCTCGGCACCCAAACCGTGCAGACGGACGGGTTGGGTCAGGCCAAGTTCACGGTAGATCTCGACGCATCTGGCGCCTCGGGTCACCTGGGTGGAGTCGTCTCGGCCACGGCGACCAACAGCGGGAACGACACCTCAGAGATGTCGCCGTGCCTGAACCAGATTGCTCCCGGAGCCACACTCGGCCAGCCGACTACGGTCATCTACAACGCCGCCAGTGGGCTGACCCAGTCGAGCCTGCCCGGCCTGAGCGGCTCCTCGTTGCTGTCGGTCCCGCCGGGGGCTCTGCCCGACGGGACAACTTTCAACCTCTACCCGGTCCAGAACAGCTCGCAGTTACAAGCCAGTCTGCCTGCGGGGCAGAGCTATGTAAGCGGCTTCGCGCTGTCGTGGACCGCGCCCGACGGCAGCGTGCCGACTGCCACCCAGCCGCTCACGCTGACGATCGTCGATCCCAACATCCACTCCGGGGACACCATTTACGTCTGGACTCCGAACGGGGTGAAACCTGCCACCGCCACCGTGACCGACGGCCAGGCGACGATCACGTTCACCGACGACCCCTTGTTCATCGTGACCGGACCGACCGGGTCGAGCGGCGGCGGCGGCGGCGCGGGGGGCGGCGGTGGCGGTGGGGGCGGCGGTGGCGGCGGTGGCGGCGGCGGTGGCGGTGGGGGCGGCGGTGGCGGTGGGATCACCCTCGGCGGCGGGGGTTTCAGCTTCGCACCCGCTCCGACGGTGGATCAGGGCTGCCAGGCCAGCGCCAGTTCAAGCCATAGCGCCTCGTTGGCGGCGCTGGTCGATCCAAACGGCCAGGCGACCACGGCGTACTTCCAGTACGGCACCACCACCTCCTACGGCAGTCAGACCGCCTCGCAGCAGGTCGGCTCAGACGTCCAGGACCATCGCGTTCAAGCCGCGCTCAGCGGTTTGAACGCGGGCACCATCTACCACTGCCGGGTTGTGGCCGCCAGCGCCGCCGGCACGACCTACGGTGCTGATGAGACCTTCCAGACGCCGGCCGCCGGCAGCCCGCCGCCGCCCCGCCCACAGCGAGCCGAGCCGCAGCTGCGCCTGACCGCGACCGGCCACCACGCCGCCAGGGGCTGCAACGTTCAAGCTCACCGCCGCGCATGCTGCCCATGCCCGCGCTTGCACCGTTACGGTGACGTTCAGCGGGACGATCGACCGTCGCGCAGACGGCGAGCAGCTGGCGCTGCTTCTGCGCGAGTCCGGCGCAGGCCGAAGCGTCCACACCGGCGCAGTTCGCGTGAGTGGCGGGCGCTTCAAGTTCACCATCGAGCTGCCAATCGGCTCTCGCGCGCGCACCCAGTTTTGGACGTTCACCATTACCTACGCCGGGGACGACAACCTGCTGCCCGCGGCGCTGAGCAGCGGGTTCAAGCTCAGGCACGACTAGGCCATCCGGGCTGACACCCGTGCGCTCGCGGTTCGGAATATTGCTGTTCATTCTCGCCTACGTTGCCCTGCCGGCCTCGGCTTCGCAGGCGGTCGGTTGTCCGCATCGCTCCGACACCTACTCGAAGCAGGTCCTGGCGGACGCGCCGGCTGCCTATTACCGCCTCGACGAGGCGGCGGGCCTGACGCTGTGCGATTCGTCCACTTCGAGGAACAACGGGACCTACAACGCGAGCGGGATCGCCTATGGCGTGCCCGGCGCGCTGGCCACAGGAGATACGGCGATCGCGGCGACCGGCGCCTCCGGCGTCGTCGGCCAGAGTGGCAGGGCTCCCTCCGGCCTCATCGGCAATCATGATTTCACGCTCGAGGCGTGGTTCCGCAACACCGAGAGCGCTCCGAACAATCACGTGCTGGTGGACATCGGCCAGTCGTGCAGCGCCGAGGTCTCAGGCCAGTCGTGCAGCGGCGTCACCACCCACAATGGCCAGGCTGCGGGCTTAGCGCTGTTCCCTCATCACAACGCCCAGGTCGGGTGGGGCCCTTCCAGCGGCTTCGGCATTGATGAGTTTGGCGCAGACTACGTCTGGGATCCGGGGTCATTGCCGTCGCCGATCAACCTGTGGGACGGCAAGTGGCATTACCTGGTCATCAGCTATGGCCATGCCACCAACCAGCTCGCCGCCTACATCGATGGCCACAACCTCGGCCAGCCGAACCGCGATCCCTATGGCAACCCGACATTCAACATCGCGGCCGCTCGCATCGCGCTGGGCCAGTGGATCAACACGTTCCACCAGCCGCTGGTCGGGGACCTCGATGAGGTGGCCGTGTACCGGAGAGCGCTGAGTGCCTCACGGGTCCATGCCCATTGGGCCGCGGCACGCGGTAGCTCACGCGGCCGTGCCACGGTCACGATCTCGAGCACGAAGATCAACAAGCGCAGGCACACGGCGAGTGTCGCCTTCTCAGCGCAGGGAGCCACCGGCTTCCAGTGCGAGCTGGTCACGCTCAACCGCAGGGCACCCAAGATGGGCTTCACGCGGTGCAGCTCCCCGAAGACCTACAAGCAGCTGAGAGCGGGCAAGTACAAGTTCGAGGTGCGGGCGGTCAGCTCCGCCGGCGCTGGTCCGGCCGCCACCAGAACGTTCACGATCTAGCGGCGAGCACCCCCGCTGGCCGCTAGAGCCAGGCACCATCGACCCGAGACGACGGACGTGGATGAGTTCTCCTTCCCCAGCGAAACCGTCACCGCCATCCTCGCGGGCAACCACATGCCCGGCCGGCATCAGCATCGCCCGCACATCTACGCCGATCCCGGGACAAACTGGGGACAAAGTTGCCCAATCCCAAGCCCGCCTGGGGACTCGAACCCCAAACCTCTTGATTACAAATCAAGTGCTCTGCCAGTTGAGCTAGGCGGGCGGGCGGTTCAGTGTGGCACGGGGGTCCGCCACGTCGGGCGCGGCGCCTGAGCCTCGGTCGTCGTGGACGCCTGGCGCGCGGCGGCGCTAGGGCGGCTAGGCAAGCGCCGGCGCCTCCGGCAATCTCGCAAGCGCTGCCTGGACTTCCTCATCGGAGAATTCGGGATCCTCCAGCTGGCCGCCGAGAAAAGCGTCGTATGCGCTCAGGTCGAAATGTCCGTGGCCGCATAGACCGAACAGGATCACGCGGGGTTCACCCGCTTCCTTCGCCGCCTCCGCCTCCTCGATCACTGTACGGATGGCGTGTGCGGGCTCGGGCGCGGGGATGATGCCCTCGGCCCTCGCAAACCGCACTGCGGCCTCGAAGGTCTCGTTCTGCCGGTAGGCGCGGGCCTCCACGAGGCCCTGCTTGACCAGCCCGCACAGGAGCGGGGAATCGCCGTGGTAGCGGAGCCCGCCCGCATGGACTGGCGGAGGGACGAAGTCGTGCCCCAGCGTGTACATCGGCATCAGCGGCGTCAGCCCGGCGGTATCGCCAAAGTCGTATGCATACACACCGCGGGTGAGAGTCGGGCAGGCGGCCGGCTCAGCGGCGACGAAGCGGGTACGCACGCCATCTCGGATGACCCGGCGCAGGAACGGGAAGGTGAGCCCGCCGAAGTTCGATCCGCCTCCCACGCAGGCGACCACGACATCGGGCTCCTCGCCGGCCATCGCCATCTGGGACAGCGCCTCTTGACCGATCACCGTCTGATGCAGGAGCACGTGGTTGAGAACCGAGCCGAGTGAGTAGTTGGTCTGGGGATCCTGTGCTGCCACCTCGACCGCTTCGGAGATGGCGATGCCGAGTGAGCCGGTTGAGTGCTCACGCTGCGCCTTGCCGGACTCCGTCAGCTCGGATGGGGAACGGTGCACCCGCGCGCCCCAGGTTTCCATCATCGAGCGCCGGTAGGGCTTCTGGTCATAGCTCGAGCCGACCATCCATACCTCGCAGTCGAGGCCGAAGAGGCGGCAGGCGAACGCCAGAGCCGAACCCCACTGGCCGGCACCCGTCTCCGTCGTCAGCTTCTTGATCCCGGCGGCGGCGTTCTCGTAGGCCTGCGCCACCGCGGTGTTGGGCTTGTGCGATCCCGGCGGCGAGCCTCCCTCGTACTTGTAATAGATGTGCGCGGGCGTATCCAGCTCCCGCTCGAGCCGGTGGGCTCGGTAAAGCGGAGTGGGCCGCCACAGCTTGTAAACGTCGAGCACCTGGTCGGGGATCTCGATCAGGGCGTCGCCCGAAACCTCCTGCTGGATCAGAGCCATCGGGAACAGGGGCGAGAGGTCGTCTGGACCGGCGGGCTGCAGCGTGCCCGGGTGAAGTGGCGGCGGCGCTTCGCCCGGCAGATCGGCCATTAGGTTGACCCAGTGAGTGGGGATCTCCTGCTCGGAGAGGACGTACTTGACCTGTGCGTGGCTCATTCCGCCTCCTTCACTCGGTGGCCGGGCGATTCTATGCGCCCGGCGTGGCCGACCGAGGGAGGCTCGGCCACACATCCACTAGATGGTCGTTGCGGACTAGCCGGCGGGCTCGGCGGAGATGGCCTGCTCGATCGAGCCGTGGCCATTGGTTGAGAACGCGGGCATCGGCGGCGGCGGTGCCGGCTCGGGCGAGGCATTGAGCCGGCGTTCGAGCTCGCCCAGGACCACGCCGAACACGAGGTGGCGGATCGCCCCCTGCGCGAAAGCGCGATGGTTACCGGCTAGAGCCGGAAGGTCGTCACGCGCGGGGTGGAAGCGATCACTCAGATAGGTGAGCGGCCACAGGAACACATGCTCGGACAGGGCGAGGACCGGCCCGCGCAGCACGGGCGGCACCGGCAGGAGCGGCGCGAGGTTGGCGTAGACCGCGCCAAACACGGCGCCGTTGCCCATATGGATGGCAAGTCCTGCGGGATAGGACCCATCGCCCTTTTTCACCGCCTTCCCGAGCAGCTCCACGTCGTCGTAGGCGCTCCCCAGCAGAACCTTGTCAAGCGGCTGCTCAAGCGCCCACACCGCCGCGGCGACGGCGCCACACAGCGCGCCACGCAACGTACGAGGACGCTCGATACCGGTCTCCAAGGGGCCAACTGTAACGGGCGGCGTCGCCGCGGGTAGGCAATGTGCGATGAATAACGATCAGCTCCATGATCGGGCGCGAAGGACGGGGGTCAACTACGTCGTGTACCTGATCGTGCGTGCGCTGTTCCAGCCGTTCTTTCACCTGTACTTCCGAATGGAGCGCATCGGGCTTGAGCACGTCCCCGCCGATGGCCCGGTGATCATCGCGGCCAACCACCGGAGTTTCCTCGACCCGTTCGTGATCGGGACGATGGCAAGGCGGCCCATGTACTACATGGCGAAGAAGGAGCTGTTCAGGCGACGCTGGCAGGCCTGGGTGCTGAACGCGCTTGGCGCGTTTCCGGTCGACCGGGGTGCCCATGACGAGGACGCCATACAGACCGCGAAGGCGATTCTCGAGCGTGGCGATGTCGTCCTCATCTTCCCAGAGGGCACGCGCACCCGTCCGGGAGCGCTGGGCCGGCCCAGGCGCGGCGTGGGCCGGCTGGCACTCGAGACCGGTGCGCCCGTTGTGCCGGTGGCCGTGATCGGCACCGAGGACGTCAGGCGGGGCTGGCGCATCCGCCCCCGGCACGTCCGGCTTCGAGCCGGCCGGGCATTGCGTTTTCCAGTCGTGGAGCAGCCGTCCCAGGCTCTGGCTGGTGCCGTCACCGAGCGCATCTGGCCGTGCGTGATGCTCCAGTGGGAGTGGCTCGGCGGACTTGCTCCAATCCGTCGCGTGGCCATCGTCGGGGCGGGGAGCTGGGGCACCGGGCTCGCTGTCTGCCTTGCCCAGGCAGGGCTCGAAGTGGAGCTGGGATGCCGAACGAAGGAACAGGCAGAAGCGATCGTTCGCGCACGCTCCAACGAGGCCTATCTGCCCGGGGTTGAGCTCCCGCAATCGATCCGCGTCGTTCGCGCTGCGGACCTGGAGCTTGCAACGAAAGACCTCGTGTGCCTGGCGGTGCCGGCGCGTTCGCTGCCCAGCGCGGTAGCCGCCCACGGCGAGCACATCTCGAGTCAATCCGGGGTCCTTGTCCTCTCCAAGGGCCTTGTCCCGCCGCTCGGCACAGCGCCGTCCGCGTTCGTCTCCGAGCGATGCGCGGCACGCGCGGTCGCTGCCCTGGGCGGTCCCGCCCACGCCGCGGAGATGGTCGAGCGCGGCGCATCGGTGATCGTAGGTTGTCCTGACCGGGCATTCGGTCGCCAGCTCGCAGACGCTCTGCGCTATGCGGGGCTTGACGTTGGTCTCACTGGCGACGTGCTAGGGGTGGAGCTTGCCGGGTGCGCCAAGAACGTTGCGGCGCTCGCCGCGGCCGCGGCGTCGGTGGCGGGGCCAAATGTGGCCGGAGCCGCCGCCGGCAAAGTCTTTGCCGAAGTTGACGCGCTGGCCCGGCGCCGGGGCAGCCGCCCCGAGACATTTGCAGGACTCGCCGGTGTGGGCGATCTCGTAGCGACGTTTGGCTACGCCAGCTCACGCAACCGGCGCGCGGGCGAGCTGTTGGCCCAGGGGGTGCCGGCGCCCGAGGTGGCGCGGGCGCTCGGCCAGACCGCCGAGGCCGTTGACTCGATTCCGCTACTGGCGACCGTAGCCAAGCACGAGCAGCTCCCCACCCCAGCCCTGGACAGCCTGGCCGCGCTCGTGGAGGGCCGTCTCGAGCCAGAGCGCTGGACGGAGACCGTCACCGACCCGGCCTGGCTCAAGCAGTCGAGCACTATTCGAGCCGCGTAGGCGGAGGTAGGCTCTTGATGTGGTGGTCGAGCAGATTCCTACCGACAAGGCGGCGCTCGATGCTCGGTTTGAAGAGCTGTATCGGGCCCATCTGCGCGACGTCTATTCGTACAGCTATTACCGCGTGGGAAATCACCACGACGCGGAGGACCTCACCGAGCAGACGTTCCTTCAGGCCTATCGCCACTTCGAGCGAGCGTTGCGAGAATCGAATGGACGGCCGCTGCGGCCTTGGCTCATCCGCATCGCCCACAACCTGGCCGCCAACTTCTACCGCGACCGTTCTAGAAAACGCGAATCTGCGATCGAGGACGCAGGCTCGGTATCGGCTCCGCACACCACCGAAGCGCTCGTCGAGGGGCGGGAGGAGCTCAAGGCGATCCTGGCCGGTGTACAGGAGCTGCCAACCGACCGCCGGGAGGCCCTGATCATGCGGTTCGCGCTGGGAATGGACAATCGCGAGATTGCCCGTGCGCTCGGTCGCTCCGATGGCGCGACCAAGGTCTTGCTGCACCGGGCAATCCGTCAGCTCGAGTCAATCGTGTCCGAGCCTTCAGCAAAGATCGAGGACTGATGAGCGCGGGCGCCGCCCAGTTCGAATCTCTACTGCGCGAGGCTCTCAGCCCGGTCGAGCCCTCGGCTGCCCTGGTGCAACGGCTCGAGCAAACGCTGGTTACGCTGACCGAGGCGGCGCAGGAGGAGCTGGAGTCGTGGGAGCTCTCGACGATGCGGGACCCGCGTAACTGGGCCCGCCCCGCGGCCGCTGCCGTGGTGGGAGTCAGCGCCGGCACCGCACTGGTCGCGCTCCGGGTCAGACGCCGGCACCGCACGCGCAAGCAGCAGTCTCGCAACCTGATGGACCTTGCGACGCACACTCTCAGGGATGCGGCCGAAGAGGCGCGGCGCATCCTGCCCGGCATCTGAGCTACTCGCGGGAACGCGAAGGGGCACTGCTAGCGTCGAAGCGATCCACTATGGCCGTCTGCTACCGCCACCCTTCCCGCGAGACAGGAGTCTCCTGCTCATCCTGCGGTCGTCCCATCTGCCCGGACTGCATGACTCCGACCTCGGTGGGGATGCGCTGCCCGGAATGCTCCCGCGAGCGCACGAAGGTGAGGACCGCGGGATCGATCGCCGGGCGGCGAGCGGTCGTGACCGAGGCGCTGATCGTGGTGAACGTGGTGGTGTTCCTGGCCGAACTGGCCAGCGGCGGCCAGTTGTCGAACAGCAGCGGCGGGACGGTTCTGACCAAGGGTGCGCTGTTTGGTCCGTCGATCCACATCCAGCACCAGTACTGGCGGATCCTCACCGGCGGATTCCTCCACGCCGGGATCGTCCACATCCTGGTCAACATGTTCTCGCTGTATTTCGTGGGCATGGTTCTGGAACCGGCGATCGGTCGTCTCAATTTCGCGGCGATCTACTTCGCCTCGCTGTTCGCCGGTTCGTTCGGAGCCCTGCTGTTCCAACCCGACGTCGTCACGGTGGGCGCCTCCGGAGCCATCTTCGGGATCTTCGGGGCGCTGATCGTGGTGGCCCGCAGCCGCGGGATCCCGATCTGGCAGAGCGGCTTGGGCATCGTGCTGCTGTTCAACCTGGTCCTGACGTTCGGCTTCGCTGGCATCTCGATCGGCGGGCACATCGGTGGCTTGGTCGGCGGACTGATCTGCGGCTGGCTTGTGGTTGACGTGGCCGAGCGTCGGCGGATTGGGGCCATAGCCCTGACCGCCTGCGCGCTGGTGGCGCTCGTCAGCATCGCGGGGGCGATCGCCGTGGCGGGGAGCCACGGTCTGGCGCCGCACGGGATCGGTTTCGGCTCTTAGCGGGCCAGCAGCTCGTCGTAGAGCGCCTGGGTCGTAGACAGCAGGCGCTCGGCGGAGAATCTCTCGCTGACATCAGCCGCGGCGGCGGTTCCCAGGCGTGAACGTTGGGCAGGATCACGGCGCAGCTGATCGAGCACTTCCCCCAGCGCAGCCGGGTCATTCGGTGCCACAAGACGTCCTGTCGCTCCGTCCCGGACGATCTCCGGCAACCCCCCGTGGGCGGCGGCGACCAGGCAGCATCCCGACGCCGCGGCCTCGAGCGCGGCGTTGGGCAGCGGATCAGGCTGAGTTGAGGGGACCACGATCACGTCGGCGGCGCCATAGACCTCAGCGGGGTCAGGACGAAACCCAATCAGCCGAAGGCGGTCGCTCAGGCCGAGTTGCTCGGCCAGTGTCCGGAGATCTCGCTCGTAGCGCTCCTGGCCCGGCCAGGCGTCTCCGGCTATCAGCCCAATCGCACCCGCGCGGGCGAGTTGCGGCTCGCCCAGTGCACGGGCAAGTATCTGTTGTCCCTTCCAAGACGAGATCCGACCCAGCACCGCGCATACGAACGCGTCCTCGGAAATCCCGAGTGCAAGCCGCGCCGCGCGTCGCTCCGCCCGGCCGGCCGTGGTGACGGCCTCATGCACCACGCGGGCGCGGGGGTGGGAGCCAAACTGCGCGCGCGTGGCCTCAGAGGAACAGCAGAGGGCGTCGGCGCCCAGCAGGATGCGGCGGTAGTAGGGCCAGAAGCGGGCGAAGTCCGCATAGATCTCGCGCACTGAGACCACGTGTGGGATCCCGGCGAACCGGGCGGCGAGGACGCCACTGAGGATCACCGAGGTGTTGCTGTGCACGACCCGCACGCCGGTGCGCCGAATCAACCTGGCCAGGCGGGCTCCGTCCGCCGCCGCACGCGCTCCCAGGCCGATAACCCCGGCGGGGTGAAACAGCGAGCGTCGCAACACGGCCAGTGGCTCCACCTTGATGTCGACCCCGGCGACACGCAGATCTTCGACCAGCGGACCTTCGGACGGCACGACCACGAGCGGGCGGTACCGCGTCCGGTCGAGTCCGCCTGCGAGCGCAAGGAGCTGGCGGTCGGCTCCGTAGCGACCGCTGGAGGAGTGGAGGTAGAGGACGCTCGCCGGCTGGCCCGGCACGTTAAAGCTCTACGGTCAGCGCCTCGCCGGTCGCCTCGGCGACCAGCTCTGGATGCAGGATGTGACCCAGCAGCTCGAGACCGTCGATGATCCTGGGCCCGGGACGGGAGAAGTACGCCGCGGCATCGACCGCCACCACCTCGCCTGCGCCAACCCTGGCCAGCTGCTCTCGGTGCATCTCGGCCTCGCGATATGCCAGCTGCGCGTCGTAGCCGCAGGGCATGACGACGACCACGTCGGGTTCGCCGGCTCGTACCTCTTCCCAGCTGCATTCACGCGAGTGCTCGCCGGGAAAGCCGAGCACGTCCTCGCCGCCCGCGAGCTCGATCAGCTGAGGGGTCCAGTGGCCGGCGGCGAACGGTGGATCAAGCCACTCAAGCGCTGCCACTCGGATCCGCCGCGCCCGGCGCACTTTCAGGCGTACCCGATCGATGCGGTCCGAGGCTGCACGTACCAAGGCCACGGCGGCGTCCCTGCGATCGGTTGCCTGAGCCAGCGTCCGGGCATCCCCCAGGACCTCCCCAACCGTGCTGGGATCCAGCGAGATCACTCGCGGTCGAGTCTCGAGCTCCTCGGCGATCGCGCGGACGTCATCGTAGGAGACCGCACACACCTCGCACAACGCCTGGGTCACGATCAGATCCGGCTCGAGTTCTCTGAGGAGCTCGGCGTCGAGCTCGTAGATGGATTCGCCGGCCAGGCTCCGCTGTTTGACGGCGGCATCGATCTCGGCGGAGGTGAGGCCATCGGGCAGCGCGTTGCGCGTCACCTTCGGCAGCTCAAGCGCGGCCGGTGGGTAGTCGCACTCGTGGGTGACCGCTACCAGCTCCTCGCCCAACCCGAGTGCGAACAACATCTCAGTGGCCGATGGGACTAGGCTGACAATTCGCATCAGAGAAGGTTCCTCCCGCGTGCCAGGCGGGAAGCTGATGAGAAACCACCGCTCACCGGCAAGGAGAGGACCGCATGGCACAGCTTCTCTCGGAGGACGACATCGCGTCGAGGCTAGAGGACATCGAATGGACGCGTGAGGGCGACGAGATCGCCCGCGAATGGCGTTTCGAGGACTTCGCCGAGGCAATGGCCTTCGTCAACCGCGTCGCCGAAGCGGCGGAGGAGGCCAACCATCATCCGGACATCCTCGTCCATGGCTGGAACAAGGTCAGGCTTTCGCTGACCAACCACTCGGCGGGAGGGCTCACAGAGGCAGACTTCGACATGGCCCGCAAGATTGACGAGCTGGCCTAACCCGGTGCTACCGTTCGGCGCGTCGCTGCATGAACGACGACCCACCCCGAAGTAGCGGCGCCCGTACGGAGGGCCACGGCGCCGACAACGAGTCCGGGAGACCGGACGAAGCTCCAAGGGCAAGCGCAAGCCACCGAGCGCGGGCGTAGCGGTGAACGCCCTGTTCGTCATCCTTGCGGCGCTACTCGTGCTCGTCAACGCGTTCTTCGTGATCGCCGAATACGCGCTGGTGCGCTCGAGTCCAGCTCGCCTGGAAGCGCTGGCTGACGAAGGCGCTCGCGGCGCTCGCCTGGCGCTGCGGCAGGTCCACGAGATCGGCGACTACATCTCCGCCTGCCAGGTAGGGATCACGATGGCCTCGATCGGGATCGGGGCGTTGGGCCAGCCGGCGATAGCCCATCTGCTTGAGAAGGCGATGAGCAGCGGAAAGGCCCATGCCCTTGCCGTAGCGGTCTCCGTGGTGATCGCCTACGCCCTGATCATCACGGCCCAGAGCATCGTCGGAGAGATCGTGCCGAAGCTCTACACGATCCAGCACGCCGAGACCCTGGCTCGCGCCGTAGCGCGCCCGCTGCGTTTCTTCAGGATTCTCTTCCATCCGTTCATCGTCGTGCTCAACTCATCTTCACGCGGGATTTTGCGGCTGCTGGGCACGGATCCAGACGCCGATGTCGAAGGCGGGACCCCGGAGGAGCTAAAGCGCCTGATAGCGCAGTCCTCGTCAGGAGGTCACATCGACGTCGGCGAAGCCAGCATGCTGACGGGGGTCTTTCACCTTCACGAGCAGGAGGCTCGGAACGTGATGACCCCGATCCCGGCGGTGGTCACGGTCGACCTTGCACAGACGGTGGAGGACGCGCTGCGCCTCTGCGTCTCGACCGGTCACTCTCGCCTGGTGGTGACCGAGGATGAGAACCAGGATCGGGTCAAGGGGATCGTCCACGTCAACCAGCTGGTCAAGCTGATGATGGCCAATGGCAACGATGCTCACTTCGAGCAGCTGGTGCGCGAGGCGCCGATCGTGCCCGAGACCAAGCCGCTGGACGATCTGCTGGCCGACCTTCAGCGTGAGCGGACCGAGCTGGCGATCGTGATCGACGAGTATGGCCGGACCGCCGGGATCGCCACGATCGAGGACATCATCGAGGAGGTGGTGGGGGAGATATCCGACGAGACCGACCCGGCCGGTGGAGCCATCCGGCGCCTGGCCAATGGCGATTGGTTCGTCCGCGGCCACGTCGCGGTCTCGGATCTTCCCGACTACGGTCTGGAGCTGCCCGTCGACACGGATGCTTACAACTCGGTCGGCGGCTTCGTGTTCGCCGAGCTGGGCCGGCTTCCCAAGCGCGGGGACACGATCTCGGCCAACGGCTACTCGATCCGCGTCGAGTCGGTCCGCCAGAACCGGATCGAGGCGGTGCGAATTCGCCAGCGTGGCGATCGCCCAGCACCCTCAGCCGGGTGATACGGCGCTTTCGGCATCGCCACCAGGTGGCGTGAGCTTGCACCAGTTGTTACATTTCCCCACCAAGGCAGCCGGAGCGCAGGATCGTTTCCGGTGGTTGAGAGGAGAGATGAAGCCGGTCCCCCGGGACCGGCTTCAGCATCTAGGCCTCAGGCTCCGGTGAGGGGCGTTAAAAGAACCGGCCCGCGGTCGCGGGCCGGCTCGGTGCTTCTGGGGAGGAGGTGCTGCTATGAGGTACGTCGCACCGGAAGTCTCGGCCTCGGAGATGAACGAACCCTAAATAGTTGTCACTCGTATGTGAAGAACCCGCGGCCGGTCTTGCGCCCCAGCGCTCCCTCGCTCTCAAGATCCAATAGCGCCTGCGGTACGGTCGCGCCGATCGACTCGCCGATGGCTCTCGAGATGTCGAGCCCCACGTAGTCCAGCAGCGCAATTGGTCCCATCGGCATGCCAGCGCCCAACGACATACAGCGGTCGATGTCCTCCGGCGGCATAGCAGTCTCGGACATCAGCTCCACGGCGCTGAACAGGTAGGGAAAGAGCAGGCGGTTGACGACGAACCCTGGATGGTCTGGTACGTGCACCGGGGTCTTGCCGATCGCGACGGCCAGATCGTGCGCGCGGCGCTTGGTCTCGTCGCTCACCTCCGACGGGAACGCCAGCTCGATCAATTTCATGCGCGGTACCGGGTTGAAGGGATGAAACCCGACGAACCGCTCGGGATGGCCGCTGGCCTTCGCGAGCTCGGACACGGACAGGGACGACGTGGTGGTAGCCAGCACGGCGTTCTCGCCGGCGTGGCGCGACAGGTCACCGAGCTCCGCTAGGACCTCGGCCTTCATGTCGTGATGCTCGATGACCGCCTCGACGAGGAAGGTCGCCGGCGCCAAGTCGTCGAGATCGCCGACGATCCGCACGCGCTCTGGATCCACCGCGCCCTCGAGCTGCCTGGCGCAGTTGCGTGAGATCGTGGCATGGGCTCGCTGAGCGGATTCCGGCGACCGCGCCCAGAGCAGCACATCCCCAACGGCCGCGGCGGTCGCGGCCAGCCCGCACGCGATCTGTCCGGACCCCGCGATTCCGACTCGTTCCTCCACTTAGCTCCTCCTGTTGACCGGGGCCAGGGCCCGGCTGACCCTGGTCGCCGGGGTACAGTACTTAAACGAACTCAACACGGGCCGCCGCCCTCGCACGCGCCCTGTGTCCAATTGCTGCTGAGAACAAGGAGCACCGAATGCCTGAGAATGGCCGCGAAGTAGTGATCGTTGAGGCAGCCCGAACTCCCATCGGGCGTGGGCACCTCGAGAAGGGCTACTACAAGGACACCCACCCCAACGAGCTGTTGGGAGCTGCCTACCGCGCGGTCATCGAACGAGCGGGGATCGATGCGGGCGAGGTGGAGAATGTGATCGCGGGCTGCGTGGCCCAGTTCGGGCCCCAAGGGCTGCATGTAGGTCGCAACGCCTGGCTCCAGCAGGGATTCCCGATCGAGACATCCGCAACCACGATCGACCTGCAATGCGGCTCCGCCCAGCAAGCGGTGAACCTCGCCGCCTCACAGGTCGTCGCCGGCGTCCACGATGTCGTGATCGGCGGCGGCGTCGAGCACATGGGCAAGCTTCCGTTTGCCGCCACGATGAAGACCCAGGAAGAGTTCGGCTTCGCATTCACGCCGGAGCTCATGTCCAAGCACAACATCGTCGGCCAGGGACTCGGAGCCGAGCTGATCGCCGAGGAGTACGAGATCCCGCGGCCCGAGCTGGACGAGCTGGCGCTGCGCTCACATCACCTTGCGCATCGCGCAACCGAAGAGGGTCGTTTCGAGCGGGAGATGATTCCGATGCAGGTCAACGGCAGCGCCTACGTGACCGACCAGGGCATCCGTCCGGATACCAGCCTCGAGGCGCTCAGCCAGCTCAAGACCGTGTTCAAGGAGGACGGCGTCATCACGGCCGGCAACTCCTCGCAAATCTCCGATGGCGCCGCCGCGGTGCTGCTGATGACCCCGGAGAGGGCCAAGGAGCTGGGGCTGACGCCGCGGGCGCGGATCGTCGACCAGACGACCGTCGGCTGCGATCCCGTGAAGATGCTCGAGGGGCCGATCCCGGCCACAGCCAAGATCCTGGAGCGCAACAAGATGTCGATCCACGACTTCGACCTGATCGAGATCAACGAGGCGTTTGCACCGGTGGTGGCCGCCTGGCGCCGTGTCCACAGCCCCGATATGGACCGGGTCAACGTCAATGGCGGGGCCATGGCGCTGGGCCATCCGCTCGGCTCGACCGGGGCCCGGCTGATCACCACGCTGCTCCACGAGCTCGAGCGCTCCGACAAGGAGGTCGGGTTCGTGACCATGTGTTGCGGCGGAGGCCTGGGCACCGGAACGCTGATCCAGCGGGTGTAGACGACCTAGCGAGTGGCTTTCACCCACTCCTGCTCAAGTTGACGGCGGATCTTTTTTGGGGTGGCGCCGAGTGCCGCCAGCGTCTGCACGGCTCCGTTGTCGTGGTCGGTGAGTAGCGCGAGGAGCAGGTGCTCGACGCCGATGTACCCATCCCGGCGCTCGAGCGCTTCTCGCAGAGAGTGCTCCAGGATGCGCCTCGCATGAGGGCTGACGCCGTCGCTGCCCCGAAGCTCATCATCGGCGGGCTCGATCCCCGGGATCGTCGGGTGTAGGGATTTGAGTGCCCGATCCCGGGTTACACCCAATGCATTCAGTGCCTTGACGGCGTGACTTTGGGAGCAGCGAAGGATTCCCAGCAGCAGATGCTCGGTTCCGATCAGTGGCTGGCCGAGCGTGCGTGCCTCCTCGCGAGCCAGTTGCACGCTCCGGCGTGCCTCGCTTGTGACCAGGATCTTCGGCTCTGTATCGGGCAACGGCAGCTTTTGAGCGAGGTGCCGGTGTTTGCGGTGGGCCGCCTGCTTGGAAACGCCTAGCGCGCCGGCGATCTGGCTCCAGGAGGCGCCGGCCTGGAGTGCGCGAGCGACGAGGACTGGCTCTAGCTCAATGAGCTCCTGACGAAGCGCGCTCAGGGCCTTCAGCGCGGCGTGCGGGTCAGCTGTACGAGCGGCATCGCTGGCCAGTTGCTCGATCGTCGCGGGGCTTGGCGCCACCCATCGCCAATACCCGCCCGGCCCGCCTGGCAACCAGAGTTGACGGTCCGTTTCAGCGGGGTGCGGACCGGTAAGCGCTTTTCGCATGCGGTGGAAGAGGCGCATCCGTGTCAAAGGCGAGGGCGTGAGCCTCGCTGCGGACGTCAACCTGGCGATCAACGTCAATAAGGGTCAGACGGGCGCCCGAGCCGCGGAAGGCACCAGCCAACCGAAAGGAGACGACATGCCCGAGGACACTGGATTCAAGCCGCTGAGCAGGGCGGAGCTCGACGAGCTGGCAGGCGAGCAGCTCCCGGAGCGTGCCGCGATGTCGCTGCTCAACGCGAACGTGGCGATTCCCATAAATGCGGCCGTGGCCGCAAATGTCCTGTCGGATAACGCCACCTCGGTGGCTCAAGCCGCACAGAGCGGCCAGATCGATCAGCTCAACTAAGGGAGGCCTGCATGACTGAGAAGTCCCCACAGGAGTACCGCTCCCTGTCGCGGGAGGAGCTCAACGCCCTCGCCGGCGAGGAGCTGCCCGAGCGGGCCGCGATGTCGCTGATCAACGCGAACGTCGCGGCTCCAGTGAACCTGGCGGCGGCTCTGAACGTCGCTTCGGACAACTCGGTGGCCTACGCGGATGCAACGCAGACGGCACCGATCGAACAAGTTAACTAAGGGAGGCCTGCATGACTGAGAAGTCCCCACAGGAGTTCCGCTCTCTCTCGCGGGAGGAGCTCAACGCCCTCGCCGGCGAGGAGCTGCCCGAGCGGGCGGCGATGTCGCTGATCAACGCCAATATCGCGGCGCCTGTGAACGCTGCTGTGGCGCTGAATGCGCTGTCAGATGGCTCGACCGCGGTGGCCGACGCCAGCCAGACGGCTCCAATCGACCAGGTCAACTAGCAGTGGCAAGACCAGGGGGAGCGGCCGGGCGGCCGCTCCGCTCTGGTGGCCTCTAGAAGCACGTGGCAATAAACGAAGTCCAGGTGAGCACGCCGGAGAGCGCGGTCCACGCGCTCGCCGGCGATTCCGAACCCAGCATTGACGAAAGCCACGACTCGCCGACGCCGAAGCTAGCTGCCGGGGTCGAGCTGATCGGCGAGTTCGAGGGTTCGGGCTTCAAGACGCCTCCCTACATCGCCCGGCGTGCCGATGGCCAGGTCGTCCAGATGCCGAAAATGCTCTTTGCCCTGGCCGAGCAGATCGACGGCCGCGCCGATGCTGCGGAGCTTGCGGAGAGGTTCAGCCACGCAATCGAGCGCCAAGTGGCTGCGGCCGACGTCCAGATGCTCATCGACGAGCAGCTGCGCCCCCTCGGGGTGGTCGCCACCGGCTCGGGGGAGGAGTCGGTGGAGCTGCACAAGGTCGACCCCCTGCTTGCGCTCAAGTTCAGAGCCGCGATCGTGCCCGACGGGGCGGTCAGGTCTCTCACCACGATCTTCCGGCCCCTGTTCGTTCCCGTGGTGATGCTCGTCATCGTGCTCTCCTTCGCCGGCCTCGATGGCTGGCTGTTCTTTGTCCACGGCATCAGCCAGAGCGTTCGCCACGTCCTATACCAACCGGCGCTGATGTTGCTGTTGATCGCCGGCGTCGTCGCGGCCACGGCGTTTCATGAGATCGGCCACGCCACAGCATGCCGCTACAGCGGGGCAAAGCCCGGCGTAATGGGCGTGGGCATCTACATCGTCTGGCCCGCCTTCTACACGGACATAACCGACGCGTACCGGCTCGGCAAATGGGGACGGCTTCGCACGGACGTGGGCGGGATGTACTTCAACGCCATCTTCGCCGTGGTGATCGGTGGCCTATATGCGCTGACCACGTTTGAGCCGCTGTTGCTGCTGATCGTGCTTCAGACCTTCGCGATCATCCAGCAGGCGCTGCCGTTTCTGAGGCTGGATGGCTACTACATCCTGTCCGACCTCACGGGCGTACCGGACATATACCTGAGGATTCGCGCCATCCTGACCAGCCTGCTCCCGCGCCGCGAGCCAGATCCCCGGGTCAGCGAGCTTCGGAGAGGGGTGCGGGTTGTGGTGACGATCTATGTGGTCGCGATGGCGGCGTTCCTGCTCGTGGCCTTGCTCGGAATGATCATCAACCTGCCGCGACTCCTCTCGACCGGCTACGACTCCTCCGCGCTCCACTTTCAAGCCATCGGTCCGGACTTCGGCCACGGGCAAGCCCTCAAAGGGATCCTGGACACAGTGGAGATGCTCTTCCTGATTCTGCCGGCCGTGGGCCTTCTGTACACGCTCGTTCGTGTGGGGCGTCGCGGGGGCGGTGCGGCGATTCGATGGGCCTCGGGCCAGCCGGCGCGACAGGCGATCCTCGCCGCCGCCGGCGCGGCGATGGTCGCGCTCGCTGCCTTCAGCTGGTGGCCGAACGGGGAGTACCGACCGATACAGCCTGGTGAGCGAGGCACGGTCGAAGGGTTGTTCGGCCAGGTCAGGGCGATCCCATCGGGCCGGCCATCGCTCACGCTCGAGCGCCAGCGTGAGCTGGGGGGCGCGCCAACCGCGCGACAGCGCAAGGCCGGAGGAGCCGTGAGCCCGCAAACGACTCTGGTGCGACCGGCAGCCAAAGCCCTCGCTCCGCCGGCCAAGCAAGCTCGGTCAAGCCAGGCAACGGACACCACGGCAACGACGGCGACATCGACCGTCTCATCCTCGACCGGGACGACCGACACGACGGCAACCGCGCCGTCTTCTACGACGTCGGCGACTAGCCCCACCACTGACTCCGCTCCCCCCGGAGCGAGTTCGACAACCCCATCGGTTGGCGGAGATGGCTCCGCCACCACGGCGAGCCCCTAGCTATGCGAGCAACACTGAGGAGGACGAAGATGAGAGGCCTAAGGACATTCATCGGGTTTGCGACGGTGGTTGCCTGGGCCGCGTCTGCATCCTCTGCGCTCGGCGACGCGGGCGGATCCGGTTGCCCTCAGTCCTCGGGCACCGCCGGACCACCTCCGGCAGCTCAGCTCGGGCGTCCCCTCAACGAGGTCGCGCTCGAGAACTGCCAATCCGGCACCGAGCAGATCGAGTCAAAGCTTCGGCTGGCCAGGGCCTCGGGACAGCAGGCCCAGCCAACCAACCTCGCCTACGCGTACTCGCACGACTGCGCAACGGGCTGCACGACGATCGCAGTGGCCTACCAGGTGGTGCTGGTGGACAAGGACAGCCCGACGCAGTCGCCGCAAAACGCGGCTGTAGCGATAAACCAGAACTGCACGGGCTGCCGGACGTTCGCCTTCGCCGACCAGTACGCGGTGGACGTTCCCTCGGGCACGCGGCTGCCGCCTGCGACTCGCCGGCAGATTGCCTCGATAAGGCGCCAAGCGGACGCCGATGTCAACGCCGGGCTGTCCTTCCCGGACCTCGATGCCCAGCTCAAAGCACTGGCGACCCAGTTGCACCAGGACGTGCTCGACGGCCTGGCGAACCAGAACGTCAACCACCCGGGCCACCGGGACCGCCAGCAGGACGTGGACAGGGAACAGCCTGCGCCCTAGTGAGGCTCTGGATCAGCTGAGACTCGACCTGGTCGTGCTCCTTGCCCTCGAGCGCTCCTCTGAAGCTTCAGAGCGTTAAGGCGCCGGGCTTTGCGGATTCCTTCCGCGCCGTGAGACGGAGCTGAGACTCCACAGGTACTGACAACGGGCACGAGCGGCTCTAGGGTGCCACCAGCACGGTTGCACTGGAAGCCGACAGAGCGAAGCGGATCGGAGGATTGCGATGCTGGGACACCACCCGAAGCTGCGCCATGAGCTTCAGAACAACGGACGGCGTGCGTTCGCGAAGGTCCTCCAGGCGAAGAAGACCCACTACATGGAGTCGTTCGGCACCACGCCCGCGCAGGAGGTCCGCAATACCAGGATCCTCTGGAAGCTCGTGCTCCGAGTGGAGCCCGAGGGCGAGGACGCGTTCGATGCGAACGTCGACGATTTTTTTGGCGCTGACACCACCGTCGAGCCGAGCGAGCGCCACTACCAGTTCGTGGTTCTCTATGACCCATCCGACCACGGCAAGGTCCTGCTAGATCGCAGTGACGAGGCTTGGCGGATGCTCGACGTGCAGAAGTTCAAGGAGCGAAGCGACGCCCAGGTCAGCGGGATGCGAGAGCGGGGCCAGGGCTTCTGGGCCGACCGCCTGCAGACGGCACAGGAGTCGATGGCGGAGTACATCGGCACGGACCGTTCGAAGCTGAGCGCGGACGAACGCGAGGACGCGATGCGCGCGCAGAAGCAGAAGATGCGAGAGACCATGGCGGGCGATTCGGCGCAGCGCGGCCAGCAGATCCTCGCGATCCAGCGTGATCCCAGCATCCCGCCTGAGCAGAAGGGGGCAAAGATCTCGGAGCTCATGTCCGGGATGGGTGTTGCCGCGCCGAACGTGCTTGTCGGCGGTCAGCCCCTGGCAGCAGCAGCTTCCCCTTCCGATCCTTCCGCCACCGCCGACGCGCTCACCAAGCTCGCCGATCTTCACGATCGCGGCGTTCTAACGGATCAGGAGTTCGAGGCGCAAAAGCGCAAGCTGCTCGGCGAGTGACACGACCTACTGCTGCTGTTCGGTGGGCCGGATCAACAGCTCGTTGATGGCAACATGGCGGGGACGGGTGACGATGTAGGCGATGGCGTCGGCGATGTCCGCGGCGTGCATCCGCTCGATGTCGCCGAAGCGCTGGGTCAGCATCTGCTGGATCTCCGGCCGGTTGTGCGAGGCAAGCTCGGTCTCCACGGCGCCGGGCTCCACCAGGGAGACGCGGACGTGCCGCTGGGTGAGTTCCTGGCGCAGGGACTCGCTGAACGCTCCCACCCCGTGCTTGGTGAGGTTGTAGACGCCCGAGCCCATCCGCGCGACTCTCCCCGCCACCGAGCTGATGTTGACCATGTCGGCGACCCCGCGCGGGCTGTCCTGCGAGGCTGAAAGGAGATGTTGCACGGACGCGTGGGCGCAATACAGAAGGCCGGCCACGTTGACCTCGACCATTTGCTGCCACTCCTCGAGCGGAGCGCCCTCCACCGGCCCGAGCAGCATCACTCCGGCGTTGTTGATAAGCGTGTCAAGGCGCCCCAGCTCAGAGACGGTGCGATCCACGGCGTCGCGGGCCTGCCCAGCGTCGGTCACATCAGCTTCGATCACCAGGCACCGTCCGTCAAGTTCACCGATCCGCTCGGCCAGCTGTTCCAGCCGGTCACGCCTACGTGCCACCACTGCCACTGCGCTGCCCAGGCCGGCCAGTGCCACCGCCGTCGCCGCCCCGATGCCGCTGGAAGCCCCAGTCACCAGCGCCACCGTCCCGTTTAGGTCATTGTTCTGAGTCATGTCAGCCATTATCCGCGCTGCCCGTCTGCACAAGCACGGTGAGCCCCTGAAGGTCGATTCGGTCGAGCTTCCACAGCCGGGGGAGGATGAGGTCCGCGTGGAGCTGGCCTACGGAGGGGTGAACCCTGTCGATCGGTACATGGCCGAAGGCACCGTGGCCCCCGATGTTCCATTGCCGCGCACGTTGGGCGCCGAGGCGTCCGGGCGGATCGCCGGCCGCCCCGTGCTGATCGCTGGCGGCGGGTTGGGAGCGGTTCGGGACGGGGTGTGGGCCGACGCTGCGGTGGTGCCGAGATCGTCTGTGTTCGAGCTTCCGGACGGGGTGGAGCTGCACGAGGCCGCGGCGATGGGAATAGCGGGCCTGACGGCTTGGCACGTTGTACGTGACCTTGGTCAGGTAAGCGCCGAAGACCGTGTTCTGGTGCTCGGGGCATCTGGTGGCGTCGGGAGCATGATCGTCTCGCTGGCGCGCGCGGCAGGCGCAAGGGTGTGGGGACAGACGGGAACTGAAGAGAAGGCCGCCGCGATCGAAGACGACGGCGCCGAGCATGTTGTCGTCGCCGATGCTGCGCAGCTCCCAGAGGAAATCGGCGAGCTACAGCCGACGGTGGTGTTCGATCCGCTCGGAGGCGAATTCGTGGGGCCGGCGGTTGACGCGCTGGCCGCGCGCGGGCGCATCGTCAGCTTCGGGACATCGGCTGGGCCCGAGGTCCAGTTCAACCTCCAGACGCTGTACCGCAAGTACGCCTCGATCTGCGGCTACGGCGGCATGGTGCTCACCCCGGGGGAGCGTCGGGAAGGGCTCCAGAAGGCACTGGCCGCGCTGCGGGATGGAGCGCTCCGGGTGAGGATCGACGAGATCCTTGGGCTCGACGACGTGAACGACGCTTTCAGGCGCCTTCTCGACCGCCGAGTCCAGGGCAAGCTGCTGCTGGAGTTGTCCTAGGCAAGCCAGCGGAAGCCGACGGCGTCCGGAGCGGGCGGCAGAGGACTTGCCGGCAGGCCCGGCTGCGGATGATCAACGTTGTATTCCGACGGCGCCAGGTCGTTGGGGGTATCCGGATGAAACAGCGAGGCCAGGTACTGCGCTTGGCCGCGCCCTGGTCCGAGCTCGAACTGGCCTCCGCCGTAAGCCCCGATCTCATGCTCCGAGCAGTAGTCGTACGTGTCGCAAAGCGCCTTGAGCCCGCCGACCCGAGAGGGCTTGATGTTGACCATCCGTGGCGCGAAGGCAAGCGCCTCGATGTCGGCGATCCCGTGGATCGGCGCATCCCAGGTGATGCGGTCGTGGTGCTCGGCCAGGACGGCCGCGGTCTCGGGCGTCACCACGTCGGGATCTTCGAGCCACGCGTCCGGGAACGCCTCGACTACCCGGCCGTAGAGGACCGGGTCTGGTGGCTGGTCGACGACCGTCCCGCGGTACAGGGACTTGAAATCGACTGAATCGACCGCCCCCGTGGCCACGAGCTGTTCGATCAGCTCGGGCGTCCATGAGCTGGTCGGATCAAGCTTGAAACGCAGCGTCGGGTAGCGCTCGAGCCTCTGCTTGACCGGTTCGATGCTCGGCGGCTCCCCCAGCCGCAGTGAGACGACGAATGTGACGGCGGAAGGCTCGCGGCCAAGCGCCTCATGGAGCGGCTTACCGGCCTGACGGAGGGCGAGGTCGAGCGCGGCGCTGTGGAACGTCCAGCACCGGTAGAGGCGCGAGACCTCGCGCTGGGGCTCCACGGGGAACAGGTCGAGGGAGTCGATCAACTCGCAGAACTCGGCCAGGGCGTAAGTGCCCGCGAGCTCATGCACAGCTCCCGCTTCCTGTAGCACGGTGTGGTCGACGCCGTCGTAGACGACGTCCTCGCCCATGCCGGTGAGGCCTTCGCCGTGCAGGTGAACGACGGTTGAGAGCCGCTTGAAGCCGCTTGACACATCCGCCTCCAGGCCCTCCAGCGAATAACCCTCGACCTCGAGCGGCAGCCCGGCGAATGAGTCGTAGGTACTCACGGCTCCCTCGTGCTCGCGCCTTCGAGCCGCGCCACCAGCTCCTCCAGCCGCAGCTCCTCAAGCCCTTGGCTGACGGCCTCGAGCTCGGCGGCGCAGTATTCGACCAGGTCGCGTCCCTCCCTCACGAGGTCAAGCGTTTCGCGGAGCCCCGCTTCGCCGGAGTCCAGGCGGCGGATGATCACCTCGATGCGAGCGACCGCCGACTCGTAGGTGGGCTCGTCAGTCATTCCTGCACCCGCGCCGGAACGCTGCCGTCCTTGAAGCGCATCTGAACGTCGCGTGCTTCGCGGGCTGCCCTCGCCGAGGCCAGCGGCTCTCCCGCCCGATCTTCCACTAGTGCGTAGCCACGGGCCAGCGTGCGTTCCGGGTCGTGTGCGGCAAGCGCGAGCGAAAGCCGCTCGAGCTCGGAGGTCCGCTTGAGCATTTCAGCGCCCTTTGAACGGGCCGCCGTCCGACCCAAGACCAGCAGGTGGATCGATGCCCGCTCACGCCCGTCCTCGCCGGCGCGCCTGGCGCTCGCCCGCAGCTCGCGAAGCTGCTGGTGGAGATGCCGTCGATGGCGGGCGATGTGCTCTTTTGGCGCGCGGCGGAAGTGCGCCAGCGCGCGGGCCCGATCGACCACCGCGCGGCGGGCATGCCGCTCAAGCCGCCGCGAAGCAGCCAGCAAGCCCGACCGGGCCGCGGCGCAGTCAACGGGGACAGCGGCCTCGGCGGCATGGGTGGGCGTTGAGCAGCAGACCGCAGCGACGTCGTCGATCAGGGTCCGGTCCGTATGGTGCCCCACCGAGGAGATCACCGGCACCCGGAGCATCGCCACGGTCCTGCAGAGCGCCTCGTCACAAAACGCGAACAGGTCGGCCAGCGACCCGCCGCCGCGCGCCACAATCACGACCTCAACCTCCTCCAACGCGGCCAGCTCGCGCAGTGCAGCGGCGATTCGCGGAGCGGCGCGGCGGTCCTGCACCGGAGCGAACGCCCACACGAGACGCCCGGCCCACCCCCGGCGGCGCAGACCGGCGAGGACATCGTCTCTGGCCTTGCCCCGCTCGCCCGTGACCACTCCGATGGTCCGCGGAAGCGGGGCTCTGGAGAGCCGTTTCTGCAAGTCCATCAGGCCTTCGGCAGCCAGGCGCTTGCGCAGGCGCTCGAGCTGGAGGAGCAAGTCGCCTTCCCCCGCCACGCGGAGCTCGGTGACGTCGAAGCTGAACGCGGGCGAGGACGTCGAGCTCCCCGGATAGTAGTCGCAGCCTCCCCCCACCACCAGCCGGAGCCCGTCGCTGAGGCCGACCCCCAGAGCGTCGAACTCGTTCTGCCACATCGAGCAGGGCAAGGCACCGCGAGCGTCGCGGAGCTCGAAGTAAACGCGGGCGCCGCCGCGACGGAAGTTCCACACCTCGCCGACCAGCTGAACCCGCGCAAACTCGTGCAGGCGGCTCCGCAGTTGCGCTGCATAGCTACCGACCGGGTAGGGCCCCGGGAGCTCGCTGGTCGCGAGCGCAGTGCCGTAGGACTGCTCCATTGTCCGTCCGAGGCTAGCGACGGGCGGGGAGGCTTACCGCGCTGAGGCGTCCGGCACGCCGACCCCGGCCTCACGTAGCCACGAGACGGTCTGGGCGAGGCCTTCATCGAGCCCAATTCCCGTCTCCCAGCCGAGTACCTTGCGCGCCTTTTCCACCGACGGCCAGCGCCGCTGGACGTCGACCTCGAAGCTCGGAAGGTGCTCGAAGACGAGCTCGTCCGGATCGTTGCCGCAAGCCACCCAGATACGCCTGGCGATCTCGGCCATCGAAAGCTCCTGCGCAGCCGAGATGTTGAAGTCCTCGTTCTCCGCTGACGCTGCCCCGAGCGCGGTCACGATTCCGTCGGCGATGTCGTCCACGTGGGTGAGGGTTCGGGTCTGCTCGCCCGAGCCGAAGATCGGAAGGGGCTTTGTCCGCGCTAGCGCTTTGACGGTCAGATCCGGCACCGCGTGGGCGATCCCCGGCTCCTCGGGAACCGGCAGCTCACCGGGTCCGTAGGCGTTGAACGGTCGGCAGATGGTGTAGGTCAGACCGTGCTCCTGATGCGCGGCGCGCGTCGCCACCTCGCCAGCAAGCTTGGAGAAACCGTACGCAGAGATGGGAGGCGGGCACTCCAGCAGGTGCCCCTCGCTGGTCGGAAACCTTGTGGCTCGCTCGAACACCATTGAGGAGGAGACATAGAGGAAGCGCTCGACGTGCTCGCTCACCGCGGCTGCGAGTGCCTGTGTCGTCAGCGCGAGATTGGCCGCGGTCAGGCTGAACGGAAGCTTGTGAAAGTTGGCGATCCCGCCGACGATCGCCGCCAGGTGGATGACGTGACTGCAACCGCGAACGGCGGTTTGCGCGCTGGCTGGATCACGCAGATCGTCGCCGTGAACCTCGCTGGCCTCGCGCATCCAGGTGGGCGCCGGCCGCTGGTCGGAGACCCTGACCTCCCATTTCGGGTCAGACAGCAGGCGGCGGACAACCGCGGTGCCGATCGTGCCGGCGCCGCCGGTGACCAGTACCCGGCTCACGCCGTGGCGGCGGTGCCCAGCATCGCGGCCGATTCGGCGGCGTAGGCGAAGACCTGGGAAGTGCCCAGGGCATTCCAGGGATCGACCACCAGGCAGTCGGACGCGGCTCCGCTGACGATCGTCCGCAGCGCGGCCGGTCCCTCGAACTCGGAGTGATTGGTCGCGATGATCACCACCTCGGCGCCGCGGACCGCGTCGGCAAGTGGCTGCGTGGGTGTGCTGGCGTGCTGGTCGCACACCGCGACGTCCGCTAGCTCGCGCTCGAGCAGCCGGATCAGCTTCGGCGACAGGGAGTCACGCTCGTCGTCGGTGTCACGCTTGAACGTCAACCCCAGCACCGCGACCTTCCGCGAGGCGAGATCGCTGACGCGCCGCTTGATCCCTTCGATCAGGAACAGCGGGACGGCTTCGTTGACGCGGGATACCGCCAGGAGCATCCCGGGCGCGTTAGAGCGCTCCTCTGAGAACACGAAGTCCTTGCGCAGACACGTGCCGCCGGTGAGGCCCGGGGCGGCGATGCCACCCCGCGGATAGTCGCGGTTGATGAGATCGATCACCTCGAAAACGTTGGCCCCATGAGCCTCACAATCCATCATCAGCAGATTCGGCAGTGCAAAGTTGGTGTAGCGCAGGATGTTGGTCCAGATCTTGGCGAGCTCAGCCTGAACCGGGGTGGTCCGGACGATTGGGGCGCCGAACACCGAGAACGTGCTCGCCGCCCGCTCGGTCGACGCTTCTCCCACACCTCCAACGATGCACGGCAGTGTCGAGATCTCCTCCAGGAAGCGGCCGGCGGCAATTCGCTCGGGGGCGTGAGCGACGAACACCTCCTCGCCGGCGCACAAGCCACGGTGCTTCTCCAGGTATCCGGCGACGAAGTCCGTCGTGCCCGGCGCAATGGTGGAGCGCAGGATCACGGCGTGACCCGGTCGCAGGAGTGCCAGCAGGTCGTCCAGAGCGGACCTCACCTGCCGCAAGTCGCTCTCCAGGTGCGAGAAGGATGGGGTGCCGATCGTGATCACGATGTCCTCGCTCTGGGCAGCGTCCGCGGCGCGCTCTGAAAGCGACAGCCGGCCCGAGCGACGCACCTTGTCAAGCAGCTCCTGACAGCCCTCCTCGTTGAACGGCATCTGGCCTGCCTGGATCGAGTCGAGGATCCGTGCATCGCTGTCGACCCCCAGCACTGAGATTCCACGGTCGGCGAAGCACAGCGCCAGTGGCAAACCCACACGGCCCAGCCCGATTACCGATATCGACCGGCTCGCGCTCACGCGCTCCTCCGCTTGCCATCGCGGTTCGCCTGAGTCGACGGCGCGTGAGTCATCCTGTTGGTTCGACCAGGCTGGGCAGGGGTTCGAGCCCCTCTTCGGCCTGGTGGCCCCGTATCTCCCCGGCGAAGGCGAGCTTGTCGAGCCGCGAGATCTCTCGTTCGCCCTCCACCCTTGCGGGATGATCGCCAGGAAGGTCGGCAATCAGGTTTCGGATGCGCTCGCGCAGCTGAAGCGCAAAGTGCGGAGTGGAGGCACCCATGAGCTGACGTACGTCGTCGACGGTCACCTCGCGGCCCTCACGCAGGCGATCTGGATGCTCGGCTTGGCTCATTTCTGCGGTACCGCCTCAAGCAGGGTATCCATCTCGGCTTGGACCGCGATCGAGATTGCCTGCGGATCCCCAATCACCCAGCCGTGGTTGTACACCGCCGCAGTTGGACCCTCCTGCGTGTAGCCGGGGGTTGCGTAGTTGAGGAAGTAGTTGAGCACGGGCTGAGGCAGCGAGCCTGCGTCGTTGACGAGCAGGATCGGGCCAAAGGCGCCGCTCGCCGAAAGCGGCGCCGCGGCCGCCGCGTCGAGCGTCCGTGCAGCGTTCACGAGTACGTACCCGTGGCCAGGACTCCGCAGCGCCCAGCCGAAGCTGCCGGGCACGTGCGCACACGGCTGTCCGAAGGCGCAAGCAGGGTCCCGGTAAGCGGCGAACGTAGTCGAGTTCGCAGCCGCTCCATCGACGCCCACCTGTTTCACGGTCCCGTAGCGGCTCAGTTGCTTGACCACCGCCCGCGGGATGACGCTGGGTGGCCCGACGACGTAGATATGTGGACTCTGGTGAGCCAGCAATGCCTGTCGGGTTGCGGCGGGCACGCCGGATCCAGTGACAAACAGGATCGGGTCTCCGCTCTCGGCCGCCAATCCAGCGGCGGGCATCGCGTAGGCCGGGTCATCCGCCGAGGCGATCATCACGTCGGGGCTCGTCTTGCCCGCCGCGGCGCTCGCGAACCGGTCGATTGCCGCCGCCAGCGCAAACGGGTCGTCGCCGGGAATCTTCACCGCACGCAGACCGCCGGGCGCGGGAACGTTCCCGATCGCGATCACCTGTGCCCCGGCAGTCGCCCCGGAGCCAGTGGGAGCCAGAATGCCCAGCGCGTCGCTGGTCGCGGACGGCAGCGAGGAGCTTCCTGAGAGCAGGATCGGTGCCTTGATCGGTGAGGCCATCAGCACGGCTGAGGCGAGCGCCGCCTGCCAGTTCTCGGTCGGAGCAATCGTCACCACCTGCGGGTGCGTGCCCCTGCCCTGGGACGGATAGACGGCCAGTGCAACGCCTGCCGCATCGGCCACGGGGTCCGCTCCGCCAACGCGGGTGGTGTTCTTGGTAGCGATCGCCGGGAAGCCGATCTGCTGCGCGGCATGCGGGGTGCCGCCGCCGACCTTGACCGTGGTCCGGAGCAGAACCGTCTTGCCGCACCCGGCAAGTAGGAGCGCGCCCAGGAGGGCGATGGCTGCCGCGCGCGCTCCGCGGCTGCGGGCCTCTCCCTTTCCGAGAACTCCTCCGCGGCGGGGGACGGTCCGGCGGTGGGCGGTCCGGCGGGGGACGGTCCGGCGGTGGACGGTCGTGTCCATGGGGGCGCCCACGTTATCGAGCGCACCCCCTGTCAGCGCTGTTTGGGCGCCACGCTGCGCCTCGAGGAAAAACCTGCCTGACGACGAAGACACGATGGATTGTCTATATTGCCGCGACGCCTAATCCGCCGGCCACCGAGCTAGCGGAGCGGGGGACCCAGTTACTGGGGCGAATCCCGCGGTGATTCCGTGGGAGGCGCGGCTCTTTCAGCGCTAGCCCGACAGCTAACCCCGCAGGCTCCAGAGAGAGATTTGCGCGAGTGCGGGTTCAACACGTCATAGCTTCCGGTTTTGCGGCCGCGACGCTGGTCTGCGCGCCGACGGCTCTGGCTGCGTCCCGAGGATCAGGCTCGCGCCAACAGTCCGGTGGTGCCGGCATGAGCTCCGGCCCGGTGCACAGCACAGCATCGGAACCCGAGGTTCAGGGCTACGAGGCAAAGATCATTCGCGGCGTCGCGTACGCGCCCTCGAACGCCCCGATCCAGGTCAAGCGCGTGATCTGGGCGGGCAACCAGATCCGTACCAAGCCGTACTGCTACGCGGGTGGCCACGGCCAGTGGAACGACTCGTGCTATGACTGCTCAGGGACCGTCTCGTATGTCCTGCACGCCGCGGGACTGCTCAGCACCTCGATGGACTCGTCCGAGTTCGAAAGCTGGGGGAAGGGGGGCCGCGGACACTGGATCACGGTCTACACGAACCCCTCCCACGCATTCATCGAGATAGCCGGGATCCGCTTCGACACGTCTGCCGAGCAGGACCCCAGCCCACCGCCCGGCTCCGGCCCGCGCTGGCGCCCGGTGGTAAGCGATTCGAGCGGCTTCGACGCCCGGCACCCCAGCGGCCTCTGAGTCGTTAGCCGGCTCGCCGGCTGAGACACCGGCTGCCCCGCCCAGCCCGCCCGCGTGCGGTCGCTCAGCCCGACCCGCCCGCGGTCGCCCTAGCCCACCCACCCGCGGTCGCCGTACCCACCCACCCGGGCTGCCTCGCTACGCTTGAGCCTGCTCGCCAATAACCCTGCAAGGAGGATGCGATGCCGGGCCTTTCCGGGCGCATGTCGACAATCGTCAAGTCCAAGATCTCAAAGCTGCTCGACCGGGCCGAAGACCCGGGAGAGACCCTCGAGTACAGCTATCAAAAGCAGATCGAGCTGCTCCAGAACGTCAAGAAGGGGATCGCCGACGTCGTCACCTCGAAGAAGCGACTCCAGTTACAGGAAGAGAACATCAAGCAGCAGGTCGTGAAGCTCGACACCCAAGCGCGCCAGGCGCTGGCCGCGGGCCAGGAGGATCTCGCCCGCACCGCGCTTGAACGCAAGAACGTCGCCCAGACCGAGCTTCAGTCGCTGGATCAGCAGGTGGCTCAGCTGGAGCAACAGCAGGAGCAGATGACCGCTTCCGAGCAGAAGCTGCGGGCGAAGATCGAGCAGTTCCGCTCCAAGAAGGAGGTCATCAAGGCGCAGTACTCGGCCGCCGAGGCGCAGGTCCGGATCTCCGAGGCCGCGACCGGCGTTGGCGAAGAGATGGCCGATGTCGGACTGGCAATGCAGCGGGCGCTCGACAAGACCGAGAACATGAAAGCTCGGGCTGACGCCGTCGGCGAGCTCGAGGCGTCAGGAGCGTTCGAAGATCTGACCGCCCTCGGCTCGGGCGAGGACGACATCGACCGCCAGCTCAAGCAGTTGTCCAGCTCGACCGAGGTGGACGCCGAGCTGGACAAGATGAAGGCGGAGCTGGGAAGCGGCAGTCAACCCACAGCCGGTGAGCTCGGCGCGGGCGAGGCGCCGAAGGCTTCGGAGTCTGGCGCCGCGTCCGCCCAGGCGGCCGAACCCGCCCAGAAGGCTCCCGAGGGAGACCAGGCTAGGTGATCATCCGGATTGCCACGGAAGGCCAGTACGAGCTGCCGTCCAGTGATGAGGACGTCCTGAACGAGCTTGACAATCAGGCGGTTTCAGCCTGCGAGGCTGGGGATGAGGACCAGTTCCGCGCGGTGTTCAATCGAGCTACTGGAGTTCATCCGCAAGAATGCCCAGAAGGTTCCGGAGGAGCATCTAGCTCCCTCCGATCTGATCCTTCCTCCGCCTGACACATCGCTCGAGGAGGCCCGAGCCGAGTTCAAGGGCGAGGGCCTGATCCCGGGTTAGCGGGCCGATCGCCGGGGGGCGGTGCGTGGTGGGAGCGCTGCGTGGTGGGGGCGACGCTGTTCATTCATTTTTGGTCGTTATACGACCAAAAATGACTCCACAGTTAGCGCCCCCGCGAGCGCTGAGCGCATCGTCCTCAGCGGCGGCGCTAAGGCGTCGCTGAGCCGCCGCTGGCCGGCGCGCTCGCCGCGCGACCACCTGTCGTCGACGCCCTGACCGCCGCGATCCCGACCTGGGCTGGCGGGGTTGACGACAAAGAAGGAGGTGGCAGCGATGCCGCCGCCGGTCGCCCGCTGCCGCCGCCTCCGATAGCGAGTGCGATTCCTGCGAGGACGAGCGCTCCCACGGCCAGCGTGACGAGAAACGGCGCATAGCCCGCCAGCAGCGCGATCGGGTTCGCAAAAGAGTGCCGGCGACCGCGACGCGGGGGCGAAGGGGCCGGACGACCGGCCGGATAGACGGCGAACCCACGTCTTTGACGAGGTGCGAGCAGCGCCGGGGTTGGCTCCGCGGCGGGACGCGTGGGATACCGCTCCGCTGGCGGAGGTATGGGCTCGGGAACGATCGCCTCGGTTGGGGCCTCGACGGGTGGCTCTGGAGGAGGAGGCGATAGGGGCAGGGCGGCGAGCTCTGGAGGAGGAGGCGATAGGGGCAGGGCGGCGCGGGGGGCATTCATGAGGAGCACGGCGGAGAACGCGCGGGATGCCCTTGCTTCCCGGACCTGGGCCGCGCGGCAAACCAAGCAGCGGTCCAGGTGGTTGCTGAGCTTGAACTCGCGCGACGGAGGCAGTTCGCCGTTGGCGCTCTGTGAAAGCAGCGAGGGTGTGAGGTCACACTCGCGTCGTTGTTCGGCAGCCTGCGCGCCTCGAGGTCCCGTCGGGGTCACCTGCCGTGCCGCGGCGGTGCGGGTCACCCGAAGCAGCTGGTCATCCCCGCCCGCAGCGTCCGCCGGGCTGATGGAGTCGATCACGTGAGCCACGGCGGCCGATACCCGGTCGGACCCGCATAGCTCCCGGCAGTAGAGCTCAATCGCTTGCGTCCGGATGGGGTCCGGGTGTACGACTGCGGAACCTGTTGGTCCCGTGGGCGGCAACCCGTTCACGATCCTGGCGGTTGGATTCGTTTCCTGATCGCGCCGGCGAGCCCGCCGGTCCGCCGACGAACGGTGGGGGCGGGCAGCGGCGGCTGAGCGGGGCCGGGCCTGACGGGAGGCGAACCAGGAGCGGCTGTGGCGGCGGGCGGCGGCTCAGCCGGAGCGACGGCCGCCGCCGGCGCTTCCGCCCGAGCGGGCGTCCCGGCAGGGGATAAAAATGCTTCCACGGCACGGCTGATCTGCGCGCTGATGCCCTGGCAGACCGTGCAGCCGCGAAGGTGCTCTTGAAGCCCCCGGTCGCTCCCGGGCAGCTCGCCGTTGGCTCTGGCCGCAAGGAGCTCTGGAACCGCCGCGCACTCGGCCTGACCGTCCTCGGCAGTCATGCGTGGCGCCGCGGCCGCTCTCGTGGCCCGCAGTAGCACCAGCTGGAGATCATCCTCGGCTGGGCGCCGCTCGGACACACGTGCAACGAAATCCAGAAATCCGGCTGTCACGGCCGCGTCGACCAGCTCAGCCGTACACGCCACGTTGCAGTAGGCACGGATCTTCTCAAGGTGCTCCTCCCGGAAGGTCGAGATGGCGTCAGGATCTCCCTCCCGGATGCGATCGGTGAGCGACGAGGCTCGACTGGGATCAGGGCTCAGATCGGAATGCCCCATAGCGGAAACCAGCGGTCCAGCTCTTGTTCGACCGGTAGCTCAGCGCCGATTTGGGCTTTGAGCACGAGCTCGCGCTCGTTATCACGCTCGCCCGCGCCCCCGCCTCCGTCTTCGCCTGCGCCCCCTGCGCCACCGCCCGCGCCCGCCCCGCCAAACCCCGCGCCCTCGCCCGCCCCCGCCCCCCGGGCCTTCGGCACGAACGGATAGAAGGCGCCGCGCTTGTAGTTGTAGATCCAGTACACCCGCTGTGCGGCCTCGTCCGAAAGGCGAACACGGCGCACAGCACGCGTTCGCCGTAGCCGCCGCCCTCGAGGACGCTGCTGACCGCGTTGATCCCCACCACCAGGTCGTCGAAGCCTGGCCGCGAAGGATCAGCCAGCGGAAGCCGTAGGTGTCGTCGGCGGTCTCGCACCGTGATCCCGCTGTCGGCGGCTGTGGCCTGGACGACCTGCTCCATGTCCTTGACGATCGAGCTGAAGTCGGCGCTGGCCAGCGGCTGAAAGACGATCGCCGCCCTGCCGCGGTGGTGATGCCCAGCTCGGTCTCGAACTTGACGTAGGCCGTGCTGATGGCGAACAGCCGGTCCGGCGCGGGACCCGCCAGCTTGCGCCTGCCCATGACCACATCCAGGAAGCCCATCGGCCGGATGGTAGAAGCTCACGGCGGCGATCGCCGCGGCTCTCGGGAGCGCGCCAATGCCTGGCCGCGGCAGCTACCGGCCGGTGCCCTGAAGCTGGGCCTCGAAGCGCTGCAGCGCGGCGATCCGGGCCTCGAGCGGCGGATGCGTGGAGAACAGGCTGGCGACCGTCTGCTTGGCCTTGGGCGGCACGATGTAGAACGCGGCCATCTCGCCCGGGCCGCCCGAAGGTCGCGCTGGGGAACGCTCTGCATCGTGCCGCTGATCTTCAGCAGCGCCGAGATCAGCGCGCTGGGCCGGCCGGTGATGATCGCCGAGCCCCGATCGGCTGCGAACTCGCGGTAGCGGGACAGCGCCTGGAGCAGGAGCCAGGAGACCACGTAGACCACCGCCGAGACCAGGACCACTGCCAAGAACGAGAGCGCCCGCGCCCTCATTCTCGTCGTCGAACACCCCGCCGAACCAGAACCCGATCTGGACGATGAACGAGGCGATTGAGGCGAAGAAGCTGGCGACCGTCATGACCATCACGTCGCGGTTCTGGACGTGGGTCAGCTCGTGTCCCAGCACCGCCTCTAGCTCGACCGGTGTGAGCAGCTGCAGGATTCCGGTCGTGGCGCACACCGTCGCAGTCTGGGCGAGCGGCCGACGGCGAAGGCGTTGGGCATCGCGGTGTCGGCGATCGCCACGCGAGGCTTGGGCAGGTTCGCCTGCACGCAGAGCCGATCGATGATCGCGTGAAGCTGCTGGGCCTGCGGCGGGGCTGACCTCGCGTGCGCCCATCGAGAGACAGCGCGATCTTGTCCGAGGTGAAGAACTGAACAGGAACAGAGCGCCGGCGACGACGCCGATGAGCAACGCGCCCCGCGCTCCGGCCGCGATCAGGACGCCGATCAGCACGGCGTAGACGAGCCCGAGCAGGAACAGCGTCAGCACCATCCGGCTCTGGAGGCCGCTGTCGCGGCCGAATATCGGGAGGACTGTGCCATGCTGAGACTGTTGGCAGACCCCCTGAAGAGTTCTTGAAAAAGGGCGCTAAGAGCTCCGCCGCGAGCTGCCGATAAGGACTTAGGTGCGTGCCACTCGCGCATACCTTGCAGGTTTTGGAACGACAGGCACCCTGCTTGCGGGCGCTGCGCTGATGTTCGTCTTGGCCAGCGCGATCGTTGGTTTCCAGGGCTGGCCGCAGGTCGGCGATCAGCCCTCCGCTGTCTCGGTACAGCCGGTTCAGGCGCGGGTGCCCACGGGCTCACGCGCCGCTGGCGCCGTGGTAACCGCGGTCACGGCCGGTGTGCCCGGAGCGACCGGGGGTCGGGGCAGCAGCGGGCGGGGCATCGGCGACTGCCGGCGGTGCTCCGAGGGGCGGTGGTGGCGGAGCACCCGGTTCCGGGCCATCACGGGGACCCGGCGGGTCCGGAGGAACGCCGAACAACCTCGGCGGCGGATCGTCAGGATCTTCGTCCTCGCCTTCACAGCCATCCGGCGGCTAGCCGGCCAACTTGGACAGACGGTCGCGGGTGTCGGTAACACGGCGGGCGCGGCCGTGAGTGGCGCCGCGTCAGGGGTGGCGGGGCAGGTGAAGGGCGTCAGCCCGTCCGCAGCAAGTGCCGTCCAGAACGTTGGCTCGGCTGCTGGGGGCACGGTCACCGGGGTGACCAACGCCGCCGGCGGCGTGATCTCACGCCTAGGGCACTAGAGACCCTCTAAGCCGCGGGCTCCGGTCCCGTCGCAGGGCGTGGCTGACGGTTCAACGCCCGGTCCAAAAACCGCAGGCTGACAGCCCGCAACTCGGGGTCATGCTGTACCGAGCGGTGGTGGCCGCCGGGGAGTGTGATCAGCCTGCAGTCGGAACGGATCGGCGCGCTGGGCCAGCTCCCGCGAGTGCTGCACCGGCACCTGCTCGTCCCCCTCTGCATGCAGGATCAGGATCGGGATCGTCAAGAGCTGGATTGCGTCGAACTCGTCGTTGTCCGACAGCACCGTTCGAGCGCGGGAGCGTCGGCGGCAAAGTCGAAGCGTCCCGCCATCAGACCGCGTCGTCAGACCCTCCGCGCTTGCCGGGCAGATGGCGATGATCGCTCGCGCGCCTGCGAGATGCGCCGCAGCGATCGCCAGGTATCCGCCCATGCTCGAGCCACGTAGCGCAAGTGGTAGCTCCGGCGACCTCGACGCGGGCTCTCAGCAGGTCCGCCATCGCGGCCACATCCGCCAGTGCGCGACCGTCCATCGGCCCCTCGCTCCCCCCGTGCCCTCGCTGGTCGAACGTGAGCGCGGCAAAGCCGGCGGCGAGCGCGCCCCGGGCAAAGTCGTGATGGTTCTCCTTGCACGACCCGGCGCCATGCAGGATCACGACGCCTCCACGTAGCTTTACCTTCTCGCCCGGGAGCCATAGCGAGTAGGCCAAGCCCTCGGCGGATCCGCTCTCCGCGGGAAGGACGGGGACGACAGTGCGCATGTGGCGTCGCATAGGAGCGATCATGCCAGCGCCGTGGCATGATCGCGCCGTGGCTACCACCGCGTCAGTGCTCTCACGCGTGTTCCCGGCGGGGACTCGCGTCAATGAGCGTGGTCATCTGGAGATCGCAGGGTGCGATGTACTTGAGCTGGCCGCCGAGTTCGGCACGCCCGCATACCTGGTCGCCGAGGACGATCTCCGCGCACGCGCGAGGTCGTTCCTCGACGCGCTGGCCGCACGACACCGGGACTACGAGGTCCTTTTCGGCTCTAAGGCCTTTCCGTGTAGCGCTGTGTATCGAGTGCTGGCCGAGGAAGGGCTGGCCTGCGACGTCGCCTCTGGAGGCGAGCTTCATCTGGCGCTACGAGCCGGGTTTGACCCGACCCGCATCTACCTGCATGGAAACGCCAAGTCCGATGCCGAGGTGCGGATGGCCCTGGATGCAGGGGTTGGATACGTCGTGGTGGACTCCTTCGACGACCTGGATCGGGTGGAGCGCAACGCGGGCGAGCTGGGGCGAGAGCAGAAAGTGCTGATCCGCGTGACTCCAGATGTTGCGGGCGATACTCATCACGCGATTTCGACGGGTCAGGCCGACTCGAAATTCGGCTTCGCGATGGATGACGCCCCGGACGCTGTGGCGCGCGCCAGCTCAAGCTCGCACCTCAACCTGGTCGGGCTCCATTGCCACATCGGCTCACAGCTGCTTGATCTGGGACCTTTTAGGTCGGCGGTACGCGCCATCTCAGAGCTTGGGGAGTTCGACGTCTACAACCTGGGCGGAGGCCTCGGCGTTGCCTATACCGAGACGCAGGAAGCGCCGAAGGTGGAGAATTACATCGACGCCGTGGTGAGTGCCGCGCACGAGTGGCTTGGTGTTGACAAGCGCCTGCTGTTCGAGCCGGGACGGGCGCTGGTGGCGAACTCGGCAGTGACGGTCTACACGGTGCAGACGGTCAAGCGAAATATCTCCACCTGGGTTTCAGTCGACGGCGGCATGTCCGACAACCTGCGGCCAATGCTCTACGGCGCCACGTACCACGCAGTCGTGGCCGATCGACCGCTGGCAGGCGGGACCGAGCGATGCAAGCTCGCGGGCAAGCATTGCGAGTCCGGCGACGTGATCATCCGCGACATTGCGCTGCCCGATCCTGCGCCAGGCGACGTGATCGTGACCCCGGCGACCGGTGCGTACGGCTATGCGCTGGCCAACAACTACAACAGCGTTCCTCGCCCGCCCGTGGTCTTCTGCCGCGGCGGGGACTGCTCGCGCGGTAATCCGCAGGGAGACCTTTGACGATTTGACCGCGCGTGACGTGGAGTGAGGCCGGTTGAGCGCTGAGCCGGTCTTTCGCGTCGGCCTGCTGGGCCACGGGACGGTCGGCTCGGCGTTCGCTCGCCTGCTGCCACAGCAGGCCGATCGCATCACGCATCTGACGGGGCTGCGGCCGGAGCTCTCGGGGGTTCTTACACGGAGTCATGGATCGTTCGAGGAGCATCCTGGAGCGCTCGGATCTGATGGTCGAGCTGATCGGGGGGATCGAGCCGGCGCGTGAGTGGGTGATGCGCTCGATGGAGTCTGGAAGTCACGTCGTCACCGCCAACAAGCAGCTGCTCTCGCGCTATGGCGAGGAGCTCTGGGACGCGGCCCGGGAACATGGTGTGCAGCTCCGGTTCGAGGGCGCCGTCGCCGGGGTCGATCCCCGTGATCCGAGTGCTCCAGGAATCGCTGGCCGGAGCGCCGGTCGAGCGAGTCCACGGGATCGTCAACGGCACCACAAACTTCATCCTCACCGAGATGGCCCGGACCGGGAGCACGTTCGAGGAGACGCTGGCCGAGGCCCAGCGGCTTGGATATGCCGAGGCCGACCCGTCCGAGGATGTCGACGGGCGGGACGCCGCCGCCAAGATGGCGATCCTGGCCAGGCTGGCCTTCGGGACGCCCGGTCCACGTCGAATCAGGTTCGCTACGAGGGGATCGAGCACATCCAGCCCGATGACCTGGAGTACGCGCGCGAGCTGGGACTGGAGCTGAAGCTGATTGGGACGGCCGAGCGAATCGGGCAGGGACTCTCCGTCCGCGTGCACCCGGCGTTTCTCTATCCCGGCCACCCGCTGGCCTCGGTTGAGGGGCCCGTTCAACGCGGTGACGGTCGAGTCCGAGACGATCACAGAGATCACCATGTCCGGGACCGGGAGCCGGGGGGCCTCAAACGGCGAGCGCCGTGCTCGGAGACGTGATCAGCGCGATGATCCCGCCCGCCTCGACGCCGCCCACGACGAACAGCTGGAGATCGTCCAGGACGTCGTGTCCGCCTTCTACCTGCACCTGGAGGTGGCCGACGAGCCCGGCGTCCTGGCCCAGGTGGCCGAGGTGCTTGCCTCGAGGACGTCTCGGTCAAGTCCGTCGTGCAGAAAGGGCTGGGCGACCAGGCCCGGCTGGTCATGGTGGTCCACCCGGTGCTCGAGTCGCGGTTCGACGGTGCGATGCAGGAGGTCGGGACCTGGAGATCGCTTCGGGCCCCGCCGCGCGCGATCCGGGTGCTGGAGGAAGAGTTCGCTAAGTAGGATCTCCCCGCCTTGCGCGCGATCCAGATCACCGAGCTGACCGGGCCTGACAGCGCGCTGGAGCTGGTCGACATCCCTGAGCCCGAGGCCTCGCACATGATGACGCCGGGGCGCGGGGTGGTCGTGGAGGCGAACGCGGCTGGGGTCTCGTTCCCGGAGGTTCTCCAGACCCGCGGCCAGTACCAGTTCAAGCCGGAGCTGCCGTTCGTCCCGGGCAGTGAGGTGGGCGGGATCGTGCGCTCGGCGCCCCCGGAGGCGCGGGTCTAGCGCAGGGTGACCGCGTGGCCGCGTTCTGCATGCTCGGGGCGTTCGCCGAGCTGGTCGTGGCGCCGGAGTTCATGTGTTTCAAGCTCCCCGACGAGCTCGACTTCGCCCAGGGCGCGGCGCTGGTCCTCAATTACCACACGGCTTACTTCTCGCTCAAGCTCCGCGGGAGGCTGGCCGAGGGCGAAACGGTGCTCGTCCACGGCGCCGCCGGCGGCGTCGGCACCGCCTCGCTCCAGGTGGCCAAGGGCCTCGGCGCCCGGACGATCGGCGTCGTCTCCAGCGACGAGAAGGAGCAGGTGGCCCGGGAGGCCGGCGCCGACGAGGTCGTCTCGCTCGGATGGCCCTGGAAGGACCAGGCCAAGGAGCTCTCCGGCGGGGGCGTTGACGTCGTGCTGGACCCCGTCGGGCGGCGAGCGATTCACCGACAGCATCCGCTCGCTGCGGGAGGGCGGCGGGTGGTCGTGGTTGGCTTCACCGAGGGCTCGATCCCCGAGGTCAAGGTGAACCGGCTGCTGCTGGGCAACACCGAGGTGATCGGTGCTGGCTGGGGGGCCTACGTGATGTGCAAGCCCGAGGTGACGCAAGCGGATCGGCGCCGAGATCATGCGGCTGATCGATCAGGGCTTCGTTCGGCCGATCGTCGGCGCGCGCTTCCCGATGGAGCGGGCCGCCGACGCGCTCAAGCTGATCGACGAGCGCGGCGCGACCGGCAAGGTCGTGCTGGACATCGTCTAAGCCGCCGGCTGGCGCTCGGGCAGCGAGATCCCGGCGGGTTCTCGTCGCGGATCTGCGGCGTGGGCTCCCCGCGGTCGATCCGCCGCCGCTCGGTCGCGGCCACGCCTTCGAACGAGCGTGTGTTCCAGCCCCGGGCGAGTGGCGCTCGGCGTCGCACGGCGGGCCGCCCGGATGGCCCGGGCGGCGGCGCGTGAAGGCCGTCTGCTGCCGGGCGGAGTAATCGAGTCGGTAGAGCTCGCGCACCCGGCGGGGGAGGCTGCCCAGCATCAGCAGGTCGTGCACCCGCTTGCCCGGCTGCTGGATCGCCGGGCATCGGGATCTCGAACGCGGTGGCGTAGCCGATGTAGCGCGCCTCGTCGGTGAGGAACATCTCGTCGCTGGCCAGCTGCTCGCGGTAATAGGAGCGGAACGCTTCGTAGGTCGGCGGGCGCCTCGTGGCTGGGCATGCCGAACAGCTCGCCAAAGCGCAGGTAGTCCTGCCACAGTGCCTCGCGCTCAGCGTCGCTCAGGCGGCGGACCAGCAGCTCGTAGAAGCACTGAGCCGAGTCGGCTATCACCGCCACCGTCCACAGCATCAGCGCCGGGTCCATCGCCGAGTAGGGAGTTCCGGCTGGGAACACGCCCGCGTCCTCGGGAGCGCTGCCCTTGACCGCCCGTGCAGCTGGTTGACGTAGGAAGAACCCCGTCGGCCTCCTCCCGGCTGCCGAAGAAGATCTTCTCGAACGCCTTCGCCGTGTGGACCAGCCGCTTGAACGGCGTCAGCTTGGCGTACGAGTGCTCGCTTGTGCCGACGTAGTTGAGCGGCGCCAGCGCTCCGATGCACAAGCGCCCGCTGCCCGTAGAGCAGTCCGACCAGATGCTCCTCGTGGACACGGCGCAGCATCGAGCGGCCCCGGGGGAAGTAGCCCTGTCGAGTCTGGCGCGAGCCGATTCCGCACCTGAGTAGTATGCCATGCTAAGCCCGATGCCTGGGCTGATCGAGCGCTATCGCGATCGCCTGCCCTTCGGTCCCGAGGACCCCGTCGTCTCTCTGGAGGAAGGGCTCGACCCCGCTTGTCCCCGCTCCGCGGCTGTCCGAGCGCGCGGGAGCCGAGGTGTGGCTGAAGATCGAGGGCGCCAACCCCACTGGCTCGTTCAAGGACCGGGGGATGACCTGCGCCGTGTCCGCGGCCGTCGGGAGGGCGCCCAGGCGATCGTCTGCGCTTCCACCGGGAACACCGCCGCGTCGGCGGCGGCGTACGCCGCGCGCGCCGGCTTGCGTGGCGTGGTGATCGTGCCCGAGGGGCGGATCGCCGCCGGCAAGCTGGCCCAGGCGCTGATGCACGGGGCGCAGGTCGTCGCGCTTCGAGGCAACTTCGACCAGGCGCTGGTGCTGGTCCGTGAGCTGGCCGACCGCCAGCCGATCGCGCTGGTCAACTCGGTCAACGAGTTCCGGATCGAAGGGCAGAAGACGGCGGCCTTCGAGATCGCCGAGGCGCTCGCAGGCGAGCTGGACGCGCTGTGCATCCCGGTGGGGAACGCCGGCAATATCACCGCCTACTGGCGGGGGTTCAAGGAGAGCGGGCAGCGCCCGCGAATGCTCGGCTTCCAGGCGGCTGGGGCGGCGCCGCTCGTGCTCGGCGCGCCCGTCGAGCACCCGGAGACGGTGGCCAGCGCGATCCGGATCGGCAATCCCGCCCGGTGGGAGGATGCGATGGACGCGATGAGTGCCTCCGGCGGGAGGTCAGGGCGGTCACCGACGAGCAGATCCTGGACGCGTACCGCTTCCTGGCCGCGGCGGAGGGAATCTTCTGCGAGCCGGCATCGGCCGCCAGCGTGGCCGGGCTTGCTCGCCCACGGCGCCGGTGATGCAAGGCGGGTGGTATGCGTGCTGACCGGGCACGGCCTCAAGGATCCCCAGACGGCTCTGGGAAGCGCCGCGGGCGGTGGTGCCCTGCGAGGCCGGAGCTTCCCGCGATCGAGGAAGCGGTATTGAGTTGACCCTGCGGCGTCGACGCGCTGGTCCGGGTTCCCGGCCTCCTCGGCCAATCTCGGTCCCGGATTCGACGTACTGGCCGCCGCGCTGTCTCGCTCCACCTCGAGCTGGAGGTGAAGGAGACCGGCAGCTTCGCCGTGCACACGGACCTCGATGTCCCGCGCGGCCGCGGCAATCTGGTCGTGCGGGCGTTCGAGCGCGCTCCACCGCGCTGAGGCGTTCGAGTTTCGGATCACCTCCGAGATCCCGCTGTCACGGCGGACTGGGGTCGAGCGCAGCCGCCGATCTGGCCGGACTGATGGCCGCGGACCATGTGTTCGAGCTGGATGCCGACGTGCTGGCGCTGGGCGCCGGGCTCGAGGGTCACCCGGACAACATCGCCGCGGCGCTGGAGGGTGGGTTCGTGATCTGCTCGGGCGCCCGCACCACCGGTTTGAGCCCCCGATGGGGCTGGAGGCGGTGCTGGTCGTGCCGGCCGAGGGCTGACACGGAGACGGCGCGGGCGGTGCTGCCGGCCACCATTCCGCTGGCCGACGCCGCATTCAACGTGGCCCGGGCCTCGACGCTCATGCTGGGGCTCGGCACCACCGACTGGGAGCTGATCGCCGCAGGGCTCGACGATCGGCTCCACCAGCCGCACCGGGCCGGCCTCTATCCCCGCTCGGCCGAGCTGCTCGAGAGGGCGCGCGAGCGTGGGGGCGCTGGGGGCGACGATCTCCGGCGCAGGCCCGACCGTGCTGGTGTGGTGCCGGTTTGAGCAGACCGGGGCGGTTCGGCGGCGCTGGAGCAGAGGCCGAAGCTGGGCTACGGTGATGCGGGTGCCGTTCGAGCCCCAGGGGGCCGACGTCCGCGGAGCTCTAGGCCGGTGTCTGGTGCGCGGCTCAGCCGGCGGGTGCAGGGTGGCCGCGGCAAGCTTCCCGTAGGGCGGCCAGCCGCCGGCGGGGCGGCTCCAGGTCCAGGCGCGGAGCAATTCGTCCGCCACGTCGAGGTAGTCGACGCCCAGGTCAGGCCGGTAGTCGAGGATCGACTTGGCGCGCTCGGCCGACTCGGCGTAGGCAATCGAGGCCCTGATCGGTGTCTCGATCAGCTTGTCCTCAAAGTGCTTCGAGCGACTCGTAGGCCTCGCGTGAGTGGCGGGTGCGCATGTCGGCGATGTTGAGCACGACGCCCAGCCACTCGAGGTCCGGGTTGAGGTTGTCCCGGGCCAGGTCAATCACCTCCAGCGCCTGCTCGACGCCCTGCAGGGCGAAGTACTGGGCCTCGGCGGACAGGAGCGCGTAGTCGGCGGCGACGAGCGCGTTGACGGTCAGCAGGCCGAGCGACGGCGGGCAGTCGATCAGGACGAGGTCGTAGTCGCCCTTGAGCTCACGCAGCGCCTTCTTGAGGGCCAGCTCGCGGCCCATCTTGCCACCCAGCGCGAGCTCGGCCTCGGCCAGACCCAGGTTGGCCGGCACGATCCCGTCGTGCACGGCCTCTCGATGCTCGGCGCGGCCGGCGAGGACGTCGCCCACCGTCGGAGTGGCGTCCGGGTCGACGTCCAGATAGTCGGACAGGTTGCCCTGCGGGTCCAGGTCGACCGGCAGGACGTCCAGCCCGATCCGCCTGAAGACGTCGGTCAGCGTGCGGACTGTCGTCGTCTTCCCCGTGCCGCCTTTTTGGGACAGGACCGAGATCGTCGCCGCCATGTCGAGCGGCTGACTATAGGCCAGCGGCTCGGCCGCAGGGGCTCGGCTTTCCCGCGAGTGCTCAGGCGGTGCCGGTATCGGCGAGGTGCGTGTAGCTCACGCCGGAGATCGCCGGAAGTTCCAGGAAGTAGAGCCGGTGGCGGCCGATGACGATCTCGTCACCGTCGGTCAGCGTGCTCCACTCGACGCGCTCGCCGTTGACGAAGACGCCGTTCAGGCTGCGGTCGTCAAGGACCCGCAGGCCATCGGGCTGGCGCACGATCAGCGCGTGCCGGCGCGAGACGGTGGGGTCGTCGAACCGGATGTCGGCCGCCAGGCTGCGCCCGATCCGCGTCCACTCGCGCTCCAGGGCGAAGGCCACGACATCCTCATCGTCTGTCCTGTAGGCCAGGTACTGACCGGGGTCGGTCAGGTTCTCCCGGACGTCCTCCAGCCAGGGCCGATCGTCGCCCCGGTGGAATGTCCACCACGTGGTCGGGGCGGTCGTAAACAGCGAGGCTCTCACGAATGAGTCCCCCCGCAGTTTGGGCAGCGTGGGAAGCTCGTCGACGGCGTCGAGCGATAGGGCGTAGTCGCAATCCGTGCAACGGAAGGTGCCGGTGCCTGCAACATTGCCGGACATCCAAGCTTTCATGAAGAGCCACTCCTTACCGCAGACCCGACCTATGTCTCTCCTGCCCGTTAGCGAATGATCTCCCGCGTCAACATCTCCTAAAAATCCTTGTCTGCAGGAAATCGCTCAAACGCCGGCGTCCACGCCGTTTTCGGCAGATCGTGGGCCGGTATACCCGTCGGCGGCGGCCCGCTAACCCCCGGCAGGAAGCTTGCGCACCGTGCCGAATCTCCACGCGATGGATCTCTCCCAGAACCCGCACTCCGACCTCCAGCGGGAGATGGACCAGCTGGAGCTCTCGCTGCTGCGCCGCGGCATCGACGAGCGGACGGCCCACCGGGAACAATGCTCGCGATGCCGTCGCACCCCACTGGTCGGCGAGGTGGTTTACATCAGTGGGCCCGAGACGATCGTCTGCGAGCTGTGTCGGTTTATCGAGGATGAGCCCAGTCCCACCAGGCTGGTGCACACGCCCGCGTTCGGCAACACTATTCGGATCATCGATCAGCGCGCGGCTTAGCCGCAGCGCCTAGCGCATCGCAGCGAGCGTGTAGCGGCATACGCGCATAGGATCTCCGTGTGGAGATCGAGCTGGAGACGACGATCGCGGCGCCCCGGAAGCGGGTGTTTTCCTACCTGTCCGACATCGCCAACCACGCCGAGTTCAGCGACCATTACCTTGTCGATTGGCGGCTGCTCCGCGAGGACTCCCGCGGCGTTGGCGCGGGGGCGCGCTTCCGGGTGAAGGCGCCGCTCAACCGCTTTGCCTGGGCCGACATGACGCTGGCCGAGGTCGATGCGCCCTACCGGATCGTCGAACACGGCCGAGGTGGCAAGTACAACAGGGTCCGCATGCTCGGCACCTACACGCTCTCCAGCTCAGCCGGCGGCACCACCAAGCTGAAGTACACGCTGGAGACCGATCCGCCGTTGCCCTCCGACCGTTTGCTGGAAGCATTGGGCGGCCGTGCCTGGACGCGGCGGCAGGCCGCCCGCGCGATGAGACGGCTGCGAACGATCCTCGAGGAGGGGCGCGGCCGGGGAAAGCGGCCGTCGGTGGCTGCACGCTGAGGCCCTCCAGGCGTCGAGCGTCGAATAGACTGGCCTGCCCCGTGAGCATTGCGTCGATTGCCCGATCCAGATCGCTCGCTGGCCTGGCGTGCATCTCCTCGCTCGCGCTCCTGAGCGCGGGGTGCAAGAGCAAGACGCACCGTGAGGCTGCCGCTGACAACAACGGCGTCTACGTCGACGCGGGGCCGGTCACCTATCAGCTCGAGGTTTCGCGCGCGCTGAACCAGTACTCCACAGAAGACTCTCAATATGTGGCCGGGGTGCCGCGGGCGCTGGCGTCTCTCCGGGGTGACCAGCTCTGGTACGGAGTGTTCCTGTGGGCCAAGAACCAGAACAAGGTGCCCGAGCCTACGACCAGGAACTTCGTCATCGTAGACACGCAGGGGAAGCGCTACTACCCGGTTCCGATCAACCGGGTGGTGAACCCGTATGTCTGGACCGCGCAGACTCTGGCCCCTGGCGCGATCGAGCCCGGTTCGGACACGACGGCCAGCTTTGGTCCCACCCAAGGTGGGCTGCTTCTGTTCAAGCTCGACACGTCCGTCTACGACAACCGGCCCTTGACGCTGGAGATCCTGGGACCGTCGCGGCGGGTCTGGGGCACCATTTCGCTCGATCTGTGAGGTTCGCCGTCCGCCCTTGCGGACGGTTCGGCGTCACGATCGGCCTGCTGACGCTATGGATCGCCCAACCGCCGGCGGTCAGCGCCGCCTGGACGCGATCGTTCCGGCTGGCGGGCCCGGAGCCCGCCGACGTGAGCGCGCCGCGCCTGGCTGTGGCTGCAAGCGGGTCTCTAGCGGTCAGCTACTCCCTCTATAACGAGGACGTAGCGGCCAGCTCACAGGCTTACGTTGTCGTGCGAGCACCCGGAGGTGCTACCGGACGCCCGCGTGCGGTCCCTGGCGCCCAGCAGGTTCTTGATCTTGCATACAACCGCTCCACGCTGGAGCTTCTGACCGGCGGCGCGCCGAGCGGCCAGGGATGCTGCAGCTATGCCCGCGCGGTCTCGCTCGGGGGCCGTCGCTTTGGCAGGCCCCGGACCGTCGTCGACGGTCTCACCGGGTTCACCCTGGGCCGATTGATCGCCGCCGGTTCAGGGCACCTGCTGGCGGCGGTAGCCACCGAGCTAGGGGTTTGGGCCGCGCAGTCCGGCGGTGGCGATCGCTTTGCCCCCGCTCGGCGGCTCAGCACAGCGGAGCGCTCGCCCTGGACCCTTGCCGCCACGATCCTGCCCTCAGCGCGGACGTTCATCGGCTGGACGGAGGCGGACCCGCAGCCTGGAAGTCCTGGCCCCGGCTCGGTGATGCTCGCCGTAGGGTCGATCTCAGCTGTCCCCCAGTCGTCTCGTACCGCGTTCAGCGTGCCACGCGGGCACGAGGTGGACGAGCTGGCGCTGGCGCCCGGGACCTCCGAGCCTCTGTTGGCGTGGATCGAGAGCTGGTTCGCCGCGGATGGGAGCTATCGCACCCAGGCGGTGGTCGCCGATCTAGGTGCGCATCCACGGGCCCGACCGTTTCCGCACCCCGGGATGGTGATTTCAGATATCGCCGCGTCCGGTGACGGAAGTGGCGAGAACGTGGTGGTCTGGAAGGCGTGCGATCAGGCAGCTTCGTGCTCGGTATGGGCGACGTTCCGGAGGGCCGGTGGACAGTTCGCCTCACCTTCCCGCCTGGGGTCCGTCGATACGGCGCAGGCCCCAGCCGCGGCTTTCGGCGGCGGCGGGCGCGCGCTCGTGGGGTGGGTCGATCAGGGGCGGGTATGGGCGGCCGAACGTGGACGCGGCGACGCGCGGTTCTCGGCCTCGCGATCGGTCGCTGCCAGCAATCTCTCCCATGACCTGACCATGGGCGTCACGCCCGACGGGTCGGTGATCGCGGTGTGGACCGAAGGGACCCTCCATCCGAGCGTGACGGGCGCCTATTACCGCTTTGGGTAGGCGCCCTCCAACGGACTGGCGGCGGCGCTGCGATCACTCGGCGCCCTCAATGGGCCTGAAGGGCCGCCGCGATAACGTCGTGGACCGGAGGGGCGGCGGTCTGACCCCCGCCGCCTTGGTTGGGAAACAGCGCCCCGACCACGATTCTTGGCGCGCCGACCGGGGCATAGCCCACGAACCATGCGTCGGTGTTGCTGGGGTTGTTTCCCGCCAGCGAGGGATTGCCCAGCTCAGCGGTACCGGTCTTTCCGGCGACGGTGACTCCGGGGATCTGCGCCGCCGTGCCGGTCCCGAATTCCACCACCGCAATCATCATCTTCTGCATCAGGCCGGCCACGCGACGAGATGTCACGTGGAAGAACCGGGGAGGCTGGCCCGCCTGAAGCGTGGGGAGAGGACGGCGGCCACCCATCGCGATCGTCGCCGCCACATCGGTCATCTCGAGAGCCGTCGCCTGGACCTGTCCCTGGCCGATGGCCGAGGATCCCACATCCGTGTCCGTGCCGATCTTCGCCGCTGAGGGGATCGTGCTCTCGGCCTCGCCCGGGATCGTGGGGGGCTGGTTGAACCCGAAGCGCTCGGCGACGTTGACGAGCCGGGCTCCGCCGAGCTTGACGCCAAGAGGCGCAAACACGGAGTTGCACGAGACGGCGAAGGCGTTGAGCAGCGTCCCGCCGCAGGCTTCTCCGCCGGCGTTGTGGAGGATGAAGCCGCCGACGTCCGACTCGGTCATGATCGGGAAGGTGTCGCTGAGCTTGACGATCCCGGCCTCGAGCGCGCCGGTGGTCGTAATGATCTTCATGGTCGAGCCGGGCGGCTGAAGCGCCGAGAACGCCACGCCCGCGAGCGCCAGCACGGCCCCAGTTCGGGGATCCATCGCAGCGATGCCCGCATAGCGGCTACCCATCGCGGCGACCGCGGCACGCTCAATCGTCGGGTCGATGGTCGTCCGCACGGCCTTGCCGGGTTGCGGGTCGGTCTGAGCCAGGACACGGCTGCCGGCCCTCAGGGTCCCTCCTAGCTTGCCGGCGAGCTTGACTTGAAACACGCGCTCCAGGCCGTTGAGCCCAACCTTGGCGTCGGGCGGATAGCCCCGTGCCGCGTACAGCGCCTGATCCGCGGGGGGAATCGGCCCAAGATGGCCGGCAATCTGCGAGGCCACATCGGGGATTGGGGAGGTACGGTCCGGTCCTTCGGCCAAGGGGACCCCGTTACGGGCCAGGAGCGTGGCCCGCGGCGGGAGCGTGACCGATCGGGTGAGCTGCTCACCAGCCTGGAGTCCCGGGAACAGCAGTGAATTTGAGAAATGCGCGGCTGGGCGCGGTCCCCGGGTGTCGACCGGTATGAGCAGCGTTTGTGAAATGGATCCGAAGATCCGGGTGCTCACCACCGTGGTCACCGGGACCATGTCGCCACGCTGGTTGGAGATCCGGACGAATGAGACCCCCTCGAGCGTGGCGGTTTGCGCCGCGGCCTGGTACGCGGCGGCGAACTGGGTCTCGGTCATCTGGCTCTGTGAGGATCCATCCAGCAGCGAATACATCTGCGCATAGTCGCGGTGGGTCCACGCCCTCAGATATGTCCTCACCAGCGTGCGCACCGCGTCGGAATGGGACGCCCCGACCACCAGGCCTGCTGCGAGCGCACCGATTGCGGCTACCGCCAGAGGGAATGCCCGGCGCCGCAGGCGACGACGCCTCGCTCTTGCGTAGGCATGAGCCGCTCTGGCCTCCTCCATCAGCCCTACTCGCACTTCCGATAACGGTAGAAGATCGCTCAGCCGTTTCGTAATGGGGATCTAGTCTCCTCGGCATGACACCGGTGGACTGGGTGATCGTCGCGTTCGTTGTGCTGTTGTCGATCTACGGCTTCCTCCAAGGCTTCCTCGTCGGCGCCTTATCACTGGCCGGGTTCGCGGTCGGCGCGTTCCTGGGCACGCGACTAGGGCCGGTGCTGCTACCGGGCGGAGACCGGTCGCGCTACGCGCCGCTGTTCGGGCTTCTCGGCGCGCTGATCGCCGGCGGGGTGCTTGCCGCGGGACTGGAGGGCATCGGCGTCAGGGCACGAACGGCGCTGCGCTTTCCGGGATTGCGCACGCTTGACGGCATGCTCGGGGGCGTGCTCACCGCCTGCGTGGGGCTGGGAATCGCCTGGATCGTCGGCGCCGTGGCGCTCCAGTCCACGGGTTCGCGGCCGCTGCGCCGGGACATCCAGCGATCGTTGATCCTGCGCGCCCTCAACGAGGTCCTGCCTCCGTCCGGGCCGATCCTCAACGCGCTGGCTCGGTTCGACCCGCTGCCGTCGGTCACAGGTCCAGGCGCCGCGGTACCGGCGCCCCAGCGGGGGATAGTTGCCGCTCCGGGGGTTCGGGGAGCACGAGCCAGCGTCGTGCGCATTCTCGGGACGGCTTGCGGGCTGGGAATCGAAGGAAGCGGCTGGGTGGCCGGCCCTGGCCTGGTGGTCACGAACGCGCACGTGGTGGCCGGGGAGACCGATACCGCGGTCGAGGTGGGAGGGACGGGGCCGGACCTGCCGGCCCAGCCGCTGGCCTTCGACTCGCACGACGACATCGCGGTCCTGCATGTCCCAGGGCTGAGCCAGCCCGCTCTGGCGCTCGCCCCCAGTCCGTCCCCCGGTACGGCAGCGGCGATCCTCGGCTACCCGCTTGACGGTCCCTTCAACGCACAGCCAGCACGGATCGGCGCCACCCAGGTCGTCAGTACCCAAGATGCATACGGCAATGGCCCGATCCTGCGTAGCATCACGCCGCTCCGAGGGCTCGTGCGCCCAGGCAACTCGGGCGGCCCACTGGTCAGCTCCAGCGGCCAGGTACTCGGGACGGTCTTTGCGGCGATCACCGGCGCCGGCGGAGGTGGGTTTGCCGTGCCGGATGACAAGGTGAGCGCCCAGCTGGCGCGCGCGAAGGCACAGGCCACGCCGGTCAGCTCGGGGCCTTGCGCGCAGTGACCGGCACCAACTGCTGAGCGGGCGGCACCTTGGGGCGGACGGTGGTCTGTATCACCGCCGCCCCTTTGGTGCTGTCTTTACCCCCGGGCGTCTTTCGACGCAGAGTCCCCGACGTCCTCGGCCATTTGCAGCACCACCTCGGGCTCAAGTGCCCCGAGAAGCTCGGGATGGTGATGCGCGAGGTGCTCCTCCACCGCTTCGAACAGAAGCTGATCAGTCACGCCCACGAGTTGCGCCCCACACTCGCAGTATGCAATCCGCCGCTGTCCCTCCTCGATCGTCTGCATAGCGCTCAAATCGATAGTGGTTGGCTTGCCTCGGTGCGCCCCGCCGAAAACTGGTGGGGTGCCCCCGGTCATGGAGGCAGCATCGGCAACGGCCGTTGCTGATACGTTTCCAAAACGTTTCCGTGCCCACCGCGCGCCCCGAACAGCGAAGTCGGGTCCAGCTTTGCGGCCGCTTGTCGGTGGAGCTCGACGGCGTCCAGGTGGCGCACCGTCTCCGCGGACGCCAGGCACGGCTGTTGCTCGTGTATCTGTTGCTGAACCGCCGCCGCCTCATCTCCCGCCAGGAGTTGATCAACGCGCTGTGGCCGGCTGCTACTCCGGTCTCCGCTCACGCGGCGCTCCGAACCCTCCTGTCTAGGGTGCGGTCGGCTCTGGCTCCGGGGACCGTGACAGGCCGGGATGAGGTCATGCTCAGCCTCGAGGAACCAGTCTGGATCGACCTGGAGGCAGCCGCGGTCGAGCTCCAGCGCGCCGTACTGGCGCTCGAGCGGGGCGACCCCCGCACCGCCTGGGCTGTGGCGCAGGTCCCGCTCAACATCGCGGGGCGCGGCCTGGTTCCAGGCCTCCAGGCAAGCTGGCTGGAGGCTCCCCGAGCGGAGCTCGACGATATTCGCCTCCAGGCGCTGGAGGTTGTCGGCGGTGCGGGGCTGGCGCTGGGCGGAGCCCAGCTGGCTTCGGTCGAACGAGCAGGGCGATCGTTAGTCGACGCCGATCCATACCGGGAATCCGGGTATCTGCTGCTGATGCAGGCCGCCGCGCGACGGGGCAACCCGGCTGCGGCGATGCGCGTATTCGAGCAGCTGCGTCAGCTCATGCGCGAAGAACTGGGAACCTCGCCCTCGGGGGAGGCGATTGCCGTGTACGAGCGTGTGCTGAGCCCGGGCGCAGCCGAGCCATTGCGCTTGACCGAAGGTCAATCGGCCTCCTCGGCGACGGTCGCGCTGCCGACGGAGGTTCAGGCCGGCTGTCCAGGAGAGCTAGTGGGCCGCCAGCATGAGCTCGGCGAGCTGCTGCGCCTGTGGGCGCAGGCGTCGAAGAGCGACATGGTCGGAGTGGCCCGGGTGGCTGCGCTGGCCGGGGAGACGGGCATCGGCAAGACGTGCCTGGCGGGAAAGCTGGCCGAGCAGGCCCACGCCGAGGGAAGCGTGGTGCTTCTGGGTCGGGCACCAGAAGAGGGCCTCGCTCCCTACCAGGCGTTCCTCGATGCCCTACATCACTATTTCGCCACCGCCGATCTCGATGAGCTGGCGGGTGCGGTCCGCGACTATGGACCTGAGCTGGCCGGACTCATCCCGGAGATCCGCCGGAGGATTCCGGACCTTGCGCCGGCGCCGTCGGGGGCCCCGGCAGCCGAGCGATACCGCCTGTTCGAGGCCGTGGTCGGGCTGCTCGGCGCGCTCTCCGAGCGCGCTCCGATCCTCTTGCTCCTCGACGACCTTCACTGGGCCGACCGCGGGACGCTTCTGCTGCTTCGCCATCTGGCCCGAGCCCCTCGCGTGTCTCGTCTCTTGATCGTGGTGTCCTTCCGAGCCGAGGCCGAGGCCGACGGGCTGCGACACCTGATGGCCGAACTGGCCCGTGATGGTCTCTCAAGGCAGTTGGAGATTGCGGGGCTCGATCTGGATGAAACCGCCGAGCTGGTGCGGCTCCACACTGGAGAGAACCCCTCACGTCCGCTGGTGCAGGCGCTCCATCGGGCGACCGAAGGCAATCCGCTCTTCATCGAGGAGATCGTGCGCAGCCTGACTCGCGCCGGCATCGACCTCAGTACCGCGCATGCCTCCGCTCTCAGCGAACTCAGCCTGCCCGAAGGCGTCAAACGGATGATCGCCGACCGGATGGATCTGCTCGACGCCGGCACGGTTCATTGCCTCCGCGTGGCGTCGGTGATCGGGCGCGACTTCGACGTAGCGATGCTGGAGGAGGTGGCCGGACTTTCCGAGGAGGAGCTGCTCCAGGCCCTGGAAGAGGCTCTGGGCGCGGGTGTGGTGATGGAGTCCCACGCAGAGCCGGGCCGCTACAGCTTCGCTCACGCACCGATCCGGGCCGCCCTGTACGAGGGGATGTCGGCCGCCCGCAGGATGCGCATCCACCGGCACGTCGGAGAGGCGCTCGAGGCCGGTGGTCACGCGGAGGTCCGTGAGCTGGCTAGGCACTACGCGCTTGCCGCCGGGCGGGAGGAGGCCGGGAAGGCAATCCGCTATTCCGTGCACGCGGGCCAGCGGGCAACCGGTGCGCTGGCCCATGAGGAGGCCGCAGAGCACTACGCGCGCGCCCTGGCCGTCCTCAAGCGCTTTGGACCCGACGACGACGCGCAGCGACTTGAGCTGCTGCTGCTGCTCGGTGAGGCGCGAGTCAGAGCGGGCGAGCGAGCGCTCGTCCTCGGGGTGATGCAAGAAGCGGCGGAGCTGGCTGAAAAGCTGGGAAACACCAGAGGACTCGTCCGCGCGGCGACCGGCGCTTCCCGCCGCTACGTACAGCAGCCCGGGGTGGTCGAGTCCGAGGTGATTGCGCTGCTTCACCGGGCTCTGGAGAGGACAGCTGGGGAGATGAGCGCTGATCGCGTGCTCCTCCTTTCAAGGACATGCGGCGCGCTCTATTACTCACCTCAGCGCGACCGGTTGCCCGACCTCAGCGCGGAGGCGTTGCGCATTGCCGATCGGCTCGCCGACGATCCGGGGACGCGTGCCCATGCCTTCGCCGCCCGCCGGCGCGCCCTTTGGGACGCCGCCCACCTGAAGGAGCGGCTCGAGAGCTCGACGCGGATGTTGGACTGCGCATCCCAGACGGCGGACCTCGAGCTTCAGCTCCAAGCCCGCGCGTTTCTCGTGGTCGACCTGCTCGAGTCCGGAGATCGAGGCGCGGCGGACGACCAGATCAAGAGATTCACGGAGGTCGCCGAGCGCCTATTTCAGCCCCTGTATCAGTGGAACGCGACCGTCTGGGAGGGGATGCTGGCGCTGCTGGATGGGCGTCTCGATCGGGCGGAGGCGGCGGCAGGTGAGGCCCTGGCGACCGGCGCTCCAGCGGAGGTGGTGACCGCGCCCCTCTATTACGAGGCTCAGAGATGGGTCATCAAGCGCGAGCAGGGTTACCTGGCCGACGTCGAGCCGTCCGTCAGACGGAGAGTGGAGGCCCATCCCGAACGTCCTGGGTGGCGCGCCGTATTGGCGATGTTGTTGATGGAGCGCGGCCGCACCGAGGAGGCGAGTCAGGAACTCCGGAGGCTTGCCGGAGAGGACTTCGCAAACCTGCCGCCCGACGGCGACTGGCTGACGTCGGTGGTGCTCGTCGCCGAGCTGAGCGCTGGGCTGGGCGACCTCGACCGGGCTGCTCGCGCATACGAGTTGCTGTTGCCCCACGCTGGCGTCAACATCGTCGCCGGGCAGGGAGTGCTTTGCCTGGGTTCGGCCGCGCGGTACATCGGGAAGCTGGCGTCGGCGCTGGGGCGCCACGAGGAAGCCAGCCGTCACTTTGAGCGCGCTCTCGAGGCCAACATGAAGCTGCGAGCACCGATGTGGGTGGCCCACACTCAGCTCGATTACGCGGAGGCGCTCGGAACGGGACGCCGGGCCGCGAGGCTGATCGAGGATGCCGCCAGCGTGGCGCAGGAGCTGGAGCTCCCTGCCATCCGTCGCCGGGCCGAACGGCTGCGAGATGCCCTTCGGCCGTCTCCGGCCTGAGCGCTACCCTCCCCGGACTCATGGGCAAGACGCTGGTCATCGCCGAGAAGCCATCGGTTGGACGTGATCTGGGACGCGTCCTGGAGGGCGCGTTCACAAAAAGCGAGGGCTATCTCGACGGACCCCACCACGTGGTCACCTGGGCCGTCGGGCACCTGGTCCAACTGGCCGAGCCCGACGAGTACGACGACCGGTTCAAGAAGTGGCGGATGGCGGATCTTCCGATCGTGCCCGAACGATTCAAGCTGGTGGTGCGCGACGAGCGCTCCAAGAAGCAGATGAACGTGATCAAGCGCCTGCTGGCTCGGGATGACGTGGACCTCGTGGTCAACGCTTGCGACGCCGGGCGCGAGGGCGAGCTGATCTTTGCGTATCTGTACGAGAAAGCTGGCTCCAAGAAGCCGGTCAAGCGACTATGGCTGAACTCGATGACCGCGGGCGCGATCAAGGAGGCCTTCAGCACGCTGCGTGATGGCTCTGAGCTACAGACGCTCGAGGAAGCGGCCCGGTCACGATCTGAGGCCGACTGGATAGTGGGCATGAACGCGACCCGCGCGGCCACGATCCGCTTGCGCACGGCGTTCGACGGCGCGGTCTCGCTGGGCCGCGTCCAGACGCCGACGCTGGCCATTCTGGCCCGGCGCGAGGAAGAGATTCGAGCCTTCAAACCCGAGCCGTACTGGGTCGTGGACGCCACTTTCGACCCGACGGCAGAGCCCGCCGGCAGGGTCTACGAGGGCCGGTTCCACGCCGGGGCCAATCCTCGGTTGAAGAGTGCTCTCGAGGCGGCTCAGGTAGTGGCCGACTGCGAGGGTCAGGTTGGCGAGATTGCGAAGCTAGAGAAATCGCAGCGGAAGGAGCGGCCACCGCTGCTCTACGACCTGACTTCACTCCAGCGGGACGCCAACAGCCGCTACGGGTTCTCGGCGCGGCGGACGCTTGCCGCGGCCCAGCGCCTGTACGAGGAGCACACCGCGCTCACCTATCCGCGCACAAACTCGCGGTACCTACCCAGCGACCTCATCAGCGAGATAAAGCCGATCGCCCGACTGGTTGGCGAGCGGGGCGATTACGCGGAGGCCTCACGGTACGTGCTCGGGCTTGACGTGCTTCCCCTCGCCAGGGTGGTCGATGACGGCAAGGTCACCGATCACCACGCCATCATCCCCACGCGGGCAGAGCGGCACCCAGTGGACAAGATGTCCGAGGACGACAAGCGGATCTACGACCTGGTCGTCAGACGCTTCTTAGCGATATTCCACCCCGAAGCCGTCTTCGAGAACACCCGAGTGGAGACCGTCGTTGCGAGCACCGCCGCCGAAGCCGGTGGTCACGTCTTCCGAACACGCGGGAAGGTGATGCTGGTTCCCGGATGGCGAGGGGTCTACGGCGAGGTGGCTGACGCAGATGGAGCGGCGCGCTCCGACGATGACGAGGGCCGCGAGCAGCATCTGCCCCGGCTGGAGCAGGGCGAGGCCGTCGCTGTCAAGGAGATCTCCTCCGAGGAGAAGGAGACCAAGCCGCCGCGGCGGTACACCGAGGGATCGTTGCTCGGGGCGATGGAGACGGCGGGCAAGCTTGTCGATGAGGAGGAGCTGCGGGAGGCGATGAAGGACTCCGGCATCGGGACGCCGGCCACCCGGGCGGCCATCATCGAGCGCCTCATTCAGGTCGCCTACGTGGAGCGGGACGCCCGCGCGCTGGTCGTGACCGAGAAAGGCATGAACGTGATACGGCTGCTGGGCGAGCATGCCCTCACGTCGCCGGGGCTGACGGGAGAGTGGGAGCATCGTCTTGCCAGGATCGAGACCGGCGAGGACTCCCGTGAAGCGTTCATGGGCGACATCGTGAAGTTCACCGAGACGACTGTCGGTGAGCTCGATACCAAGCTCAAGGGGGTGCGCATCCCGAGGGCGAACCTGGGGCCTTGTCCGGTTTGCGGGCGGGACATCGTGGAGAACCGAAAGGGGTACTCGTGCTGGTCGCGGGATGACCCTGGGTGCGGTTTCGTCATCTGGAAGTCGAAGGCCAGCAAGCAGCTTCCTGTGTCGGTAGCCCGCGAGCTGATCCGGACCGGACGCACCGAGAAGCCCGTTACAGGATTCAAGGGCCGCTCGGGCCGGAGCTTCCGCGCGCGACTTGCGCTTGCGCAGTCAGAGGACGGAAAGTGGCGGGTGGAATTCGACGAGCCGTGGGCGAAGGCGGGAGCAAAGCCACCTGAGGCGGAGCCCGAGGAGGAGCATCCCGCCGCGGCGTGAGCGCGGCCAAAAAATCGTTTGACGCCCGCCGGTTCGTTGCTAGGGTGGGACGCCGGAGGGAGAACCGCGCCAGGAGGGCCGCTAGACCTCGAATAGGGAGAGGATGCGCATGCCTGTTCGCTTGTCCGCGCTCGACGCGTCGTTCCTGGCGGCGGAGACCCCAACCGCGCACATGCACGTCGGCTGGGCCGCCATCTTTGATCCCCCCACCGACGGCAGGCGTCCGAGCTTCGATCAACTGCGTGACCACGTGGCGGCTCGGCTGGAACGGGCACCTCGCTACCGCCAGCGCCTAGCTCCGACGCCGCTCGGGATACACGACCCATGCTGGGTGGACGACAAGCGGTTCGACATCACCAAGCACGTGCTTGCCGCGCGGGCATCCGACCTTCGCAGCGTGGTCGATCTGGCGATGTCGTGTCAGCTGGAGCGCTCCCGGCCTCTGTGGGAGCTGTGGGTCGCCGAGCAGCTCGACGACGGCCGGATCGGCGTGGTGGGCAAGGCGCACCACTGCATGGTCGACGGACTTGCGGCCGTCGAGCTTGCGTCGTTGATGCTGGACCCGGAGCCTGATCCTGACCCGATTGAACCGGCGGAGTGGTGCCCTGAGCCTGCGCCGTCACGCTTGGCGCTGCTTTCCGACGGGGTGCTGGCCCGCGCTGGTGAGCAGCTGTCGGTGCTGGGACAACCGGCCGCGTTGCTGGCCTCGCCGCGCCGCCGCGTCCGCGACCTGGCTCGTGACGGCCGGAGCGCGGCGCTGGCGCTCGGCCACGCTCTCAGCACACCCGCGCCAAAGAGCCTGTTCAACCAGTACAGCTCTCCGCTGCGCCACCTGGGGACGGTCGGCTGCGCGCTGGCTGACCTCCGCGCGATCAAGGCCCACTACGGCACCACGATCAATGACGTCGTGCTGGCGGTTGCCAGCGGTGGGGTGCGACGGTTCCTGCAGCAGCACGATCAGCCTCCGCTGCGCCTCAAGGCGATGGTCCCGGTCAGCGTTCGTGAGACGGGCACCGAATCCGATCTGGGCAACCGCATCTCGTTCATTTTCATAGAGCTTCCATGCGACGAGCCCGATCCGGTCCTGCGGCTCCTGGAGATCAGCCAGGTCATGGGAGAGCGCAAGCGCAGCGGCGAGCCGCTCGGTGCCGAGAACGTGCTCAAGATCGCGGCCCACACCCCGCACCCGGTTCAGCGCGCCCTGACCCGCCTGGTTGCCAGCCCGCGGACGTTCAACCTCGTCGTATCGAATATCCCCGGGCCCCAGGAGCCGCTGTACATGCGGGGCTGTCGGCTCGTGGAGGCCTATCCAATCGTCCCCCTCGCCGACCGGCATGCGGTCTCGATCGGGGTCACTACGATCGCCGGTCACGCGAACTTCGGCGTGTATGCGGATCGCAAGTCGCTGCCCGACGTCGATCTGCTGGCCAGGGACATAGGCGACTCAATCGAAGAGCTGCTCTCACCGACCCGGCCCGATGGCCGCCGCGCGCGGGCGCGCTCCGGCGCTCGCCAGCCTGCGCTGGTCTAAGCGCCCCAGACGCGCCGTTCGGCCAAAGCGTCGTCGGCGCGCGCCACCATAGGCCAATGCCGCTCACGCTCGTGCTAGGACCAGCCAATTCGGCCAAGGCCGGCGAGGTGCTCGGAGCCTACGCCGAGGCCGCCTCCCGGGGGGCGCTGCTGGTCGTGCCCAACGTGGCCGATGCAGAGCATTATTCGCGTGAGCTGGCCGAGCAGGGCTGCGTGCTGCGGTCTGTGCTCACGTTCGCCGGGCTGACCGAGAGGATCGCCCGGGTCGCCGGGTACAGCGCGCCGCGGCTCAGCTCGCTTCAGCGCGAGCGTCTGATCGGTCGCGCCGTGGAAGCTTGCCGGCTCGACGCGCTGGCTGAGGCAGCGGCTACGGACGGCTTCGTGAGCGCAGTGGGCGATCTGATCGCGGAGCTGACGCGCGCGATGATCAGCCCCGAGCGATTTTCGGACGCACTCAACGCTTGGGCGGGCAGCGATCCACGCCGCGGGCCATACGTGGCCGATGTATCAGCGATCTGCATCGCATACCGGGCCGCGCTCAACCGCCTGGGACGCGTGGACGGCGAGCTGTTTGCCTGGCAGGCATTCGATGCCCTGCGTGGCGCGCCTGGCAGATGGGGAGGCGAGCCCGTGTTCTTCTACGGCTTCGACGACTTGACGCCGCTGGAGCGTGATGCGATCGAGACGCTGGCGCGAGTGGTGAAGGCGGATGTGATGGTGTCGCTCACGTTCGAGCGCGCTCGGGCGGCAACGGTCGCGGGCGCGGAGCTGGTGGCGGAGCTGACGCCGCTCGCCAACCGGGTCCTAGAGCTTCCCGCGCGCGAGGATTTCTACGGGCAGCCATCCCGACGCTCCCTTCACCATCTGGAGCGTCATCTGTTTGAGGGTCCGGTAGGGGAGCGGATCAACCCCGGGCCCGCGGTCCGCCTGCTTGAGGCGGCGGGAGAGCTCGCCGAGGCCGAGCTCGTCGCAAGCGAGGTCCTGGGGCTCCTGCGCACCGGGATGGCGGCGGCAGAGATCGCAGTGGTCTACCGGTCGCCGCCGGTGACCGGAGCAATCGAGCAGACGTTCCGTCGCTCCGGGATCCCTATCGCGGGCGAGCAGCGGCTGCGCTTCTCGCACACGGCGCTCGGTCGCGGCCTGCTCGGGTTGGCGCGCTGCGCGGTGCTTGGGGAGCGCGCCACCGATCAGGATCTTCTCGACTACCTCCGGACGCCGGGGGCGCTTCGGCGACTGGAGGTCGCCGACGCCGCCGAGCTGAGCGTGCGCTGCGCAGGGCTGAGCACCGCCGAGGCAGTCCGCGAACAGCTTGGCTTTGAGCTCGAGGCGCTCGACTCGCTAGCTCGCGCAAGTGATCCGCTGGCCGAGCTGGTGTGGCAGGGCCGCCGCTTGCTCTCGGCTCCCTTCCGGTCGCTGGCACCAGTGCTCGATGCCGGCGAGCACCAGGACGCGATGGCGCTGTCCCGGCTGATGGAGGTGCCCGCGGAGCTCGCCGAGCTGGATGACAGGCCTGAGGGCGAAGACCTGATCCGGTTGCTGGAGGGCCTTGAGCTTCGGGCGCGCGCTCCCCTCGGTGACGGCGCCGTGCTCGTCAGCGATCCGCTGGCCATCCGAGCCCGCAGGTTTAGGGCAGTGTTCGTGTGCGGTCTGGAGGAGGGCGTCTTCCCATGCACCCCAGCGCCCGAGCCGTTCCTCTCAGACGAGCTGCGCCGGGAGCTCGCCCGCAGCACCGGGCTCCGCCTGCGCCCTGTCGAGGACTCGCTTCCGCGCGAGCGGTACCTGTTCTACGCCTGTCTGTCGCGCGCCACCGAGCAGGTTGTGTTGAGCTATCAATCCTCGGACGAGGAGGGGAACCTCAAGCTCGCCTCCCCATTCCTTGCGGACGTCAGCGCGCTATTCGACCCCGACTGGGCGGTGCGCCGTCGCAGGCGGTCCCTGTCCGACGTGGTCTGGCCGCTCGAGGACGCGCCCACGGAAAGCGAGCGAGCCAGGTCGCTGGCTGCACTATCGGCGCCCGCGGGCGGCGACCCTCCGGGTCCCGACCGGCGACTGCATTCCGCCGCGCTCCGGGCGGCGCGACACACGCGAGTGGTCTCCGCCGGGGCGCTCGAAAGCTATGCCGAATGCCCGCTCAAATGGCTGGTGGAGCGTGAGCTCGAGCCGCGCCGGCTCGAGCCCGAATCCGAGCCGCTGGTGCGCGGCAGCTACGCCCACGACCTGCTTGAGCGGATCCTGGGAAGCCTGCGGGGGCCGGTGACGCCCGAGTCGCTCCCGGACGCACTCAGAGCGCTGGACGCGGAGCTCCAGGAGCTGTCGCCCCGGCTGGCACCCGGCCGAACGGTTGAGCTACGGCGCGCGGTTGCCGAGGCCATAGCAGGGGACCTGCGCCGCTACCTGGAGCACGAGGCGGCATGCGGGTGCGCTTGGGAGCCACGAGAGCTCGAGCTGCGCTTCGGGTTTGAGGAGGAAGAGGGGTCGCTGCCCGCCCTGGTCCTCGCCGAGTCGGTCGCGGTACGCGGCGCGATCGACCGCGTCGACGTGGAGCCCGGTGGGCGACGGGCCGTCGTCCGGGATTACAAGAGCGGAGCGACTCGACCAGGACACCGAGGAAGCAACTGGCGAGCCGAGCACCGGCTCCAGGTTGCGCTGTACATGCTCGCGGTCCGTGACCTGATGGGGCTTGAGCCGGTCGCAGGTCTGTACCAGCCGCTGGGCGGAAGAGATCTCCGCGCGCGGGGGATCTACTTGGGGGGAGCACCGGTTGGCGCCCAGCTGGTGGCCAACGACGCGCGCGATCCAGACGAGCTGGCGGCCGATCTCTCGGATGCGGCCGAGCGGGCGGTGACGTTGGCAGCGCGGCTGCGGGAGGGGCGCCTCGAGCCGAGCCCGTCCACGTGCTCGCGCGACGGCTGCCGGTATCCCGGTATCTGCCGGAGCCAGTGATGCAGGCGAGTGCCGCGGAGCTCCTACCACAGCGCCTGGAGTGGACGCCGGAGCAACTTCACGCGATCGAGCGTCGCGATGGCGACCTGTTCCTGGATGCCGCCGCCGGCAGCGGCAAGACCGCGGTGCTCGTCGAGCGATTCGTCCGCGCGGTCGTCGAGGACGAGATCGATGTCTCAGCGATCCTCACGATCACCTTCACCGACAAGGCAGCCGGAGAGGTGCGCGAGCGCATCCGCGAGCGCCTCCGGGAGGTCGGAGCGATAGACGCCGCACGAGCGGCGGAGGGCGCCTTCATCTCCACCATCCACGGCTTTTGCGCGCGCGTGCTGCGTACCCACGCGCTGGCCATCGGGATCGACCCGGCGTTCACTGTGCTGGACGAGATCCACGCGGGACAGCTGGCAGATGCCGCATTCGACGAGGCAGTTGAGGAGCTGGCCCGCGGCCCCGGCGGTCCCGAGGTCGTCGCCGCATACGGCCTTGCCGACCTGCGCGGCGCCGTGCGCTCGCTGTACGTGGAGCTGCGCTCGCGCGGGCAGCGTCATCCAGCGCTTCCCGCATGGCACGACGTGGACCACGACGGGAAAGCCGGCGAGAGGTTGCAACGGGCGGCCGCGGCTGCCCTGGCCGAGCTGAGCGCGGTCGCCGAGCCATCGGCTCGAGTTCTCCAGGCGATCGAGCGCGTGGAGCGATTGCGCAGGCAGACGCTGGACCCGGAGGGCTGGCCCGGGGAGCTCGATGCGTTCCGCCTGCCCTCCGGGAATGGCGCCGCGCTGACCACGACGGCCTGCGTCCAGTACATGGAGGCGCTGGATGCACTGCGAGCCTCTCGCGCAGCCCACTGGGCCCGGCTGACGCTGCCTCAGCTCGGGAGGCTGCTCGAGCTGTTCGGCGAGCGTTACGAGCGGCGCAAACACGAGCGCTCCGGGGTCGACTTCCAGGACCTTGAGCTGCTGGCCCTGGCGCTCTTGCGTAACGACCAAGGCCTGCGCGAGCGCTACCGAGAGCGCTTCCAGCGCGTGATGGTCGATGAGCTTCAGGACACCAACGCGGTTCAGCTTGAGCTGATCGAGGCGGTCTCGAGCGGCAACCTGTTCACCGTCGGTGACGCCCAGCAGGCGATCTACGGCTTTAGGCATGCCAGTGTGGAGTTGTTCGAGCGTCAGGGCGAGCGCCAGGCTGAAGCGGGTGTCCGGGCGACGCTCGAGACGAACTTCAGATCCCGGCCCGAGATCCTGGGAGTGCTGAACCGGACATTCGCGACTGCGTTGGGCGACGGCTATCGCCCGTTGCGAGCGGGACGCCCCGAGGAGCCCGGCATCGATGACCCTCGCGTGGAGCTGCTGCTGGCAGACCGCGATTCAGAGTGGGCCCAAGCCCCCGACGGCCTGGGTGCCCCCTGGCGGTTGGCCGAGGCGAGGATCCTGGCCGGTCGGGTCGCCGAATTGATCGGGGGAGGCGCCGCCCCGAGCGAGATCGTCGTGCTGACACGCGCCACGACGGACCTCCGTGCCTACGAACGCGCGCTTGAAGCCCGTGCGGTGCCGACGTACCTGGTGGGTGGCCGTGGGTACTGGGCCCATCCGCAGGTGGTCGACATGGTCGCGTACCTGCGTGTGCTCGCCAACCCTCGCGACGAGGAGGCCGTCTACACCGTGATGGCATCGCCATTGCTCGGGGTCTCCTACGACACGCTCGTGCTGCTCGCAGCGGCGGCGCGAGAGAGCAAACGGGATCCATGGTGGGTTTTGCGTGAGGGACAGCTCGACGAGGTCGATCCCGGGGAGGGCGCGCGAGCACGGGAGTTCGTGGAGTGGGTGGCCAATGAGCGCATCGCGGCCAGCCGCGTCGGCGTCGAGGAGCTCGTCGACAGGGTGCTGGAACACACGGGCTACGACCTCGTGGTCCTGGCGATGCCGGGAGGTCAGCGGCGGCTTGCCAACGTGCGCAAGCTGATGCGCCTGGGCCGCGAGCACCTCGCAGCCGAGGGGCCGAACCTGCGTGGATTCCTGGAGATGGTGCACCACCGAGCCCGCGGCGCCGGCTTCGGCGGCGGCGCCCGGGAAAGCGAAGCTCCGGTCGAATCCGAGGCGCTGGATGCCGTGCGGCTGATGACGATCCACCGAGCCAAAGGGCTCGAGTTCGACACGGTCTGTGTGGCCGATCTGGGACGCGCGCCGTGGAGGCCAGTCGATGTCGTGCGGATCGCGTCAGATGGGCGGGTGGGGCTGCGGCTCGCACGGCCCGGCACCGGTCCGCGTGAGCCCGCGCTGGCATACGAACAGCTCGGCGACGAGCGGCGAGAAGCGGAGGCGCGCGAGGAGCGGCGGCTGTTCTATGTGGCGGCGACCCGCGCCCGCGAGCGGTTGATCTTCAGCGGAGCCGCGAAACTCGATAAGTGGGGCGTGCCCAATGGCGGCGCGCCGATAACTTGGCTCGGCCCGGCACTCGTGCCGGAGCTGGCGGAGCTGCTGGCGCAGCGAAACGATGTTTTCGAGGGGGTGCGGTTCAAGGTTGTGAGGCCCGAGGATCTGACCGACGAGGAGCCGTCCAGCGGAGGCGGCGCGCCTGCGCCCGCTCATGTCGGCGAGCTGGCTCGGCGCGAGCCTCCCTCAGCGGTTCCGCCGCCCGCCGCCTCTCTCAGCTATAGCGCCCTAGCCGAGTATCAGCGTTGCGGCTATCGCTACTACGTGGAGAGGGTGCTTGGTTTACCACCGCTCGAGGGCGTCCCCGCGGGGCATTCGTCGGGCCTGGGGGCAGCCGAGCGCGGAACGCTTGTGCATGCTCTGCTCGAGCGGCTCGATTTCCGCCGCCCCCTCGTTCCTTCGCCGGAAACGATCGCTGTGCCGGTTGCGGACCGAGCCGCCATAGCCTCGCTCCTGGAGCGCTTCGCCGAGTCCGAGCTCTGCGCTCGCCTGGGCCGCGCACGTGGTGTCCGGCGTGAGCAGCCCTTTGGCTTTCTGCTCGCGGACACGCTGATCACCGGCGTCCTGGACGTCGTGGCCCACGAGCGGCCGGGGGCCGCTCTCGTCGTGGACTACAAGACCGATCGTCTGGACGGTGCCGATCCTTCCGCCCTCCTCGCCAGCCGCTACCACGCTCAGCGGCTCATCTACGGCCTCGCAATGCTGCGCCAAGGTGCCAGGCAGGTCGAGGTCATCCACGTGTTCTTGGAACGGCCCCAGGAGCCCGTCGCGGCCTCGTTCAGCGCCGCCGACGAGGCCGGGCTTCAGCGTGAACTTGAGCAGCTGGTTTCCGGCGTGGTTCGCGGCGAATACGCGGTCACCGAGGTTCCTCACCGAGGCCTGTGCAACGGCTGCCCGGCCGAAGGCGGCCTCTGCTCGTGGCCGCTCCAGATGACCCGTCGCGACGCACCGGATCGGCTGTTCTAGCCCCGGCCTCTCGATCGCGTCCCGCGGCCCTCGATCGCCAGGGGGTGGCCTTAGACCCGGCCCTCGATCGCCAGGAGGGCCCGCTTGCGGTCCAGACCGCCCGTGTACCCACCGAGCCCGCCGCCGGAATGGAGGATTCGGTGGCAGGGGACGATGATCGGGATGGGGTTTGCGCCGAGGGCATTTCCCGCCGCTCGCGACGCGCGCGGGCTGCCGGCCTCAGTGGCCACTTGCTTGTAGGTCGACACGGACCCGAACGGAATCCGGGCGGTGGCTTCAAGTACCCGCCGGCCGAAGCCTCGGACGAGGCGCCAGTCGAGCGGCAGCTCGAACTCATGGCGGCCACCGGAGAAGTACTCGTCGAGCTCGCGCCGCGGCTCGTCCAGCCGGCGCGGCGCCGTAAGGATGCGGGGCGAGACCCTGACGGCCAACTGCTCCAGTACGTCGTCCTCGTCGCCCTGATCCAGGTAGGCCAGGCGAATCAATCCTTTCGGGGTGCTGGCCAACAGGAGCTTGCCGACCGGCGAATCCGTCGTCGCGTACGCCACGTCGAGCAGGCCCGCGGCCTCCGCACGCATGGCGATATCAGGCGGATCGCCAGTCACGTTTGCCAGCAATTGCTCGATACCGGTCATGCTTCGTACTCCGTTCGTAGTCGGTTGAGGCCTGCGTTGACGTTGCGTCTGGCCGCTTCCTCGCTGATGTCCATCATTCGCGAGATGTCCGCGTAGGGGGCGTCGGTCACGAACCGCAGAGCGATGGCGGCTCGTTGCTTGGTGGGGAGCCCCGCCACCAGCCTCCACAATCCGTCGTCTGGAAGCGCGGGCGCGGGCGCTGGCCGCTGCGGCAGCTCGGCCACCGGAATGGCGCGACGGGAGGTCGCCCGCAGGTGGTCCATTGCCTTGCGGTAAGCGATCGTCATCAGCCATCCACGTAAGTTGTCGCTGTTCTTCAGGCGGGGATAGCCCCGTAGGGCCGCCAACCACGTCTCCTGGTAGCAGTCATCCGCATCCCCACGGCCCACCGTCGCCACCAGGAATCGGTGCACGTCCAGACCGTTGGCGTCGAGGAGCTTCTGAAATGGCGGAAGCTTCACTGGGGGTTAATCGTGAGCGCTACGCAGATCGTGAGATCCAGTGGCGGTGGGGAGGCAGGGGCGGATGAGCGAACCATACGTTCGCTCATCCGCCCAAGCCCAGCGAGGAAGCTCGATGGGCCGCTCGATGCGGGCATATGCTGGCGCGGGGCGGCCGGGTTTTCTTCATCGATGAGCTGCCGGCGGTCGCTGCCCGCGAGCGCGTGGTCGAGGGCGCGGCGGCACCGGCCGTCGAGCGGTCGCTGAGGAGCGGCGAGCGCTTCCGCGCGGTCAAGGTGTTCTACGAGCCGGACGAGCTCCGTGCCCGCCTGATCGAGCTGGGATGGGAGGTGTCCATAAGCACCGCAGGCTGGCGCTTCTACTACGGATCCGGTGGCCGCGCCTGACGGCAAGAACCCGCTCACGGCTTTGCCCGACCGGCGCCATCGGGTATACAAGCCGTATGGCACGCGCTATCTGGTCCGGCGCGATCAGCTTTGGGCTGGTCAACGTCCCCATCAAGCTGTATTCGGCGACCTCGCCGAAGACGGTGCGATTCCACCAGCTCTCGGGCAAGACCGGGGCCCGCATAAAGCAGAAGCGAGTCGACCCCTCGACCGGGGAGGAGATCCCCTACGAGGAGATCGTCAAGGGCTACGAGCTGACCCCTGATCGCTACGTGATGATCGAGCCCGAGGAGCTTGAGGCACTTGATCCGAAGGCTACGAAGACGATCGACATCGTTGAGTTCGTGGATCTCGAGGAGATCGATCCGATCTACTACGACCACACCTACTACCTGGCACCGACCGCGGGCGGCGCCAAGGCGTACCGGCTGCTGCTCGAGGCGATGCAGGAGGCGAGCAAGGTGGGAATCGGCAAGGTGGTCCTGCGTTCCAAGCAGCAGCTCTGTGCACTGCGCCCCGGCGATGGGGTGCTAATGCTGACCACGATGCTGTGGGGGGACGAGGTGCTCTCGCCAGAGCGCGTCGACGAGCTCGATGCCGTGGCGGACGCTGAGGCCTCCTCCCAGGAGCTCAAAATGGCTCAGCAGCTGATCGAGTCGCTGTCCAGCGATTTCGACCCCGCCGAGTTCCGGGACGAGTACCGCGATCGCGTGCTCGACCTGATTGAGCGCAAAGCGGCGGGCGAGGAGATTGCGGTCCAGCCACAAGCCGAGGAGCCGGCTGCGGCGCCGGATCTCATGGCCGCGCTGGAGGCCAGCCTGGCCGCAGTCAAGAGCGACGGTAAAGAGCCCGCCAAGAAGAAGGCTCCAGCGAAGAAGCCCGCCTCCAAGAAGCCGCGCAAGGCCACGGCCGGGGCGCGCCGCTAACGCGAAGCAAGGCCAGCGGCTCGGCGGCGCGCCGCTAACGCGCAGCAAAGCCAGCGCGCGGGCGCGCCGCTAACGCGACACTAACAGTTGGTACCCTTCGCAGTCCGCCGCTGCGGCGCCGCGTCCCCGCTTCCAGGACCCGCCCTTCACTATGACCACACGTACCTCCCTGCCTGGGGCCACCGGCCTCTACGACCCCGAAAACGAACACGACGCGTGTGGCATCGCGCTCGTGGCGAAGCTGTGGGGAGAGGCCAGCCACGCGGTCGTCGAGAAAGCACTCGGGGCACTAGAGAACCTCGAGCACCGCGGCGCCGAGGGCGCGGACCCCAACACCGGCGACGGCGCGGGCATCCTCCTGCAGATCCCGGACGCCTTCCTGCGCGGCGCGGCGGCCGGGGTGGAGCTTCCGCCACCCGGACGGTATGGCGTGGGCGTGTGCTATCTGCCCGCCGACGCCGAGCGCCGGCTGCTGATTGAGCAGCTCATAGAGGACACGATCGACGCGGAGGGCCAGCGCGCAATCTGGTGGCGAGACGTCCCCGTCGATGATCGACACGTCGGCGAGACCGCGAGGCTCTCATCACCGGTCATTCGCCAGGTTCTGATCGAGGCGGCGGAGGACATTCCCGATCAGGAGGCGTTCGAGCGCAAGCTGTACGTGATCCGGCGCCTGATCGAGCGCGAGGCCCAGGGCAACCTGGCGCTGCCGAGCTTCTCCAGCCGCACGATGGTCTACAAGGGGATGCTCACGGCGCCACAGCTGCCGCGCTACTTCACCGACCTGCGGGACCCGCGGCTGGCCTCGCGGCTGGCGCTGGTGCATTCCCGCTTCTCCACCAACACGTTCCCCAGCTGGGAGCTCGCCCACCCCTACCGGATGATCGCCCACAACGGCGAGGTCAATACGCTGCGCGGCAACATCAACTGGATGCGGGCGCGGGAGTCGCAGCTCGCCTCGGAGCTGTTTGGCGACAACCTGGACAAGGTGATCCCCGTCATCCAGAACGGAGCCTCGGACTCGGCGATCTTCGACAACGTGCTCGAGCTGCTGGTGCTCTCAGGCCGTTCGATTCCGCACGCGGTGATGATGATGGTCCCGGAGGCCTACCGGACCCGCAAGGGACTCGACCCGGACATCAAGGGCTTCTACGACTTCCACTCTTGCCTGATCGAGCCGTGGGACGGCCCGGCGGCGGTCGTGTTCACCGATGGCCGCGTCGCTGGGGCCGTCCTTGACCGGAACGGTCTCCGGCCCGGCCGCTGGATTCAGGACACCGAGGGGTTCGTGACGCTCGCGTCCGAGGCCGGAGTGATGACGGTTGCGCCAGAGCACATTCAGCGCAAAGGTCGCCTGGCGCCGGGCCGTCTGTTCCTCGTCGACCTCCAGGAAGGCCGGATCGTCGAAGACGACGAGCTCAAACGGCGGATCGCGCGGCGGAAGCCCTACGGCGAGTGGTACGAGAAGGCGGTCGTTCACATCGACGGTTTGCCTGAGCGCGAGCCGCGGACGCCGAGAATTGAGCCGCTGCGGTCCAAGCAGCTGGCCTTCGGCTACTCACAGGAGGACCTGCGGCTGATCATCGCGCCGATGGCCGCCAAAGGCGAAGAGCCGGTGGCAAGCATGGGCGCCGACGCCGCGCTGGCGGTGATGTCAGATCGCCAGCCCCCGCTGTTCTCCTACTTCAAGCAGCTCTTTGCGCAGGTCACCAACCCTCCGATCGATCCGATCCGTGAGAACGTCGTGATGAGCCTGCAGGCCGGAGTGGGCGCCGAGGTGAACCTGCTTGCGGAAATCCCCGAGCAGGCCCACCAGCTGGTGATGGACCAGCCGATCCTGCGAAACCACGAGCTGGAGAAGCTTCGCCAGGTCTCCCACGATGTTTTCCACGCGGCCACGCTGGACATCACGTGGCCGATCGAACAGGGCCCCGATGGGATGGAGATCCGCTTGTACGACCTCTGTGCCGAGGCGGCCAACTACGTCGACAACGGCGCCAGCATACTGATCCTCTCCGACCGGAACCTTGGACCCGAGCGGGTCGCGATGCCCTCACTGCTGGCGGTCGCGGCGGTCCATCAGCACCTGGTCGGCCGCGGCACTCGCACCCGCACCGGGCTGGTGATCGAGTCAGGCGAGCCACGCGAGATCCATCACATGGCCACGCTGATCGGCTACGGCGCGGCGGCGATCAACCCCTACGTGATGTTCGAGTCGCTGGACGAGCTGGCAGACCGCTTGTTGCTGCCCGCCGACATCGATCGCGAGGAGGCCGAGAAACGGATCGTCAAGGCGATCGGCAAGGGCCTGCTCAAGACGATCTCGAAGATGGGTATCTCGACCATCCAGTCGTACTGCGGCGCGCAGATCTTCGAGGCGGTGGGGCTCGATCCCGAGGTCATCGACAGGTTCTTCACGGGCACGGCGTCGCGAATCGGAGGAGTCGGATTGGAGGAGCTCTCGACCGAGGCGATGGAACGCCACTTCCGGGCCTATCCGCGGACCGATCGAGAAATCCTGCCGGTGGGCGGCGTCCTCCAGTGGCGCCGGGACGGCGAGCTTCACGTCTGGAGCCCCGACACCGTTGCCAAGCTCCAGCACGCGGTTGGGACACACAACGGCACCGCGGAGAACGGCTACAACCCGCGCACCACCTACAGGGAATTCGCACAGCTGGTCAACGAAGTAGCCGTCCGTAAGGGCCTGCTGCGCGGGTTGATGAAGCTTCGGCCCGCCGGTCTGGCGATTCCGCTCGAGGAGGTTGAGCCCGCCACCGAGATCATCAAGCGGTTCACGACGGGCGCGATGAGCCTTGGCGCACTGGGTCGCGAGGCGCACGAGACGCTGGCGATCGCCATGAACCGGATGGGAGCACGCTCGAATACCGGCGAGGGTGGCGAGGATCCCTCGCGCTACGTGCCTGATTCGGGCGGCGATCTGCGCCGGTCGGCGATCAAGCAGGTCGCCTCCGGACGGTTCGGCGTGACGATCCACTACCTGGTCAACTCCGATCAGCTCCAGATCAAGATGGCCCAGGGGGCCAAGCCCGGGGAGGGCGGTCAGCTGCCGGGCCACAAGGTCGATGGCTACATCGCGAAGATCCGAAACTCCACGCCGGGCGTGGGGCTGATCTCGCCGCCGCCCCACCACGACATCTATTCGATCGAGGACCTCAAGCAGCTGATCTACGACCTGCGCTGCGCCAATCCCACGGGATCAGTGTCGGTCAAGCTCGTCTCGGAGGTCGGAGTTGGCACGGTGGCGGCGGGTGTGGCGAAGGCCAACGCCGACCACGTGACCATCGCAGGCATGGATGGGGGCACGGGGGCGTCACCCCAATCCTCTATCCACGGTGCCGGCGTGCCGTGGGAAATCGGTCTCGCCGAGACGCAGCAGACTCTGCTCCTCAACGACCTCCGCTCGCGAATACGGGTCGAGGTGGACGGGGGGATGCGGACCGGACGGGACGTGGTCGTGGCGGCGCTGCTCGGGGCCGACGAGTTCGGGTTCTCGACCGCCCCGCTGATTGCGATGGGCTGCATCATGATGCGGGTCTGTCACCTGAACACCTGCCCGGTCGGGATCGCCACCCAGGATCCGGAGCTGCGGCGAAAGTTCCGCGGGACTCCCGAGCAGGTCGTGAACTACCTGATGCTTGTAGCCGAGGAGGTGCGGGAGATCATGGCCTCGCTCGGAATCCGCAGCGTCCAGGACATGATCGGACGCACCGAGCTCCTGGATCGCGGCGACGCAATCGAGCACTGGAAAGCATCCAAGGTCGATCTGTCGATGGTGCTCTCCTCTCCGGAACTGCCCCCGGATGCTCCACGCTGCCACACCCGTCCGCAGGTACCCGTGCTCGACGACGCGCTGGACTGGGAGCTGCTTCGCAAGTGCTCACCGGCGATCGAGTCAGGCGAGTCCGTCAAGCTCGGTCCAATCCCAGTCCGCAACGTCAACCGCACGGTCGGCGGGATCCTGTCGGGTGAGATCGCTCGCCAGCGGGGAATTCGCGGGCTCCCGGAGGGGTCGATCGAGATCTCCTTCTCAGGATCCGCGGGCCAGAGCTTTGGCGCCTGGCTGGCTCCGGGCGTGACCTTCTCGCTGCGTGGCGAAACCAACGACTACGCCGGGAAGGGACTCTCCGGTGGGATCGTGTCGGTGCGCCCGCCGGACAAGGCACGCTTCCTGGCGGAGGAGAACATGATCGTCGGCAACACCGTCCTTTATGGCGCCACCGCAGGAAGGGCCTTCTTCCGGGGGCTAGCCGGCGAGCGGTTTGCGGTCCGCAACTCAGGCTGTCACGCGGTGGTGGAGGGGGTCGGCGACCACGGCTGCGAGTACATGACCGGCGGGCGCGTCGTGGTGCTCGGGCCGACCGGGCGAAACTTCGCGGCGGGGATGAGCGGCGGAGTCGCCTACGTGTACGACAAGGCTCGCGGCTTTGCCGACCGGTGCAACCTGGAGCTGGTCGACCTGGAGGAGCTCGATGAGGCCGACGAGGAGGAGCTCAAGGCGCTGATCGCCGAGCATGTGGCGCGGACCGGTTCACTCGTAGGTCGCAACATCTTGGCGTCGTGGCAGCGCGGAGCTCGAGAGCGATTCGTGAAGGTGATGCCCCGCGACTACAGGCGGGTGCTGGCCGAGCAGGCCGCCGCGCAGGAGGACGAGGGCCTCACCGCAGCAGCGCCGCGGTGACCCCCTGGATGGTGTTGATCCCGTAGCCCATATCGGGGTCGCCGTCGGTCATCACGGCGATCGAGAAAGCTCGATGGTGGCCCTCGAGCCGCCCGATCTGGTGCACCAGTTGACCCAGCGATGTGCCGCGCCAGCCGCCCTTGAAGAACACCTGATAGCCGAGCGGCCGAGCGACTGCGGGGATTCCCCAGCTCTCGTAGCCGACGATCGTGGAGAGTAAGAAGCGGGCGTAGCCGACGAACTCCCTGGGGATGAGCGAATCCATCTCAAAGAAGAACCTGGCCTGGTCGGCGGCGCTGAGCTGGGCGTTGGCCCAAATGCCCGAGATCGAGAAATCGGTCATCTGCGCCGCGGCTGCAACCGAGTACAGGCCGCCGTCGCCCACGATCGACCAGCACTGCGTGGCAGCTGAGTTGTCAGAGACATTGATCATCGGATACAGGAAGGAGTTGCTGTAGGAGTCGACCCGGTGCTGTCCCATGGCGTGCAGCCGGCGCAGGTAGGCCACAAGCAGCATCGCCTTCACCACGCTGCCAGTGACGAACGTCCAATGCTCGTGCACCCCGGACATCCGACCCTCCGAGTCGACGACCGCGAACGCGGTGCGCCCCGCCCTCCCGGCCAGATAGCGCTCCGCGCGGGCGATGGCGACCGGACCCGGAAACCCGTACGGTAACCGACCGGACCCGTGATAGCCGCGCGCCGAGCATCCGGGCGGTCGACGCGGGCTGGCCAGAGCGGCTGCGTCTTTGACGTGCAGGCAGGCCCGCCAGCGGAACCGGCCGGCTGGTAGGGCGATGGTCGTAGAGAACGAGATCACGTAGCGGCTCAGGATCCGCGAGCGGGTGGGTGCGATGCGCGTGAAGCTCCCATCGCCAGATGCGAACCACCAGCTCACCTTCGCTCTCGCCCAGTGCAGGCCACCGGGGTGAAAGACCAGGATCCTCACACCAGCGCGGCCCAGCGGCAGGGCCCTGACCGTGGTGATTGTCCTACCGATCACCTCAACGGTGGTTGAAGCGCTCGCGGCCGTGCCAGTGAGCTCGACCAGGTCCACGCGGTAGCGCGTGTTTCGGTCCGCGGAAACGGTGAATGAGTAAGAGCCGTCGACGGCGGGAGTCGTGGTCACGAACTTGGTGGGAGCGGCGTACGGATAGGGGCTCGTGAACAGCCTGATCTGACTGCCGGGCGGCGCCGCGCTGACCGTGCCGGAGATCCCCACGCGTCCGAAGTTGTGGATGACGCTGGGCGACGCTTTGACGGTGATCGCGGCCTGTAGAGGAGAGTCGGCGGTGGCTTGCGGCGCCGCCCCAACCAGCATGCAAGCCAGGACAGCCGCAGACGCCCAGCTCGCTCCTCTCCCCGACACGCCGCGACTCTATTGGAGTTGGCGGATTGGTTGGTACCCTCGACGGCCTCATGGGTGAGCTCGGCGCGTTTCTGAATATCCACCGGGTCGGCTTTGACAAGCGCGATCCACGTCAGCGGGTCCACGACTACAAGCAGTACTTCGACCTTCAGCCCGAGGACGAGCTACGGCGGCAGGGTGCACGTTGCATGGACTGCGGCATCCCGTTCTGTCACGAGGGCTGTCCGCTGGGCAACCTGATCCCTGACTGGAACGACCTGGTCTACCGGGGAAAGTGGAGGGAGGCATCCGACCAGCTGCACATGACCAACAACTTCCCCGAGTTCACGGGCCGGATCTGCCCGGCGCCCTGTGAATCGGCGTGCGTGCTGGCGATCAACGACGAGCCGGTGACGATCGAGCAGATCGAGATGGCGATCGCCGAGCGGGCGTTCGAAGAGGGGTGGCTGGTGCCGGAGCCGCCCCATCGGCGGGATGACATGAGCAAACGAGTGGCCGTGATCGGGTCCGGACCGGCTGGTCTGGCGGTCGCCGATGAGCTCAACAAGGGTGGCCACTATGTGACGGTCTTCGAGCGCGACGAGGGACCCGGGGGACTGATGCGGTTCGGCGTCCCCGACGCCAAGCTCGAGAAATGGATCATCGACCGCCGGGTGGCGCTCATGGAGCAGGAAGGCGTTCAGTTCGTCTACAACAAGGACGTCGGGCGCGACATCGACCCGCGTGCGCTGGTGGAAGAGCACGACGCCGTGGTCATCGCGGTCGGCTCCCGCGTCTCCCGGGACCTGGATGTTCCCGGCCGGCAGCTCCGGGGCATTCACCTCGCGATGGACTACCTCTACCAGCGCAACCGTTGGGTTGCCGCGGAGGAGGGTCGCCCGTCCCGCGCTCCCGCCGCTGGTACCGAGATCGCCGCGAGGGGAAAGCGGGTGATTGTCATCGGGGGTGGTGATACGGGGATGGATTGCATCTCCAACTCCCATCGCGAGGCAGCCCGCAGCGTGATCATGCTCGATGTCTACGCCGCCCTGCCCGAGCACGGACATGACCCCAGGCACCCCTGGCCACTTCCACCCAAGCGCACGCCGATGACATATGCGCTGGAGGAAGGGGGACGGCGGAGGTGGGGCACCGAGGTCACCGGATTCGGCGGCAAGGACGGTGCGCTGAGCCACGTATACGCGCGCCAGGTCACCGGGACGTCCTCCCGTGACCTGACGCCGGTGCCCGGAAGCGAGTTCGTCCTCGAAGCCGATCTGGCGCTGATCGCGATCGGGTTCGAGCATCCCGAGCACGAGGGCTTGGTGGCGCAGCTTGATCTCGGGCTGGACCGGCGCGGGAACGTGAGCACCCAGCAGACATATCGGACGTCGTTGAAGAAGGTCTATGCCTGTGGCGACGCAAGGATCGGACAGTCGCTGATCGTCACTGCGATCGCCGAGGGACGCAAATGCGCGCGGATCGTCAACAAGGACCTCGGGGGCAGTCCGATGGACGCTGATCGCGAGAGGCTGACGGTCGGTGCTTGGAGCGGAGAGGCGGACCGAACCCTGCGCCACGAGGCGGAGGCCGCGGGAACGGTGCGGCCCGGTGAGGAGTTCTTCACCGGCCCTGGCGCTCGCGGGCGGTAGGTTTGCGCAAAACGGCGCGCCCCCGTAGGCTTGCGTCACACGCTCCGTTACGCCTAAAAAATGGTTTGAGCGAGATTGCTTGAGGGAAGCTAGAATTGCAGCGGCTTTTGGGAGGGGCGCTCGCGAGTCTTCAGCTTCAAAAGCGTGGGACGGGGAAACTCGCCCCTGACGGTCAGGGAACTGCGCCCCCACTTCCCTGACTCTCCCGGGGACCCGGACGGATCCGGGCCCCCGGGCACCTTTTTGGCGCGTTCAGACAGACTTCATCCGTGCCAACCTTCTGCCGCCACAATCGCCTGATCCAAAACTGCCCAATCTGCTCGCGCGAGCAGGACATCGAGCTGAGGCCGATCGTCTCCCACGGAGCGCCGCGGACTGAGTCGGGCTCAAAGACGCCTCGGCGTGGGCGGGAGCGCGGTCCACGCTCACCGTCGACCGCGGGGGTCACCGTCAGGAGGGTGAGAACCGCCATAGATGACGGCTACCGCTCGCCGCTCGTCCCGGGGCTCAAATCGAGCGTGGAAGCAGAGCGTCTCGCCGAAGAGCTGGCATTCGCCGCGAGCAGGCTGACGGCGCTGGAGGAGGATCCCCCGGGTCTCTACGCCGAGGTCGCCTCGGGGCCAGACGTCGAGGAGCGGGCGTGGCTGGCTTTTCTGATCGCGTACATCTGCCCAGTCGACGACCAAGACGATCCGTTCGTTGGCATCCGCTCGGTTCGCACCGCTTGGCAAACCGGCGAGCTGCCGCGGCTCGAGGACGTTGCGCTCGGACCGCGGACGGCTCACGACCCCGGCGCGGGACCGAGTCGCTTCGCGCCTACCGAGCATGGGCCGCGCGCGCGGGATCCCAGGCGGTGGCGTTCGGAGGCGAGCCCTCGTGGAGCCCGCAACGCCGTTTCGCCAGGGCCTTCGAGCGGCTGGCGCTGCCGGGCCTGCACCGGACCTGCCGGTTCGATCTGCTGGTCACCTTGGGTCGTCTGGGGGTGAGCGAGCTCCGTGCTGCGGCATTGATGCTGGGTGGCGCTGATGAGGTCACCGTGGCGGCCAAGCGCGCGCTCGGCATCGGCGACCCGCTGCTGCTGGAGCGCCGGGCCGCCCAGCTGGCGGAGGCCTGTGGACTGCCCCTTGAGGCACTCGACCTGGCCCTCTACAACTGGGAGCGTGGGCAGCGGGCGGCGATGGGAATGGCCCGGGACTCGGGTGCAGACGCAGCGGCGCTCGAGGCCTCGCAGCGCGCGCTGGGAGTCGGATGACACCGCAACTTCGGGTGCTGCATCGGAGTTATCGAGCTGAACCTCCGCTGTCCTTGAGCGGCAGAGGGTTTTATGCGCCGTTTTCTTGCCGTTCTGGGGGCGATCACAGCACTAGCCGCGTGGCTGGTAGTCGCCGCGGCAGCTTCGCCCACGGGCGCTGGAGGGCTGATCGGCGGCTCGCGCCCGAGTCCAGGCAGGCCCGTCGTGCGCATGATCACGATCAGCTCCGACTCTGATCCGTCCCAGCTGGGTCAGGGAGTGACGCTCGCTGGTCGTGTACGCGGGAAGCGCGTTGGGGGCCTGAAGGTTGTTCTGTGGCGCAAGACCCCGCGCGATAGCAGGTTTCACCCAACTCTCGCGACTCGAACCGATCGCCGAGGCGACTACTTGATCACACTCGGTCCGGACGCTGTCCGGACAAACCGCCAGTGGTACGTGACCGCGTTGGGCGTCAACAGCCCCACGCTGTCCCAGCTGGTTCGCGGTCAGCTCACGCTGAAGCCCTCCCAAACATTCGTCGCACCGGGCGAGCGGGTGGTGTTCAGCGGCCATGTGTCCCCGTGGCATGCAGGAGATCCGGTGGAGCTTCAGCAGCTCGTGCCGGGGGGCTGGCAGCCGATCGCCCACCAGGTCCTAGACGGTGCCTCGAACTTCGCGATCCCGCATCGCTTCGAGCGTGGTGCGACGACGGTTCGCGTCGTGATGCCGGCCAACACGCGCAACGCCGTGTCGTTCTCACCCACGCTCCCACTGGACGTGAAGGACATCCATCGGATCAAGCACGTCGTGGTCATCATGCAGGAGAACCGTTCGTTCGACAGCTATTTCGGAACGTATCCGGGGGCCGACGGGATTCCGCACGGCGTGTGCGTGTCCGACCCGGTGACGGGCAACTGCATGGCGCCATACCACGACTCCTCAGACCAGAACAACGGCGGACCGCACGGATGGACGAATGCGTATGCGGACATCGACCATGGCCAGATGGATGGATTCGTCGGGCAGGCCGAGGGGGCGTCTGGCTGCGGCACCACGCCCAACAATCCCAGCTGCGAACCCTGCAACACCCAGGCCGCCGGCCCGGCGGGCAACAGATGCATCGACGTGATGGGCTATCACGACGCGCGTGAGATACCCAACTACTGGACCTATGCACGGAACTACGTGCTTCAGGACCACATGTTCGAGCCGGACTCCTCGTGGAGCCTGCCTCAGCATCTCTACCTGGTATCCGAGTGGTCAGCCTCCTGCACCGATCCGTTGCAGCCGTTCTCGTGCACGGGCGCGCCGCAGAGTCCGAACGACGACGGCGGCTACAGCGGGCCTAACGACGGGCAGCTGCACTACGCGTGGACCGACCTCACATATCTGCTCTACAGACAGCAGGTCAGCTGGGGCTACTACGTCTTTCAGGGCGGCGAGCCTGATTGCGAGAACCCCACCGTGATCACGTGTCCGTCGGTGCCGCAGTCAGCGCAGACGCCCGGGATCTGGAATCCGCTCCCATCGTTCACCGACGTATCGCAAGACGGGGAGCTCGGCAACATCCAATCCCTGAGCAACTTCTACGGCGCGGCCGCAAACGGGACGCTCCCGGCCGTTTCGTGGATCGCCCCGAACGCCAAGGTCTCCGAACACCCACCGGGGCTGGTCAGCGACGGGCAGCGCTACGTCACAGGGCTGATCAACGCGATCATGCGTGGACCGGACTGGCGGAGCACGGCGATCTTTGTCTCCTGGGATGACTGGGGGGGTTTCTATGACCATGTGAATCCTCCGCGTGTCGATTTCCAGGGGTATGGGCTGAGGGTGCCCGGGCTGGTGATCAGTCCCTACGCCCGGCGCGGGTACATCGACCACCAGATCCTCAGTCACGACGCGTACAACAAGTTCATCGAGGATGACTTCCTTGGCGGGCAGCGGCTTGACCCCAGTACCGACGGCCGCCCTGATCCTCGCCCCGGCGTTCGTGAGTCCAAGCCCGCGCTGGGGGACCTGACCCAGGATTTCGATTTCTCCCAGCGGCCCCGGCGGTCGGTGATTCTGTCCACCAACCCGCCGCCTGGGCCCCCTTCGGCTGCCCCTTAGATCGCGATCGGGTTACGTCCGACGCGGCGCCTACCTTCTGCGGCGTCAACGATGCCTCTCTGCTTCATCGAGCCGCAGAACGCAATTCGGGTCATCGCAGACTCAGTGGGGCGCGAGGCCCGTCGTCAGATCCTCAGCGAGGTCGTGCGCGCGTGGGTCGACGAGATCCCGGAGTCCGAGCTGGAGTCCCACTACGTCAAAGCCGTCGCGGACCTTGACGAGCACGACCTCTCGCTGCTGGCGGCGTGGCACGCCTCGCTCGAGGTCGGGCACGCCGTCCCCAACAAGGAGTTTCTCACCGGGGTGTTCCGGTCTCTCGGCGAGAACCGTCGTGAGGCGTTGAGGATCGCGGCCAGCTTCCGCGGAGAGGAGGCGTTCGACCAGGGCGTCGGTGAGGAGGAGGCTCTGGACACCGTGCTGCCCTGGCTCACGGAGGCCCGCTGCATGGAGCTGGCGTGTGAGTGCCTGGAGCTCTACTGCTGGGACCGGCTGGGCGTAGACAACTAGGCGCAGCGGGCGCCTACGACGCCCCGAGTACCGCTTCGATCTCCTCGACCGCCTGCTCGGTGGAGCGAAACCACACCGTATGGATTCCCAGCTCCGCGGCGGCGGTGCAGTTGAGCTCGATGTCGTCGATCAGCAGCGCCCCCTCGGCCGGGACCGCCAGCCGCTCCAGCGTGATTTCGTAGATCTGCCGCTCTGGCTTACGCGTCCCGACGAACGCCGAGTCGACGACCACGTCGAAGATCTCGTCCACCGGAAGCTTGGCCCTCCACAGAGGTTCCCACTCACGCACGTTGTTTGTGCAGATCGCCATCCGGTACCCACGCTGACGAAGCTGGCGCATGTAGTCGATCAACTGCTGATTTGGCTCGAGGCCGTCGAAATACCGCTCGCCGAACCCGTGCAGCTCCACCAGGCGTCCCAGGTCGGCGGTGAGCTGCGCCGATAGCGAGTCCAGGAACCGCCGCTCGGTCATCCGGCCCGTCTCCAGTTCGAACAGCGGGTTTGCCCCATGGTCGCGGGTCACCGATGCCATCGCCCGTCCCAACGCCTCAAGCGAGATGCCCGAGGAGTTCTGGAAAGCAAGGAAGGAGTCAAGCAGTGGGGAGGTCAGCACTCCTCCGAAGTCGCTGATGATTGCCTGGATGGGGGGCCCGCTCACCGGACCAGCCCCATCACGTACACCCCCGCCCCTTCGCTTCCCCTGGAGTGCCAGCTGAACAGCTGGGCAAGGAGCTCCAGCCGCTCGACGCCCCAGGCCACCGGCTGGCCGACCGCCTCGCCCGATGCGCGCCGCGGATATTCCTCCTCCTCATCGCCGATCCACAGCTCCAGTCCAGCGCGCGAAGGCCGCCCATCGCCCGTGTAGGTCGTCGACAGGCGGGGATCCGCGACCGCGATCGAGTCCTGCAGATCCAGCACCGCAGCCATTAGCTGATCGGCCTCCTGGCCACGGGCCGACTGCGGGCGCAGCGCCAGCAGTGCGAGGCCCTCACCAGGCTCAAACCAGGCCGCCACCTGCCTGAATGACCCAAGCCGTGTTCCCGACGCCTGCTGACTCATGGCGGCGCGCCACCCCAAGCACTGAACCGGATACTCCTTGCCGTCAAGTGCAAACCGGCCCTGCACGCGTCCCAGCTGATTAAAGCCATCCTCCGGGTGCTGCGACGCCGTCCCGACAGGGGTGAGCATCAGGTCCACTCCATCTCCGACCATCCTCCACTCCTCCTCCGAGTCGTGGCCCTCAACCGCGGCCTCGACGATTCCCGTGCGCTCTGGAGTCCCGAGTGCGATCGCACCGGATTCTTGCTCCGGCGTCAGCCAAGCCACTCCCCAGATACCGTCGTCGATCGACCCGAAGGCGATGCTTCGTGGGACTGCCACCGAGGTGACCGTCACTGGTGCAGCGCTGGCTGGTCGGCGTCGGTGGCGGTGGAATCTACGTCGTAGCCGCGCGCACGTCCTCGGGAGCGCCCGGCGCGTCGCTGGAGGCGGCGGGCGAGTCGCCGCGTCGCCACACGTCTGACCACGGCGCGGGTGGGGGGAAGTAGCAATGCGATCCCTACCACATCGCCGATGAATCCCGGGATGATCAGCAACACGCCGCCAATGAGAACGAGTGCGCCGTTCACGACGGCGTGGCCCGGGGGGCGACGCGCGGACAGCTCGCCACGCAGCCGCGCCCAGGCGGCCCGTCCTTGGGAGCGCAGTGCCCAGCTCCCGGCCGGCCAGCTCGCGATCAGCAAGGCCGCGGTAAGAAGCGCACCAATCGCGTCCGCGACCTGGATCACGACGTAGATCTCGGCCACAGGCCAGAGGATGAGCAGGACCAGCGCAAGCATGAGGCAAGCGTACTTACGCGGCGGGCGCGCCCCGCCCGAGAGCCGTTACGCCAGAGCCGGGAAGGGGCCCTCGAGCTCGACCCCGGGCAGACGGTGCAGCCCGACGAGCTCAATCAGGACCTTGATCTGCGGCTGGGGGCCCCGGACCTTCAGCCCCCGGCCGCGAGTCCGCAAGCGGCGTGACAGCGCAGCCAGGTCGAGCATCAGCGAGGAGTCCGCAAAGGTCAACCCGGTCAGGTCGGCCACGACATCGCCGGGAGCTTTGATCGCGCGGGCCAGTGCCCGGCGACGGGCGCCCTGAGTAGTGCGGTCTTCGTCGCCCGCGCAGCGCAGAACCGAACGTCTCTCATCGAACTCGACGATCGCGGCAACCTATCGACCTGGTCGCTCGCACGCAAGGGACCTGGCACCTTTTTCCTACACTTGAGGGATGGCCACCACCGTAGACGACGTCACCGAGGCGCTGCGGGACGTGATTGATCCCGAGCTGGGGCTCGACTTCGTCGAGCTCGGCCTGATTTACGACGTGTCGATCGACGACGAGACCGTCCGGATCACGTACAGCCTGACCAGCCCGGGATGCCCGATCGGACCGCAGGTAGCCGAGCAGATCGAGGAATTCGTGGGCGAGCTGGACGGCGTAGCCGAGGTTCAACCCGTGATGACGTTCTCCCCTCCGTGGACTCCCGATCGGATGAGCGAGGACGCCAAGTTCGCGCTGGGGTTCTAGGACCCCGCGCTGGGGCTTAGCCGCCCGCGCTCGGGCGCGGCGTCCGTGGCCGCCGGCTTCGCTTGGCCCGCATGTCGGCCCCCGGTCCGCGCTTCGGCCTGGCGTTCGCGGGCGGCAGGATCGGGACGTCGCCGTCGGCACGTGTCTTTTGCCCGCCGTTTGGCGAGCGGGCGGTCCGACGCTTGCCGTTGGGCGCCGCTTTGGCCTCGGCAGCCTCCAGTAGCTCGGTCAGCGACTGGTCTAGGCCGCGGGCGAACAGGTCTATATCCGCAAGCTGGTCGTAGTCGCCGAGGAGGCCGTAGCCAATCTGGCCGTTGTAGGACATGATGGCCACCGCCAGCGCGTGCCCCTTCGGCAGGAAGGCGATCGGGAAGAGGTCCTCCAGCCGGCGGCCCAGCACGTAGAGTGGCAGTTGCGGACCAGGAATATTGGTCACGATCAGGTTGAACAGCCGCGTTGAGAAGTTGAGCCGGCTTGCCTGGGCCAGAACGGTGGGGGGCGCAAGGTCGTTGACCGCGGCGAGCGTCGCCGCGCCCACGGCCTGCTTTGACTCCTTCAGCCCGTCCATCGCCTTCTTGACGAAGCGAAGGCGTGCCACAGGGTCGTTGATGTAGACCGGCAGTGGACCGCGCATCACCGCCAGCTGGTTCCCCAGGGTTCCGCGCTCGTCGCGGGCTCGGACCGAGACAGGAACCAGCGCGCGCATCTCCAGCCCCTCCGTGCGTACTCCCCGCTTCCGCAGCCAGCGCGCAAGCGCGCCGGATACGACGGTCAGCACCACGTCGTTGACCGTTCCGCCGAACACGTCCTTGACCTGCTTATAGTCGGCGAGTTGCTGGCGGGCTATGGCGTACCGGCGATGGGGCCCGATCTCAACGTTCAGTGGCGTCTCCGGGGCGGGATTCAGCCCCGCCCATACGATCTCTCCCAAGCCCTCGACGGCGTCACGCGCACGGGTCAACGAGCTGTCGGGGCGGGTAGCCGCTGTGAGCGTCCGGGCCGCCAGCTCCGTCGCGGCCTTCGCCACGCCGCGGACCCCGGCAACCACCAGCTCCGCGGGAGACGGCTCGCGCTGGGGCTGCCAAGCCTCGAGGTCAGTCGGCGGCGGCGGAGGCGCTTCTTCGAGATCGAACAGCACCGTCGCCAGATCCACACCCGCCACGCCGTCGACGAGAGCATGATGCGTCTTTGAGATCAGCCCGAAGCGCTCGTCCTCGAGACCCTCGATCAGCCAGCACTCCCACAGCGGCTTGGATCGGTCGAGTTGTTGGGAGGCGATCCGGGCCGCCAGGCGCAGCAGTTGACCTTCCGTGCCAGGCGAGGGGAGGGCGGTGTTGCGGACGTGGTATTCGAGGTTGAAGGTGGGGTCGTCGACCCACAGCGGACGGCCGCTCTGAAGCGGCGGCTCTGCCAGCTTCTGGCGGTAGCGCGGTACCAGGTGGAGACGACTCCGGATGTGATCAAGGAAGTCCTCAAATGCAGGCGGCGGGCCCTCGAAGATCAGCAGTCCACCGATGTGCATGTGTGAAGTGGGCCCTTCCTGGTGCAGGAACGACGCGTCGGTGGAGCTGAGGCGATCGAGGTGCTGCTGGGCCACTCCTGCGAAGACTACCCACGCCCGAAGGCACGTGTCAGGGCAAGATGGGGCCCTACACTGTCCTCGATGCCTGCCTTTCCGCAGACGCTTTTGCTTGCCTCCCCGCGTGGTTATTGCGCGGGGGTCGATCGGGCCGTTCAGACGGTGGAGCACGCCTTGGAGCTCTACGGCCCACCCGTGTACGTGCGCAAGGAGATCGTGCATAACAAGCATGTCGTGGACGAGCTCAGGGACCGCGGCGCGGTCTTCGTCGACTCGGCGGCCGAAATCCCGTCGGGCGCAACTGCGGTGTTCTCGGCGCACGGCGTTGCTCCCGAGGTACACGCCGAGGCCCGGCGGAGGAACCTCTCGACAATCGACGCGACATGTCCGCTCGTCACGAAGGTTCATGTCGAGGCGAAGAAGTTCGCCGCTCAGGGCTACACAATCGTGCTGATCGGCCATTCCGGTCACGAGGAGGTCGAGGGCACGATGGGAGAGGCTCCCGACCGGATCGTGCTTGTCGAAAGCGCCGAAGACGTCGACAGCCTCGAGGTCGAGGATCCCGACAAGGTGGCGTACATCACGCAGACCACGCTTTCCGTGGACGAGACGAGAGACATCATCGAGCGCTTGCGAGAGCGCTTCCCGAACGTCCTTGGCCCGCGCACGGAAGACATCTGCTACGCCACGACCAACCGGCAGGCCGCGGTCAAGGAACTGGCGGGCCGCTGCGACCTGGTGCTTGTGATCGGTTCTCGCAACTCTTCCAACTCAAACCGCCTCGTGGAGGTGGTGCGTGAGCACGGAGTTCCTGCGCACCTGATCGACAATGAGACCGAGGTGGAGGACGCCTGGCTGGAAGGCAAGCGCATAGTCGGGATAACTTCCGGGGCTAGCGCCCCGGAGCATCTCGTCCAGCAGCTGGTCGATTTCTTCCGCGCGCGTGGAACCGAGGACATCCAGGAGCTCGACGTGATCCGGGAGGACGTTCGCTTCATGCTCCCCAAGGCGATCCGGACCGCGCTCGCGTCGGCCTCAGCGTAGGACGGCCCAGGCCGCCTGCGCACGCTGGTCCTCTCAGACCTTCACCTGGGTGCCCGGAGCGGGCACGACGTGCTGCGTGACCCGACCGCCCGCGGCCGCTTACTTGACCGGTTGCCCGAGGTGGAACGGCTGGTACTGCTGGGCGACATTGTGGAGCTCCGGCAAGGCCCGGTACGCGGTGCGCTGACCGTCGCCGAGCCGGTCTTCCACGCGGTGGCAGAGGCGCTGGGTAGCAACGCCGAGGTTGTGCTGGTGCCCGGAAATCACGACCACGGCCTTCTGGGAGGATGGTGGCGCCGCCGCGCGATCCAGCCCAACGTGGCGCCCCTCGGGCTCCAGGCCGCAGTCGACTGGCGCCCCGGCGAGCCGCTGGCGGTGGTGGCCGACGCTTTCGGTTCGGAGCGCGTGACCGTGGTCTATCCCGGCGTCTGGCTGAGCGCCGAGGTCTACGCCACCCACGGCCACTACTGCGACCGCCACACGACGATGCCGATCCTGGAGCGACTGGGCGCCGGTGTGATGGCGCGAATCGTTGGGCAGTCCGCGCGGGGACCGGCCAGCGCCGAGGACTACGAGGCCACGCTGGCGCCGCTATACGCCTGGATCGACGCGATCGCCGAGCATGGGGGCCCATCGATACCCGGCAGCGAGGCGGGGATGCAGGGACGGCTGTGGCAACGGATGTCTTCTCGCCGCGGGGGCCGAGCGCACCGCTTGCTGGCGGCGGGAGCCCTGGGCGCGGCGGTGGCAGCCCTCAACCGAGCTGGGATCGGGCCGCTACGGGCGGACCTCTCAGGGGGGGAGCTGCGCCGCGCGGCCCTCCGAGGCTTCGGCGAGGTCCTGAGGAGGCTTGAAGTCCGAGCGCCGCATGTGATCTTCGGACACACCCACCGCGCCGGCCCGCTCCCGGGGGACGATCGAAGCGAGTGGACCGCGGGTGGAGGCACCTCGCTCATAAACACCGGAAGCTGGATTCACGAGCCAGCATTTCTGGGGCGCTTCCCCAGCGAGAGCCCCTACCGGGCTGGCTTCTGCGCGCTGCTTGATGATGCGGTGCCGCCCAGGCTGGTCAATCTGCTGGATCCGCCAGGCCGGGTGTGAAGCACACCGCGTGACATCTCACCCCAGGACTCAGCTCCAGCTGGAGAACACCCTCCGTGCTCCGAGGGTGGCGGACCAGTTCATAGCAACCAGGATGCTCGACGGCCACGTGGCGGGTGCCCGCCGTGACTGAACCGACTCCGGACAGCACCGCCCACACCGCGCCAGCTCGATACGGGCCGGAGTAGGGCCCCTCCACATCCGCCGTCTGGGGCTCGAGCACCGCGCCGGGAACGTCCTCCGGACGCAGCGGGTCAAGGGTGGGTCCGTCCACGCCGAGCAAATCCTGGATTGCCCGCTCCGTCTCCTCGTAGGCGCCCTCACCGTAGTGATGCTCAAAAAGCATCCCCTGCTGGTTGAACAGATACCGCGCGGGCCAGCCCAGGTTGCCGTAGCGCTCCCAGATCTCCCGCTCGACGTCTACCGCAACCGGGTAGAGGACGCCCAGCCTCTCGCAGGCGGCCTCCACGGCATCCGGGTCGCCGGAAGGCTCGAACCCGGCCGTGTGGACGCCGATGACGCGAAGGCCGTGCGGTCCGTAGCGTTCGTGCCACGCCGTGAGGTAGGGCAATGTGCGAATCGAATTGGGCCGACAAAAGTCCCAGAACTCGATCAGCACTGGCCGGCCGAGCTGCTGGTCCATCCGCAGCATGGCCACGTTGATCCACCGTAGGTTTGCCGGGAACGGCGGCGCTGCAATGTGGTCAACCGGCGCTCGCATCGAGGCCATCCTAGGCCGAAACGACGCTGCATAAGAACGTCCGAAGCAGCGGGGCGCATTGCTTAAGTACGTATCGCTACAAGCCGATAGGGCCATTGCTACGACCTTCGTTCTCCAGCAAAAGGAGCCTCCACGGATGCACGGGCATCCAAATGGGACAGCTGCGCACCAAGCAGGGATAGCGCAGCAAATCGACGAGCCTTACAACGGGGGCTGGCTCTGCCCAACCAAGCCTGATCGCATCCGCTTGACGGAGATGAGCCCCGCGGTGCGGCGGTCCCGCATGCTTGCGGGTCTGTTCGCCGGCCTCGGCGTCGTCGTGATGGGGCCCTGGATTGGCTGGTGGCCACTGGCACTGTTCGCCGCGGTGCCGGCTCCGCTGGTGCTGCTGGACCGCTTCCTCGTTCGGGCCCGCAGTCCTGAGCGGCTGGTCGCGGCGTCGATTGGCTTCCACACCGTGGTCATCCTCACCGGGATCGAGATCACGGGGGGAGTTCACAGCCCGCTGCTGCCGTGGGTGGCGATCCCAGTGGTGACGGCGGCTGCTCGTTTCCGGCTGCCCGTGTTCTTGAGCGGAGCGGGATTGGCAACCGCGGGTTTGGCCATCTCCTGCGCGATCGCTGATCACCACGCCTTGGGCGACAACCCGTCGCCGCTGATCGCCATCATCGTGCTTCTGGGCGCGCTCGTCACCGCCCAGCAGCCGGTCCTCGCCGCCGAGCTGCGGTGGCGAAGCGATGCGGTCCTGGACCCGCTCACCGGCTTGCTCAACCGCCAGGGTCTCCAGCGCCGATTCCGGGAGGTGGCAGAGCAGGCGCGGATCAGCAATCGACCGGTCTCGGTGGCGCTGATCGACATCGACGGCTTCAAGCGGCTCAACGACGACTACGGACACGCGCGGGGGGACGCTGCGCTCAAGGAGGTTGCCTACGTGCTGCGCAAGGAGCTGCGTTCATTCGAGCTGCTCTACCGAATCGGCGGCGATGAGCTGTTGCTGATCCTCCCCGGAGCCGAGCTCTCGAGTGCTTGCCACGTTGCCGAGCAAGCGCGAGCCGCCATCGCGGCGTGCGATGCTCCGGATGGACAGCGGTTGACCGCTTCACTCGGCGTCACCACGGCGCTGGGCGACGGTGTCGAGTTTCAGCCGATGTACGAGATGGCCGACACGGCCCTGTACGCGGCAAAGCGCGGCGGCCGTAACCGGGTTGCGTTCATGCCCGATGACGGACGTGAGCCCGTCGTCGTTCAGGGCTCGACGAGACCTCTGCGGATCGCATAGCGAACCAGCTGGACGCGGTCACGCATCCCGAGCTTGCGCAGCACGTTGGCGCGGTGGGACTCCACCGTCTTCTCCGAGACGTGGAGCAGCTCGGCGATCTGAGCGTTGGTGTGGGCTTCGGCGATGAGCTTCACCACCTCCTCCTCACGTGGTGTCAGCGGGCCAGCCGGGCCCGTGGACCCCTCCTCGATCCAGCTGCGGATGATGGAGCGCTCCGCCACGTTGGTAAGGAACGCGTCGCCACGCGTCACCGCACGGATGGCCGCCACCAGGTCCTGGTCTGCCTCGCCCTTCAGCACGTACCCCGAGGCGCCCGCCTTCAGCGCCTCGAACAGGTAGTGCTCGTCGTCGTGCATCGAGAGCATCAAGACGCGGGCGTCCGGCAGGTAGGAGCGGATCTGATGAGCCGCCTGGAGGCCGGTCAGCTTGGGCATCGCAACGTCGAGAATCGATACGTCAGGTTGGGTTGCGAGCGCCCGCTCGACTGCCTCGATCCCGTCCCCGGCCTCGGCGACGACCTCGAGGTCGGGCTGGCGGTCCAGCAACAGTCGGATGCCGGACCTCACGATGTGGTGGTCGTCGGCGACCAGGATGCGGGTATGAGTCATGGCCGGATCAGTAGCTCCACTCGCGTTCCCTCGCCGCCGGCAGACCAGACCTTGAACTGGCCACCGATCAGCAGCGCTCGCTCGCGCATTCCTGAGAGGCCTAGGCCCGAGCGACCGTTCGAATGCGCCGAATCCGGGATGCCGCACCCGTCATCGCTGATCCTCAGCACGGTTCGGCCCACAAACGAAAGCTCCACGTCGACGTGCCTGGCGTCGGCGTGCTGCGCGATGTTCGACAGCGACTCCTGGGTGACGCGGTAGACGACCAGCTGTTGCTCCGGCGTCATCGACGTCACGGATCCACGGACGTGGAACGCGGCCGGGATGCCGGTCTGCTCGGAAAAGTCGCGGACCTGGCTGGAGAGCGCCGGCAGGAGCCCGTGGTCATCGAGCACCGCCGGCCGGAGATGGCGAGCCAGCGCCAGCAGCTCATCCATCGCCTGGCCCGCCAGCCGCTTGGTCTCCAACAGTTCTCGCCGAAGCTCGACCGGGGCATGCTCGATTGAGGCCTGGAGGCGCAGTGCGACCGCGGTCAGAGCCTGATTGACCTCGTCGTGAAGATCCTGTGCAATCCGCCGCCGTTCGCGCTCCTGGGCCTGGATCACGGCGCGGCCGGCCTGCCGGCGCTCCGCCTCCAGGCGGTTGATCATGCGCTCAAACGCAGCCCCCAGACGGCGGACCTCGGCGCTGTCGGCGCGCATCGGCCACGTCCGATCGCGCGCGCTCAAGGAGAAATCAAGCCGCTCCATCGCCGAGATGAGGTCATCGAGCGGCATGAACCGCCGGTGCAACAGCAGCCAATTCCCGAGCAGCGTCGCCAGGACCCCAAGCCCCAGCAGGATCGCTTCCCGGCCGCGCAGGACGTTGCCCAGGCGCCAGCCAGCGGCGACCATGCCGATCAGCACCGTAGCCGCGATCAGCAGCAGGTTGATGGTCAGGACCTGGACGAGAAGCGGGCGGGGTCTCAAGATGGGGTCTTGGCCCGATATCGGTTTCTCGCCGGATGACCGATAGTTGTCCTGCCGACTCCTACACGAGAGTTTCAGGCGATCGCAGCAGAGACAGATTGGGCCTTTGCCGGGGCGCCCCCACGGGCGCCCCGGCGTTTATCTGGGGTGAGGAGCCCGCGCCCCCGGGCGGAGTCAGAGGCCGCGGCTTTCTCGCGTCCCGGCGGGCGTCGGAGGGCCCAGCATTCTCGCGTCCCGGCGGGCGTCGGAGGGCCAGAAGCTCGCTATACTCACTGAAGTATTGAATGCTGACCGCCTTTAGGAGTTTTTGCCGATGAGCCCTTCCGGAGCCGAGGTTCTCCGCCAGATCAAGAGCCAGATCGACGAGGTCGATCCGTCGGTGGTGCGAGAGCAGGCTTCGAACGGCGCGGTCTTGATCGATGTGCGCGAGCCCGAGGAATGGGGCGCTGGGCACATACCGGGAGCCAAGCACGTCCCCAAGAGCTACTTCGAGTCTCGGATTGAGGGCGCGGTACCAGACCGGGACGCACATGTAGTCCTCTACTGCGCCTCGGGCAACCGGTCCGCGTGGGCGGCACGCACGTTGACCGAGGATCTCGGTTATCAGCACGTCGAATCGATGACCGGCGGATTCACGTTGTGGAAGGACCGCGGCTACGAGGTTGAGATGCCGCGCACGCTTAGCGCGGACCAGCGCGAGCGCTACTCGCGCCATCTCCTCCTGCCCGAGGTGGGGGCCGAAGGCCAGCAGAAGCTTCTGGACGCCAAGGTGCTGCTGTTGGGCGCCGGCGGCCTCGGCTCGCCGGCTGCGCTCTACCTCGCCGCCGCAGGGGTCGGCACCCTCGGCATCGTCGACGACGACGCGGTCGACGTCTCAAATCTCCAGCGCCAGGTCATCCACTCCACGGAACGAATCGGGGTTCCCAAGGTGGACTCGGCAGAGCAAACCATCACCGAGCTCAATCCCGATGTCCACGTCGAGAAGTATCCGCTGCGGCTGGGCCCGGACAACATCATGGAAGTCCTTCCCGGCTACGACATCGTGGTCGACGGGCTCGACAACTTCCCAACCCGTTATCTGCTCAATGACGCGTCGGTGCGGCTGCGGATTCCCGTCGTCTCGGCGGCGATCCTCGGCTTTGAGGGGCAGCTGTCGGTGTTCAAGCCCTACGACGGCCCGTGCTACCGCTGCCTGTTCCCGGTCCCGCCGCCTGCCGAGCTGGCTCCCTCCTGCGGCGCCAATGGTGTCCTGGGCGTGCTGCCGGGGACGATGGGACTGCTCCAGGCCACCGAGGTGGTAAAGCTGATCCTGGATCAGGGCGACCCCCTCATCGGCAGGCTGCTCATGTATGACGCGCTGGCTGCCTCGTTCACCGAGGTCCGAGTCAGGCGCGACCCTGAGTGCCCGATCTGCTCACGTGATCCCGACACCATCTCCGACGAGGAGATGGGCGTGTTTCCGGACTACGAGGCGTTCTGCGCGGGCACGCACTGACTAGGATGGCCGGATGAAATCCCTGCCGCTCAGGAGCGCGGGCTGGACGCCGGGCGCTGTGGTGACCGGCTGACATGGCAACGGTTCGTATCCCTCCGGTCCTCCGGCCTGCCGTAGGCGGCGAGAAGGAGCTGACCGCCGAAGGGTCATCCGTCGGCGAGATCCTCCGTTCGGTGGCGGAGAGTCACCCCGACACGCAATCGCAGCTGTTTGCCTCCGACGGCGAGCTCAACCGGTACGTCAACGTGTACCTCAACGACGAGGACGTGCGCGTGCTCGACGGGCTAGGGACATCGGTCGGCGACGGTGACACGCTGGTGATCCTGCCGGCGATGGCCGGCGGCAGGATCCAGTAGCCGAACCGCTCGCAGCGCGGATCTTGTGGGGCTTCACCGGACCCCGGTCGTCCCGTAGCCGGTTAGTCCTCGACGCTATACTTCGTGAAGCATGGCCTCAGAAGGCCTCCAGAACAAGCCCTGCGGGGGGCGGTACGGCGACATCGTCCAATCGATCGGCCACACGCCGCTGATCGAGCTCAAACGGCTCAGTCCCAAGCCTGGGGTCCGGATCTGGGCCAAGCTCGAGTCGCGCAATCCCACCGGTTCGGTCAAGGATCGCGTGGCCCGCGCGATGATCGAGAACGCAGAGGACCAAGGGCTGATCGCTCCAGGTCAGACGATCCTCGAGCCCACATCCGGCAATACCGGGATCTCGCTGGCGATGATCTGCAAGCGCAAGGGGTATCCGCTGACCGTGGTGATGCCAGAGAACGTCACGCCCGAGCGGACACAGCTGTTGCGGATGTATGGGGCGGAGATCGTCTTCTCGGAGGGCGCCAAGGGGTCGAACGGAGCGGTGGACCTAGCGCTGCAGATGGCGGAGCGCGACGCCTCCTACTACATGCCCTACCAGTACGGGAACCAGGCTAATCCGCTGGCCCACTACAACGGCACGGCGCTGGAGATCCTGGAGGAGCTCGACGAAGTGGCGGCGTTTGTCGCAGGCCTGGGGACCGGCGGCACGCTGATGGGCAACGGCCGCCGGCTGAAAGAGGAGCTGGGCGATCAGGTCAAGATCGTCGCGGCCGAGCCGATGCAGGGCGAGCCGGTCCAAGGCCTGCGTTCCCTGGATGACGGCTTCATCCCACCGATCATCGATCTCTCCCTCCTGGATCGCAAGATCTTTGTCACCAACCGCGACGCGATCATCTTCACCCGCAAGCTGCTGGAGGAAGAGGGGCTGTTTGCAGGTGTCTCATCGGGGGCTATCGCGCGCGTGGCGGTCCGTATCGCGGGCGAGCTTGACGAAGGCAACGTCGTCTTCATCGTCGCCGACGACGGCTGGAAGTACATCTCATCGGGCCTCTACACCCTCCCGGTGGACGAGATCGAGAATCTGGATGCCACCGTCTGGTGGTGAGCGCTTCCCCGGCGCAGGAAAGCCCGGCATCACGACGTAGCCTGCTCGTAGGAGCTGGAACCGGGCTGGTCGGTGCCGTCGCCGTCTGCGGATGCGGCGGCTCGTCCCACTCCCGTCACCCGGTTAAGCGGGCCGGAGTCCCGGCCGCAGACGCGCAAATGCTCAATCGGCTGCTGGCTGTCGAGTACCACGGGATTGCGGCCTACACGGCCGCGACCCCGCTGCTCACCGGCACACCAAGGAGGATGGCCCGGCAATTCCTGGGTCACGAGGTGCTCCACGCCGACCGCCTGCTCGCCTTGGTCCGGCGGGTCAGCGGGCAACCGGTGCAGCCCCAGGCGAGCTACGACCTTGGACACCCGCAGGGTACGAAGGAGGTCGTCCAGCTGCTCCTTCAGGTGGAGCGCCTCCAGCTGTCGAGTTATCTCGCCGTGATCCCGGCGCTGGTGCGCGGTTCGCTCAAGGCGACCGCTTCGGGCATCCTCGCCAACCAGGCTCAGCACGCGGCCGTCTGGCGCCTGCAGATGGGCCGCGCCCCGGCTCCGCAGGCGCTCGTGACTGGTGATGAGTATGGGTAGTCCGGCACCTCTCTCGGCCCCCGCCAGTCGCCGCGAGCTGCTGGGTGGCTTGTTGACGGGAATGACGTTCGTCGGAGCGGTCAGCCCGGCAGTCGCCGCATCGGGAAATGCCGGTAGGCCCAGCGGCGATACGAAGCTACTGATAACCCTCCTCAGGTTGGAGCGGCGACTAGCCATGGCCTATGACCGGGTGCTGTCATCAGGGGTGCTGAACGTAGTGGTGGCCTCCGAGGTGAGCGGATTTCTGGCCCAAGAGCGCGAACACGTCGGCGCGCTGGAGCGCGAGCTTGCTCTTCGGGGAAGCCGCCTGCCCGCTCCAAGCTCCAGCTTCACCGGAGTGGTTCCGCAGACCCAGGCCGACGCACTCAGCGTGCTCGTGAGTGCCGAGACAATGGCCCAAAGCGCCTACCGAGAGGCGATCTCGAAGCTCCAGGAGCCCGGCCTTGTCGAACTGGCGGCCGAGATCATGGCGTCGGAGGCACAGCATGGCACGCTGCTCCGCGTCCTCCAAAATCCCTCCGACCCGGCGGGCGCGGTTCCGGCGGCGTTCGTGGCCGGGTCCTAACCTCTCTGCGCAAAATGCGTATCCCCCGCGAGCTCTATGACGACATGGTCGATCATGCCCGGCTGGAGGCACCGAACGAGTGCTGCGGCATGATCGGGGTGCGCGACGAGGTCGCCGTGGAGCTCCATCGGGCGACCAACGTGGAGGCAAGCCCGCTGCGGTTCACGATCGATGGCAAGGACCTGCTCTGGACGCTCCAGATTGAGGAGCACGGGCTCGACCTCGTGATCTACCACTCACACACGCGCACCGATCCGGAGCCTTCGCAGACCGACATCACCTATGCCGCCAACTGGCCTCAGGCCCTCTGGTTGATCGTCGGGCTCAAGAACGACGTACCGGAGGCGCGGCTCTGGCGGATCCACGACGGCCAGGTCTCAGAGGCAGAGCTGGCGGTTGAGTGATGCCCGATCGACTTCTCGTCTGTCCTGGCTGCGGTGATTCTTATCCCTCGCGGGAGCGGTTTTGTCCCACCTGCCGCCTACCGCTGGCATATCCCGGGGGCGGCGAAAGCGCAGGTGTCTGAGCGACATCGCCAGGCCAGAAAGATCAAGCCCCAGCTGGCCGAAGGTGAGCTGGTGCGAGTGGCGGGAGCGCGGAATCAGGCGGAGGGGGAGTTCATCCAGTCCCTCCTGCTCGAAGAAGGGATCCCGAGCGTGCTGCGGCGAAGCGCCGGCTTCGACGTCCCGGATTTCCTCGCCGCCGGCCCCCGGGATGTCCTCGTTCCACAGTCCGGGGCGATGACCGCCAGAGAAGTACTGCTCCAGGCCGAGGTGATCGACGAGGATTCATCGCAGCCGACGGTGGCCCCGCTTCGGCTGCTGGCGGCCCTACTGGCGGCGCTGGCGCTCGGCGCCCTGGTTGTCTGGCTCGCAACGGAGGTGTTTGGCTGAGGTGTCGGGGGCGGTGCGGGGGGCGGTTGCTTGGGGCGCTGGCGGGCGATGGGCGGCGGGCGGTGCGGCGGGAAGCGTGGCGCCGGATGGGGGAGTCCCATTCGAGCGGGGGCAAGGGCGGATAAGCGAACGCTACGTTCGCTTATCCGCCCTTGCCCCACGGAAGCGCGCGGGCTATCAGCTTTGTCCGCCCAGGGCCTACGAGCTCTGCCCCCACCGACCCCCGCTCCCCACACGAAACCGCCCCGCCAACAATCGCACCCGCCAACCCCAGACCCCCCAAACCCCAAAACAAAGCCAAAACCCGGCCCTTAGCCGCGCGTCGCCATCCGCGCCAGGTGGGATCGCCACTCCCCCTCGATATGGACCAGCGGTGTGCCCCCAAACGCTCGCTGCAGCGCCTTGCGGGGGCCGTGCCGATCAAGCCGGGAGGCCAGCGTGGTGGCCGCTATCTCCCCATGCTCTCGCACCAGCAGGTCGATCACCGTCCCGCCCAGCAGCAGCGCGTCGTTGAGGCTAGGTGGAAAGCTCGGTCGGCCCCCCTCGTGCAATCGGCGGGCGATGGCCGGGCGGGCGTGATCGGTCTGGCCGGCAAACCAGCGCGCCGCGCCCTCAAGCAGCCACGCCCATCGGAGCTCGATGAGCGCCCTTCGCGGTCCAGCGGAGCGGGGCAGGTCGCGGTTGTTGTCGGCCACCACCCGCCTGGCGTACAACGCTTCGGCGGTTAGCGACAGCATCTCCATTGATCCTGGAACCCCCGAGGCCCGCTCGCGCAATGCGCGGGGGGTAAGCATGTGGATCTCCTGGCCCGATGCCCACCCGCCCAGGTAGCGCCGGGCGGACGGCGCGGTCGCCAGCCAAACCAGGGGGAGGACCGGCCGTGCCGCCGAGAGCGACAGCGTGCTCCGGTGTAGAACCACCGTGAGGCCGGTCAGTGGCCCCGGGAAGTACTCGCTCAGCTGTTCTCGCGCCAGCTCCAGTGAGTGCAGCACCCGGTCGGCCTCGTCGCGGGAGGCGGAATCGTGCCGCGCGCGGAACGAGCGCGAGGCAGATTCGACCCACGGCATGTGAATGACGGGCGGTCCGCCCGCGGGCGACTAGGCCATCACCGGCTGGCGATCCGACGCAATCTCTGCGATCTCATCGGACGCCCGCTCAAACTCCTCATCGGAGAGCACGGGGGTGCCCTCGAACGGGAGATCGCGGGTAATTTCCAGCCAGGAGCGACAGCCACCGTATTCGTCGCGGACGCGGACCGTGACGGGCCGAGGGATCCGGTATGTCCTTAGCAGGATCACGTGCAGCGGATGGCGCCGCTTCCACGCCAGACGCTTCTCGGCGTAGTCGGTGGTCCACACATAGAACGGAGCGAGCGCGTCAACGGCCCTGCGGTCCGTGATCGTGTAGTGGGCGGCGACCTCAGCCCAGGCACGGATCCTCACACGGTCAGGTTGTGAGACCGGAGCGCCGCGAAAGAGCGCGTCTGGGGACGGCTCATCGTCGGTCCAGACGCCTTCCTCCAGGGCGCGGATCAGCTCGGGACGGTGCGACTGGCGCACCAGCTCAGGAGCCTGGTGGTCGAAGGTGGGGTATAGGAAGAACCGTTGATGGTCGAGCTTGAAGTGCTTTTCCGGCTCGCGGATCCCGCCCTTACGCAGGGTCAGGAGCTGCTCGCCCTCGGCAAGAGCCCGTACGGTCACGGCCCATTCTTTGAAAGCAATCGGCATGTATCAGTGGTGAGACGAGGTTTTATTGATCGGAAACGATGCGCGTGCTGGATGCACGTGCGAGGCCTGCGCGCGCACCGGCCGGTGCAACGCAGCGGCAGGGAAAGCGATTGTACGCGAGAAGTTTGAAAACCCCAAATCCCCAGCTGAGAGCGGGGTTTTCGGCTACAACCGGATCCAGCCGGAACCCGCGAATGGGCTACAACCGGATGCCGGCGGCAGCCTCCAGTGGCTCAATCAGGGCCGCGAAATCCTGCTCGCCGTGGCCGCGGCCGGTCGCCGCGGCGAGGATCTGGAGCGTCAGCGCCGCGAACGGGAAGGGCGCCCCAACCCGCTGACTCTCCTCCAGGCAAAGGCCTACGTCCTTGAGCATGTGTTCGAGCTTGAACAGGGTGGTGTAGTCGTGCCGACGCATCGGCTCGGCTTTGAGCTCGAGCATCGCCGAGCCCCCGGAGCCCGCCGCCATGACCTTACCCAGGGCGTCCAGGTCGACCCCAGCGCGAGCGGCCACCAGCAGAGCCTCGCCCACGACTGCGGCGTTGGTCGCCGCCACGGCGTTGTTGATCAGCTTGACCATCTGGCCGTGACCCAACGGCCCGGCGTGGACGATCAGTTTCCCCATCGCCTCTAGCAGCGGCCGCGCGCTCTCGAAGTCCGCTGGCTCTCCACCGACCATGATCGTCAGCGTCCCGTCCTCGGCTCGAGGGGAGGAGCCTGTGACCGGTGCATCGATCATCCGCACGGAGGAAAGCGCCGCAGCGATCTCGATGGTGGCACTCGGCCCAATCGTCGAGCAATCGATGCACAAGGTGCCCTCTCGCGGCGCGGCGGCGAGCAGGACCTCCCGGACCTGGGACCCGTCGACGAGCATCGTGACCACCGCCTCGGCGGCCGATGCCGCCTCGGCCGGCGAGTCGGCGACGTCGCAGCGATGGCGCTCGCCGAACTCCTGTGCCTTCGACTCGGTGCGGTTCCACACGGTCAACTCAAAGCCAGCCTCGTGGAGGTTGGCCGCCATCCGCGATCCCATGATCCCCAGACCCAGAAAGGCGACGCGCATCACGGGGCACCATACCCACCGGCGACGCGCATCACGTGGCACCAAACCCGCTGGCGACGCGCATCACGGGGCACCGTACCCGCCGCCGCCGGGGGTCTCGATCCTCAGGCGCTGCCCGCTGTCCATGACGCCCGCTGCCTTCGCCGGCAGCTCCTCTCCGTCCAGCAGGTTGCGTCCGGTCTGCCCCGGCTCGCCACCCTCTGCTCCGGGCGGTGCGTGGCGCCGGCGCTCGGTGATCAGCGAGTAGTGCAGCCGCCGTAGGGCCTCGAGCTCACGGGTAACGCCATCGCCGCCAGGCTGCGCACCGCGGCCGCCAGAGCCGCGCCGGACCTCGTAGCGCGTGACGCGCAGAGGGAACTCCAGCTCGAGCGCCTCGACGGGTGTGTTGAGCGTGTTGCTCATCGCCACGTGAACGGCGCTCGGCCCCGGCGCGTCCGGGCAGCCTCCCTGCCCGCCCGCGAGCGTCTCGTAGTACACGATCTCCTGGTCGCCCAGGGTCACGTTGTTCATCGTCCCCTGGCCCAAGGCGCGGCCGAACGCAGCCAGCACCAGGTCGGCCACGCGTGAGGAGGTCTCGACGTTGCCCCCCGCCACGGCGGCGCCGGGCCGTGCATTGAGGAGCAATCCCTCGGGGGCCACCACCTTCACCGGCCGGTACGCGCCGGCGCTCGGAGGGATGTCAGGGTCGGTCAGCACGCGCACCGCGAAGTAGCAGGCCGAGCGGGTCACCGCGAGCGGGCAGTTCAGATTCCCGGGGTGCTGCGGAGCGGTGGCGGTGAAGTCGAGGACGAGCTGGTCGCCGCTAACCGTGGCCGCCAGCGAAAGCTCAAGTTCGCCTTCGCGGGCTTCGAGCACGTCGTGAGCGCCGTACTCGCCGTCCGGGAGCTCCTGCAGACACGCCCGCGTCCGGCGCTCCCCATAGTCGAGGACGGCCTCGAATGCCTCCTCAAGCATGCTCAGGCCCACCTTGTCCGCCAGTTCGAGGACGCGCCGAGCGCCTACTCGGGCCGCGGCCATCTGCGCGCGGAGGTCGGCTCGCCTCTGCTCGGGACGGCGCATCTGCTGAGAAAGCTCCGTGATGGCGGCCTCGTCGAGCACCCGGGGCGCGATCACCACGCCTTCCTCTGAGAGCGTGCGGCTGTCGGCGGGCATCGAGCCCGGAACCCGACCACCGACGTCGGCGTGGTGTGCGCGGTTGACCACGAACGCAATCAACCTCCGCTCCGCGAACACCGGTGCGATCACGGTGATGTCGGGAAGGTGGGTGCCACCCGCATAGGGGTCATTGAGCACCCACATGCGATCGGGCGCCTGGTCGTGTCCAAGGATCGCTCCAACCGCGGCCGGCATCGCCCCGAGGTGAACCGGGATGTGCTCTGCCTGCATCACCATCTGACCACTCCGGTCGAATAGCGCGGTCGAGGCGTCGCGGCGCTCCTTGATGTTGGCCGAGTGCGCCGATCGGATCAGCACCGCACCCATCTCCTCGCAAATGGCTCGCGTAGCTCCGGTCAGGACCTGAAGGTCGACTGGGTCGATCATCACGTCCGCTCCAGGATCAGCGTCCCCGTCGAGTCGACCGCACCCGTCCATTCAGGTGCCACGAGGACGGTGGATTCCCGAAGTTCGACCACTGCTGGGCCTTCGATCACCACCCCCGGGGAAGGTTCACCACGAAACACCGGCACCTCGACGTCGTCACCGCCGATCCTCACCGTGCGCCGGCCTTCTTCGATCGGCTTCGCTGACTGCGATCCCTCGAGCCGGAGCGGGGCTCCTGGATTCGACGCAATGACCCTGATCGTCACCAGCTCTACCTCCTGCTCGGGGTCCCTGAACCCGTACCGCTCGGCGTGCGCGTCCTCGAAACGCTCGCGGAGCTCGCGAGCGGGCACATCCCCGGCCGAGGGGATCGGTAGCTCGAACGACTGACCCCGGTAGCGCATCTCGTAGATGCACTCGAGCTTGGACTGGGCGTCGCCCAGGGCCCGCTGGGCCCGGTCTCCAAGCTCCGCGGTCCGATCTGCAATTGCCTCATCGGTGAGCGCAGCGCCGTTCAGCAGCACTGTCCGCTGAACGTCCCTGCGCCGGTCGGAGACCAGCAACCCCAGCGCGGCCAAAACGCCCGACTGGCGCGGGCAGAGGATCTTGCTCATCCCCAACTCGTCCGCAATGTCGGCGCCGTGCATGGGGCCCGCACCTCCAAATGCCATCAAGGCAAACTGCCGTGGATCGATGCCTCGGTGGACCGTCACCACCCGCAGCGCTCTGACCATCTCGGCTACCGCCACGCGCACGATGCCCTCGGCACAGGCGATCGGATCCATGTGCAGAGCCGATGCCAGTGCACCCACCGCCCGGTCAGCCGCTGCTCGGTCAAGGCCCACCCCACCTGCAAGCGGGGCGTCTGCTGACAGCCGGCCCAGCACGAGGTTCGCGTCCGTGACGGTCGGTTCCGTACCGCCCCTCCCATAACAGGCGGGGCCTGGATCCGCGCCCGCCGACTGAGGCCCGACCCGAAGCGCGCCGCCGGGGTCTCGCCAAGCGATCGACCCTCCGCCTGCTCCGACCGTGTGGACCGCCAGCATCGGCAATCCGATCGGCCTGCCCGCCACCTCCCCCGAGCTCTCCTCTTGCACGGCGCCGTCCTGAACGACGCACACGTCGCACGACGTGCCGCCCATGTCCAGGCACACAGCATCCGGCTCACCGCAGGCGCGCGCCACGAACGCCGCTCCGCCAGCCCCGCCGGCGGGTCCTGAGAGAACGGTCCAAGCAGCATGCCGGGCGGCGGCGGCCAGGTCGATCAGACCGCCGTTTGACTGCATGATCGAAGGCTCGGGAATGGCCCGGTCGCGCGCGCGCTCGGATAGTCGTTCCAAATAGCGAGCGAGGAGCGGTGATATGGCGGCGTCAATCTCCGTGGTCGCTGCGCGCTCGTACTCGCGGAAGGTCCCCACGACCTCGTGTGAAAGGGAGACGTGTATGTCCGGAAGCTCCCTTTCGAGCGCCTCCGCGAGCAGGCGCTCATGCTCCGGATGGCCGTAGGAATGAAGGAGCGTGACCGCCACGGCCTCTGGTCGCCTCTGGGCCACCTCGCCCACGACCACTCCAGCCTCCTCGGGCGTGAGCGCCACCAGCGGGCCGTCGGGCGTCATCCGCTCGGGTGCGCCGAAGCGCAGCTCGGTACCCACCAGTGGCGCAGGTCGGGCGGCGCACAGCCGATACAGCTCGGGGCGGTCCTGACGAGCTAGCTCGACTAGGTCGGTAAAGCCTTCGGTGGCGATCAGGGCGGTGCGGGCGCTCTTCCCTTCGAGCAGCGCGTTCGTCGCCACAGTCATGCCGTGTGCGAACTGGACCAACTCCTCGGCGGAGGCTCCTAGTTGCTCGAGCCCCTCCGCGATCGCCGCGAGCACGCCTTCGGACTGGTCATGCGGGGTACTTGGCAGCTTCGCGGTGACGAGCTGCTCGCCACGGACCAGGACGGCGTCGGTGAACGTTCCTCCGACGTCAACGCCCACGAGCATTGGCTTAGGCTACGGAGCAGCGGCGCTCCGGTCCCGCCGGCCGGCCCGTACTCGCAAGCGGAAGCCACGCGGGTCTACGCCGCCAGCGCCGCTCCGCCACGCGGCGCAACGCCGCCAGCGCCGCTCCGGCCGAGGCTACGCCGCCAGCGCCGCTTCTAGGTCCTCGGTCTCTGCCAGGTGTTGATGGGACGGGCAGTAGCCGTTATGCGGCAGTGGCATCCGCTGACACGGCGTGCCCTTGCGCGTGCTGGCGCGGCACTGGAGCGGGTTTCCGTAGGCGTCGAATCCGTTCTGGGGCAGACGCGCAAGAAACTCGTCGGCGAGCGCCAGATAGTGCTCGATCACCTTCAGCACCCGAACCTGGGAGTACACCGGGAAGTACGCACGGATATCGCAGAAAAGCGTCCGCGAGGGGTGGGCAAAGTAGCGACGGTCGGTCGCCAGGCGCTCGATTGCGGCCTCACACGCCCGTAGCACGCGCTCATGGTTAGCGCGCGAATTGGCGCCATGCGGATCCTCCACGATCTCGGCAGCCAGTTCGCGATAGATCGCCCGACTGAACCTATACATGCAGACTCACGACTCCTTTCGGCCCCTGCCAGGGCGCTTTCGCTAGGTCGCGAGTATCCCGATGTCGTATGAAATCCACGCGAGACTCCGTGTTAACCGGTGGTTAAGCGATTAACGAGACGCAGGCAGAAAATTTCGCGCTGCATGCAAGCCTGCACGCTCGGCACATGCGTGCTCCATCCCCTACGTCCAGGCTTCGAGCGCCGGCTCGCCGTCCGGCTGCACCACAACATGCATCCCGTCGAGGGCCGGTTCGGTCGCCTGAAAGTCCCGCCGCTGGTGAGCCCCGCGGCTCTCCTTGCGCGCCAGCGCAGATCTCGCCACCATCTGCACCAGCGGGTAGTCGTCGCGGGAAAGCAGGCGCAGACCGTCGCCGTCTCGTTCAAGGCCGGCGTGCAGCCACAGCGCCTGCCGGCTGTTCGCCGACAGCGGAGGTGGCTTCTGACCACGCGGCTCGGCTTGGCTAAGCAGGCCCCGGTCGGGATCCGGCTCCCGCAGCGCCGAATGGGCGGCCCGCGCGCCGAACACGAAGCACTCCGTGAGGGAGTTCGAGGCCAGCCGGTTGGCCCCGTGTAAACCGGTGCAGGAGCACTCTCCGACCGCGTAGAGCCCTCCCAAGGTGGCGCGCGCATCGAGGTCGGTGGCGACGCCGCCCATCATGTAGTGGGCGGCGGGTGCGACCGGGATGAGTTCGTGCTCGGGATCGATGCCGGCGCGCTTCAGCGCCTCGACGACGTTCGGAAACAGCGCTGGATCCACTCCCCGCATGTCGAGGCTGACGGAGCTCGCCCCGGTGAGCGCCAGCTGCTGGCCAACCGCGCGCGCCACCTCGTCCCGCGGTGCCAGCTCATCGACAAAACGCTGCCCGGAGGGGCTCAGCAGCTGGGCACCTTCGCCGCGGATCGCTTCCGTGACGAGAAAGCCATCCGCGCCATCCGGTCCCACCACGGCGGTCGGATGAAACTGGACCAGCTCCAGGTCGGCGAGCGCAGCACCGGCCCAGTGGGCGAGTAGCAGGCCGCCGCCGATCGCGCCAATGGGATTGGTCGTGCGCGACCACAGCGCTGCAGCGCCACCGGTTGCGAGCACGGTTCCGGCGCTCGCCACCCTGGTGCCGTCCTGGAGGACGACGCCCATGCAGCGCCCGCCTGAGACCAGCAACGCGGTGGCGCGGCGGCCCTCCAGAACGTCGATCCGCTCCTCCTCGGCCACGACCGCGCTGAGCTGTCGGATCAGGCGGCGGCCGGTCGCTGCACCCCCCGCGTGCACGATCCGCCGCGCGCTGTGGCCGCCCTCCAGGCCGAGCGCCAGGCGGCCACGGCGGTCGGCATCGAAACGCACACCGAGCGCCATCAGATCTTCGACGGCCGACGGCGCCTCCAGGCACAGGACGCGGGCTGCAGACTCCCGGACCGCGCCGCGGCCGGCGACGATGGTGTCGTGGAGATGGCGGTCCGGGCTGTCGTCAGCGGCCAGCGCTGCGGCCAGCCCGCCCTGCGCCCAATAGGTGGAGGATTCGGCCAGCGGAGTCGCCGATATCAAGGTGACGCGGGCGCCGTTCCGGGCCGCACATACGGCGGTATAGAGTCCCGCCGCACCGGCGCCCACCACCGCCACGTGGGTCTCGAGCAAGTCCAATGTCGGTACGGTACCCGCGATGGCCGGTGTGTTCCTGGCGCATCCCTCGTCGCTGGAGCACGACACCGGGGGGCACCCCGAGCAGCCAGCTCGGATCGTCGCAATTGAGCGGGAGCTCGAGCGCCGCGGCTGGCTTGGCTTCGAGCGCGTGAGCTCGCCGGCGGTGGATCGCGGGCTGCTGAGGGCAGTGCACTCCGAGTCGCACGTGGGCGGTATCGAACAGCTGGCTGCCAGAGGCGGCGGAATGATCGACATGGACACCGTGACGAGCTCCGGCTCGTTTGAGGCCGCGCGCCACGCCGCGGGCGGAGCCGTGCGGTTGGTGGAGATGCTGCTTAACGATGAGGCGGACTACGGATTCAGTGCCCACCGTCCCCCTGGGCACCACGCAACCAAAACGCGAGCAATGGGCTTCTGCCTGTTCAACAACGTGGCCGTGGCCGCTCGCTTTGCGCTCGATGTTCGCGGGCTCGAGCGCATCATGATCCTGGACTGGGATGTGCATCACGGAAACGGCACCAATGACATCTTCCACGGGAGCGACCAGGTGCTGTTCGTGTCGCTCCACGAACGGCCCCTGTATCCCGGGACCGGGCCTGCCGGGGACGTTGGCGAGGGTCCGGGCGAGGGCTTCACCGTCAACCTTCCGGTGGCGGGCGGATCCGGAGAAGACGAGTTCCGCTCGCTGGTCGACCACGTTGCCGTGCCGCTGGCAAAGGCATACGAGCCCCAGCTGGTGTTGATCTCGGCGGGATACGACGCCCACCTCGCCGACCCGCTCGCCACGTGCCGGCTTACTGAGGCGGCCTACAGCGCGATGACGCTGTCGATGCGGCGCGTCAGCCGGTCCCTGGGGGTGCCACTCGGCCTCGTGTTGGAGGGTGGGTACGCGCTGGATGCGCTCGCTCGCTCGGTCGCGTCCACCATGGAGGCGCTCGCCGGGCCCGAACCTGAGCTACCCGACGACGGACCGCTAACCCGGGCCGCGGACGAGGCGCGGGATCGCCTTCGGAAGTGGTGGCCGCTGTGATTCCCCTACGGCCACGCCAGCGCCACGACCACGGCAATCACCACCAGAACGCCGGCGACGATTGCGACGCCGATCCGCCAGTCAGGCGCTTGGCGAATCCTCGTCCGCGCCGCGCCGCACTCCACGCACCATTCCTGATCCTCGCCCAGCCACGCGCCGCAGGAGCCACAGCGCTCGCTGGCAAGAAATGATGGTGCGGTCAAATCCGGTGACCGCACCAGGCACAGAAGCGGTCGCCGCTGCCGAACACCGATCCACACTCCGGACAGGCTCCACCGATCCCGGGCTGGCGCACGTCCTCGAGCGGATGCTCGATCCCAAGCGCACGCTCGATCGCCCTCACCTCGTGGTCGATCTCGAGCGCCTCCTCGACCTTGGCCTCGACCAGATCTGGACGCCTGCGACCGAAACGGCGGCACTCCACCAGGAACCCGCCGATATCGCGAAGCTGTAGCTCGCGCAGCTGGCGCAGATATCGCAGGCGGCGGCGCAGCTGGCCTCGCTTGAAGGTTCTCGCGTCCGGAGCGGCCTGTTTCGGGGTATCGGGCGGGACGCGATCGACCGGCTCGGTGCCATTCGGGCCGGGGAGATCGTGCTGATAGCGGCCGTTGTCGCTGTGGGGAGCGGGCTCCGCTCCCGCGGACGCGCGACGAGGGCGGACCAGTATGTCCAACAGACTCATAGCGCTTGCGTGGTCAACTTCCGGCGAGTATAGGCGCGGTAGGACCGGCGATCTTTAGGATCCGGGGCGTGACCCTCAGTCCCGATCTTCCGGTTGCCGTGTTCGATTCAGGCGTCGGTGGGCTCACGGTCTTGCACGAGCTCCTCGTCTCTCTCCCTGGCGAGGACTACGTGTACCTCGGCGACACCGCCCGATTCCCCTACGGCGAGCGCTCACCCGAGGAGCTCCGCGAGTATTCGGTTGAGATCGCGGACTACCTGCTGCAGGCGGGCGCCAAGCTGCTGGTGATCGCGTGCAACTCGGCAAGCGCAGCGGCGCTCGAAACCGTGGAAAGCCATCTGCGAGCGGCGGGACGCGAGGTGGACGTGATCGGCGTCCTTGGCCCCGCCGCGGTCCTGGCCGTCGTCGCAAGCCACACTGGCCGGATCGGGTTGCTCGCCACACCCACGACCGTCGCCACCGGCGCCTACGAACGGGCGGTGACGGCAGCCGATCCTCACGTGCACCTGGAGAGCGTTGCCTGCCCGGATCTGGCCCCGATCATCCAGGGCGGGTTCCCGTTCGATGAGCAGGTCGTGGAGAAGGTCCGGGGTTATTGCCGGCCTCTGCGAGATGCACAGGTGGACACGGTGATCCTCGGCTCGACGCACTATCCCCTTTGCGCCCCCATCCTCCAGCGCATGCTCGGGCGAGGGGTGACGCTGGTGTCCGCGGGCATGGGCGTGGCGCGCAGCGTGGAGCGCGCGCTTGCGGCGCGCGAGCTGCTGAGCGAGGGGCGACCCGAGGGCAGCTACCGCTTCTCGTGCACCGGCGATGCGGACGCGTTTCGGAAGATCGGGTCGCGCTTCCTCCAAATGCCTCTGCACGAGGTCGCGCAAGTCACGCTCGGCGAGAGGGCCGCGGCGTGAGCACGATCAGCCGAAGCTACCAGCGCGGCGCCGGGGAGCTGCGACCGACCGAGATCGAACCGAACTTCGTGCGCACGGCGACGGGGTCGGCGCTGATCACGATGGGGGAGACCCGGGTGATATGCACCGCCTCCGCCCAGGAGAGCGTCCCAAGATGGCTTTCCGGATCGGGGCGGGGCTGGGTGACAGCGGAGTACGGGATGCTGCCCGCGTCCACCGGCGAGCGCAAGCAGCGGGATATCAGCAAGGGGCGGCTCGATGGCCGGAGCGTCGAGATCCAGCGCCTGATCGGACGCTCGCTGCGGGTGGTGATCGACTTCCAGGCGCTGGGGGAGCGCTCGATCTATGTGGATTGCGACGTCCTCCAGGCCGACGGCGGGACCCGCTGTGCCGCCATCACCGGCGGGCTCGTGGCGCTGCGCCTGGCTTGCGACCGCCTGATCGAGCGTGGCTTGCTAGAGCGCTCCCCCCTCACCGGCACCGTGGCGGCCGTCTCCTGCGGGATGGTGGACGGAGCAGCAATGCTTGACCTGGACTACTCCGAGGACTCGCAAGCTGAGGTCGACGCCAACGTGGTGATGACCGGCGAGGGCGGGCTGGTTGAGGTCCAGGCGACCGCCGAGCGGACGCCGCTGTCCCGGGCTCATCTCGACGAGCTCCTGGGGCTGGCAGCCACTGGCATCGACGCCCTGCGGGGCCTACAGGAAGAGGCGGTGGCGGCCGCCGCGGGGTAAGAATGGCCGCGGTTTCCCTGCTCACTCTCGGGACCCGCAACCCTCACAAGGTGAAGGAGATCGAGCGGCTGCTTGCGCCGGCCGGTGTCGCGATCCGGCCGCTCCCCGCTTTGGTCGAGCTGCCTCCGGAGGTCGGCTCCACGTTTGCCGAGAACGCGCTACCCAAGGCGTTGGCGGCGGCGGAGGCCACGGGGGGCCCATCAGTTGCGGACGACTCAGGAATCGAGGCGGAGGCGCTTGACGGCCGTCCCGGGGTTCGTTCGGCCCGCTACGCCGGACCGAGTGCCTCCGATCAGGAGAATCTCGACAAGCTGATTGCGGAGGTGCCCCCTGGCGACCGGCTCAGATACGTGTGCGCCCTCGCGTACGTCGACCCGCTGACCGGTGAGGAACAGATGTTCATCGGGGAGTGCCACGGCAAGCTGGCTTCCGAGCCCCGCGGGACGGGCGGATTTGGTTACGACCCCGCGTTCCTGCCGGATGGCGACTGGCAGGGGCGGACGATGGCCCAGCTCTCTGACGACGAGAAGGACTCGATTAGCCATCGCGGCCACGCGGTGCGCCAACTGCTCGACTGGCTGACACGGTGAGCGACCGGCCTTGGAATCGCAAGGTCCGCACGGCCGCTCTGTCGGTCGGCTCCAACTCCGGGCTGATCCTGCTGAAGGTGGTGGTCGGAACGATCACGGGGTCCGTGGCGATCCTCACCGAGGCGATCCACTCGAGCATCGATCTAATTGCGTCGATCGTGGCTCTCGTCTCAGTGCGGAAGGCTGGGGAGCCGGCCGACGAGAGCCACCGCTACGGCCACGAGAAGGTGGAGAACCTGTCGGCGGCGATCGAGGGCGTCCTTATCCTCGTCGGCTCGGCCGTAATTGCGTTTGAGGCGGTGCGGCGGCTGGCGGGCCACGGGCGCGTGACCACGCTGGGGCTCGGTATCGCCGCCATCGCCGTCTCCGTGGTGACCAACCTGGCCGTCTCCGCCCAGATCGCGCGGCAAGCTCGCAAGACGCAGTCGGCGGCACTTGATGCGGACGCGGCCCACCTCAGAACCGATGCGCTCACGTCCGCTGGGGTGCTGCTGGCGCTGGTGCTGGTCAAGGCCACTGGTGCCCAGTGGCTCGATCCTGCCGTGGCGCTGCTGGTCGCCGCCTCGATCGTGATCACCGGCGTCCGGCTCCTCGCCCGTTCTTCCCGGGTGCTGGTTGATGAGGCGCTTCCAGCGGAGGAGGTAGCAGCGATCAGAGCGGCTATCGAGCAGTTCGGGGGTCGAGGTGTCGTCGGCTACCACGAGCTCCGCACGCGGCGAGCCGGGCCGCGCAGATACATCGACCTCCACGTCCAGTTCCAGGAAGGCACCTCGCTGGAGAATGCACACCAGACCGCGCACCGCCTCCAACAGGAGATCGCCCGCTACCTCGGCGACGCCGACGTCTTGATCCATCTGGAACCAGAGGATCGCGTCCGCCCAGGAGAGGGCATCGGGCCCCTGGCGGCGGGGTAGGTGTAGTTCCTGAGATTGTTGGTCACTTTGGCGTGGCGGCGACGATGCCCGTGGCGCCGTCGACGATCTGGCGCCGCCGACGGCCGTGGCGCCGCCGACGCTCTAGAGGTGCCGCTCGCCGGCCGGGCCTTGGAGGGTCGTGGGTTCGGGTGGGCGTGGGTATGCCGGTGCGTTTCGGGTGGGCGTTCTACGACACACCCACGGGCCTTCGTTCGCCCGCGTCATGGAATGCCCGGAAGGCGGGCGCCAGGCGACATACGTCGACGGAGCAGCGGGGGTGAGTCAAATGGCGCCCGCCGCTGCCCGGCCTCGCCCCGCCGGGGCACCCTGCGCGTCCGCTGGCCCGCGGCCCCTCGGAGCCCGCCCCCGGCCCCGACCCCGCCGCGCCCGCCCCGCGCCCGCCCCGCGGGCCCGACCCCTCCCCCTACCGCCGGCGCCCGAGGGGCAGAAGGTTGATTGCGGCTGAGATGGCGACGGCCAGCGTCACGCCCGCATATCCGAGGTACCCCTGGAGCACCAGCACTAGGACCGCGATCAGGCAAGCGACGACCGTCACTAGCCAGGCGATGCGAGTCAGATCCACGCGCTCAGCCCCGTGAACGGCGTAAACGCCCGCCATATCGGCGCTGTTGGGGTGTTGACGCGGCGAATGAAGTGCGCAATTTGCGGGAATGGCAAGTGATCGAAAGTGCCCTGAACCCCCGCGAACGTAGAGAATGCAGCGGTGGAAGGGGATTCGGAGCGCGTGCACGTCCGGTTGCCCTGTTAGGTTGAGAAATTCCTACCACCTCGTAAGGAGGGAGCAAGTGACGAAGTCGGAGTTCGTTGATCAAGTGGCTGCTCGGGCCAATTTGAACAAGAAGGATGCCGGCGACGCCGTTGACGCCGTCCTGAACACAATCGAGGACACACTCAGGCGCGGTAGCGACGTCACGTTCTCGGGATTCGGGAAGTTCAGCGTCTCTCATAGGTCGGCCCGTGAGGGCCGCAATCCCGCCACGGGCGAGAGGATCCAGATCGCGGCCTCCCGCGTCCCGAAGTTCACGGCAGGAGCCGGGCTCAAGAAGGCGGTCAAGTAGCCCCGCTGTTCGGGGACCGGGTTGCGCGTGCTGTAGCCGCGCGCGAGTCCCAGCTCGTCCTGGGCCTGGATCCCGATCTCAGCCGGTTGTGGCCCGCCGCGATGGCCGACGGCGGCGGGTCTTCCGGCCGACCCAGTGAACTCGCTGGACGCGCGGTCCTGGAGCACTGCCGTCTGGCAATCGATGCAGTCGCCGACCAGTGCGTCGGCGTCAAGCTCCAGCTCGCCTGTTTCGAGCGGCTGGGGGCAGCCGGCTGGGACGCGCTCAGCGCGACGGTGGTGCTGGCGCACGAGCGCGAGCTGCTCGTGATCGCAGATGCCAAACGCGGCGACATCGATATCTCGGCTCGAGCGTACGCCGACGCTTTCTTCGGGGATTTCGAGACCGGCTGGGGAGCCGTCGCCGGACTCGGAGCGGATGCCCTAACTGTCAACCCGCTGCTCGGGATCGACTCGCTGGAGCCACTGGTAAGCGCCGCTCGGGCCTGCGGTGCGGGGCTCTTTGTCCTGGTCAGGACCTCCAATCGTGGCGCGGCCGACGTTCAGGAGCTCGGGCTCGCCGAAGGCGGCTCGGTGTCGGACCGGCTGGCCGGGATCGTCGCGGAGTTGGGGAACGACGGGATCGGCGATCACGGGCTCGCCGACGTTGGTGCCGTGGTGGGGGCGACGGCGCCCGACCGCATCGAGTCCCTGCGGCGTCTGATGCCCAACGCGATCTTCCTCGTTCCAGGGGTCGGACCTCAGGGCGGCGCATTGGAGCGGCTTGGGGCGGCGTTTGCTCCGGGTCCGGCCGGGGCTCTTATTGCGGTCTCGCGTGGGATCGTGGCTGCCCACGAGGCGAGCGGCGGTGAACCCGGGGATGCCGCTCGGCGCGCGGCCGCAGGCCTCCGTGACGCGGCGTGGGCACTGTCGAGCTGAGGGTCTCAGGTCCGCCTGGACGTGACGAAGCCCGCGGTATGATCGCCGCGCCATGCGCAATCGGGGCCGCTACCTTGCGCCGATCGCGCTGGTGATAACGCTCGTAGCGATCGGGCTGGTCGTTCGGGCCGAGCTGCGTGGCTCCGCGCGCGCCCCTGCAACTCCACTCGTTTCAACCTCAACCTCGCGAACGACGTCCGCCCCTCAACCAACCACGTACGTCGTCAAAGCAGGCGATTCCCTTTCGAGAATCTCGGCGCAAACCGGTGTGCCCGTAGGACAGCTGGAGGCGCTCAACCCGAACCTCGACCCCAACGTCCTCCACATCGGCGAGCGGTTGAGGCTCCGTTAGTGAAGCGGCTGTGCTGGACGGCGTGGGCGTGCGTCCTGCTTGCGCTGGCCGCGAGCGCTCCCACGGCCGCGAGCACCCCCTCGCACACCCCCGCCACCGCCCCCCCAAGCACCACAGCCCCCCTGAGCACCCCCGCGCCCCCCAACCTCACCGTTCGCGCAGCGACCCTGATCGACGCCTCCACCGGCCGGCGGCTCTACGGAGACAACGCGGATGCAGAGGTGCCGATTGCCAGCACCACCAAGCTGATGACCGCGCTGGTCACCCTCGAGCACGCCAAGCCCTGGCAGGTGTTCACGGACCCCGCGTTCCCTCTGCCCGCCGCCGCTTCGCAGATCGGTCTGAGTCCGGGCGAGCGAATGACGGTCAAGGAGCTGATGGTCGCGCTGCTGCTGCCGAGCGCCGACGATGCGGCCGAGGATCTGGCCTTCAACGTGGGGCGCCGTTCGGTGAGCCGGTTCATCGGGATGATGAACGCGCGCGCCGCCGAGCTCGGCCTGACGCACACCCATTACTCCACGCCGATCGGCCTCGACACGCCGCGGAACTACTCGAGCGCGTCGGATCTGGCCAGGCTGGCCCGGTACCTGCTGCGCACGCACCCGTTCTTCCGCAGAACGGTCGCCACGACAAGCGCCGTCCTGCGTTCGGGCGCCGCCGAGCGCAAGGTGGTCAACCGCAACGATCTGGTTGGGCGGATTCCCTGGATCAATGGCGTCAAGACGGGACACACCCTGGATGCGGGATACGTGCTCGTGGGATCCGGGACCCGGAACGGCATGACGTTGATCAGCGTCGTGCTGGGAACCACCAGCGAGTCCTCGCGCGACGCCAACACGGTGGCCCTCCTCAACTACGGCTTCAACAACTTCGAACTCAGGACCCCGGTCAAAAAGGGCCAGCTCATGGCGGCCATTCCGGTCCGTGGCTGGCCCAAGCTAAAAGCACAGCTGGTAGCCGGCGGCAGCTTCAGCCGCGTGTTCGCCCGCTCGCAGCGAGTGAGCACCGACGTCGCGGCGCCGGCGCTTCTAATCGGACCCAAGGCACGCGGCGCGGTCGTCGGTTCGGTGGTGGTGCGGGCGGGAGGCCGGCGGATCGCCCGGATTCCTCTGGCCCTGGCGCGGGCGCTTCCCGCTCCTCCTGCAACCTCGCTCTGGAGACCGACTACGCTTATCGCTATCGCGGTGCTGCTCGCCGCTGCGATCGCATTGATCGCGTGGCAATTGCAGCGGGCTAGAGTGGGACGCGCGACGGAAAAGCGGCCAGCATGATCATCACCGTCACGCTCAACCCGGCACTCGATAAGACGCTCGAGGTTCCAAACTTCACGCCCGGCCGCCGACACCGGAGCCTCGATCAGGTGACGATGCCCGGCGGGAAGGGCGTGAACGTGGCTCGGGCGATGAAGCGGCTGGGGCAGCCGGTGATCGCCACCGGGCTCGCCGGCGGCGCCACGGGTACGCGGATCGTCGACGCTCTCAACGAGGAGTCGATCCTCAACGCATTCGTCCCAATACGTGAGGAGTCGCGGACCAACACCGCGGTCCTCGACCCCACCACCGGGTCCCATACCGAGATCAACGAGCGCGGTCCCGCCGTCTCGGTGCGCGAGCTGGAGATGTTCCGGGAGAAGCTCCTTTACCTGGCGCAGGGGGCGAGCATCTGCGTGTTCGCCGGCAGCCTTCCGCGGGGGCTGGAGCCCGACATCTATGCCGAGCTCATCCGTGAGGTCAAGAAGCTGGGCGTGATGTGCGTCGTCGATACCGAAGGAGAGCCGCTGCGGCTGGCGATGCGGGCAGAGCCTGATCTGGTCTCGCCAAACGAGCTCGAGGCGGAGGAGCTGGTGGGCCAGGAGTTCAACGACGACGACGATCGAACCCACGCGGTCCTCGAGATGACCCAGCTCGGCGCACGGGAGGCGATCATGACGGTCCGTGACGGCTGCTTCGCCTGCGTACAGGACGGAACCCAGGTCCTCTATCGGGCGACTGTCGCCGAGCGGGAACCGAGGTCTCGGATCGGCTCGGGCGACGCATTCCTGGCTGGATACATCGCCGCCCGGTATGCGGAGCGCCCGGTGCTGGAGAGCCTTCGCTTCGGTGTGGCCTGCGGCGCCGAATCGACCCAGCATTTCGGCGCCGGAATGCTGGATCCGGCGCGGGTCGACCGCCTCCTGGGCGAGGTCGCCGCCGAGAGCCCGGAGCTCGGCGCTCACATCCGCTAGAAGATCGTCGCTGTTTCCGCCTCCGCCCGGGTGGAACATCCTTGCGACCTTCTAGGATGAAGAGATGGAAGTAGAGATCGGCCGCGGTAAGAAGGCTCGCAGGGCGTACGGCTTCGACGAGATCGCGATCGTTCCCTCGCGCCGTACCCGCGATCCCGATGACGTCGACGTGTCCTGGACGCTCGGCCCGTACCGGTTTGAGCTCCCGCTCCTGGCCGCCGCGCTCGACGGCGTGGTGTCCCCCGAGACGGCGGGCGTGATCGGAAAGCTCGGGGGCCTCGCCGTGCTGAACCTGGAGGGAATCTTCTGTCGCTACGAGGACGCGGATTCGCAGCTTGAGCGGATCGCAACCTTCTCGCGTGACATCGCCACCCGTGAGATGCAGGACATCTACCGGGAGCCGGTCAATCCTGAGCTGATCGCCCAGCGGATCAAGGAGATCAAGGAGCAGGGCGTTGTGGCGGCGGCCTCGCTCACCCCGCAGAAGGTCCGCAAGTACTACGAGGTCGCACTGGATGCCGGATTGGATGTGCTCGTGATCCAGGGGACAGTGGTCTCCGCCGAGCACGTCTCACGTGACGAGACCAGGCCTCCGCTGAACCTCAAGGAGTTCATCCGCGAGCTGGAGCCGATACCGGTGATCGTGGGCGGCTGTGCCTCCTACCACACCGGGCTTCACCTGATGCGCACCGGCGCGGCCGGGGTGCTCGTGGGGGTGGGGCCCGGGGCGATCTGCACGACCCGCGGGGTTCTTGGTATCGGCGTCCCCCAGGCGACGGCGATCGCGGACGTGGCTGCGGCCCGCTCCCAGCACATGTTGGAGACGGGCGAGTACGTCAAGGTGATCGCCGACGGCGGAATGCGCAACGGCGGGGACCTCGCAAAGGCGATTGCCTGTGGTGCCGACGCGGCGATGCTCGGCTCGGTCCTGGCGCGAGCCTACGAGGCCCCGGGGCGCGGCTACAACTGGGGCATGGCGACCTTCCACCCCTCGCTTCCCCGCGGCGCCCGCGTGGCCACCGTCCAGAACGGAACCCTGGAGGAGATCGTCAAGGGGCCGGCGCGGGAGAACGATGGGACGTTCAACCTGATGGGCGCGCTCCGCACGTCGATGGCCACGTGCGGGTACCGGGACATCGCCGAGTTCAATCGCGCCGAGCTGGCGGTGGCGCCGGCCCTTCAGACGGAGGGAAAGCATCTCCAGCGTGAGCAGGGGGTGGGAATGGGCGCCAGCGGCAAAGCGGCCACGGTCGGTGTCGCCGACTGAGGTAGTTGGCCGAGCCGGAGCCGGATGACTCCAGCGTGGCCCAACGTGGCGGAGCCGGATGCGGAGCGGCCCGCGCTGGAGGGCTCGGCCCCGGCGGCGCATGCGCCGCCGGCGGGGGCGCGCATGCGCGCCCCCGTTCAGGAAGAGGTTCTCGTCCTCGACTTCGGCGGCCAGTACTCCCAGCTGATCGCCCGCCGGATCCGAGAGTGTGGGGTGTTCTCTGAGCTGCTGCCTCATCACGTCGGTGTGGATGAGGTGCGCCGGCGGCGCCCCAAGGGAGTGATCTTGTCCGGGGGACCGGCGTCGGTCTACGAGGACGGCGCGCCGCCGCTGCAGCGCGAATTGCTGGAGCTGGACCTTCCCGTGCTCGGGATCTGCTATGGGATGCAGCTCCTGGCCCTGGAGCTAGGCGGGCGCGTGGAGGGAGCCGAGGTCGGCGAGTTCGGACGCTCCAGTCTCGTTGTCCGGGAGCCGGGCAGGCTGCTGGCCGGGACCCCGGACGAGCAGACCTGCTGGATGTCGCACCGGGACACGGTGTTCGCCGCGCCGGCCGGCTTCACCGAGCTGGCGTCCTCGACCGCCTCGCCGGTGGCCGCTTTTGAGTCGCAGCAGCGAGCCATCTACGGGATCCAGTTCCACCCGGAGGTCGTCCACACCCCGTACGGCCACCGCGTGTTGACCAACTTCCTTGAGGACGTATGCGGATGCGAGCGGACCTGGAGCGCCAGCTCGGTGATAGACGAGCAAATCGAGCGGATACGGGCCCAGGTTGGAGACGGACGCGCGATCTGCGGGCTCTCGGGCGGAGTGGACTCCAGCGTCGCCGCGCTGCTGGTTCACCGTGCCATCGGCGATCGCCTGACGTGCGTGTTCGTCGACCACGGGCTGATGCGCAAGGACGAGGGGTCCCAGGTGATCGCGGCCTTCCGAGATCACTTCCAAGTTCCGCTGGTGGCGGTCGATGCATCGGACCGGTTCCTCGCGCGGCTGCGCGGGGTGAGCGAGCCAGAGGAGAAGCGGCGGCGGATCGGTGAGGAGTTCATCCGCGTGTTCGAGGAAGAGGCCGCCAGGCTCCAGGACGTGCGGTTCCTGGTGCAAGGAACCCTGTACTCCGATGTGATCGAGTCCGGCGGCGGTACCGGTGCCGCGACGATCAAGTCACACCACAACGTGGGTGGGCTCCCCGCGGACTTGGAATTTGAGCTCGTCGAGCCGCTGCGCACGCTGTTCAAAGATGAGGTGCGCGCTGTGGGCGCCGAGCTGGGGCTGCCGGAGAAGCTCGTCTGGCGCCAGCCCTTCCCAGGGCCGGGGCTCGCGATCCGCATCGTCGGAGGCGAGGCCACTCGTGAGCGACTCGAGATCCTGCGCGAGGCCGACTCCATCCTCCAGGACGAGATCCGCAAGGCCGGGCTCTACCGCGAGCTGTGGCAATCCTTCTGCGTGCTGCCCGACATCCGCACTGTCGGCGTCCAGGGCGACGCCCGCACCTACGGAAACGTGATCGTGATCCGCGCGGTGACCTCAGACGACGCCATGACCGCCGACTGGGCGCGGCTTCCATACGACCTGCTCGAGCAGATCGCCTCGAGGATGATCAACGAGATCCGGCCGGTGGGCCGGGTTGTTCTCGACATTACGTCAAAGCCTCCGGGCACGATCGAGTGGGAGTAGGATCGGCTGATGCCCTGGAAGAGGCAGATTCTGGTCGTCGCAAGGGCGACCGCGAGCTCGCCGGAGCTGCTGAGCGCGCTGAGAAAGCGTGCCGAACTGGGCCCGATGGCGGTCCACCTAATCGTTCCGGCCACACCGTTCGAGGGGGGAAGGGAAGCGGCGGCCCAGGCGCTGAGTGATGCCCTAGGGCAGCTGGGCGAAGCGGCCCTCGAAGCCGACGGCGTGGTCGGACACGCGGATCCGTTTGTCGCGATAACGGAGGCATGGGACCCGAAGCGCTACGACGAGATCATCGTCTCGACCTTCCCGATGCGCGTGTCCAAGTGGCTGCACGCGGGGCTCCCGGAGCGGATCGAGCGCACCACCGGGGCCCTGGTGACCCACGTCGTCGCGCAGCCTCCAAGCGAGGTCCCCGACGCAGAACCCGCGCCCCCGCACGAGGATCGCGGCGTGCTGGCGCCACTTTCGGTGCTCGGCTGGGGGCGCCCCCGCGAGCGCGGGCACCCGAGCAGCGCGCAGGGTAGGTCCACGCCGCGGCGTTCAGGCTAGGCGCCGGCGCCGTCTCAGCGTTCGCGCCGTAGCCCATCGGTGAAACGTCCGGTGGTGTTTCCCCACGCCCGATGGGGGTAGCAGTGCCTCTGTAAGGAGAGGTGAAATGGCCCAGAACGGCCGCAGCGTTCGGGGCAAGACGGCCGGAAAGTCCGCCCCCCGGCGCTCAAAAGCAAACGGACGTGCGAGTAGCAACGGCAAGGCGAGCAGCAAGCGCCGCAGCACTGCCAGGAGTCGCCCCAGCACGAACGCGCCCGCCGGCAAGCGAGCCGGCAAGCGAGCCCGCAAGCGGTCCCCCGCCCGCGTGGAGAGCCATGCCCTGGTCCGAGTTGGCGCTCGCGTCCCGTCGGTCGCTCGGCGTCTCGTCACGCGCGTCGATCCGCGCCTAGCGGCTGCGCCGCTGGCTGCCACAGGTGTCGGTGCGGCGTTACGCGCCGCCGCGCGCCACCGGCGGCGGAGCCGACGATCCCTGAAGGGCCGATTGCCCCGGATACGGCGACGCTCGACCGGCCTGGGCGTTGCAGTTCGTGGCGCTCTGCGCTCTGCCGTGGAGCGGGTCCCGCGCGCGGGCGATGCGCTCGCAGCCGCGACGCCGGGTTTGGTTTACGCCATCAGCCGGTCACGTGCCAGGAAACGGCCGCCGATCCAGCACTCGATCGACGTAGGAGTGCCTCTCCAGTTCGCCTACGAGGAGTGGATGAAGCTCGAGTTCCTGCCCGAGGGGGCCCACACGGTGCAGAACATCGAGCGCGACGGTGACGGTGAGCTACGGGGGCGGATCACCGGCGGGCTGCGCCCCACCGATTGGCGTGCAGAGATTCTCGACGAGCGTGACCGGGAGAGCTTTGCATGGCGCTCGACCTCGGGTTCGGACTGCGCCGGCCTGATCACCTTCCACCGGCTGGCCGACCGGCTGACCCGGCTCGAGCTGCAGCTCGATGTCGTTCCTGCCAACCCGTACGAGACGGTTGAGCTTGCCCTCGGAACCGCCTATCGGCGGACCGAACAGGACCTTCGGAGCTTCAAGTCACGTCTGGAGACAGCCAGTCCGGACACCTATGAGCAGTCAGACCACAACGACGACAAGGAGAAATAGATGTCGATCGTCGCGCAGCAACCACAATCGATGAGCCAGCTACAACGTCAGCCTGGGCCGAGCGGGCTCGCGGACGTCCTCGATGTGATTCTTGACAAGGGGATCGTGATCGACGTCTTTCTGCGCGTCGCGCTTGTCGGCATTGAGCTGCTGACGGTCGACGCCCGGATCGTGATCGCCAGCGTCGACACATATCTCCGTTTTGCCGAGGCGGTCAACCGCCTCGACCTCTCGAACGTCGGTAACCAGCAGACGCTGCCCGAGCTGCTCAGCGGGGAGACCGAGAACGTGGCGGGGAGCAAGACGAAGGGCATGCTCCATGGCGCCAAGGAGGCGCTGTTCGGTGGCGATGAGGAGGAGGACGAGAAGGACTCGGGCGGCGATGGGTCAGGATCACGCCGGACCCGCCAGTCGTCGCGCTCTCGAAGCTCGTCGGGCTCAAAGAGCCGAGGCCGGTAGCGAGATAGCCGGCATGGCGCTCTACGTGTACGGGTTGATGCGGGAGCCGGACGGGGCTCGCGCCGCCGCGGAGGCACCCGCGTCTGCCCCGCCTGTGCGAGACTGTCGATCACCACGGGCTGTGTGCGCTCGTTTCGACCGTTCCGGACGGAGACGTCGCGCTCCGGCGTGAGAGTGCACTTGCCCACAGCGACACGCTCCAGGCCGCCCACAAGCACGGCCCGGTGCTTCCGCTTCGCTTCGGGACCGTGCTCGAGGACGAAGCCGCGGTCGAGCGAGACTCCTGTCGCCCCAGCGCGGAGCATTCGTCCGCGGCTGGAAGCGCTGGACGGTCTGGCCGAGATGCAGGTGAAGGTGAGATACATCGAGGAGCCGCTGCTGCGCTCGATCCTCTCCCGCTCGCCTCAGCTGAAGCAGGCTGCAGCGCGGATCCGTCAGCTTCCCGCGGCGGCGACCCACTTCGAGCGGGTCGCGCTCGGGGAGGCGATCGCCGGCGAGGTAGAGGCGCGCCGCCAATCGGAGTCGCAGGGACTGATCGTCGGCTGAGCCGCATTCTCGATCGCCATCGCGCTTCACGATCTGAGCGACGAGCATGGCGTACTCAACGCGGCATTCCTCGTGGCGGCGGAGAGGGTTCAGGAATTCGAGCTGCCGTTGAGCGGCTGAGCGACGAGCACGCCGAAGCGATGCGTTTCAAGTTGATAGGGCCGATGCCCGCGCATTCGTTCGCCGAGCGCCACTGGGAGGAGCAGGCCGATGACAGGGAGCTCGCGATGGGCCTGATAACCGGTCTGCTGACGCTTCCGCTGGCGCCGGTGCGCGGAGTCGCCTGGGTAGCCGAGAAGGTGGCCGAGGAAGCCGAGCGAGAGCTGTACGACGAGCGCCGGATCATGCGAGAGCTGTCAGACCTTGAGTCGGCACGAGCCGCGGAGGCGATCGAGCAGCAGACATTCGAAGCCGGCGTCGACGAGCTGCTGGCGCGTCTTGAGCGCGGTCGTCAGCTGCAGCAGGAAGGAGAGGTCTAGTTGGCCGAAAAACGCGACACCACAGCTAAGAAAAACGGCCGGGTGGAGCCAGTGGAGCTGGCCCGCACCGCCGTTCAAGCGATCGCCCAGATGACCGGGCGCCGGCCGGAGACCGTCCTTGGTCTGCGCCGGGAGGAGGATGGCTGGAAGATCACTGTGGAGGTGCTCGAGCTGAGCCGCGTGCCGAACTCGACGGACCTTCTGGGCTGCTACGAGGTGGGTCTGGACCAGGACGGGGAGCTGGTTGGCTATGAGCGCAGGGGGCGCTATCAGCGCGGACAAACACAGGGAGGCGACCGTTGAGCGCCGACGAGCTTGGGCTGACCACCAGCAGCCGGGCCGTCGGCGCCCGGCCGCAGACGGCGCCGAGCGCCGCCGGGCCCTCCAACCTGGCCGACATCCTGGAACGCGTTCTGGACAAGGGAATCGTGATCGCGGGGGATATCCAGATCAACCTGCTCGACATAGAGCTGCTTACGATCAAGCTCCGGTTGCTCGTGGCCTCGGTCGACCGCGCCCGCGAGATGGGGATCAATTGGTGGGAGAGCGATCCTTCGCTCAGCTCGGACGCCAAACGGCTCGAGGAGGAGAACCGGACGCTCCGTGAGCGCCTGGAGCGGCTGGAGGACGCGGCGGGGCTGCCCTCGCCTGAGCGCAACGGCGGCACGGAGGGTCGAGATGGACGCTGACAGTTGGTGGACGTATTGCGTGACCCGCGAGGAACACTCGTCGGCCGCGGCAACCGGGCTACGTGGGGTAGACCCCGCGAAGGGCGTCGAAGCCGTCGTCGAGGGGCCCCTTGCCGCGCTCGTGAGCAGGGTCCCACACGCTGACTACAGCGAGGAGCGCTTGCGCGAGCATCTGGAAGACATTGGCTGGCTCGAGCGGACCGCCCGGGCGCACGAGGCCGTGCTGGAGCAGGCGATGCGCACCGCCACGGTCGTGCCTCTGCGGCTGTGCACGATCTACCGCGACGAGGACGGCGTCCGCAGGACGCTGCGTGAGCACGCCGAGCCACTGCTTCGCAACCTTTCCGAGCTCGCGAGCTGCGCGGAGTGGGGCGTCAAGGTATTCCTCGATCCCAGCTCCCGCTCCAGGCAACCCGTGGCGCCCGGCCCGAAGTCCGGCAGGGACTACTTGGCGGGTCGCCTCAGGGAGCGGCACGCGGCCGACGAACTCGAGGAGCTCGGTGCCGCGTGCACGGATGAGGTCCACGAGAGTGCGAGGAGCCACTGCACGGCTGGAACGGCTGAATCCGGTCCAGCGACCCGAGGCCCACGGCAGAGACGGGCGGATGATCCTGAACGGGGCCTACCTAGTGGAGGAGGACCGGGTGGAGGAGCTCAGGAGCGCAATCGCAGGCCTCCAGGTGCGGTGGGGGGCCGAGGGCCTCAGCGTCGAGCTGACCGGCCCATGGCCGCCCTACAACTTCGTCTCGAACTCGGCGAGCCTGGTCCGTGAGCGCTGAGGTTGCAAGGAGCGGTGCCGCCGCCGCGAAGGACGTGGCGCTCGTCGACCTGCTCGATCGGCTGCTCGCAGGTGGCGTGGTCCTGGGCGGCGACATAACGCTGGCGGCTGCGGGCATCGATCTCGTGCACGTCGAGCTCCGGGCGCTGATCGCTTCGGTCACGGCGATTCGGGATTGGGACTCGCCGTGATCTATCTGTACGCGATCACGGGCCGCACCGACACGCTCCCCAGCGGCGGGCGAATCGACGGCGTGAAACTTGACTCCGTGACGGTCGGCGCGCTGACCGCCGTTTACGCGGTGCGCAAGCGCACCTCCGGATCGGGTCCCGCGGAGTGGTGGACGCACGAGTGCGTAGTTGAGGCGCTCATGGAGCAGGCGACCGTGCTCCCCGCCCGGTTTGGCACCACCTTCGCCGACCTCGCGTCGCTGCGGGAAGCGCTGGGCCGCCAGGCGACGTCACTGAAGCACCGCCTCAGTCGCGTGAGCGGGTGCGTCGAGCTTGCCGTGCGGGTCACCTGCCAGCGGGCCGCGGCACCGCAGGAACCGCAGGATGGCAGGACCTATCTGCTCCAAAAGCTCGCGAGCAGCCGTCGGCGCGAGGCCCTCGCGGACACGACGCTCGCACCGCTCGGATCGCTGTCGGTCAACTCGCGGCCCATGCCAGGGTCGGCGAGCAGCAGCGCCGTTTGCATCAGCTACCTGGTCCCCGAACCTGAGGTCGGACGCTTTTCCGAAGAGGTAATGCGTCTGCGGCGCCAGAACCCGCAGCTGACCTTCAGCTGCACCGGACCGTGGCCGCCTTACACCTTCTCCACGGAGGAGGCTGCATGAAGAGGACAAGGTGCTGGTTGCGCCGCCGCCAGGCACTCCGACGGATCCCTCAGCCGCGCTGTCCCGGCGGATCAACGCCGAGCCAGAGGAGGTCCAGAAGGGCTTGGTGCAGCTCGTCCTGACGATCGTCGAGCTACTCCGCCAGCTGATGGAGCGCCAGGCGCTACGGAGAGTCGAAGCCGGTGGGCTCGACGATGAGGAGATTGAGCGGTTGGGCCGCACGCTGATGCTCCTCGCCGACCGCATGGATGAGCTCAAGGATCACTTCGGGCTCGAGGACAAGGATCTGAACCTGAATCTCGGACCCCTCGGAAACCTCATGTAAGGAGCGACATGCCGATCACAAGTGCACACGACAGATATATGCAAGTGTTGTTCGACCGGATCGCCGCTGACCGGTACCCCAGCGGCGAGCTGATGGACCGGGTCGAGATCCTCCTTGACCGAGAGCACGTCGACGCCTATGTCGAGCTCCTCTTTCAGAAGGTCGAGGCCGACCGCTACCCGAGCAAGCAGCTGCTCGACCGCATCGCTCGCTGGACGCTGAGCGCTTCCTAGGAAAGCGACCCGCTGCTCAGCGGGTCGCTTTCTTGGCGGCGCTACGGATCTTCCCGACGGTGTTGCGCGCCTTTCCCTTCACTTCCTCGGCCGCGCCTCGCGCCTCCGTCCCAGGACGCCCGCTCGCGACACCGGCTTCGCGCTTGACCCCGCCCTTGACCTCCTCGGCCTTTCCCTTGGCTCGCTGAGCTCGATCGCCCATGTGCTCCTCCAATCCTTTGAGTTACGCGATACCCGAGGTCTACCCCCGCGGCGCCTGCGCGACGCACAGGCCGCCCGGGTCGCCGAGCGGCTCGGTCGCAGTTCAGTGGATGGTGAGCATCGCTGCGCTGGCCGCGGGCAGGCTGACGGTGTAGGCGCTTTGGCTGCGCTTCACCGTCGTCCGGTCCTGCCGGCCGGTCAGCTTCCCGGTGCTCGTCCGGGACGAGATGCTCTGGCCCGCGATCCGCACCCCTGAGGTGGACTGAACGCTCGGGGCCTCCAGGCGCGCCAGGAGCGCGGGTCGGGTCGGTCCCGATGCGTGAACGCTGACCGTGACCGCGTTGGCGGTGTCCTCGTTGATCAGCACGACCCTGAGCGTCCCATCGCGCGCGCGGGTCGCCCAGACGCGCAGCGTGCTCGGAGTGCCCGACCCGGACGCGCTGATCAGCCGTGATCCCGCCGGTGCGGCTTGGGCGAAAGTCAACATCCCGTAGTACTCGGGCTCGACGCTCCCGGACCAGCGGGAGCCCGCATGCTGGAACTTGAAGAGCTCGCCCGGAGCAGTCGGATAGGAGTGCATGTTGACGCCGTCCATGCCGACGTTGGCCATCTCGAACAGGGTGTCGAGTGCCCACAGCGCCGATGCGAAGGTGTTGGAGACGCCGGCCCCGCTGCCGCATGTAACGGTGTTGATCTCTCCGTCACGGATCTGCGCGTGATGGGCATGGGCCACACCCACGTAGGGCTGAAGGAACTGCGCAATCCCCTGCGATGATCTCGCTGCGAGCAGGTTCGGGATCGTTGGGTGGTCGGGGTCCGTGGGGTTACCGGCGCAGCCTTGGAGCGGGTACTTGTGCGGGGTGGCAACGACCATGCGCGGGTTCTCCGATAGCTGTTGGCCCAGCTGGTCTAGCCAGGACGTCGAGCCAACCGCCGGTCCGGCGAGCGGGACGTTCCCCATCGATTTGGCGATGCTCGTGAACTCCGAGAGGTACTGCGGCAGCCCCCAGCCGGTGGGACGGCCGAAGTACTGCTTGCCGTTCTGCTGGTACCACGGAAGCTCTGCGTACAGATCCGGCTCGTTGCCCAGCTCGAAGCCCTGGATCCTTGACTTGCCGATTGCACTCAGCATGGCCCGAGTTTCGCTGGCCGCCTCGGCCTCGCTCCGTAGCTCGAACTCCACGCCCATGATCAGGCGAGCGCCAAGCGCCTGGGCCAGCGCCCGGATCACCTGAAGACGCGTGCGAGACAGCGTGTAGCTCACTCCAGGTGATTTCTTGACCCCGGCGTTCGGCCACCAGGTCCGATCGGTGCTGGCGCCGCCCACCCTGATCACCGGGCTCTGACCGGGCGTGAGGTTGCGAATCAGCTGGACAAGCACCGGGTTTATCGCGCCCGGGTTCTTGCCGGCGTAAGCCTCCACCGCCCAGTACTCGATCGACAGGCCGAGGAAGCCGCGGGGGATTGCTCGCCCGCTCGATGAGGTGTCCACGGTGACCGACACCGTCGACGCCGTGGCACCAGCTGGCGCGGCGCGGCGAGCCGTTGCGCTGGATCCATCTGCCGCCGCCAGCGGAGCTGCGACGAGCGCGCTGGTGCAGACCGGCAGGAGCAGCCGCCGCGCCCGCCCCAGTAGGGGGGGCTTGCCGGGAAGATGACTCGCTGGTGGTCTCATCCAATCGTAAGCATTGCAGCGCTCGCCGCGGGCACGTCGACCTGAAAGGTCCCGCCGCTTGAGCTGAGGGTAGTCGAGCGCGTTATTCCCGTCAGCTGCCCCGTTGTCGTCTCGGTGCCGAACGTCCGCCCGCCGAGGGATACCTGACCACTGGATCCCGGGCTCGGTGCCTGGAGACGTTCGAGCTGACCGCTGCCGCCGGCACCGGCCACTCGGAGCGAGAGGATGCGCCGGTGGACGGTGTCGGCGTTGATCATCACGACCCTCACCTTCCCATCAGGAGCACGGGTAGCCCACACCCGAAGGCCGCTGTCCCCAGGCGGGCCTGAGACCTGCATCAGACGGGACCCTGGAGGCGCCGCCTGCTCGAACATGAGCAGCCCGTAGTACTCGGGCTCGACCGTGGCGCGCCAACCGGACCCCGTGAACCTCATCGTGAACAGCTGGCCGATGGAGCTCGGATACGTGTGGATGTTCACGCCATCTGCTCCCACCTGTACATCGGCCAGCAGCGCATCCAGCACCCAAAGCGCGAGGGCAAAGCTGTTCTGAAGGGCGGGAACACGTCCACAGGAAACCGCGTTCATCTCATCGATCCGGAGCGGTAGCTGATGGGAGTGCGCCACGGAGACGTAGCCCGACACGCTCTGCGCCAGGTCGATCGACGCGTGCGGCGCCAGCAGGTTGGCGATCGTCGGGTAGCGCGGCGACCCGGTTGGGAAATAGCAGGCCTGCAGCGGATAACGGTGCACCGTCACCAAGCTCAGACCCGGCTCGCCGGCGATCAGCTGGGGAAGCTGGGCCATCCACTGATTCGAGCCGCTGGCCGGTCCCACCAGCGGGAGCGGCGGCAGGGCGCCGCGGAGCCGCGCGACGTCCCCGACGTATGCGGACGGGTCGTAGCCGGCGGCTCGTCCATGGACGTGTCGTCCGTGCTTGTCGACGTACCAGGTCCACGAGCCGTAGAGCTCCGGCTCGTTCCCGAGCTCCAGCCCCTCTATCCGCCCGTGGCCGATGGCCGTGTCGAAATGCTGGGCTTCCGTCGAGGTGATGCCGGTCCCGTCGGCCTCGAAGTTGACGCCAAGGATCAATCTCGCGCCGAGCGCCTGTGCCAGCGCGTCGGTCACTGCCGCCCAGCGAGCATCGACCTTGTTCTTGACCCACTCTGGTCGCTGGGTCCCGGGTATCGGCCACCACGTGCGGTCGGTGCTGACGCCCGCCAGGCGCAACACCGGGACCTGTCGTGGAGTCAGATTACGGATCAGTCTGACCAGCACAGGATTGATCGCTGCGGGATCGGTGCCTGCGTAGGACTCCACGGCCCACTGCTCGATGGACAAGCCCAGGAAGCCGTCCGCCACAGGTCTCGAGATCGACTCCCCATTGACTATGAGCGACTCCGGCGCGTTGCCCGTCAGAGCGCTTGGAGACACCGGCGCCTGCCTCGAACCTGAGCTCCCACAGGCAGCGGTCAACGCGGTCGTGATTACCGCGGCCCACGCCACCGCGACCCTCCTCTGGAACATCCCTCGACGCGCTCGTCCTAACGCCATTACCGGACCGGAAACGTACTCTCCGTTGATGAGTTTCGGACCTGGCCCGGCGACGTCGTCAGACTTCAGCCGTAATGATCGAGACCGAGCGCTTGGTTCTCCGTCCCCTCTCTCGCGAGGACCTCGAGGTTTTCGTCGCGCTGCACGAGGATCCCGAGGTCACGCGATTCATCGGGCAGCTTGACCGGCGCGAGGCCGCCGAGCGGCTTCGCGCGTACGAACGCGAGTGGCGCGAGCGGGGCCATGGCATGTTTGCCGTTCACACTCGAGGCGAGGGCCGGTTCGTGGGTCGAGTCGGACTGAAGTTCTGGCCCCAATTCGATGAGACCGAGGTCGCGTGGACGCTTCGCCGTGACGCCTGGGGTCACGGGTACGCCACCGAGGCCGGACGGGCGTGCATCGAGTGGGGCTTCGCCACGCTCACGGTCCCCAACCTGACCGCGATGATCAATCCTGACAACGTTGGGTCGATCGCCGTCGCCAGGCGCCTGCGCATGGCTCCGATGCGCTCGGATGAACTCCTAGGCGACCCCCTTACCGTGTACTCGATCAGCCGTCAGGACTGGGCGGGAAGCCATTCCCGCACGGCCGATTCGACGGCAGCCGCGTCCCGGAGTGAGTGATTCCCGGGAACCCGGACGACCCTCCGGTTGGGTCCCGGCGGCGGCATGCCGAACGGGTCGCGGTCGCCCTGGATCACGAGGACTTGCAAATGGACCGACTCCAGCTCCGACAGCCGGCTCTTGGACGGGGTCACTGCCTTTGCCGGGCGGGTGCACCGGGAACGCCAGGCAGAGCACGGCGCGCGCGCCGGCGTCGGCGGCCGTTCGACACGCCACCCTGGCACCTGCCGAGCGGCCGCCGACCACCAGCGGGAGAACTCGCAGCACGTCATGGCGAAGCTGGGTGATCACGGCCAGCCAGTCTGCGTCCAGTTGCGAAGCGGGCGCCGGAGAGCGGCGTCCCGCCACCCTGTAGGGCTGCTCCACCAGCGCGACCGCGAAGCGCACGGCATGTGCGGCCCGCGCGGCCGCCGCGAGATCCGGCGCTTCGACCCCGCCGCCTGCGCCGTGCCCGAGCACCAGCGCGCCGACCGGACGCTCGGTCGGCCGGATATGCACCCGCGCTGGGCCGTGTGGGGTGTCGAGCTCGAGGATCATGCGAGCGTAACCGCGGCGTAGGCTCGCGTTGCTGAGATGCCTCAAACAGTCGAGCGCACCGGTCAGATCGTCGGGATAAGAACCTGCTGGCGTGAGTCGGCGGCCACGGCGCCCGGCGTCCTCTACGTTCACGGACGGCGGATTTCCTAGCCGGCCGCGAGCTGTCGTAGGCCTCCTTCAGCTCATAGAGCCCGTGTTCCGCTCCGAGCCAGACGAGCGCAGGCAGATCCGCTCGATCCCCGACTATCGGCTCTACACCTCGGCTGTGCAGTAGTCGGCCTGCCGCGAGGCCCCCGCCGAGCCTGACTAGGGCTGTTGGCGCTGGAGCGCGGTTATCCCCAGCGCGGTGGCGGTCAACGCGGTGGCGGTGACGAGGATCGCGGTGGCCGCCGGCAGTTCACCGCTGCGTCCGGCCAGGACTCCGGCCGCGGCGTCGGCAAGATCGCACGCGATCCCGATCCTCAGCCACTGTGCCCGCTGGGCGTCACTAGTCGTGGCCACTCCGTAAGCGAGGGCGGCGTCACGAGCGCCGAACAGGCGGGCCAGATAAGGGGCCTGCGGGTTACCTTCCACGTCCAAGCCGAACAACCGCCCGCTTAGTTTGGGAGCAAGCCAGGCCCCTGCACCGATGGCGGCGCGAACCGCAATGAGACTTTTGATGAGCTGATCGTTCACCGCCGAGACCCTATCGCGCTCACCCCTCAGGAAGCGTTGTTCGAGCGAGGACCGGTCGCACGTAGTAGTTGAGCCCGGTGGGAAGGTCGCCGTGTGGAAACCAGCGCGCCGCGTCGAGCTCGCCCCGATCGATCTCGAGGCTCCGGGCGGGTAGCTCCGCCTGGAAGCAGTGGAGCCGGTCCCGCCTGTGGTCGAGGGTGTTGTCGATCTCGCCGAGTGTGTTCCAGTCGTCTACCGACACGCCGAGCTCCTCCTCCATCTCTCGGCTCGCGGTATCGGCCGGCGCCTCGCCCGGCTTCATCGTCCCGCCCGGGAGGTCCCAGCCACGCGGACCGTAGGTATGTCGCACCAGGAGCACCTGATCGCCGTGTGTAAGCAGACATTTGACGCCGCTGACCTGCGGTCGGAACACAAACCACCACACTCGGAGGCCCTGGTAGGCGCACCGGTAGACCCCACGGCGGAGCGGGACGGGCAGGCGCTGCAGTATGGGCGGTTCAGCGGCCTGCGGCTGCACGTGACCAGGGTACGGGTTAGCGAGGCCGCGAACTGGCCGCGATTGCCTATCATTGCCCCAGGCCGCGCAACCTCGCGCGGCTTGTCCATGCCATGAAGACCTACGTCGCAACGTCCGCCGACCGAGAGCGAAACTGGCTGCTCGTCGACGCCACTGGGCAAACGCTCGGACGGCTAGCCACCCAGATCGCCGACGCCCTGCGCGGAAAGCGCAAGCCCACCTACACGCCGCACGTGGACACGGGGGACTTCGTGGTTGTCGTCAACGCCGAGAAGATCTCGGTGACCGGCAACAAGCGACAGGACAAGCGCTACTACCGCCACTCCGGCTATCCGGGCGGACTGCGGTCTCGGAGCCTTGAAGAGATGCTCTCGCGCCGCCCGGAGGAGGTCATTCGCCTGGCGGTGAAGGGCATGCTTCCCCGCAATCGCCTGGCCCGCAAGCAGCTAACCAAGCTCAAGGTCTACGCTGGACCGGACCACCCCCACGCGGCGCAAAAGCCACAAACGATTGAGGTAAGGACTTGACGACGGAAGAACCAGATCGGCCCGGAACGCCACGCCCTGAGGAGCCCGTGGCGGAGGAGCCCGCGCCGAGGAGCCCGCGCCCGAGGAGCCCGTGGCGGAAGAGCCCGCGCCCGAGGAGCCCGTGGCGGAGGAGCCCGCGCCCGAGGAGCCCGTGCGCGGAGGAGCAGGCGGCGGAGCCGGAGCCGGCTGCTGAGACCGAGGAGGTTGCGGCTGAGGCTCAGGAGGCGCCGGCTGCGCCCGAGGCCGCGTCGGAGGCGGCCGACGACGAGTCCACTCGCGCCCCATCGGCTCCGGAGCCCAAAGCAGAGGAAAGCGCGCCCGTGGACGAGACGGCGGCGCCTACCGACGCGCCCGCACCTGAGGAGTACGTCTCCGAGGAGCCTCGGGTCAAGCCAGAGATTCCAGGAGCGGACCTCGAACTGATCCTCCCGGAGGAGGAGCAATATCTCGACGCCGAGGCCCAGGCGGCCGCGGAAGCCGAGGCGGAGGCCGAGGCCGCGCGCCAGCGCGCCGAGGCGGAGGACTTCCAGTCCAAACCGATCGCCGACGCCGCCATCGACCTGGCGGCCGGCGCCCGCTACACCGCGACGGGCAAGCGCAAGACCTCGGTGGCCCGCGTGATCCTCAAGCCGGGAACCGGGACTTATTTGATCAATGGCAGGCCGCTGGACCAGTTCTTTCCGCGGGACACGCTCCAGCGGATCATCCGCCAGCCGCTCGAGAGCGTCGGCTACGACTCCCGCATGGACGTGGTGGCCCGGATGCACGGCGGCGGCGTCTCATCGCAGGCCGGGGCGCTTCGGCACGGCATCTCCAGGGCGCTGATCGTGGCCGATCCAAACCTGCGGGGCGAGCTCAAACGCCGCGGCTTCCTGACGCGTGATCCTCGCGTCAAGGAGCGCAAGAAGGCCGGGCTGAAGAAGGCTCGTAAGCGGCCTCAGTTCTCCAAGCGCTGACGGCCCGCCGCCGTCGGGAGCCGAGGACGCCCTGATGTCGCGCCAGCTGTTCGGTACCGATGGAGTCCGCGGCCGGGCAGGGGAATTCCTCACTGCAGAGCTTGCGCTGGCGCTGGCGAGGACCGCGGCCGCCCGCGCCCGCGCCGAGCGCCCGCAGGTCCTGATAGTTCGGGACACGCGCGAATCGGGAGAGATGCTTGAGTCGGCGATGGCCGCCGGCGTAACGGCTGGTGGAGGCGACGCCCTGCTAGCGGGCATCCTGCCGACTCCCGCAGCGGCACTGCTGGTCGGGCGTCACGGTCTTGACCTGGCGGCAGTCATCTCCGCCTCGCACAACCCGTACGAGGACAACGGGATCAAGCTCTTTGGTCCGGACGGCTTCAAGCTCGACGATGACACGGAGCACGAGATCGAGGCCGTGCTGAACGAACCGATGGCGGACTCCGCCCGGATCGGTCGCGTGCGGCGCTTCCACGGCGCGCTCGAGGATTATCTGCGTGAGCTTCACGTTCGCTTTGCGGGCCTAAACCTGGGCGGCAAGCGACTTCTGCTGGACTGCGCCAACGGCGCGACATTTCGCGCCGCTCCTGAGATATTCCGTCGCCTCGGCGCCGATGTCGATGTCATCGCCGATCAGCCGGACGGCCGGAACATCAACGCAGGCTGTGGCTCAACGCACCTCGAGCTGCTGCGCCAGCGGATGGCGGATGGGGCCCACGATGCGGGCTTCGCCTTCGATGGCGACGGCGACCGGGTACTGGCCGTCGATCGCCACGGCGGGGTCGTCGACGGCGATGAGCTGATTGCGCTGGCAGCTCTCCATCTGCGCGCCAGCGGACGCCTTGAGGGCAACGGCGTCGCCGTGACCGTGATGACCAATTACGGCTTCCACCGCGCGATGGAGATGGCGGGCGTGGAGGTGGCAACGACGGCGGTCGGCGACCGCTACGTGCTCGATGAGCTACGGAGTCGCGGGTGGGGGCTGGGCGGCGAGCAATCAGGTCACATCATCGATCTGGGCCTGGGCCCCTCCGGAGACGGGATCGCCAGCTCTCTGTTGACGCTTGAGGCGCTTGGCGATCGGGACCTCGCCGAGCGCGATGCAATGGAGAAGCTTCCCCAGCGGCTCGTGAACGTCCGTGCGGCAAGCCGTCCTTCGCTGGTCAGCGCCATGGACGATCCGGCCGTTCAGGACGCAATCGAGTGCGAGCAACGCGCTCTTTCCGGGCGCGGGAGGGTCCTGGTCCGCCCCTCGGGCACCGAGCCATTGATCCGCGTGATGGTCGAGGCTCCTGAGGAGTCCGAGACCAGCCAGGTGTGCGAGCGCCTGGTCGCGGTGATCGAACGCACGGTCGGCGTCTAACATCGGCCTCCCATGTGTGGGATCGTCGGCTACGTCGGGCCCAAGGACGTGCAGGCGCTGCTTCTGGACGGGCTGGAAAAGCTCGAGTACCGGGGGTACGACAGCGCGGGCATTTCCGTGCTCGAGGGCGACCAGATAGCAGCGATCCGCGCCGTTGGGAATCTCAGCGCCCTCCGGAGCGCAATCGACAAGCAGCCTCAGCCCGCCTCGGTAGCGGTCGCTGAGCGACCCACCCCCGGAACCGGTATCGGTCATACCCGCTGGGCCACCCACGGCCGGGTCAGCGAGGAGAACGCCCACCCTCACTTCGATACGACCGACCGGGTGCACGTGGTGGTCAACGGAATCGTCGAAAACTACGTGGCGCTGAAGTACCGCCTGATGGATGAGGGCGCGGTGTTCACCTCGGAGACCGATGCCGAGGTGATCGCTCATCTGCTTGCCCACCACTACGAGGGCGACCTGGTCGAAGCGGTCCGGGCAGCCTACCCCGAGCTCCGTGGGCACTACGCATTCGTGGCGATGACAGCGCAGGAGCCGGGCGTGCTGGTCGGAGCGCGCAAGGAGTGTCCTCTGGTCTTGGGTAGAGGCCAGGGCGAGCAGTTCGTGGCGTCGGCAATCCCGGCGTTCCTGCGCCACACGCGCCAGGTCCAGTACATCGGGGAGGACGAGATCGTCGTGCTCCGGCCCGAGGGGGTCGACTTCTTCTCCGCGTCCGGCGTGCCACTGGACCGCGAGGTCGTTGAGATCGACTGGGACACTGACACCGCCGAGAAGCAAGGCTTTGAGACGTTCATGCTCAAGGAGATCTACGAGCAGGCCGACGCCGTCGCCGAGACGATCGGCGAGCGGGCCGCTCGTGGAATCGGGATCGACCTCGGCGACCTGGGAGCGGTGGACGACGGCCTGCTCAAGACGCTCCGTCGCGTGGTGATCGTCGCCTGTGGCACGTCCTACCACGCGGGCCTGATCGGGCGCTACGCCATCGAGGAATGGGCACGGGTGCCGGTGGAGGTCGAGATCGCCTCCGAATACCGGTATCGCAACCCGGTCCTGGGGGCCGGAGACCTGGTGATCGGCATCTCACAGTCCGGCGAGACGGCGGACACCCTGGCGGCGATGCGCCTAGCCCGCGAGAAAGGCGCCGCTGTGTTGGCGCTGACCAACATCATGGGCGCGCAGGCCACTCGCGAGGCAGACGGGGTTCTCTATACCCGCGCCGGGCTTGAGATTGGCGTCGCAGCGACGAAGACATTCGTGACCCAGGTGGTGGCGCTATATCTGCTGGCGCTGAGGATCGTCGAGCTGCGGGCAACGCTCGAGCGGCCGGCGCTCAAGGAGACGATCTCAGAGCTCAAGCGTCTGCCTCATCGCATCAGCGAGCTTTTCGAACGTGACCTCGGCGCGGTGGAGCGGATCGCCGGGGACCACTACAAGCGAGAGTTCTTTCTTTATCTCGGCCGCCACGCCGGGCTCCCCGCGGCGCTCGAAGGGGCGTTGAAGCTCAAGGAGATCTCGTATATCGCAACCGATGCGTATGCCGCCGGGGAGATGAAGCACGGGCCCATTGCGCTGCTCGACGAGAGCACGCCGGTGGTCGTGGTGGCAACCGATTCGCCGGTGCTCGAGAAGGTCATCTCGAACATCCAGGAGGTCAAGGCCCGCGGTGCCAGGGTGATCGCCGTCGCCAGCGAGGGGAATGACGCCATCACCGAGCACGTCGACGAAGTCATCCGGGTGCCGCAAACGCACTGGCTGATGGCGCCGCTGCTGGCGGTGATCCCGCTTCAGCTGTTGGCCTACCACATCGCGCGGGCACGGGGCCTGAACGTGGATCAGCCACGCAACCTGGCCAAGACAGTGACGGTGGAGTGAGCGCTCCCTTGGTCGGCATCGATCTGCTCGAGATCGAGCGCCTGGAGCGGGCGCTGGAGCGGCGCCCGAAGCTTGCCGCGCGGCTGTTCACCGACGATGAGCGCGCGTACGCGGCTGGCCGGGCGAGGCCGGGACAGCATCTCGCCGCGCGATTCTGCGCCAAGGAAGCGGTGGCCAAGGCGCTCGGCCTGGAGGCGTGGAGCTTCCGCGACGTGGAGGTGGTGGGCCAGGGAGGTCCCCCGGAGGTTCGGCTCTCAGGTAACGCGGCCGCCCAGGCGGATGCACTCGGGGTCGAAGTCTCGGTGTCGCTAACGCATACCGCACGAGACGCCGCGGCGATTGCAATCGCAGCGTGATCGAGACCCGGCGCGCTGGGCCACGGGACATAGACGCCCTGCTGGCCCACCTTCAGGCGGGCTTCGACTCCTACGTCGCGTTTGCTCCCTCGGGCTGGAGGCCACCGGATGTCCAGCGTGAGCGCCCCGGCAGTGTCGAGCTCCTAGCCGACGAGGCTACGTGGGCGCTCCTGGCTCTCGACGGCCAGCGGCCGGTGGGCCACGTGGCGTTCTACCCAGCGCGCGAGCGACCGACGGGCGAGCCTTCACCGCCTTTGCTCGAGCGGCCGCTCATCGAAGGCCTGGTCCACTTCTGGCAGCTGTTCGTGACGCCCGAATGGTGGGGCCGCGGCGTGGCGCCGCTGCTTCACGACGCCGCCGCTGTAGAGATGCGGGCGCGTAACTACGAATCTGCACGGCTCTTTACGCCTTCGGAGCACGCCCGGGCCAGGCGGTTCTACGAACGCCGTCGCTGGAGCCCGGTGGGGGAGGAGCACCACGACGAGTTGGACCTGACGCTCACCGAGTACACGCTCGATCTGCGCCGGTAGGCTCGGGGCGCCATGCCGCTGCCTGACTGGCTCGATCCACTCTTCGACGCTGCCCAGCAGCGCGCGCTTGATTCCTGGGCGATCGAGCAGCTGGGGATCGGAGGGCTCGAGTTGATGGAGCGAGCTGGCACCGGTCTGGCGGAGCTTGTGATGGAGGTGGCACCGACCGGGCGCGTGGCGGTCCTATGCGGCAAAGGCAACAACGGTGGCGACGGTTTCGTGTGCGCAAGGTTCCTGCGGGAGCATGGGCGAGAAGCTGATGTGCTGCTCCTTGGGGAGGCAGACGAGCTCCGAGGGGACGCCAGGGTCAATTACGACCGCCTGCCCGGGGAGCCACCGACTCCGTTTGAACCGGCCGCGCTCGAGGAGGCTTCGGCCGTGGTAGACGCGATCCTGGGCACCGGGTTCAGCGGAGAGCCCCGTGATCCCGCAGCCGCCGCGATCGCTGCGATCAACGGCGCTGGGAAGACCGTGATCGCATGCGATGTCCCCAGCGGAGTCGACGCGTCGACCGGCCAGGTGGCGGGAGCTGCTGTGCGCGCCGCTGCTACCTCCACGTTCCACGGGGCCAAACCCGGGCTGTGGATCGCGCCGGGTAAGGACCACGCGGGCGAGGTGCGCGTGGTCGATATCGGGATTCCGGCCGGCGGGCCGGCGGATCCGCAGCTGGGGTTGATCAGCGACCATGTGATCGACGGGATCCCCCGGCGGGGCCGGGAATCGACCAAGTTCGCCGCCGGGAGCGTGCTCGTGTGCGGCGGCAGCATCGGTCTGACGGGCGCACCGTGCATGGCGGCCGAGGCGGCGATGCGAACGGGGGCCGGCTATGTCACCGCGTGCATTCCCGGCTCGTTGAACCTGGTGTTCGAAGCAAGGCTGCTCGAGGCGATGACCGTGCCGCTGGCCGATTCAGATGGATCGCTTCAGCCGCAGGCCGCCGAGACCGTCCTCCAGCGCGCTGGGCGCTCGGACGCGCTCATCCTGGGCCCGGGGCTCGGGCGCCGGGATCAGGCGCTGGAGCTGGCACGGACTCTCGCGGCTCGGATCGAGATTCCAGTGCTGATCGACGCGGACGGTCTGAACGCCCACGCCGGGGCGCTCTCGTCGCTGGCCGAGCGAAGCGCATCGACGGTGCTCACCCCGCACGCCGGGGAGCTGGCGCGGCTTCTCGGCAGCGACAGCACGGATGTGGCCGCACGGCGGCTGCACAGCGTTCGCTCGGCAGCGGAGCAGTCGAACGCGGTTGTGGTCCTCAAGGGGGACGACACGATCGTCGCCGCCCCGGGTGGCGTGGCCGGCATCAGCAGGGGAGCGACGTCTGCGCTCGCCACGGCCGGCACCGGTGACGTGCTTTCCGGCGTCATCGGCGCGCTGCTGTCAAAGCGAATGGAGCCTTTTGAAGCCGCCTGCGCCGGCGTCCTCCTGCATGCGCGGGCGGGGCGGGCGGCGGCGGCACGCCTGGGAGGCGAAGGGGTGATTGCGCGGGATGTGATCGAGGAGTTGCCCGCGGCGTGGCGGGCGGCGTAATACGCTCCGAGCATCGAAGCCGTCGCAGACATCATGGAGACCGACGTTGTATCGGTCACGCCCGAGGAAGACGTGCAGGCCCTCCTCGCGCTGATGCGCCAGCACGAGCTTCCAGGCGTACCCGTCGTCGACAAGGACCGCCGCCTGCTCGGAATCGTGACCGAGTCCGATTTGGTGATCCGCGACGAGCAGGCCGATCTTCACCTGCCCCATCACATCGACCTCCTGGGCGGCGTGATCTTCCTCGAGTCGATGAAGCACTACGAGGAGCGACTTCGCCGCGGGCTCGCCTCGACGGTTGCCGACATGATGACCGCGGACCCGATAGCCGTGTCGCCCGAGGCCTCCGTTCGGGATGCGGCTCGAATCATCGCCGAGCGCAAGCACAACCGGCTTCCGGTGGTCGACGCCGATGGCAGGCTGGTCGGGATCGTCACCCGGGTCGACGTGCTGGCGGCGCTGGTCGCCGCCGAATAACGGAGGCCGGCTGATGCCCATCCGTGCCCTGGCGCGGGTCAACCTGGCCGCCATCGAGCGCAACGTCGCGCTGCTCCGAGGACGTCTGCAAGAGCACTGCGTGCTCTGCGCGGTGGTGAAGGGCGACGGGTACGGCCACGGGGCGCCTCAAGCCGCCCGAGCCGCGCTCAACGGAGGAGCAAGCTGGCTCGCCGTCGCTAGCGCACAGGAGGCGTTGGAGTTGCGGGACGCCGGGATCACCCCGCCGGTGCTGGTGATGGGCGCGGTCAGCGCCGAGGAGCTTCCGCTGGCGCTGGCGGCGCGGGCCGATCTCGTCGCTTGGAGCGAGCGCTTCGTGGATGACGTGGCGCGCAAGGCGCAGGACGAGGTACGGATCCATGTCAAGCTCGACTCCGGAATGGGAAGGCTCGGCACGCGTGACGAGCAGGAGGCGATGCGGGTTGCCGAGCGCATCCAGACGGCCGCTCCGGCAATTCGCCTGGTCGGGGCGATGACTCATTTCGCCACAGCGGATGACGACCCCGGCTTCCTGGCCGCTCAGCTCCGGACGTTTGAGCCATTCGTGGCGAAGCTCCGCCGCAGCCACCCTCAGCTCCTGGTCCACGCCGCCAACAGCGCCGGCACGCTGCGGTCAGCTGAGGCTCATTTCGACATGGTGAGGTGTGGGATTGCGATCTACGGCTGCGATCCCGAGAACGCCAACCCCGACTCGTGGGGACTTGAGCCGGCGCTCGAGCTGACGTCATACGTTGCCGCGGTCAAGCTGGCGGCGACGGGAGACAGCGTGGGCTACGGACGCCGGTTCGTCGCCGAACGCCCAAGCTGGATTGCCACGGTCCCCATCGGCTACGCGGACGGGATTCGCCGGGCGTTCACCAACAACTGCGAGGTGCTGGTAGGGGGACGCCGCTACCCGCTCGTCGGCGCGGTGAGCATGGATAACTTGACGCTCAACCTGGGTGAGGAGGCGAACGCCACGGTGGGGGAGACCGCGACGATCATCGGAACGGACGGACCGGAACGCCAGACCGCCGAAGATCTGGCGCGCCGAATCGACACGATCAACTACGAGATCGTTTGCGGTATCTCCAAACGCGTTCCGCGCCAATACCGTCGGGATGGGGAAGACGCGTGACCGTAGACCGTCCTGGCGAGCTTCCTGATCCCGTGGCCGTGCTGTCCGGGATCGACGATCGAGGCTGGCTGGTGGGGGGCGCCGTGCGTGATCGCCTGCTGGGAAGGGCCACCACCGACTACGACGTCGCGGTCACCGGGGATCCGCGATCGCTAGCTCGCAAGCTGGCGCGCCGAGCCGGCGGTTTCGCGTTCGCACTGTCGGAGGGCTTCGGGGCATGGCGCGTTGTGGCTGAAGACCGCTCCTGGCAGGTTGATCTGTTGCGGGTACTAGGCGACACCATCGAGGCGGACCTGGCCATGCGAGACCTCACGATCAACGCGCTTGCTGAGTCGCTCGGGCGCGGTGAGCTGATCGACCCATTCGGTGGAATGATCGACCTGCGCCAGAGGCGTCTGCGGATGGTCTCCGAGGAGGCCTTCGCACGGGATCCGTTGCGGGCATTGCGCGTCGCCCGGCTCGGATGCGAGCTTCGGTTCTCCGTAGAACCAGATACGGCCGCGGCTGCCCGCCGTCACGCCATCGGGCTTGAGCGGGTGGCACCCGAGCGCGTGTTCGCAGAGCTCAAGCGAATCGTATGTGCGCAGGACGCGGTGCTCGGCATCACGCTCATGGACGAGCTAGGCGTAACCGAGGCGGTGCTGCCAGAGCTGGAGGCGTTGCGCGGAGTGGGCCAGAGTCGCTTCCACCACCTCGACGTCCACGCGCACACGCTGACCGTGCTGGAGGAAACGATCGAGCTGGAGCGGCGCCCCCAGGCTCGCTTTGGTGCCGCTTCGCCGGAGGTGGAGCACTACCTTTCGGCCCCGCTGGCGGACGAGCTCAATCGCTGGCAGGCACTTCGGCTCGGCGCGCTTCTTCATGACATCGCCAAGCCTCAGACGCGAGCCGTAACCAGCGAGGGCAGGGTGACGTTCATGGGCCACGACGCGGCGGGCGCCGACACCGCCCGAGCCGTGCTGCGGAGGCTGCGCGCCAGCGCGCGTCTCGCCGAGCACGTGGCGGCGCTGGTCCAAGGACACCTGCGACTCGGGTTTCTCGTCGCCAAGCGACCGCTGTCGCGGCGCGCCATCTATCGGTATCTGCGGGACTGCTCGCCCGTCGCGGTTGACGTCACCGTCCTCAGCGTGGCCGATCGGCTCGCCACGCGCGGGGATCGATCCGACGAGGCGATCGCCGAGCACCTTGAGCTGGCCCGCCAGATGTTGGAGGAGGCGCTGCGATGGGAAGCTGCGCCGCCGCGGCCGCCGGTACGTGGTGACCAGATAGCCCGGGCGCTCGGGATGAAACCGGGTCCGCAGCTGGGACGGATACTTGCCGAGCTTGAGGAGGCCACCTTTGCTCATGAGATCGGATCCCGCCAGGAAGCGATCGAGCGCGCCCGGGAGCTGCTCGGCTCCGATGGATAGGCTGCGACCATGAGCCAAGAGGACTGCCTCTTCTGTCAGATCGTGGCCGGGCAGTTGCCGGCGGAGATCGTCGACGAGGACGAGAAGACGATCGCGTTCATGGACATCAACCCTGCCAATCGTGGCCACGCGCTGGTGATCCCGCGCCGTCACGCCCAAGACCTGATCGAGATCGACCCCGACGAGCTGAAGGCCACGGCTGTGGCTGCCCAGCGGCTTGCACGCCGGGTCAAGGAGCGGCTCGGAGCTGACGGCGTGAATCTGATCAACTCCTGCGGGGGGGCCGCCTGGCAGACCGTGTACCACTTTCACATCCATGTGATCCCTCGATGGGAGGACGATCCTCTGCGCCTCCCATGGTCGCCTAAGCCGGGAGATCCCGAGGAGATTGGCGCCACCGCAAAGCAGCTACGTTGAGCCGCGAGCACTAAAGGTCCCGCCAAGCCGTACCCGAGCGCACGGTGATACGGTTCCCGCGTGATCGGGGCGTCCGGGGAGTGCCCGAGGCGTCCAAAAGATGTAGAAGGGGAGTAGATGGCAACGGGTACCGTCAAGTGGTTCAGTGACGACAAGGGCTTCGGCTTCATCACGCCGGACGACGGCGGCCGAGACCTTTTCGTCCATTTCTCAGGCATCGCGGGCGACGGCTACCGCTCGCTGGCGGAGGGGTCGAAGGTCTCATACGAGGCGGAAGAGGGCCCCAAGGGTCCGAAGGCAGTAAACGTCACCAAGCTGTAAGTCCTTTCTCATCACGGATGTGGGAGCCGGTTGCCTGGCGCAACTGCCGCCGATCCGTGGTGTTCAATGCTCAACATGCGACGAACGTTCTCCCTGGCGACCGCTGCTTGCGTGCTGGCGGCGGTGGCCGTTCCGACGGCGGCGGTGGCCGCCGTGATCGAGTTGGGCAAGACGACCACGCCGGTGACCGCGCCGGCCTGCCCCTCGAACGTCTCGGCCCAGAATTGCACGATCATTCTCACCCGGGTCACCGCGGTCGAGACCCTTCGGGATGGCGTCGCCTATCCGACGAAAGTCAAGACGGCAGGGAAGATCGTCGGCTTCACCGTGGGCCTCTCATCGCTCTCCAGTAACCAGAACACTCGCAAGAACTTCATCCGGTTCCTGGACTCGACCTACGGCGGAACCACGCAGGTGGGGATCACGGTGCTGAAGCCAGTCGGCTCGAGGAGCCAGTATCGCTGGCAGGTTGTGGCCTCCAGCCCGATCTACCGCGTCCAGCCATACCTGGGTTCCGCGCCCCAGTTTGCGCTGGACAGCGCGATCGAGGTGAAACCGGGCTATGTGATTGCGCTCAGCACCCCCACGTGGGCTCCGGTTCTCTCGATCCAGCAGCCGAGCAAGAAGTTCGCCTATCGCCAGAGCCGGAGCGCCAACTGCTCCAATCCTCCGGCGACCAGCCAGGCGCAGACCGGGCACCAGACCAGCAGCTATACCTGCGACTACCCAGGTACCCGGCTTGAGTACTCGGTGACCGAGATCACCGATCCGCCGGTCAGCAACCCGGTTCACTGAGGCGCGTCAGCCCTAGCACGCCCCTGGGTTCTGCTGACAAAACGCCGAGTTCAACCCGGCTCCGCCGGAGTTGCCGCCACCCGAGGTGCCACCTCCGCCGGACGTACCGCCACCGCCAGTGGGCGCGCTACCGCCCGAGTTACCGCTGCCCCCGCTCCCCGAGGAGCCACCTCCGCCACCCGAGGAGCCGGAAGCCGCGGAGCCGGCGCCTGACGAGCCGCCGGAGCCACCCGCGGAAGCCGACGAGGAGCTCGACGAGCTGTTGGCGGTGGTGGGAGTGGTCGTGGTGTTGGTCGTCGAGGTACTGGGCGTCAGCGGCACGCTCGAAGTGGGAACGGTCAAAGGTGGGCTGCCCGAGGTGTCACCCGAGCCCGAGCCGCTTCCGCAAGCGGCCGCACCAAGCGCCAGAACCAAGCCCGCGGCAGTAGCGGCTGCCTTCGCGCGTCTGCGGGAACGCCGTTGCACGCCAGTTGGTGTTCTCAAGAGCCCAGAGGTTCCATTCGCCGCCCGCAATGCGGGCAGTCGTTGAGATCCTTCGGCGCCAACTGGTCGCACCAGTTGCAGAACCGAAGGTTCTCCACCGACCATGGCAGCTCAGATGCCGTGGGCGCGAGTGGCAACAGCTGGCCCACGATCTCTAGCTCCTCACCGGTTTCCCGGTCGACGTACGCCTGACCAGGCTCCGCTTCGATGATGACCTCCCGACCGGTGGACGGGGCGCGCATCCTATACCGTTGCCGCGTCCGCATTCCCGGGCCATGCTACCAGCGGGGCTCGTCCGCACAGTCGCCGTGCGGCGGTGGTGGGATAACGAAAGCGCAGCAAACTGCGGGGTACTACGCCACCCAGAGGCTCACGCCGCTCTGGCGTAAGCGGGCTCGGTCTCCGCGATCTGAGGCTCTGCCTCGGCCTCGGTCAAAGCCGCTGGTCTGAGGACCGTCACGGCCAGACCGATTGCTGCGAGCAGCAGTCCAGTGCCAATCACCCAGGCGAGGTGGTAGCCGCTGGTCAGCGCAGCAGCTGCGGCCTTGCCCTCATGCAGGAGACTCGTCGTGTGGCTGCTGGACAGCGTGGCAAGGACCGCGAGGCCGAGGGCGCCACCGACCTGCTGGGTGGTGTTGACCAGGCCTGAGGCAAGCCCGGCGTCCGTGGGATCGGCGCCCAGACATGGCCAGGGTCATCAAGGCCGGGAACGACAATCCTGCCCCGATTCCCACCAGGATCATCGACGGCAGCAAGTCGCTGAGGTAGCTCGCCGAAACTGGCACCTGCGTGAACAGCGCAAGTCCTGCGACACCAAAGGAAAGTCCAGGAAGCAGGGTGGCCCGCGGTCCGAAGCGCGTATTCAGGCGCGCCGAGACCCCCAGCGACAAGGTGCCGATCAGCAGCGCCACGGGGAGGAACGCCAGACCGATCTGGAGCGCGGAGTACCCCAGCACTCGCTGCATGTACAGGCTGCCCAGGAAGAACATCCCGAACATCCCGGCGACGAACAGAACCTGCACCGCGTTCGCCCCTGAGACGTTGCGTGACCGGAAGATGCGCAACGGCATCAGGGGGTGTCTCGAGCGCCGCTCCCACGCGATGAACCCGGCGAACAATGTCAGGGCGACCGCGCCAAGCCCGAGTGTGTGGAGTGAACCCCAGCCGTAGTCCTGGGTCTTGACGATGGTGTACACCCCGAGCATCAGCGCGGCTGTGATCAGCAGGGCGCCGAGCACGTCAGCGCCGCGGCGAAGGCCGATTCCCTGATCGGGCGACACCAGCCTGAGCGCGAGTACGGCGGTTGCCACCCCGATCGGAAGGTTGACGAAGAAGATCCAGTGCCAGTTCACCGCCTGAGTGATCACTCCACCCGCCAGGAGGCCGATGGACGCGCCCGCCGAAGCGACGAAGCTGAACACGCCGATCGCCTTGGCCTGCTCACGCTGGTCGGGAAACATCGTGACGATCATGCCGAGGATCACCGCCGACGCAAGTGCGCCGCCAACTCCCTGGAGGAACCGCGCCGCGATCAGAAGTGCCTGGGTCTGGGCAGCCCCGCACAGTGCCGAGGCAGCGACGAACAGAGCCAGTCCCCCCAGGAACACCCTACGCCGGCCGATGAGGTCGCCGAGACGGCCCGCGAGCAGCAGCAGTCCGCCGAACGTGATCAGGTAGGCGTTAACGACCCACGCCAGGCTCGACTGGGAGAAGTGCAGGTCATGCTGGATCGACGGAAGCGCCACGTTGACGATCGTCATGTCGAGGATGATCATCAGCGCGCCGGCGCACAGGACGACGAGCGCAATCCAGCGCGAGCGGTCGGTCGGCCCTGTCGGTCTATCTACGGCGGGAAGTGTCGTTATCTCGGTCATCGGACTCCTGTGGAAAGCTTCGGTGCGAGAACGCACACTAGCAGATCGTCTGCTACCAGATCATCTGTGAGCAAACTAACACTATTCTGCGGCGCTTCTCACGCCGCACACGCTGCACGGCGCTGCATAGAGGACTCCGCCGGCGGGCGAAACTAAGCGCGGGGCTCGCGACGCCGCATGGGCGTCCTGCATTCCACCTGCTCCGAGAGGCGTCCCTCGACCAGCTTTTCGAGGGCGCCCATCAAAGCAAGCCCCTCATCATCGGAAAGCTCCCCAAGCACCTCGGACTGCACCCGCTCCTTGATCGTCTCCGCCTCGGCCACCTTGCGCTTCCCGGCCGCCGTGACGCCGATCAGCCGCGCGCGGCGGTCGCCCGGTGAGGGCCGCCGCTCGGCGAGGCCCGCACGCTCGAGCTCATCCACAGTCACCACCATCGTGGTCTTGTCGAGCCCGACCATGTCCGCGAGCTCGGTCTGGGTGTGCTGGCCCCCGAGTGCAGCTCGGAGAACGTGGTAGCTCCGCGCCGAGATCCCGAGCGGTTCAAGGGCCGCCGCTAGCTCGGCTGCCAATGCCCAATGAGCGCGATACAGGAGCCAGGCCAGATTGCCCGCAAAACAGCGGGCATCGTCTGCTACTTGAACCTGCGCGCCCTTCGCTGCCATGGCAATAGCATAGCGCGATTAGTTCCGTAGCGGACTATTTTGCTGCGGATCGATTTTCCAGCGCTGCGGATCTGCCCCGGTGGCTCGCGTACATCGCCAGGGCGAACCCGGCGAGGCCTTCGCGTGCGAGGGCTTCGACCAGCGGTATGAGGCGCCGATGCCCTCGCTGGGGCTGGGGGTAGGGGAACTGGATAGGGGCGACCAGTGGTGCGATCAGCGCCGCCAGCGTCAGATCTGCCACCGTGAAGCCGCCGCCGACGAGGTAGCCGCTCGGCTGGAGCTCAGCCCGGAAGCGCTTCCCGGCGTCAGCGACCTTCTCGTATGCGGCGCCGACGCTCTCTTCGTTGATCTGAAATTGCGCGCGAACTTGTCGCCTAACGAGCGGAAAGCTCAGCCGCGCCACGGCCAGGCGCACACCGCGCAGGTCGGGCACGAATGCTCCCAGCATCAGGCGAGCTTCCGGGAGGGTGTGGTGCAGGAACAGCAGTCGGACGTAGGGCCCGAGTTCTTCGTCGAAGAAATCCTCGAGCTCCAAAGCCCTGCGCCGGTCAACCGGATCCGCCGGGTAAAGAGACCGTTCCGGGTAATGCTGCTCGAGGGCTTCGATGATTCGCGTGGAGTCCCCGATCGCCTGATCGCCAAGGAGCAGCACCGGGAAGGTGTCCGCGCCCGTCAGCTCCCGGGCTATCGCCCGGTGCTTACCAGGCAGCGCCGCGCGGCGGTGGTGGGGTATCTGCTTGTAGTCGAGGGCCCAACGGGCCTTCTCGTTGTAGTTGGAGACCTTCAGGTGCAACAGGGTGGGAATGCCGCCGGCGCCGGCTTGATGCTCGGTGTCCAGCGGAGCCTGAGTCGGGTTCAACATCAGCTCTCCTCAGTGGTTGAACAGGACGATCGTGGAGCTGAACATCCCGGGCCAGCCGCCTTCGAACCCGCCTGGGTTCGCGCAGTCGGTCGTGTGAGGGAAGTCCGACTGGGTGAACAGCTCGGCGTTCTCGACACCCACCACCTGGCCGGCGGGGTCGTACAGCCACGACGGTATGACCACGCCGGGGCCCTTGCCCCAGAATCGCGAGACCCCCCGAAGGCCCCGGACAACGCCCTCGAACGCCGCGTCCTGGCACGTCGAGCCGGCGTCCGCCTGCCCAACGAATGACACCACGCCGGTGCCGCACGCCGAGTCCCCGCCGAGCACGCCCGTGGCTTTAAAGGCGAGTGGTCCCGGAGCGGGCAGTTCGGTGATCCCGGGCCTGAGCGTGAACGTTCCTGTTGGTGACTGCGGCGTCCCCGCCCACGTACACCTCGTGAATGCCCCGGCTGAACTGGTCCAAGTGCATATGGCCAGGCCAGCGGTAGCCAACCCGATGGCGATGGTTCGAAACCTCATCCCTGCCTGCTCCTCTCCCGCTGTTTGCGTCCGAAATGTCAGGGCATGCTTATATTAGCACAGTCTTATAGATCTGCGGCTGGCTGCACCACCGCTTCGGACGGTCTCCTCGCTCCGGGAGCAGTGCTCCCATCACTGACCGGCGGGTCTACAGGCCGGCGTCGCGAAGGGCCTTCAGGTTCACGCCGAGGTCGCGCCACGGATCGGCCCCTGGATCGACACCCGCAGCGGCAAACGCCAGCCGGGGCAGATAGTGCTCCCAGCCGACCCGATGGAACTCGACCGCGTCGGTCTTGAGGCGCCGGTGCAAGAGCTTCACGAGCGTCTCCTCGCCCTCGGGTATGAGCGAGACCTCGACGATCGTCGACTGGGGTGGTGTCGCGTAGATCTCGCTCTCCCACCCCCAGGTGAGGACGATCCGACGGGGAGGATCGACCTCGACGAATTGGCCCGACATCACCGCGTGACCGGACGGATTGAGCCGGCAGACGCCGCCGGGCCGCGGATCAAGTGTGGCCTCCGTACCCATCCACTGCACCATCTTGGCCGGGTCCGTGAAGTACGCAAACACCGTTTCGGGGCTGGCGGCAACCCTCGTCTCGTATTCGATGACTTCCTCAATTCTGCTTGGCGGCACGGCCATGCCGGTTTCCTTGCTCCTCTAGCTCGGCAGCTCTCTTCAGGCGATCAAGGCTCGCCGGCAGGATCTCTGCCAGGAATTCGTGTAGCTCCTCGAGCCCCTCTGCGCGGAGGGAGAGCAGACGCCTGGTCCCTTCGCGACGCTCGTTCACCAACCCAGCCTGCTTCAGGACCTTCAGGTGCTGCGAAATGGCGGGCTGCGTTATCTCGAAATGCGACGCAATCTCGCCTGCGCTCAGCTCGCCGGCGGAGAGGAGCCGCAGAATCTGCCGGCGCCTGGGCTGCGAGATGGCGTCGAATACCTGCATCCGAGTAGCTTAGCATATGCTTATATAAGCGATCACTAAGCATTTGCCGCGAGGGGTGGCCGGGCGGCCCGAGCGACGGACTCGCTCGCCGCCTGCGGGTCGTCGCCCCAGCCGATGAACAAGCTCAACGCCCCGTGGACGGCACTACGGATCGCATCTTCGGGAGAGAGGAGTCGGACGAACGAGCCGGCCATGATCCCGTGGCCGAGGGCCCAGTACTGATGGGCCAGGTCGGCGGGGTCGGTCGGGTCAAAGCGGCCCGCATCGATGCACCGCGCCATCGCAACCGTGAGCGTCTCGCGCGTATCGGAGCCAATCGCGGCGTCGGCATCGTCGAGCGGCTGCTCCATGAACATGACCCGATACAGGTGTGGGTTCGCGATTGCGTTCTCGTTGTACACCCGGCCCAGCATCGCCACGTCGTACACCGGGTCATCGCTTTCCCCAACGCGCGCCCCGGCGGCGGCGAGGCGAGCGTATCCCTCTCTGCGAACCGCCCGCCGGAGCTCTGGCATCCCGCCAAAATGGGTGTAGATCGCCATAGTCGAGGTGCCTACCTGCTCGGCCACCCGCCGAAGGGTCAGTGCGCCCGGCCCCTCCGTGGCGACCAGACGCGCCGCGGCTTCGATCAGAGCGGTGCGCAGAGCGGCACGCGCATCCTCTGGCCGGCGTGGCGCCTCCGACCCGCGCGCCGCCTCCGACCCGCGCGCCGCCTCCGACCGCGCGCGCCGCCTCCGACCGGCGCGCCGCCTCCGACCCGCGCGCCGCCCAAGATCCTCCGGAGATCGTGTGTTCGCTTCGGTCCACTCTGGACAAGCTTGCCATAGTCATGATATAGAGATGATATAGCAATGCTATCCAGGCATGGCTCCAGGACCTTGATGAGCGGGAGGACACAGATGAGCACATTGCAACCCAGTTCCCGAAGGATCCGCACGCTCGCCGACGAGGAGGACTACGTCGCCCTCAACCTCCCGTCAATCGAGCGCAGAAGCCTGATGGAGAGCGGTATGCGGTCGAGGAGCACCCGGGCGGAGATGATGATCGTCGCGGTCTTCCTGCTCGGGCTACTGCTGGTTCTGGCGTGCTTCTTCGTCCCGGTTCTGGTCAGTCTGATCGCCCACATCCCCGATCTGTTCACCAACGCCGGGCACTAGCTCCCGACAGGGCTGATGACCTGCTTCGGTGGGGAAGGAGCGCGCCGTGCCGCGTTCGACCATTACACTCCCAGGGGTCCAGGTTTCAACGGGCGCGGGAGGTTAGATGCTGCTCGTTCAATCGGAGAGGCCGTGTTAGGCCGCCGTGACCGTGCGTCGCAACGGCGGGCGCAAGCGCTGCGCCGCGCCGTAGCGCAGCTGTCTCCGGACGTTCGGGATGCGATGCTCGAGGCGATCGACGAGGAGGAGCTGATCGTCGGCGCGTACACCGACCGGCGTGGGCGACCCTGCCCGATGCTCGCTGCTCACCGCCGCGGCGCCCGTGTCTGCGTTGGCGCGTTCCCCGGGGCCTGGGACAGGTTTGGCCGCGCACGCCGGCCCAGGCCGGCAACAAGGCGCGAGCTCCAGATTCTGAGGGCCGTGCTCGAGGAGAGCCAGAGCTCATCGGGATTCCCAGAGAGCGCGCGGCTGGAACGTCCCGCCGACGATCCGCTGCTTACTGGGAGCCATGGAGACGGAGCTCTACTCTAAGCCGCGGGGGCAGGTGCTAGCCGCCCAGTGCACGGCCTGGACAGTCCTGCTTCTGCTTCTGCTCGTGCCGTTCGCGCTCGGCCACCGGGTGATCCACGATGTGCTCGTCTCGTTCCATTGGGCACCGTCATATCTGTTCGCGGAGCTCGGCCCGTGGGCTCTGCTCGTCCTCGGAGTGGGAGTTCTGGTCCCGGTAGCCGCTTCCAGCGGTCTCCATCCAGAAAGCCGGCTCTACCCCCGCGGTCGCTCCGCGCTGTTCATATGGGGAGTGGTGCTCTACCTGCTCGGAGTGGCACTGACCATCCAGCTGTTCGACGTCTGGAGCTACGCGCATTGAGGCGCGGCCCGGCCGCCTCGCCATGGGGCATGGGTCCGCCAGCCTTGGATAGAGTGCCGCCGCAGCATGCGTGCAGTGGCTCATCGCGCTCTGGGGACCGGGCGCCTCCGAGGTCCCCTGGCCACGGTCCTCATCTCGTTGCTGCTCATTGCGGCGGGCGGTTGTGCGGTCAAGCACCCGGTGACCAACCTCGTGCACGGCAAGCAGTTGTTCGTGAGCAAATGCGGCTCCTGCCACACCATGAGCCACGCAGGCACCACCGGGGCTATTGGTCCGAATCTGGACGTGGCCTTCCACCAGGACCGGGCCGACGGGATCAAGAGCACCTCGATCGAGGGCCTCGTCTCCTACTGGATCCAGTATCCGAACGGGCAAGGGGTAATGCCGGCCCGCCTCTACACCGGCCAGGACGCCCAGGACGTCGCCGCATATGTGGGGAGGGTGGCAGCCATACCCGGGCAGGACACCGGCGCACTTGCTACTGCGGTCCAGGCCACCGTGCAGCCCACTCCCGCCGTGGGCAAGTCGATCTTCACCGGGGTCGGCGGATGCGGCTCGTGCCACATCCTCACCGATGCCGCGACCACGGGGACTACCGGACCGAACCTCAGCCAGAGGCTGGCCAGTGACTGCGCCACCCCCCAATCAAAGAAGATCCGCGGCGCGACGCTCCAGAAGTGCATCCAGACCGCGATCGTCAATCCGTATGCCTATCTCCCGGCCGGCTATCCCTCAGGCGTGATGCCGAACAACTTCGGGAAGACGTTGAGCCCCACGCAGCTACAGGCGCTGGTGGCGTACCTGGCGAGCGTCACGAAGTAGGCCGCGCCGGTGGCGGCCGAGGGCCCGCTCCCAGCTGCGCGCGCCCGCCCCGCCGCGCGCCCTGCCCGCGGGGCCTTGGGCGATTTTGATGTCTATATGCGAGAAATCGCCCACGCTCCCAGCTGCGGCCACGCTCCCAGCTGCGGCCCACGCTCCCAGCTGCGGGCCGCCCCCCCAGCTCGCCCGCTCCCTAGCTGCGGGCCCCCTGCTCAGGTGAGCGCGCGGACCACCAACACGATCCCCACGATCAGCGCCACCACAATCACGAAGTAGATGAGGACGCGGAACGCGTCGGCCTCGTTTCGCAGGGGGTTGAAGCGCTCGCCCACGTGGCCCGGCCTACAGCACGTAGACAGTGGTGTAGACGACGATCCACATGGCATCGACGAAGTGCCAGTAGATCCCCGGCACCTCCATGCCCATGTGGTGCTCGGCGCTGTAGTGGCCACGGAACGAGCGGATCGTCACCATCAGCAACGCGCACAGTCCCACAATCACGTGCAGACCGTGCAGCCCCGTCAGCGAGTAGAAGATGGTGCCCTGGGCCGAGTCATGGGGGGCGAAGCCGATGTGGATGTACTCGTTGATCTGGATGGCGAGGAACGCCGCCCCCAGCAGGAAGGTCGAGACCATTCCCGCCTTGAGCCCAAAACGGTTCCCGTTGCGCACGGACACCAGCGCCCAGTGAATCGTGAGCGACGAGGAGAGGAGGATCGCGGTGTTCACGCCCGCCACCGCCTCGGGGAGGGTGGTGCCGCGAGCGGGCCACGGGTTGTGCGTGACGACCCGGATGAAGAAGTAGGCGGTGAAGAACGCTCCGAAGATCATCACCTCGGAGATGATGAAAAGCAGCATCCCCAACGTCGGGGACTCCACCCGAGAGGACCTGTGGGCCGGAGGCGGCCCGTGGTGCTCGTGGGCGATTGCGGCGGCTTCCATCAGGTTCTCGCCGCTTCGTGCTCGTGGTGAACGACGTGCTCGACGGGCTTGCCGCTGGCCTTGCGCACCCGCTCGATCAGGTCGGTCCTCAGCCACCCCGACTTGGTGTCCGGGAACGTGGAGATGACGATGTCGTCGACCCTGAAGTTCTGAAGCGCATTGGAGATCGCGGTGAAGGGATCGGGATCGCCGATCATCCCCGCCGCGTAGAGGCCCCTGACCCTGAGCCGATCGAGCACCAGCTTGAGCCGGGTCCGCGCGCGCTCGGCCGAGTGTCCGTGGCCGCCCTCCTGCGGAACCACCACGATGAATAGCTGACGGCGATCCGAATCGGTGAACGCCTCCGCCTTGGCCATCAGGGCCTCCAGCAGCTCGTCGCCCGACGCCGTGCGGTTGGCCACTGCCAGGGTCACGTGGAATGGCAGGCCCTCCGCGTCGATGTCGGCCACGATGTGCTCGACCGGTAGGCCGGTGGCCTCCTTCACGCGCTCGATCAGGTCGCGGCGCAGCCAGCCCGAGCGCGTGTGGGGGTAGGTGGAGACGATGATCTGATGGGGGTGATACTCGTGAACGGCATCGAGCGTGGCAGTGAACGGATCGGGGTCACCGACCTCGCCGATTGCCCTGATACCCATGTCCCGGATCACCTCGAGCGCAAGGTCCACGCGGACCTGGGCGGCGTCGAACACGGCGTGGGCGTAGATCACGAGGCCGGCTCGGGGGCGGTTCTGCGGAACGCAGAGGACGAATCTGGTGTCGCTGTCCGCCCGCTCGCGCACGGTCTGCATCAGTTCTCGGCCCCCCAGCGTCTCGTTGGCGACGACCAGGATCGTCTTGCTGGCGATGTCGCCCGGATGCGTCACTCGTGCTGCTCCGGGCCGTGGGCGCCGGCTCCGGCGGCGCCGGACGTCGACACCGATCCGGCCGTCACCGGCTTGGCCTGTGCCGGCGGTTTGAAGATGCCGTGGACGGCACCGGGCACCCCATACTCATAGGGACCGCCAACCACCGTGGGGACGGCATCGAAGTTGAAAACCGGTGGAGGCGAGGACACCTGCCACTCCAGGGTCAGGGCGCGCCACGGGTTGCCGGGGGCACGGGGGCCACCGCGCCAGCTGGCCACGATGTTGTAGAGGAACACGAGCGAGCTGAACCCGAGGATGAAGGCTGAGATCGAGATGAACAGGTTCCAGGCCTCGAACTTGGCGGCGTACTCGGCGACGCGGCGGGGCATGCCCTGGAGCCCGATGATGTGCATCGGGCCAAACGTCAAGTTGAAGAAGATGAACGTAAGCCAGAAGTGCAGCTTGCCCAGCCGGTCGTCGAACATCCGGCCGGTCATCTTCGGGAACCAGTAGTAGACGCCCGCGAAGATCGTGAACAACGAGCCGCCGAATAGCACGTAGTGGATGTGGGCGACGATGAAATAGGTCTGGCTGACGTGGATGTCGAACGGGATCATGGCCAGCATCACGCCGCTGATGCCGCCGAGCGTGAACATCGTCAGGAAGCCAAGCGCGAACAACATCGGGGTGTCCAGGTGCAGCACCCCTCGCCACAGCGTCGCCAGCCAGGAGAAGATCTTGATCCCGGTGGGGATCGCAATGATCGCCGTAGTGATCATCATCGGGATCCGGATCCACGGCGACATCCCAGATACGAACATGTGGTGGGCCCACACCGTGAACCCCAGGACGACGATCGCCAGCAGGGAGAAGGCCATCATCCGGTAGCCGAAGATCGGCTTCCGCGACTTGGTGGCGATTATCTCCGAGATGATCCCGAATCCCGGGAGCATCATGATGTACACGGCCGGGTGTGAGTAGAACCAGAAAACGTGCTGGTACATGAGCACGTTGCCGTTCTTGCCCGCCCCGACGAACGCGTCGAAGAAGTGGAAGCCCAGGGCGCGGTCGAGGACGACGAAGAACTGCGAGGAGGCGATGAACGGCGTGGCGATCACTACCAGCAGCGAGGTGGAGAAGTTGGCCCAGACGAGCAGCGGCATGCGGAAGAAGCTCATCCCAGGCGCCCGCATGGTGATGATCGTGACCAGGAAGTTGAGCGCGGTGAAGATGGATGAGAACCCGGCGAACTGGACGCCGATCGTGAAGAAGAGCTGTCCGAGCGGCATCGTCGTGGACAGCGGCGCATATGCGGTCCAGCCTGAGGCGAAGGAGCCTCCCGGGGCCAGGAAGCTCATCAGCATCAAAATCCCGCCAAGCGGCAGCAACCAGTACGACAGGGCATTCAGCCGGGGGAACGCCATGTCCGGGGCGCCGATCATCAGCGGCAAGACGAAGTTCGCCAGCCCCGCGAACACCGGGATCACGAACAGGAAGATCAGCAGGGTGGCGTGGACGGAGAAGACGCCGTTGTACTGCTCGGGGGTCAGGAACTGCATGCCCGGCTTGGCAAGCTGGACCCGGATCAGCATCGCCAGCAGACCACCCACGAACAGGAAGAAGAACGACGTCACCGTGTACTGGATGCCGATCACCTTGTGGTCGGTGTTCACCCGGAAGTAGTCGCGCCACGAGTACGCGCCATGCGAGGAGTGATCCTCGGGGCGGGTGGCCCGGCCGATCGCCCAGTAGGCCCAGTAGTCGCAGCACCCGATTCCCAGGAGGAAGAACAGGGGCACGACGATCATCGCCAGGGGCAGGATCGCGTTGCCGCTGACCACTGGGTGGTAATTCTGGGCCCAGCGGATCACCACGTCGACGCCGATCGAGACCCCCAGGCCGAGGACCTCGAACATGGCCGCGCGGTACCAGCCGGGCGCACGCAGCTTCGGCGGGAGGGGTACCCGCGTCCGGGGCTTCTCGGTTAGGGGCTCTGCGACTGCCGTTGCCATCAGCCGATCTCCTCCAACTGCATTTGAGTCTTTGCCTTCATCAGCCCCCGCTGCCCGAAGAGTACCCGCTGCCCGAGTTCGAAGAACCGCTCGAACGCTACGGTCCGCCAGAGCCCGAAGCGCCATGTGATCTCGCTAGAGATTGCCGTCTCCATCGTTTGGGCCACCCCGGTTGTCGCTGTCACGGTCGCCCGCTGTCGGACCCTGGGGTATTCCTGGCTTAGTTGAGCTTGAGGAACTACCGGAAGTCGACGTCCCGCCTGGCACGCCCTCCTGGTTGGCCGCCGCCGGAGGAGTCCCAATCGGAGGCGAAATCTGCTTCTGCGAGCCCATCCAGGTCTGGAAGGCGGACGACGACACGACCTGGACGTTCGACCGCATTAAGCCGTGTCCGGCTCCGCACAGCTCGGTGCACTCCACCGGGTAGCTTCCGAGCCGCGTCGGAGTGACCCTGAGCGTCGTGGTGATGCCCGGTACGGCGTCCAGCTTCTGCGAGAACTCGGGCACGAAGAAGCTGTGGATCACGTCGAGCGAACGTAGCTTGAACACCACCGGGCGGCCTCTCGGGAGGTACAGGACGGGCGAGACCACCGTCTTGCCGCTCGGCCCCTCCCCGGGATAGGAGAACTCGAACGCGAACTGGCGGGCGGTCACAGCCACCGTGAGCTCGTTGCTGTGACTAGCCTCGTTCGACCGCAGGACGCTGTAGGCGTAGCCACAGAGGCTGAGAATCAACACCGCCGGCAACGCGGTCCACATCACCTCGAGCCGGGTGTTCCCGTGGATCGGCGGGCCGTCCTTCTGCTCCTCGCCTGGTCGCATTCGGAACTTCCAGACGGAGTAGATGACCACCGTCTCCACCATGACGAACATCGGCACTGACGCGATCAGGAGGACGTCGTAGAGCGTGTGGATGTTTCCGGCCTGCGTCGAGGCCTTGGTCGGGAACCATGGGATGGCGAGGAGGGCGATCGGCAGCAGGATCGCCAGCCCAATTAGGCCAATCAGCGCCATCTGGAGGAAGGGACGGTTCCGCACGCGAGATTGCTACTTCCCACCGAACAGCATCGCTGGGAAGCATCCTATGGCTTCCACGTTGCGGATGACGCCGCGCGGGGGACGTTGGAGAGCCGTCGAGGGCCTCGGCGTCGTCGCGGAGGCCAGCGGCTTGCGCCTCCCGGGAAAGACTATGATTGATCCAATTGTTGCAAGCGAAATGGAGGGCGCCGTGAGGGTGAAAGATGGGATGTCGGAGCTGGTTTTGACCATCGGACCGGGCCACTCCCTACGGGAAGCCGCTGCCGCGATGACGGATCGCCGGGTCGGCGCGGCGGTTGTCCATGATCCGGACGCGCCCGGGCCCGGACTCATCACCGAGCGGGACATCCTCCGGTCGGTGGCGGCCGGCGAGGATCCGGACTCCGAGCAGGTGGCAGAACACCTGACGTCCGAGCTGACGTTCGCGCACCCGGATTGGTCGCTTGAGCAGGCCGCCGTAGCGATGGTGAGGGGCGGATTCCGCCACCTTGTCGTGGTCAATAGGGGTGAGCTCACCGGGATGCTGTCGATGAGGGACATCGTCCGTTGCTGGACGGCCGACGGCGCCACCAGTGAGGTGCCTTCCGCCACCGCGAGCGCCTGAGCGAAGACGCTGACGAAGCCCTAGTGGTGCTCTTCGGGCAGCGCCGCCACGTCACGGCGCGTGTCGCCGACCCACTTGATCACGGCCACCACGAGGATCACCGCGCCGATTCCCGAAATGATCCACGTGAGCGTGGTGCCGACCACGATCAGCGTGATAGCTATGGCCGTGACGAACGGCAGGATCGTGGGGCCGGGAAGATGGATCTCCTCGCCCACCGGCGGAGCTGGCCGTTGGACCTCGTGGTCGCTATCGACCCTCACGGGTGTACGTAGATCGCCGCAGCCAGGAAGGTGATTCCGAACATGACCACCGCCACGGCTGCGGCGATGAGGCCAGAGCGGATGTTCTTGCGCGCAAGCTTGCGATCCATCCGGGCCCATCATATAGACCGGGGTCCAGCACGAGCCCACCCGGGCCTCGGCGGCGGCCGCGCCTACAGCTTCACGTCGGCGACCAGAGCGCCAAAGAGCAGCGCCAGGTATGCCAGCGAGAACAGATAGAGCCGGAGCGCCGCATGCCGGTCTGCCCGGCGGTACAGCCACACGGCACCCCCGATGAACGCCAGCCCCAGGGCCATCGAGCATCCCAGATACAGGACCCCGAACCCACCACCGCAGAACGGCAGCTGCGAGATGGCGTACAGCAGGAGCGTGTAGAGAACTATCTGCCGGCGAGTCTCGTGCTCGCCGCGCACCACAGGGAGCATCGGCACCGACACCTTGGCGTACTCGTCCTTCATCAGCAGGCTGAGCGCCCAGAAGTGCGGTGGAGTCCAGTAGAAGACGATCGCGAACAGGTACACCGCAGTCCAGGACAGAGAGCCCCGGGTGGCGGCCCAACCGACCAGCGGAGGGACCGCGCCGGCGGCGCCGCCGATCACGATGTTCTGTGGGGTTCGCCGCTTCAGCCACACCGTGTAGACGCCGACGTATCCGACGAAGCCCGCCAGGGCCAGTGAGGCCGCCAGCAGGTTCAGGGTCAACGACATGAGCACGAACGACGATGCGGCCAGTGCGATCCCGAACACGAGCGCGGATCGCGGCGAGATCCGCCCGGCCGGGATCGGCCGGTTGGCCGTCCGCTTCATCTGAGCGTCGATGTCGCGGTCGTAGTAGTGGTTGACGGCACCGGCACCGCCCGCCGAGAGATAACCCCCCAGGCAGGTCAGGGCGATCTTCGCAACCGACGGGCTCCCGGCGATCTCCATCGTCGCGACGGTCGTCAGCAGCAGCAGCGACTGCACCTTGGGCTTGGTCAGCGCCAGGTAATCCGCGGCGAGTGCCCGAGCCGCGCTTAGCGAGGGCGCAGCGGCGACCGTGCCGATTGGGGGGACGCTCACGGCGCCGGACCCGTCCGCGCAAACTGCTCGCTGCCACCGCTCTTCTGGGTCACTCCCGTCTGCCGCTCGATCTGACGGCGGATGTCACGCATCGGCTCGACCGAGCGGACGCGGGGGATGACGTCGAAGTTGTTGACCGGGGGCGGGGAAGGGACGAACCATTCCAGCGTGTTGCCCTTCCATGGATCCGGGCCGGCGAGCCGGCCGACCTTGAGACTGCGGACCACGTTGACGATCGTGAGCAGGATGCCTAGCGCGAACACGTATGACCCGACCGTCGAGATCATGTTGTAGGTCCCCCAGCCGGTCGCCGACTCGTAGGTGTAGATCCGCCGCGGCATTCCGTCGAGCCCGAGGGCGTGCTGGACGAAGAACGCAACGTTGAAGCCCACGAACATCAGCCAGAACGAAATCTTCCCCAGACGCTCATCCATCAAGCGGCCGGTCATCTTCGGGAACCAGTAATAGATCCCGGAGAAGATCGAGAACACCGCTCCACCCATCAGCACGTAGTGGAAATGGGCCACGACGAAGTACGTGTCATTCAGCTGCCAGTCAACCGGGAAAGTGGCCAGGAAGATCCCGGTGATCCCGCCGATCAGGAAGATCGCGATGAAGCCCACGGCGAAGTACAGCGAGGTCGTCATCACGATCGATCCCCGCCAGAGCGTGGAAATCCAGTTGAAGATCTTCACCCCCGTGGGGATCCCGATCAGATACGAGCTGAGCATGAAGAAACCGAGCACGACGATCGGGACGGGCGACGCGAACATGTGGTGCGCCCACACCAGCGTGGCAAGGAACGCAATGATCGCCGTCGACGCGGCCACCGCCTTGTAGCCGAAGATCGGCTTGCGCGAGAACACCGGGATGACCTCGGAGATGATCCCGAAGCCGGGCAAGATCATGATGTAGACCTCGGGGTGACCAAAGAACCAGAAGAGGTGCTGCCACAGCACGGGCGAGCCGTGGGCCGTGGGATCGAACCAATGGGTCCCCGCGTGGCGATCGGTCAAAAGCATCGTGACCGCTGCGGCGACCGGCGGCAGGGCGATGATCAGCAAGACGGCGTAGACGAGAATCGCCCACACGAACAGGGGTATTCGGCCCCAGCTCATGCCGGGAGCTCGCATGTTGAGGACGGTGGCGTAGAAGTTGATTGCGCCCAGCAGTGATGAGATCCCTGTCAGGTGGATGAGGAAGATCCAGGCGTCCTGTCCTCCAGAAGGCGAGAATTGGATGCTCGACAGCGGCGGGTAGCTCCACCATCCAGCCTCCGGCGGGTTGAAGAAGAGCGTGCAGTAGAAAACGATCCCGCCGGTTAGGAGCAGCCAGAACGACAGCGCGTTCAGCCGAGGGAAGGCCATATCCCGCGCGCCGATCATGAGCGGCAGGAAGTAGTTGCCGAAGCCGGCCATCACGGGCACCACGAACAAGAACACCATCGTGGTTCCGTGGAGGGTCAACAGCTCGTTGTAGCGCTCGCCCGAGAGAAGCGTGTTACCCGGCTGCGACAGCTGCGTGCGCATCAGCAGCGCCTCGACACCACCGAGGATGAAGAACACGAAGGTGGTGACCAGGTACATGATCCCGATCCGCTTGTGGTCGGTGGTCATGACCCAGTCGATCCACCGCTTGGTCGTGCGCGGCCGCGCGACGTCGTTCGCGACTACCTGAGGGGCTGGGCGGGTGGTTAACGGAGCGGTGACGGCGGACATTCGGGTGTCTTTCTGGTTATGGCTGGGCCGTGAGGTTGCCAGTTGCGGTGAGGATCTGCCGCAGCTGGGTGACCTGGCCGTTCGCGGCCTTGATCATGTTCTCCTGGCTCGACAGCCACTGGGAGAACTGGGTCGGGGATAGGACATGAACCAGCGCCGTCATGTAAGCGTGCTGACGGCCGCAGAGCTGCGCGCACTGGCCGAAGTAGGTGGCGCCCGCTCGCGGCGCCTTGAACCAGGTGTAGGTGGTGTAGCCAGGCACCGCGTCGACCTTGCCCCCCAGTGCCGGAACCCACCACGAGTGGATCACGTCCGTCGACTGAATATCGAGGATCACGGTCGTGCCCGCTGGCACATACATCGCCTGGTAGGAGTACGGAAGCTTGGCGTTGAAGGCGTTGTTCAGGCACCCATTGCCGTAGGTGTAGCGCCAGATGTACTGCCGTCCCTGGACACAGACCGTCAGCTTCTTCCCGTTGGGAGGTGACGGCTCCGTGACCGAGGCGGTCAGGAATGCGGCGGAGGCGTTGGAGTTAGGCGGGTTGATGATGCTCGGCAGCTTGACGAAGGTGACGACGGTGAGCACCACCAGTACCAGCGCCGCGGCCACCGTCCAGGAGATCTCGAGCGGGGTATTGCCGTGAATCTGGGCGGCAACCCGGGAGCGCTTGGCCCGGAAGCGGAGCACGGAGTAGAACAGCGCCCCCTCCACGACCACGAACACGAAAGCCGCGATGTACAGGATGATCTTGTACAGCGAGTCGATCTGGTTTGCGTTCGGCGACCCGCCTGACTTGGGGGTGAAGAAGTCGGCGAACGCGCTGGGCGCCAGGATCAACGAACCGCCGGCGGCCAGCAGCAGGACCGCCACGAGGGTTGAGCGAGTCCGGGGTCGCAAGGCGCGGCATTGTATTGCTCAGCGGGACATCCGGGCCCGCTACCTGAGACCGGCGGCTCCTTCCGGTCGCCGTCCACCACTCGCCCTACCGGCTCGCTCCGGCGGCCGTTCGGCGGTCACTCCTATAGTTGCCGACTTGCGCGCGTCGAGGGGCATCCGAGTGGCCGCCTGGGGTCTGGTCGCGGCTGGAGTTGCTGCCCCCGCAATGCGCCGGCGCCTGCGGTTGCGGCCTGGAACCGTGCTCGCCGCCGCCGGGATGGCACCCCTGGCGCTGTGCGTCGTGACGCGGCGCAGCCGGGCTCGCGACGTGGCCGTCTGCTCGCTCCAGATGTGGGCCTATATCGCGGCCTACGAGATGCCGCACGACGAACCGGAGAGCCTCGCCGCCCGCACGCTCGTCTCCTATCCGATCGTCATCGACCGCGTCCTCGGCTTCGGCGAGCTCCCAACGCTCAGGCTCCAGCGCGCGTTCTCCAAACCTGGCGCGGTCAACCGGCTGGAGCGAGCTCTGGTCGTCAGCCACTGGATCTGGTTCCTGACTCCGCACACCAGCCTGGCCTACGTGCTATGGCGAAAGCCAGAGCAGTTCCCAGGCGCGGCCGCCCGAATGTATGCGGTGTTCGACATCGGCGCGGTGTTCTACTGGGCGGTGCCCACCGCGCCGCCCTGGTGGGCCGCCGAGCGCGGCTACCTCAGGGATCGAAGCGTCCAGGTGCGCCGGATGATGATCGAATACGGCCCGGTTTTCTGGGGAGACCTCTGGGAGCCCCTCTACGATTTCCTTGGAGGAAATCCCCTGGCTGCTATGCCGTCGCTTCATTTCGCCACGTCTTTGATGGGAGCCCACCTGCTCTCAGAGGTGGGGCCGGTGGCCGGGGCCGTGGGGTGGTCGTACGCGATCTGGCTCGGCCTGGCGCTTGTGTATCTGGGCGAGCACTACCTCGTCGATCTGCTGGGGGCGGCGGTGCTGACGGAAACGGTCAGGAAGGTGGCTCCCACCGCGGTGCCCGCCGCAAGACGCGTTGGGTGGCTGCTGGAGAGTGCGCGAGTGCTCTCGGCCGGAGGCTAGGCGGTGGCCAGGGACCACGCGATCTCCAGCCAGGACCACCTGGAGGAAGAGCCGGAGGTCGCGACCGAGACACGGCAGGAGATGCCGCGCGTACGGCTCACTCGGGGTCGGCTTCTGGCGTCGCTGGTGTTCATCGTGTCGACGGTTGCGTTCCTCTACTTCGTCCTGCCCAAGCTGCTGGGTCTCCAGGAGACCTGGAACCGAATCCAGCACGGCAACCCATGGTGGTTCGGGCTGGCGTTCGCGCTGACGGTCCTGTCGTTCTTCAGCTACGTGTGGCTGTTCAGGGCCGTGTTCGTACGTGGAACGTCGCGGATCGGATGGAAGGAGAGCTACCAGATAACGATGGCTGGGCTCGCCGCAACACGGCTGTTCGCCGCAGGCGGAGCCGGAGGCGTCGTCTTGACGGCCTGGGCACTTCGCCGCGCAGGGCTTGGGCCACGCACCGTGGCATGCCGGATGATCGCGTTCCTGGTGTTGCTCTACGGCGTCTACATGGTCACGCTCGTAATCGATGGGATGAGCCTTTACCTCGGGGTTTTTCCGGGCTCCGCGCCGTTCGCTATCACGGTCGTCCCCGCGATCTTCGGCGCGGTCGTGATCATGGTGTTCCTGGCGATGGCGTTGGTGCCAGGGGACCTGGAGCGGCTGGTGGCCCGCTGGACCACGGGCGAGCACTGGCTCGGCAGGGCCGCGCAGCGTCTGGCGGCGCTCCCGGCGACCGCCTCAACGGGAGTGCGGGTCGCGCTCGAGCTGAGCCGCGCTCGTGACCCCGCGCTGCTCGGGACGATCGCCTGGTGGGGACTCAACATCGCGATCCTGTGGGCGTGCTTCCACGCGTTCGGGAGCGCGCCCCCGCAGGCCGTGATCGTGATGGCCTTCTTCGTCGGGATGCTCGGCAACCTGCTCCCGCTTCCGGGAGGGATCGGCGGCGTCGACGGCGGAATGATCGGTGCATTCACCGCGTTCGGAGTGCACGTGGAGCTGGCGGTGGTGGCGGTCCTGTCCTACCGGGCGTTTGCCTTCTGGCTGCCTACGCTGCCCGGCGCGGTCGCTTACCTCCAGCTGCGCCGCACCGTCCACCGGTGGCAGGCCGCAGAAGCCCCAAGCTACAGTTGAGAGAGATGAACGAGCGCGTCGAGAACGTGGTCATCGTCGGCAGCGGACCCGCGGGGTACACGGCGGCGCTGTACACGGCGCGGGCAAATCTCGAGCCACTGGTGGTCGAGGGTTTCGCGTGGGGCGGTCTGCTCCAGCAGACGACCGACGTGGAGAACTACCCCGGCTTCCCCGACGGAATCATGGGGCCCGAGCTGATGCAGCACTTCCGGGACCAGGCCGCCCGTTTCGGTGCGCGGCTTGAGACCGACGACGTCACGAGCGTCGAGCTCTCGCCGGAGGGGGCGTTGCACAAGGTCTCCGTGGGTGAGACGTCCTATCTGGCGAGGTCGGTGATCCTCGCGATGGGCGCCCAGCACCGCAAGCTCGGTGTCCCGGGCGAAGCGGAGCTCGGCGGACGCGGTGTCAGCTACTGCGCCACGTGTGACGCGGCGTTTTTCAAGGACGCTCCCACGATCATCGTCGGAGGTGGCGACTCGGCGATGGAGGAGGCGATGTTCCTGGCGAAGTTCGCCTCCAAGGTGGTGATCGTCCACCGCCGGGATGAGTTCCGAGCCTCCAAGATCATGCTCGAACGCGCCCGTGCGATCCCCAACGTCGAGTGGCTCACCCCTTACGTGGTGGAGGAGTTCGTCGGGGGGGACAACGGCTCTTTGACGCGCGCCCGTCTGCGCAACAGCGTCGAGGAGTCCACCAAGGAGCTCGAGATCTCCGGAGCTTTCATCGCCGTCGGCCACGAGCCTCAGTCGCAGCTGGTCCACGGGCAGGTGGAGACCGACCCAGCCGGATACGTCATGACCAAGGGCCGTTCGACCCTGACCAGCGTGCCCGGGGTGTTCGCCGCCGGTGACCTCGTCGATCACACCTACCGCCAGGCCGTCACCGCCGCCGGGTCAGGCTGCCAGGCGGCGCTCGACGCCGAGTGGTATCTGCGGGACACGCCTTTCCCGCTGGATCGCGAGGTGTCCGACGTCGAGACTGCCGCCGCTCAGCGGTAAGGGCAGCCGTCCATCGGGCGATCGTTCTGCGACGGAGGCGCCTGCTCCTGCAGTAGGCCGAAGTCCTGTGTCCAGGTAGCGGGCCCGTTGGACGCGTCACGAACCGGGTGGGGATCCACTCCCGTGCCGATGTCCCGGAACTCAGGGTTCAGGATGTTGCGGCAGTGCTCCGTGCTGCCCATCCAGGCGCTGACCACCGAGTGGGGCGTTGGAAAGCCGGTGGCGATGTTCTCGCCCGCTATCTGCCAGTCGTACCCGGCGGCCGAGATCCGCTGGGCGAATGCATCGCCGGGTCCGTGGGAGAAGTCCCCTGAGGCCACCATCTGATCGGTCCACCCCTGGGCCGAGTGGTTGAGCATCGGCGAGACGCTGAGCGGCGGTAGGTGTCGCCGCACGCGCTGGCGGTTGATCAGGCACACCACCGCGGCCCGCATCTGCTGGGCAGATGCGTTGGACGCGGGGGTGTCGGCGTCGGCGCAGCGGCGAGGCGTCGCATGCGCGGTTACCCCAGCCGGCATCAGCAGCAGGCCGAACACCACCAGCGCCGGGAGGCTGGACCGAAGCGCCCTCGTGGCTAGCCCAGCCAGCACGTGAACCTCATCGGCGACAGGAGTTTCGTTCTTTAGGCCCGCTCGGAGGGCCAGGTCACCCGTTCTTTACCCAGACCGTCTTCGTCTCGAGATACGCCTCGAGGCCTTCGCGGCCATGCTCGCGGCCAAGGCCGGACGCCTTGTAGCCACCGAACGGGGCTGCGGGATCGGCATCGCCCCACGTGTTCACGTAAACGGTGCCGGCCTCCAGCAGCGAGGCCAGCCGGTGCGCGTTGGCGACGTCCCGCGTCCACACGCCCGCGGCAAGACCGTAGTCGGTGTCGTTGGCGCGCGCGGCAACCTCCTCGATCGACTCGTACGGCATCGCGACGAGCACCGGGCCGAAGATCTCCTCGCGGGCTATACGGATGTCGTCGCTAGTGGACGTGAACAGCGTCGGCGGGATGAAGTAGCCGTCTCCCTCGCTGGCGCCGCCGTCCCCGCCGACCACGAGCTCGGCTCCCTCATCGCGCCCGGCTGCGATGTAGGAGCGCACGCGCTCCTGCTGCTCTTCCGACACCACCGGACCAAGCTGGGTTTGAGGATCGAGCCCTGGGCCTACCTTGGCCTTCGCTGCCTGCTCGGCCAGCGCGCTCACCACCTGGTCGAACTGGTCTCGGGAGACAAACAGGCGGCTGCCCGCATTGCAGGCCTGGCCGGTGTTGAAGTAAATGGCGTTGAAGGAACCGGCGATCGCCGCCTCGAGATCGGCGTCGGGCAGGATGATGTTGGGTGATTTTCCGCCGAGCTCCAGGGTCACCCGCTTGAGCCCTTTGCCCGCCTTGGAGCCGATCTCCCGGCCCACTTCGGTGGACCCGGTGAACGCAATCTTGTCGATCCCCGGGTGCTCCACCAGGGCTGCCCCGGTATCGCCGGCCCCGGTGAGCACGTTGATCACGCCAGCCGGGATGCCCGCCTCCAGCGCCAGCTCGCCGATGCGCAACGCCGTGAGCGGCGTCTGCTCGGCTGGTTTGAGCACCACGGTGCAGCCGGCGGCCAGCGCCGGCGCGATCTTCCACGCCGCCATCAGCAACGGGAAGTTCCAGGGGATGATCTGCCCGCAGACACCCACCGGCTCCTTCAGCGTGTAGCAGAGCATCCCTCCGGGTCGCACCGGGATGACCTCGCCGTGTATCCGCTCGGGCCAGCCCGCGAAGTATCGAAGCCAGGCGACGGTCTGGCGCACGTCCACGAGCTTGGCGAGCTTCACGGGCTTGCCGTTATCCAAAGACTCCAGCTCGGCCAGCTCATCGGCGTGGGCCTCGACCTGATCGGCGAGACCGCTGAGCAGGCGGGCACGCTCCGCGGCGGAGGCCTTGCTCCAGGCTCCCTCCTGGAGCGCCCGGCGGGCGGCGCTGACCGCGCGGTCCACGTCCTCGGGGCCGGCGTGGGCGATCGCCGCGATCGGCCGCGCGGTGGCCGGATCGATCGTCTCGAACGTGCGCCCCTCGGCGGCGGGCACGCGCTCGCCATCGATCAGCAGCTGGTGCTCGGAGGCCGCAAATTTCCTGGCGGATTCGGAGAGCTGGTCGGGGAGTGTGGTGACGGACATCTCGGGCCTCCTGCTACGGGGTGAGCACGATCTTCAAAGCTTCACGTCGATCGTAGACCGCGTAAGCCTCGACCGCGTCGTCCAGCGCCATGTGGTGGCTGACCAGCGGGCTCGGGTCAAGCGTCCCCGCCTCGAGCATCGTCAGGATCCGGTCGACATGGCCGATCACGTTGGCCGGTCCGGCCTTCACAGTCAGCCCCTTGATCCACACGAGGCCCATGTGGATCTCGTTTCGCTCGGCGTACACCCCGATCGCCACTACGGTGCCGGCCTTGCGGGCCAGCCGGATCGCCAGCTCCAGCGCGTCGGGGTGGCCGACCGCGTCGACCGCCACGTCCACGCCTCGCCCGCCAGTTGCCTCCTTGATGGCGTCTCGCGGGCTCTGTTCGGTCAGGTGTACGGGCGTCGCGCCGAACTGTCGGGCGATGTTCAGGCGGTCCTCCACGGTGTCGATCGCAACCACCGGCCCGGCACCCGCCGCGATCGCCGCCTGGACGGCACATAGGCCCACCGGCCCCAGCCCGAGCACGGCGACGCTGTCGCCGGGCTTGACCTCGCCCTCTGCGATGGCGTGGTAGCCGGTGCCCATCACGTCACCCGCGAACAGCGCCACCTCGTTGCTGACCTTGTCCGGGACCTTTCGGAGTGTCAGGTTTGCGTTCGGTACGAGCGCCTGCTCGGCCTGCGTTCCCTGGAGGGAGCCCATGTTGGCGCCGTGGCCGAATGTGCGCTTGGCATCACACTCGTGGTAGGCGCCGCGCATGCAGAAGAAGCAGGTACCGCAGGCCGTGTGAAAGCACCCCAGGACGCGGTCGCCCGGCTTGACGCGCGTCACCTCATCGCCCGCAGCGGTCACGGTGCCGACGAACTCGTGACCGAGCGTGAACCCGGGCTCTATCTTCACGCGCCCGTGGTAGATGTGGAGATCGGAGCCGCATACGCCGCTGGCCTCGATCCGGACCACGGCGCCGTCGCCCGATTCCAGCTCCGGGTCAGCCCGCTCCTCCACCCGCACCTCTCCGGGGGCTTGGAAGGTGACGGCTTTCATGGCCTTGGCGCTCCCGTCGCCAGCAATCGCCGAGGCGAGCGTCTTCGTTTTTGGCGCATGGTCAGACCATTTTCATCATGCTCGCCTCTGAACGGGCGCGCGAGCCGGTCACGCATATTCAAAGAACCCCTCTCCGGTCTGCCGCCCCAGCCGCCCTGACCACACCAGCCGGCGCAGCACCGGTGCGGCGCGATAGCGCGGGTCGCCCAACTCTCCGAACAACCCATCGATGACGCCGAGCACGTGATCGAGCCCGATCTGATCTGCCCACGCCAGCACACCGCGAGGGTAGTTGAGGCCGTGCACAAAGCCCGCGTCGATGTCCTGCGCGCTACCCACCCCCTCGCCGAGGGCAAACGCGGCCTCGTTGATCACTTGGCAGACAATCCGCCCCAGCACGAGGCCCGGGGCGTCGCTCACCCACACGACGTGCTTGCCGAGCGAGGTGAAGAAGCGCTCCGCGGACTCGGCCGCCGACGGTCCGCTGTCGGGTCCGCGCGTGAGCTCCACCAGGCGGGTCTCGTCCCAAGGCTCCAGCGCGTAGAAGCCGACCCCGCTTCCGCCAGGATCAAGCGCGGCCAGCGAGCCCGAGCCACATAAGATCACTTGCGGGCCGCCTTGCAGGGGCGACTCCGGCTCCTCTCCGTCGCTGAGATCAACGATCAGGGCCGGCGGCTCCACCTCGCCGGCCGCTTCCTCGCTCACCGCCGTCCAGCCAGCTTGGGTCGCGGCATCACGCAACGAGCCGGCCAGCGACGAGCTACCTGCAATCACCACCACCCCGTCGCCGCCGCCCGCCTGGAGGGGGTCGGGATCAGGTGCCCGGTAGGAATCGGTGCCGCCGGAGTAGTCGTAATACCCGCGGCCGGATTTTCGTCCGGTCCGTCCTGCCGCTACCGCTTTGACCGGGACGGGCGACGGTCGCCACCGCGGCTCGGCAAAGCTCTGCTCAAAGAACGACCGTGCCACGTCGAGGCCGACGTCCACCCCCACCAGGTCCGAGAGCTCGAATGGCCCCATCCGAAAGCCACCCCCCATCCGGCAGATGCGATCGATCTCCTCGACGGTTGCCACTCGATCTGAGAGCAGCTTCGACGATTCCAGGCCAAACGGCCGGTTACAGCGGTTGACCAGAAAGCCGGGCCCATCGACCGCGTCGATCACCACCTTGCCCATCGCCTCGCCGGTGACGCGAGCCAGCGCCAGGGCTTCCGGGGAGGATTCGGTGCCCGCCACCACCTCCAGCAACCGCATCAAGGGGGCGGGGTTGAAGAAGTGCATCCCCACCACCCGCTCCTGGCGCGTGGCCGCGCTGGCCACCGCCGTCACCAGCAGAGATGAGGTGTTCGTGGCCAGCACGCACGAGTCACTGATGATTCCCTCGGACAGGCGGGCGAACAGCTGCTGCTTGAGCTCGAGACGTTCCGGCGCCGCCTCGATCACGAGCTCGCAGGGCGCCAGGTCCTCGAGCTGGGGGGCGCCTTCCAGCCGCTCAGCGGCACGCGCAGCCTCCTCGGCGCTCCATCTACCACGCTCGGCTCCCCGGTCCAGATGGCGCCTGATCTGTTCGAGGCCGCGGGTCAGCGCCTCGGAGACGGGATCGTGGAGCAGCGTGCGGGCGCCCGACAGGCATGCCAGCTGCGCAATCCCCGCGCCCATCGTGCCGGCGCCGGCAACGCCGATCGTCTCCGGAGCGCGCTCCGGGCTCACGACGGTACTAGCGCGTTGATCCCGGTGAGGGCCCGCCCAATGATCAGCTTCTGGATCTGCGATGTGCCCTCATAGAGCGTCGTCACCCGTACGTCGCGCAGGTATCGCTCCACCGGGTAGTCGTCCACATACCCCGACCCGCCATGGACTTGGATGGCGGTGTTGGCGCAGTGGATCGCTGCCTCGGTGGCGTACAGCTTCGCGACCGAGGTCTCGGTTGTGTTCGGCTGGCCCGAGTCCTTGAGCCACCCCGCCCGCCACACCAGCATCCGCGCGGCGTCGGTGCGCACGGCGATGTCGGTGAGCATCTCCTGGACGAGCTGGAAGCTTGCGATCGGCCGTCCGAACTGCACGCGCTCCTTTGAGTACCGGACCGAGGAGTCCAGCGAGCCCTGGCAGATCCCGACACAACCAGCCGCCACGCTGTAGCGGCCGGAGTCCAGGTTGGACATGGCCACCTTGAAACCCGCACCAACATCCCCCAGAACGTCCTCGTCGGAGACCTCGACGTCGTCGAGGCCGATCGCCGCAGTGTCGGACCCCCGCAGCCCCATCTTGTGGTGGATGGCCTGCGGCTGAAAGCCTGGCTGGTCGGTATCGACGATGAAGCAGGTCACGCCCCGGTGACCCTTCTCCGGGTCCGTCTGGGCGAAGATCAGTGCGACCTTCGCATGACTGGCCATCGAGATGAACATCTTGGCGCCGTTGATCACCCAGCCGCCGTTGGTCTTCTTCGCACGGGTCTTCTGGTTTGCGGCGTCGGAGCCGGTGTCAGGTTCGGTGAGCCCGAAACACCCAAGCCACTCGCCCGAGCAGAGCTTGGGCAGGTACTTGTGCTTCTGCTCCTCGGTGCCCCAGCGGAGGATCCCTGAGCAGACCAGGGAGGTCTGCACCGAGACGACGGTGCGCATCGCCGAGCAGCCCCGGCCCACTTCTTCCACGATCAGGCCGTAGGTCAGGTAGTCAAGCCCGGCACCGCCGTACTCGCGCGGCACGATCGCGCCGAGGTAGCCCTGCGCGGCGATCTTTCCCACCAGTTCCAGATCGAAGTGTTCATTGCGATCGTTCTCGCGTGCGCGCTCGACGATCTCATTGTCAGTAAAGCTGCGGGCGGTCTCTCGGACCAGGCGCTGTTCGTCAGTGAGGGTGAAGTCCATGGGCCGCACGGTATAGGACCGAGGGCCACCCTGAGTACGCTGGTGTTCCGATGGCTCCTCAGATCCGGTACGCGCGCAGCGGCGATCTGCATATCGCGTATCAGGTGGTGGGGGACGGGCCGCTGGACCTGCTCTGGGTGCCGACTTGGATCTGGGAGGTCGAGCACGTGTGGGGGCTACCGTGGACGGCGCGGATGCTCCGCGGCCTGGCATCGTTCTCACGCCTGATCACCTTCGATCGGCGCGGCTGTGGCCTGTCCGATCCCGTGATCGGAGCTCCGACGCTGGAGGAGCAGATGGACGACCTCGTCGCCGTCATGGACGCTGTGGGCTCCGAGCAGGCCGCCGTGATGGCGATGCTCGAGGCGGGTTCGATGGCGTGTCTCTTCGCCGCCACCCACCCGGAACGAACCCGGGCGCTCGTCTTATACGAGTCTGCGCCGCGGTTCACCGCAGCCCCCGGATACGAGTGGCCGCTCACCCGCGAGGAGCGCGAAGTTTTCATCGAAGAGGTCTTCATGTCCGAATGGGGGTCGGGGGCACGAGTCATGGAACTCTCGGCGCCCCGGAGACGAGAGCCTCCGCCAATGGGCGGGCCGGCTCGAGCGGCTGTCCGCGAGCCCAGCCACGGCTAGGGCCCTCTCGCGGATGCTCAACGACATCGACGTCCGTCCGGTACTGCCGATGATCCAGGCGCCGACGCTCGTCTTTCACCGGCCCAAGGACATCAATGTCGACATCCGCCATTCGCGGTACATGGCCGAGCACATTCGGGGCGCGCGGTTGGTCGAGCTCTCGGGCGAGCACACGCTGCCGTTTGGGCCGGGCCAGGACGAGCTCCTGGCGGAAGTCGAGGAGTTCCTCACTGGCGCGCGGCGCAGCGTCGCCACGGAGCGGGTCCTGGCAACCGTGATGTTCGCCGACATCGTCGATTCCACTAGCAGGGCCGCGGAGATGGGCGATCGCCGCTGGCGTGAGCTGCTTGAGTCGTTGGAGGAATTGACCAGCGGCCAGCTCAACAGTTTCCGCGGCCGGGCGGTGAAGACCATGGGCGACGGCTTTCTCGCGACGTTCGATGGTCCTGCCCGCGCGATCCGGTGCGCGACCGCGATCCGCGACGCGGCCAAGTCAGCGTTCGCGCTCGACACGCGCAGCGGATTGCACACAGGCGAGGTGGAAGTGATGGGCCGCGACGTCGGCGGCCTCGCCGTGCACATCGCGGCCCGCGTGATCGGTCAGGCCGCGCCCGGGGAGGTGGTGGTCTCGAACACCGTGAAGGACCTGGTGGTGGGCTCGGGGATCCCGTTCGAGGATCGCGGCGAGCATGAGCTGCGTGGTGTTCCCGACCGCTGGCACCTCTGGGCGGTTACGGGATAAGAAAGGGCCGGCCCGCGCGTTCGCGCGAGGCCGGCCCCGTTTTGCTGCGGCTACGAGCCGGGCGGCAGCGACGACGGCGGCGGCAGGGTCGCCGTCACGCTGACCGGGGGCGAGTGCGAGCCGACGTTCCGCTCGTCACTGGTGATCCGGGCGCGGAAGTTGAACGTGCCCGGTGCTCCGGCGATCCAGGTGAACTGGAACGTTCCGTCGCTATGCACGACCTGGACCTGGACGTTGTGCCAGTCACCATCCTTCCCCTCACGCTGCAGGTAGATGACGTGATCTGCCTTGTCGGGGGTGACGGTGCCGTTGAACGTCACGGTCTGGCCAACCATCACGCTGGAGGAGCTTGCCTGCAACATCAGCACATCCTGGATGCCCTGGAACAGGACGGCAGTATGCCGCCGTGCGACACCCTTGGCGGGCACCGTCGCCACGTAGTAGGAGGCGTTGGTGGTGAGCCCAGATTGCGTGAACGAATAGCTCCCGCCAGAGCCAGTCGTGCCTTTCGCCAGCACCACGAAGTGGCGCTGATCAGGCCGACGTCCCAACAGCTCTACCGGCGTGTTCGGCTCGCCGGTGGTGCTCTGGCGCTGGTCGAGCACTCCGCTGATCGTCACGGACGATCCCGCCGGCGCGATCGGGTCCGATGAGTTGATCGTGAAGCCCGGGACTTGGGCCTGCTCGATGTTCACCGTAACCGGGTCCGAGGCGCCGACGATGTTTCGTGCGTCGCCGCGGAACAGGACCCGGACGTCGTGGACGCCGGGCCGCCTCCACCGATACGCGATCACATAGCGCGAGTCCGGCCCGAGCTGGTCGCTTGTCAGCGTGTGCCAGTCGTCGCCCGAGCCGACCTCCTGCTGTAGATACACGCGTTCGAACGCATGGTTCGGTGTTAGCTCGCCCGTGAACACGACGCGATGGTTCGTGTCGGTGCTCGTGGGGTTGGCTGAGATGCTGATCAGCGGCGCGACGCGCTCGTAAACCGTTCGGCTATGCGAGCCGTCGGGGCCGCGCACGAACCAGCTTCTGTTCGTCTCCACGACGTTCTCCTCACGGGTGAACTCGTAGAAACCGGCACTGTTTGTTTGGGTCGTTCCGATCAGCGTGTACCCGTGGCCGGAGTCGGCCACATGGTGATACAGGCGGATCGGCTGATCCGTGTTGTTCTGACCCTTGAGCTGTCCGTAGATCACCACTCCCTCGCCGGCCAGGATGGGGTTTGGCGTTGCTGCGATGGTCAGGTCGTCGTTGTGCCGTGGCGCGGCGCTCACGAGGCCGGGGGCTGCAACTCCCCCAATGGCGATGAGTGCAGACGTAAGCACGGCAAGGCGCAGGCGCATTCGATGCTCCTTTCCCGCTGGTTTGCCTTTAGTGCCGCCGCCGCGATTGCCGGCCCCTACCGGGCGTGCGGGTGTTAGGTGCCATCTAAAACACGCTCGTCCGGCGAAGGTTGCGCTCCGATACGTAATGCACTTATGTGTTGCCACGAGGAGCGACCAGCGGGGTAGACTCGGGCTGGCGTGGACCCGTTTGCCGTGGTCATCGTTTGCGGCATCGCCGCGGTTGTGCTCGCCGTGGCGCTGATTGGGCGCTTCTATCCGGGATCGGGGATGGAGCAGCTCGGGATGAAGACCGCTCGGGAGATCTCCGAGTCCCGAGAGGCGCTGGAGGCCGAGGACCTCCAGCAGATGCTGGCCGCTCACAACGCGCGCCGGCGGGCGCGGGGGGAGGCCGAGGTGAGCGAGTCAGATCTGGAGCTACGGATCGCCCGGGACATGCAGGACGTTGCCCGCCGGCGTGAGGAGCACATGGCCGAGCGTGAGCTCGACCAGCTCCTGGAGGTGACAAACGCCCGCAGACGCGCCCGCGGGCTGCCTGAGCGCACTCGCGAGCAGGTGCGCCAGGAGTTCGGCTCGCCTCCGTCGGGCGACGCCTAGTCGCGAAACCTGGTTCCTTCGCGGTGGCGCGCTGCCTGCTGATCGGCTGCGGCTGCCGGGGGCAGCAGCTGACGCGCAGCCTGATAGAGCGTGGTCACGTGGTGCGCGGAACGACCCGGGACGCCGCGAGGCGTCGGCAGATCGAGGCGGCCGGCGCGGAGGCCGTGGTCGCCGACCCGGACCGTGTGGTCACGCTGGTACCGGCGCTCGAGCACGTGACCGTGGCGTGCGTCCTGCTCGGGTCAGCGGTTGGCTCGCCGCCAAAGCTCAGCGCACTCCACGGCACCCGGTTGGAGATGCTGCTCACCCGGCTCACGGACACAACCGTGCACGGCGTCGTCTATGAGACCCGCGGCTCGGTCGACCCCGCCGTTCTTCAGAATGGAGCGGCGCTGGTGCGTGCGTTCGCTGCGCGAACGCACGCACGCTGGGCCGCGTTGGACGCCGAACCAACCGACCTAAGTGGCTGGCTGGAAGCGGCGGTCCAGGGGGTAACCGAGGTCCTTGGACCGGACTAGGTCACCGACAGGCGACGACCATCAGCTCGGCAGCTGCGCGGCGCAGGCGACGGCCTCGGACTTGATCACGTCGACATGCTTCTCCGCGTCCCCGACCGTCTTGTATCCCTTGGCCTGAAGCTTCTTGAGCAGGCAATCGGCAAGCGGTCCGTCGTCCTTGGCGGGAATCCGCTTGTCCTTCGCAAACCGAGCCGCCAGAGCCGTCTTCAGCGCAGGCGAGTTGAGCGGGACTGAACTGCCAGAGGTTCCCATCACGTTCGAGGGCATGAGACTGGTAGACGTTCCGGTGCTCGGCGTCTGCGGCACGGCAGGCGTGCTGGCCGGCTTAACGGCAGCCGTACCGGTCGTACTTTTGGTGCTGCTTGACCCGCACGCGGCAGCGCTTATGGCCGCCACCACGACCACCGGTGTCAGAACGAACCTTCTGCTCATAACAACTCCCTTTCTCGTCTGGGACGCACAAGCCAGGGCCCGCCCGTCCAGTCCGCATATCTCGAAGCATCGAACCCTGGCAAATAGGCGCCACGCGTGAAGTTGGATTCTCGTTAATCGAGCACCTAACGGCGCGCTGCGACCAAGCCCTCGGCGTCCCGGCCGACCGCCCGTCGGGTGCGCCCCGGCCCGACCGCAGTGTCGTCCCGCCCCACCGGCAGGGCGCGCCCGCCCCCTCCTGCCCGGTGAATCCTCCCGCGCTAGACTGCCCTTGAGCGAATTGGGCGAAAGCTGATCGAGATAAAGGGGAGATCGAAATGGCCGAGTACGCGAAGGATGTGCTGGTGGAGCCGGAGTGGCTCGAGGAGCATCTCAACGACGACTCAATCCGCATCGTCGAGGTCGACGAGAATCCGGATCTCTACCGGGAGGCCCACATTCCGGGCGCCATCGGGTTCGACTGGAAGAAGGACCTCCAGGACCAGGTCAAGCGTGATTTTCTGAGCTCCGAGGAGTTCGGTCAGCTGTTCGGCAGCCGTGGCATCTCAAATGACCACCTGATCATCCTCTACGGCGATCGCAACAACTGGTTTGCCGCCTACACATACTGGTACCTGCAGTACTACGGCCATGACAACGTCAAGCTGCTCAACGGGCCTCGCGAGCGCTGGATCTCCGAGGGTCGCCCCACCAGCACCGACGTCCCGTCCTATCCGCAAGCAACGTTCGAAGCCAGGTCGGGAGATGAATCGATCCGCGCCCGCCGAGACGAGGTGCTGACCGCGATCGACGACGGCCGTGAGCTGGTCGACGTCCGCTCACCTCAAGAGTTCTCGGGCGAGCTGATCTCGCCAATCGGCTACGAGCAGGAAGGCGCGCAGCGCGGCGGTCACATTCCGGGCGCCAAGTCGGTCCCATGGGCGCAGGCGGTCAAGGAGGACGGGACGTTCAAGTCTGCCGACGACCTGCGTGATCTCTACGGCGGCAAGGGCGTGCTTTCCGGCGACGCCATCATCGCCTACTGCCGGATCGGCGAGCGGTCGGCGCACACCTGGTTCGTGCTGCGCGAGCTGCTCGGCCAAGATGACGTCAAGAATTACGACGGCTCGTGGACCGAGTGGGGCAATATGGTCAACGTGCCCGTCGAGAAGGGTGCTTGACGCTCAGCCGCCTCGTAGCAGCTGGAGGGTGCACGCCTGGGCGTCGGACTTCACGGTTGAGTTGTGTTGGCCGGCATCGCCGACCGTGTGATAGCCCTGCGACTCGAGCTTGCTGACCACGCAGTCGACGATTGGGCCGTCGTCCTTGGCGGGGATCGACTTCTGACGCGATAGCTCTTGGATCAGGAACCGGCGTACCTCCGGTGCCGAGAGCGATGTCGAGTTGGGGATGCCTCCAGGCATGACGGTGCTGTCGTTTGTGCCCGTCGACGCGGTGGTGGGGGTTAGTTGTGTGGTCGGCGTCGGGCTTGGTGTGGGCTTGTTTGGTGTGTGTGTTGTGCCGGTGAGGGCGATGGCGAGGCCGGTGGCGAGTCCGGCGAGTAGGAGCGCGCCGATTAGTGCGAGGATGAGGGGGAGGCGTTTGTTTTGTTTGGGTGTGGGGGTGGGGGGTGGTTGTTGGGTGAGGGTGGGGGGTGCTGGTGGGGGGCGGCCGTGGATGGCGTGCTCGAGCGCGCGGGCGAGTTCTCCGGTGGTCCGGTAGCGTTGGTTTGGGTCTTTGGCCATCGCTTGTTGGATCGCGTCGGCCAGCGCGGCGGGGGTGTTTTGGAGGCGGGGGGTGGGGTCGTTTACGTGCGCGAAGATCTTGGCGACGTCTGAGTCGCGGGGGAACGGGACTTGGCCTGAGAGCAGCTGGTAGGCAACGCACCCCAGCGCGTATTGGTCTGCTCGCCCGTCCAGCGGTTTGCCCTCTACCTGTTCGGGGGCGATGTAGTCAACGGTCCCTACAAACGTGCCGGTCTGGGTCATTCCCTGCGAGTCGCTCACCCGCTTGGTCAGCCCGAAATCGGTCAGGTAGACCTGGTCGTGCGCGGCGATCAGGATGTTCCCGGGCTTGACATCGCGGTGCACCAGCCCGCGCTGATGGGCGACATCGAGCGCGCCCGCTACCTGCGAGACGATCCGCACCACCCGCGCGGGGTCAAAGGGCTCCCCGGAGCGCATCAGCTGCCCCAGATCAACCCCCCCGGGCACATAGCGCATCACGATGAACAAAAGCCCCTGATCCTCACCCACCCCATACACCGGGATCACGTTCGGATGCTCAATCTCCGCCGCCATCGCCGACTCGCGCTCAAACCGCGCCCTAAACGCCTGATCAGCCGCCAACTCAGGCGCGATCACCTTAATCGCCACCAACCGATCAGGACGCTCCTGACGCGCCCGGTACACCACCCCCATCCCACCACGACCAGCCACCCCCTCAACCCGATAACCCCCCAACACATCCCCAGGCCGCAACTCACGCACGCCGCCGCAGACTAACCCAAACCGAAACCGTGTCCACCCGGGCCCGGCGGCGGTGTCCTAAAGCAGCGGACCGATCCGGTCGAACAGGTCGGAGAGAATCCGGGCGGTCGCGCCCCAGATCAGGTTCTGATCGACGACATATGTGTCGGTGCGGATCGGAAGGCCCCGGCGGACCAGCCGGCGGCGCTCGTATCCGTCCCGCAGCGCGCGCAGCGATAGCTCGAGCAGCTCGGCCACCTCTCGAGGACTGAGGGCCCACTCACGGCCAGGCTCGATCATTCCCACGAAGGGATAGACCGCGTAGCCGGTGGCGATCGTGGGGGTGGGCTGGAGTGCGCCCAACAGCTCCACCGCATCGGCGGGCAGGCCTATCTCCTCCTCCGCCTCCCGGAGCGCCGTCGCGATCAGGCTCGCCTCGCCCTCGTCGAGGCGGCCTCCGGGGAAGGAGATCTCCCCGGGTGGCGGCGCAGATCCTCACGGCGCCTGGTGAATACTCCGTGGAGTTCGCCGTCCAGGAGGTACAGCGGGACCAGGACTCCGGCCTTGGTCCGGCCTCGGACCGATAGCCGGCTCGCCTCCTCTGGCGCCAGCAGGACACGGCCCAGCTCGGCCGTCACCTGTTCCCGGCTCAGCCCCATCCGCGGACTATATTTGGGCGCAGATGGACGGCCTGATCGTCGTTGATGTCCAGAACGACTTCTGCGCCGGAGGAGCGCTCGAGGTTCCTGACGGAGACGCCGTCGTGGGACCGATCAACGAACTGATGGAGCAGATTCCGTTCGTTGTCGCCACCCGGGATTGGCATCCGCCGGAGCACCACTCCTTCCGGGCGCACGGAGGCCCGTGGCCAGTCCACTGCGTCCGTGACACGGGCGGGGCCGAGCTGCATTCGAAGCTTCACAAGAGCCAGATCGACGCGATCGTGGATGCCGGACGCGAGCCTGGGCACGAGGGCTACTCAGGTTTCGAGCACACCGAGCTGGAGCGTCTGCTCCGCGATCGGGGCGTGGACAAAGTCCACGTGGCTGGCCTGGCGCTCGACTACTGCGTGAAGGCGACCGCGCTGGACGCACGCAGGGCTGGGTTCGGCGTTGTCCTACATCAGGGCGCCACCCGCGCCATCGAGGCGGAGCCTGGTGACAGCGAGCGGACGCTCCAGGAGCTGCGAGCGGCGGGTGTGGAAATCGTCGATTAGCCGGTGCCGAGGAGCTCGACGCGTTCGCTGAACCTGACAGAGCCCGCCAGCGTGCGGTGGACCGGGCACTTTCCCGCAATGAACTTCAACCGTTCCATCTGGTCACTCGTCAGCGTGTCCGGCAAGCGGATCAACAGGTCGAAGCTGGTGTCCGAGCCCCGCTCACCCTGCTCGTACTCGCACTCCACCTCGACGCGGTCGAGCTCCCAACCTTTGCGCTTCGCGTACATCTCCATGGTTATCGCCGTGCACGACGCCAGGCTTGCAGCCAGCAGCTCCTGCGGATTCGGCCCGCGGTCATCGCCGCCCTGGGTGCGCGGCTCGTCGACCGTGACCACGTGATCCCTGATCGACACCTCGTGAGCGAACGAGTCTTCCGATGTGCGGCGGACGATCGCTTTCATCACGCGAGCGGATTGAACAGCAGTCCCGTCGGGACTTTGGGAAAGAAATAGGTCGACTTCGGGGGCATGCTCTCGCCGGCCGCCGAAACCTCCCGAATCTGCTCGACCGGGATCGGTGCCACCAGGAACGCAGCGTCGTACTCGCCGTTCTGTACGAGCTCGATCGCCTGACGCGCGTCGCGGGCGTAGCCCAGCTGAGTCAGGTGGTCGATGTCCTCGTCGCTCATCCCTAACGCCCCCTTCAGCACCAGAGCTTCCAGCACGGCAGTGTCCAGCCGCCGGTAGGGCTCCGCATGGTCTGACAGGGCCGCGTCGGCGGCCGTGAAATCGCTCATCGCCAGGCGGAATGGGCGCTGGAAGTGTGAGTCGATGTAGCCGAGCGAGACCTTCCCACGGGCGGGCTCGGGTGCAAGCTGCTCAGGGCTGCTCAGCTCCTCAATCTCGAAGTTGCGCCGCAGCGCGTTTGCGAGGGCTTCCTGCTGGTCCGGCGAGAGGTGTTTGAGCAGGCGATGTGTCGGGAACACAGTCAGGCCCGGATCCTGAAGCGCTACCAGGCACATCAGGACGTAGCGATGATCGCCTTCGCCACCCATCTCGTCGGCGTAGATACGGGCGGTTTCGTAGCGATGGTGACCGTCAGCGATGAGCAGCTCCGCGTCACGCAGCCTGGAACGGACCAACTCGATTGCGCCTGCGTCCTCCACGCGCCATAGGCGGTTGATCGTCCCGTCCTCGTCGGTGGCCTGCGCCCACGCGCCCGGATCCCGCGCTTCGATCAGGGCCTCGAGCGCGCGCTCTCCGGGGTCCGAGTAGAGCGAGAAGATCGGCGAGAGGTTGCTTTTCGTCGCTCGCGTCAGCCTGAGTCGATCCTCCTTGGGTCCGGGGTGGGTCCGTTCGTGCGGCCGAATTCGCCCTGGGCCGTACTCGTTTACACGCGCGCGCGCGAGGAAGCCTCGCCTGGTCCGGTTGCGACCGTCCGGGCCGGTGTAGTCCTGCTCCAGCACCCACAGGGCCGGGCGCTCGTCCTGAACGATCACCCCGTCGTCCCGCCACGCCCGAAGCTGCTCGGCGGCTGCCGCGTACGGATCGTCCCCCTTCGGGAGGTCGATACGTACGACGTTGTACGGCGAGCGTGCCTCGAGCCGCGTCCGCTGCTCGTCGTCGATCACGTCGTAAGGCGGCGCCACCACGTCCTGGAGGCCGTCCGTCTTCTCAGGGCTGTAGTGGAGCGCGCGGAGGGGCTGAATGTCCGCCATTCCCCCGGACGCTACTTGAGTTTGAGGCCGGGCTTCCGTCCGATCCGCCTACGGTCAGAGAGGGCTGGCGTCTAGACTCAGCGCGACCCTGACGGGGCGTGGCGAAGTCTGGTATCGCGCACGGTTTGGGGCCGTGAGAACCCCGGTTCGAATCCGGGCGCCCCGATCTCGCAGGTTCAATTGTCGCTTCAACGCCGCATGGCGGCCTCTCGCTAGTGCGCGTGCCGCGGCCTCCCGGTGGCACCGAGCCGCGGCTGGATCACTCGGGCGGCCCGGCCACTGACTCTCGCCGGTTCCCTGCGGTCTCGCTTCCGACCGTGTCGGACGAGAGTGGCCATGATGAGATAGCGCATGCAACCCTCCGTAGGCTGGTCGTGGCCGGGCCGTTGTTCTTCGATGACGGCCCTGACATCCCTCTGCTCTAAGGGTTCAGCCGTCTGATCCGCGGCTACAGTCCCTCTCTCCAGCCCCCGTAGCTCAGATGGACAGAGCGACGGCCTTCTAAGCCGTGGGTCGCAGGTTCGAGTCCTGCCTGGGGCGTGCAGACGAAAACGACGGTGTGCGAGCGCGACGCGTATCGCCTTTATTTCCGGCGGTTTTGGCGTAGTTCAGCGTCTTGACTTGCCCTGCGTCAGGAGGGTGGTTCCGGGTCGTTTGGGCCGACTATGGGCTATGGTTAGCTGCTTGACACGTCCGAGCGCGGACAGAATCGGCACATGGCGAGCGGATCTACCGGACCCATGAAAACCGCAGGCGACGGGCTGCCGGAATCCGGGTTCCCGCCGGGATGCTTGGCGCGCGGCCGGGGATCGACCTCCTGGTCAACGACGATGGGACGGTCGTGGGCGGCGGGGTAGGGATGTCCGTGGCTCCGGATTCGCCGATGAACCTCCCGACGCATCGCAGGCCACCAGAGGACGGCGGGACCGGGAAGGATCCGGTTTGGGAGCTCGACGTAGCTGAGCTCGGCGGAGCACTGGCATCAGGGCAGCTCCTCGCGGTGCTGGCGGCCGCTCACCGGGTGTGTCAGACCCGCGCGCCTGCTGCTCAAAATCGTCAGCCCTCTAACGCTCAAGCCGTGGCTTCGGCGACCACTTATGCAACCGGTGGTCGCACAGGCCGCTCTGCCGAGCTGGCGAGTTCGGCCACGCTCATGAGGATGTCGTTCCGCATCGCTAGTCCGCAACTCCAGATCGACCTAGCCGTTGTACGAGCATGAGCAACCGCATCCCTTCACCCGCCACTTTATCGCCTCCTAGCCTGCTCCTGGCCGCCGGTGGCTCGAGCTGGGCAGCAAGCCGAGGGCCGTCCAGGCTCCGTTCAAGCCGATCGGCTATAGCGCGAGCCTCGGTAACTACTCCCAGCCAGGCGGGCTCCCATACGGCGGTCCCTATCTAATTGGTCCACGTCCCTGCTGGTTACTACCTCGCGAGAGGGCGCTGGCACGGCCGTCCACAACCACCCCAGCAGGAAAGCCACGGCTTCATAGTTGGCGGGGCGGCGCTCACGTCCCTCTAACACCACTGACCAGAGCAGCACATCAGACCTCCTACGGAGAAACGTTCCTGCTCCAACCGCAAACCGGCCAGTCGGTGCCGGGCGGCGCGGGCAACCTCGCAGTAAACGGCGGGTTCAGGCTGCGCCACCTGGCCGCATTACGCTGAAATGCGACATCGCGACGGCAGGGTTAGTGGACCTTCACCTGACTGCGGTGAAGGTCGCTGACCTGAAGTGAACGGCGAGCAGCCCCAGACGTCGTGGCAGACCGTATTGACGTCGCTTGATCTCGAAGCCACTTCGTTTGAGTCGCTATTCGTCAACGGTGACGAGTTACCACTGAATACGTCCCGGGACCGCTGGTCCCGTTGTAGGTGCAGGTGTAGGTGCCGTCGCCGTTGGCGTTGGCGGTGTAGTACTCGACTGGCGGGTAGTTGGTGTACGGCTCACCGTTGAGGGTCGAGTTGTAGTACGTCGAGTTGACACACCACGAACCGGGATAGCCGTGCAGACGCACCAGCCGGCCTCGCCTGACTGTTCGGGCCGAGCAGCGCCGAGTCCCCACCGCGGCTGGGAGGATTGCTCTGCTGGAACTGGAACCAGTAGACGCGAGCAGGCTGGTTTAGGCCGAGTTCGTTCATGAACCAGTTGGCTGCGTTCGTCTCTTGTGTGGTGAGATCCTGACTGCCGTTATCGGCGCTGGTCCAATGCGGGTCATCGAGCCAGTCGGCTGCTTCGTGAACCACACTTACTTGTTCCCAAGCTCGGCGTTGTTGACGTCGGTGAACAGGTTGTAGGAATCCTGCCCGCTGTCGCCACCGGCCGACACGACGTCCTTATATGGGTGGCTCGCGATGGCGAGCAGGCCGGGCAGTCCGCTGTAGCTCTGGTTGATGTAGCTCTCGAGGTCGACAAGGTAATCGTGCATGTACTTGCCGGACGCCCACGCGCCGTCGTCCATCGAGTTGTAGTTGAAAGACCGGCGATGAAGTCGTCGCTTGCATCGCCGCTGTTCCCGAGGGTGACTCGAGCTCAAGCGGCCGCCGGTGTAGTACGACGCCGCATGCTCGCTGAGATACCAGCGGAGTCTGGCTCGTCGAACAACTCCCAGTGCTGATGGTGCCCGCTGTTGGTGACTGTCATTGCGTACATGAGGGACGACAGCGCACAGTAGTAATCGTTCCAGCTCGGCCACGTCTGGCCGGGGTGCTCATGCTGGGCGTCGGTCGTCGTGCCACTGCTGAGGGCGACAACGATGTCGATGCTTTGGTCTGGTGCCTGAGCTGCCGGACGCCGCTGAGGAGCTGGTTTAGCTCGCTCTGGCCGTTCAGGTAGTCCCACGACGCTGCGCACACGGCGGCGCCGCTTGTCGTGGCGGAGTAACTCGTCGCGTCCACGGCACCATCATGCGAACAGACTGGAACTGGACTCCCGGCGCGCCATTCGTGCCGCGACTCGACACAGGGGTCAGCAGGTCGTGGAAGAGGCTGTTCGGATCGTTGTTGTAATCGTTGGCGATATCCGAGCCCACTGCTCTGATGTGCAACATCGGCTGCGCGGATGCGGTTGCGCCAGGAACTGGATGACGACGGCAGCGATCAGCGCCGCCAGCAAGAAGCAGATAGTTGGGGCCGCAAATCCCCGCAGCCGGAGTGCCGGCGGCGGTTCCGCCAGCGTCCGAAGAAGTTGATCTGCCGACGCGCGGGCGGCCGATCCTATGATTGACCGCCGTGTCCGCGCTTGCAGGTATCGCGACACAGGCCTTCGGGACGGTGTAGGCGCTGGTAGGGGCTGGTCGAGCTGGACGGGCGGCCAGGCGCTTGCCGGTTGCCTGTCTGAGGCCATGAATGCCCGCGGTTTGGGACGAACCGAAGACCGGGCGATGAGGCTTCGGGCGGCTTTAGACGCTCGCGCAGCTGCTGTCGCAGCCAGAGAATCGATGCTCGGAGCCGGACTCTTCAATCCAGCTGGAGTTATGAGTGGTATGAAGATATTCGGGCATAACCAGAAAATATCTGGCTAGACCGAGAAGCTCAAGCTTTAGGCCGAGTGGATTAACTATGGATGGCGTTCCGTCCGGTTTGGATGCGATCATGGCGCACGCAGTGGACGAGAACGGCCGGGAAAACGTGGCGTTGAGGCTCAAGCAGCTCTGTGGCTGCGCGGCCGGGCCGGAAAAAAGGGGACGGGGAGGATCCGGCGGCGGCGATGACCACCGCCGAGTTGGCCGAGCACAAGCTGCTGGTGGAAAACGACATCAGCCGCTCCAAGCTCGATGAGATTCTGCGCCTGCGCCGCAGCGCGCGGCCGATGGAGCTGCGGGTGATCGCCGATGCTCTGGAGCTTCCAGAAGTCTTTCTTCCTCGAGGACGACCCAGCCATCCGGAGCGGCGATCGCCGCGAAGAGCTGGCCGAGGCGCTCGAAACGATTAGGACCTGTCCGAGCGGTTGGTCAGCGAGGAAGCTGGTACACCCGCTCAAGCGCCTCGATCATGCCGCGACAGCGCGCGCAGGGCACGTTGCGCTCAGAGCCGCTCGAGCTCGCCGCGCAAGAACGTAACCGTGCGCGCCGCGACTCAGCTCCCGCCGCCTGAACCGGATCGAACCTGCGTCAAGTTATCCACGCGCGCCTCCCTCAGCACCATCAACGCGCCTCCCTGACCTAACGCGATCATACCCCGCGAAGGTTCGTGACACGCAGTGTCCGAGAGCGCCTCGCGGAGAGACAGCGGCGCGTGTCGGGAGTTCCGGATGTCCGCGTTCTCCTCGTGCTTCAGTGGGTGTGGGGTGTTTGCGTGAGGGTGTAGCCCGCTGGCATGGATGCCAGCGGAATTGGTCACGGATGAGTTTCCGCACGGTGATCGCTTCGCGAGATCACTTGCGTCCCCACCGCCGTCGCTGTTTCTCGTCGGGGATGCCGAGGGCTTCCCGGTAGCGCCGCTCGCGCTCTTCGGCCGTTACCGACGGCCTGGCTGCGGCGCCGTCGCTGACTTTGACTCCGGCGCCCGTCGTGACTCCGTCTCTGGGGCCGGCGCCGGTTCTCGCATCTGAGCGGGTGTGAACACGGGCGTCGGCAGCAGCTGGAGCTGGACGGCGTCAACGCCGTCGTGCGTGTGGGCTGCGATTGACGACGGCTCGTCCCCATCCTCAGGTCCCAGCTCGTTGGTGGCCATCGCGATGATCTCGTCTCGTGTCGGCTGCACGGTGACGTACAGTTCGGGATCAGTAAGGTGGACCTGCTCGGCCAGGTAAGCGACGCGCTCAGCTACCGATTCGCTGGTGCACTCGTAGCGGACGCCGGCGTACTGCCCGGAGTGGATCGCATCTCGCCAGCCTTTGAGGATCGCGCGCTGACGGTCGGCGCGCCGCCAGCCCGGCGTCCATGATCAAGGCCACGGGCGGGCTTGACAGCGCTTGAAGCCAGACCGCCAGGTCGGGCAACCGGTAGCGACTGGCGCCGCGTTCGGCTGCGCACCGGTATCGCCCACGCTCGGTGTCGAGCGAGAGTTCGCGGGCTGAGCGCCAGGGTCGGCCGCGTCGCTGGACGCGGGCGGCCGACCAGCCGACCAGCACGCCGTGGCGCGACGGTCGTCGGTCGCGGTGGCGACCTTGACCGGCCGTAGGCCTCCGAGCCCAACGCTGCTGAGCCCGGGAGCCGTGAGCCAGGCAACGGAGCCTTCGCCCCAGAGGCCTGGCTGCACGTCCAAACCAACCGGCTTTCTCGAGCTTTGCGACATGCCGCCGCACGACTCGCTCATCGAGCTGTCAGCCCGACCTCCACCGCAGGCAACGACACCACTCCCAACCGTCCGATGAAGCGCCCGACTCGTAGTGACCCAGGACCTAGCCCGAGTTGGCCCGAACCAAGCCTGACTCCCCGCCGCCGTCGCTCGGTACAAGCGTCGCCCGCCCCGCCCGACTCCAGAACCGCGATCCCCGTCTCGACTGGCAGCGGACCACCCGCACGAACACTATGTGGAGGGCGGGTGGTCCGCTGCCACAAAGAGACAGCCGCAGAACGCGAAAAGGCCGCGAGGGCGGGGCGGACGGCGGCTCAAGCCGGTCCGCAAACCAGTCCGCGGCGATGCTGGCGGAACGCGGACCGGCTCGCGGACAGCCAGAGCGCCCCACCGAGCTCTACCTCGCTCTCGCCTGCCCAGCATCGGCGGACTGCCGGTGAGCATCGACTGCGTCGGCCAGCTCCCACGCCGCCGAGGCCAGGCCACCGAACGCCTGCGCGATCGCAGCCACGCTGATTCCAGTGCGGGCCTCCGACAGCCGCTCGACCGCCTCGTCGAAGCGCTCCCACGCCTCGACTGGCGCCAACGAGTCTCACGCCACGCGCGCTGGTCGAAGCTCGCGCGGCGGCAACCACGGCGGCCCCGGTCGCCACCCAAACCCTGCTCGGCCGCATAGGCGTACGCGGCTTGCCTCCTGAGCCGCGGCGTCAGCCAGCGCACGCAGGCGGCGAGGAGAAGCCCAGCATCCGGTGGCGGCGCGGCGTGCTCACGGATCGCCTCCTCCCAGCGGCCCTCGGCCAGCTCCAGCTGCTCGCTTGCGCCGCTCAACACTCACGGCTCGGGCACCACCAGATAGCCTGCGGAAGGATGGATCCTCCGACGGCTCCAGCCGGCTGATCGGGCGCCGAGCGCCCGGCGAGGAACGCGTCCAAGTCCGAGCGGCGCACCATCCATCGCCGCGGGCCGGCCTTCGAGGCCCGCAGCGCGCCCGGAGTTGATCCAGCGGCGCACCGTGACGACCGTGACCTGAAGCTCCTCGGCAACCTGAGCTGGCGTCGGATAGCTCGGTCCAGCATGATCTGCGCGAGGCTTACGAGTCGATAACATTACTTAGCATCATACGACAACTGCTAATGATATCCTACGGATTAACGCGACTGCTAGATCCGTGACACGATGCGCGCGATGAACTCTCGAATGACGATCAGCAACCGAGGGATGATCGTCAGACGTTGCAGGCGATACGGTCACGCGCAAGCTGCTGACTGCGCGCGAAGTCGCCTGATCGGCTCGGGGTGAGCACCGAGACGGTCCTACGATGGACGCGGTCCGGGCATCTCCCGGGGTTTCGGATGCCGGGTGGTGCGTTGCGCTACGACGAAGCTCGAGCTCGACGACTGGCTAGCGGACCGAGCCACCTCAGAGGCAGACGCAGCAATCGGAGACGGAATCGCCGATGGCCGGGCGTAGCGCTCGGACTCAGCGAGTCATTCTCGAACGCGGTGGAGGTGATCGTGATGCCGTCGACCCAGCGCGGTCAGGCATATAAGCTCGGCTCTGGTAAGTGGGGCCTCCGCTATTACGACGCTCGAGGGAGCCCGACGGCGCAAATCGCCTTTTCCGAGCAAGAGCGCTGCGTTGGCTCACTACCGGGACCTGATCGAGCCAGTGCTTCGCGGAGAGCAGCCGTCAAAGCCGGATCTGACCTTCAACGGAATTCGCTGTCCTTTACCTTGATCGGCACGCGGCGATGTGCGGCCGAGGACGATCGCCACGCTGACGGAGCGTCTACGGCACGCGCAGCGGCGGTTTGGGACCCTCACCCTCCACGAGCTCGAGCGCATGGTCGACGAGATCGCCGGCTGGCAGGCCAAGCAGCCAGCCGGCATCCGCTACGGGCGCGTCCAAGCGCTCCGACAGGCCTGGAAGCAGCGGTCCGCTGGGGCTACATGGGCACAAACCCGGCGAAGCTCGCCGGACGCAACCGCCAGCCGGCGCCGCGGCCGTGCGCGTGTTCACGCTCACTGAGCTGGACGCTATAGCGGCAGAGCTCTCACCAGCCTATGCGCCGCTCCCGGTATTCGTCGCTGCGACGGGGCTGCGGCGAGGAATGGCAGGCATCGAGCGGCGCGACGTTGACCGTCGGGAAGGTGTGGTGAATGTGCGTCGTACGGTCTCCAGCGGGAGCGGTGGTGGAACTTGGAAAGACGTGCCGCAGCCGGCGGCAAGTGCCGCTGTCGCCGCGCGCTTTGGGTGCGTTGGATGAGCTCCCGGCGCGACTAGACAGGCGCTGCTGTTCCCGGCTCGCAAACGGTGGACTGATCGAACGCCAACAACTTCCGTAACCGCGAGCTGGGCACCTGCGATCGAGGCGGGCGGCATTCGGAAGCCGGCGAGGATTTATGACTGCGATCGACGTTCGCCTCCAATGCACTCGCAGCCGGCGTATCGCGGTATTTGAGCTTGCGCGGGTGATGGGCACGAGCGTCCTTATGATCGAGCGCCACTACGGTGCACTCCTCGATGGAGCAGCAGCCGGGATCGCCAGGCGGCTGGCGACCTTCGAGGCCAATCAATCTCAGGCCGATCAGACGTTTGGGCCACAATTGGGCCACGGCGCCTAGGTCAGATAGACAGCGAGACCGGAGGAAAGCATCGCATTTGCAGGAAGGTTGTACAACAAAGCCCCCGTAGCTCAGATGGATAGAGCGACGGCCTTCTAAGCCGTGGGTCGCAGGTTCGAGTCCTGCCGGGGGCGTGAAGGAAAACCCTGTAATACTACTTTACGCGTTAACTCGTCGACCGCCGTCACCTCAGTGGCGTCCGCGCCTGCCCGGAGCGCTGCCGCTCCTTGAGAGAGGAGGCGTCACGCGAGAGACCCGGTGCTCGTCCGGAGCGATCACGTCGTGAGGCGCTGCGGGCGAACGCTCCACAGACGAAGCACGCGCCCTCACCGCGCTTAACAGGGCCATGTTGGGAGGTTAGGACTGCACGCGTTGCAACCGACGCAGGTGTCCGGAAGCCGATCCCATTACGAGGCGCTGCCCGGGTCCGCATCGAACGCTGCGGCAATCAGGTCAGTCACTGGACCGTCGCTGCCGCTGGGGAACGCCAATCGGTTGGTCCGGGCGGTCACGGCGAGTGTGGTGCCCGTGTCGGGGTAGCTGACGATGTCGGGGAAGTTCATCTCGGATATGAAGAGAAGCCGGCAGGGCTCCAATGATGCGTTGCGCAGCCGGTGTGCGCCCTCGGGACCGCGCGGGAACGAGAGGACCTCGCCTGGCGGCAACTCACGAAGCCCGTCGGGCGTACGCAGCTCCGGCGTGCCGCTGAGCACAATCAGCAGCTCCTCGTTGGCGTGATGAAAGTGGTAGGGGCTGCTGAGCGTGCCCGGCGCGAGCTCAACGATGCTCGCGCCGAGGCGCTGCGAGCCCGCGGCCGCGGCCAGCCTGGCGACGCGGTTGCGGCCTCTCTCCCCCTGCCACTCCGGTTCGAGCACGTTGCTCATGCGCTGGCACCATACGTCGAGAGAGATACGCGCGCTACAGCAAGAGCAGGCCTTCGGAGCCGTCGAGCAACGCAGACCCGCTGTACCGCTGGCGCCGGCGTGGTGGCGCCTTCAGGTATTCCGTTTGTCGCCGCTTGAGCGAGACAAATCATCAACCACCTTTGATTGCATGTCGAGAAGCTCTGGCCGGCTCCGATCACAAGGTGAAGGGCCGCGACAGGTGCGGCCCACGACGCTAGGAGATCGCGATGCCGAGGTACCTGCTGCTCTGTACGACACAGTGCACGGTGGGCACATGACGGTTCAACGGATGGACAATGTGGGCATCGTCGTCGACGACCTACCGGCGACGATTGAGTTCTTTCGTGAGCTCGGCCTCGAGCTCGAGGGGCAAGCCACCATCGAAGGAGAATGGGCAGGGCGTGTCACCGGACTGGGTAACCAGCGCGTCGATACCGCCATGATGCGCACGCCGGACGGCCACAGCCGGCTCGAGCTCTCGCGATTTCTCACTCCGCCCACGGTCGCTGACCACCGCAACGCCCCGGTGAACGCTCTCGGCTACCTACGCGTCATGTTCGCTGTGGACGACATCGACGACACGCTCGCCCGGCTCGGCAAGCACGGCGCGCAGCTTGTCAGCAGCGAAGTGGTCCAGTACGAAGACGCGTATCGGCTCTGCTACATACGCGGGCCCGAAGGACTTCTAATCGGGCTCGCCCAAGAGCTCCGCTGAGGGCCGACGACGGAAAGAGACCGGATGATTGGGACTCGGCCGATGGTCGATGTGACCGAGCGTGTCCTGCGGGAACTCGCGCCTCAGGTTCTCGGTGCTGTCACCCGGCGCTGCGGGCGCTTCGATCTCGCGGAGGACGCGACCCAGGAGGCGCTGATCGCGGCCGTACGGCAGTGGCCGGCTGAGGGCGTACCGGAGAACCCGCGCCGCTGGCTGATCGCGGTCGCCACCCGGCGGCTGATCGACGCCCTGCGCGCAGAGGCGTCGCGGACCCGGCGAGAGGAGACTGCGTTCGCCCAGGAGCCTCCACCCAGCGTCGATGTCGCCGATGAGGACGACACGCTGACGCTGCTGTTCCTTTGCTGTCATCCGGCACTGTCGCCGTCGTCGCAGCTGGCGCTGACCCTACGGGCGGTCGGTGGCCTGACAACGGCGCAGGTCGCCACCGCTTTTCTGGTGCCAGAAGCGACGATGGCCCAGCGAATCAGCCGCGCAAAGGCGGCGATCACGGGTGCGGGCAGCCGGTTCGAGCTGCCGCGCGACGAAGAGCGTGCCGCTCGCTTGGACGTTGTGCTGCACGCGCTCTACCTGATGTTCAACGAGGGCTACACGGCGACATCCGGCGAGCAACTTCAGCGGCGCGAGCTCGCAAGCGAGGCGATCCGCCTGACGCGAATGACACGCGCTCGGCTGCCCGACCACGGCGAGGTCGCAGGGCTGCTGGCGCTGATGCTGTTGACCCACGCGCGCAGCAGCGCACGCGAACGCCCGGACGGCACGCTCATCCCGCTGGCCGAGCAGGACCGCCGCCGCTGGGACCGCATGCTGCTCAAGGAGGGCATTGACCTGACCCAGCGGACGCTGGCGCACGGCCCGCTGGGCGCCTACCAGCTGCAGGCGGCGATCGCCGCCGTCCATGCCGAGGCCACGACGGCCGCCGAGACCGACTGGCCGCAGGTCCTGAAGCTCTACGACCTGCTGCACGCGCTGGCGCCAAGCCCGATCGTCACGCTCAACCGCGCGGTCGCGGTCGCGATGGTCGACGGCCCACGCGCCGGCCTTGCCAGCCTCGACGCGCTGGCCGCCGACGGCCGCCTCGCCGAGCATCACCGGCTCGCGTCCGTCCGGGCCCATCTGCAGGAGATGGCCGGCGACACCGAGGCCGCGCTGGCCGGCTACGAGGGCGCCGCCCGCCGAACCACCAGCATCCCCGAGCAGCGCTACCTGCAAGCGAAGGCCATGCGGTTACACGGCGATGTCGAGAACCCGCCGGCAGCTCCGACCATAGGGTGAACACCCCTACCACGAGGAGCATCCCGATGCGGTACATCCTGTTGATCTACCAAAACACCGAAGCCTGGAATGGCCTGTCCCAGCAAGAGAAGGACGTCTTCATGCGCGCCGCCGGCGACATCTTCGAGGAGCTCTCGGCAAGCGGCGAGTGGGTCGACGGGCGGGGACTGGCCGACGCCTCGCAGGCACGCTCGACGCATGTCCGCAACGGGGTCGTCACCGTCACCGACGGACCGTTCCTAGAGGCCAAGGAGGCGCTGGCCGGCTACTGCATTGTCGACGCCGCCACCCCGCAGCGCGCCGAGGAGATCGCCGCGCGCTGGCCCGACGCCCAGCGCTGGGGCCTCGAGATCCGCGCGCTGATGCACGGCGGCGGGGAGGAGGGCTGACCTTGCTCACCCTCTACGAGCACCCCTTCGCTCTCTATTGCCAGAAGGTCCTGATCGCGCTCAACGAACTTGACCTCGCCTACGAAGTTCTTGAGGAGCAGCGCGATTTCGAACGCTCCGAGCTGGCCAAGCTGTGGCCGCCGGCGTCGATCCCGGTGCTGCGCGACGGCAGCCAGGTGATCGGGGAGACGTCGATCATCATCGAGCACGTCGCCGGGGCGCGGTTGGTGCCTTCGCTGGAGGCCCGCAAGTGGGACCGCCTCTGCGACCAGTACCTGTCCGACGCCGTCCAGGCGATCGTCTTCGACACGATCGAGGAGCGCTTCGACGAGCGGGCGGTCGCCCAGGCGCGGGGCCGGCTCGACATGGCCTACGGCATGCTCGAGGCGCAGTTGGCCGTGAACGAGTTCCTCGCTGGCGACGCACTCACGATCGCCGACTGCGCAGCCGCGCCAGGCCTGTTCTACGCCCTGGCGATACACCCGTGGGACGAGGACACCCACCCGCAGCTAACGCAGTACTACGTCGCGCTAGCGCAGCGGCCCTCGTTCGCCAAGGTGATCGCCGATGCGCGGCCCTACCGACACCTGTTCCCACTACCGTGGCCCGCCAACTTCGACCGCTACCACTGACCAAGCAACAACCCGGCGGACTTGTGATGACCGGACAGCGGCCGTCTGTTTAGGCACCGGCTGTGCGGTGGCGGGTCCGGACGACCCTGATCTTCTTGCGGCGTAAATCGCGGATGAAGTTGCGCACGACTCAGGCCTTGGTGGGCAGTAGCTCGAGCAGGCTGGAGAACAGCGGGGTGATGAGGCGGGAGTGTGGATAGACGCGGTAGGTGTTGTAGACGGCGCCGTTCTGCATTGCAAACACGCTCCACCCGGCGCTCACGGACACGGCCGACTGGAGGTCCGGCGCCCCGACTTCCTCGCGGTAGTTGCGCAGCCATTGCGGCGCCTCGCGGAGCAGCTGTCCCATGTCGAATTCTTCTCGGACGATGCCGGACATCTCCTCGCGCCGGAACGCGTAGCCGTAGTCGAACAGGAAGTCGTCGCCGTGCCCCGACACCCACGGCACCGTCCATCCGCGAAGCTTCTTGTATGCGACGAGCTTCTCGAGCGGGACGTGCGACATGCAGAGCAGCGTCACGTCGCGCTCGTTCAGGTGCATGACCACGCCGTCCAGTCCGTCGGCGAGCGAGGTGCAGCCGGGGCACGCAACCTCCCAGTCCTCTCCGAACATCAGGTGGTAGATGAGTAGCTGTGTGCGCCCCTCGAACAGCTCGGGCAGCGACTTCGGCCCATCGTTGGTCGCGAACGTGTACTCCTTCTCGACCGGGACCCACGGCAGTTCGCGTCGCTGCTCCTCGACGCGCTTAGCGTGCTCCTCCAGCTCACGCTCGGCGCCCAGCAGCTCCTTGCGCGCCGCCCGCCACTCCTGCTCTGTCCCAATCTTCATCGGACCTCCTTCGCGTTGAACTCATCCTGGTACAGGTTGGAACGCTGCGGGGGCGGAAAACTCATCGGCAGGCCGAACGCCTCGAACAGATCCGGCCGGCCCCAATCCACAACCTCGGCGACTCGCCCCTGCACCACACGCAGCACCTCGAGCGCGAGGGGACGGTACTGCGCCTCGCCGGGTGCCCGTAGATAGACCGCGACCGCCGGCTGCAGGTTCGCCCCCGCCGCCACGAGCAGATGCTCGCCGCGCGCAGCGTGCTTCTCGCTCCCGCGCCAGAACGCCTCGACCCCGTCGTACCAGAGCGGGCGCGGCGGGAACGAAAACGGTGCGTCCTCGCCGACGAGCGCAGCCAGCGCCGTGAAGTCCCGGCGCTCGACCGCTTCGAGGTAGCGCCGGGCGACCTCCCGCTGCTCCGCGGGAGGGTCCGAGCGCCTCCACTCGTCCCGCCGCGACGGCAGGCGCTCGCGTAGCCGAGCGCGCGCCCGCTGCAGACCGCTATTGACCGCCGGCACGCTCGTGCCGAGCAGCTTCGCGGTCTCGCGCGCCGAGAACCCAGCCGCGTCCCGCAGGATCAGCGCCGCCCGCTGCCGCGACGGCAGATGCTGGATCGCCGCCACGAACGCGATCTCGAGCGTCTCGCGGGCGACTGCCGCCTCGTGCGGGTCTACCAATCCATCGGGGTACGGCTCGAGCCACGGCACATCGGCGGCGATCGGCGGGACGTCGCCCTCGGGATCGGCGGCAGGCGCGACGTCGAACGGCAGCACCCGCGGGCCGCGGCGCGCCACATGGTCGAGGCACGCGTTCGTCGCGATGCGATACAGCCACGCGCGGAACGACCACCGCCCCTCGCGCCTGAACCGGGCCCGTGCCCGCCAGGCGCGCGCGAACGTCTCTTGCACGAGGTCCTCGGAGTCCTCAAACGACCCCACCATCCGGTAGCAGTGCGCCCGCAGCTCGCGCCCGTGGCGTTGGAACAGCGCGGAGAAAGCGGTCTCGTCGACGTCCACCGCCAACTGAGACCGGGCTCTCCCGCGCTTCTCATCGGCTCAGGTCACCCGGTACACCAGCCCTTCGCCGTCCCCCGGAAGCTTCGGGCGCCGCCCTTGGCCGTAACCGCAGGAAGCATCACCTCTTCGGACGCGACTGGTTCGACTCTCCCGTGTCGGCCAAGCAGCTCACAGCCTAGTCGCGCTCCGCGCGGCGAAGAGGGCCGGGACATAAATTCTTTGTCCCTCCCCTTGAACCTCACGTAGCGTGAGGGCCTACGGTGGCGTCCGGTGACCGTGATGACTGACGAGGAGTACACAGCAGAGCACGTTCAGATCGGCGCTTTGGCTAGGGCGACCGGGCTGACGGTGCGCACATTGCACCATTACGACGAGATCGGGTTGTTGGTGCCCGATGAGCGCTCGTACTCGGGGCGGCGGCTGTATTCCGAGCAAAACGTCAGACGGCTCTACCGAATTGTCGCGCTAAGGCAGCTGGGGTTGTCGCTCGAGGAGATCGCCTCGGTTCTTGACCAGAACTCCGATCTCGCGGACGCGATCCGCCAGCACCTGGCGCGGGTCGAGGAGAGCCTCTCGCTCCAGCGGCGGCTCAGGCGCACGCTCAACCGGATGCTCGCGCTCCTCGAGCAGCGACGCGAGCCGACCCTCGACCAGTTCATTCAGGCCATCGAGGAGACCACCATGATCGAGAAGTACTACACACCCGAGCAGCAGGATCAGCTCGCGCGTCGACGCGACGAGCTCGGCGAAGAGCGCATCCGGAAGGCGGAACGCGAGTGGGCCGACCTCATCGACGCGGTCAAGACCGAGCAGTCCGCGGGCACCGATCCAACGGATCCACGGATGCTTGAGCTCGCGCGGCAGTGGCGTGGGCTGATCGAGCAGTTCACGGGCGGGGATGAGGGCCTCCGTCAATCGCTCGCCACGATGTACCGCGAGCGGGGCCCAGAGGCCACGTCGCACGGAATGTTCGACAGCGAGCTCATGCAGTACGTCGGCCGGGCACTCGAGGCGCTGGGCAGCGCCAGCTGACGTGATAGGAGGCGGCGCGCCGCCTCCCAGCTCGGAGACCCAGCTGACCGTGATTTACGAATTCCTACAGCGCGTCCGCTGTGCCGTACGCGCAGCCAGGCAGACCAGAAGGAGAAAGACATGACTGAGCGAGCCACGCGAGCGCTGTAAGGACCTCCGCCACCCCGAACGCCACAGCCTCACACACCTGATCATGGTCCTCGCCAACATCTTTCAGCCGCTGATCGACATCTTCGGTCCGGTCCTTGTCTTCTTCCACAGCATCATCGGCGGCTCGTGGGGATGGTCGATCATCGCGCTGACGGTTGTGGTACGAGCGCTGTTGCTGCCACTCGCCCTCAAGCAGATGCACTCGATGCAGAAGCTTCAGCAGGTCACGCCGCAGATGAAGGCGATCCAGGCGAAGTACAAGGACGACAAACAGCGCCAGCAGCAGGAGATCATGAGGTTCTACAAGGCGAACGGGATCAACCCGTTCGCCTCGTTTCTCCCCCTGGTGGCGCAGGTCCCGGTCTTCATCGGCCTGTTCTACACGCTGCGCACGCGGCTGCGCGAGGACATCTGTCCGGGGCTGCAGGCGGCGTACCGGCACGCCTATGCGCTGCACCACAACATCCCGCTCACGGAAGCTGCCGGACACACGACCGCGTGTCACGGGCTCCACGGATCGAGCTGGCTGTTCATCCACGACCTGACCAACACCGCTACCGGCCTGGCGCTGGTCGTGCTGATCGTGCTCTACGTCGGGACGCAGCTGGCTTCGAGCCTGATGATGCGGGCGCCGACGATGGATCAGACCCAGCGGCGGATGACGCTGCTGCTCCCGCTGTTCTTGGTGATCTTCATCATCCGATTCCCTGCCGGGTTGATCCTCTACTGGATCACCACCAACACGTGGACGATCGCCCAGCAGTGGGCGATCCGCCGGAGGATCGGGCCGGTCTTGCCGGTGACCCCGGCAGCTCCGGCCCCATCGTGTGGCGGCCGCGACGCCCGGCCCGCCGCCACGGACGCCAACGGGGACGGTTCCGGCGGGGGTGGTGGACTCTCCGGGTTACCGCGCGGAAAGCCCAAGTCCGAGGAAAGGCAGCCCGCCGCGGTTGGGTCGAGCACGCGCACACGGCGCGAGACGCGGCCGCCGCCTCCGCCACGCAAGAAGAACAAGCGTTCAGGACGCCGGCGCTAGCAATGGGGCAACGCCCCCCTCACGAGCGGAAGCCCCGACACGCCCGTCGCCAAGGCAAAGCAGGGCAGAGTCCCAGAGGTCGAGATGGTCTCCCAAATCGCCACCTGCGCGACCGCGATCGCCAACGATCTGCCGCTCTACACGTGCAACCCCTCCGACTTCGCCGGCATCGACGGGCTGAGGGTCGTGCCCGTGCCGGCGCCGTAATGGTGATCGCGGGCCCTGTGCGCACTCAGGTGGCGCTCCAAGTCGCGGCGCTTCACGCAGCGATCGTCAGCTCGAGGGCCTGCGCTGGTTGTTCGGCTCCCGCCGCTCGCGGGTAGTTGTGTCCGTAGAGGGAAGGAGAGTTCGATGAGCGAGATAGCGCACGAGCATCTGCTCAACCATCTGCGGGACATGCAGGCCATCGAGTTCCATGCGCAGCGGCAGCTGGCGCGTCTCGCGGGACGAGCCGAGGACGATGACCTTGAGGCCATCTGCGGTCAACACATGGAGCTTGCCCGAGAGCATGAGCAGAGGGTCAGGGAGCTGGTGGAGGCGCAGGGTCATCAACCGTCGGCCCTGGAGGACAAGATCTTGCGTGGCGGGGCGATCGGGCTGCGGCAGCTGGCCGATATCGCGCCGGATACGCCGCCACGGGTCGCGATTCAGACGTATGGGCTCGAGCAGCTGGAGATCGCTGGATTCGAGCTGCTTCAGCGGATAGCTGAGCGGGAGGGCGATCAGGATGCGGCAAATACCGCCCGAGAGGTTCTGGAGCAGAAGCGGCAAGGAGCGCAGCAGGTGCAGCAGAGAGCTTAATCGCGCCGGCGAGCTTCTGGTCGAGCAGCACGGCGACGACGATCGAGACAAGCCGCTGCTCGGACAGCTGACGGAGATCCACGCGCTGGAGGAGCAATCACTTCAGCTGCTGCACATCGCCGCCAACGAGGTTTGTCAGGACGATGAGTTCGAGCAGATACTGCATCAGCATGAAGAGCAGACCCACGAGCACGAGCAGCTCGTCAACCAGCGGATTGAGGGCCACAACGCCCACCCCTCGGCGGTGAGAGACCTGCACATGGGCACGGCCAGGTCGGGGCTTCGCGATCTGAGAGGGCATCCGCCGGACGCCTACGTCAAGCTGGCCATGAACATGTTCTGCCTCGTGCATATCCAGGCCGCCGCCTATCAGGTACTGGGCAGGGTGGCCGAGCTGAGCGATGACCATGAGACCGCTGAGGTGGCCGAGAAGGTCCGGGAACAGAAGCACGCGGCCGCGGACAAGTTGCGAGACGAGTTCAAGCACACCATCGAGCTCATGTACTCGAGCCAGGGCTCCTACGAAAGGGCGCGCAGAGCGGAGGGGAGACAGTCCCAGCAGCAGCCGAGCCGCGCAGGCAGCTAGCCGCGCGCAGGCGACCCCGGCCGCACCTCGCGACGCTCGTCACTCGATGGAGTCACGTCGCCACAGCTCAACGAGCGGACCTTCCTGCCCACTCACCGGATCACTGTCGGGCAACGGGACCGCTCGGATGTTCGCCAGGACCTCATCGCGCTCGCCCGGATCGCCGCGGCGAAGATCCCATCTCATCCCATTGGGATACGAACCCACAACGAGCAGATCAGAACTCGACCGGGCGTTGCAGTGACCGGTCCCCGCCGGCAGGACGGCAACGTCACCGGGCACAAGCTCGAACCTCCGGCCGTTTGGACCACCGAGGATCACCGCGGCCTGCCCGCGCACGATCCCGAGGACCTCGTGCGTGGTGGAGTGAAAGTGATGAAAGCTGAAGATCCCATCACGCCAGGCGCCCAGCCAGCCGTAGTGGGCGAATAGCTCCTCACAGCTGGTTGCGTCATGTGCCTGAGGTACGCCGTGATAGAGAACCACAGGCAGGGGCGAGTTCGGGATTGCGCCGTCATCACTGAGAGTGACCGCCTCGACCTCCACGGGCCGAGCCTACCCCGGCCAGTCGCCAACCGTGGCGCCTTCGGAGCTTCACTGGAGGTCTGCTTCGGGATCGGCGCAAACGATCGAGGCTCGCTATGGCAGCGAGACACAAGGCTGTGGTTCGTGGTCGAGGATTGGTCAGGGCGTCAGCACGACCTTGCCCGGGATGTGTTGGGTGGACTTGGCCATGAACGCCTCGCGGGTATCCGCGAGCGGGTAGACCGCGCCGACCTGGGGTCGCAGCTTGCCCTGATCAACGAGCCGGGTGATGTCCCGAAGTTGCGCACCGCTCGGGTCGCGTACGAAATGAACCATGCGGATGTCGTCTCGCTCCGTTTGTTGGGGAACCATGATGGTCACCAGCGCCCCACCGGGCTTGACAATGGCCGGTGAGCGGGCGAGCACGTCGCCGCCGATCGCGTCATACACCAGGTCCACCTGACCGACGGCCGTCTCCCAGCCGTCCCGCTCAACGTCCACGAAATCTTCTGCGCCGAGCTCGAGCACACGCTCGCGGGCGCCCTCCCGCCCGGTTCCGATGACGTGGGCGCCGGCCCACCGGGCCAGCTCCACGGCGATCGAACCGACCCCGCCAGCCGCGCCGTGGATCACCACGGTCTGGCCAGACTCGAGGTGGCCGTGGTCAAACAAAGCCTGCCACGACGTCAGCGCGGCTTGTGGGATCGCAGCGGCTTGGATGAAGTCGACCGTCGTCGGCTTCGGCGCCAAGCTGCGAGCCTCGATCGCCACGTAGTTGGCAGCCCACCCGTCGCGGTACCCGTCGATCAAGCCGTAGACCTCATCGCCCACGGCTACGCCGGCGGTGCCATAGCCAAGCTCGGCCACGACGCCTGACCCCTCGTGAGCGGGGATCCGTGCCCCGCGGTCGTGCCCGGCTCGATCAGTCTGGAGGGGCCACATCAGCTCTGTCGGAGTGAAACTGGCGGCGCGCACCTGCACGAGTGCGTCGCCAATCGCAGGCTGGGGATCCGGGGCGTCCTCGTAAACGAGGCCCTCGATGCCCTCAAGGCCCTTTGGCTTGTGGATGCGCACGGCTTTCATCGGAGCCTCCTTGTGACATCAGGGACGTTGCAGATCATTCCTACATGACACCCCGTGGCGAAGGATCGTGACCGATCGACGACCGGGCTTGGCCAAGCCGACCGGGTACTTCGCGGTCCAGGTCCCCGCAGCGATCGCCGTAACACTCGCCTTCTCAGCCGTGGCCTACGGGCTCGGACTGCTGGGCACGTTCCTGTTCGCCGGCGGCCACCCGACGCCGAGCCTCGCCCAGGTACTCGAGGGCGCTGGGTGGATCATGGTCTGCCTTCCTCTTTGCGCAGGTAAGGGAAGTGGCGCGGTGGGGTGATCGGCCACTGCTCGGCTTGGGATACTTCTCAAGCGATGTCGCGCGAGAACGTCGAAATCGTCGCGCGGGCGATCGTGGCCTTCAACCACCGGGATGTGCCGGTCATGTTTGACCTGCATGCCAGGGATGTCGAGTGGGACGATTCGAGTCGGCTGGTAGACGCGGCGGTGTATCACGGACATGAGGGGCTAGTGCGGTTCGTGCGGAATCTCGACGAAGCGTGGGAGGGGTTCCAGGTCGAGCCGGAGGGGTTCTACGATGCGGGCGATCGCGTTGTCGCGTTTCTACGGGCCAGTGCCCGGGGGCGCGGGAGCGGCCTTCGAGTCGACGCGCGGATTGCGCGAACGTTCACGTTGAAGGACGGCCGGATAACGGCGACGCGGTACTACGGAGACCGTGACGAAGCTCTTGAGGCAGTAGGCCTGCGGTCCTAGGTCGCTGAGCAGCGTGCCGCTCCGATCAAGCCTCGGCTGGGAATCGAGCACCGCGGCGAGCTTGGATTAGCTCGAAACCAGAACGCCTCGACCGGCACGTGCGTGCCCACGGTCGATCGGCAAGCAATCACCTGGCGATCGGTGGCGATACTTGCATCATGGCGTCGCCTACCGTGGAGCTTGTGCGCTCCATCTACGCCGCCTTAGAAGGCGGCGACTTCAGCTCCGCGGACTGGGCGCATCCCGACATTGAGTACGTCGTCGTCGACGGACCCAGTCCCGCAACCTTCAACGGGCTGGCCGAGCTAGCGGCGGGCATGCGCGAGTTGCTCGGGCCTTGGCGGGACGTCCGCACCGTCGCGCGCGAATACCGCGAGCTGGACGACGAACGCGTGCTGGTAACCCTCCGCTACGGCGGACGCGGCAAGGCTAGCGGCCTCGATCTGGGCGCGCTCTCGGCCCGCGGAGCGGACGTGGTGCGGATACATGACGGAAAGGTGACGCAGATCCTCAAGTACTACGACCTGGACCGGGCGTTCGCCGACCTTGGCCTCTCCCCTGACCATCTCGACTAGCCGCTTCCCGATCAGCTCGAACCGAGAAGCCTGCCGGGGTGCGATCTATCTTGGGCGGCGGAGTACGTTTTGTCACGGTGAGCGAATCGCTTGACCTTACGATCGTTTATGAGCCCGGTGATGACGGGTGGGTCGTCGCATCCATTCCCGAGGTCAAGGGAGTTCATAGCCAGGGCCGCACACGTGAGGAGGCCCGGGCGAACGTGATCGATGCCCTGCGGCTGATGCTTTCCCCGGAGCCGACGGACGACGGCGACCAGCGGGAGCGCGAGCAGCTGCACCTCACTATCGCTGCGTGAAGCGCCGCGACCTCGACCGGCATCCCGCGGCTGCCTCCGTGTGACACCGGCTGTCCCAGCATTGCGGCGAAACCGACTTCGGACGGGTAGCTTGCAGGCGAGCTCTCGCCGCTTTCGTCGGTCGTTCAGCGGGGGGCGGATAGTGAGTAGTGGCGTTGGAGCTCGTTCGCGTACGAGCGGCCGAGCGCTCCTCCTTGCTCGTTCAGCCACTTGCTGAATGAGATGCGTCCGCGCGGGGAGTCATCGGACACGAGAAGTCCGGCGGTCAAGCCCTTGATCTCATCAGTGGTGAGGACGACGTCCTGGAGCAGGAGGCCGAGCGCGCGGGCGAGGATTGCCATCGCGAGCGGCGGCACGTGGACGATCGGCGCCCGACCACCGGTGGCGCGACGAATCGCCTGAACTAGCTGCTCGAAGGTCATCGTCTCAGGTCCGGCTGCGTCCACGATCACAGTCCCGTCGGCGTCTGCGGCGTCCAAGCAGATCTGCACGAGGTCCTCGATATGGATCGGTTGGACGGCGTAGCGGCCATTGCCTGGGATCGGAAAGATCGGCATGTGCCGCAGGATCCAAGCGATGTTGTTAGCCAGAATCTCGTGATCGCCGCCGAAGATCCAGGTCGGCCTGACGACCGAGTACGGGACGCCGACGTCCTCCAGAGCGCGTTCGACCAGCGCTTTGCCGCGGTAATAGGGGAGCGGCGAATCGATCGAAGGGTTGGCAATGCTCAAGTGGACAATTCGCCTCACTCCCGCGCGACGGGCAGCCTCAAACAATGTCTGTGAGTTGGCGATCGCCTGGGTAAATGTCGTGGCGCTGTGGTTGAAGCGAACCCAATAGGTGTTGTAGAGCGTGGCGACGCCCTCTAGCGCGCGGGTGAGCGCCGGCGGATCGGCGAAGCTATAGGGAAACGCTTGAACCTGTTCGCGCAGCGGATGGGGGCGATCGGGATGAAAGGTGAGGGTTCTGACCCGCCTTCCTCGCGCCAGCAGTCGCTCGGCGATGTGTGAGCCTGAGTAGCTGAAAGCTCCGGTCACCAGGTCCAGGGCGGTGTCAGGTCCCATCAGCGTGACCGCTCCGGGTGGCGCGTTGCAGAAGGCGCCCTGCGATTGGCATGTCCCCGGAACGCCACACATCTCGCTCCTCAAGGGGCCAGGCGTAGATCGGGTTGCCATCGCGCACGAACTCAAGCAGCCGTGGCTCGCCGAGCTCCTCGGCGGACCATTCGTATAGCGCTTGCAGCCGTGGCACGATCACCGCGTAGTCGAGCAGTCTGCCCAGACGATGCTCGGCGGCGATGTAGCGCTGGACGTCGTGGGGGAGCGGATAGCGGTCGGGGAGCACGCGACCGAGTGAGAGGAACGCTCCTGCCATACCAAGGCGGGGATCGCCCAGCAGGCGGCCGAGGGCAGCACAGCGTCCTAACGCCAGGCGCGGCCTCGCGTTGAGCGCGTGCGCGTAGAGCACGCGCCCCAGGGCGACGTTCATGAAGAACCGCTCCGCCGCACTCTCGGCTTCGGCGAGTCCCCCGTTCTCAAGATAGGCGTCCACGATGCTGGCGTTGTGAGCGCGGTACCAGTTGCGCCCGGTTGGGTTGCCGATGAACTGAAGCCAAAGCCGCACGGCCCGCGAAGACGGCTCCCCGGCGAGACGGCCAGAGAGCGCTACTGATTCGCATCCGTCCCGCAGCAGCCGCTCGTTCACCGCACGCCACCATCCGCTACCGGGCGGCTTGGCGTCAAGTGGATTGAGCACGCCGCGCTCCGTCTGCCAGCGCATGAACGACAACGCCGCTCGTCGGAACGGTAGATGTCTCGGTGCGACGCCCGGCGGACCGTGGTAAGTCCACGAAAGCAAAGCCACACGCCTGGCGGGATCGTCCCGTGCGGCCGCCACTTGTGCCTCAGCCCAAGCCAGGGCTTCCGACTGGCGACTCATGGCCCAAGTGTTAGTCACGCACGCTAAATGGTGCAACCTCGTCGAGGCCACCGACCAACATGAAAGGGGACGCCCCAGGCTTCTCACAGCGGTTCACTCTCACCGTGAGCGACGATGGCAACACGCTCGCAGGCCAGTCCGAGCTCTCGCGCGACGTGATGCAAACGGCATCGTCGGGCCCCGGAACCGCCCCGCTACTCCAATCGGCAGCCACAAACCAATTCCCGTCACCTCCCCGCCAGCTGTCCGTGCACGACCCAGCCGCCACGGCAGGCGACGCGCCCACGAGAACAGCCAATACGCTCGCGAGCACGCCCACAAACCCCGCCAATAGATGTAAGCCCCTCACTCCTCAGAGCACCCAATTCGTCCGGCTCTGCGTCTCAGTGTGCAAGAGCAAGTACCACGACGCCAGTTCAGTGCCGTCAAGAACGCAAAGCACCCCACCGAAAACCTCAACCCAATCCAACGAGCCCGCATCTATCGACCCATAACGATCGCGATATTGCAAAGTTTCGTCCGGACCATCACAAGCACAAATCCAGGTCGGAACGAGCCACTCGGATCTGCCAACGAATGAGGCGCCGGCGCGCCCGGCCCCGCAGCAGCCGCCGGCTTTCGGCGCAGAAAGCGGGAGCCAGCCGCCACAGTTGACTTCGCGATACGACGGCGGGAGTCGCCGGGCGACCCCAGCCAGCGGCGTCATAGGATTGCGCCGTGCCATTCACGCTCAGGAATCTCAAGCAGGACCTAGAGGACCTCGGCTCCAGGTTCGACGGCGCGCCGGACCTGGAGTTCCGCTTGGCGACCAACGCGCTCGAGCTCGAGAAATCCGGCCTGAGCTACCAGCGCGTCCCGCCCGGCTATCGCTTTCCGTACGGCCACACGCACAAGAAGCAAGAGGAGGTGTACGTGGTCCTGCGTGGAGGCGGACGGATGAAGCTCGACGATCAGGTCGTCGAGCTCAAGGAATGGGACGCGGTGCGCGTCCCGGCCGGCACGTGGCGAGGCTACGAGGCCGGGCCGCAGGGGCTCGAGATCCTCGTCATCGGCGCGCCCAATCTCGGCGAGGCTCCGCGCGAAGACGTCGATGGCCAGCGCGACTGGTGGGCTGACTAGGCCAGCTGGAGCGCATCAGGATCCTCGAGGGGAGGGCGGAGTCACCGACGCGCATTACCGCGTCCAGCGGCGCGGCGTACTGTTGCTGGGGATGTCAGACCTCGATGCGGCTGGAGAATCAGCGCCCAAGCTGACCTTGCCGCACGGAGATCCCATGGCCGTCGAGTTGGCCTCGGTCATCCATCGTGGCGACCTGGATCGACTGCGGCGACTGCTCGCTGAGCGACCGCAGCTCGTTTCAGTTCGCATGATCGGCCGCAAAGGTGTTGAGGCCGGCTGGCGCACTCCTTTGCACGTCGCCGCCGACTGGCCCGGCTACTTCCCGCGTGCACCCGCCATGGTGGCCGTGCTGCTCGAGGCCGGTGCTGACCCCAACGATGACACCGGTGGCGCTCGCCCTGAGACGCCGCTGCACTGGGCGGCCAGCTCCGATGACCTTGAGGTGGCGGTGGCGCTCATCGAGGGGGGCGCCGACCTCGAAACAGCAGGCGGATCGATTGGCACTCCGCTTGACAACGCCATCGGCTACGCCTGCTGGCACGTCGCCAGGCTCCTGGTCGCTAGGGGCGCCAAAGTCCAAAAGCTTTGGCACGCGGGGGCGCTCGGGCTGCTAGCAGAGACAGAGCAACTCCTCGCCGAGAGGCATCACACACAAGGCGAGGTCTCCCAGGCCTTCTGGCATGCCTGCGCCGGCGGCCAACGCCGCGTTGCCGAGTACCTGCTCGCTCAAGGAGCCAATCTCGACTGGGTACCCGAGTACGCCGAAGGCACGCCACTCGATGCAGCCAGCTCCCTGGGCACGCGTCAGGAAAACGTCCTCAGCTGGCTACGAGAGCGAGGCGCCGCCTCGGCGAAGCCCCCACATTGACCTGATGGCGCGCGCGTTGTCCGCTTTGTCGACGGCACGCCCAGGATTGTGGGCTCGCCCGTCGATCGGCTTTGTGAGCGTCCGGGGTAGAGGCAGGTCGGGAAGTGCTTGAGCGAGCCGCGAGCGGTGGCCTCCCTGAGGGCTAAACGGTTGCTCTTGGTCGCGGCGGGCGGAAACCGCGTTACGTTGAGTCGAGATCGAGGCGGACGGTGAGTCGCCGACGCTCACCCGCTGGTTCGCGGCCCTTCCAGCCTAGACGTCCGCCTGCATCTCGGTCCAAGTATCGACACTCGGTGCGGGAGCTTGACGCTACTCGCTTGATGCGGACTATCGATGCTGCCTCGTCGGGGAAGGAGTCGTCAGACTGCGGCGTTTGACCTCGGGGTGGTCGGCTGGCGGTGCGAAGGGCATCGATGCGCGCTGCGGCATGGGACTCGCCGGCGCTGGCCAGTCGTTACAGTAGGCCATGATTTCCTTAGGACAAGCCGATCTCGCGATCACCTCCGTGTACCTGCGCACCGATGGGGTAGGGCTCAGATCTCGAGCAGCCGACCCTTGGGACCCACGTTGACCACCCGCGTGGTCCCGATTGCTGCCTCGGTGTCCCAGCACTGGTGGATGTGGCCGCAGAGAACCAGCGCTGGGCGCTTATGCTCAATCACCTTGAGGATCGAAGTGCTGCCAAGGTGGCGGCCGTGGACCTCGTCGACGTAGCCCTTCGGCGGTGAGTGGACGACCAGAACGGCTCGCTCGGGACAGCGCTCGAGCTTGGCGGCGGCCTCATCCTCGCTCAGATCAAAGCTCCACGGAAGCGGAGTCGGGGGTACTCCGCCACCGAGCCCGAAGAACTGGGTGCCGGCAATCTCCTTCCCCTGGCCGTGAAGCACATCGGCGCTCGACCACACCGCGCAGGCTCGCCACAACTCGGTGTCAGACTCGGCGTTGCCGGGAACCAGCACCGTCGGCACGGTGATCGCGCTCAGCGTCTCGATCGTCCGGTTGAGCCCGATGTGCATCGTGGCGTAATCGCCCGCGCCGACCACCACGTCCGCCTCGCGAGCCAGCTCCACCAGGCGCTCGGCGCGCTCCCTATTCCGATGCAAGTCGCTGAACGCCAGCAGCCTCACCGGCATAGCATGCCGGGCAGCCGGCCGCGGCGTCCGGCCCGCGGGCGGGAGCGGGTGCGACGATCCGCTGATGCACACCCACTGGCTGAAGGCCGTCGGACACGCGCGCGGCCCGCTGCCCGCGCGCTGGATCGAAGAGGGGCGGACGGGCGTTCTGCGAGAGGGTGGTTTCCCGCGGCGCCCACGCGTGAGCGAGGATGACCGTCTCGTGCTCTACGCGAGTGTGTGGCGACGGGTCTTCGGCGTTGTCGTGGCGGTTGGGGAGCCCTACCGAGTCGGGCACTCGCGTTGGCCTTGGCGGATTGCCGTCGAGCCGCTGCTAGTCGTGCCGGATCTCGATCTCGCTCCGCCGGTCGAGGCGATCGGCGTCGCAGCGCGCTCCATGTCGCAGCAGTCCCACATCCGGCTCGAGCCGCTCCACTACGAACGAGCGGTCGAGGCGCTCAGCTCGATAGCGCTGTGAGCATGGAGAGCGGTCGAATCCAATCAAGAGAAGGCCGGCGGGCCGTTCCGGTATCACCCGGGAATGATTCTGCTGAAGGGTCTTGACCTGATTCGTATGTCGCTAGATCTTGACCTGCTTGCGCCGGAGGTGGTGATGGATCCACACCCCACCTTTGCCCGGTTACGTCTGAAGGACCCGGTGCATTGGAGCGAGCATCACCACGCCTGGGTATTGACTCGGTATGACGATGTCGCCGCGGCCTTCCGCGACCCGCGGCTGTCATCGGACCGGGCTTCGCCGCTGGCGCGGTCCGGCGCTGCTGATAGCGGCGAGGTGGATCCGGTTGTCTCGGTGCTGTCGCGTTGGATGGTGTTTCGGGATCCGCCGGATCACACGCGGATGCGGCGCGCTGTCCGTGCTGCCTTCACCCCGGCGGCGATCGAGGCGCTGCGGCCAGCGATCGAGCGCGTCGCGGATCGGTTGCTCGAGGGTCTCGTCGATGGGTTGGACTTCATCGAGGAGTTCGCTGTGCCACTGCCGGCGCTCGTGATTGCGGAGTGGCTCGGTGTCCCGCCTGAGGACCACGATCAGTTTCGGGCCTGGTCGCAGAATCTCGCGACGCTCGTGTTCGCCAGTGGGCTGCCAGACCGCCACTCCCGTGGCCGCGCCGCCCTGAGGGCGCTCAGCAGTTACCTGGGCAAAGAGCTCGCGCGTCGCCGCGATGAACCGAGCGATGACCTGCTGAGCACGCTGTCTGCGGCCCAGGCGAGTGGCGGGCTGACCGCTGAGGAGGCGGTGGCCAACGCGGTGCTAGTGCTGTTCGCCGGGCACGAGACCACGACCGGGCTGCTGGCCAACGGACTGGCGGTCCTGCTCATGCACCCGGATGAGCTCGAGCGCCTGCGTGGCGACCGATCGCTAATGACGACGGCGGTGGACGAGTTGCTGCGCTACGAGGGTCCGTCCAAGCTGATGCCGCGCTGGGCGGCGCATGAGATCGAGCTGCGGGGCCGCCGAATCAAGCCTGGAAGCCTGCTCTACCTCGTCCAAGCGGCCGCGAATCGCGACCCAGCCCAGTTCGCCGACCCCGATCAGCTTGACCTCGGCCGCTACCCGAATCCCCATCTCGGGTTCGGCTACGGTCCGCACTACTGCCTCGGTGGGGCCCTTGCTCGGCTCGAGACCGCGATCGCACTCTCCCGGATCCTTGACCGCTGGCCAACGATCGAGCTGGTAAGCACGCCACCCCGATGGCGACCCAACTTGCTGGGGCGTGCTGTCCAAAGCCTTGCTGTGCGGCCCGCCTAGGTAGCTGCTTTGCCGCGACGAACTGCAAGCCTGCTCCGGCCGTTTGGCGACGGTCTCATTTATCGCCGTTCGGGGGATCCGTCGTGGCCCTCCTCGTTCAGCTTTGACGCGAGTTCGTCGATCAAGTCAGTCACGCGCTTGGCCGCCGGATGGCTGCGTGCCTCCGTGAACCGTTGGGCGATGTCGCTGCGCGCATCGGCGAGCAGCTTGGAGAGGCTGTCGTCGGTGGTGACGTAGCCGAGCTCTCCGTCTGAGGGGCGTCGCTCCGTGCGGGCGGCGGCTTCTCGCGCTGCCTGCAGCGCTCGCTCGCGGGCGGCATGCGCCTCGCGCACTTGTTGCTCGATGTCGGCCAGTCGCGAGTCGACGTCCGGATCGGCCTTATGCCGTGTTTCCTGGTGAGCGACGTGCGGCGCCAGGCGGCGGAGCTCGGTGATCTGCGAGTAGGCGTCCTGGATTTCCTCAAATCGGCGAGTTGCCTCCGCGGAGCCGCCGTTGTGATCGGGGTGGTGAATCTGGACCAGCCGCCGATATGCCGCACGAACCTCGTCGGCGGACGCGTCCGGGCTCACGCCGAGGGACTGGAATGGATTGGCGGGCGGCGGTGCCATCGTCAGCTGTCCGATATGCCGTGCGGGGCTGCACTCGCACGGGCGCCGCGGGCGTGACGAGCACGCTCGTATGAGAGGCGAAACAACTCGATCACACCGCCGACCTCATCTGGGTCTTTGATAGGGACCGTCACCCAGCCGGTGTCGGGCAGGACGTGGTGCGGTCTTGCGCGCCCGGCCGCGATCAACTCGTCGCGTATCCGACGAGGGAACGGAAGATCGGCCATACGGTCGCCGTGCAGGTGTCCAAGCTCGCGCCGGCCAACCCGGAACTCGATCCCGCCGAAGCGATGCGGCCCGGACTCGACCCCAGGCCATGACCCCACCTCTTCGCTGATCCGTTTGGCGGCAGAAGTCTGTTGTTCGATCACGACTTGCTCCTCGTCGACGCCTCCTTCCAGCGTAGGACAGCCACGCAGCCGGCCCAATGCTGCACAGCCGGACGACAGCTGCACCCGGCCTACTTCTTCGTACGCTTGCGCGAAGCGTTCGACTTAGAGCTGGCCGTACGGGTCGACTTGGCGCGTCCTGAACTTGCCCGAGCAGTCGACGTCCGAGTCGTGGCAGTCCGAGTTGCCTTGCCCCGACCACTGCTCCCACGCCCAGTCCCCTGACGGACCGTCTCGGCGGCACTGACCCTGTTGGCCGCTGCCTTGCCTGCCGCCTTGGTGGCCTTCCCTGCGGTACGCGCGGCTGACTCGGCCTCCTTGAGCATCCTGCCCGCGGCGCGCTTGGCCTGGCCGCCGGCCTGTCCGGCTTTCTTGGCCTGGCGGGTCGCGGCCGCCTTCTTCGCTGCAGCAGATCTCTGTGCCTTCGTTTGAGCCATCACCTCTCCTATCGGTACGAGACGAGCGGACGAGCCTATACACGTCGGCGCGGGCATGCAGAACCCCCGCCGGGCTCTAGTCAAGCAGGAGATTCCGCTTGACCTCACGGGATCCCCAGAGTAACGAGCTTCGATCATCGTGTCGTGGTCTCGGCGCAACCTGAGCAACGCAATCCCTGGGAGTGCACGGCGGGGCCGGAGCTTCCGCTGGACGTCCGTTGGTTTCGCCCTTCATCACCTGGTTAGTCGCGGGAGCGGGCCCGTTCTTACCCGCGATGGTCGCTCTTGAGAGCGTGGGCCCGCTGGTGCTGCCGTGATTACCTGGCAGCCGGTCCCGTTGCGCTGCTGAGCGGCGGCCCCACGAGCAGTTGGCCGGCGTTGTCGACCGCGAGGCAGGGGGCCACGCTCGGGCAGACCAGTCCGCTCACCTCGGCGTGCCCTGTGTACAGCAGTCGCCAGGCCGCGGCATCGCTGGTTGGATTTGCCGAGCCGAACAGCCGGCCGTCGTAGGCGGAGGCGAAGCATTCGACCGAGGACGCACAGGCCACGCCCGCCAGGCCGTTGGAGGTGATCGTGGCGACCGTGTCGGGTAGCTGCGGGCGCGTGGGATTCCAAGTGACGATCTCGCCTGCGTAGCTATCGGAGGCCACGCATAGCACTTTCGAGGGGCAGCTCAACCCGTCGGGTGCCATCGATGCTGGGACCGGACCTGCGTGTGCCAGCGACCAGGCTGAGGGTCCGCCTGCCGGATTGCTTGACATGAGCCGATCGCCGGCGTCGTCGACCGCAACGCACAGTACGGGCGATGGGCACGACACGGCGGTCAGGCCAGGCTGGCACGTCGGCCCGGTCAGTCCATTGTGGCTGCACTCGTACGTGGTCCCGGTGTCGATGTGACCCACCATCCAGGCGGCAGCGCCGCCTCCGGGATTCGTTGACGTCACCGCGTTGCCGACGCCGTCTACCGCCACGCATAGGTTCGTGGAGGGACAGGAGACGGACGTAAGCGTGTTGGCGCCGTCCACGTGCGCGGGCGCCCAGGCGCTGGCGCCGCCAGCGGGATTGCGTGAGGTGACCACATTGCCGTCGGCATCGATAGCGACGCATAGGGTTCCCGACGGGCACGCAACATCGGTCAGGCGACTTGCCCCGTCGACGTCGCTCGCATTCCAAGCCGACGTTCCATCGGTCGGCCGGGTTGCGGAAAGCAAGCGCCCCCCAACATCACTGGCGACGCAGAGTGACGCGATCGGACAGGCGATTGCGGACAGGCCGGTCCGATCGATGCGCCCGACGCCGTGCCATGGGATCGCCGGCCGTGCCGAGCCGTGGAGCGGCTGCCAGCTGATCCCGCCCGGCGCGCTGTTGCAGCCGATGTCCACCGGCGCATACGGACGCCTGTCCTTGAGGTCGACGACCTCGAGGTAGTACGAGTAGGGCAGGCCCGGCCCGCAGGACTTTGGCCTGGGCCACTGCCTGGTGTTGCGGTGTTGCTCGGCCAGTGCGACGAACCCGCCCGCCGGAGAGAAGGACGGCGTGGCGATGACGAAGCGGCCCGAGGTAATCCGACGCACGGCGCCGCCCTTCGCGCTCGCGACGTAGAGGTCACCTGGCGAGAACCGGTCGCGGTCGCGCACGAACGCAATCAGCCGGCTGTCGGGCGAGCAGCTCAGTCCCGCCGTCACCGGAAAGAACCCATGGACACGGGCGATCAGCCGATGGCTGAGACCGTCCGCGGCGAGCAGATAGATGTCGCCGTCGTGGACGTAGGCGATCGTGCCGTTCGGACACGGAGCAGGGTCATCCGCGCCTGTCGTAGTGAGCCTGTGGAGACCCGAGCCGGAGACCGAAACCGTGTACAGGTCGTAGGGCGAGCCTGGGTTGTCGCGACCGGCGAACACCAGCCGCTTACCGGAGGGCAGAAACTGCGGTGACCGGTCATGGGAGGTCAGCCGCGGAAGTGAGGAGACGATGCTTCCGTCCGCGCGGGCGATCGTGATCGTGCTGGCGCAGCAGGGATGAGTTGTTCCGCACTGCTCGAACGTCGAGAACGCGAACGAGGTGCCATCCGGCGCCCACGCGGGATCGCTGAAGTGGCGCGTGATGGTCGAGAGCGTGGGACACACGACCAGTGCCAACGGCGCGGTCCGTTGCGGTACCACCGCGTCGATCTCGTCGATGTCGCCGAACCGATCCGGCGCATTCTCGTACCCGATCAGACCGTTACGGCCCGGGTACGTTGCGCTGGCGTTTTCAGGCGCCATCGCCATCCACAGCGCCACAAGGGGCGCCAAGCACAAACACGAGCGCAGCAAGCGCACCGCAAGTCGGAGCCTTGGTCGCGTCATCGCTGTGTTAACGAGGTCCAGAGCTGAACGGAGCGCGGTTACAAATCGGAGAGGCGGCTTTGGCCTGCGACCGATCTCAGCCGCTCCCGTAAGGTGGGCCGATGGACGTCGACTCCTGGCGGGCTGACGGCCCCGATTCGCTCGGGGTGGTGGCAGAGGCGGCAGCGCGTACAGAAGAAACCCTCGAGCTGGCAGCGCGACATCTCGATAAGTCGCTAGTCGATCTGGTGCGGATCCTCGGCTTCGATCAGCAGTACCGGTCCTCCCGAGGCTCCTACCTGTACGACGCCGGGGGCCGGGCCTACCTGGACTTCCACGCCGGCGAGGGATTCGCCAGCCTCGGTCACAACCATCCGGAGGTCCGCGACGTCCTGAGAGCGGTGCTGTTCGCGGACCTTCTCGACGGCGTGCAGCTGCATTACTCGGTGCTTGCCGGGATGCTGGCCGAAGCCCTTACCGAGCGGCTGCCTCAGCGGCTGGATGCTGTTTTTTTCACGAGCACCGGCGCCGAGGCCGTGGACTCGGCGATCAAGTTCGCGCGGGCCGCCACGGGGCGAAGCGGGCTGCTCTCATGCGACTCGAGCTTTCACGGGGTGACGCTCGGACCCCTGTCGCTGGTGGGCGATGAGTTCTTCAAGGAAGGCTTCGGTCCGCTCCTTCCCGGGTGCCACCGCGTTCCGTTCGGAGATCTGTCGCGGCTGGAAGCGGAGCTGCGCACAGGGGACATCGCGGCGTTCATCGTCGAACCGGTCCAAGGTCGAGCGGTGACGCTTCCACCAGAGAATTACTTGCAAGCGGCGTCGGCGCTTTGCCGGCGCTACGGGACGCTGTTCGTGGTCGACGAGGTCCAGACCGGGCTGGGGCGGACGGGGAGCTGGTTCGCGCTGGAGCAGTGGGGATTAGAGCCTGATTTCGTGCTGGTCGGAAAGGCCCTCAGCGGGGGCTACATGCCGGTCGCGGCGATGGTCACCACCCATGAGATCCACGACAAGGCCGTCGGCACGCTCGAGCGCGCCTATGTGCATCAGTCGACGTTCGGTCGCAATCGGTTGTCGATGGCGGCGGGGTTGGCCACGCTGCGGATCATCGAGCGCGATGGGCTCGTAGAACACGCCAGCCGAGTCGGCGCGATGCTGATGGAAGGGCTCGCTGAGCTCCAGGTCCGCTACGAGATGGTCAAGGACGTCCGGGGCAGCGGGCTGATGATCGGAATCGAGCTTCAGGCGCCCGGCTCCAGGATGGGCCGGCTGAACTCGCGGTTAATCCATATGGCAAGCGAGGGGCTGTTTCCACAGCTGGTCGTGATTCCGTTGCACCGCGAGCACGCCGTGATCACGATGGCCGCCGGGAAGAACGATGTGATCAAGCTGCTGCCACCACTCACCGTCTCCGAATCCGAGGTCCACAGCTTCCTTGGCGCACTCGATGCGGTTCTCGCCGACTGTCACCGCTCCGCGAGCAAGAACTGGGGTGTCGTGCGTGACATCGCCACCGCAACACTTCGCCGCCGCGCAAGGGCCGATCATCAGGCCATCACCTCGGGGCCGGTCGCCGCCGGGCGGTCCGCTGCCCAGAACGGCGGGAGCTGTCTAATCACGGGAGCGACCGGCTTCATCGGTGGTCACCTGGCGGAGCGCCTGGCGACAGAGGGCGTTCCAGTGCGCTGTCTGGTTCGCGCAACGAGCGACACATCGCTGCTGGAGACGCTCGACGTTGACATCACACGCGGCGATCTCACCGACGGGCGCTCCGTAGCCCGTGCGGCTAAGGGCTGTCAGTACGTGTTTCATTGCGGCGCGCTGGTATCGGATTGGGCGACGACTGGCGAAATCGAGCAGATCAACGTCGTCGGGACACGCAACGTTCTGGAGGCGGCGGTCGAAGCTCGCGTGAGGCGTCTCGTCCATCTCAGCACCACTGATGTCTACGGATATCCCGGCGCCCCGGCGATCGACGAGACCCACACGGCCACTCGGTTTCGAAACTGGTACGCGCAGACGAAGCTCGCTGCCGAGACCGAGGTCCGTCGCGTTGAACAAGCGCACCGGATGAACATCGTCATCCTGCGCCCCGCGACGGTGTACGGCCCTCGGTCGACTGAAGTCGTGGGCGAGATCTCCCGCGCGATCCGCGCCGGCAACATGCTCTTGGTGGATGGCGGTCGCGCCATCGCCGGGCTGTGCTACATCGACAACCTCGTCGACGCCGCGGTCCTCGCGCTCCGTCACGAGTCGGCACCAGGCCACGCGTTCAACGTCACCGACGGGTTGGACATCACCTGGAAGGAGTTCACCAGCGGCCTGGCCGAAGGTCTCGGCTGCTCAGAGGTGCGCTGGAGCCTCCCGTACTGGATCGCAAGCAGCGTCGGCTTCTCCCTAGAGCACGGGTACCGCCTACTGCGCAAGACGACGCGCCGCTCCATGCAGCCGCTCCTCTCACGCCAGGCTGTACATGTAATGGGCCGCAACCAGAGCTTCAGCAATCGCAAGGCACGTGAGTTGCTGGGCTGGGAGCCACGGGTGGACTACGCCGGCGGTCTCCAGGCGACGCTGTCCTGGTTAAGGGATGAGCACCTGCGGGACTAACCGGTCCGTAGCGATGAGCATCCGCCTGAGGCCATAACGCTGAGGCTACTGAGTCGGTTCCATCACTCGTCGAGTTTGGCTCCGCGTAGTCGAGCACGCTGTTCGGACGGCCGAAGCCGGACGGGATGCCCCTATCCGCCCGCAACGGCCAGCTCGCGCATGCAGAAGCACAGGCGCACCAAGGCCGCGCTCCACGAGCGCGTCCGGTCAGCCGGGACGCTGAGATAACACTGGCGCTGGCTGAAACGCTCGTCCCTCTGGCGCCCTCAGATGCAGACGAGGCCGAGCGGTGGCTTCGAATCATGCGAGAGCACGGACACGTCGGCAACGCCCTTGAAGATCTAGGGATGGAGTCGGGCGAGCTCTCGACGCCCGCGGCCGCGCCTCGGCAACCCGACAAGGCTCGCCAGGACCCGGTGACAGCGGTTGCCGAGAAGGCCGCTCGCTTTGCGCACGACCGCGATGCGCCTGCGGTCAGCACCGTCGATGTGCTCTTCGGCGTGATCCTCCACTACGGCTCACTCTTCGACCGAGCCCTGTACGGCGCCACCAGCAAGACCCGCGACGACCTGCTCGCCGCGCTCGACCAGCCCGAGCGAGTCGCGTAGCGCGTATCGCCTCGGCCCGCGGCGGCCGGCCGCGTCAGCCGACCGCGCTAATCGCCCCGGCCTCACGCAGCCGGCCGATCTCCTCCTGCGAAACCCCCCAGGCGGCCAGCGCCTCGTCGGTGTTCGAGCCCGGGTCTGAGGGCGGCATCCGGACGTGCCCAGGAGTACGGCTGAAGCGCGGCGCTGGGGCCGGTTGCGTCACGCCGTCCACTTCTATGAACGTCTTCCGGGCCGCGTTCTGGTGATGTGCGGGCGCCTCGGATAGGTGCAGGACGGGCGTTGCGCAGGCCTGGGCGCTCTCGAGGAGCTCCGTCCACTCGGCTCGCGTCCGCGTGCGAAAGATCTCGGCGAGCCGTTCCTTGAAAACTGGCCAGCTGGCTTGATCGAACTGCTGCATCTCGCCGGCTTCGACGCCGATCAGCTGTAGCAGCTCAGCGTAGAACTGCGGCTCGATCGCACCGACGGCGATGTAGCGCCCATCGGAGGTCTCGTAGACCTCGTAGAAGTGCGCGCCCGAGTCCAGCGTGTTGGTGCCAGGTTCATCAGACCAAACTCCGAGCTGTCGCATTGCGTGGATCAGCGTGGTCAGGGCCGCTACCCCGTCGACCATCGCCGCGTCCACCACTTGGCCACGTCCGGACGAGCGAGCCTCCAGCAGTCCGCAGGCCACGCCGAATGCGAGCAGCATTCCCCCGCCTCCGAAGTCGCCCAGCAGGTTGAGCGGAAACAGGGGCTTCTCATCCCTGCGCGCGATCGCGCCCAGAGCCCCGGCAATCGAGATGTAGTTGATGTCGTGCCCGGCCACGCCGGCCATGGGACCTTCCTGCCCGTAGCCCGTCATGCGGCCGTAGACCAGACGCGGGTTTCGCGCGAGTACCTCATCGGGCCCTAGGCCTAGGCGCTCCATGACGCCGGGCCGGAAGCCCTCGATCAGCGCGTCCGCGGACTCGCAGAGCCGCAGCACCAGATCGCGGCCGGAGGGGTTCTTCAAGTCCACAGCGGCGGAGGGGCGGCCCCGATGCATCACGTTCCAAGAGCCGGTGGCAAGCATGCCGGATGCTCCTGTGCCGGCGCGGTCAAGCCGGATGACGTCCGCGCCCATATCGGCAAGCATCATCGCCGCAAACGGTCCGGGGCCAATGCTGGCGATCTCCACCACGCGAACGCCGCGCAGCGGGCCGTTGCGTTCTGACGGCACAGCCGCTGGGGAGTCCTGCTCGGTGAGTGGTGTGCGTTCGATTGTCGGCCGCATCATGCCAGCGTCTGTCGCGGCACGTGCCCGTGCTGCCCACCTAGGCTAGGGTAAATCGTGGACCTCGAGGACACGTTGAACGACCACACAGGGAGCGAAATGGGCACTACGGCGCAGGACTTCAGTACTGAGCACATCGGCCAGTGGGGAGACCCACTCGAATACGAAGTAACCCAGGAGGGGATCGTCAATTACGCCGTTGCCACCAACGACGACATTCCCCAGCACGCGTCCGGCGAGTACGCGCCGCCCGTCTATGCGGTCGTTCCCGCCTTCGGCGCACTAGCCGGGGCCAGCACGAAGGTGATTCCCGGTGACCTGCTTATGCGGGTGCTCCACGGCGAGCAGGACTTTCGCTACCACGAGCCGATTCGGCCCGGCACGAAGCTCACAACCAGGGCCGCTCCGTGGGGGGTCCGGCCGCGCTCCTCAGGAGTCACTGTGCTGGTCAAGGGCGAGACCCGAGATGAGGCCGACAACCTGCTGGTCGAGCACTACATGACCTCGTTCGTGCGAAAGGGCCAGACCGAGGTCTCGGCGGGTGAGGAGCCACCTAACCACGCCTTCCCCGACGAGCGCCGAAGCGAGGAGCCCGTCGCCGAGGTGTCGGACGCATTCGACGAAGATCAGACGTTCCGGTATTCCGAGGCCTCCGGCGACCCGATGCCGATTCACCTCGACGATGAGGTGGCCAGGGCCATGGGGTTGCCAGGGATCATCATCCACGGCCTTTGCACGATGGCGTTCACCTCGCGCGCGGTGATCAAGACGGCGTGCCCGGATGACCCTCAGCGGCTTCGTCGCCTGGCGGTGCGGTTCGCCAAGCCGATCCAGCCCAAGGAGGCAATCACGACGGCAATTTGGAAGGCCGGGAGCGCCAACGGGACCGAGACGTACGTCTATGAGACCACCTCCGACAGCGGCGTCGTCGTGATCAAGGACGGCCTCGCCGAGGTCGCCAGCCGCTAAGACAACTAGATCGTGCGGGGCGTGCCCGTCCCTGCGCCGACCACTCTGTCCAGGATCGGGGTGGGGGTTAGGTGCGCGAGCAAAGCCTGAGCACGGGCGCTGGCGCCGACGACGTAGCGCGCTCGGGGACGGCGCGCGGTGAGCGCTCGCTCGATCGCCGCCGCGACACCGTCGACGGGTGACGCCATCCGCTGAGAGCGTGGGATGGTCTTGCGAAACCCGGCGATGTGCTTCGCGTAAAGCTCACGATGCGCGGGGGAGAGTGAGGCGACCGCATCGTCCAGATCTCGCTCAGCGTGGCGCCAGAGGTCCGTGTCGGTCTGTGCTGGCTCCACCAGCACCACGCGGATGCCCCACGGCGCGACCTCCATTCGCAGGGCGTCCGCCAGTCCTTCCAGCGCAAACTTCGAGGCGTTGTAAGGACCGAACATCGGCGTGGCGACTCGACCGCTGAGCGAGGAGATGAACACAACGCGACCGCGGGACGCGCGCAATCGCGGCAGGACGGCCTGCGTAACGGCCGCCTGGCCCACGACGTTGACCTCCAGCTGGCGGCGGAGCTCCGCCGTTGGTACGGCCTCCAGCGGCCCCGCCACCACGACGCCCGCGTTGTTGACGACAGCGTCCAGCGTCGCAGGAAGGCTCCCATCAAGCGCCGCCACCTGAGCATCGTCCGTGACATCCAGCGCCAGCGGGCGGATCCGGTCCGGATGGGGCGCGACGAGCTGGTCTCCATCCTCAGGGCGGCGCAGGCCCGCGATGACATCCCATCCGGCTGCAGCCAATCGCAACGCCGTCGCTCGTCCGATTCCACGCGCTGCCCCGGTCACAAGCACGCTCGGCATGGCGAGAACATACCTCACTCACCGCGGCGGTCATGGGCGCCGCGTCCGCGGGCTGGCTACTATCGGCCGCCATGCCGAGTCCCGGTCTGCGCCGGGGACTCGTCGCCGTGGCGGGCGTGCTGCTTGCGATCGGGGTCGCGGTGGCGGTCCTCGTGCTGGTCTCTTCAGGAAGCACCAATCGCCCACCGCCTGTGACCCAGGTGCTCCAGCCGCCGGCCAAGCCGCCGCCGGCTCGGCCGAAGCCGCGCCCGGCTCCGACCGACTCGCCCTGGCCGTTGTACGGCTACGACCTCGCCCGCACGCGCTTTTTCCCCCACGGACAGCGGTTCGACCCACCGTTGCACGTGGGATGGAAGTTCAACGACGGCGCGCTACTGGAGTTTCCCCCGGTGATCTTCGACAACACGCTGTACTTCGAGGACGCCAACGGGTGGGCGACCGCACTGAGCACTACGAACGCCAAGGTGCTGTGGCATCGCAGGATCGGGACATTGGCCGCGGCTTCGCCCGCGCTCGACATCCGGCACAGGATCGTGTTCTTCGTGCTGCTGTCGACCAGCCCCGGCGCCAGTGACCCGGGCAACGGCGCAGTGGTCGCGCTGTCGATGAAGACCGGCAAAACCGTGTGGTCGCACTCGCTTGCACCGGGCAGCGAGTCCTCTCCGCTGGTTCATGGCCTCAGCGTGTTCCTGGGCGACCAGGGAGGGGGGGTGTACTCATTCAGGACCTATGACGGTCACCTCAACTGGGCTTTCGGGGCAAGCGGGGCGGTGAAGGGCGGCGTCGCGTTCTCTCACGACACGATCTACTTCGGCGACTACGGCGGGCAGGTGTACGCGGTCAACGCGGCCAACGGGCAGGAGATCTGGGCCGGAGGCGGTGGCGAGAACTTCTACTCGACGCCCGCGGTTGCGTTCGGCAAGGTCTACGTCGGCAACACGAACGGCGCCGTGTACGCGTTCTGGGCCAACTCAGGCGCGGAGGCCTGGACCGCGTCGACCGGCGCGTACGTATACGCCTCGCCGGCCGTGGCCGACGTGCCCGGTCTCGGCCCCACCGTGTACATCGGCTCCTACGACGGCAATCTGTACGCATACGACGCGGACAGCGGCGGGGTTCGGTGGAGCCATTCAGCCGGCGGGCGGATCGACGGGTCGGCAACGGTCCTGGGTGACGTCGTCTATTACTCCGATCTCGGCTCCAACACGACCGCGGGCCTCAACCTACGCTCCGGGAGGCAGGTGTTCTCGTTCCCGGACGGCGAGTTCAGCCCTGTGATCAGCGACGGCAAGGTCGTCTTCCTGATCGGCTACTCCACGATCTACCAGATGCTCCCAAGGCGCTGAGCGCTCGTTGCGATGCGCTCTCCCGCGTGACCTTTGACCGCGACCTCGGCTCTTAATCGGTAAAGCCACTACACCCTGGGGCTTGGGTGTTTCCACCGCGCCAATCGGGGAAGCCCTGGGAGGGAAGGAGTCAAACTCGAAGGGAGGATGAGGATGTCTGTCCTCGCAATCGTCGTGATCGTTGTTGTCGTCGTGGCGATCGCCACAGCCTTGCTCGTGTTCCTGCCCCGGATGCGGGAGCGTGGGAGGATCAAACAGCGTGAGCGCGAGCTGGGCCGGCGCCGTGATGGGGTGGTATCGCGGGAGCGTGAGGAGGCCGAGAGGCGTACACGCCGCGCCGAGGAAGCTGAACATCGGGCTCGGATCGCCGAGCACGAGGCGCAGCGTGAGCGTGCGGAAGCAAGCCTTCGCCAGGAGAAGGCGACCCTGCACGAACGTGGGATGGCCGACCACGAGCTGATAGACGACGATGAACGGGAAAGGTTCGCCGGTACGTCGGCCGCGCCGGACACCTCAAGCGGCTCCCGGCGCAAGCCCGGCGACTAGGCGTTCCTGCCCCGCAGCCCAAGGTAGCGGCCAAGCAGCGCAAAGCCACAGAGGCAGGCGAGCGCGTCGGTTGCCTTGCTCAGCGCGCTAGGGCGTCGATCAGGTCCGGGACCTGCTCGGGCGGAGCCAAGATGGTGAGCACGCACGTCGTGATGCCGCCCGCGATGAACGGATCGAGGCGCTCTTTGATCTGCTTGGGCGAGCCGTACAGAAAGATGTCACGCATCAGGTCAACGGGCGCGAGCTCGGCCGCGCGATGGCGGTCACCAGATTCGTAGGCCTGGACCATGGGATCGAGCTGCTGGGCCCAGCCAAGCCAGCGAAAGAAATTCGCGTAGACGGGGACGCTGCCATACGCCGCGAACATCACGCGGGCCATCCCCAGAGCCTCTTCCTCAGGCATCGGGAGCAAGAAGAAGCGACACACCAGCTCGGTTGAGCCCTGGTCCTTGCCGGCCGCAAGCTCGGCCTTGCGAACGGCCGCAACCACCTGCGAAAGCCCGGAGAGCGGGAGGAAGTTCGTGAATGCCCCGTCCGCCACCTCGGCCGCGAGCGCCAGCATCTTGGCCCGCAGCGCCGCAAGCACGATCGGAACCGGCTCGGTCACGGGCCGCTCCAGCCTGAGCCCTCCGACCCCGCGCTCGGCCGGCACCGACAGCACGGGCCGCAACGCCTGAACCGCCGAGCGCATCTTCGTCAACGGCCGCTCGAATCGGCGCTCGTTGAAGCGCTCGACGATCACGGTCGAGGAAGCGCCCAGCCCCAGCACGAAGCGGCCTCCGCTTGCCTCCTGCATCGTTGCAGCGGTCTGGGCGAGCACGCCCGGACCGCGCGTGAACGGGTTGACCACCCCGGTGGCGAGGCGGAGGCGTTCGGTGACCGGAGCCGCCAGCGTCAGCGGCGTGAACCCGTCAGTTCCGTTTGCGGTCTCGCCGGACCACAGGTCGTCGTACCCTGCTGCCTCGGCTCTGCGATACAGCTCCGGATGCTCTGAAAGCGGGACGCCGGTGAACGGGACCGTGAGTGCCCAGCGAATCTCCACGGGCCGAACCTACCAGCGGTGGCCCGCTGAAGCAGCTGAGGGCGACGCGATGTCGCCGATGCACGCCTCCTCGCTGGTAGCGTTCGATCCACCTCAGATGCGGATCGCGGACAGCGGGTTGAGGGACCGATCTCCGGCGACATTTGGCGGCGCGGGGCCGGAGCGCAGCAGCGCGGCTCATGCGCGGACGTCGAAGGCCAGGGCCGGTCTCCAGCCTCGAGTCGTGGTTGGAGTTGCGCTGATACTCGGCGGGGTTCTGTGGGCGATCGCTCGGGGCCTCCACTTCTACGGCCTGACCCCGGTCGACGTCGTGTACGACCTCGATCAGCCGCCCGTGCTGGTGGCGCTCGTCGGCGCCTGGCTGTGGTATCGGAGCCGTCGCCGGTGATCCTTCCGCACATCCAGATCGCGCGGGCGCACTGGCTCCTGGGTGCGCTGTTCTTGGCGATCGTGCTGGAGGAGTACCTCCCGCTGGTGGGCGGAGATGGGCGTCCGGCGCGCTCGCGCTCGCTGGTCGTTCCGTGGGCGCTGATGCTCGGGGGGGTCGGCGTGTGGGCGACGACCGTGTTTGCGGACGTCGTCCACGACATGCTGGTGCACTCGCTATGGGGCGACATCCTGTTCGCCGCGGGCGCACTGGAGTTGGCTCGCCGCAAGGGCGCGTACGAGCGGCCATGGCTCGAAGCGGTGCTGCCGATGGCGTTCTTCAGCTGCGGAGCGCTGTTCATCGTCCACGAGCGGATCCATTCGACCGCAGGCGATCAATGGCACCTGGCGATGGGCTTGCTGCTGATGGTCGGTGGGCTGCTTGAGCTCGTCCGTCTACGACTCCGCCGCCGGCCGCTGATGCGGCCGGCCCTCGTGCCGCTGATGGGGTTTGCGCTGGTGCTGATAGCCATTCCGGTGGCGGCCGCATCATGAGGACGAGCGCGATCGTGGCGGGCGTGGTGGCGCTGCTCGCGCTGGCGCCGTCCGCGGCGGCTCACGCCTATCTGGAGACGGCGACCCCTGGCCCGGATGGTGTCCAGAGCAAACCGCCACGCTCGCTCAGGCTCGTGTTCGATGTCGGCGTGGTCCCGCGGTACGCCCGTGTCGAGGTCGTCACTCCGCGCGGACGGAACCTGGCAGGCGCGCCGCGAGTCTCTGGGAACGTGGTGCTCGTCCCGCTCCGCCGGGGGCAGAAGGGCAGCTACACGGTGCGCTGGCGGATGGTCGCCACAGCCGATGGCCACGCCACCTTGGGTGCGTTTAGCTTTGGGGTGCAGGCAAAGCCGCTGCAGCCGTCCCCTGCGCGAGGGGTGGGGATCCCAGTAGCGCCTGAGCTTCTTGCATGGCTTCAGTTTCTAGGGGTGGTGCTGGCAGGTGGGATGCTCACGGTGCGCGCGCTGGTGGGCGCTCCGGCCAGACGGATCCTCGGAGAATCAGGGGTCAGTGATGGTCCGGCTGCGATCGGCGCCGGGGTGATCGGAGCAGTGCTTGGATTGCACGCCGGCGTGCTTGGGTTTCTCGCTGGCGCATATCCGATCATCGGCGGGGGGCTGCTGGATTTCGCAAACACAGCGATCGAGCCGATTCGGACGGGAACGCACCTGGGGCAGGCATGGACGATCACGACATTTGCATGGTTCGGCGTTCTCATGCTGCTGATCGGAGCATGGGTGACTCCGGACAAGCGTGAGCGGCTGCTCGCCTGTGCGGGCGTTCTGTCGTTCGCGATCGCGTTTGGCATCAGCTGGGGTAGCCATCCAGCGGCCCGGGGAACGGTTGCGCTCCTCACGGATTACCTGCACCTCCTGGCTGGCGCCGTCTGGGTGGGCGGGCTGGTCGCGCTCGCGATTCTCCTTCGCGCGGCTCGTCCTCTGTCCCGCCAGGCACGCGATGCGATCGTCGGCGCCTCCGCGCTGCGGTTCTCGGCGCTCGCCGTCCCGACGGTGATCGCGGTGGCGCTGGCCGGGGCATACCTTGCGCTCCGCCAGCTGCCGACGCCGGCGGCTCTGCTCAGCAGCGGCTACGGGATCACGCTCCTGGTCAAGAGCTTCGTCGTGTTGGGAGCGCTCGGGCTGGGCGCCTATCACCGCCGGCTGGTCGTGCCCCGCGTGAGCAGGGGAGCGTCGATCGCCTCGCTGCGGCGCCCGCTCACGCTGGAGCTGGGCTTCCTGCTCGTGGCACTGGCCCTGGCCGCGACCCTCGGCCAGACCGCCCCGCCCAGGTGACGGGCGCAGCCCGGGGCCTCCACGGATGCAGGCGGCCGGACCGAGGTAGCCACTTCTTCGAGTGATCTGCCCGCGTTCTCGCTAGAGCGAGCGCAGGAACTCGATCAGCGGGCCGTTGACCTGGTCCGGATGGGTGAGGTTCGATGCGTGTGGCCCACCCTCCACCCGCACAAATCCCGTGCACCCCGACAGCGCCGCGCACAGCTGCTCGCCCTTCTCGATCTCGATCGACTGGTCCGCCGTGCCGTGGAAGACGATTGCGGGACAGGTGATCTCCCCAATCCGATCGGTGATGTCCTCGCGATCGAACAGGCAGTCAGCCGGCGCCTGCATGTTCTCACGCGGGAGCTGGCGCCATTTCGCAATCCACCGCTCGTTGACCACCGGGTCGCCGATGATCAGGTTCGCGATCGTTTCCGCGAGCTCGTCGACGGGACCCGCCTGGAGCCACACCTCCTGCATCTGACGGTACTCAGGCAGCCGCACTGGATCCTCGGTTCCGGATTGGGTATCGATCAGCACGAGCGCCCGGACTCTGTCGGGCGCCAGCAGCGACGCGCGCAGCGAAAGAAAGCCACCCTGGGACATGCCGCCGAGAACGGCACGGTCGATCCCCAGCTGGTCAAGGAGTCCGAGGCAGTCCCGCGCGGAGTCCCAGTAGGTGAACGGCTGTCCATCGAACTCGGTCTCCCCGAAGCCCCGCTCGTCCCAGGTGATCACGCGAAACTCGGGCGAGAGTGCCTGGACCTGCGGATCAAACATCTCGCGATCCATCAGGAACCCATGGGAGAGGATCACCGGCATCCCGTCGCCACCGCTGTCTTCGTAGCGAATCCGCTGCCCGTTGACGTCCGCGAATGCCATGCGCGGCCGACTCTATCGGCTGCCCTCAGATCGCCGAGCCGCTGGTCGAGTACGGCCCACTGATCCGAGCCGCAGTCTGGAGGCTGCCACCATGCCGGTGTGAGCTCCACGGATGCACGTCCGCAATGGATCGCGCTCGACGGCGCTGTCAACGCGAGAGCCGTTGTCCCAGGCGTGCTGCTGCGCTCGGACAATCTGCAGTCGCTGAGCGCGCGGGACTTGCGGGTGCTGGTGGACGCGGAGGCGGTCGAGGTGGTGGTCGATCTGCGCACGGATGTCGAGGTCGAGCTCGAGGGGCCAGCACCAATCACGGCTGAGTCAGCCGTGCGCATCGAGCATCGTTCGCTCTATCCCGATTCCGGAGGCAACACGGATGTCGAGCTCGATGCGCTCAAACCATGGCAGCAGCGGGGGCATGGCGATGACTTCTCGGACGAGCTCCCGATCGTGCGGGCGTACCTGAGCTACCTGCGTCGCCGCCCGGATTCGGTGGCCGGCTCCATCCGCACGATCGCCTGGGCCGGCGGCGCTGTCCTCGTGCATTGTGCTGCGGGCAAGGACCGGACTGGTGTTGTGGTCGCGGTAGCACTCGATGCGGCCGGAGTCGACCGGGAGGCGATCGTCGACGATTACCTAGCGAGCGCCGAGCGGACAGAGAAGATCATGGAGCGTCTGCTCAGCTCTCCGACGTACCGCGCAGAGCTCGAAGGCCACGACCCGCGACAGCATGCGCCTCTTGGGCAGACCATGGACCGGTTCCTGAGGCTGGTTGACGAGCGCCTCGGCGGCTCCACTGCATGGCTGCTGGAGAATGGGCTCACCGAGGCCGACCTCGAGAGGCTGAGAAGCCGGTTGCTACCCGCCGTTAATCCCCGAGATACGCGGACTCGAGTACGAGGTCCTTGAGGAGCGTTTGGTACTCGGCGTGGGCCTCGTGCTCGATGGTGTCCCAGGTGGTGCCCTGACGGTCGCGCATGTATGCGCGGTACTGAGGCGCGCCAGGCAGCTTCACGTTGTCTGCGACCACGATCGAACCCGGATGAAGCCATTTCCGCGAAAGGATCAGCTCGAGATCTGAGAGGTAGGCATCCTTTGCGTGATCAAGGAACACGAAGTCCAGGCAATTTTGGGTGAAGCCGTGTTCGGTCTCGAGCGCGGCGAGCGTCGCGCCGCCGTCTCCGATTGTCCCGGCGATCACCGTGACGCGGTCCTCGACGCCGGCGTGGGTCCAGATCCGGCGGGCTATGTCCGCGTTGGCTGGGTTGAACTCAATTGAGACGAGCCTCGCTTCATCGGCCATCGCCCGGCAGATCCGCAGCGCGCTGTAGCCGCAATATGTTCCGAGTTCGAGCGCGCGCCTGGGCTGGGCGCGCTGGACCGCGCGATCGAGAATCTCGCCCTTCTCGTCCCCGATGTTGATCATGAAGCTCCGCGTGTAGCAGTACTCATCGATCACGCGGATTGCGTCATCGAGATCGCCTTGACGAGCGTTACGGAGGACGTACTCGGCAAGCGCCTCCTCTCGCCCGTCGCCCATCTGTCCGGTCCGCATCAGCCGCGGCATCGACAGGAGTGCCCTGATCACCGACGCGCGGAGAAACGGCAGGCGCTTGCCGCCAAGCTCGAGGAGGTCACGCATCTAGTACGCGCTGGCGGGTAGCCGTGCGGAGCGCCTACGAAGCGAACCGCGCAGCTGGAGGTCGCTCAGCGCGGAGCTGTCGCCGACGTAGATCCGGTAGTTGCCGCGCGTGACGACCCACCGGTGGCGGCCGGTGGCCCAGTGGGCGAATGAGCTCTGGGGCAGCCAGATCTGCACGCGGGCTGACCCTCCTGGGGCGAGCGACACCCTCCGGAATCCCTTGAGCTGAGCGGGCGGCTCGCCCGACGACGCCGGATCGCCGACGTACACCTGGGTAACGTCGGCACCCGCGCGTCGCCCGGTGTTTTTGAGCGTGAAGCTGACCCAGGCCCCACGCTTGTAACCGCGCACTCGCAGGCCGGAGAAGCCGAAACTGGTGTAGGAGAGGCCGAAGCCGAACGGGAACAGCGGCTTGATTCGCTTGGCTTCGTACCAGCGGTAGCCCACGAGCAGTCCCTCGCTGTAGGCGGAGTGCGGGCCGACGCTGTCCCCGGGTTTGCTGATGCCTGGCCATTGAGCCGCGGTCCGCAGCGGCATGTCGGCCATTGCGGCCGGGAACGTCTCTGGGAGATGGGCCGACGGGTCGACGTCGCCGAAGAGCAGCGCGGCGAGCGCGTTGCCGTCTTCCTGGCCGGGATACCAGGCCTCCATCACCCCCCGTACCGCGCCTAGCCAGGGCATCAGCACGGGCCCTCCGGTGTTGAGCACGACGATCGTGTTCGGGTTGGCGGCGGCCACCTGTGCAATCAGCGCGTTCTGATCGACGGACTGCGGCGAGCATCCGAACAGCGTGCACGTTCCCCCGGTGAGGGTCAGGTTGGGACGGTCGGTCCCCTCGCTCTCGGAATCTCCCACCACGACGACTGCGAGGCTGGCCGCCTTCGCCGCGGCAATGGCGTCGGCCATCGAGCTTCCGTCCGCGTACAGCACGGCATCCCCGGCCGCCGCGGCACGCTGCGTGAGTCCCTGTTGTGGGCTGACGACGGGCTTGTCGCCGAACTCGGGAATGTGGCCGCTGCCCTGACCGTTGTACTCGTTTTCGGCGCCGGCCTGGCCCGCGCCAGGGCCGATCAGCGCGATCGTCCGACCTTGTCCGGTGATCGGCAGGACGCCCTGGGCGTTCTTGAGCAGCACGGTCCCTTCCTCCGAGATCTGGCGCGCCAGGTCGATGTGGGGCTGCGAGGAAGCCTGCGCCGAGTAGGCCTGCGGTTGAGCGGCGGGAGGATGGTCGAAGACTCCGACGCGGAACATTGCGCGCAGGATCCGCAGCACCATGTCGTTGAGGGTGCTCATCGGTACCTGACCGTTCTGCACCGCCGTCTGAAGCGCAGGGCCGTAGTAGGTGCCGGGCGCAACGTCCATCTCGATGTCCATTCCGGCCTTGGCCGACGCCGCCGTGGAGTGCGTTGCGCCCCAGTCCGAGACTACGAACCCATCGAAGCCGAACTGCTTGTCGACCAGGCCGATCGTCTGCGGGTCCTCGCACGAATAGACGCTGTTGATGCGGTTGTAGGAGCACATCAATCCCGCGGCGCCCCCTTGCCTGATGGCCGTGCCGTATTGCGGGGCGTAGATCTCCTCCAGCGTGCGCAGACTTACGTCGGCCGAGTCGGCGGGACCGGTGGCGCCGCGGTTGGTCTCCTGGCTGTTGGCGATGTAGTGCTTGAGCGTCACGATCACGTGCTGGGACTGCACGCCCCGCACCTCGGCAGCCGCCCCCTGGCCAGACAGAAACGGGTCTTCGCTCATGTACTCCCAGTTGCGGCCGTTCATCGGAACGCGGTCGGTCTCCATCCCCGGGGCCAGCTGGACATCGATCCCCTTCTGCCAGGCCTCCTGCCCCAGCGCTGCCCCGAACTCATACTGCAGTCCGGGATCCCAGCTTGCTGACTGGGAGATAGGCGCCGGGAAGGCGGTCGTCCCGGCCTGGCCGTCGCCGACTCCCTGGCCCGCGTCGTTGAACACGAGGTCGGGAATGCACAAGCCCGGGTTAGCTGGGATCCATCCCGCCGCTCCGTAGTGATAGTCCAGCGGATACCGCTGGTAGGTCATGGCGATCTTGTCCGACAGAGACATCGCTCCGAGGAGCATCTGCGCGCGAGTGCTCGGCGAGAGCGATGCGTTCATCCACGCGCATGAAGCCGCACTCGCAGCGGCTGGGCCGCCGGCCGACATGACAGCGGCGCACCCCACCGTGGCGATCAGGAATCGGACGATTCGCATCTCTCGTGCACAACCCTAAACCGTCGGGTCACTGCGGCGGGGGATAGTCTTCGGGCCATGGACCCTGACCGCGCCCGGAGATTGCTGGCCGAGGAGCGGGAGCGAATCGAGCAGGCCCTGGCGAGCCTTCAACGGGATGGTCCACTCGAGGGGTCGGATCAACTCGAGCCGGGCGACGTCGATTCGGAGGATCTCTATCAGGACGAGTTCGACGAGGGCCGTCGGGAGCAGCTCCGCAACGACCTGGCGGCGCTGGAGCGAGCCGAGGCCAGGCTCCAGGAGGGCACGTACGGCGTGTCGGTGGAAAGTGGCGAGCCGATTCCAGATGGACGGCTGGAGGCGTTTCCAGCAGCCGAGCGCACGGTGGAGGAAGAAGAGCGCTTCCGCCGCAGCTGAGGCGTCAGCGCACTGCCCGTGACGTCACCGTGACAGACTCGCCGGATCGCCGTCGACGTCCTCACGGAGATCGAGGTCGACCGTCCGCGCGACGAACCCGGGCGGCGCCTGAAGAGCCTGCTCCAGGGCTGAAGGCTACGCGGCGTCGTACGCCGCCAGCGTCTGCCTGATCCCGTCGCCATCGAGCGCGGCTCCCAGACAGCACAGCAGCGCCATCCGCGCCGTGGGCGCAGAGAGGAACGGCACGCAGATGGCCCCGGCATCACGGACGTCTCGCTCCGCTCCTTCAAACCCGTATGTGTCGAACAGCATTGACGATCGATCCACGCGGGTCGTGATCAGAACCGGGACCTCCGCGGAGCGGAGTCCGCGAAGCAGCGCGGGAGACAGGTGGCCCGCGCCGAACGCCGCCAGCACGACACCGTCGGCGGACCGCGCCGCAGCCGCCAGCGCCGCCCCGTCGTCCCCGAGGGTTGCCGTGACGATGTCGACTCGGTGAGCGAGCGTGCTCGGGGCGAGGGTGGGTGGCTTGAGCGGATGGGCGTGCAGCCATAGGCGTCCCTCGACTACCCGACCCACGGGGCCAGCCGTGGGCGACCCGAACGCCGCCGGGCCGGTGCTGTCCACCTTGCGGACCGTCATCGCCGCATGGAGCTCTCCTCCGAAGCAAACGCACACCCCTAGGCCCGCGGCCGCGTCGGCGCCGGCCACCGCGACCGCGTCAAGCAGGTTTGCCGGCCCGTCCGCACCGACCGCCGATCCCGGCCGGTTGGCACCCGTGAGCACGATCGGAGCATCGCCGCCGTAAAGCAGTGCGCAGAGTGCGGCGAGTTCCTCGAGGGTGTCGGTTCCGGTGGTGATCACGATGCCGCGCCCGGAAGAGGCATAGTCAGCTGCTGTGCGGCTCAGAGAGAGCGCCTGGTCGAGCGATAGCTGTGACCCGGGTAGCCCGAACACGGTCTCGGCGGTCAGGTCGGCGACGGCTGCCAGCACAGGAATCGAGCCGACCAGCGCGTTCGCATCGAGCGCGGGAACCGCGCGTTCCCCACGCATCGCGATCGTCCCGCCCGCGCCGAGAACCGTGACGGGGCGGCCGAGCCTGGCCAATTGCTCTTCGACGGGCACGATGGCCGACCCTACAGGTGGCCGAGCAGCGTGGCCGTGGAAGAATGCGCGGCACCGCGATGGTTCACCGGGAAAAGCCGGTCGCAGGCGAGACCACCTCGTTGACCACGGTGGCGCGGGAGTGGACGCGGATCGGAGTCACGGGATTTGGGGGTCCGCCGGCACACATCGCGCTGCTGCGGGAGCTCGTCGTCCGCCGGATGCGGTGGATGGACGCGACCGAGTTCGAGGATGCGAACGCCGCCTGCGGCTTGTTGCCGGGGCCGGCCTCCACGCAGCTGGCGATCTTCTGCGCACGTCGCGCTGGTGGCGGCGCCGGCGCCGTCGTCGGAGGACTGGGATTCATCGCTCCGGCTGTTGCCCTGATCCTGGCGCTGTCGGTCCTGTTCCTCGGGCACGCTCCACCACTGTGGGTCCGCGGCGCCGGCGCAGGGGCCGGTGCTGCGGTTTCCGCCGTGGCTTTGCACGCCGTTCGCGGGCTGATCGGCCCCAGCGTCGCACGGGCCGCGCCAGACCGGGCCCGCGTTGGCCGATGGCTCGTCTACCTCGCCGTCGGCACCGCTGCCGCGGCCTTGAGCGGGGCATACCTGGTGGTGGCGCTCCTCGCCTGCGGGACTGCGGAGCTGCTCTTTCGCAATCGGGGCTTTCCCGGGGCGAGCGGGCGGCATGTCTCGGTCGGAACGGTGCCGGCGTCGATCTCGGTCGGCGGGTTCGGGGCGCTTGCATGGACGGCGTTCAAGGTCGGGGCCCTCTCGTTCGGTGGCGGCTTCGTGATCGTCCCGCTCATGCAAGCCGACGCGGTCCACGCCTACCACTGGATGAGCAACCAGCAGTTTCTGAACGCGGTCGCACTGGGTCAGATCACGCCAGGCCCGGTCGTGGCCACGGTTGCCGCGGTCGGCTACCGCGCCCACGGCATCCTCGGCGGGGTGCTCGCCGCACTCGTCGCATTCGTGCCCTCATTCGCCTTCATCATGCTGGGGGGACCGCGGTTCGAAGCGCTGCGTTACAACGAGAACGCCCGCGCGTTTCTCGACGGCGCCGGCCCTGCAGCGATCGGTGCGATCATCGGCGCTGCGATCGTTCTGGCCGCCGCGCTCGAGGAGAGCTGGCAGTTCGCGATCCTGGCCGTCGCCGTGGTCGCCCTCGTGATCCTCCGCCTCGGCGTCGTGCAAACGCTCCTCGGGGCGGGCGTTGTCGGCGTCATCGCCGCGCTCGCCGGAGCCGCACTCCCCGGTTAGTCTGTGCGTCCCATGCGTCTCAGGGCCATTGTGTGCGCGGCCGCCGCTGGCGTGATCGCTGCGGCCTTGAGTGGTTCGCCTTCGACCATCCTCGCGCGCCAGACGACATCACCGCGGAGCAAGCTCACCCGGTACTCGCTGGTGCACGGCTGCTACCTCCTGCGCTCGCCGAACGGGACGGCGATCGGGTCGGGCCAGGGACCGTTCCGCATGCAGGCGGCGGCGCTCGGCGTCTACCTGCTCTACGGGCCGCGGGCCGGTTACCTCACCGACGCCGGCACCGGGTCGCTCCAGGATCAAGCGCGCGCCGAGCCCAGCTTCCGAATGGCGGATCACCGGAAACTCGCGCCGGGGGTTCCGGATGACCAATGTCGCTACCAGCAAGGCACTGCGGGTGTGTTCACTCCGGCGAGCGGATGCGCCACGTATCCCGAAGCGCAGGTTGACGCCACCGGCCCCCAGTTCACGGGTGCCAGCCCGGAAGCGCAGGTGCTGGGAACGGTTGAGGGTCACGCGCACATAACCGCGTTCGAGTTCTTCGGCGGCGACTGGCACTGCGGCGCGCCTTGGAGTCCGTACGGGGCTCCGTACGCGCTTCCCGCCAGCTGCGCTGACAAGGAGCAGGGAACCAACGGCGCAGGTGGAGGACTTCATCGACTGGGGCGGACAGCCGCGCCCAAGCGACATGCACGGCTGGCCGAGTTTCGTGGAGTGGCCGAGCCCGACGGCGCTGGCCGAGGAGGGCGACTACTACACGGGCATCGAGCGCGCCTGGCGAGCCGGGCTGCGGCTGATGGTGACCAACCTGGTCGACAACGAGGCGCTGTGCTCGATCATGACCACGCGCCATAACCCGTGCAACGACATGGCGGCAGTGCACATCCAGAGCCGCGACCTGTATGCGCTTCAGGGCTACATCGACGCCCAGTCGGGCGGTCCGGGCAAGGGCTGGTTCAGGATCGTGACCAATCCTTTCCAGGCCCGGCGGGTGATCAACCAGGGCAAGCTGGCGGTGATCGAGGGAGTCGAGGTCTCGCGGCTGTTCGGCTGCGGAGAGCAACGGCGTCCCGCAGTGCGATCGAGCGCCAGATCGACGCCGGCCTCAAGGAGGTCGCGAGCCTCGGCGTGCGGACGTTCTTCCCAGTGCACGAGTTCGACAACGCCTTCGGCGGCACGAAGATGATCGCCGGCGACCAGGGAGAGATTATCAACGCCGGCAACCGACTCGAGACGGGCAGCTTCTGGTCGCTCGAGCCTTGCCCGGCCGACCAGCAGGATGCCGAGCAGTACTCGGTGGCGCCCGCCAATGGCCCCGCGACGCAGCTCCTCAACGGCTCGCTCTCGTCGATGCTGGGCGGCAGCCCGCTGCCGGTATACGGGCCGCCGCCGCAGTGCAACACCCGGGGACTGACGAGCCTCGGCGCGTACCTGATTGCTCAGATGGCCAACCAGCGCCTGATCATCCAGACGGATCACATGGATTCCAAGACCGCCAGCCGCCGCGGTGTCGATCGCGGAGAGCCATCACTACGCGGGCGTGGTGTCCGCCCACTGCTGCTCCTCGCCGCAGCTGTTCCATCGGATCTACGCGCTCGGCGGGTTCGTCAACCCGCCGACGCTGCCAACGGCTGCCCTGGTTGGGACGATGAAGACCGACAAGGCGGTGCGGGTGCCGCGGTATCACTTCGGCTTCGGCTGGGGGTCGGATGAGAACGGGCTTGGCGACCAGCCAGGGCCGACAGGGCGCCCGCGATCAGCTATCCGTTCAAGTCCTACGACGGACGGGTCACGTTCACCCAGGAGCAATGGGGACAGCGCAAGTTCGACTTCAACACCGACGGCGTGGCCAACTACGGGCTGTATGCGGACTGGCTGCGTCAGCTCCAGCTCATCGGCGGCCCGTCGGTGATGCACGACATGTTCCAGGGTGCGGAGGCGTATCTCGAGATGTGGGAGCGGGCATACGGAGTCCCGGGCCCGCGGTGCCTTAGGCGGTGAGCGATTCAGCCTGAGCGGCCTGGGTCGGGCGCTTCGGCTAGGCGACGGTACGGTCGTCGGCGCTGTACCGAGCGGGACAACCCCAGGCGCGTCTCGGCCGCTCATACCGCTATTGCGTGACAGGACGGACCGGCACGGCGAGCGCCGTGTTCGACCGGCGCGGACGGGTCGCGATGGTCGCGAGCACCGCTGCCGGTGATCGCGCCGGCGGGGTGGCCGTGGGTCAGACGGCGCTACCCAGGTCGGCGCGCCGGTTGGGTGGTTTGTGGGTCGCGGGCCGGTTCGTGTACGGGATCCGAGCCGGCCGAGTGCGCTTCGTCGCGGTTGCCGCGCGCGCGGAGCTGACCCGGCTCCGCTCCGATCTGCGCGCCGCCGGGATCTAGCGCCGCCTGAGCACCACGACAGGAATCTGCCGGGAGGTCTTGGTCTGGTACTGCTCGTAGGAGGGCCACACCTCGGTCATCAGCCGCCACAGCCGTTCCCGCTCGTCTCCATGTGCGGTCTCCGCCCGCACCGGAATACGCTTCTCCCTGACCTGGATCATCGCCTCCGGGTTGGCCTGGAGGTTCTGGTACCAGCCCGGATGCTCCGGGGCTCCCCCCTTTGACGCGACGACGACCCAGCTTTCGCCGTCGGTGCGGTGGATCAGCGGGGTAGTGCGCTCCTGACCTGAGTTGCGGCCGGTGGTCGAGAGCAGGAGAACCGTGGTGCCGCGCCACTCGTAGCCTCGTTCGCCGTCCGTCTCGCGGTAGACGCGGACGTGCTCCTCGCCGAATAAGTCGTCGTTCGTGGACATACGAGTAGCCTAACGACGCTGCGGCGGTTCCAGGCAGGGGCCGTGACAGTGCCGGAGCCCCCGACCGTTGATTCGTCGGGGGCAGCATACGGCCGTATGGAGCGGGACTGAGCTACGAAGGAAAAAAACCGGTCTGCAGACGCACGGCGCTGGCGCTGATCCTGACGCTGGCGCTTCTCGTTGTGGTTCCGGGCGCGTCGGCAGATCTCAGTGGGTCGGCGCTCAAGACCCCGGATTCGGTGGCGCTGCTCGGCGCCAACACCGGGATGCTGTTCAACGGTCACAAGTACAGCCGGGCCGAGATCGACGCCCAGCTGACGGGCCTGGCTCGGACCGGGGCAACGACGGTGCGAAGTGACGCGCTGTGGGAGGAGGCGGAGCCGCGGCCGCCGTCCTTGGGGGTTTCACTCCAGCCACCGTTTGTGGGGATGATCCACCACTACAGCTGGCGAGCCGACGATCTGATTGCCGGTTCCCTCGCCGCCCATGGTCTGCGGTGGCTGCCGATCATCGATTACTCGGCGCCCTGGGCGGAGTCGATCCCCGGCGACGACCACTCGGCACCCTCATCGATAGCCGACTACGCCTCGTATGCCGCCGCGCTCGCGGCCCGCTATGGCCCCGGCGGCACCTTCTGGCGCAACAACGCCAGCCTCAGCCCCCTTCCGGTGGAGACCTTCGAGATCTGGAACGAGCCCGATAGCCGCTACTTCTGGCATCCCGCTCCGGACCCGGATGCCTATGCCAGGTTGTATGCCCGGGCGCGTGCGGCGATCGTCACGGTTGAGCCTTCCGCGCGCGTGATCGTTGGGGGCCTCACCCGTCCGTCGTCTTTTGTGCCGGCGCTCATCGCGGCAGAGCCGGACATCCAGGGGCAGATCGCCGGCGTGGCGATCCATCCGTACGGTCCCACTCCTCAAGACGTCCTGTCAAACGTACGCAGCGCCCGGCTCGCTATGCGTGCAGCTGGGCTGGGCACGGTGCCGCTGTTTGTCACCGAGTTCGGTTGGACCACCCACCCGTCCGGGGCGTGGGACTGGGCCTCAGAGCAGTTACGCCCGTTCTACATAGAGCGCACGTTGGCTGCGCTCGCCCGCACGGATTGTGGAATCGCCTCAGTGCTGATCTATGCCTGGGTTACGCCAGAGCACAACCGAGCGGACCGCGAAGACTGGTACGGCATCTCGCCACCCGGGGCAGGCACAAGCCCTGATACAGCGGCGTTTGCCCATGGTCTGCGTGATGCAGGCTCGCCCGGGGCCGTCAATCCTCTCTGCTCCGGCCCCGACCCAGTCGCCGCGATCCGCAAGCCGAGCGTGCCGCGCTCACACGTCCACCAGCACCGCCACCGACATCGCCACCGGCACGGCTCGAAGCCGACCCGGTGACTAGCGCCTCGCCATCAGCCGCTTGCTGACGGGGAGGGTCATGAAACGGGGGTAGCGGCGATTCGGACCAAAGAACATGCGCACGTGAGGCCCGCCCGGGATCACCGATAAGCGTCCTCGGTCGGCCGCCCGTAGTGCATCGCGCGCGACGCGCTGCGGTGAGACGAAGGTGAACTTCGGCAGCCGTTCGGCGAAATAGCCAGCATCGCTGGATTCCTGGAAGCCGGTCGGGACCGGGCCGGGGCAAACAGCGGTGACCGTGACGTCCGTGTCCTTCACCTCGGCCTGTGCGGCCTCCGAGAGCATCAGCACGTATGACTTCGCCGCTGCGTAGCCGGCGTTGAACGGGAGCGGCTGAAGTCCGGCGGTCGAGGACATGTTGATGACCGCCCCCTGGCCGCGCTCGACCATACCGGGCAGGTAGCGTGCCATCAGGTCGACGACCGCCTCCACCAGAAGCCGGACCTGCGTGAGTTCCTGTTCACGGCCGGCTGCAGCGAACGGCTGGTAGATCCCAAATCCGGCGTTGTTCACCAGAATGTCCACCTGAGCGCGCAGCTCCTCGATTCGCGCGGCCACGCGATCGCGTTCCTCAGGTACGGACAGGTCGGCGGCAATCGTCACCGCGCGATCCTCGCCGCCGAGCTCGTTCGCCAGCTCGCTCAGACGGTCCTGGCGGCGGGCCACCAACGCCACGCGATACCCGCGCTCGGAGAGCTGACGCGCGAACTGCTCACCAATCCCCGAGGAGGCCCCAGTAACGACCGCGATCGAGTTGTCTTTCGGTTCTGGCAGGCTCATGCAGACATCCTCTTCTGGTTGGGGCCACTCCGATCACCGGCATCCTTTCGCTTCTGCCCGAGTTCGGTCAAGCCCACGCTGCCGTTGGGTAGGCCGCACCACCGCTGCTAGATTGAAGCCTCCGCGGTGGGCGTAGCTCAGCTGGTAGAGCTCCGGGTTGTGGTCCCGGCGGTCGGGGGTTCGAGTCCCCTCGCTCACCCCTAATAGAATTCCTGCAAATTCGGCTATTCGCGCACGGGCGCGGATGCGCAAACGGTGGAATCCACCCCGGCGGCCCATCTCGCTTCCTCTACGACGCAGGCCTGCTGAGCCAGCGCCGCGACCAGCCGCATAAGTCGTCAGACGGAGGCCAACTGCTCTAGGCCTGGCGGAGGGTTAGGGATAGAGGATCAGGTGATAGGCGCTGAACGCAAAGAATGCGGCCAACGCGCTCCAGGTCACCGGCCAGCTCACGGTGCGGACAAACGCGGTTTGCCAGCGCCCGAAACTGACGACGTACACGAAGATCGCCATCAGCAAGGCTGCGTAGCAGGCGATTGCCACTCCCGGTGGCGGCGCCAACCCGACGACCGGCGCGACCACCAAGCCGAGCACAAGCCATGCTGCGACGGCCAAGAAGTCGACTGCCAGCGTCGTGCGCTCCCGCCCGACGATGGTCATGAAACCAGCAGCGCCAACCAATGCCGCCGCGATATACACGCCGAGCGGCCAACGGGAGCTGAAGCCGAAGATCGAGCCCATGAGCGCCCCTCCGCCCCACAGCAGGAATGGATCGACGAAGCCAACGGCTACGCAGCAGGCGAACATGTCGGGCGTGGAATCCCACGGATTCCCGAAGACAGGCCGGCGAGGAACCAGCGCCGATCTCAGGGCTGAAGGCGCAAGCGCCTCCCGCAGCGAGCTGGTGTTGCCCGGTGCCATTTCCAACCGTCTAGCGTAGAGGAGGGAACGCCGCCGACCTATCCACCCCCTCTACAAGCCAGGCTGTTGAGCCGGCCCGCGCGGCTGCCCGGGATCGGAACACCCGGTGTTCCCCACCGATCGTGCTCAGCAGCCACGTCGTAGCGGATGGTGGACAGGAGCCGACGATCGAGATTGCGGAAGCAAGCCCGGTACTCCGCGTCGCGGTAGGGTGGCCGGCCGTGAAGGTTGACGCTGGCGGGTACTCCTCATCGATCGATGACGCTGGGAGTGCTGCGTCCGCTGCAGAGGATGCGGGCTACGACGGCTGGTGGGCGACCGAGACCCAGATCGACCCGTTCCTCGCCTGCGTGGTGGCAGCCGAGCGCACGAGCAAGCTCGAGATCGGGACGGCGATCGCGGTGGCGTTCGCGCGCAACCCGATGACAGTGGCGCTGCAGGCTAATGACGTCCAGGCACTGTCGGGCGGGCGGTTCTCGCTCGGACTGGGGTCACAGATCAAGCCACACATCACCAGGCGCTACTCGATGCCGTGGTCCAGGCCTGCCGCGCGGATGCGCGAGTTCGTGCTGGCGGTCCGCGCGATCTGGGACACCTGGGCGACGGGCGCGCCGCTTGATTTCCGCGGCGAGTTCTACACACACACGCTGATGTCGCCGTTCTTCAACCCCGGTCCCAACCCTCACGGCAACCCAAGGATCTTCCTGGCGGGGGTTGGGCCGCTGATGACCGAGGCGGCCGGCGAGGTGGCCGACGGGTTCCTTTGTCACGGCTTCTCCACCGAGCGCTACCTGCGCGAAGCGACGCTCCCCGCGCTGGAGCGCGGCCGCGCCAAGGCGGGCAAAACGATGGACGGCTTCGAGATCAGCGGGCCTTCATTCATCGTGGCTCACGACTCCGAGAAGAAGCTCGACCGGGGCCGGGAGGTGGTCAAGCAGCAGATCGGCTTCTATGGATCGACTCCGGCCTACAGGCCGGTGCTCGAAGTCCACGGTTGGGGCGAGCTTCAGGACGATCTCAACGCGATGACCAAGCGCGGCGAGTGGGACAAGCTGCACGAGGCGATCGACGATGAGGTCCTCAACACGTTCGCGATCATCGGCTCCCCCGAGGAGGCCATCGCCGACGTGAAGCGCCGCTACGGCGACCTGGTAACTCGTATCACGATCCCGGTCCCCGAAGGGGCCGATCTTGACCGCTGGGGCGCGCTGATCGAGTCGTTGCGTGGCGGGGCAGCGGTCGGCTAGCCGCCGACGAGCGCGCCGATAATCCTCTGGGCCGACAGGTGAGGGTCGAGCGGCGGGTGGAAAGGACGAGCGCCGGCGAGGCGCCACCTTTGCCGCAGCAGGGATGAAAATCGGCTGATCGGCCAGCATCGTCAGTGGATGATGGCCGAGAATGTCAGGCCGTAGCCGAGTTGGTCACGGGACAGCTCCCCGAGCCGTTCGTGGCTCTCCGGCAGGCAGAGCGGGAGAGGCGATGCGGCAGGCAGATGCAGTGCAGCGAACGCGTTTTCGAGGCCTCCTCCGAGGTCTAGTCGGAGCCCTAGCCACGCTAGGGGTGTGGCTCGCGGCGGTTTCGCCGGCGTCTGCGGCTGTACCGACGCCGGCCTGCTCCACGGGTCCATCGCCCGCGCCGAGCGGGGCGCCGCTTTACATCAGCCAGACGACCCCCTGGAACAACTTCGTCCCTAACGAGCTCGTGCCCGATCAGTGGCTCGCCAAGCTCTACACCGAGGTGCTGGGGTGTGCGCCGAATCAGGCGAGCTACGCCGCATTTGACGGTTTCATCCGCAACAACGGCTGCGGCCTGGCGACGCTGCGGACGACGGCGCTTGCGTTTCTGACCTCCAGGGAGTTCCTGCGCGAGCGCCGCTACGACAACGCCCAGCGGCTCCTGATCCTGTGGCGGGTGGCACGGGAATCAGAGCCAGATCCCCAGCAATACGCCCAGCTGCTGGCGGCGCTTGACTCACGGCGCGCACCGTGGGGTGAGGTGGCGCGCTCGTTCTTCGAGCTGCCGGGATTCGGCGCCGAGCTTCCCCGTCTGTGCTCGGCGCAGCTCTACGGCTGGAATCCTGATACGCCGGTGATCGACATCCCAACCCGGCATAGCCCGGGCGCGTTCGATGGTGGCACGGGGGCGCAGCTTCAGCAGCTGCTCGATAAGACCAGCCCGGGGTCGACCGTGTGGCTCGAGCAGGGAGCGGTCGTCCGCGTCTCGCAGGAGCTGATCATCCCCGCCGGGGTGACGCTCGAGACAGTCGGCGCGCCCGCACCCGAGGACTACGCGGCGATGGCGAGGCTTGTGCGGACCTCGGCTTACGGCCACCCGGTGGTCGGTGTGTCCTCCGGCGCGACGCTTCGGAGCGTGTGGGTCGACGGCCAGCGAAGCAACCAGAGCGTCGGCATGGACCATGACTCGATCGACGTCGAGGTGCTGGGCGGCTCTGGAACCACCGTGCGAGAGGACCGCATCGACAACACCGCGGGCTGGAGCAACATGGTGATCGACGAGACCGGCCCCGACGGCCTGCCGTGCCACGGCGTGGCGATCGCGGGCAACCTGATCGACGGCTACAGCACGAAGTTCCACTGGTATGAGACCAGCGGTGTGGTCGACGGGCGAGTGGATACCGGCACGCTGATGGGTCAGGTCAAGAACGTCGAGTCGGGCCAGGACTCGGTCAGCTCGACGTTCGGGTTCGCCGACGGGATCTCAAACCAGTGCGGGGACTCGCACATCGCTCAGAACCAGATCGTCGACGCCACCGACGTGAGCATCGTCCTGTTCGGCGGCGCGGCTTGGGATCAGCGCTCTGTCGCCGAGGACAACACGATCGTCAACGCCGGCAACTCAGGCTGGGCGGCGGTCACCGTCGACCCGCTGTACCCGAACACCGTCCACGCCGAATTCGCCGGCGCCACGATCGCTCACAACCTGATCTGGACCGGGCCCAACGCGTTCCTGCTGCTGATCGCCGGGGTGGGGACCAAGCCCTGGTTTGGCGACAACAACGCCTACGGATACGGAACCGTGTCGTTCATCGACAACACCAGCGGGTCGGTGCGCAATAACACCCAGATGGCGATCGCCGTCTCGCGTATGTCCGGCGCGGTGGTGCAGGGCAACACGCTGCTGGCCAACCTGGCGTTCGCCGACCAGTGCCCGCATGGGCCGTACATCGGGGTGGATCAGAGCGCGGGCTCGAGCGTCCAATCACCGAACTCGCAGGTGGACTTCGGCTCCTATCCCACACCGAGCGCCAGCCAGGGGTGCCTGATCTACCACTTCTAATGTCGCGGACCCGGCGTGGCCGGGCTCGCAATGTCACTTCTCGCCGAGTGGTGACGGCGGCGCTGCTGTTGGCCGTGCTGGTTTCGGCGGCTTTTGCACAGGCGGCGATCGCCGCTAGCGGCTCACCGGCGCCCCGATTGCCGGTCGGCCCGCTTCACCCCGCCGGGCGGTGGATCGAGGACTCGACCGGACGGGTCGTGATCATCCATGGCCTCGAGCTGGCGCGAAAGACGCCGCCGTACTTCGCGCCCGGGGCGAGCTTCACCGCACGCGACGCGCAGAACATCGAGGACTGGGGCTTCGACGCGGTCCGCCTGGGCTGGTTCTGGAAGGGGCTTGAGCCCCAGCGTGGGCAGATCGACACCGCCTACCTGAACCAGCTGGCCCGCGAGGGATCGCTGCTCGCCGAGCATCACGTCTTCACCCTGCTCGAGGCCCACCAGGACGGCTACAACGAGAAGCTGGGCGGCGCCGGCTTCCCCGACTGGGCGACGATCAGCGATGGCACGTGGGCACCCGTCGAGATGGTCCCGGGCACCGGCATCTTCGACCTTCAGGCGGCGCGCGCGTTCGACAACCTGTACGCCAACACGCAGGGCATCGCCGATGCGTTCGCGCACGCCTGGGCGGTGATGGCCGCGCGCTTCCGCCAGAACCCGATGATGCTCGGCTACGACCTGTTCAACGAGCCGAATCCAGGAAGCCAGTGGGCGACGTGCGCCAACCCCGTCGGGTGTCCGGCGTTCGATGCGGCGATGCTCGAGCCGCTCGAGAATAAGCTCGCGGCAGCGGTGCGCTCGGTCGACCCGACGAGCTTTGCGTTCTATGAGCCACAGATCTATTTCGATGTCGGCGTGCCTTCGTGGCTGGCGCGGCCGCCGTCCACCAGCGGTCCGAGCGGCTTCGCCTTCCACGACTACTGCCTTGCGGGCCTGGCCGGACAGCCCGACGACGAGTCCCAGTCCCCGGGCTACCAGGCTTGCCCACTGGCCGACGCGAACGTGTTCAACAACGCCCGGCGGGCCGGCGTCGCGATGGGCGTCCCACCGCTGTTCGATGAGTTCGGGGACACGCAGGACCTGACCCAGGTCAGGCGAGTGCTCATGCTCGCCGACAGACAGCTCATGGGGTGGACGTACTGGAGTTACAAGGACTGGGTCGATGACCCGGGCGGACAGGGATCGGGCCCGCTATTCGACGACTCTGACGACAACGGCACCCTTCGCCCGGCCAAACTCGCCGTTCTCTCAGAGCCCTACCCTGAGGCCACCGCCGGGATCCCGCTGCACGAGCGATATGACCCCACTACCAACACGTTCACCTACACCTACTTCCCGAAGCGGCATATCTCTGCTCCCACGGTCATCTTCACGGCGCCGCTCCATTACCCGGCTGGCTACACCGCGAAGGTCACGGGCGCCCGCGTGACGTCCGCTCCTGCCGCCCGGTACCTCGAGCTGAAGGCTGATCCGGGCGCCCACCTGGTCCACGTTCGCCTCAGCCCAACCACAAGCAATTCCACAGTCGGCCGGATAACCGGCGGCGCGTCCTCAGCTGGCCCATCCTCAGCGTCACCGAGCCCAATCCCGGGGACACCACTCGGGACGGCCAGCGGCAGCTGCAATGCCAACGCCGACTCCCCTGCGCTCGTAAGCTCGCCACCTGTCTCCACGGCGCAGCCAGACGTGGTGGCGCAGGTTCAAACCAGCCACGGTGCAGGCGAGGTGACTTCATCGGCGGGGATTTCCGTCGCCTACGGAAGCGGCGACACGGCGTGGCTTGACCTCGGCGCCGTGCCGGCTGGCGGGACGGCCCAGGCCACGGTCATCTGCCGCTCCGGGCCCGCCAGCTACGACGCCACCTTCAGCGCCGCGCCGCAGTTGCCCGCCACCTTCACCGGAAGCTCGACCCACGACATCAACGTCAGCCTGGCGAACAGCCGTCTCCCCTTCCAAGTCCCGGCGAGCGGGCACTACGTCGCCGACGTCAACGTGAGCGGCGGGACGATCGAGGTCGGCCTGCGTCGAAGCGACGGCAGCACACCGCCCGCCAGCACGCTCAGCGGCCCTGGCAGCATCGACCTTGGCACCCTCGCCTCTGGCCCCGCCTCGCTCGATGTGACCGCCCTTCCCGGCGCCCAGACGCAGTGGACGATTTCCGTCCACGCGGCCGCTTTCGGAGCGGGGTGACGGCGTCATCGGGGCCTTCGCGCCCTCTGCTGGGAACAGAGCTGGCCCTACCGCGAGCAGGCCTGACCGCTCGCGGCTGCGCGTAGATTGACGTGGGTGCGTGCCCAGGTGGCGAGTGCCGTGAGCATCGTGGTGCCGTCGGCGAATGTCCCGCTCGCGGGCAGAGCCAGGATGCTCAGCGCGTAGCCCCGCCTACCGCTCGAGATGATCGCGGTCTGGCGCACCTGATATCGGCCGTTCTGCGGACCCCAGCCTCCCTTGAACGCCAGCGACACCCCGCTCGAGTAACCGGCCGAGCCGGCGCCCCAGCGCTGGTCTGGAATCACCCGGCGCATCAGGCCCAATACGTAGCTGGTGTCCTGCGGGCTGAGCAGGCAGCCCTGGGATAGAGCCCGGTAGAAGGTGATCTCGCCTCGTAGCGACCAGTCGGTCTGGCCGTAGGTGGTGAAGCCCTCGCTGTTCGGAGCCGTGTTGATGATCGTCGCTGCATCGCCGGCTTTGCGCAGTACATGCTCGACGGCGGCGCTCGCCGCCACGAGCCCGCCGTGGATCTGCTCAAGCCGCCCGAACAGCGCCTCGATCGCGGCGTTGTCCGACTGCTCGAGCGCCGCCGCCGCATTCGCGCGGTCCTGCGCGGACAACGTCTGGCCGCGGCGCCGCAGATCGGCCAGCAGGGTGACCAGGACCGGCACCTTGCTCGTGCTCCACGCGCGGGCCACCTGCGCGTCGCCGAAAGCGATCGTCGCCCCTCCCCCGAGCGGTGCAAGAGCAAGCCCGACCGAGCCACCCAGTCCGGCTGCCAGCTGGTTGAAGCTTGCCCGGGCCGATCGTGCCACCAGCGAGTCCGAGGCTTTTGCGCGGCGCGGCGAGGCCGGCGCTAGCGCCAAGCCGGGCCGTGCCAGGGCGACTGGGTGCGAAGGCTCGGCTTTGTGTGCGGAGGACCCAACCAGCGCTACGACCGCTGCCCCGATGCCAGCTCCGGCCGCAAACACGATCAGCGCGAGCATCGCGTATCGGCGGACGGGAGACTTCTGCGACAGCATCGTGGGCACGCCTGATCGGAGCCAAGCGAAGCTAGAATAAGGCGCCGACCGGATCGGTCGGCATCTTGCGGGGCGGCGAACAGGAGCATCCCACCACGGGTCTTTCAGTCGGATCGATAGTCGCGGACCGGCGGATCGACGCGATCGCGGGACGCGGAGGAATGGGCGTCGTATACCGCGCCTGGAACCTGCGGCTCAAGCGCGTCGAGGCGGTCAAGGTGATCTCCGAGCAGTTCGCGCGCGACACCTCCTTCAGGCGGCGCTTCGAGCGCGAGACCGAGATCGCGGCCGGTCTCGACCACCCCCACGTGGTCACGATCTACGACTGCGGCGAGGGGCCTGGGGGCGAGCTGTTCATCGCCATGCGCTACGTCGAGGGCACCTCGCTCGAACGGATGATCCGCGACGGTGGGAGCCTCGACCCCGATCTGGCCACCGAACTGAGCTGCCAGATTGCGTCAGCGCTCGATGCCGCCCACGCGAGCGGCCTCGTGCACCGCGACATCAAGCCAGCCAACGTCCTGGTCGCCGGGATCGACGGCTCGACGGGCGCGGGCTCCAACGACGTGGAGGACCCCCAGGCCTACTTGACCGATTTCGGGCTGGCCAAGCGTCTTTCATCCCGGACGGCGCTGACGTCCGCCGGCCTGATGGTAGGTACGGTCGACTACATGGCGCCTGAGCAGGCCCAGGGCCGGATGGTTGACGCGCGCGCCGACGTGTACGCCCTTGGCGCGACGCTGTTCCGGGCGCTCACCGGGCAGGTGCCGTTCCCGCGCGACACCGAGGTCGCGAAGCTGATGGCCAAGCTGAGCGATGCCCCGCCGCGGGCATCTGAGGTCGCCCCGGCGCTGTCGGCGGCCTGGGACTCGGTCTTGGCTCGGGCGTTGAGCCAGGATCCAGCAGACCGGCAGGGGTCGGCTGGCCAGCTCGGAGCCGAAGCTCGTGCGGTGCTCGAGCCGGTTGGAGCACCGCCGTTGCCCACCGACATTGGACCGGGCGCGATGCTCGGCGACTGCCTGCTGGATGAGCTGATCGGCGAGGGCGGGATGGGCGTCGTCTACCGAGGCAAGCAGATAAAGCTCGACCGCGCGGTGGCGGTCAAGGTGATGTCGATGGAGCTGGCGGGCGACCCCGCGTTTCGCTCGCAGTTCGAGCGCGAGTGCAGGATCGCGGCGTCGATCGATCATCCAAACGTCGTCCCGATCTACTCAGCCGGCGAGGCCTCTGGCCGGCTCTACGTGGCGATGGCGTACATCGCCGGCGGCAGCCTCAGCGATGCGCTGTACTCCCGCGGCCCCCTCGATCCAGCGCGTGCGGTCGAGGTGATAGAGCAGATCGCGGCGGCGCTAGACACCGCCCACTCCTGCGACCTCGTCCACCGTGACATCAAGCCGGGGAACGTGCTGATCGACGAGCGGACGGGCCGGGTGCTGCTGACCGACTTTGGCATCGCCAAGGCACTGACCGACGAGGAACTCACCGACTCTCGGGTCCTGGGCAGCGCCCGCTACATGGCGCCGGAGCGAAGCCGCGGGACGATCTCCGACGAGATTCCGGCCGATGTTTACTCGCTCGGCTGCATGCTCTGGGACCTGCTCGCCGGGACCGAGCGTCCTGACCTGCGGGCCGCGGACGAAACCCCGTCGGCACTGGCCGAGGTGGTCGAACGCGCGATGGCCACAGAACCGACTGCCCGCTACCGGAGCGCCGGCGAACTGGCCCGCGCCGCCCGGGCCGCCCTCGCCACCGGCGGTCCCAGAGTGCGCGAGTCGGAGACCGCGCACGCGCCGCGACAGCCCTTCGCTCCCGAGCCGCTGTCCCGCGGCCTATCCGCGAGGGTGCTTTCGCTGTGCGAGCACGCCGCGGCGCGGGTGGAGGACACCACGCTCAAGGACGAGCTCCATGCGATCGCGAATGGACTCCGGATGCCACTGAGGATGGGCGCCGCGGGCGGGTCCTCCAGTCAGCGTGACGAGTTGCTTGCAGCTCTTCCGCCTGATCTGCTCGCGTCGATGACGACTTCCGAGGAGACAGCGAACGCCGAGGCGTTCCTGCTCCTCGCTGCCGGACCGCAGGGCACCGACCTCGACCGCGTGCGCGGCGTACTACTGGACGAGCTCGCATCGCATGGCGGCTCGTCGGTGAACAGCGTCTGCGCGCTGCTCGGCGACGATCCCGCCGAGCATGCCGAGACTGCGCTCGGGCTCGAGCGCATGCTGGCCTGGCGAATCGCGGCGGTGGTCCCAGTCGGCATCGGCCTGGCGCTGGCGGCGGAGTCGGAACTGATCACTCAGGAGTCGATCGGCCGGCTCGATGATGCTGATCCCGAGTTGGAACGTGCACTCGGCGCCCGAGGCCTGCGAGCTGCCGAGGAGCTTCGCCAGGCCGGAGAGCTGAGCGTGCCCGGCCTGCGGCGCCGGTTGCGAGAGCTCTCGGGCGTGCGCGAGCTTGGGGTAGAAATCAGCGGGTTGGGTCAGCGCGCGGACGCGTTGAAGGCGGGGCTCGCGCTCGACGCTCTGGAGCAGCTTTCCTACCGGGCGGCCTCGGTCTCGTTTGTGCGTGACGAGGTCGAGGCTTTGCGTTTCGACCCGCAGCTACATGTCCTGTCGCTGGTGCAAGCGCTCGAGCGCTGCGTCCGCGAGGACATCGAGCTGCCTGAGGAGCTTCGCTGGAGGCTCAATCAGCTGGTCACTGGGCAATCGCCGGGCCGCCGGCTGGGAATCGCCGACCAGGCCTCGCGGGCCGAGCTGGCGACGGCGGCGCGGGCAGAGCGGCGCCGCTGGAAGGCGTTCGAAAATGGCGGCCGTGGTTCTCCGTCCGCGCGGCGAATCGCGGGGGTCGTCGCCCGCTCGCTCCAGTTGATTGCGCACGAGTCCGAGCAGGCGGGCTACGGGGTGGGGTAGTGGCGATCCCACCCGGTTACAGTTTGGCCCTCCCTGGACCCGACCGGAGGCAATTGGGTGCCTGACTGGGTGTTGGCGATTGACTTTGGGACGACGTCGACCGCGGCTGCGATCAGAGTCGACGACCGGATCGAAAGGATCGAGATAGACGGCGCGCCGCGAATGCCGTCGATGGTCTTCTGGCACGAAGGCACTGGCTCGGAACGAACTGGCCGGCTGGTCGTGGGACAGGAGGCCGAAGAGCTTTCGGGCTTGGCCCCGTGGTGTCTGGAGCGCACGCCCAAGCGGCGGATTGGTGATGAGTTCATTGAGCTCGGCGACAAGGAGCTGCGGGTCGTCGACGTGATCGGGGCGATTCTGCGAAAGGTCGCCGAGGAGGCACTTTCGATGCGCGGCGGTGAGCGTGCCAGCGAAGTGCGGCTGACGCACCCCGCCCGTTGGGGACGGGTGAGCCTCGACAAGCTCGCCAAGGCGGCGGAGATCGCCGGTCTGAGCAACCTCGTGTTCGTGGCCGAGCCGGTGGCTGCCGCCACGCACTTCGCCAGCCAGCGGCTGCGGCCCGGACAGTACGTGGCTGTGTACGACCTGGGCGGAGGTACGTTCGACACAGCGCTGCTGCGGCGTACCGACGAGTCGTTCGAGCTGGCCGGCGCGCCGGGTGGGAACGAGAGCCTGGGAGGAGAGGACTTCGATGACCGCCTGTACCACTACCTCGGGCGCCAGCTCTCACAGGATCAGTGGCGATCGTTGCAGGAATCGAGCGAGCGCGTGTGGACCCAGGCAAACCGCGAGCTTCTGCGGAGCGCGCGCCGGGCCAAGGAGTTCCTGTCGCGCAGCCCCCGCTACGAGTTCTATATGCCGCCCCCCATCGATCAGGAGCTGGTCGTGAGTGCGGAGAGCTTTCGCGAGCTGATCGCCGCGGACATCCAGGACACTGTGGCCGAGCTGGAGCGCACGGTTCGCGCGGCGGGGGTGGAGTCGACCCAGCTCGCAGCGATCTATCTTGCTGGCGGTTCGAGCCGGATTCCCCTCGTCGCCCGCACGATCCAGCGGCAGCTGGGTCAGGTCCCAGAGTCCTGGGACGACCCCAAAGCCGTAACGGTCCTAGGGGCCGCGCGGCTGGCGGGTGCCCCCGCCACAGCGGCCACGGTGGCGGCGCCTCAGGGCACCACCCGCGAATACCCGCTGATGACAGGCGCGCCGCCGCTGCGCCAGCCTCCCACTCCGCCACCTGCTCCGGGGGCGCCGGAGCCGACCCCTGCAGCCGAAGGGCGACGGATAGGTCAGCGGATGCCGCTGATCATCATTCTGGGATTGATCGCGCTGGCGGGGATTGCGGTGGGCGCGCTGGCCGCGGGCGGGGCATTCTCCGGTTCGAGCGCTTCTGCGCCTCAGAAGACCGCCTCGGTCGTGACACGGACTGCCCCGGTCGTGACGCGGACCGTCAACGGAACCACGACCACGGTGGCGCCGCCGACGCCCTCGCCGGGGCTTACGGCGTGTGCCCAGAATCCAAATGTGTTCATCCTGGCCCCACACACGAGCTGCGGCTTCGCGATCAACATCTACAACGCGTACAAGTCACAGGCCCAGCAGAACGGGGGCCCTGGCTCATTTCAGGTGACCGCCGACAGCCCGGCCACCGGCGGGTCCTTCACCGATACGTGCGACTACGACTCCTCAGGGCAACTCGTGACCTGCTCGCACGGAAACGGCGAAGAGGTTCAGTTCGGCTATCCGGCGGGCTGAGCGAGAGCCGACGGCGGCATAAGCGACCGCGTCTTGAGCGCTGGCGCGGCCCCCGGAGACGCCCCTTCGCACAGGCCCTCCAGGATTGGGGGAGAATTGCTGGTGGTGCGGGAACATTCCGTGATACCCGCCGATACCTCGCCTTCGCTTGCCGCGATCGTCGCACAGGTCGATCCGGCCCTGCCGGACTACCGCCACCAGACCTCGCCGGACGGGATGATCACGATCGTCTTCACGGACGTGGAGGGATCGACCGAGCTGATGGAACGACTCGGAGAAGAGCCCTGGCTCGAGATGATGCTGGCGCACAACAAGCTCGTCTACAAGGTGGTTGCGAGCTGCGGCGGGGATGTCGTCAAGTCGCAGGGTGACGGGTTCATGCTCGTATTCGGGAGTGCCAGCTCTGCGGTGTCGTGCGCCGTTGAGCTACAGCGCGCCGTGAGACGGGTCAACAAGGCCCATCCCAGCCGGTCGCTGCGTGTGCGGATCGGAATGCACACCGGGAACGCCTTCCACGTGGACGAGGACTTCCTCGGGAGGGCAGTGGTTATGGCGGCGCGGATAACCGCTCAAGCGGGCGGTGGCGAAATTCTCGTATCCGCAGCATCCAAGGAGTACACCGAGCGTCTCGGCCGATGGAGTTACGGAACCCCAACATCGCTGAGCCTCAAAGGTCTCACCGATGCTCAGCTCGTGTACTCACTTGACTGGACGGCCGCGCAAGTTCCTGCTTGACGTCGGTTGACCGCGGCCACGGAGTCGCCGGCTAAACCACCAGAAAGTGCCGACCGGAATCAGGAACAAACCGTGGCTTGGCCCGCCGGAACCCTGGCCGCCGGGCCAGCGAGTCAGCCTGGCGAATCGACCAGGGCTTGACCCGGTTCGTGCCCGGTCTCATCCCGACCACGTTCTCGACCACCAACCGGCCCACCTACCAACAGGTCATCTCGCTGGCACCGAAGTAAGCGCGGGTTCGGGCTGCGCAAGCGGGGGCGTGACCGCGGCCTCCGCCAGCCTCCTGGCCCGGGTTGGCAGCCAGGCGATGAGGCCGCCGAGTCCGGGAACCCAGACCGAGATTGCGTGATAGACGAGCACGGCAGCGACCGAGGCGGCCGGCGAGAATCCATATAGAACGAGCGCCCCGGCGAGCCCTGAGTCGAGCACCCCTAGGCCGGCGGGCATCGGCATCATCGATGCGAGGTAGCCGATGAAGTACGCCACCGAAAGCGCCAACACGCCGAGCGGATGGCCGGTAGCGCGGCAGGCAGCCCAGAGAGCGGCCATATCCAGCCATAGGAATCCAGCCGCGCCGAGCAACCGCCAATGGGGGTGGGACAGCGAATCCCAGGCGCCCTCCAGCGACCCGGCGATAGAACGAGCGAGCTCGGGCGCCCGCACGCCCCGGCGCCGTCCGATCAGCATCGCCGCCGTGGCCAGGCCGATGACGAGGAGCGAAACGAGGATCGGGATGCCTGAGTGCTCGAGGTCGTGTGGACCGTGCCCGAGACCCACCAGCAGGAACGCTCCGGCAACCCCGTTGATGAAGAACCCGAACAGGGTTAGGAAGCAAAGCATTGCGCCGCACCGCTCGATGAGGCGGCGTTTGCCGATGCCCTGACGGCGCAACAGCCACCCCATGGCCGCGGCCGACGAGAAATTCCCGCCGGGGAGGAGCGCGCCGGCACCCATCGACATCCACGCCACCTGGCGGCTGACGGGTCTAGAAGGCTCCGGGAAGAAGCGGCGGAACACGACCACGTAGCTGAGGCAAGACCCGAGCTCGAGCGCGGCGGCCAGGAGCAGCCATACCGGATTCATGGCGCCAATCGTGCTGATCACCTGGGCGGGAGGCGCCACCCATAAAAGGACCCCGATCGAGATCACGCTGACGACGGCTGCGCCGAGCACACGCGTCGGCGGCCTAATCCGGCTGAGAGTCACCGCCGCCTGAGCGGCTTGGGCGCATCGGGGCGAGGCGGGTACCGGCGGCGCTCCTCATCTGTCATCGGCCGGATCACCAGCGAACCGCTCTTGACTTGCTCGCGTACATGTTCGAGCTTCTCTTCGCGCTTCTCCGCAGCTCTTTCACGTGCGGTCTTCATCGGATGACCCGAACGCGTTGAAGGCAGTGGATGGACATCGGTCTCCTTCCTTCGCCGGCATGGTCACGCCTGGGACTTGGGGAGGCGTCGGCGACTGAAAACCTCACGGGCGGTGTCACCGCCCGCACGCCCACGGTAGCACCGCCGCGGGCTGGACCGCGGCGGCGGTTGACGACTTGTCCACGGCTGACCGCCGGGAGGGCGGCCAGCCTAGCCGATCGTCACGTGGACTCTTGCGTGTACCTGCGGTGCGACTTTTCAGCCCCCGGTGCAGGCTGCGATCTTTGATGGATCCGTACCGGCTTTGGAGACGCAGTTGGCGATCGCCTGGGAGTTGCTGCCGCCGCTCGAGCTGCCGCTGCTCTTGCTGCTGCCACCGCTCGAGCTCGAGCCTGAAGAGCTGACGGCACCGCTTGAGCCACCGAATGCCTTCACGTTGCTGCCGCTTATGGTCGCCTGGTAGTGGCCGTTGCCCGACACCGGATACACCCCGTAGAAGGGCTTGTTGTTGATCGGATCGACTGCGACCGCCACATATGCGATATCGGACTGCTTGAGACTGGCCTTGGACTCAACCGCGCCAACCACGCTCTCCACGGTCGCGGGCGAGACGACCCCGAGATCAAACGTCCCCCCACCGGCGATCGAAGGCGTGCTGACGACAAACGACTTTCCGGCCGCGTCGACAGTCACGGTCTTGCTCTGGCCAACGACCTTCACGTCCCGTGGCTCGATCTTCAACACCGTTACCGGCGAGCCACCAAGCGCGGACTTTGCCTCCGACAGGACCTTCGTCAGATTCGAAGCCTTGAACAGCGTCGCCGAATCACTCGCGGACCCCCCACTCACATCAGGCGCCCCGGAGCCTCCGCCGCATCCGACCACGAACACCGCCACCAAACCCATCACGACCGCCACGAACAAGCCTCTGGCCCTCACAAGCATCTCCTTGCTCTTTAAACACGCGCGAGCGCATACAGCGCCCACGCCTAATAACCGCAAACCCCGAGCAACACACCCGAAGCGACCCCAACGTACCCCCAGAATCACCCCCCGTCAGTACCACCCGAGTCTCACATTGCTCCCACCACCGTCAAGACCCGGGTAGCCCTACGTCGGCTGGTAATACACCAGCTCGCCGGTCAGGGCGGGGTCGGATGCGGCGAACACGAAGGTCGTGACCACGAGAACCTGGCCCTGCCCTCCGGGCGCGGTCTCCTGCTGGACGATCGGATTTCCGAGCGAGGTGATGCGTGAGCCATCCAGCTGCAGCGACAGGGGGTATGTCGCGCGCGAGCTGGGGTTGTAGAGGAGCACGTGCCAGGTGGAGAAGTTGTCGTACCGCCGCTGGCCCTCGTACACGCGCCAGCGGAAGCCGTCGAAGGCGAACTCGCGCCAATCGCCATGATTGCCGTGAAAACCCTCCGCGGAAAGCGCCGCATCGGCGTCGAGGTCCCGGTGCGCAGTCCAGCGGCGGAAACCTGCCAGCGCCGCGATCGCTTCACGATCGGCCGCTGGGTGACGATGGGCCCGCGTCTGATAGTGAAAGCCGAGCTGGATCAGCGACCTGGCGGCGCTTCCGTTCCAGTCGATCGAGAGGATCGTCGGTGTCCCGTCGTTGTAGCGCGAGAGGCTCCGCGGAAGGTTCCGTCGGGCGCCTGGCTGGCCGGATAGCAGGTCGGCGCGTGACCCGTAGTAGGCGATTCGGATCACGTCTCCGCCTGGCAGCGCTTTCTCGTATGCCAGCAGGAAGCCGTCGGTGCCTGGGATCTGACGAAGCGTCGGCATGCTGGCGCCACGGCGATCCAGTACTCGAATTCGGGTCCAGTGCAGCAGGTCGCTCGAATGCGCGAGGCTGATTCGGAAGGTCCAACGACCGAGGGCACGGTATGGCGAGTGATAGACCCCGAGGTACCCGCCCGCCGGATCGGGGATCGGGTCAAGCGCTCCGAGCTGGTCGCCGCGATTATCGGTGGCGTGGACCACCACCTGGCCGCTCTGGACGGAGGGGACGTCGTCGATCAGGTTTTGAAGCGCAACCGCGCTCGCCTCGGCGGTCGGAGAGCTACTGGGCGCGGAGGGGGAGCAGACCGCGGCTGGCGGTGAAACGGGAAGGGGACAGTCCGTGGCCAGAGCCGCAGACGTCTCCCGGAGCGTGCAGCCTGCGAGGAGCAGTGCGACGGTGACGAGGATTTGACGATTAACGATCACCACGTGATTGCCCCTTGTCCAGCGGCTGCCCACCCCCGCCGCATACTCTATGGCAGACCGTCACTCGGACTCGAGCCCTGACGGGAGACGCCAGTCCTAAGATCCTGGCGATGGAGCAGCGGATCAGCCTGGTGACGCTCGGTGTGGCGGATCTAGCCCGGGCCCGTGCTTTTTACGAGGCGCTCGGTTGGACCGGCGCTCGCCAGCCCGACGACGAAGTTTGTTTCTTTCAGGCCGGCGGGATGGTGTTCGGACTGTGGACGGCGCTGGGTGGTCACGGAGCGCCAGGCATCGAGCTCGCCCACAACGTCCGCTCGCCGGAGGAGGTCACCTCAGTGCTGGAGGAGGCTGAACGTGCCGGGGGCACCATCAGGCGGCCCGCGGGTCGCGCTGAGTGGGGCGGGACCACGGGAGCGTTCGCCGACCCGGATGGGTATGTCTGGGAGGTTGCGCACAACCCAGGTTGGACGCTGGACGAGAGCGGCTCGGTGACGATCTAGCGCCGCCGACGCGACCGAGTGCCTGAGCGACATTCCCCGGGAGGCGCGCAAATGCGCCTTCTGCGCCTGGCCCCAGGAACCGCTGGCAGGGTCGCCGGCCACGGCCTGAGCATCTTCGCCACTGTCTATCGCCCACGCGGCGCGCAGGATGAAAAACGTACTGAGATTTGGCACATAGCCACCCGTTTGTCTTGACCGAGTCCTGACGCTGTGGTTGCCTCGGTTGCGGCAGAGGCGGGGTCGTAGCGCCCTATCAAGACACGGGAGGATCGATGAGAGTGCTGAGAGGCATATGCGGGACGGCTGTCGCCGCCGTCGCGCTGGCACTACCGGGGTTCGCGTCGGCGACATCGCTGAATGCGGAGCAGTTCGCCCGCGCCGAAGTGGCGCACTACGCGGCCCAAGTCCCTGGTGGAACTCACGCACCTGTGCTCGGCGTTGACTACACCGACTGCGTCGACCCCGCGGGGGACCCGGCGCCTGGCAGCCCGGCCTGGTACCAGCGCGATGCCATCAACCAGTACTGCGCCACGCTGCGGCTGCGTGATCAGTTCACGAACCCGGCCTACGGCAATCTGAATCAAAGCGAGGGTGGCGCGCTGTGGCTTGACCAGCTGGGCGAGCAGATCGCCGACGGCCCCGGCCACATCCACGGCGGCTTCACCTCGCTCGTGCCCGGCTCGCAGGCGGCGGACGCCTTCCGTGCACTTGACCGTTGGACCGCCCCTGGGGCGTGCGGAAGCCCGGCTGGGTGCGGCAAGGTGATGCAGATCAAGTTCACCGCCGCCGACGGGGCGCAGCTGCGCGGGCACGTATTCGAGCCGCTCGGCGCACCGCCGCGCCGCGGGTGGCCGGGAGTGGTGATCACCGACGGCTCGGTCCAGGCCTACGAGAATCTGTATTACTGGGCCGCCGAGGACCTGGTCGCCCACGGGTACATGGTCATGACCTACGACCCGCAGGGCCAGGGCGACTCGGACCTGCTGCCGAGCTCGGCGCACTGCCCGGATCCCCATCCGACGGGCCAGACGCCGTGCGACGGCGTGCCATACCAGCAGAGCTACAACTTCTACCAGGGGGCCGAGGACTCCCTCAATTGGTTCGACTCCAAGGCGAATCCGTTCTACTCGGATCTGAACAGGAAGGAGATCGGTATCGCTGGGCACTCGCTCGGAGCCGCCGCGGTCAGCGAGGTGGGGCAGTGCGACAGCCGCGTCAGGACGATCGTCGCGTGGGACAACCTGGGCGCGATCACGGGGTGCAACGGTGGCGGCGAGACGATCAACCCCAGTGACACCTACAAGGATGGGAAGCTGATCCATGTTCCGGCGCTGGCGCTGACGAACGACTATCTGTTCAACCCCCAACCAATGCAGTCGCCACCCGACGCGCAGTCCAAGGCCGCGGGCTACGACCAGGTCAAGAAGGCCGGCTTCGGTGCGATGCAGATCGCGTTTCGCAATGCCACGCACCTCACGTATTCGTACGTGCCTTATGTGCTGCCCGCGAACGAGCTCTCCGAGCGGATGGCCTCCTATTACACCGTCGCCTGGTTCGACTACTTCCTCAAGCACGACCCGACGGGCCTGAAGAGGCTGACCGCAACCTCATTCGACTCCAGCGCCGACGCCGACTCAATCGGCGCCGGCCTCTACGACCCGTCCGTGGCGGCGGCGAACCCCACCGATCCTGCCGCGGGGAACGTGCCGTACAAGATCCATGGGATACCCGTCTCGCACGCGGTGTCCTTCTACTACATGTCGCAGTACTCGCTGCGCGGCCGGAGGGGCAGGTCGCTGGCCTGCGCCGACATGCGACAGTCGAACTGCCACCCCCTGGCGGGCGGCTTGCCGTAGAAACGGATCACCGCCGCGGCAACGCCGGGGGCGTTACCGTGGGCAGCGAGATGGAGGCCGTTGAGCAGCCCAGGGAAGCTTGGCGCGGTAGAGGCCGCCGTCCTGCCGCGAGCCGCGACGATGTCCTCGATGCCGCCGTCTCCCGCTACCTGCGCGGACGGCGTGTCGACGTCCAGGCGATCGCCGCCGAGCTAGGGCTGGGGCGCTCGACGATCTACCGCTGGTTTGGTTCTCGTGACGGTCTCATCGGTGAGGCCATCGTCGCCGCCACCGTGCCGGTGTTTGAGGAGGTTTGCGGCAGCGCGCGGGGCGCCGGTGCCGCCGCGCTACTTGACATCTTCGATCGCTTCAACCGCAGGCTGGCCGATGCTCCGGCACTACGGCAGTTCCTTGACCAGGAGCGCGATGCCGCGCTACGGATCATTACCTCGAGCGGCGGCAAGGTGCAGCCACAGATGGTCGAGATGATCTGCGGCGTGATCGAGGACGAGATCGTGGCCGGCCACTATGACCCGCCCGTCGCGCCGGCCGATCTGGCATACGCGATCGTTCGGCTGGCGGAGGCCTACCTGTTCAACGACGCCATCGCCGGCATGCGCGGAGACGTCGACCGTCTGCGCAACGTCGAGGCGGCGCTGCTGGGGATACCCAGACGGAGCTCTGGTTCTTAGCGCTCAGCGGAGCGCTGCCTCGAGCGCCTGGCGCAACTCGTCCGCGCCGAACGCGCCCTCCAGCCGCGCCGCGATAACCCCTTGGCGGTTGATCGTGAACAGCCACGGCTCGGTCTGCAGGTGAAACGCCTTGAGCTGGGGTCGGAGGCCCAGGTTCGGCTTGTTGTCGACGTAGACCTCCTGATGGATGAAGGAGATCCGGTTGCCGAACTGTTTCTGGAGCTCCACCGTCACGTCGGTGACCGGACCACAGACTCGGGAGGTGCACAGCTCTGGCGTCGAGAACAGCAGCGCCACCGGCTGCTTGCCGAGCACCGCGTTGAAGGACACCGAGTGCATCTGCTCAGGTGGCGTGCGGGTGGTGAGGAGCCCGAGGTTGCCATGAACCGACGCCAGGGTGTCCGTCGAGATCGCCGGCGGGCGCTGGCCCACGTCCGGAATTGGGGAGGATCGAGCCACCGCGACCTCGCCAGGCGACCCAATCATCCCGCCGGACGTCCGCGTCAGCGAGAGCACGTAGTACACGCCCGCGTGCGACAGCGGAAGCTGGGTGTGGTAGATCGCCTTGAGTCCACCCGGCCCGGCGTTCTGAGCGCTGCGGAATTGCGGAGCCACGGCCGTGGAGTCGGCCGGAGCGAGGAACGGTCCCTCCGCCGGCGCGGTGGGGCTCGCGGCCAGATAGACCGCGGTCGGCGCGTAAATGAACCGGTTGGAGCTCGTCGTCAGGGCGAAAGCGAGCCTCCGGCTGCCGGGGGTGAACGTCCCGGTGGCGGCGCCGAACTGCGCGGTCGAGCCCACCGAGCTTGCGAGCTGTTTGAGCGAGTGGCCTGAAGTCTGTGGAAACTGCGCTGCGGTTGGTCGCTCAGCTGCACTTAGTTCATCGACTGCGGGAGCCGGCGTTGTGCTCGTCGATGGGACTGCCGCGGTCTGCCCATGCGAGGAGGGCTTTGCGGCGCCGCATCCAGCGAGCACGAGCAGACAGAGCCACAGCAGTGGGCTGAACGTCCTGCGCACCGGAGGATTGTCGCTGACGCCTAGCGGACGATGCGGAATACCCCTCGCATGAAGGGGTGGATCCGACAGAAGTACGTGTACGTACCCGGGGGCAGGTTTGCCGGCGTGCTCCAGCTGAGCTTGCCTGACGCTGGGGTGCCGATCCCCAGCTGCGCCGAGTCGTAGTTGCCCTTCCCGTTTGCCAGCGGGTACGAGATTCCGGTATCGAGGCCGCACGGGTTCTGGCACGAGGTCACAGTGTGGAAGATCGACGCCAGGTAGCCCGGGTTGGGGGAGAACAGGTTGAAGCTGGACGCGGCACTTGCGTCCTCATTGATGAAGGTCAGCGACTGTCCACGCCTCACGGTGGGAATGCAGCGGTTGCCGCCCGTGGCCCGGAAGTCGCCAGGGAGGTAGGTGAAGCCCGCGATCAGAACCTGGCTTCGCCGGCATGTCGGGAGCTTCGACAGGGTTGCGCCGACCCAGTCGGTGCCGCCGTGGTGGTTGGTCTCGGCCAGGTGCCCGTGAGTTAGGTGGCCTTGCTGGTCGATGGCGTGCGAAAACGGATCGACACCGGTCTGGTCATCCCAGGCCTCCCACACGACCATGATCCCCATCGACTCATACCACGAGGCTCGACGGGTCTCGTAGGTGGTGGAGATGCGGAGGGTGTCTCCGGCCTTGACCTGCGGACGCCAGTCCGCTGCCGTTGCACCCATCGCCATATCCCAAGAAATCGGGCCGCGCGGATCCCAGTAGTGGGCGTTGGAACGGAACAGCCGAACCGAGTTTGGGACGCTTCCCGGTATCGCCCCGCCACTTGGGGTCGCCCCCGCCCGGATCAGATCCAGGTCATCGTAGAGCCCGCCGGGATGCAGGTGTCCGGCAGTGGCGATCAGCGTCCCAGAATGCTGGACCGTGAACTCATTGAGCGGGGGGCCCGAGCCGTACGGGTGGTTGGCCATGTCAGGGAAAGTGAACTTGCCGTTGCGGCCACTGTGGCGCTTGACGTCGAAGACCGGGTAGATATTGCCCTTCTCGACATCCATCCAGATCGGATGGACCGGCGTGATGTGGGCGGCAAGCGATGAGGAGGCTGGGACAAAGTCAATGTCGTAGGTGACGTAGACGGTGGCCGGGGCCGGGGTCAGGTTGTGGATCATGTAGTTGAAAACCCACAGGTCGTGGGCCCCGACCGGATAGCCGTATCCCGGGGGCATCTGGAAGACAGTCTTCTCCTCGCCTGTCGCCATGAACGGATAGAAGCCCGTGTATCCATTGCCCTCGCCTTCGCCAGCCGAGCCGTCGCTTAGCCAGACGCCGTGGTGCAGATGCAGCACGTCGACCCGCGGGATCTTGCCGCAGCAGGTTCCGTTGGGCTTCGCGTAGCGCAGGTTCGGAGCGGCCCGGATCATGAACCCGTCCTCCGTCGGCTTTGGGACGCGGTTCGACTGGAGCAAGATCAGGTTTGCTCCCGGAGTGATCCGGTAGGGACCCGCGGCGAAATGCAGATGTTGGACCCCGGCATCGGCCTGAGCTGCGGCCGGCAGCAATGCTGCGGCAGCCAAAACGGCCATACACCCCTTGATTACTGCGCCCTTCACAAAGCCTCCGTCCTGCGCGCTCCCGTGAGCTATTGAAGCAGACTGCCGCGCGGGCGGATGCAGGTAACCGCGCCTACCCGAGGGTGCGCGCCGTCCGCGACTTCGGCACGGTCGCCTGGTCGGGCGCTGTTCGGAGCACGTGGTCACCGATGGTCGAGGTGACGCCGAACCAGTAGCGCTCGTTCTTGTAGTGATGAAGGCGGTGGCCGCGCCAGATCGAGCGGTAGTAGCGGCCGCGCGGCCGGTAAGGGGTGTGGATCAGGAAGTGGCACCACTCATAGCCGCCCAGGATCAGGTAGCTGACGAGGAGACCGGTTGCGGCGTGGGCTAACCGATCGCCGCCCATCACCGCGTGGATTGGAAACGACAGCAGCCAAACCGTCAGCGCGATCTGAGGGACGAACAGGAGAACCGCGTAGGTCGGAATCAGCACGCCGTCTAGCTCCGTCGGCGCCAGGTGATGGGCGCGGTGCTCTCGCGCCGCAATCAGGTCATGCTGGCGGCCCGCCACGCGGATCGGCTTTGCGTGCAATAGGTAGACGTGGATTGCCCACTCCGCCAGTGGGGTCAGCGCAATCACGCCTATGGCGACCGTCGCATCGCGCCAGTCGTAGTTCCCAAGCGCGATCCGCAGCGCAGCCGCGGCGACGATCGCGGCCAGGAGTATCGGGGGTGTGCGCATGCGGATGAATGCGCGCCAGCAGTCGCCGAGGGTCAGGACGTCCGGATTGCGGCGTGGGACCGCGTCGTCGCCTGCGGTGAGGCGGTCGTCCTGGCTTTCCCGCACGACCGCGAGGATACCCCCAGCGTATGGGCGCATCCGGCGGTTGTACAGGTAGGTAGGCTCCCCAGGGGCTCGGATCTCGACCCCGAGGAGGAGCGCAGGCACCAGAGATGGCGGTCAAGGCGGGTGAGCTCGAGTCTGACCTGATCGACGCGGTCTGCCGGGGCGTTCGCGAGCGTCTGCACGACGGCCAGGCCGAGGCTGCGGAGGCCTTCGTACGCCAGTACTACCACTGGGTTCCGGCGGCAGATCTTGCTGGCCGCACCGTGGACGACCTGCTTGGAGCGGCGCTTGCCCACTGGGGATATGCCGCCACTCGCGGAGAGGGAGAAGCGAAGGTCAGGGTGCTCAACCCAGAACTCGGCCGCGATGGCTTCCGCTCGCCCCACACGGTGGTCCAAATCGTCAGTGACGACATGCCGTTCATCGTCGACTCGGTGACGATGGAGCTGGCACACCAGGGTCACGCGATCGAGCTCACCATCCATCCGGTGATCCAGGTGCGCCGGGACGCCTCGGGACATCTCGTGGAGGTCCTGCCGGCCGACGCGCGGGAGCCCGAAGCCATCCCCGAGTCGGTCCTGATGGCCGAGGTCAGGCGCGAGAATGACCCCGAGCGGGTGCAGGAGCTGCGCACGAGCATGGTCCGCGTGCTCGGTGAGGTGCGCGCCGCCGTGGAGGACTGGGAGGCCATGCGGAGGCGGGCGCTGGAGCTGGCAGACGAACGCAAGAGCTCTCCGCAGCCCGTGGCAGACGAAGAGGTCAAGGAGGACGCTGCGTTCCTGCGTTGGCTTGCAGACGATCACTTCACCTTCCTCGGCTACCGCGAGTACGAGCTGTCTCAAGGCGACGCTGAGTCCACCCTTACGGCCCAGCCCGATACCGGGCTCGGCATCCTTCGTGGCGCCCCGGCCGTACCGGCCAAGACGCTACGGGGTCACGCCGCGGAGCTCGCGCACGCTCCTCACCTTCTAGTTCTGACGAAGGCAAACGCGCGCGCCACGGTTCACCGCCCAGCCCACCTTGACTACATCGGCGTCAAGCGGTTCGGAGCCGGCGGGCAGGTGACCGGCGAATGCCGCTTCCTGGGCCTCTACACGACCTCCGCATACCGAGCCAGCCCGGTGGAGATCCCGCTGTTGAGAGTCAAGGTTGGAGAGGTGTTGGACCGCGCAGGATTTGCGCCGATCAGCCACGACCGCAAAGCGCTGCTGGAGATCCTGGAAGCGTTTCCCAGAGAGGCGATGCTGCAGATCGGCACCGACGACCTGTTCACGACGTCGATGGGTCTCCTGCGGTCTAGGAGAGCGGCCGCGGGCGCGCCTCTTTGCGTGGGTCGATCCGTATGAGCGCTTCGTGTCCTGCACGCTCACGATCCCGCGCGACCGATTCAACACCGAGAACCGTGAACGAGCCGGCAGCATCCTGCTCGAGGCGTTTGGCGGCAGTCAGCTCGACTACACACTCCAGCTCTCGGAGTCGGTCCTTGCACGCGTCAACTACGTCGTCTGGTGCCAGCAAGGCGTCAAGCCGGACCGTGACCTGGCCGAGATCGAGTCCCGGATCGTTGAGGCACTGCGCGGTTGGAGCGAGGAGCTGCGTGATGCCCTTCAGGACGAGCACGGCGAGGACCGTGGCGCGGCGCTTCACCGACGCTATGCAGAGGCGTTCCCGGCGAGCTACCGCTCAGATTGGAACGCTCGGTCTGCCCTCGAAGACGTAGACGAGGTCGAACGGCTCTCGGAGGCCGGCGGGACGAGCATCCGCCTGTACCGGCCAGACGGCGATGGTGCGGCTGCGCTCCGATGCCGGCTGTACAGCTCCTCCGCAATCGCGCTGTCGGACGTGCTGCCGACGTTCGAGCACATGGGCGCGCGTGTGATGGATGAGCGCCCGTACCAGATCGCACCCAGGGACGGAGAGAACGCCTGGATCTACGACTTCGGACTCAGGTGCGTCACTGAGGATCTCGGGAACGTGAGCGAGGTGTTCGAGGAGGCGTTCATCGGAGCGCAGCGCGGGGAGTTCGAGGACGATGGACTGGAGGGGCTGGTCCTGGGGGCCTCCCTCACCGGACGGGAGATCACGATCCTCCGCGCCGTTGCGCGCTACCTGCGTCAGGTCAGGGTTCCGTATTCCGACGCCTATATGGAGCGGACGCTTAACGCTCATCCCGACATCGCGCGCTTACTCGTGAAGCTGTTCGTCGCACGCTTTGACCCAGACGGACCCAACGAGGAGATGGGCAACCGGCTGGCGAGGGCGATGGAGATGGCAATCGACGGCGTCCCCAGCCTCGACGAGGATCGGATCCTCAGGAGCTTTCTGTCGGTGATCCGGGCGGTGGTGCGAACCAACTACTTCCGCAAAGACGACGCGGGGGAGGCGCCGCCATACCTGTCGTTCAAACTCGAGCCCTCCGAGCTGGCATTGCTCCCGCGCCCGCGACCGAAGTTCGAGATCTTCGTGTACTCCCCGCGCTTTGAGGGGATCCACCTACGCGGCGGCCGGGTGGCTCGCGGTGGGATCCGCTGGTCCGACCGGCCCGAGGACTTTCGCTCCGAGGTCCTCGGGTTGATGAAGGCCCAGATGGTCAAGAACGCACTGATCGTCCCGGTCGGGGCCAAGGGCGGGTTCGTCCTGAAGGGCGGTCACGGCGGCTCCCCGCAGGAGCGTCGCGAGGAGGCGGTGGCCTGCTACCAGATGTACCTGCGCGGCCTGCTCGACCTGACCGACAACATCGTTGAGGGCGAGGTCAGGGGACCGGACCGAGTGGTGCGGTATGACGAGGAGGATCCCTACCTGGTGGTGGCCGCCGACAAGGGCACCGCCGCCTTCTCGGACATCGCAAACGAGATCTCCGACGCGTACGGCTACTGGCTTGGGGATGCGTTCGCCTCCGGCGGCTCCCGCGGCTATGACCACAAGAAGATGGGGATCACGGCGCGCGGCAGCTGGGAGTCCGTGAAGCGCCACTTCCGAGAGCTGGGAACCGACATCCAGAGCACGGATTTCACCGTAGTTGGGATCGGCGACATGTCGGGGGACGTATTCGGCAACGGGATGCTGCTCTCACCGCACATCAAGCTCTTGGCTGCGTTCAACCATGCGCACGTGTTCCTGGATCCAAATCCCGACCCGGAGGCGAGCTTCCGGGAGCGCAAGCGGTTATTCGAGCGTGACGGATCGAGCTGGTCCGATTACGACCCGGAGCTGATCTCCGAGGGTGGCGGCGTCCACGAGCGAAGCGCCAAGTCGATCCGCATTTCAAAGGAGGTCGGGGAGGCGCTTTCGATCGAAGGCGATCAGCTCCAGCCTGCAGAGCTGATCCAGGCGATCCTGCGCGCCCCCGTCGACCTGCTGTTCAACGGCGGGATCGGCACGTACGTGAAGGCGTCGAGCGAGGCTCACGCAGATGCCGTCGACAAGACCAATGACCTATTGAGAGTGGACGGCCGTGAGCTGCGCTGCCGGGTGGTGGGGGAGGGCGGAAACCTCGGCTTCACCCAGCGCGGGAGGATCGAATATGCGCTGGCAGGCGGGCCCGACTGCGAGGGCGGGCGGATCAACACCGACGCGATTGACAACGTCGCCGGGGTCAACACCTCAGACCACGAGGTGAACATCAAGATCCTGCTTGACTCGCTTGTGCGCCGTGGCGAGATCGAGTTCGACGAGCGCAATCAGCTGCTCGCGGAAATGACCGATGCGGTGACCAAGCAGGTCCTGTGCGACAGCTACGTCCAAGATCAGGCCATCAGCCTGACGCTGGCACAGGCCCAGCCGATGATCGATGTGCATGGTCGCCTGATCCGGTGGCTGGAGCAAGGTTCGGGACTGGACCGAGAGCTCGAGAGCCTGCCCGACGACGAGGAAATCTCGGCGAGGAAATCGAAGGGGCTCGGTCTCGTCGCGCCCGAGGTGGCGGTGATGATGGCGTACTGCAAGGTCGAGCTCTACGCCGAGCTACTTGGCTCGGACCTGCCGGAGGACGACTACCTGGCCCACGACCTGGAGCAGTACTTCCCGCAGCCGCTTAGCGATTCAAAGACCGGATGCGCTCGCATCGGTTGCGCAGAGAGATCGTGGCCAGCGTGGTCGCAAACGAGCTCGTCGACCGCGCCGGCACGACGTTTGCGTTCCGTCTGGGAGAGGAGACCGGGGCGGCGATTCCGCTGCTCGCGCGTGGCTTCACGGTGGCTCGGGAGGTGTTCGACCTGCTGGCGTTCTGGCGCGCGGTGGAAGAGCTGGACGGTCTCCTCGACGCCCAGGTTCAGCTGGAGATGCTCATCGAAGGTCGACGCCTTGCCGAGCGGACGACTCGCGCCCTGCTCCGCGGGAACCCGACTCGCATCGAGGTCGAGAGCAGCGTGAGCCGGTTCCAGCCGGGCGTGCACCTGCTCGAGGAGGAGTTGGAGACGCTGCTCGAGGGCGCCGATCTCGAAGCGTTCCACTCCCGGAGCCAGGAGCTCGAGGAGGCAGGAGTCCCCACAGAGCTGGCCCGCCGAGTCGCCGCAATGCCGGCGCAGCCGGCGGCGTTTGACGTCGTCGCCGTCGCCGCGGACGGCGACCATGACCTGGCGAGCGCCACCCGAGCCTACTTCCGCATCGGCTCCCGGCTTGAGCTCAACTGGCTGCGGGACAGGATCGTCGACCTGCCACGCGCCAACCGCTGGCAGGCCCTGGCGCGGACCGCACTCCGAGAGGAGCTGCTGGGAGCGCAGCGCGAGCTGACTCGCGAGGTCCTGGAGGCCACGGAGGGCGCGTCTGACACCGACGAGGCGATCGACCGGTGGTCAGCCGCGCACGAGGCCGCAGTGGAGCGGCTGACTCAGACGCTCGCGGAGATCCGCGCCTCGCGCACATTCGACACGACGACGCTCGCTGTCGCTTTGCGGGAGGTACGGGCGTTGATTGGACGCCAGGACTAAGACACGGGGACCGTGCGGCTGTAGATCACCTGGCCGCCCGGTTGGAGCCACCCCAGCCTCACATCCCCGGCCGAGGGAATCGAGACGTGGTTGTAGACAAAGCCCTCGGAGTTGCTGGTCTGGATGTGCGCGAGCTCTGTCCACTTTGATGAGCCGATGGGCCCTGAACTCGATGATCCCCTGCTGCGTGCTGCTGTGGTCCGCCGGCCGGAGTTGGCCCCACACCGCGACGCTGTGACCGTGGCGGGGCGTCGGCAGCCAGATCGGAACCCGGAACGCCCCGTAGGCGGGTTTGGCGTGCCCGTTAAGCAGCTCCAGTCCGGTTTGGTAGGTGCTCCAGTACAACACGCTGCCCTTCGGCTCGGTTGACTTTGGCGGGCTGTCCACCAGCAGGAACTGGTTGAACGAGCGGACATAGGGCATCCGCCAGGTCATGTACTCGCCCTCGTTGATCCACTCCGCCTGCTCGGCTGTGGTCGTCGTGACGTAGGGGTTGGGGGGGTTGCTCTTCTCACCCCATTCGGTCAGGTACAGGGGAATTCCACCCGCCGGGTGCAGGCCGTAGGTCGCGTAGATCCCGCTCAGCATCCGTTCCAGGGAGCCGAGGTTGTACAGCGTGATCCAGGTCCGGTCGGGGTAGGGGCGGTTCGGCGGTACGTCGAAGGCGTACGGGTGGTGAGCCCAGCCCGTCTCGAACAGGCCCGGGTGCTGGCTGGCGAACTGGGCGCGGCTGCCGGAGCTGGGGCAGCCAATCTGGCTGGCGGCGCTGCCGGTCAACGGCCGCAGGTTGCCGCCGACGCAGTACACGCCGCGGACGAATTGGGCCGGCGTGAGGACCCCGCGGTTCGCCGTCTCCCCGACCATGATCGTGTCGCTCGAGTGGCTGGAGGCCGCCAGTCCATTCCACGCTGCGTCCACCAGGCCGCGGTATAGCTGCGGCTGGATGTAGACCAACCCGTGCCCACCCGGGCCCTTCTTGTAGTAGGGGTTCAGCCACGAGCGCTCGTTTGGCTCGTTCCAGATCCCCCAGTAGTTGACGCGCGGAATCACGTCTGCTGGAGCCGGCGGCGATGCCTGGCTGACGGTCATACCCGGCAGGGTGACGGTCTGGACCGGCACGGTCGGATTGGACGAGCTGGGGGCAGCCGTTGCCGACGGGTCGGCGTAGACCCCGCTGTAGCGCCGCCCTGCCGCTTCGAGGAAGTCCTGTAAATCGCTCGGGTTTGGCGCCCAGCCAAGCGGGGGGCCCTGCTTGGAGGCCCGGTTGCCTTTGGGAACTGCCCACAGCGGAGCGGGGCCGACCACCAGGAAGTACACCTTCATTCCCAGCGCCTGGGCGGTCTTCACCAGCGTGTCCCAGCGGTCCCAGGCTCCCGGGGAGTAGGCGGCTGGGTCGGTGGCGTCGAAGTGCGGGCGACGGGTCGAGTCCGCGTTCGGCGCTATCAGCTGCCATACCAACGACACCTTGACGACGTCGACCCCAAGCGTGGCCATCTGCCTGAGGGTGCGCACCATGTGCCCCCGGGAGACGTAGATCAGCTGGTTGTCGTCGACCATCGACGTCGTCTCCGTCGTGTCGGCCAACGCGGGCGCGGTTAGCGCGCACAGCAGGGCGACGACGGTCGCGGCCGCCGCCGCCAGGATCCGTGACCGGCGGCTCATCGGCGCACGATGGTAGAAAAATCCAGCCGGCGTCGCGCCGCATGCAGGGCATAGGCGCACAGATCGATCACACCCGCGAGGAAGAACGCCACGGGCGAGGTTACGAGGCGGGACGGCATCGCCGTCAAGCTATCGTCTGCCCCCGATGTCCACCGTAAAGACCAGCATCACCGAGCTCCCGGAGTCACGCGTCCGGGTCGAAGCGGAGGTGGCCCCGGAAGAGGTAGAGCGCCGCGTCACAGAGGCGGCGCGGCAACTTGGTCGTCGCATGCGCATCCCCGGGTTTCGCAAGGGCAAAATCCCGCCGCCACTTGTGATCCAGCGTCTCGGCCGCGAGGCCGTGCTCGACGAGGCGCTCCGTAGCGCGCTTGGGAGCTGGTACGTCGATGCGATTGAGGAGGCAGGCATCGCCCCGGTGGGGGAGCCGGATCTCGACGTGGGCGACATGCCGGGGGAGGGCCAGCCATTGTCGTTTTCGATCGAGATCGGGGTGCGCCCGCGCGCCACGCTTGGGCAGTACCGGGGCGTGGAGGTGGGCAAGCGCGAGCCGGCGGTGGAGGAGGCCGCCATCGACGCTCAGGTCGAGCGCCTGCGCGAGCAGTTCGCAACGCTTGACACCGTCGAGCGACCGGCGGCGGAGGGCGACCATCTGGTGATCGACTACGTGGGGTCGATCGACGGCCAGCCGTTTGACGGCGGCGCCGGAAGCGATCAGCTGCTCGAGCTCGGCTCCGGCCGGCTCCTGCCGGGCTTCGAGGAGCAGCTCGTCGGCGCTGGGGCCGGTGAGGAGCGGGCGGTCGAGGTGAGGTTCCCCGACGACTACGGCGAGGAACGGCTGGCTGGCCAGCCAGCCAGCTTCGAGGTGACGGTGAAGGAGGTCAAGGCCAAGCGACTGCCCGAACTCGATGACGAGTTCGCGGCTCAGGCCGGCGGCTTCGACACGCTCCAGGAGCTGAGAGAGGACATCGCAGAGCGTCTCAGGGAGACCGAGGAGCGAACGATCGAGCGGGAATTCGAAGAGGCAGTCCTCGACGCGGTCGTTGACGCAGCCACGGTCGAGGTCCCCGACAAGCTGGTCCACGCCCGCGCGCACGAGGTCCTGGACGACACCCTCTCCGCCCTGGCTCGGCAAGGGATCTCCAAAGAGGCCTATCTGCGGATCGCGGGCAAGGACGAGGAGACGCTCGCCAAGGAGGCCGAGCCTGACGCCGAGCGGGCGCTCAAGCGCGAGGCCGTCCTGGCAGCGGTGGTGGAGGCCGAGGAGATCGTGCCCGGCGACGAGGAGGTCCGCGAGGCGCTTTCGCCCACCGCAGAGCGCACAGGGCGCAGCGTCGACGAGCTACTCCAGCAGCTCAAGAAGGGCGATCGCTTGGAGCGCGTCCGCCACGAGGTGGCCACCCGTGATGCGCTAGAGCTGCTTGTCGGCGAGGCCAAGCCGATCTCGGTTGAGCAGGCCAAGGCGCGGAACAAGCTATGGACGCCCGGCAAGGAGGGTGCCGGGGCCGGGCAGCTGTGGACTCCGGGAAGCTAGCCCTCCGGCCGGCCATCGACCGGTTGCTACATTCGGCAGGAATCCGGCGGAGGAAGCGAAAGAAGCGAGGACGATGAGCCCACTCGTACCGATGGTCGTCGAGCAGACCTCGCGCGGCGAGCGCGCGTTTGACATCTACAGCCGCCTTCTCAATGAGCGGATCATCTTCCTGGGTACGCCGATCGACGACCAGATCGCCAACCTGATCGTGGCTCAGCTTCTGCACCTGGAGTCCGAGGATCCCGACAAGGACATCTCGGTGTACATAAATTCCCCCGGCGGATCGGTGTACGCCGGGCTGGCGGTCTACGACACGATGCAGTTCATCAAGCCCGACGTGCAGACGATCTGTGTGGGCATCGCCATGTCGATGGGCGCGCTACTGCTCGCCGGGGGCGCGCATGGCAAGCGGATGGCGCTTCCCAACGCCAAGATCCTGATTCACCAGGTGTCCTCCGCCTTCCAGGGCCAGGCGACCGATATCGAGATCCACGCCAAGGAGATCATCGATGTTCGCCGTCGCCTAGATGAGATCATCGCCAAGCACACCGGCAGGGACCTGGACCAGGTGCGTCAGGACACCGAGCGCGACAAGTTCATGACCCCAGAGGAAGCGAAGGAATACGGAATCATCGACAGGGTGATCTCGCAGCATTGAGCGTCTACCCTTAGGACCGAGAGCGGCCGGCTCTACAGCCGCATCGGGAGAGGTCCCGCATGGCACGTCCAACCGACTCCAACGAACAGCTTCTTTGCAGCTTCTGCGGAAAGTCCCAGCGGCAGGTGAAGAAGCTGATCGCCGGTCCGGGCGTCTACATCTGCGACGAGTGCATCGATCTCTGTAACGAGATCATCGACGAGGAGCTCACCGCCCCGCCGAGCTTTGACATCGAGAGCCTCCCCAAGCCGCGAGAGATCTACGAGGTACTGAACGAGTACGTGGTGGGGCAGGAGCAGGCAAAGCGCACGCTGTCGGTGGCCGTCTACAACCACTACAAGCGGGTGCAGATGATGCAGTCCGATGAGAATGACATCGAGCTGCAGAAGTCGAACATCCTGCTGCTCGGGCCAACGGGATGTGGCAAGACGTTGCTCGCTCAGACGCTGGCGAAGATCCTCAACGTCCCGTTCGCCATCGCCGATGCCACTGCGCTCACCGAAGCGGGCTACGTCGGCGAGGACGTCGAGAACATCCTCCTCAAGCTGATCCAGGCCGCCGACTACGACGTCAAGAAGGCCGAGACGGGGATCATCTACATCGACGAGGTCGACAAGATCGCTCGCAAGGCTGACAACCCGTCGATCACGCGAGACGTCTCAGGCGAGGGGGTCCAGCAGGCGCTCCTGAAGATCCTGGAGGGCACGACGGCATCCGTTCCGCCCCAGGGTGGGCGCAAGCATCCCCACCAGGAGTTCCTCTCCATCGACACCACCAACGTGCTGTTCATCTGCGGTGGGGCGTTCGCGGCCCTCGACAAGGTGATCGAGCGGCGGATCGGCCATCAGGGGATCGGGTTCGGCGCCGCGATCAAGTCCAAGGAGCAGCGCGACCTGGGGGAGATCTTCGAGCACTGCCTGCCCGAGGACCTGATCCAGTACGGCTTGATCCCGGAGTTCATCGGTCGGCTGCCGGTGATGTCGGCGATCCACCAGCTCTCGCGGGACGAGCTGATGCAGATCCTCACCGAGCCTCGCAACGCGCTGGTCAAGCAGTTCCAGCGCTTCTTCCAGTTCGACGGGATCGAGCTCGTGTTCGCCGACGATGCGCTCTCGTCGGTTGCCGACAAGGCGCTTGAGCGTGAGACCGGCGCGCGGGGCCTTCGCTCCATCATCGAAGAGGTGCTGCTCGAGGTCCAGTTCGAGCTCCCCTCCCGGCGTGACGTGCGCAAATGCGTCGTTACGCGCGAGACGATCGAGAAGGCCGTCCCGCCGACGCTTGTCACCGTCGCTGCGCCAGAGGAGGAAGGCGAAGCGGCAGCCTAGGGCTGCGCGGGACGGATCCGCCGGGGCGACCGGCGGACACCTCGGTCTCCGCGTGTCGGTGAGCGGCGGGCGCAGCTTAGACTCAGCCCGTGTCCGACCTGCAGTCAAGAACCCGCTATGACCCGGCGGAGGTGGAGCCGCGGTGGGTGAAGCGATGGCTCGAGTCAGGTCTGTTCCACCCGGAGCCCTCTGGCGATCCTGACGAGAACTTTTCGATCGCGATTCCGCCGCCGAACGTCACCGGCGCGCTCCACATGGGGCACGCACTGAACAACTCGGTGCAGGACTGCCTGATCCGCTACCACCGGATGCGCGGGCGGCGCACCAAATGGATTCTGGGGACCGACCACGCCGGGATCGCCACGCAGACCCAGGTCGAGCGCTCTCTGGTCGAACAGGGGATCAGCCGGGAGGAGATCGGACGCGAGGAGTTCATCCGCCGCGTGTGGCGCTGGCGCGAGGACTACGGCGGAACGATCATCGAGCAGCTGAAGCGGCTGGGGGCTTCGTGCGACTACGAAGAGGAGCGCTTCACGCTCGACGACGACTACGCGCGAGCGGTCCAGCACGTGTTTGTGGCGCTTTACAACAAGGGCTACGTCTATCGCGACCGCTACTTGGTCAACTGGGATCCCGGCAGCCGCAGCGCGATCTCCGACCTGGAGGTGGAGGAGCGCGAGGTAACCGACACGCTCTACTACATCGACTACCCGCTGGCGTCCGGCGCGGGCTCCGTCACCGTCGCAACCGTTCGCCCCGAGACCATGCTCGCCGACACCGCCGTGGCGGTTCATCCCCAGGACGAGCGCTACCGCGACCTCGTCGGAGGAGACGCAATCCTCCCGCTCGCCGGGCGGCGCCTGCCGATCATCGCCGACGAGTTCGTCAAGCCGGACTTTGGCACCGGTGCGCTCAAGATCACGCCCGGACACGATCCCAACGACTTCGAGATCGGGCGCCGCCACGGCCTGGAGCAGGTGACGGTGATCGGCGAAGACGGCCGGATCACCGATCAGGCGCCCGAGCGGTTCGTCGGGCTGTCGGTGGCCGATGCGCAGGCGGAGGTGGTGGCGGCGCTCCGTGAGCAGGCGCTGATCTCGCGCGAGGAGGACTACACCCACGATGTCCCGTTCTCGCACCGGTCAGGCGAGCGGATTGAGCCGCTGATCTCGCTTCAGTGGTTCATGCGGATGGACGAGCTGGCCAAGCCCGCGATCGACGCGGTGCGCGGGGGAGGTATCCGGATCCGGCCGGACTCGGAGCGCAGGCGGTATCTGGATTGGCTCGAGAACATCCGCCCCTGGTGCATATCGCGCCAGCTGTGGTGGGGACATCAGATCCCGGTGTGGTACCGCGGGGATGACGTGTACGCCGGTACGACGGCTCCCGAGGGCCAAGGCTGGGAACGTGACCCCGACGTGCTCGACACCTGGTTCTCCAGCGCGCTCTGGCCGTTTGCCACCCTGGGATGGCCCAGTCAGACTCCCGAGCTGCGAGCGTTCTATCCCACGAACGTGCTCTCCACGGCCCGGGACATCATCTTCCTGTGGGTCGCGCGCATGGTGATGATGGGCCTGGAGTTCACCGAGCAGGACCCGTTCGAGGACGTATACGTCCACGCGATCATCCAGGCGCCCGACGGCCGGCGGATGTCCAAGTCGTTGGGGACGGGCATCGACCCCATGGACCTGATCGACGGCGGCTCGCGGCCGCCCGTGTTCCCGCAGGGCGGGAGCTTCCCAGCCTACGGTGCCGATGCCGTGCGATGGGGGCTCTTGGCGATGGCCTCGAGCCAAGACGTGAGGTTCTCCGAGGACAAGGTGGCCCAGGGCTTGCAGCTGACCAACAAGCTGTGGAATGCCGCGCGGCTCGTCCTGCTGGGAGCTGGCCCCGACGCGCGCGCCGCGGTGGCGCCGAGGACCGTCGAGGACCGTTGGATCCTGTCTCGGCTTGAGCGGGCGCGCACGGAGGTCAGCGACCGGATCGAGGGCTTCGACTTCTCACACGCCGCGTTGGGTCTATACGACTTCGTCTACGGCGAGCTTTGCGACTGGTACCTGGAGCTCGTCAAGCCGCGGCTTCGCGCCGGCGAGCCCGAGGTGGTGGCCACGCTGCTGCACGTGCTAACGGAGACGCTGGCGATCTCCCACCCGGTGATCCCGTTCGTAACGGAGGAGATCTACAGCTACGTGCCGGGCTCCGAGGGGCTGCTGGCGGCCGGGATCCAGAGCCGGCCGGCGTCCCGTGACGAGCAGGCGGAGCGTTCGCTGGCCTCCGTGATCGATGCGGTCCAGAGCGTGCGGGCCTGGCGGGATTTCGCGGAGGTCAAGGCTGCCGCAGTGCTGCCGGCACGCCTCAGCGCCGGGGGCTACGACGAGACCGCCGACCACATCGCGCGGCTGGCCCGGCTGGAGCTGAGCCAGGATGGTGCCGCGCCGGTGGCCAGCGTGCCTGTCCCGGGCGGGGTGGTGGAGATACTTCCCAGCCCCGATGTCGACGTCGGGGCTGCCGAGCGAAAGCAGGCTGCCGAGCGCGAGCGGCTGAAGGGAGAGATCGAGCGCGCCGAGCGCAAGCTCTCCAATCCCGGCTTCGTCGCCAAGGCACCGCCAGAGGTCGTCGCCGCCGAGCGGGAGAAGCTCGAGCGGCTTCGCGCCGAGTACGAGGCGCTGGGGGAGGACCCGGAGTGAAGCCAGAGCAGGCAGAGCGCTATGTACTGGCCCGCGAGCTATTCGGCATGCGCTTTGGTCTGGACCGGATGCGCCGGATGATGACCGCACTCGAGCATCCCGAGCGTCGCTTTGCCTCGATCCACGTTGTGGGCACCAACGGAAAGTCCTCCACGGTGCGGATGATCTCGGCGATCCTGCGACTACACGGACTCCGCGTGGGGGCGTTCCTGTCCCCGCACCTGCTCTCCTACGGCGAGCGGATCCGGATTGGCGAGGAGGACCTGGAGCCAGCCGCCTTTGCCGCTGCCGTCGCTCGTGTCGTGCGGGCGGCTGAGTGGGTCGATCGCTCGCTCTCAGGCGAGGACCAGGTCACGCAGTTCGAGCTGCTCACCGCGGCCGCGTATGCCGAGATGGCGGCGCGCGAGGTGGACGTCGGGGTGATCGAAGCTGGGTTGGGAGGGCGCTACGACGCCACGAATGTGATCCCATCCCGGGTTCAGGTCCTGACCGGGGTTGGCCTCGAGCACACGCGCTGGCTGGGACCGACGATCACCGACATCGCACGCGAGAAGCTGGACGTGATCAAGCAAGGAGGCACGCTGGTGCTGGGCGACGGGCTTCACCCAGACGCGGCAGCAGTCGCCGAGGAGGTTGCCGCGCACCGGGATGCGGAGATCGTGCAGGCAGGAGCCGACCCCGGGGTCGGGGTTGCGGCGCCTGGGGCATTCCAGCGGCGAAACTTCGCATTGGCCCGCGCAGCTGCGGCTGCCTATCTCGGCGAGCTGGACCCCAAGGCCGTTGCGCAGGCGGCGGCCGAGGTGCGGATCCCCGGACGGCTCGAGGTCATCGACCGGGATCCGCTGACGGTGGTCGACAGCGCGCACAATCCCGACGGCGTCGCGGCGCTTGTGCAGTCGCTCCCCGAGGTCCTCGGAGCGCATCGGCGGCCGCTGGTGGCGGTCGTCTCGATTCTCGATGACAAGGACGCGGCGGGGATGCTCGCCGCGCTGCTCCCGGCTTGTGACGCGATCGTGTTCACCACCAGCCAAAATCCCCGGGCATTGCCCCCGCCCACGCTTCAGTCCCTGGCCCGCCAGCTCGATGGACCCCCGGCCGAGGTGGTCGCAGATCCCCGAGCGGCCCTGCGGCGGGCGCGTGAGCTCGCCGCCGCTGAGGGCGCAGTGGTGGCAGCCGGTTCGATTTATTTCGTTGCTGACCTGGTCCGGTCGGACCCGGTCGAGCGAGCCTCGACACTGTGAACGAGCACCCGGATCAGCCGAGCTTCCTGGCCATGGTCGGGCTCGTGGCGCTGGTCGTCGCGATCGTGATCCTCGTGTTCTTCGGGATCGGCTACCTGTTCGGACGGTTGTTCCTCTAGGCGCAGGACACCGCCTGCGCCTGGCGAAAGAGTCACCGCAAGCCGGACCCCCATTACACTCTCCTTCCTTAATGATCGCTCCGGCCATCTTCGGCATCAGTAACAGCGGGGTCAACCTGGCCATTGACCTCATCATCCTGTTCCTCGTGGTGATCTGGCTCGCCCTGGTTTACTGGACCTACGCCGATGCTCGGCGACGTGTCGCCGACCCGATGCTGATTGCGTGTTCGACCGCGGCGTCGCTGTTCCCATTCGTGGGCACGCTCGTGTACCTGATCGTGCGGCCTCCCGAGTATCTAGACGACGTCCGGGAGCGCGAGCTTGAGATCCAGGCCGCCGAGGCCCGCCTGGCCGAGCTCGGTTATCACCTGTGCCCGCACTGCGACTTCGAAGTCGAGAAGGACTTCCTGCGCTGCCCCAACTGCATGCGCAAGCTCAAGGATCCGTGCGCCGTGTGCGGCAAGCCCCTGGATCCCATGTGGAAGATCTGTCCCTTCTGCGAGTCGGAGGTGGGCACGGCGGCGCCGCAGCCACGCCGCGCACGCCGCCGCAGGGAGACTCCATCATCAGAACCGGTGGCGGCGACCGGATACGTGGATCCGGGCACCGCGTCGCCGGTCGAGCGCAGCGGCCCCGCCACCACCTAGCCGTCCGGCTTCGGCAGCCCGCTGCACATGGAGCGAACGCTCATCCTGGTCAAGCCCGATGCGTTTGCGCGCTCGCTGACCGGCGAGATCATCGCCCGGTTCGAGCGCAAAGGCCTGCGGCTTGCGGCGCTCAAGCAGCTGACGCTTGATCGTGGGCTGGCAGAACGCCACTACGCCGAGCACGAGGGCAAGCCGTTCTACGGAGAGCTGGTGGAGTTCATCATCTCGGGCCCGCTCGTGGCGATGGTGCTGGAGGGAGAGCGCGCCGTCGAGGCCGCCCGCCAGGTGATCGGTGCCACGGACCCGCTGGCCGCCTCGCCGGGGTCAATCCGGGGTGACTTTGCGATCGAGGTGGGACAGAACATGGTTCACGGGTCGGACTCGCCGGAGTCGGCAGCCCGTGAAGTGGGACTGTTCTTTCCGGAGCTGTAGCTGAAACGGATCATCCTCACCTCCCGCTCCCCTCAGAGGCGGGCCATCCTGAAGCAGCTGGGGGTTGCGTTCGAGGTCGTCACGCCGGAGGTAGAGGAGCGCGAGCAGGGACCGCCTGAGGAGGTCGCGCTCGAGAACGCGGTCCGCAAGGCACGGACAGTGTCCGGTGAGACCGTGCTTGGAGTGGACACGGTGGTGGCGCTGGACGGACGGATCTACGGTAAGCCCGCAAGCAGCGAGGACGCCGGCCGCACGCTGGGAGCACTGGCAGGGCGCGCCCACGTGGTCGTGAGCGGCGTTTGCCTGGTGGACCGCGGGGTCGAGCGCACGGCGGTGGCGCGCACGACGGTGCGGTTTCGGCCATTGGACGAGGCGATGATCCACTGGTACGTGGCAGGCGACGAGTGGCGCGGGCGGGCCGGCGGCTACGCCATCCAGGGACGTGGCGCCGCGCTCGTCGAATCAATCGAGGGCGACTACTTCAACGTCGTGGGATTACCGGTTGCTGCGCTGCTGGAGCTGGCGCCCGGACTTCTTGACAGCCAGTATTCATCGCCATGAGCGGATCGAAAGAGAAACCCTCTGACCGATGGTGGCCCTTCGCCTGACCATTCGGAAGGGCACGGAGCCCGGCAAAAGCCTTGAGGTCCGCAGCGGCCAGATCACCATCGGGCGCGACGAGGCCTGTGACCTGGTCCTCCGTGACTGGAAGGTCTCACGCAAGCACGCCCTGCTCGAGATCGGCTCCGAAGGCGAGGCGGTCCTCCGGGATCTGAAGTCCACCAACGGCACGTTTGTAAACGGCGAGCGCGTCAGCACCGCGAACCTCACCGGGGGAGAGGAGCTGCGGTTCGGAGACACGCTCGTCGTGTCGGCGCTGCTGCGGGGTGCAACCGAGGGCGGTGCGGCCGAAGCCACGCCGGATGCGGGGCCTACGGAGATGCAGTAATCTAACTAGGGTGCTTCCCTGGGGCGAACGTGCCGGGAAGGTGTCAACCTGCGACAGTCAACGGAACGGTCCCGCGAGGGGGCCTCTACGAAAGGACCAGTTCATGTCCACAGGTGTGCCGGTGCCGGCCCAGGTGCAGGGGCCCGTCATCGCAGGCCCGGATCCCTACGCCGAGACGACGGACCTAAGCCAGGTGCTCAGCGCTGAGCAGATCGAGCAGCTCAAGCAGAATCAGCTCTCCAGCTTCAACCCGGTGGTGGCGATCATCCTCACGATCGTGACCTTCGGAATCTTTCCCTCGATCTTCTACGCGCTCAAGCACGGCCGGCTACCTCGGGTCAAGGACAACGACCCTTCAGCGGGCAAGGCGGTCGGGTTCCAGTTCATCCCGTACTTCAACATCTACTGGATGTTCGTCGTCTGGCCCCGCCTCATCGACCGGATCAACTTCCAGTTTCGCCTGCGGGGTAGGCCGTCGCCGATTTCGCGGAGCTTCGTGATAACGACTCTGATCCTGATGTTCGTGCTCATCGGGTACCTAATGGCTCCGGTCGTGATCTGGCAGACCCAGAAGGCGATCAATGAGCTCGCTGCCGAGCGCGGCGCGTAGAAGAACCAGGTCCGAATCTCGACTGGCCGCGCCTCCGGCTGCGGCCAGTTGTGTTTAACCTGGAATTAGCCGCGCTTTCGCGCTCGCGGCGGCGAGCCGAGGTCGGATACACTCCCCCCCGGACGGCGCTGGCAAGTGGGCGTGGCCTATCAGTCGTGCCGACCCGGCCATCCGGCCGTGTGCCCGTCCGTTCGCTCACCCCCTCAGCATGATTGCTTCGCCTCGATGGGCTTCTTCAGTTACCTGACCGGTTTCGGCGGCCGCGACATGGCGGTTGACCTGGGGACCGCAAACACGCTCGTTTACGTGCGCGGGCGCGGGATCGTGCTCTCCGAGCCCAGTGTGGTGGCGGTGGACTCGCGCAGCGGCGAGGTCCACGCGGTGGGGATCGAGGCGAAGCGGATGCTCGGTCGCACCCCCGGGACGATCCAGGCCATTCGGCCGCTCAAGGACGGGGTGATCGCCGACTTCGAGGTGACCGAGGAGATGCTGCGGCACTTCATCCAGAAGGTCCACCAGAACCGGTGGGCCCATCCCCGGGTCGTGGTCTGCGTGCCCAGCGGGGTGACCGGGGTTGAGAAGCGCGCCGTTGAGGAGGCGTGCCTATCGGCCGGGGCACGGCAGGCCTATCTGATTGAGGAGCCGATGGCGGCCGCGATCGGGGCCGGGCTGCCGGTCGGCGAGCCGACCGGTTCGATGGTCGTCGACGTGGGGGGTGGCACCAGCGAGGTGGCCGTGATCTCGCTCGGCGGGATCGTTGTCTCCCAGTCGATCCGCGTGGGCGGAGACGAGCTCGACGAGGCGATCATGAACTACGTCAAGCGCGAGTACAAGCTGCTCATCGGCCAGCAGACCGCCGAGGAAGTGAAGCTCGAGATCGGCTCAGCTTTCCCGACCGGCGAGGAGGTCCAGGCCGAGATCCGGGGGCGCGACATGGTCTCGGGCCTTCCCAAGACCGTGGTCCTGACCAGCGAGGAGGTTCGCGGCGCACTGGAGGAGCCGGTGACGGCGATCATCGACGCGGTCAAGGAGACACTGGATCGCACGCCGCCGGAGCTGGCCTCGGACATCATGGATCGTGGCATCATGCTCGCGGGAGGCGGATCGCTGCTACAGGGACTCGATGAGCGCCTGCGTCACGAGACGCAGATGCCGGCGCACTTGGCGGAGTCGCCGCTCACGTGCGTGGCCGTCGGCTCAGGGAGGTCGCTGGAGGAGTTCGAAGCGATCCACCGTTCCAGCAAGAATTCACGCAATCGCCGCCGGTACTAGGTTGTGAGGCCTACAGGGCCGGTGGTGCCCAGCAAGCCTTTGGAGAACCGTGCACCGTAAGCAAGTCCGCAGGCGCCGCGCAGTGGTCGGAGCGCTGGTCGCGATCTCTCTGATCCTGTTGACGGCGTACTTCGGCGAGTCTCCCTCGAGCCCGCTCCACACCCTCCAGCGGGGAATCGTCGAGGTGTTCTCGCCGATCCAGAAGGGCGCGAGCACCGTGCTTTCGCCTGTGCGCGACGTGGCGGGCTGGTTCTCCGACACGTTCAAGGCCCGCTCCCAGGTCAAGCAGCTGCGGGCCCAGGTCCACGACCTCCAGAAACAGCTGGGCGCGGCCCAGTACGCCTCCTCGCAGAACGCCCAGCTTGCCAAGCAGGTCGGGCTCGACAACTCGGGCAGCCTTGCCGCATACAAGCCCGTGGCAGCACACCTGATCAGCCGCGATCCGACCTTGTGGTACGCAACCGTGGAGGTCGACAAGGGGTCCAGCGACGGGGTTCAGAAGGGCGACCCGGTGACAGGAGACGGTGGGCTTGCGGGGGCGGTGTCGGTGGTCGACCCCAACGTTTCCGTGGTCACCCTGATCACCGACCACACGATGGCGGTGGCGGCGCAGGTCGAGAACTCGAGCGGGGACACCGGGGTGCTGGTGCCGGCGGTTGGCAACCCCAACCAGCTGGTGCTCCAGTACCTCCAATCGACGGCGCAGGTCAAGGTCGGCCAGCTGGTGGTGACGGTCGGATTCAAGGCCGGTCAGCTTCAGGATCTGTATCCGCCGGGGATCCCGATCGGCCAGGTGTCCAACGCCAGCTACACCAACCTGGCCAACAACGGCGAGATCCAGGTGTCCCCAGTGGTCGACCTGCGACACCTCGACGTCGTGCAGATCCTCACCGCTCCCCGTGCAGGCAGTGCTAGGGCCCAGGGGCCATGAACGCGGTCACTATCGATCCGCTGCGCATCTCAATTCGGCTGGCCCTCCTGGCCTTCCTCACGGTCGTGATCCAGGCGGCGGCCATCTCGCAGATCTCGATCTTCGGCACCAGCGCGGACCTGACCCCGCTGGTCGTGATGGCCGTCGGGCTCCTGGCCGGCTCTGTATCCGGCGCGATCATGGGGTTCGCCGTCGGGCTGCTGGTCGACATGGTGCTGGTCCAGACGTTGGGGGTCACCTCGCTCCTCTACATCGCGATCGGCTACGGCGCGGGACGGCTGCGTGAGCTGCGTGATCCGGGCCACGGCCTGGTGCCAATGGGCGTAGGCGCAGCCGCCACCGCCTTCGGTGGATTGGGGATGGCCGTGATCCAGTTCCTGCTCGGTGTCGAGTCGCCGGTTAGTGGCCTGCTGTTGCAGCAGATCTTCATCACCGTCCTGGTCAACACGCTGATCGCGCTACCGGTATACGCCGCGGTGCGCAGGGTGCTATCTCCGGTGCTACCTGAAGATCCACGACGGCGCCGCCGGCGGGCGTACACCACGGGCGGGCTCAGCCCGCTGCGGGAGGCCGCCCGGCCTCTCTCCGGGAGACCTCGCCCGACGGCGCGATGATCCAGGGACCTGAGGACAGGCGTCCAGCGATGACGCCACAGCTGGCGCTCCGCGTGGCGATCGTCGGCACCGTCGCACTGGCAATGTTCGCGATCATCTTCTTCCGCCTGTGGTTCCTCCAGGTGCTCTCGGGCGACAAGTACCTGGCCCAGGCCAGCGTCAACCGGGCGCGGAACATCCCGGTGCCGGCGCCGCGTGGGCAGATACTCGACCGCGGCGGCGCGGTGCTCGTCGATTCCCAGCGCGCAATCGCGGTTCAGATCATCCCCGAGCAGCTTCCGGCTCCACTGACCCCGACCACGCTGGAGCACCAGCCGCGAAGGGATGTATCGCTGTACCGCCGCCTGGCGGATGTCCTAGGGATGTCGAAGCTACCCACCAATTGCCCGGTCCCCGGACATGGCGTCCTACGTCTTCAGCCAATCGCGTGTGCTGTGACGGCCGGGTATGCACAGCTGCCATACGCGAACGTGACGATCAAGACCGACGTCCCCAGCTCGGTCCTCTACTACCTGGAGGAGCGCCAATCGGACTTTCCGGGCGTGACCGTGGAACCGATCTGGCTTCGCACATACCCGTTGCACGACGTCGCGGCGCAGTTGTTCGGGACGATCGGGCCGATCACCCCCTCCGAGCTCAAACAGCGGCGGTTCCGCGGCCTGCCTCAGAACTCGGTCGTGGGGCAGTCGGGACTGGAGTGGTTCTACAACCACTACCTGCAGGGGGTCGATGGCGCCGACCAGGTCCAGGTCGATTCCCTGGGCCGCCCGACCGGGGCGCTCAGACAGGTCAAGCCCGTTCCGGGGCACAACCTCAAGCTGTCGCTTGACGTGAACCTTCAGAAAGCAGGCGAGCAGGCGCTCCAGGACGCCATCAACAACAACCCGCCTGCCAACGGCGGCGCGTTCGTGGCGATGAATCCGGACACGGGCGAGGTTTATGCGATGGGGTCAAACCCCTCGTTTGACCCCAACATCTTCACCAAGCCGGTCCCCGCCTCCGTTTACCGCCAGCTGAACAACCCATCGTCCGGGTATCCGCTGATCAACAGGGCGATCCAGTCAGCCGGCCCGGACGGCTCGACGTTCAAGCCGATCACCGCCACCGCGTCGCTCCAGAGCGGTGCCTGGGCGCTGTCGGACACCTACGACGACTCTGGGCAGTTCTGTATCGACGGGCAGTGCCGTCACAACGCCGGCGGGGGCGCCAACGGAGTGCTGGGACTGGTCGACGCGATCCGCGTGTCGGACGACGTGTTCTTCTACAACCTTGGCGCGCTGACGAACGCCGATCCGAATACCCATCCCGATGGCGGCGCCCTCCAGCAGTGGGCACACAACTACGGGATCGGCCAGCCGACCGGGATCGACCTTGGCGGCGAGGTGGCCGGGAACCTCCCGTCACCGCGGTGGCGCTCGCACATCGATCAGGCGGAGCTCCAGTGCGAGCACAAGCGGCACGTCCCCAGCTGCGGAATCGCCGACGGGCGGCCGTGGTCGATCGGCGACAACATCAACCTCGCTGTCGGCCAGGGCGACGTCCAGGTCACGCCGCTGCAGCTGGCCGTGGCCTACTCGGCAATCGCCAACGGCGGCGCCGTGGTGCGGCCCCACATCGGACTCGACGTGCAGGAACCCGACGGGACGGTGCTCCAGCGCATCGACCCGCCGGCGACTCGGAAGCTTCAGATCAACTCGACCTACCTGGACAGCATCCGTCAGGGCCTGCACGAGGCCGCCCAGTCGCCCGGCGGGACCTCCGATGACGTCATGGGCAGCTTCCCCCAGCAGGTCTACGGGAAGACCGGAACGGCGCAGTACAACGGCCAGCAGGACTACTCGTGGTACGTCTGCTTCGTGCCCGACTCCGCAACCAGCAAGCCGATCCTGGTGGCGGTCTGGGTAGAGCAGGGTGGCTTCGGCGCCCAGGCTGCGGCCCCGGCGGCCCGCGAGATCCTCTCGCAGTGGTTCAACGGCCAGCGCGGAGCGTTCATCGCCGGACAGTCAAAGACGCTATGAGCATCTCGCCCACAGCCACCCCGATCCATCCCGTCGAGGAGTCCGCAGAGCCACGGCCGCTGGCGCTGCTCCGTATCGATCCGTGGCTGTTTCTGGGCGCGGCGGGGCTGGTCGCGTGCTCGCTGATAACCCTGCACGGAGCGACGCGGCACGCGGTTCGGGGCCAGCCCCTGTACTACGTCGAGCGTCAGGGCATCTATGCCGGGATTGGCCTGCTGGTGGCCGCGCTACTTGCCCGAATCGACTACTCCCGGCTGCGCGAGTACCGCTACGCGCTCTATGGCGTGATGATCACGCTGAACCTGGTCGTATTTGCGATGCCGGCGATCCGCGGGTCCCGGCGCTGGATCCCACTGCCGTTCTTCCAGCTGCAATCGTCCGAGTTCGGCAAGATCCTTCTGATTCTTGCCCTGAGCGCGTTTGCCGTAGACCGAATGCGGCGCCTTGGCGAGAAACGGACCACGGCGAGGATCATGCTGCTGGCGCTGGGTCCAGCCTTGATCGTGATTCCCCAGCCTGACCTGGGGACCGGCCTGGTGTACTTGGCCGTCGGGTTCGCAGTCCTGTTTGCCGCGGGCACCTCCTGGAAGCAGCTCACCGCGCTGGGGGCGATTGGGTTGGCCTCGGTCGCGATCATCCTCGCGGGAGCCCCGGCCGCGGGGGTGCACGTGCTCAAGCCCTACCAGGTGCAGCGGCTCACCGGATTCCTTCATCCGTCACACGATCCGCGCAACCAGACCTACAACATCACCGAGTCGCTGATCGCGATCGGGTCTGGGCAGAAGACGGGTCGCGGGGTGGCAGGCGCCAGCCAGACGAACCTCCACTTCCTGCCTGAGAACCAGACCGACTTCATCTTTGCGGTGGTGGGCGAGACCTACGGGTTTGCGGGTGCGGCCTTGGTGCTATCGCTCTACGCCTTGCTGATCTGGCGCTCGCTCCGCATCCTGATGATGTCCAAGAATCTCTACGGAACCCTTATCGCCGGGGGGATCCTGGCGATGTTGATGTTCCAGGTGTTCGTCAATGTGGGTATGACGATCGGGATCATGCCGATCACCGGAGTACCCTTACCCCTGATGAGCTACGGAGGCTCATCGGTGTTAGTGACATTGATCGCGGTGGGGCTTCTCCAATCTATTCACGTGCAAGCGCGTATCGCAGCGGCCACCAAATCTCGGGCCCTCGTGTCGTGACGCGCCATCCCCGCCCCACCCGGCTGCGCGGTCAGCCCGCCGCAGCCCCAGCAGGCCGCGCGGCCAGCGCGGCCGCAAGAACAGGCCGCGTGGCCCCTTTCTGGCCCGCGGCAGCAACAACAGAGGCCGGCGGCCCCCTGTGGCCCAGCGCGGCCCAATCACCAAACGGCTCGCCGCCTCGATGGGCGGCCGGGCCCCACAAAAAGGATTATGAGAATTGAAGAAGCAAGTACTGGTCAGCGTCGACCGGGGGGAGACCCGGGTCGCGCTGCTGGAGGCCACCGGCACGGTGGCTCCACGCAAACCTGCCAGCCGATCCCGCCGTACACCCAAGCCACGTAACCCCGCGGCGGGCTATCGGGTAGCCGAGCTGTACCTGGAGCGCCGCGGTGCCCGCTCGATCGTCGGGAATATCTACAAGGGCCGGGTGGACAACGTCCTGGCCGGCCTCGAGGCCGCATTCGTCGACATTGGCTTGGAGAAGAACGGATTCCTGCACGTCGACGAGATCGTGCTTCCGGGCGTCGACGCGCCGCGGCGCGGCCGTGGCTCGGGCCGCGACGGACGGCCGATAACCGAGCTGCTCAAGCCGGGCCAGGAGATCGTGGTCCAGGTGGTCAAGGATCCTCTGAAGACCAAGGGCGCCCGGCTATCGATGGAGCTCACGATCGCCGGGCGGTACATGGTGTACGCGCCATTTGGCGAGGGCGTGGGCGTATCTCGCCGCCTTGATGACGCCGAGCGCGACCGGCTTCGCAAGGAGGCCGCCAAGCTCGATCTGCGCGGGGCCGGGGCGATCATCCGCACCTCGGCTCAAGGAGCCAAACGAGCGGACCTTGAGCGCGAGCTCCAGTACCTGTTCAAGCTCGGGGAGGTGTTGCAGAAGCGGGTGGCGGAGACGCCGGCACCGGCGTTGGTCTTCCAGGAGGCCGACCTTTCGGTGCGCGTCGTACGCGACGTGTTCTCGGGGGAGTTCGAGCGGGCGATCGTGGACGACGCCAAGCAGCACCACCGGCTGGTGTCGTTCTTCTCGCGGACCTCGCCGGACCTGGTCGAACGGGTTGAGCTGTGGAATGAGGATGAGTCGCTGTTCGAGGCCTTCGGAGTGGAGGATGAGCTGACCTCGACCCTCTCTCGGCGGGTCGATCTTCCAAGCGGCGGCTACCTGGTGTTCGACTACGCGGAGGCGCTGACCGTGATCGACGTGAACACCGGCTCGTTCATCGGCCGGGGGAAGGGCGCGCGGCTGGAGGACACGATCACCAAGACGAACCTCGAGGCCGCCGACGAGGCGGTGCGCCAGCTTCGGCTGCGGGACATCGGCGGGATCATCGTGATCGACTTCATCGACATGGCCCGGGCCCGCAATCGGGACGCCGTGCTGACGGCGCTGCGGGCGGCGCTCGACGAGGACCGGACGAAGACATTCGTCGTCGAGATCTCGCCTCTTGGGTTGGTCGAGATGACGCGCCAGAACGTCACCGACGGAGTACGCGAGATCATGACCCGACCGTGCCCGGTGTGTGGAGGCGAGGGCGTGGTCAAGTCCGAGGAGACGCTGGCCATCGAGTTCGAGCGCCAGATGCGGGATCTGGCCGGGCAGAGCAAGGCGGAGGCATTGCTGATTCGGATGAACCCGCGCGTCAGCGCCGAGTTCACGCGTGAGGACGCGCGAGTACTCAAGTCGATCGAGGAGCAGGCCGGGAAAGTGTTCGTGTTCGAGGGCACGGAAGGGCTGCCACTGGATCACTTCCATGTGATCTTGGAAGGGACTCGGGAAGAGGTGCTGGAGCGCGCGGTCCCATTCCGGGTGGGCGACGAGGTACACGTCGAGATCGTGGAACCGCACATGTACAGCCCGGGCGACGCGGTGGCCAAGGTGGACGGCTACGTGATCTCTGTCGGAGGCGCCGGGCCGTACGTGGGGGAGAAGCACCTCGTTCGGATCGAGGAGGCGGGCCGGACCGCGGCCGTTGCGTCGCTTGTCGATGTGGAGCCCGTCGCGGCGTCGGGGGCTTCAAGCGATGGCATACAATCGAAGCCACGGCGCCGCGGCCGCAGAGGTGGACGGCGCCGTTCGCCCGCCAAGGCCCAGGCCGAGGCGGATTGACCCATGTACGCGATCGTCAAGACAGGTGGCAAGCAGTACCGCGTCGAGCAGGGGCAGTCCCTGCTCGTGGAACGGCTGGGTACTGCTTCGCGAGGGCGACACGGTCGCTCTGGAGCCGCTGCTGTGCGTCGACGGTTCGAAGCTGGTCGATGGCTCCGATCTGTCGCGCGTAAGCGTCTCTGCGCGGGTGGTCGGCCATGAGCGCGGCCCCAAGCTGCGGATTGTCAAGTTCAAGCCCAAGCGCGGATACAAGCGCCGCACCGGCCACCGCCAGGAGCTCACTCGCCTTGAGGTCACGTCGATCAAGGTGGGTGCCGCGCGGAGGGCGGCGGCTTCGAAGGCTGGCGCGGGCGAGGGCGGGGGTCGGGCGGCCGTTGCTGAGGGTGCTAAGCCCCGGGCGGCCGCTGCGGAGCCCGCTAAGCCCAAACGGCCTCGGGCCAAGCCCAAGGCAGAGGACGGCGATGGCGCATAAGAAAGGCCTCGGCTCTTCACGTAACGGTCGTGATTCGAACGCCAAGCGGCTTGGCGTCAAGGTGTTCGCCGGCCAGACGGTGACGGGCGGAGAGATCATCGTTCGCCAGCGCGGCACGCGGTTCAGGCCGGGGGATGGCGTGGGCATTGGCAAGGACGACACGCTGTATGCGCGCTCCTCAGGGACCGTCGAGTTCAAGCGCTCTCGCGCCGGCCGCGTGGTCTCAGTCGTTCCGCCGGCCGAGTAAGCGAACTTGTAACAAAGCGCGTCTTGTTCCGTGACGCGTTGGGCGTCACGGTGGGGGGATGGCCGAACTTTGGCGCGCGAAGTGACGCATGGACACTTGGAGCGCCAAAGTTCGGGTTTCCGAGATGGCGGGGCGCCAGTGGGGGCGTGTCACATGGGCCCAGCTGAACGCGCTCGGTTTCGACTCGCGCACGATCAACCGCTGGCTTCGCCAGGGCTACCTCCATCGCCTACTTCCCCGCGTCTATGCCGTTGGCCACGCCGGCCGGAGCACCGAGGCTGACATGGCGGCGGCGCTTCTATACGCGGGCCCCGGCGCGATGCTGAGTCACGCCACGGCCGCATGGTGGCTGGAGCTTGCGGATCGACAGCCGCGCGAGATCCACGTGAGCACTCCGCTCAGACCCCGGCCGCTGCCCGGCATCCGCATCCACCAGCGCCGCACGCTCGATCGCATATGGCACAACCGTCTCCCGGTCACCACCGCCGCCCAGACCCTGCTGGACTACTCGGCCGACGCGCCGTGGCCGAAGCTTCGCCGTGCGCTTGCCAACGCGGACTACCGCAGGACGCTGGACCTGACTGCGCTCGACGGCGAGCTCCGCCGCGGCCGGCGTGGTTCAGCGCGCCTGCGTGCGGCGCTCCGGCGCCACAGGCCGCAGCTGGCGCGCGTCCGAAGCGACCTGGAGGTGGAGTTCTTCGAGCTGTGCGAGCGAGCGCACCTCCCGCTGCCGCTCGTGAACAGCCGGGTCCACGGCTGGACGGTGGACTTCTTCTGGCCCGACCGCAACCTCGTCGTCGAGGTCGACGGCTATGGGAACCATCGCAGCCCGGCTCAGGTGCGCCGGGACCGCCGGATGGACCGAGCGCTCCGAGCGAAAGGCCTGACCGTCCTTCGCTATTCCGACGAGCAGGTGACGCGCGAGCGGGCCGGCGTGGTCACGGAGCTTCGCCAGGCTAACCCTCCTGCGCGGTCGGCCTGACGAGAATCTCGTTGACGTCGACGTGGGGCGGCTGAGAGACAGCGAACATCACCGCGCGGGCCACGTCCTCGGCCTGGAGCGCCTGGTTCGGGCGATTCTCGAAGAAGGGGGTGTCGACCATCCCGGGCTCGATCACACTCACGCGCACGCCGGTACCGTTGAGCTCCTGCCGGGCCGATTCGCCCATTGCTGTCACCGCCCACTTGGTGGCGGAGTACAGCGAGCCAGGCAGCGCCCGGCGCCCGGCAACGGACCCTGTCAGGAGCAGATGCCCGCGCGACTCAGTGAGCGACGGCAACGTGGCGCGGATCGTCAGCGCGGCGCCGTAGACGTTCGTCAGCACCATCGAGCGCCAGTGCTCGGGCGACTCCGCCAGGAAACCGCGGCCCGCGCCAAAGCCCGCGTTCGCGAAGGCCACGTCGAGACGGCCGTACGCCTCGAGCGCTGCCATCACCATTGCCTGCTGCTGTTCCCACTCGGTGACGTCGCATTCCACGGCGAGCGCTCGTCCGGGTCCGCCGAGGTCTTGGGCCAGCGCCTCCAGCTTCTGGGCCGAACGTGCCGCGAGGACCAGACGGTATCCCTCGCCCGCGGCCTCTCGCGCGGTCGCGGCTCCGATCCCGCTAGAGGCGCCGGTGATCAGGAAGACGGGATCACTCATAGCATCACAGCATGAAGGATCAAGCGCGGATCCACGTCCAGGCTGGAGGTGGCGGGAATGGGTGCCTCAGCTTTCGGCGTGAGGCTCACGTGCCTCGCGGTGGGCCCGACGGCGGCGACGGGGGCCGCGGCGGGGACGTTGTGCTGGTATGCGACGACGCCTTGCGTGACCTCGAGAGCTTCCGCCGCCGGTCGCACTTCAAGGCTGACCGCGGCGCCCACGGCCAGGGCTCGCTACGCCACGGCAAGGACGGCGCCACCCTCGAGCTCCGCGTGCCTCCAGGCACGGAGGCTGTGGTCCAGGCGGATGGCACGCGCTACGACCTCGTCTCCCCAGGACAGCGCGCCGTCGTTGCTCGTGGGGGATCTGGAGGACGTGGCAACAAGCGCTTTGCGTCGCCCACCCACCAGACTCCGCGGTTCGCCGAGCGTGGGCTGCCGGGCGAGGAAACGTGGCTCGAGCTACGCCTGAAGCTGCTTGCCGACGTCGGCCTTGTAGGGCTTCCGAACGCCGGCAAGTCATCGCTGTTGGCGCGGATCACTCGGGCCCACCCCAAAGTCGCCGACTATCCCTTCACGACGCTGGAGCCGGTGCTCGGAACGCTCGAGGGCGGCGATCGGCAGCTGGTGGTGGCCGACATCCCGGGCCTGATCGAGGGGGCCTCGGCCGGCGCCGGACTGGGTCACGACTTCCTGGCCCACGTCGAGCGCACTCGCCTGCTGGTGCACGTGCTGGACGTTCGCCCACTGGACGGATCAGACCCGGCCGCAAATCACACCATGATCGAGCACGAGCTCAAGCTGCACGACCGGCGGCTGGGTGCGTTGCCACGCATCCTGGCGTTGTCAAAGGTCGACCTGATCACCGAGCGCGATCGGGAAGACGAACGCGTGCGGTGGCAGGACCGGCTGGGAGCGGAGGTTCCGGTCGTGCTCACGAGCTCGGTCGCCGGCATTGGGCTCGAGCTTCTGCGTGGCGAGATCCAGCGGATGGTGGCGATGGCCGCCGCCCCGCCGCCGCCGCCCGAGGAGACGCTTGCCGAGCACCGCGTGTTCCGGCCGAGTGCGGAGCGGGCGTACAGGGTGCGACGCGTGGGCGACCGGACGTTTGCGGTAACCGGCAAGGGAATCGAGCGGCTGCTGGCCCGCTACGACTTGGACAACGAGGATGCGATGGCCTATCTGGAGCGACGGCTGAAGGGAATTGGCGTGCTCGACGCGCTCGCTGCTGAGGGATTCGAGCCGGGAGACGAGGTGCAGATTGCCGGGATTCCGTTCGAGCTTGATCCAGGGGTGTAGCATCGCCGCGGGAAGTAGAGGGAGGAGGAATCTCTGCGTCGTCAAGTCGCCATAGCGTTCATCGCTTTCACGGTTTTTCTAACGGCCCCCGCGGCAGCACGCGTGCTGCGGGTAGGGACCTACCATGGGATTCGCGGGCAGTACACGACGATCCAGGCGGCGATCGACCACGCCAGGGCCGGCGATTGGGTGCTCGTGGCGCCCGGCGACTACAAAACGAGTTCGAGCCGCGTGGTCAGCGGCGGTGGCGACCAGTTTCCGGCCGGGGTCCTGATCAAGACCGCGCACCTGCGGCTCCGTGGGATGAACCGGAACAAGGTCATCGTCGACGGGACGTCTTCCGGCCCCGCCTGCAGCAGCGCAAAGGCCGACCAGAACTTCGGGCCACAGGGCTCGCAGGGGCCACTCGGGCTGAACGGAATCATGGTGTGGAAGGCCAACGACGTCTGGGTTCAGAATCTGACCGCCTGCAACTTCGTGGGAGGGACCGGCGCCGCCGGTAATGAGATCTGGTGGAACGGCGGGGCCAATAGCGGCGGGGACACAACCGTCTCGATTGGCGGCTGGGACTACCTCGGCTCCTACCTGAACGCGACAAGCACCTGGTATGACGACACCGTTCCGGCGACCACGGCCGAGATGTCGGCGGCCGCCTACGGGATCTTCTCCAGCAACTGGAGCGGAGGCACCTGGGACCACACGTACGCGGCCAACATGAACGACTCCAGCTACTACATCGGCGCGTGTGGGCAGGTATGCAACCAGACCGTCAATCACGCTTGGTCCGAGTACAGCGCGCTCGGGTTCTCTGGCTCGAACTCAGGCGGCCAGCTCGTGGTCGAGAACTCGGAGTTCGACAACAACGAGGACGGCTTCTCCACCAACACCCAGAACGGCGACAACCCTCCTCCCCAGGACGGCTCCTGTCCAGGCAACGGCATCAGCCCAATCACCCACACCCATTCTTGCTGGGTGTTCATGCACAACTACGTCCACGACAACAACAACCCGAATGTGCCGACAGCCGGCACCGCGGCAGCGGGCCCGGTTGGCACGGGGATGTCGATCGCCGGCGGGCGCAACGACACGGTGATGGACAACGTCTTCGCCAACAACAAGGCGTGGGGGATCATCTTCGCGCCGTACCCTGACAGCGGGCCGCCCTGCACGGGCGGGACGGGCGGATCCGGCCCAAACGCCCCATGTGACTTCGAAGAGTGGGGCGACGCGCTGCTTCACAACAAGTTCGCGAACAACGGTGGCTACGGAAACCCGACCAATGGCGACTTCGGCATGACGAGCTTCCAGTCCGACCCGACTAACTGCGCGTCCGGCAATACCGATTCGAGTGGGACGTTCACGAGCGCTCCTGCCAACGCCCAGCAGAGATATCCCACCTGTGACGGTCATACGGTGCCGCCGATGGCCTCCGACCCGCAATCGGCCAAGTTCACGGCGGAAGTGCTGTGCGATTCGCAGGTCTCCCTGACCGCGGGTGCTCAGCCGCCATGTGCGCCTGGGGACAACTATCCCCGCGAAACACAGATCAACAACGGCCTCCATCCTCTGCCTCCGGCCAGCCGTCTACCCACGATGGCGAACCCGTGCGCCGGCGTTCCGGCCAATCCGTGGTGCCCGGCCAAGCGACGCAAGAAGCACCGCCGGCATTAGCACGCGCGCCACTCACCGATAACGTCGTAGGCCGTGGGATCTCTCGTGGTCAAGCTCGGGTCGAGCATCGTGGTCGACGAGCGAGGAGAGCCTCGCCTGGATGTCCTGGAAGCGGTGTGCGCGCAGTTGGAGCAGCTCTACCGGGCCGGCCGAGAGCCGGTCGTTGTGACGAGTGGCGCCATCGCGCGGGGCATGGGACTCCGGGGAAGCCCGCTGCGGCCGCGCGCCGTCGACGAGCTGCAGGCCGCGAGCGCGGTGGGGCAGGGAAAGCTTTACCGGACCTACGACGACATCCTCAGCGGGTTGGGCGTGCCCACCGCGCAGGTACTGCTGACGTTCTTCGACATGAGCGCCCGGACCCACTACCTGAATGCTCGTCAGACGCTGCGCAAGCTTCTGGACTGGCGCGTGGTTCCAGTCATAAACGAGAACGACACCACCACCACCGACGAAATCTCATTCGGCGACAACGACTTTCTGGCGGCCCAGGTGGCGATCCTCCTGGGCGCCGAAATGCTCCTGTTGCTGACCGACGCCGAAGGCCTCTACACGGCCGATCCGCGGCTTGATGACGCAGCCGAGCTCGTATCGGAGGTGGATGATTTCAACGCGCTCCAGGACCTGGAGATTGGTCACGCCAGCTCGCCGCTGGGATCCGGAGGGATGCGTTCCAAGGTGGTGGCAGCCGAGATGGCCACTGCCGCGGGAATCCCGGCCGTGATCGCCAGCGGACTTGCTCCGGACACGGTCCTGGCGGCGGCTGCGGGCGAGCCTGTCGGAACGCGGTTCGAGGCCAGAGAGGGCCGTTACTCGAGCTTCAAGCTATGGTTGAAGTACGCCAAGCCGAGCCGGGGAAGGGTCGTAGTGGACGCAGGCGCGGCGCGAGCACTGCGCGAGGGTGGAACCAGTCTCCTCCCGGTGGGGATCGTTGAGGTGCTGGGATCGTTCGATGCGGGTGACGCGGTCGAGATCGCGTCGGCCGGTGGCGCCGTGGGCAAGGGGATCTCGAACTACTCGGCCGACGAGCTGCGCACGGTGCAGGGGCTGAAGTCTCAAGCCGTCCGGGAGCGCCTGCCCAGAGCGACCGAGGAAGCGATCCACCGCGATTACTTCGTCTTGGCCTAGCGCTCGCACGGCTAACCTAAGCTTTTGACAATGGCGACGACGACCATCTCGGTAGCGGAGCGGTGCGCGGCGGCCAAGCAGGCTTCGCGCAAGCTTGCGAGCTTGTCCTCGGACGTCAAGGACGCCGCTCTCGAGGCCATCGCCGCGGCGGTGCGGGAGCGGGCCGATGAGGTTCTCGAAGCCAATTCGCGTGATCTCCAGGATGCACGCGAGGGCGAGTACCCCGACGCGTTCCTGGACAAGCTGACCCTCAACCCGTCTCGGGTGGAGGCGATCGTGGCGGGCGTCCACGCGATCCGGTCGCTGCCGGATCCGGTTGGCGAGGTGACCGATGGCTGGCGGCTCCCCAACGGACTCGATGTCCGCAAGGTCAGGGTCCCCCTCGGCGTGGTCGCCGTCGTGTACGAGGCGCGTCCGAACGTGACGATCGACGCCGCGGCGCTTTGCGTGAAGTCGGGCAACGCAATCGTGCTCCGCGGGTCCTCTGCGGCTGCGCGTTCCAACGCGGTCCTGGCCGAGGTGGCCTCGACTGCCGCGGCTGGCGCTGGCCTGCCCCAGGATGCGATCGTCCTGGTGCAGGGGGGAAGGGAGGACATCTCCGAGCTCGCGACCCAGTCGGGCGTCGTCGACCTGATCGTTCCCCGGGGCGGGGAAGGGTTAAAGGCCTCGCTGAAAGGCGTTGCGACTGTGCCGGTCATCTACGCCGCATCGGGCAACTGCCACGTGTACGTCGACGCCAGCGCCGACCTGGAGGCGGCCGAGGCGATCGTGCTGAACGCCAAGCTTCAGCGTCCCGGCGTGTGCAACGCGGCTGAGACGCTGCTGGTCCATGCAGACGTGGCTGAGGTGTTTCTCCCCGGCGTCCTGCGGGCGCTCAGCGCCGCCGGCGTGACGCTGCACGGGGACGAGCGCGCACGCCAGCTCGCCGACGGCGTTGCCTTGACCGACGCGACCGAGGAGGACTGGATGACCGAGTACCTGGCGCTGGAGCTCGCCGTCAAGGTCGTGGACAGCGCTGCGGAAGCGATCGAGCATGTCAACCAGTACGGGTCCGGCCACTCCGAGGCGATCGTTACCCGCAACACCGAGGCGGCGCGCTCATTCCAGCTCGACGTCGATGCGGCCTGCGTCTACGTGAACGCGTCCACGCGTTTCACCGACGGCTACGAGTTCGGCCTTGGCGCGGAGATCGGGAATTCGACCCAGAAACTCCACGCCCGCGGACCGATCGGGCTTCGTGAGCTGTGCACGTTCAAGTACCTGGTCGAGGGTGCTGGTCACGTCCGTCCCTGACACCGCGCTCTGGACTCTGTGCGCATCGGCATCCTCGGCGGCACGTTCAATCCGCCACACCTGGGCCACCTGGTCTGCGCCCAGGAGGCCAAGCTTCAGCTCGGGCTCGATCGGGTGGTGCTGATTCCGGCCGGAATGCCACCACACAAGGACGTGCCCGAAGAGCCGGGGGTCGAGCACAGGCTGGCGATGTGTCGAGCAGCGATTGCCGACGACACCGAGCGCTTTGAGGTCTCTGACGTCGAAGCCCAGAGGGAAGGACCGTCGTACATGGTCGATACCCTCACCCTGCTGCGCTCACAAATGCTCGATAGTGACCTGTTCTTGATCGTGGGGGCTGATGTGGCAGCGGGGTTTCCGCGTTGGCGAGAGCCGTCACAGGTGCTGTCGATGGCCACGTTGGCGGTTGCGGGAAGGCCCGGCACCGACCGCGCAGCGATCGAGGAGGCGCTGGCCAAGGTGGATGGCTGCGAGAAAACCTGCTTCTTCGACATGCCCGAGATCGGGGTGTCCTCGACGATGATCCGGGAGCGGGTGCGAAATGGGATCGCAACGAGGTACCTGACGCCCGACAGCGTGCGCGAGTACGTCGATCGACACGGCCTGTATCGAAGCGCCCGATGACGCCCGAGCAGATCAAGGAGGCCGTGGTTGGGTTCGCCGAGGACCGTAAGGCCGTCGATGTGGTTTCGCTCGACCTCCGCGGGATCATCGGCTACACGGACTACTTCGTCATCTGTAGCGGACGCAGCGCCCGGCAGACCAAGGCGATCCACGACGCCATCTATGGGGGGATGAAGGCCGAGCACAACATGTTGCCTCGCCGCGTAGAGGGTCTGCCGGGTGGTCAGTGGATCCTCATGGACTACCTGGATGTGGTGGTTCACGTGTTCACCCCGCAGACGCGCGAGTACTACAGGCTGGAGCAGCTTTGGGGAGAGGCGCCGTCGTCCAGAAGCGCGGTGGGCGCGGGGGCGCGCTGACGGGTCTTGGCAGCGCTTTCAGGAAGCGGTAGCTTCCCGAAAGCAAACGGGGGTTGGGGCTCTCTGGCTGCTCCTGCCCGCAGGCAAAAGGAGACGAGATGGCTGACGCGCCGCAGATCCTGCCCACTCAGGTCCCGGAGGGAAGCGCGCCTGGGGTCACCTATCGCATCGAGGGCGAGCTGGTGCCCGTGTTGCACATGAGGCTCGACGGGTCAGTCCCGATCTACTTCGAGCACCACGCGCTCCTGTGGAAGTGGCCGAGCCTCAACATTGGCCTGCACCCACTGAAGAAGGGGCTCAAACGGCGAGTCTTCGGCGGGATGCCGCTGATTCAGCTGGAGACCCAGTCGGGCGGGGAGATTGCGTTCAGCCGTGACGCGCCGGGTCACGTGGCGGCGCTTCACCTCGCGCCGGGCGAGAGCATCATGGTCCGTGAGCACCAGTTCCTGGCGGCCACCGGTCACGTCGAGTACGACTACGCCCGGATCAAGGGGTTCGCAAACATGCTCTACGGCGGCGGATTCTGGGTCGATCACTTCACGGCCGGCGACCAGGAGGGCGTGGTCTGGCTCCATGGATACGGAAACCTGTTCGAAAAGGTTTTGGAGGCCGGCGAGACGATCGATGTGGACCCTGGCGGCTGGGTCTACCGCGACCATTCGGTACAGATGAACCAGGAGATCATGGGGTTCAAGACCGGATTCCTAGCCGCGGGAGCGGGTCAGCTGATCTTCAACCGGTTCACCGGCCCGGGTCGGGTATGCCTGCAGAGCATGTACTACCACCCCCCGCAGGAGAGTGGCGGTAGCCGGGGCGCTACCGAGGGTGGCGCCGGTTTGGTTGGCGGGATCATTCGAGGCCTGACGGACAGCTGACGGTGGAAGGGTCGGCATCATCGGCGTGGTTCCCGCCCGGCCACCTCGAGAAGAACCCCCTGCCCGGTGGGATCGTAGGGGCGCTGGGGCTGGGCGGGTACCAGCTGCTGGCCGAGGTGGCGGGCGTGGGGGCAGGCAGATTGGGCCCGCAGATCTTCCTGCTCGTGGCGCCCGAGGCGGACCCCGCCGTGCCGACCGCGGGTACCCAGATCTCCTTCCACAACCCCCGCGTTCGCGGCGAGGCCGAGGCGATTACGTTCAGTCAGCTGGCGGCCCAGCTTGGGTACCTGCGGCTCTCTGGCTACCGCCTGGCGCTCGAGCGCTCGGGGACTCGCAGCAAGGTGAACGTGGTCAATCCAGCCACCGGCGGGATCGCGCTGACGGTTCCCGACCGACACCCAGGCCGCCTGTTCGGCGGGGGCATGAACGCATCTCGTCTGTTGGCCAACATTCGAGCGCTACCTCCTGCGGGGCCGCCTCCCGACACCGGGAACCCCGAGCTTCTGCGTCAGGTGCTGCTGGCCCTGGCTCTCGCCGACGACTCGATAGATGGCGCCCAGGCCGTGGAAGTGGCTGATCGGGCCCTCGAGCTGATCCGGGGGGATGCGTCGCTGGCGCCGCCCGCTGCGCTGGAGCGCGCAAAGGGGGGCGGGGCTTAGGGTCTGAGTGGCGGGGCCGAGCGGGCCTGGCGCGGCCGGGCTAAGCGCTACCAAGGAGGACGCCCGCGGCGACGATCAACGCGCCGCCCAGCGCGACCTGCACAAGGCTCAGCCGCAGGGGCACCGAGAGGAAGCGCTTGCGAATCAGCGAGATGGCCACCAGCTCGCACGCCACCACGATGCCGGCGATGATCAGGGCGGTATTCGGTCTGGGATCACGAACGGGAGGGAGTGAAACACTCCGCCGAGGGTCGTCATCGCGCCGGTGACCACTCCGCGGGCGATAGCCGAGCCACGTCCCGTTTCCGTCCCGGTGTCCGAGAGGGCTTCGGAGAAGCCCATGCTGATACCCGCGCCCACCGCGGTTGCGAGCCCGACGAACAGGGCGGTGTGCGAGCCCGAAAGGAGCGCGGCCGAGAAGATGGGGGCGAGGGTCGAGAGCGTCCCGTCGATGAGCCCCACCAGCCCAGGCTGGATGTAGCGGAGCACGAGCGCGTCCTCGTCGAGTCCTCGAAACCGGCTGATGGCCTCGCTGACCTGGGCGCTGGGCGAACCTTCAGACATTAGTGCTACTATAACAACTAATTTCAATTAGGCTTCCCTAATCGCTATGAGCGTCACGACAGATAAGGCTGAGGTCATCGACCGCGATCTCGTGGAGCTGCTGCGGTCACGGGGGCACAGAGTCACCTCGCAGCGGCTGGTGATTCTCCGTGAGCTACGGCGGCGGGCCACTCACTGCACGGCCGAGGAGATCCACGTAGCGGTTCGTGAGTCACTGCCGGGTACCGCGACGCCCACGGTCTACGCGACGCTCGAGCTCCTGGTCGACCTGGGCCTCGTGAGGAGGTTCGACGCGGGTGGACCGGCCTTATATGACGCCCGGCTGGACCCCCACCAGCACGCGGTCTGCCGTGTCTGCGGAGAGGTGCGGGACGTCGACGGAGAGTTGGATCCTGTGGTCCTGCTGACCTCCGCCAGAAGGTCCGGATTTGAGCCCGAGCGGGCGGAGCTGGTGATCTCGGGCGTCTGCCCGCAGTGCCGGGCGGCTTAGGCGGGGCGGGGCGCGGTCGTGGAAGGATTAGAGCCGATTGAGATGCTCAAACCGGGCTCGGGCGGCGAGTGGAGCTGAGGGGACTCGAACCCCTGACCTCCGCACTGCCAGTGCGGCGCTCTTCCCAGCTGAGCTACAGCCCCTTCGAAGTCGAAGGCATGCGCAAGCGTAGTACATGCCTCTTGGCCGTTTCGAGCCGGCACCAACCGCAGATGGACTAAGCCAGCGCCTGTAACTCGCGCGATCGGCAGGAGAAAACAGGGTGCGCAACCCCCGATCACGGGCGGCCGGCGGAGCCGTTTACGCCGCTGCCTCGAAACGGTAGTCGTCCAGATCGAAGCGAGCGCTTCGCCAGATCGTTTCGAGGCTGGGGCTCGCGCGGAACGGGACGTCGCCGTGGCGGTCGAAGTAGTAGCTGTTGGCGGTGGCGCACGCGCCACGGAAGAAGATCTGGTTGTGCCTGCGCCCGAGCATCTGCTTCCAGTAGCGCTCGTTGGCCTCGGCGGTCACCTCGACGCGCGTGGAGCCGTTCTCCCGCGCCTGCTTCAGGCAGCGGTTTATGTGGCGCATCTGAGTTTCGATCAGCAGGAAGAACGAGGCACCGTTGAAGCCATATGGTCCGATGATGTGGAAGAAGTTCGGAAATCCGGGGACGCTTACTCCCTCGTAGGCCTGCATGCGGTGCTCGTCCCACCACGCGTCCAGCTCGACATCGCCGAGGCCGTAGACGGGGAAGATCGCCTCCAGCACCTTGAACCCGGTCGCCAGGATGAGCACGTCCAGCTCATGCTCGCCGACGGTGGTGCGCACGCCGGCGTCCGTGACGCGTTCGATCAGCGCCGTCTCAAGGTCGACGTTCTGGCGGTTGAAGGCCGCCAGGTACTCGTTGTGGAAGCTCGGCCGCTTGCAGCCAAGGCTGTAGCGGGGCGTCAGCTTGTCGCGAACCGCAGGGTCGTGAACCTGCTTTTCCAGGAACGCCCGCGCCACCGCCTCGCCGCGGTCGGCCAGCGGCACGATCCCATAAAAATGCGCCGCCAGCGGGAAGTTAAGCTCGACGAACAGGTGGCTCAGCAGCCGGGCCGCCAGCCGTGCGCCCGGAACGTTCTGCAGCAGCCACCGCTCGCGGGCGCCAAGCGGCCGGTCCGGTTTCGGTAGGCACCAGATCGGCGTGCGCTGGAAGACGGTCAGCTTCGCCACATCCGGTGCAATGGCCGGAATGACCTGAATGGCGGAGGCGCCGGTGCCGACGATCCCGACACGCTTGCCCTCCAGCTCGACAGTGTGGTCCCAACGCGAGGTGTGCATCGTCTGCCCCTCGAAATCATCAAGCCCAACGAGCTCTGGATATTTCGGCTGTGACAGCGCGCCAGCAGCGTTGATCACGAACCTCGCGGTGATCGTGTCTCCGTCTTGGGTGTCAAGCCGCCAGACGTCGTCCTGCTCATCGAAAGTCGCGCCCGTGACGCGGGTGCCGAAGCGGATGCGGTCGCGGATGCCGTACTTGTCCACACAGTGCTCGGCGTAGTTCTTGAGCTCATCCCCGGGCGCGTACACGCGCGACCATTGTGCGCGCGTCTCAAACGAGAACTGGTAACTGAATGAGGGGATGTCGACCGCGATCCCCGGATAGGTGTTCCAATGCCACGCGCCGCCGACCCCATCGCCCTCCTCGATGACGACATAATTGGAGAACCCCGCCTTGTCAAGGAGGATTGCGGCTCCAATCCCGGAGAACCCCGCTCCAATGACCGCCACCTCTCGTTCTGGAACACGAGAACGATCCATCTAGGGAGCGTACCCACCGCGCCGAAGCTCGGCGCGAGCCCTATCGCCGAGGCATGAACTCCGGCACATCAATCACCTCGCCGCTGGAGGATCGGGCAGCGGCATCGGCTTCCCCTTCCACGTCGGTGGTCTCGCCGGATGCGGACGCCGTTGATCTTCCGCCGGGGGCCGCCCGGTCAAGATCCCGCGTCATGCGCGTGTGGATGCGCTGAACATCCCGGAGGAGGCGGTCGGCGTTGGAGCGCAGGACGTCACCCATCTCACGCAGCTGCGAGACGAGCTCTATGCCCTCCGCCCGGACCCCGGCAGCGGTATCGCGGGCGTCCGCCAGCAGGCCGTGCGCGCGCTCCTCGGCCTCGGCGCGGATCTCGGAGGCACGCTCGCGCGCGTCGGCGACGATCTCCTCGCCAGCCTTGCGCGCGTCGGCGACGATCGACTGCGCCCTCCGCTCCGCGGTGCTCCTGGCCTGGTTGGCCTCGGCACGTATCTGCGTGGCCTCCTCACGTGCGAGCTTGATCGCCTCCTGCGCCTCCGCCTCAGCGGCCTTGACTCTGAACTCGGCCGCGCGCTCGCCCTCGGCGATCCGGTCCTCCATGCGAGCTTCGGCCTCGTGACGGATCTTCTGGGCCGCCTGCTCAGCGGCCGCGACGATCGTCGCCACACGCTCTGCTGCCGTGGCCGCACCCGCGGCCGTCTCGGGCCGGCCCGCTCCTACCGCTTCGGTGGCTATGTCCTGCTCGTTGGCCACGGCGCGGAATGGTAGAGCCGGCTTCCGCACGGAATGCAAGATCGCCACCTCGTATGGGGATGCGTAACCTCCTGATCATGAGCGCTCGACGCTACGAACCGACGCGGATCGAGCCCAAGTGGCAGGAGCTGTGGGCTCGTGAGCGCACCTGGGAAGTCGGAAACCAGCCGGACGCGCGCGAGAAGTCCTACGTCCTGGAGATGCTTCCGTACCCCAGCGGTGAGCCCCACATCGGCCACCTGAAGAACTACGCGTTGGGCGACGCAATCGCTCATTTCCACCGTCGCATCGGCCGCCGCGTGATCCATCCCATGGGATACGACGCGTTCGGGCTGCCGGCCGAGAACAACGCGATCAAGACGGGGATTCACCCCCGTGAGGCGACCGACAAATCGATTGCCGCCTACCGTCACTGGTTCCATCGCTGGGGGATCTCGATCGACTGGAGCCGTGAGCTCTCAACCCATCATCCTTCGTACTACCGGTGGACCCAGTGGATCTTTCTGGCGTTGCTCAGGCGTGGCCTCGCCTACCGGAAGGAAGCCGCGGTCAAATGGTGCCCCTACGACCAGACCGTTCTAGCGAACGAGCAGGTGGTCGATGGCCGCTGTGAGCGGTGCGGACACGAGGTGGAGCTGCGCCAGCTCGAGCAGTGGTTCTTCCGCATCACCGATTACGCCGACAGGCTGCTGAACGGTCTGGAAGAGATCGACTGGCCCGAGCACGTGAAGACGATGCAGCGCAACTGGATCGGGCGTAGTGAGGGGGCCGAGGTGACCTTCCGCTGCGAAGAGCTCGACATCGACTACCCGGTATTCACCACCCGCCCGGACACTCTGTTCGGCGCCACGTTCTTCGTGATGGCGCCCGAGCATCCGGACGTTCTGAAGCTGGCGAGGGGCACCGACCACGAAGACCAGGTGGAGGAGTACATCAACCGGTCTCTGACCGAATCACTCGAAGAGCGGGGTGCAGCCGATAAGCCGAAGACCGGCGTGCAGCTGGGCCGCACCGTGACCAATCCCGTCAACGGAGAGCAGATCCCGATGTTCGTAGCCGACTACGTGCTGATGGAGTACGGCACGGGCGCGATCATGGCCGTTCCCGCCCACGACGAGCGTGACTACGAGTTCGCGCAGGTGTTCGGCCTGGAGGTCCGGCGCGTGATCGGCACGGAGGATGAGGAGCTGCCCTACACAGGCGACGGCCCGATGACGAACTCTGACCGCTTTGACGGAATGGACAATCGCGAGGCCTATGACGCAATCGTCGCGTGGCTGGACCGAGAGGGCAGAGGTCACGCCTCGGTCAGCTACAAGCTCCGTGACTGGCTCGTCTCCAGGCAGCGTTATTGGGGGTGTCCGATCCCGGTGGTCTATTGCCCCGACTGCGGAATGGTCCCGGTAGGAGAGGATGAGCTGCCGGTGACATTGCCCGAAGTCGAGGACTATCAGCCCCGAGGACGCTCGCCGCTTGCGACCGCCGAGGAATGGGTCAACACCAGCTGCCCCAGATGCGGTGGTCAGGCGCATCGTGAGACCGACACGATGGACACGTTCGTCGACTCCAGCTGGTACTTCCTTCGCTACTGCGACGCTCGCAACGACGAAGCGTCGTGGGATCGCGAGGTGGTGGACGGCTGGATGCCCGTGGACCGGTACATCGGAGGAGTCGAGCACGCAATCCTGCACCTGATGTACGCGCGCTTCTTCATGAAGGCGCTGGCCGACATGGGGTTGCTGGCCGCCGAGGAGCCCTTCGGGGCCCTGTTCACCCAGGGAATGATCCTCGGAGGAGACGGCAACAAGATGTCGAGCTCCAAAGGCAACGTCGTTGCGCCGCGCGACATCATCGAGCGCTACGGAGCCGATGCGGCACGCTGCTACGTCCTGTTCATGGGGCCGGCGGAGCAAGACGCCGCGTGGTCTGACACCGGGGTGAAGGGAGTGCACCGGTTCCTGGCGCGGCTCTGGCGACAGGGAGAGGAGCTGGCCGGCGTCGACGGCAGCGGCGCTCCCCCCGCGGATCCACAGGGCGACGATCTGCTCCTGACACGCAAGGCCAACTGGGCGATCGAGAAGGTCACCGCTGACATGGCGCGCTTCTCCTTCAACACCGCAATTGCAGCGATCATGGAGCTCCTCAACGAGATCTACCTGTATCCGGACGCCGACCCGGTGGCCCGCGCGTTCGCTACCGCGACCGCGGCCTCGTTGGTGTTTCCATTTGCGCCGCACCTCGGGTCAGAGATCTATGAGCAGCTCACCAAACGCCGTGTCTGGGAGGATCCTTGGCCGGCCGCGGATCCGGACATGCTCCAGACCGCGACGTTCGAGCTCGTCTGCCAGGTCAACGGGAAGGTGCGAGACCGGGTCAGCGCCCCCACCGGAGCTCCCCGCGAGGAGCTCGAACGGCTCTGTCTCACTGCCCGGGGCGTCCTGGCGCACATCGACGGGCACGATGTGGCCAAGGTGATCGTCGTGCCCGACAAGCTGGTGAACGTAGTGGTGCGGTGACGCGCTATATCGCGGTGGTGGGTCCAGCCGACGCGACCGCCGAGGAGGAGGCAACTGCGGAGCAGGTCGGGGCCGGACTCGCTCGCAGCGGCGCGATAGTTGTGACCGGGGGGCGGGGAGGGGTCATGGCAGCAGCATCGCGTGGAGCAATGAAGAGCGGCGGGACCACCGTCGGGATCCTCCCGGGCAACAACCGCTCCGAAGCCAATCAGTGGGTGACCGTGTCGATCCCAACCGGGCTTGGCGATTTGCGAAACGGGCTCGTGGTCCGCGCGGCCGACGCTGTGGTCGCCGTCGGCGGCGCCTACGGGACGCTCTCGGAGATCGCCCTCGCGCTCAAGGCCGGGATCCCGGTGGTTGGCGTGGGCAGCTGGGAAATCGAGGGCGTCCGCGCGGTGGGTTCCGCGGAGGAGGCCGTCGAGCAGGCGACATAGACTGGTCTGGTGCCGACGTTCAAGCCGGCTTACCTGATTCACGGCGACGATCATGGGCGCATCGCGGAGCGCCGGGCTCGGTTGCGTGCGCTCGCCGAGAGCGAGAGCGGAGCTCAGGGAGTGGAGGTATTCGAGGGCGACCGGGCCACGCCGGAGGAAGTGGCGGTGTCCCTGAGCATGATGACCTTCGCGATCGGCCGCCGGTTCCTGATCGTGGATGGAGTCGAACGTTGGCGGGAAAAGGATCTCGGGCCTCTGGAGGCGGCGCTCCAGAGCGTCAGCTCGGAGACGACGGTCGCGTTCTTCGCCCGCGAGGATGGAAGGTCGAAAGTGTCCACCCGGCTGCGAGATGCGGTTGTCGGCGCGGGTGGCGATGTCAGTGCAGAACAGAGCGTCAAGCCGTGGGAGCTGCCCAAGTGGGTGTCCGCGCAGGGGCGCGGGCTGGGACTGGAGCTCGATCCCGACGCCGCTCGAGCTCTGATCCAGCATGTCGGTGACCGCCAGCAACGGTTGCTGCGTGAGCTGGAGAAGCTGGCCCTCGCCGCGGCGGTTCCACGGAAGGTGGGCTTGGACGAGGTAGAGGCGCTGAGCGCGCGGTCGGCCGAGCGCCGTGCTTGGTCGCTCGCCGATGCATTGCTAAGCGGCGATCAAAATGCCGCGCTCACCACCTATCTCGCACTACGCGAGCAGGGCGAGCGACTTCCCGGGCTCATCTACTGGATGTCGCAACGCCTCCGGACCGCGGAAGGCGTCGCGACGGCGCTAAACCGGGGCGAATCTCCGGCCCAGATCAAACGTCAGCTCCGGATGCCTTCGCGGGCCGCCGACCGGCTGATCGCGGATGCCCGGCGCCTTGGTGCCGATCGGCTGCGCCGCAGCGTCGAAGAGATCGCCGACCTGGAGTTGGCCTCACGCGGAGGCGGGCCTGACGTGTCCAGCGAAGACACCGCGGGGGTGCGGGCGATCGACCGGATCGCCGCCGCGCTGTAGCGGATCGCCGCCGCGTCCTAGATCAGCTTGGTGATGACGGCGACGGCCAGGATCGGCACAAGCAGGAACGCGACCGCAAAGGCTCGCTGAAGCCAGGTCATCCAGGTGGGACGGCCCGCTGGAGCGAGCTCCACGCGCGGGGTGGGCCGGGGTGCGGTGCCGCTCGGCCGCTCGGCCTGCTCGGCGAGCGCTCGGTCACGCTGGTCAAGCTCAGCCGCGCGTGACGCCAGCCTGCGCTCACGCATCTCGAACTCCCCTGCGCGGGCGACCAGCTCAAGCTCGTGCTGCTCGATTTGCACCGCGCGTGAGTCCAGCGCGCGCTTGCGCTCGTCGAGCTTTGCGGCATGCGAGGCCCACCTGCGCTCGCGCTCGCTGAGAGGTGCCACACGCTGTTCGAGCCCCGCCTCACGCTCGCGAAGCGCAGCCTCACGCTCGTCCACCGCAGCCTCCCGCTCGGCAAGCATCGGGGCGCGCTCCCGCTCGCTTTGTGTCCGGTCGTGCTCTTTGCGCGTTCGCTCGCGCTCGCTCTTCGCCTGCTCGGCCAGGGCCTGTCGAAGCTCGTTGATGACGCCGTTGCGCTTCTCGAACGCGGCCTCGAGCTCCGAGTGCGCTGCATGCGAGCGCTCGAGTGCGTCCCGCGCGTCCTCGAGCTCTCGGCGCAGGCCTGTGAGCTCGGTGCGTGCTTCGTCGAGCTTCCGGCCGGCCTCCTGGAGCTGGGGCTCGGGGGTGGACTCGCGGGTCGCGCGCGGGCTCAGACTGACGAGTGGGCTCGCGCTCACGCGGGGGCGCGGGCTCACGGGCGGCGACGGCAAACGGGTCTGGCGTCGCGCCCTTCGAACGGGTGCGCGACGCTGCCTTGCGAGCCCGCTCGGGCATCGCCACCTCCAGCCGTCGTGAGGTGCCGCCGTTGGCGCCGGGGGCGGGAAGCTGCACAGTTATGTCTGGAGCCACAGCCAACTGGGCCCCGGCAACGTCGTCGGCCTCCCACGGGAATGCGGCCCGCCACTCCTCGCCATCCTCGGCCGCCCACGGCTTGTGCTCCAGGTCGGCAAGCGCGCGAAGTCTCTCTTCGCCGGATGTGAGCGTAAGCGTGGGGCGTACGAAGCGCCGGCCTCGAACGCCATACCACCGGCCGATCAGCTCGAGCCGATCCTCACCGGCGCGCTCGAAGTGATCAAGCTCGAAGAAGATCTGATCGGTCGTCGTAGTGGCCGGCAAGGGAAGCTCGCCCATCAGCCCTGAGTTGGTGACTTATGCGGTGCCGCGTCGCAGCCGGGCGGCGCGGGACTTCTTGCGAGCACCGTTGTTGCGGTGGATCGCCCCGCGCTTGACCGCCTTGTCGATCGTCTGCATGAGTGCCCGGTGCTCGCTATCGGCCTGGTCGGCATCGGCTTCGGCGACGGCACGCTCAAGGCGCCGGAAGTACGTCTTGATCTTCGTCGTGTAGCGACGGTTCTCGAGCCGCTCACGCTCGGCGCGCTTGATCCGCTTCTTCTGCGAAGGAATGTTCGCCATGACAGGAAAAGCTGCGGAGTTACCGCCGCAGCCCGCCCGTACTATAGCGGCGGTCTTGGAAACCGAGACGATCGCATCCGGCGATCCGCCACCGGCGGCTGGGCCCACCCCGCCCCGGCGACGCATCGCACTGAGCACCGCGATCTTCGCCCTGGCGACGGCCCTCTCACGGGTCGCCGGGCTGGGCCGCGAGATCGTCGCCGCCAGCTTCTTCGGAACAACGGCCGCCGCGTCGGCGTTCACCCTCGCCTCACAGGTACCCAACCTGTTCAGCAACCTGTTCTCGCAGGCTGCCCTGTCAGCGGCGTTCGTTCCGGTGTTCACGGAGCTGCTGCACCACGGCCGCAAGCGGGAGGCCTTCCGTGTGGCATCGACGCTGTTCTGGATCATCCTCGTTGGGCTGGGGGCGCTGACGCTGCTATGGGTTGGGATAGCCGGCCTGGTCGTTCCGCTCATCACCGGCAGCCTCAACCATTCGGCCACGGTTCTGACCGCCGGGTTGTCGCGCGTCCTGTTCCCGGTCGTGCTGCTGCTGAGCCTCACGGGAATGCTCGTGGGGGTCCTCCAGTCTTACGACGAGTTCACGATTCCCGCGCTCGCGCCCGCGGTCTGGAATCTGGTGATCCTGATCCTGCTGGTCGTGCTCCGGCCGCAGTTTCATGGCGGCAACCAGCTGTACGCATACGCGATCGCCTGGCTGGCGGCGACTGTGGTCCAATTGCTGATGGTGGCGTCGGCGCTGCGGCGGATCGACTTCCGGCTCAGCTTTGCGATCGACTGGCACGACTCGCGGGTCCGCCAGGTCCTGATCCTGTTCCTGCCGGTGACGATCAGCATCGGGATCGTCAACCTCGACATCTTCCTCAACGCTGGCTTCGGCTCGCTCGTGTCAAACCAGGCGCCGCGGGCGATCGACAACGCATTCCGGATCTACATGCTCCCGCAGGGGGTGTTCAGCGTGGCGGTGGCGACGGTGCTGTTCCCCACCCTGAGCCGGATGGCCGCGCGGCGCGACCCCGGCGGGATGCGCCGCACCCTCGGCAACGGGATCCGTCAGATCAACCTGCTGCTGATCCCGTCTGCCGCGCTGCTGGTGGTGCTCGCAACCCCCATCACCCGAATCGTCTACCAGCGAGGGGAGTTCACCGCGCATTCGACGCACCTGGTGTCTGTCGCGCTGTTCTGGTTTGCCTTCAGCCTCCCGTTTGCCGGGGTCAACCTGCTGCTGACGCGGACCTTCTTCGCGCTGAAGCGACCATGGATCCCGACCAAGCTCGCGGCGATGAACATGGTCGTGGACATTGTCGTCAGCGTTGCCCTCTACAAGCCGTTGGGGATCGCGGGTCTGGTGATCGGCACCGCCACAGCAAATGCCGTGATGACCGCCCTCCAGCTGTACCGGCTCCGGGTGGGCTTCAACGGACGCTTGGAGGGCGCCCAGACGCTGATGATCACCGCGAGGATCATCGTCGCGACCGTGATCATGGCCGCGGTAGCGCGTGGCGTTTGGGCGCTGTTCGACGAGCTGCTCGGCCACTCTTTTGTCGTCGAGCTGCTGGCGGTCGGGATAGCGATAGCGGTTGCCGGCGCCCTGTACGCGAAGCTGATCCTCGCCATGCGCGTGCCCGAGGGGCGCCAAATCGAAAATTTGGTTCGGCAACGCCTCCGACCGGGGTAGTACTCAAGCTATGGACATCCGTGGCTTCTACGACCGCCACCTCCAGGACCCTCGCCGCGAGCGCGGGTTCCTCAGCGCGCTGGGCTTCACGACGGCGTTCGGAACAGCCCGGGGCATAACCCACGCCATCAAGAACGGAGTCGGCCCTTTCGGCAACCTCTCGGCCGGCGGCACCCACATTCACCACTCCACCTTCGGCATTCTGGGACTGCTGGGTCTCGGATACGCGTGGACCTACCAGCTGGGAACCGGGGAAAACCCCCGCCGGCGATGGGCGTCACGGATCACGACCGCAACCTATGGAGTGGCGGCTGCGCTGACGCTTGACGAGTTCGCACTCTGGCTGGACCTGGAGGACGACTACTGGAACAAGCGTGGCCGCAAGTCGATCGACGCCGTCGCGATCTTCGGCGGGCTGTTGGGGATGGGCGTCGCCGGTCGCAGTGCCGTGCGGGAGCTGGCGCGGCTGCCGCGCCCCTGAGGGCGCCAATACCCTTGGTGCATCGCTGACCAAGCCCGCATCCGCAACTTCTCGGTCATCGCACACATCGACCACGGCAAGTCGACGCTGGCCGACCGCATCCTGGAGCTCACCCACACCGTAGACCCGCGGCTCATGCGCTCCCAGGTGCTCGACTCGATGGAGCTCGAACGCGAGCGCGGGATCACCATCAAGGCTCAGGCGGTCAGGGTGTTCTACGAATCGGCCAGGGATGGTCAGGCCTACCAGCTGCAGCTGATCGACACCCCTGGGCACGTCGACTTCACATATGAGGTCTCGAGGTCGCTGGCGGCCTGCGAGGGAGCGCTCTTGGTGGTGGACGCCTCCCAGGGCGTTGAGGCTCAGACGGTCGCCAACGCGTATCTGGCGGTGGAGTCCGGGCTTGAGCTGATCCCCTGCTTGAACAAGGTCGACCTGCCCGGAGCCGAGCCAGAGCGCGTGGCTGAGGAGGTGGCCGAGCTACTCGGCGAGCCGGCCGGCAACGTCCGGCGCATCAGCGCCAAGACCGGCGAGGGGGTCACCGAGGTGCTGGACGAATTGATCGCGCGTGTTCCGCCGCCGACGGGCAATCCAGACGGGCCACCGCGCGCACTGATCTTCGACTCGGAGTTCGATCAGTACCGCGGCGTGATCGCCTACATCAGGGTGGTCGACGGCACATTCACCAAGGGCGAGGCGGTCCGCGCGATGCAGGCGGGAACCGAGGCCGACATAGACGACATTGGGTTCTTCACTCCGCAAATGACGTCGGCCGGCTCGCTGGGCCCGGGCGAGGTGGGGTACCTGATCACGGGGATCAAGGACGTGACCCGGCTCCGCGTCGGCGACACTCTCACCAGCAACGCGAATCCAGCCAACGAGGCGCTCCCGGGTTACCGCGAGGTCAAGCCGATGGTCTTCTGCGGGCTGTTCCCGATCGACTCAGACGACTACCCCGACCTTCGCGACGCGCTGGAAAAGCTCTCGCTCAACGACGCGGCGCTGTCGTGGGAGCCTGAGACATCCGATGCTCTGGGGTTCGGGTTTCGCTGCGGCTTCCTGGGGCTCCTGCACATGGACATCGTGCGCGAGCGCCTGGAGCGCGAGTACGACCTGGAGCTGCTGGCGACGATGCCGAGCGTGGAGTACGAGGTCACGCTCACCGACGGGGCCACGATCCCGGTCCACTCGCCCAACGACATGCCTGAGCCAGCGCGCGTGGCAACGGTACGTGAGCCGTACATCCGCGCATCCATCCTGACCCCCAAGGAGTACGTCGGAGCGATCATGGAGCTCTGCCAGGAGCGCCGCGGCGACCACTCCGGCATGCACTTTCTTAGTCAGGAGCGCGTGCAGCTGACCTACGACCTGCCGCTGGCCGAGATCGTGCTCGACTTCTTCGACCAGCTGAAATCCCGCACCCGGGGGTATGCGTCGCTTGACTACGACCTGCTCGGCCTCCGGGAGTCCGACCTCGTGAAGCTGGACATCCTGCTGGCCGGCGAACCAATCGACGCGCTGTCGATGCTCGTCCACCGATCCAAGGCGTACGAGTCCGGCCGGACGCTGACCGAGAAACTCCGCGAGAAGATTCCGCGCCAGCAGTACGACGTCCCGATTCAAGCGGCGATCGGCTCGAGAATCGTGGCCCGTGAGACGATCAAGGCCTACCGCAAGGACGTCACGGCCAAGTGCTACGGCGGAGATATCACGCGCAAGCGCAAGCTGCTGGAGCAGCAGAAGCGGGGCAAGCAGCGCATGAAGCAGGTGGGGCGGATAGAGGTGCCCCAGGAGGCCTTCCTGGCCGTCCTTGAGTTGGGGGAGAGCTCTCGGTCTTAGAGGAGGGAGGCGGTCCTGCCGCCGGGGACACCGGCACGTGTTCCGGCGCTCCGGACGGCTCTAGCGGGGCGGCCCGAGTGTCCGCGGCGGCAGGCGCGCCCCCTTCTGCCGAAGAACAGCCAGGCGAAGAACACCCATGCCACCCAGGCACCCGCGAGTCCTAGGGCGAGCAGCACCACAACTGCCAACACTGCCAGGACGGCCATGACGACAGCCGCGGCAATCCCGGCCTTCACCCACAGCGGGGCACCCGAGGGACTCCGGGAAGGCTCGGCCGGGAGGTCGGCCACTACGGCGTCGAGCTCGCCGTAGGTACGGGCGGAGAAGACGATCCCCAGCCGCTCCTCCAGCTCCTCGGCGAGCAGGCGTCCCTCGCCGGCGGCGCGACTAGGCGCTCGGCCACGCTCTCCCGGTCGTGATCAGATGCCTTGAGGACCGACCGCCGGGACATACGCCCTACCGGTAGTAGTACTGGTGGTGGACGAAGCCGTGCGCGATTGTGAAGAGAGCCATCGCGGCGGCGCCGAGCAGCCCCAGGGCACCGAGAACGATCCCGGCCGTGGCTAGCCCCCGTCCCGACAACCGTCCCTCCGAGCGAGCGATCTCTCTTCTGGCCATCAGGCCCAGGCAGAGGGCTATGACCGAGCCGAGGCCCCACATCCAGAACACCCCAAGCGCCAGCGAGGCGATGGCCATGCCGGAAGTCTTGGCGTGTGCCGGCTCAAGCCGGGTCGCGGGCGCGGATCCGGGGAGATCCGCCACCAGCGGCTCGAGCTGACCATACGTGCGTGCGGAGAATGCGTCGTGCAGGCGGTCTTCGAGCTCGTCTGCGGTGAGGCGCCCCTCGGTGGCGGCGTGGCGAAGGCGCTCGGCTACCTGGTCGCGATCAGCGTCCGAAGCCCGTAGCTGCGTTTGATCCGGCATACCACGAGGCTACCGCAGGGATATGGACGCGGCAAGCGCCGCCGTCAGCGCTCGTCGGGAACGTAGTGGCGCCCGCCGCCGGTATCCACCCACACCCGCATGACCTTCCCGCTGCGGGGGTCCCGAAACCGCTCGCCGGTTGGGCGCCAGCCGGGCGACGGTGAATCGGTCTCCGCGTGTCCGCGCCTGCGCAAGATCGAGCGGCGCTCCTGCTGTTCGGGCAGCGGAGGGAGGTCGGCCATGATCTCGGCCGCCATCTCGTGGGTGTCGGCGCCGGCGACCGCCGCCACACGACGTTCGAGGTCCTCGACCGATAGGCGGCCAGCCGCGGCGTGGCGTTTCAGCTGTTCGTACAGGTAGTCGCGTTCGAGGTCGCTCAGCCGCACGGGTCGGCGGTTAGCTCGTGGGCTCGAGCTTCACCGCGGTCCCGTAGGCGACGATCTCGGTGAACTGCTGACCGATCTCGGACGAATCGAAACGGACCGCGACGATCCCGTCGGCCCCCATCAGCTGGGCGTTCTCGACCATGCGATCGATGGCGTGACGACGCGAGTCCTCCAGCAGTTGCGTGTACTCGGGAATCTCACCGCGGCGCAGCGCCCTGAATGACGCCGTAAAGCTCCCCGCGAACCCCATGCTCCGCACGACCAGCCCGTAGCAGATACCAAGGTTCTCGCTCACCTTCACCCCAGGGAGCTCGAACGCGGTGGTCATCGGCAGGTGCGCCTCGGCCATCGCGCTCAAGCTACCACGGGGGTGCTGCGCGGAGGGGGCGCAGCTAGGGTGAAGCTCAGGCAGCCGTGGAGGTGAGCGCCGAGGCGCTCTCAGGCCGCACGCAGTACATACCTTCTGAGAACCCTTCGCCTTCGATCCCAAATGCCCAGTTGCTGCGCGAGTACAGATTTTCGAGCGCGATCGCCATCGTCAGCTCAACCATCTGGCGCTCGTCGAAGTGCTCGCGGAGCTGCGCAAACAGCTCGTCGGCCACCTCAACCGGCGTGTGGGTCATTGCGTCGGTGTACTCGAGCACCAGGCGCTCGAGCGGCTCGAATTGCCTGCTTTCGCGCCAAGTGGACAGCTCACGCAGCTTCTCCTCTGACAAGCCTGACCGCTGGGCTAGGAACGAGCCGAAGTCCAGACACCATTGGCAGCCGATGAGCTGGGCCGCGCGCAGCATGGCTAGGTGCTTGAGCCCATGGTCGACCGACGAGGACTTGTCGGCCGCCATCGCCACCATCCCGTAGCCGAACAGGAGGCGCGGGTGGTGGGCAACCACTCGGGTCGGCTCCATTGGCCGCCCGTATGCGCGGCGGGCTGCCCTAAAGATGAACCGGCGGGCGAGGTCTAGCCCTCGTGGCTCTGCGGGCTGGATGCGTGCCATCAGAGACTCCTTTCGACGTTTTCGGTTGCATAACGGTGGCCATCGCCGCGATCACGACCGCCAGCTCGAGTGCAAACGCCACAAGGCTCGCGACGTTGTCGGTGGTGCTGAACGCGTCGGTGGTCGTGAGGTGGTAAGCGAAGTGGGGGACGGTCGCGGCGAGGAACGCGCCCCCGGCGACCAGCACGAGCCGGCGCTCGAACCAGATTGCGGCACAGGCCAGGAGAACGGCAAAGCCAAGCTCGGCAGCCGCGAAGTCCCGGATCAGGTGCTCGTTGTAGGTACCGAGCGCCGCGATCCAGTGGTGACCGAAACCGGGGTATGTGTCGAACAGCGACCGAGGTGCGGCCACGCCCCAGACCCCGATCTCGGCCTGGCCGGCCGCCACCAGCGCCAGCGCGATCCGTATCACGCGAGTCATGGCTGAACCGCCATTGGAGCGGCGGTGCCGACCGCCGCCGTGGCAAGCCGGGCGGCCTCGAGCGCGCTCGCCCAAGCGATCTCGGACAGGCATCCGGGGGCCGCGACCATGTCGCCAGCGAGGAACACTCCGCCTCCGCGATCCACTCGCGGGCGGTCCCGCCAGGTCTTGCCCGGGAGGTCGAGCGCGCCGGTGCGGCCGGCCATCACCTGCCTGCGTCGCCAGGTCTCCCTGCTCTGCCATTCGGGCAGCGCGGCGTCCAGCAGGCGCTCGAGCCGCGCCATCGCAGACCCAGCGGATTCACCCGGGCGAATCGGCATCTGAGCCTGGATCAGCTCCTCACCGGTCGGAGCCAGCGTCTTGTCGGCGGCCGTGTAGCGCTCGATCCAGCCTGCCTCCTGAAGGTCGACCACCACGAATGGATCTCCGCGCCGGTGTCTGATCGCAAGGTCCAGACATACAGCGTTGCCGCCCGTCCAGGAAAGGCTGCGATCGTCCAGCAGCGCTTGTGCGTCGTGCAGCTCGGTGGCCACGATCACCGGCGGATCAGGGAGCGTCTCCACGCGTGAGGAGGTCACGATCTCTACCCCAAGTGCTTCGGCGCGCTGGCGCAGGCGATCCACGAGGACGCCCCAGCCTCCGATCGGGTAACGCGCGGTGGGGGGAGCCGACAGCAGTCCTCTGACCAGGGGCTCCCAGAGGAACGCCGCAGAGAGCTCGCCGGGGTCGTGGTAATAGGTGAGGATCCCGGCGCTCCGCGAGAGGATCTCCGCGGTCTCCTCTCCCACCTGCTCGGTAGCCCAGGTGCGGAATGAGACGTCCACCGGGGCCACGCGACCGCGCAGCCTCAGAGCCGCAACGGCGGCTCCTACCGCTGGGACGCGTCGAATGTCGTCCTGCCAGCGAAAGCGAACTCCAGACAGGCGGGGTCGGGCGTACGGCGGGAGCAGCCCCCGATCGCCCAACCAAGCCCAGAACGGGCTCGACGCAAGGATCGCGTGCGGCCCGAGGTTTGCCTTGTACGGACCCTCGGTGCTGCGTGCCCGGCCGCCCAGCGTGTCGTGAGCCTCCAGCAGGCGGACCGGAGCGCCCTCCTCGGCGCAGGAAATCCCTGCCACAAGGCCGGCAATCCCTCCGCCCACGACCGTGATCTGATCCATGCCCAGCAGCGTATGTGCCAACTGGCCTCCTGTTAAGGTCCAGTTGTGGCTTCAAATAGCGGACCAGTTGGCCGGCGCGGGGACAGACCGGTCGAAGGTGGCCCGGATCTGCTGCTGGAGTTACGGCGCGGACGCGGGATGCCGCTCCACGAACAGCTTGAGACTGCGCTGCGTGATCACGTCCGCAGCGGCCGCCTCGCCCCGGGCGCGAAGCTGCCGTCCTCACGCGGGCTTGCCGCCCAGCTGGGCCTGTCCCGTGGGGTGGTGCTCGAGGCGTACGCGCAGCTGAGCGCCGAGGGATATCTGATATCGAGCCAGGGGGCGCAGACGCGTGTGGCGCCGGTGTCGGCCATCGAGCGCCCACCGGTGCCGGCCACCACGCTCCAGCCGCCTCGTGCGCTGCGGTTCGATCCGGCCACCCCGGACCTTGCCTCGTTCCCGCAAACGCAGTGGGCGCGCTCGCTACGTGGCGCGCTCCGGCAGGTCACTTTCTCCGATCTCGGATACGGCGATCCTCGGGGCACGGTAGAGCTTCGCAACGAGCTGATGGCCTACGTCGGTAGGGCGCGGGGAGCGCTGCCAGAGCCCGAGCACACGCTTGTGTGCGCGGGGTTCGTTCAAGCATTCGCCTCCCTGTGCCGGACGTTGCGTGACCGAGGCGTGGAACGGATTGGGATCGAAGAGCCGGGATGGGCTCGCCACCGGCTGACGGCCGAGTCGAGCGGGCTCGAGGCCGTGGGGCTTCCGGTCGACGAACACGGTCTTGACATCGCTGCCCTGTCCGCCACCGAGTGCGAGGTTGTCGTGCTGACGCCCGCCCATCACTTTCCGTCCGGAGTCGTCCTCAGCAGCGAGCGCCGTGCGGCGCTGCTGGAATGGGCCGAGGAGGAGGACGGATTGGTCGTCGAGGACGACTATGACTCCGAGCTCCGATACGACCGGGTGGCCGTCGGCGCGCTACAAGGGCTGGCACCGGAGCGCGTTTGCCACATCGGCTCTGTCAGCAAGCGGCTGGCACCCGCCCTGCGCCTCGGGTGGATCCTTGCCCCCTCCTGGTTGAGTGGCGCTCTGACGTACGAACAGGGCATCAGCGGAGGGGCCCCGCCCGTACTGGCCCAGCTGGCTCTGGCGGACTTCATGGCCCGGGGGGAGCTCGACCGCCACCTGCGCCGCATGCGGCTGCGCTACCGCGAACGCCGCAGAGCACTGCTTGAGGCGCTCGCCGCGGAGGTTCCCGAGGCTCGCGTCAGCGGCATCGCGGCAGGGCTGTATGCGCTGGTGGTGCTGCCAGAAGGCGCCGACGCGGCGTCGGTGGTCCGCGCGGCGGCCGAGCGCGGGGTGGAGTTCGAAGGAGTCGGGGACGGCGGGGTGGTGATCGGCTACGCCGGGCAGCCTGAGGCGGCGATCGCTCGCGGCGTGCGCGTGCTGGCCGAGGCTTTGGTGTGACAATCGCGCCATGGAGCTCGGGCTCAGCCAGCGCGCCTGCGTGATCACCGGCGCCTCCCGCGGCATCGGGCTGGCCGCCGCGCGGACGCTGGTCGGAGAAGGAGCCTCGGTTCTGCTGGTGGGCAGGGCCGAGGACGCCCTGATGCGTGCATCAACCGAGTGCGGATCGGAACGGACGGCAACGCTTGCGCTGGACATCACAGAGCCGGACGCCGGTGAGCGCCTGCTCGGAGCCTGCCTCGACGCGTTTGGACGGATCGACGCGCTCGTCAACAACGCGGGTACCAGCGCGCTACGTCCGCTGGAGGAGCTGACCGACGAGGAGTGGCAAGGTCAGTGGGAGTTGCATGTGATGGCTCCGATGCGGGCCATGCGCGTGGTGGCACCCGCGCTGGCCGAGCGCGGCTGGGGCCGGATCGTCAACGTGTCGTCCTCCTCGGGCAAGCGACCCTCCTCAACGAATATGGCCTACGCCGTCACGAAGGCCGCTGAGCTGTCGCTGTCCCGCGCGTTCGCCGACCTCTACGCGTCAAAGGGCGTACTGGTCAACGCGGTAGCGCCCGGGCCGGTCGGCACCGAGCTGTGGCTGGCTCCGGGCGGCCTGGCCGATCAGATGGCCGAGGCGCGTGGCTCCACCCGCGAGGAGGTCTTGGAGCAGGTGGCCTCCCGGACTCCAGTCGGCAGGCTTGCCACGGACGAGGAGGTGGCGGCGGTGATCGCTTTCCTGTGCTCCGAGCGAGCCTCGTATGTGGCGGGTGCGGCATGGTCCGTCGACGGCGGGACTGTTCCGGTGATTCTCTGAGCGAGGTCGCCCAGGGCCGCGTACACTGCCGCCGCGCATGGCCATCAACACCGATGCGATCGGAAAGCGTTACGAACCGGTCACCTATGCGGTCGGCCGCGAGAAGATCCGTGAGTACGCCGCGGCGGTCGGCGAGACAAACCCGGTCTACTTCGACGTGGAAGCTGCGAGGGAGGCTGGACACGCGGATGTGGTTGCGCCGCCGATGTTTGCCGTCGTCTATGGCGCCCGCTCGGTTGGTCCCGCGATCCTCGATCCCGATGTGGGGATCGACTTTGCCCGCATGCTCCACGCAGGCCAGGAGTTCGTATGGGGGCCTCTGGTGATCGCCGGCGACGAGATCACGTCGACCGCCACCGTCAAGGACATCGCCGAGCGAGGTGGGATGAACTTCTACGTGTTTGAGAGCGTCTCCGAGAATCAGCGCGGGGAGACGGTGTGCACCGGGACGTGGACGCAGATCGTCAGGGGTGCCTCGTGAATCAGGGCGACACCATCGAGCTCAAGGTCACCCCGGATCGTCACGTGACGTACCGCTACGCGGGCGCCTCTGGCGACTTCAACCCGATCCACATCGACGAAGAGTTCGCCAAGCAAGTGGGGCTCCCGGGCCGGATCCTCCATGGTCTTTGGACGATGGCGCAGGTGGCTCGGGCGCACACCGACGCGGCGGGTGGGCCCGACCAGCTCCGCCGCTTGTCGGTCCAGTTCCGGGGAATCGGCCAGCCGGAACAGGAGATCGTGGTCAGCGGGACCGTCAGCGAGCTAAGCGACGGCGTCGCAACCATCGAGTCCGAAGCCCAACAGGGCGGCCAGAAGATAATTCGCAACGGGGTGGCGGAGCTGTCGACATCGCGCTGAGGGCGCCCCGGCGGCGCCCAGGGGCCGACCTACAATCAGCTGCGTGCTGACCGAGCGTCAAAAGCTCGTCCTCCGGAAGGTCGTCCAGGAATACCTGGATGGCGGGGTGCCGGTGGGCTCAAAGCTGCTCGCCAGCGAGGTGAAATGGGGCCCTTCGACGATCAGAGGCGAGCTGGCCAGCCTGGAGGAGCTGGGGCTCCTGGCCCACCCCCATACGTCGGCCGGACGTGTGCCGACCGAAGCCGGCTACCGCTATTTCGTCGACCGGCTGCTGTCGGTCGGCGAGGTCCAGCAGACGCCGCGATTGTCGCTGTCCCTGGTGCGGCGGGAGCTCGATGAGGCGATGAGGGTGACCACAGAGACGCTCTCACAGGTGACGAACCTGCTGGCGATCGTCACCGCTCCTCCGATCGAGACCTCGACGATCCGGCACATCGAGGTTCTTGTGCTCCAGCCCCAGGTGTTGATGGTGGTAGTGATCACCTCCACCGGCGGCGTCACCAAGCGGCTGTTCACGTTCTCGGAGCCTGTCGACCCGGGACTGACGGACTGGGCGGCCAGCTACCTGAACGAACGCCTCGTGGGTCTGGGGCTCGGCGCGCGGATCCTCCATCAGCGTCTCCACGACGCCTCGCTCGCCGGCTCGGAGCTCCGGTTCCTCGATGCGCTTGCGCCCGTGTTCACCGAGCTCGAAGCCAGCTCGTGGGACTCGCTATACGTAGAGGGCACGAGCAGGCTCTTGCGCGATGACCGGTGGGGCGACGTATCCAACCTCAACACTTTGATGGACGTGCTCGAGCGGCGGGTTGCGCTTCTTGGCGCGCTTGAGGCGGCGTTGAACGAGCGGGAGGTAGTGGTGCGGATCGGAGCCGAAAACGAGATGCCGCAACTCCGATCGATGGCGCTCGTGGCCGCGGGATACGGACTTCCGCAACGACGTCTTGGAACCGTGTCGGTGATCGGTCCGTTGCGCATGGATTACGCGCGGGCGATCCGGTCGGTCAAGGACGCAGCCGCCCAGCTTTCGAGTTTCGTCGCCGAGGTCTATGACGAGCGCTAGCGGATGAGTGCCACGCGGGATTACTACGACGTGTTGGGGGTGTCGCGGGACGCGGACGAGACGACGATCAAAAAGGCGTTTCGCCGCCTGGCACGCGAGCTACACCCGGACGTCAACAGCCACGACCCGGGAGCGGAAGAGAAGTTCAAGGAGGCGGCGGAGGCCTATGAGGTGCTGTCCGATCCGGACCGTCGTGCCACGTACGACCGCTTCGGGCACGAGGGACTGCGCCGGGGTGGCTACGCCCCGGACTTCGAGTCCTTCGGTTCGGTGGCGGACATCTTCAACGCATTCTTCGGAGGGTCGAGCCCGTTCGGGGACATCTTCGCCACGGCCTCCCGCGGCGGCGCCCATCAGGGAGCGGACGTCGCCGTGGCAGCCCAGGTTGATCTAGCCGAGGCGGCCACCGGCACGACCGCGGAGGTCAGCTACGAGGTGGTGGGCACCTGCGAGCACTGCCGCGGCAACGGCGCAGAGCCGGGAACCCCGATCGAGACATGCTCACGCTGTGGAGGGAGTGGGCAGCTGCGAGCGGTGACCCGCACGCCGTTTGGTCAGATGGTCAGGGCGGCGGTCTGCGACGTCTGCGACGGAGACGGGCGTGTTCCCCGGAACCCATGCCGCACGTGCCGGGGGCGCGGGCGGACCGTTTCGCAGGCCAAGATCTCGGTCGACGTACCGGCGGGGATCTCCGACGGCCAACGGATTCGCGTCGCCGGCCGCGGCCACGCGGGCGAGCACGGCGGGCCGCCGGGTGATCTCTATGTCCTGGTCTCGGTTCGCGAGGATCCGCGATTCGTGCGCGACGGCGACGACCTGGTCACCGTGGTCGACGTGTCGGCACCGTTGGCGGCTCTGGGCACGACCGTCGAGGTGCAGACGATCGATGGAGTGGCCGAGCTCGAGATCCCGCCCGGGACCCAGCCCCACACGACGCTGACGGTTCGTGGGCAGGGCATGCCTCCCCTGCCTGGCCGGGGGCACCGGCGAGGCGATCTCAGGGTCGTCGTAAACGTGATCGTGCCGCGGCACCTTGACCGCAATCAGCGCGGGCTGCTGCAGCAGCTCACCGACTCGATGAGCGAGCACAACCTTCGGTCTGACGAGGGTGTGTTCGCCAAGATCAAGCGAGCGCTTGGGGGCTAGAGGGCGGGCGTTGATCCGCCTGGCCGTTCGGGTGCGGGCCGATCATTCCGACGCGGTGCTGGCAGACCTGCTGGAGCTGTCTCCGGGAGGCCTCGAAGAGAGTCAGCTGGAGGACGGGGTCGTCGAGTACGCGATCTACGGCGCCTCCGGAGAACTGCCGTCTGTGGGCAAGCTTCAGGCGGCCGTGGGCGGCTCCCTGGTCGAAGTCGTCACGGAGGAGGTCCCCGAGGGGTGGGACACGCGTTGGCGGGACTTTCACCGGCCGGTGGCGATCGGGAGCTCCGTGACCGTCCGCCCGCCCTGGGCCGACCCTGCGAAGACAGCAGTCGACGTGGTGATCGATCCCGGCATGGCGTTCGGAACAGGCGCCCACCCCACCACCAGGCAGTGCCTCGAGCTGCTGCTGGGGGTCGAACATGCTGGTCCGCTCGTGGACGTGGGGACGGGATCCGGCGTGCTTGCGATCGTGGCCAGCCGCTTGGGGTTCGATCCCATCCTGGCGCTTGATAACGACCCAGCCGCAATTGAAGCGGCCAGGGCGAACGCGCAGCTCAATGACGCCGAGATCGAGGTCCGCCGTCACGACCTCCGCAGCGACCGCGTGCTCGTGGCCGAAACCACCGTCGCCAACCTGCTGGCGCCGCTCCTGATCATGTGGGCGGGGCGATTGGACGAGGCGGCCGCGCTACCACGCCGGCTGCTGGTAGGCGGGCTGATGCCCTCAGAGCGCGATGCGGTGGGCCGAGCATTCGCCGTCCACGGCCTCCGCCAGCTCGCCGCCCGCAGCTCGGCCGATTGGACAGCGCTGCTGCTGGGCTCCGACCCGTAGCCTTTGCGGATGGCCACGTTTGCGGTGAAGTTTTTGGGCTGCAAGGTCTCACAGGCCGACGCGATGCTTGCCCGCCGTGCGCTGCTTGCGGTGGGCCATCGAGAGGCGCCTGAGGACGAGGCCGAGCTCCACGTGATCAACACCTGCTGCATCACGAGCGAGGCCGAGTCGAAATCCCGCAAGGCCGTGCGTCGTGCGGCGCGCAATGCCAGCCAGGTGCTGGTCTCGGGGTGTGCGGTCAACCTGAACGCGAAGCAGTTCGCCGACATCGATACCCGCGTACGGCCGCACGTCGGAACAGCCGATGAAGTAGCCGAGGCGATGGCGGGGGTGGCGGGAGCGTGTGCCGACACCGCACACGAGCTTCTGGTGGGGCGGCTGTCCGAGGCCTCGGCGCGCACCCGCGGCTTCGTGAAGGTCCAGGACGGCTGCGACTGCCAGTGCGCCTACTGCATCATCCCCACGGTTCGCGGATCAGCGCGGTCGCGCCCGGCCCGCGGGGTCCTGGAGGAGGTGCGGCGGCGGGTCGACGCGGGGCAGCCGGAGATGGTGATGACCGGCATCAGCGTTGGCGACTACCGCGACCCCCAGCGGGGGATCGACCTCGGCCAGCTGATGGTCGAGGTGGCGCACATCCCCGGGGTGGAGAGGGTGCGACTCTCGAGCGTCGAGGTGATTCACGTGCGCGAGTCGTTGCTGGCCGCGCTCGCAGAGGAGCCGAAGATCTGTCCCCACCTGCACATTCCGCTCCAGTCCGGCGACGATCGGGTACTGCGAGACATGGGCCGCCACTACGGCGCCGGCGAGTACCTGGAGATCGTGGAATCGCTTCGCCGCTCCGTACCGCACGTCAACGTGACAACCGACGTGATCGTGGGCTACCCGACTGAATCCGAGGCGGCATTCGACCGGACGCTCAACCTCATCGACCAAGCTGGGATCACTCGCGTTCACACATTCCCGTACTCGCCCAGGCCCGGCACAGTCGCCGAGGGGCTCGGCGACACGGTAGGCAGGGAGGAGAAGCGCAGGCGCGCCGCGGCGATGCGCGGCCGTTCCGAGGTCGCCTCACGTCGCCATCGCGCCACCAAGCTAGGGACTAGAGAGCGCGTGCTGATCGACAAGGTCGCCTCGGGGCAATGCTCCGGCTACACCGCCGATTACACGCGCTGCCACCTGCCCGAGGGAGCCGGCGAGCGCGGGCAGGTCGTGGACGTGGTCTGCGCGGAGCTACAGGCCGACGGGATCAGCGCGTCTATCCTGAAAGCGTGAGCGTCGTCGATCAGCTACGTGCTGACATCACCAGCGCGATGAAGTCCGCTGAGCGTGACCGTGTGGCTGCGCTCCGCGTCGTCCTTTCGGAGCTTCAGAAGGCAGCCAAGGAGGGTGGGAAGGACGAGCTGGCCGTGCTACGGCGGGAGCACAAGCGGAGATTGGAGGCGGCCGAGCAGTTTCGTGATGCCGGGCGAAGCGAGCTTGCCGACAAGGAGGAGTCCGAGGCCGAGCTCATCGATCGCTATCTGCCCGCCCAGCTTGACGACGCGGCACTCGACGCGATCGTGGCCACCGCGATCGCCGAGACGGGCGCCAGCAGTCCCAAGGACATGGGGCAGGTGATGAAAGCAGTGATGGCCCGGACCGAGGGGCGCGCCGATGGCAAGCGCGCCTCGGCGCGGGTCCGCGAGGCGCTCGGTGCGTAGGCAGCTCGAGCTGGACAACGCTGTGGCCAGCGAGCTGGCCGGAAGCGGCGACGCGGTGCTACGTACGCTGGAGGGTCATCTTGACTGCGATCTGTTCCTTCGCGGGAACGTGCTGACGCTCGATGGCTCGCAGGAGGCGGTGGACACCGCTGGCGTCGTAGTGCGTGAACTGGCCGAGCTGATCGAGCAGGGTCATGAGATCGCTCCTGGAACGATCGAGGCCGTTACCCGCGCACTCGACGCGCATGAGTCTCCGGCTCACATTCTCGAGGACGTGGTCTGGCGCCACCGTGCGACAAAGGTCGCGCCAAAGACGGTCAACCAGAAGCGCTACGTCGACTCCATCCGCACGAACACGATCACGTTTGGCATCGGTCCAGCCGGTACGGGCAAGACCTTCCTCGCGGTAGCTCTCGCTGCGGCCGCGCTGAGCCGGAGAGAGGTGAACCGGATCATCCTGACCCGTCCCGCAGTAGAGGCGGGCGAGCGGCTCGGCTTCCTGCCCGGGGACCTAGCCGCGAAGGTCGACCCTTACCTGCGGCCGCTGTTCGACGCCCTGCACGACATGCTCGAGCCGGACCGGGTGAGCCAGCATCTGGATCGAGGTGTGATCGAGATCGCGCCGCTGGCGTTCATGCGTGGTAGAAGCCTCAACGACAGTTTCATCATCCTCGACGAGGCGCAAAACACCAGCCCCGAGCAGATGAAGATGTTCCTCACCCGCCTTGGCTTCAACTCCAAGATGGTCGTCACCGGCGACATCACGCAGATAGACCTTCCGCGTGAGACCGAGTCCGGGCTGGTGGTGGTGGCTGACATCCTCAAGGAGGTCGAGGGCGTCGAGTTCGTTCGCTTCGGTGAGGAGGACGTCGTGCGGCACAAGCTGGTGCGGCGGATCGTCGCCGCATACAACGAGCATGGCCAGCGGCTTGCGCCCGAGCTGCGTCCAGCCGGACGGCTCGGACGCGGCCCTCAGCAATGAGGCCGGATGGCGAGTGGGCCGGCGCCCCAAGGGCGCGCGTAGTCCGTGCTTGAGGTCGAGGTGATTGGGCTCGAGGCGATCGCGCCCGGCGGATCCGAAGGCGACGCCGACGGACCCACGACCCACGAGGTGGAGGAGCTTTGCGCGCTGGCGTTCGCCTCGGCCGGGATCACCGACGGTCATGCGGCTGTTGAGTTCGTCTCCGAAGATCGGATGAGGGAGCTGAACCGTGACCATCGCGGGATCGACCGGCCGACTGATGTCCTGTCGTTCGGCATCGATGAAGACGGGCCGGCTCCCGAACCCCGGGAGCTAGGGGACATAGTCATCTGCTCCGAACACACCCCCGATGTGCGCGAGGCGATCCTGCACGGCGCCCTTCACTTGAGCGGCATGGATCACGAACGGGATGACGGTGAGATGCTCGCTCTCCAAGCCGAGCTGGTGAGGTGGATCCGCTGACCCGCTCGGGCTTCGTCGCGCTCGCCGGCCGGCCGAACGTGGGAAAGAGCACGCTGGCGAACGCGATCGTGGGGGAGAAGGTCGCGATCGTCTCGGACAAGCCTCAGACGACACGGCGCGCAATCCGCGGCATCGCCAGCGGCGCTCAATGGCAGCTTGTACTGGTCGACCTCCCAGGCGTTCAGCGGCCGCGAGACGTCCTGACCGAGCGGATGCAGCGGCGGGTGGAGCGCGAGCTACAGGACGCCGACGTGGCGCTGGTGGTGATCGACGCGCAGGACGGAGTGGGGCCAGGTGACCGCTTCATCGCCTCTGCCTTGCGGCCGGCGAGCCTGCCCGTGGTGGTCGCCGTCAACAAGACCGATCGCCTCGATCGGGCCCACGTCGCTGCAGCACTGGAAGGGGCAGCGGGCCTTGGGGTCGCCGAGGAGATCTTCCCCGTCTCAGCGCGAACGGGATCTGGAGTGCGGCCGCTCGTCGAGCACCTCGTGTCGCTTCTGCCGGAAGGACCGTTCTATTTCGAGCCGGGGCGGCGCTCGGACCAGGCCGAGGAGGTGCGCCTGGCCGAGCTCGTACGTGAGCAGGTGCTCCGCCGCACGCGACAGGAGGTTCCTCACGCGGTCGAGGTGGAGGTAGAGGAGATCGAACGGGTAAGGCCTGACCTCGTGCGCATCGAGGGCGTCGTGCTCGTGGAGACCGAGTCGCAGAAAGGCATCCTGATCGGGACCGGCGGCCAGATGATCAAGTCAATCGGGGTCGCCGCGCGCCGGGCCATCGAGCAGGAGCTTGGAATCCACGTGCACCTGGCGCTGAAGGTGCGCGTCCGCCGCCACTGGCGCGCCGACGAGCGTGTGCTGGACCGCCTCGGGATCGAATAGGCCTGCCTATAGGCACCAGCCGCGCCGGGTGGCCGCCCTAGAATCAGCCCCGTGCAGGACGCCGACATCGCATATGACGAGCGAGGGCTAGTGCCGTGCGTGGTGCAGGACTGGAACACCGGCGAGGTGCTGACGCTGGCGTACGTGAACCAGGAAGCGCTCGAGCGAACGCGCCAGACCGGCCAGATGCACTTCTTCAGCCGCTCGCGTCAGGAGCTGTGGCACAAGGGCGCGACTTCGGGAAACACCATGACGGTGCGCTCAATCCGCTACGACTGCGATGGCGATGCGCTGCTGGCCCTTGTGGAGCCGGCCGGGCCCGCGTGTCATACCGGCGAACGCACCTGCTTTTACCGGGGCCAGCTGGAGCCGCCCGCAACCCATGAGGTCCTGCCGGGACTAGAGCGGACGATCGCTCAGCGAGCTGCGGAACGACCCGATGGCTCCTACACGGTGCGATTGCTGGGCGACCCGGAGCTCCGCGGCGCCAAGGTCACCGAGGAGGCGGCGGAGGTCGTGCACGCGGCTGCCGAGGAATCCGAGCAGCGCGTCGCCGAGGAGGCCGCCGATGTCCTCTACCACCTGGCTGTGCTTCTGCGAGCGCGCGGTCTGGAGCTAGCCGACGCCGAGCGGGTGCTCGATGGCCGTCGTCAGCACAGGTAGCGCTCCCGCTGGCGCGACGCCATCGCTGGAGGAGGCGCGGGAGCTGGCCCGTGACCACAACCTGATCACGCTCCAGCAGACCTTCATCGACGACCTCGAGACGCCGGTGTCGGCGTTCCTGAAGCTTCGCAGCGACGCGCCCGGCTTCCTGCTTGAGTCGGCCGACCAGGGCCGAGTGGGCCGCTACTCGTTCATCGGGTTTCGCCCCCGGAAGCTGCTGCGGTGGTCACTTGGCGATCCGGGCGACCCGTATGTGCTGGCCGCAGCCGAGCTGGACCGGTTCCAGCCCGCGCCGCTCCCTGACCTCCCGCCCTTCGCAGGCGGCGCGGTCGGAATGTTCGCCTATGACCTGGTGCGGGCGGTCGAGCCCCTGGGTGAGCCGAATCCAGATCCGATCGGGACACCGGACCTGGCGCTCATGCTCTCCGACGTGCTCGTCGTCTTCGATCACCTGAAGCACACGATCACGATCCTGGCCAACGTCTACACCGAAGATCACCTCGAAGGGTCCTATGCCAGCGCACTACAGACGATCGCCGAGGTGCGACGCCGCCTGGCCGGCCCGGTTCCGCGGGACGGTCGCACGCCGAACGCGAACGCGGCCCCACCAAACTTCGAGTCGAATATGTCTCGGGAGCGCTTTGAGGCCGTGGTGGCGCGGATCATCGAGTACATCCGCGCCGGCGACGCCTACCAGGTGGTGCCCTCACAGCGGTGGTCGGCGCCGGTGGGGATCGAGGCATTCTCGATCTACCGCGGCCTCCGTGCAGTCAATCCGAGCCCGTACATGTATTACCTCGATTTCGGCGATTTCGAGATCGCGGGGGCCAGCCCGGAGCCACTGATCACGGTCAGTGGGCGGCGCGTCTCGACTCGCCCCATCGCAGGAACGCGTCCCCGCGGCGCGACGCTCGAGGAGGACCGCCTGCTGGCTGAGGAGCTGCTCGCCGACCCGAAGGAGCGTGCCGAGCATGTGATGCTGGTCGATCTGGGCCGCAACGATTTGGGGCGAGTATCGGAGTACGGCACGGTGACCGTCGACGAGTTCATGGCTGTGGAGAACTACAGCCACGTGATGCACATCGTCTCCAGCGTCGCCGGGACGTTACGCCCGGGTGTGGGGGCACTCGACGCGCTCCGTTCGGTCCTTCCGGCGGGAACGCTCTCGGGGGCCCCCAAGGTTCGCGCCATGCAGATCATCGACGAGCTGGAGGCGGTCAAGCGGGGCGGCTACGGCGGGGCAATCGGATGGGTGGGCTATGACGGGGACCTCGACACCTGCATCCACATCCGCACCGTGGTGGTGAAGGACGGGATCGCCCACGTGCAAGCCGGTGGGGGGACCGTCGCCGATGCAGTTCCCGCCTACGAGTACGAGGAGTCGGTGGCTAAGTCCAGAGCGGTGATGCAGGCAATCGAGCTCGCGCTTCGCCACCCGGACTGGTCGTAGACGCCGCAGCAAGGACCGGCGGGAACGCCCGTAAAAACGCTGACGGGAATCCGTTCTTCATGTATGCGGGCGCTTCTAGGTCTGGCCGCGGCGGTGCTTGGGCTACTGCCCGCTAGCGCTGCCGGACGGGCCTGGGTTCCGCCGGGGCATCACATCTACGCCGGCCTCACCGGCGGCACCACGATCGTCCCGTTCGAGCACATGGTCCACAAGCACCCGCCGGTGTTCGAGCTATACATGACCTGGAACACCCCCACCGCGTGGCTGGCGGCGCCTGACCGGTCGTTTCGCTCGCGGCTGGCGTTGCACATCTCCACCTCCCGCGGCTACGGCGAGCCTGGCGTCATCTCCCCCCAAGCGATTGCGCTTGGCCAGAGCGACCGCTTCCTGCTCAACCTCGGGCGCAACCTGGCTCACTCCGGGCGGGTCGTGTACATACGCCTGATGGGCGAGCCCAACGGCTACTGGAACGCCTATGCAGCGTTCAACGCCGATGGATCCTCGCGCGGAGCACAGAACGCGCCGGCGTGGTACGTGCAGGCGTGGCGTCGTTCGGTGCTGATCCTGCGCGGCGGGCGCGTACGGGCGATCAACCGCCGCCTACGGGCACTGCGACTCCCGCCAATCCGGAGCCAGGTGAGAGACCTGGCGCGGCCGAGGGTCGCCTTCTTGTGGGTTCCCCAGGACGCCGGCAGCCCAGAGATCGCCGCCAACGCGCCCGGTGCCTTCTTCCCCGGCTACGCCTACGTGGATTGGGTGGGCACCGACTTCTACGCCTCATATCCGAACTTCGCCCTGCTGAGCAGCTTCTATTCGCAGTTCACGCAAAGGCCATTCGTGCTCTCCGAATGGGCGCTGTACGGCGCCGATGACCCGCAGTTCGTGCACACGCTGTTTGCTTGGGTCCGCAGCCATCCCCGGGTACGAATGCTCAACTACTACCAGGGGTTCGCTTCATCCAGTCCCGCGAACTTGGCCCACTATCCGGCCAGCCAGGCGGCCTTGAGCCACGAGCTGCGCTCGCGAGTGTTCCTGTCGTACGCCCCCGAGTTCGCCCATCCCCACCGTCGCACGCATCGTCCCGCGAAACCGCCCCAGCCGCCGCAGCCAGGGCCAGCGCCGGGCCCGCAGCCGTCGGTTCCACCGGTGTGCGTGCCGCTGGCCGGCGTATGCACGCCGGGGCTGTAACTTCACACCCCCTGGACGCGGGCCATGCGGACCTTGGTGATCGACAACTACGACTCGTTCACGTACAACCTCGTGCAGTACCTCGGGGAGCTCGGAGCCGAGGTCGAGGTGGTGCGCAACGATCACGCAACCGTCGACGAGCTGCTCGTACGCGGCTATGACCGCATGATTGTTTCCCCGGGACCTTGCACCCCCAGGGAGGCAGGCATCTCAGTCGAGGCGACCAGACGCTTTCCTCAGGCGAAGATCCCGACGCTCGGAGTGTGCTTGGGACATCAGGCGCTGGTGCAGGCCTGGGGGGGATGCGTGGTCCAGCATGAGCCGGTCCACGGCAAGAGTGCACGGATCGCGCACGACGGCCGAACGATCTTCCGCGGCCTGGATGACCCGCTGGAGGTGGGTCGCTACCACTCTCTGGTGGTGGATCCAGCGCTTCCCGATTGCCTGGAGCAGAGCGCGTCAGGTGAAGGCGTGGTCATGGCCGTCCGGCACCGCGAGCTGCCCGCCGAGGGCGTCCAGTTTCACCCTGAGTCGGTGCTAACCGACCAGGGACGGGAGCTCTTGCGAAACTTCATGGACGGGGCGCGTTGAGCGACCCTGGCCTGCTAACGCGGGCGATCGACACGCTCGCGGCGGGAGAAGACCTCGAGCGCGACCAGGCGTATGCCGTTCTGGCGGAGGTCATGGCCGGTGGTGCCTCGGAGATCCAGATTGCTGCGCTCCTGATCGCTCTGCGAACCAAGGGCGAGACGGTGCAGGAGCTGGCTGGGCTGGCCGAGGCGATGCGCTCGTTCGCCACGCCCGTGGAGGTCTCCCGTGATGACCTCCTGGACACGGCCGGCACCGGCGGAGGGCGGCGCACGTTCAACGTCTCGACCACCGCGGCGCTGATCGCGGCCGGCGCGGGCTGCGTGGTGGCCAAGCACGGCAACCGCTCGGCCACCGGCCTATCCGGGTCCGCGGACCTCCTCGAAGCGCTCGGCGCCCGCATCGACCTGACCCCGGCCGCGGTGGCCCAATGCATCGAGGAGGTGGGGTTCGGCTTCATGTTTGCTCCCGCTCACCATCAGGCCACCCGGTATGTCATCCCGGTTCGTCGTGAGCTCGCGGTCCGCACGATCTTCAACTTCCTCGGCCCTCTGACCAATCCCGCGGGGGCGACCCGCCAACTGATCGGAGTGTCCGACCCGGCTTACCTGGAGACGATGGCTGGAGCGCTGGCGGAGCTCGGGACGCGGCATGCTCTGCTGGTCTCGAGCGACGACGGACTCGACGAGCTCAGCATCTGCGCACCCACGACCGTCTTCGAGGTTCGCGGTCGAGAGATCGCCCGCTATACGGTCTCACCCCAGGAGCTGGAGCTTCAGCTCGCCGAACCCGACGGGGTGCCCGGAGGGACCCCGGAGGAGAACGCGGCGATAACGCGCGGGATCTTCTCCGGCGAGCTGGGATCGGGCAGAGAGCTGGCGGTGCTCAACGCCGGCGCGGCCATCTACGTGGCGGGCCGAGCGGACAGCCTCGCGAAGGGAGTCCGGGCCGCAGAGCAGGCGATCGACAGCGGCGCCGCCACCGGAGCGCTTGAGCGATTCGTTCAGCGAACCCAGGAGCTGGCCCCTTGAACCGGCTGCAGGAAATCGTCGCCAGGACCCGGACCGAGGTCGAGCAACGCAAGCAACGGCCGCTCGAGCCACCTGGTCCACGGGAGCTTCGCCCATTCGCACAGGCGCTGCGCAAGCCTGGCCTGTCGCTGATCGCCGAGCACAAGCGCAGCTCCCCGTCCGCCGGCACCATCCGTCAGGGGTTGGCGCTCGCGGATGTCGTGGCCGCCTACGAGACGGGCGGCGCCGCCGCTCTGTCGATCCTCACCGAGGGGCACAGCTTCGGCGGATCGCTTCAGGACCTTCAGGAGGCGCAAGCCGCTTCCACTCTGCCCCTGCTGCGTAAGGACTTCATCGTCGACGCTTACCAGGTCGTCGAGTCCCTCACCTGGGGCGCCGATGCAATCCTCCTGATCGTCGCGGCGCTCAGCGCGGGTGAGCTGGCGGAGCTTCACCGGCAGGCCTCGGAGCTCGGCCTGGCTGTTTTGGTCGAAGTCCACGACGCGCGTGAGCTCGACACGGCCATCGAGCTGGGCGCCCCGCTGGTCGGCATCAACAACCGGGATCTCAAAACGCTGGCAGTGGACACGCGCACCACGTTCGAATTGATCCAGCGGGTCCCCGAAGGGGTGACTGTGGTGGCCGAATCGGGCTTCAGTCAGGCCGAGGAGCTGGAGGAGCTCGAACAGGCCGGCGTCCACGCGGTGCTGATCGGCGAGGCGTTGATGCGCGCCCCGGACATCGCAACGGCCGCGCGCTCGCTGACCCGGCGGTGAGGCCGCCTACGATTCAGCTGTGACCAAGATCAAGTTCTGCGGCATCACTTCCGTTAGGGACGCCCGCCTGGCGGTCGATGCCGGTGCGTGGGCGATCGGTCTGATCTTCTGGCCGGACTCCCCGCGACGGTGCTCGCCCGACGATGCGGCCGAGATCGCTTCCGCGCTCAGGAGGCAGGTCGAGGTGGCCGGTGTGTTCGTAAACGCTGCCCTGGATCACGTGGTCGCCACCGCCGACGAGCTGGGGCTGACGATGCTCCAGCTTCACGGTGAGGAGGGGCCCGCCTATTGCGCCGAAGCAGCTCGGCGCACCGGCTGCAAGGTGATCAAGGCTGTCCGGGTACGGAGCGGCGCTGAGATCCAGGCGCTTTCGCGGATCCGCACCGACTACCACCTACTCGACAGCTACTCGCGCGGCCGTCCCGGGGGCACGGGTGAGACGTTCTCCTGGGAGATTGCGCGGTCGCATCGTGGCGCGGTGCCCGTGATTCTCAGTGGGGGCCTGACACCAGAGAATGTTGCCGACGCGATTGCGGTGGTGCGGCCGTTTGCGGTAGATGTGGCGAGCGGCGTCGAGGCGTCACCCGGGCATAAGGATCCCGAGAAGCTCACGGCGTTCGCCGGGGCCGTCCGCAACAGCGCGGCTGCCGCAGTTCAGTGAGTGCGATCGAGCACCGGTTCGGCCGCTACGGCGGTCAGTACGTGCCCGAGACGCTGATGCCGGCGCTGGCCGAGCTGGAGCGGGCCTGGTTAGGAGCCCGCAGCGACGAATCGTTCCAGAGCCAGCTCGGCGCGCTGCTCCGTGATTACGTGGGCCGTCCGACACCCCTTTACGAGGCCCGCCGGCTGAGCAGCGAGGTGGGGCACCCGATCTACCTCAAGCGTGAAGACCTGAACCACACCGGTGCCCACAAGATCAACAACGCCCTCGGGCAGGCGCTATTGGCGATCAGGATGGGCAAGCGCCGGATCATCGCCGAGACCGGAGCCGGCCAGCACGGAGTTGCCACCGCCACCGCGTGTGCGCTCCTGGACCTCGAATGCGTGGTTTACATGGGAACCGAGGACATGCGCCGCCAGAAGCCCAACGTGGAGCGGATGGAGCTCCTGGGCGCGCGGGTGGAGCCCGTCGAGGCCGGGGCACGGACGCTCAAGGAGGCGGTGTCAGCTGCGATTCGCGACTGGGTGGCCAACGTCGCCGACACGCACTACATCATCGGCTCGTGCGTGGGACCGGCGCCATACCCAGCCCTGGTCCGCGATCTTCAGCGGGTGATCGGCGATGAGACCAGGGCGCAGGTGCTGGAGCGCGCCGGCCGTCTCCCTGCACGCGTAATCGCGTGCGTCGGCGGAGGCTCCAACGCAATCGGGATGTTCGTCTCCTTCGTTGATGACGCCGAGGTGGAGCTGGTGGGGGTTGAAGCGGCCGGCGAGGGCATCGAGACCGGCCGCCACGGAGCCCCGCTGACCGCCGCGGGCCTTCCGGGTGTCTTGCACGGGGCGTTCTCGGCACTGATGCAGGACGAGGACGGCCAGGTGATGCAGGCCCATTCGATCTCGGCGGGACTCGATTACCCGGGGGCCGGCCCAGAGCACGCCTGGCTTCGAGACTCCGGCCGCGCCGGCTACTTTGCGGTGAGCGATGCCGAGGCGCTCTCGGCCTTTGCCCAAATAACGCGGCTCGAAGGCATCATCCCTGCGCTCGAGAGTGCACATGCCCTGGCTTGGGTGCTCGCCAATCGCCACAGCGAGCTAGACGTGGTCTGCCTGTCGGGACGAGGCGACAAGGACCTTGCGGAGGCGTTGACGCTGCTCAGCTCTGGTCCCGGATGAGCACGGGGATCGAGCGGATCGCTGAGGCGTTCGAGTCTTCGCGCGCCGAAGGTAGAAGGGCCGCGCTGATGCCTTACCTGATGGGCGGCTTTCCTGACCTTGATACGTGCGTGCGAATAGGGCTGGCATATGCGGACGGTGGCGCTGACCTGGTCGAGCTGGGCATTCCTTTCTCCGATCCGCTGGCCGACGGGCCAGTGGTCCACGCTGCCGCTACCGCAGCGCTGAATTTGGGCACCACGGTCCACGAGGTGCTGGAGGCCGGGAAGCAGATTGCGCAGCGGCTGCCGGTCGTCGTCATGTGCTACGCGAATCCGATCTACGCGCAGGGATCCGAGCGCTTCGTCGAGTCGCTCGTCGCGGCGAAGATGAGCGGTTTGATCGTTCCTGACCTGCCGCTGGAGGAGGCAGCGCCACTGCGCCACTCCTGCGAGGAGCACGGAATCGCCCTCGTCCCGCTGGTGGCACCGACGACACCGGAGGAGCGGCTGGAGCGGATCGGAGCCACCGCGCGCGGGTTCGTCTATCTGGTGTCGCTCACCGGAACAACCGGCGAGCGCTCGACCGTGGCGGAGCACCTGGGGGCCATGCTGACCCGCGCGGCCGCACACACCGATGTGCCCGTTGCGGTTGGCTTTGGCATCGGGACGCCCGAGCAGGTGGCGGCAGCCGCTGACGCCGGTGCTGCCGGGGTGATCATCGGCAGTCGCCTGGTGCGTGCCGCCAGCGAGGAGGAAGATCCGGTGGACGCGGTGGGGGTGCTTGTGAGGGCGTTTGCCGCGGCGCTGAACCGCCACTAGTTGGGTTAGCATCCGCGGCGTGGGACTGGTCCTGACCGTCACCGCCGGGCTCGTGATCTGGATTGCTCTGTGGGCGCTCGACATTGCCAGCGGCTTTGACGCGATCCTGATCGGCATCGTGATGGTGCTGATCGCCATCGGAGTCCGCAGCCTCCTCCCATACCTGCCCGGCCGGAACAGCTAGTGAAAACCGGACGGGCGCTGTCGCGCTGCGCATGCGCCGCGCTGCTGACGTTGGTTGCTGGATGCACCGCCGCCAGCTCCTCGCAGACGGTGACCGGAAAGACGCTGTATATCTACCTGAGCGCCCCGGCTAGCGCGCAGAACAATGTCCAGCAGCAGGACATCCTCTATGCGGAGAAGCTGGCGTTCAACCAGCTCCAGGGGAGCGTGAGCGCGTTCCGCTTGTCGCTGGTTCCGGAGGTCGCGACCAAGCTGTCCGATAACGCGCGGAAGGCGATCGAGAACACCAACACGATCGCGTACCTGGGCGAAGTTGCGCCAGGCGGCTCGGCGGATTCGATCGGGATCACCAACGCACAGGATGTCCTCCAGGTGAGTCCTACCGACACAGCGGCTGCGCTGACCCAGACGACCCCGGCGATCAAGGACGCTCCAAAGCGCTACTACGAGTCACTGAGCACATACGGCCGGACGTTCGCCCGTGTGGTGCCGACGACTGCACTTGAGGCGCAGGCAGCGCTCAGGGAAATGCAGGCGCTTGGGGTCAAGCGGCTCTACCTCGCCACAGACGGGACCGAGTATGGCCGGGCGATCGATCAGGAGATCACGGCCGGCGCGTCACCATCGATCACGGTCCTTCAGACCCCGTCCGGTGCGGACGGCGCGTTCTATGCCGGCAGCTCGCCCGGCGGCGCAACGACCGCGCTGACCGAGGCGATTGCCAGCAACCCGAAGGCCAGGTTGTTCGTTCCTTCGGCGCTCGCTTATCCCGAGTTCGTCTCCCAACTGGCGCCGACCATCCAGCGAAACCTTCTCGTCTCGGCCCCTGGCTTCTTGCCCGCCTCGCTCAACGCGCCCGCCAAGAAGTTCGTGTCCGACTTCAGGAAGGCCTACGGGCACGCCCCAGCGACCCAGGCGATCTTTGGCTACGCGGCGATGAGTGCGCTCATCAACGTCCTGGCCCAAGCCGGAACATCCGCGAATAACCGCAGCAGCGTAGTGCACAAGTTTTTGGCGATCAGCAATATGCCGTCCGTGCTGGGTGCGCTCAGCGTCAACGGAAGCGGCGATACGAACATCAGCGCGATCGTGTTCAGCCGCGTCAAGGCGGGAAAGCTAGTGCCGTTCAAGGCGGCGTGAGCGGATCGGCGGCCAGTCTGCCGCGATGAGGCCGGCTCAGCTTGGCGCCGCGCTAGGCCTCGGGGGGCGGTACTGGGGCTGGGGGCCTGTGGCGGGGTGCTGCCCGCAAACCAGATCGCCGGCAAACGGCTCGTGATCTACATGAGCAGTCCGCTCCACGGCGCGGGCAACTCGGCGGCCCGGGCCCAGGTGAACGCGGCCAAGCTGGCGCTGGCCCAGCAGGGAGGACGGATCGGCAAGTATCTGATTCGGCTGAAGATCCTTGATGACTCCACGCCGCAGAGCGGCAGTTGGGATCCAAGCCAGACGAGCATCAATGCCCGCCTGGCGGCCCAGGATCCCGCGACGATCGGCTACCTCGGCGAATTCAACTCAGGCGCGAGCGCGATCTCGATCCCCGTACTCAATCGGGCGGGGATTGTCCAGGTCAGTCCAGCCAGCGCTGCGGTCGGCCTGACGGCCGCCGCGCCCGGAGCCTCGCCCGGCGAGCCCGCGAAGTACTACCCAACGGGAATCCGGACGTTTGCGCGGGTGGTCCCGAGCGACGCAGTGGAGTCCGAAGTGCAGGTGGGTCTGGAGCAGAGCTTTGGATGCAAAGACACATACGTGCTCCATGACGGCGAGGTCGATGGCTCCGCCGAGGCGATCACGTTCGCCCTGACCGCCCAGTCCCGGGGGCTCAACGTGCTCGGGGTCCAGGCGTTCAGCCCGAACGCGGGCGACTACTCAGGTCTGGCCGCGAGCGTCGCCCAGACCGGCGCCGACTGCGTCCTGATCAGCGCGCTCGACGGCCCGAGCTCGGCACTGTTGGCGCGGAACGTAGCGGTCAGCCTCCCAGACGCGCACATCTTCGCCTCCAGCACCCTCGACCAGCCGTCGTTCATCGAGCCGGCGAAGGGAGGACTCGCTCCGGCGCTGGACTCTCGGGTGCTGCTGGTGTGTCCGGCGCTCGATGCCGTCGCCTACCCCCCGTCCGCCCGGGCGATGCTCGCGGCGTACGCGAGCCAGTACGGCCGCCCGCCGCCCCAGGCCGTGTTCGGATACGCGGCGATGACGCTGATGCTCGATGCCGTTCGGCGCGCCACCAACGATGGCCGCAGAGCCGCCCAGCGCTCGAAAGTCATCTCCGCGCTGTTCGCAAGGGGTAGCCATCAGAGCATCCTGGGCCCCTACGGCATCGACGCCAACGGGGATACGACGATCCGCACCTTTGGCATCTACCGGGTGATGAGCGGCCGGCTGGTCTTCCTCAGGAGCGCGAGCGGTTAGCGCCAAGGGGTCCGGCCGTTAGCGGCGCCGTTCCTCCCCATTTAGGATTTGTTAAGCCAGCGCCGCTGGGCCTTGATCCACCCTGCAGCCGGATTAGGCTGGGGCCTGCTCACCAGCCGGGCTATGAACGGTCCGGACCGATAAAGGAGGAGGAAGCCCATGAGGCTCATCAGGAGGGGCGCAGCGCTGTGCCTACTCTCGGCTTGTGTGGCTGTGATCGCTGCCTGTGGCTCGAGCTCGAGCAACAGCGGCGGCACTGGCGGAGGCGCGAACAGCGTCGACATCTACTCGAGTCTGCCGCTGCAGGGCCCGGTGACGGCTTCGACCGTTCCGCTCGTGAACGGGATCAAGCTTGCGCTCGATCAAGCCGGCGGGAAGGCGGGGCAGTGGACGATCAACTACACGTCGCTGGACGACTCCACGGCCACGTCCTCCGCGACCACCTGCGACACCAACCAGTCCCAGGCAAACGCTCGCCGGGTGGCGAACGACTCAAAGGCGGTGTACTACATCGGCGAGTTCAACTCCGGCTGCAGCAAGGTGACGATCCCGATCCTGAATGAGGCCGGGAGTCCCTCAGGTCAGCCCCGCGAACACGTATGTGGGCCTGACCACCAACGACCCGGGGAGTGCGCCCGGAGAGCCGCAGAAGTACTACCCCAGCGGCAAGCGGACCTACGTCCGACTGGTTCCGCGTGACTCCATCCAGGGCGTTGCTGGCCTGATCGCGATGAAGCAGGCTGGCTGCTCGAGAGTCGCGGTAGCGAACGACAAGACGGCGTACGGGGCCGGGCTCGCCACTCAGGTCCAGCTCCACGCGGCTGCGCACGGGCTGACGGTGACTGGTGTCACCGCACTTGACCCCACCGCGCCCAACTTCCGCGCCTACGCCACGTCGATCAAGGCGCAGGGAGTCAACTGCGTGTACACGGGGTTCAACCCGACCGGCGAGGTCGAGCTCATCAAGGACATCTCGGCGGCCATCCCGAAGGCGAACATCTTCGGCGGTGACGGCGTGTGCGACGCGTCGGTGACGAATCCCGCCAAGGGCGGAATTCCCGCCAGCCTCGGGCCGTACTTCCATTGCACGGTCGCGACGCTGGACCTCACGGCCTACCCGGGCGGCCGGCAGTTCCTGGCCGCGTACAAGGCCAAGTTCGGGGTCGGGAACCCGGACCCGTATGCGATCTACGGATACGAAGCGATGAAGCTCGCCATCGACACGATCGCCAAGCTGGGGTCCCAAGGCAACAGCAAGGCGGCCGTCTTGACGGCGCTATTCGCGATCAAGGATCGCCACTCCGTTCTCGGGACCTACGGGTTCGACAAGAACGGCGATACGACGCTGACCAAGTACGGCGTCTATAACGTCGGCCCCGACGGGAATCCGAAGTTCGTAAAGGCCGTCGGCTAACCAGAAACGCAAAAGCGGAGCGGGGCACGGCGCCCCGCTCCGCCCTTAAGCTCCTGGGGGACCGTGGAAGCCAACGCATTCGCTCCTAGGGCGGTCGCACCGGCGATCAACTGGGTGTTGACGTCGGCGCGCCGAGTTGTGGGGCGCTGGGGCCTGATCGTGGCCCTCGCCGCTCTTCCCATCTACTACGGGGTCCACGACCTCGCGTCCGGCTACCCGGGGTTCGCGAACGGTCATGCGATCGTGACCCATGACCTGACGTATCTCGCGGGCAACCTCGTGGAGGGCATCTCCAACGGCACGATCTGGGCGCTGATCGCAATCGGCTACACGCTCGTCTACGGGATCATTGAGCTGATCAACTTCGCCCACGGCGACGTGTTCATGATCGGCTCCCTAACGGGAGCCGGGTTCTGGGCTTCGATCGGACTTGGGCTCACGACGGGGCCACTCGGCCTCGTGCTCGGCCTGCTCCTGACGCTGATCGTCTGCATGCTGGTCTGCGGAAGCCTCAATGTGCTGATCGAGCGGGTCGGCTATCGCCCGTTGCGGAACGCCCCGAAGCTGGCGCCACTGATCACTGCGGTCGGGTTCTCGTTCATCCTCCAGAACGTAGGACTTCTGTGGAGGGGGGGCTCAACAACCGGGGTTGCGGACCTGATCCACCAGGAATCCCCCCTGTTCCATATCTCGGCGGTGGCCATCTACCGCAGGGACGTGCTCGCTGTCGGTGTAACGGTGCCGATCGTGGTCCTGCTCACGTGGTTCGTCAGCCGGGCCCGCATGGGCAAGGCAATGCGAGCAACTGCGCAGGATCCCGAAGCCGCGCGCCTGATGGGTATCAACGTCGACACCACGATCTCGCTGACGTTCCTGCTGGGGGGAATGCTGGCCGGTGCCGCCGGCCTCGTGTACGCGCTGTATCAGACTACGATCTGGTACCTCCAGGGATTCGAGGCGGGTCTGATCGCGTTCACCGCGGCCGTGATGGGCGGAATCGGAAACCTTCGCGGGGCCGTCCTGGGCGGGTTGATCATCGGCTGCATACAGCAGCTCTCAGACGCGCGCATCGGCCCGGAGTGGACGCCGGCCGTCGTGTTCGGCTATTTGGTAATGATCATGGTGCTTCGCCCGCGCGGGCTGCTCGGTGAGGAGACGCGAGAAGCGGGATGAGCGAGCTGCTAGCGCTGATCGGAGAGTGGCGCGCTGCCGTGAGGCGACGGATGCCTCCATGGTCCAGCCGCGCCGCGGCGGCCGTCCTGATCCTCTTCGGCCTGGTGCTGCCCTTCCTCTTCTCGAAGGGCAACAACTTCATTGACAAGGAGACCGTGGCGCTGGCCTACGTCGTGTTTGCGCTCGGACTCAACGTGGTCGTCGGGTTTGCCGGGTTGCTCGACCTCGGCTACGTGGCGTTCTTCGCCTTTGGTTCGTACGCAATCGGCTGGCTTGGGTCCAGCTTCCTGTTCAAGGCGGACGCGCATGTGCTCGTGTCGTCAACGGCCTCAGCGGGTCCGGGCATCCATTTCAACTTCCTGCTGATTCTGGTCTGCGCGGGGCTCATCGCCGCCATCGCAGGAGCGATCATCGGCTTGCCGACGTTGCGGCTGCGGGGGGACTACATAGCGATCGTGACGCTCGCCTTTGGGGAGATCATCCGGGTCGTCGCGCAGAACGGGGATGAGATCAAGATCTTCGGGATGCCTCTGACGGCTGGGCCCAACGGGATCAGCCCGGTCGATCCTCCGTACGAGCCGGGGATCGGTCTGTTTACCCAGCTCAACCTCAGACCCTGGTACTGGACGATCTTCGCGCTCGTGCTGATCACTCTGTTCGTGAACCTTCGATTGCGAGACTCCCGGCTAGGCCGAGCATGGATTGCGCTACGTGAGGACGAGGTCGCAGCGGTGTCCATGGGGGTACCGGCCGTCCGGACGAAGCTGCTGGCCTATGCGATCGGGGCCGTGTTCGGCGGCGTGGCAGGCGCCTTCCTCGGCGCCAAAGGCAACACCATCACCTCCGACAACTTTCAGTTCGGCTTCTCGGTCTTCGTCTTGTCGATGGTGATCGTGGGGGGGATCGGCTCGATTTGGGGGGTGGTATTCGGCGCGCTGCTGCTCGCGAACATCAACTACTACCTGATCCCCGACGTGCTCAACAACCTGCCCAAAGACGTTGGTCTGAACTTCAGTCTCGATGAGTTGCAGGTGAGCATCTTCGGATTCCTGCTGGTGCTGGTGATGGTCCTGCGACCGCAGGGGCTCTGGCCCGAGCGACGGCGAAGACTCGAGCTGACCGCAGGGATCGGCGAGACCGAGTTGGAAGAGCCGGTAGCGTGACCGTCGTCGAGGCTCCTCCCGTGGCGCCGCCGATCCTCCAGACCGCGGAAGTGACCAAGGAGTTCGGCGGCCTGGTGGCCGTCGACAAGGTCACGATCGACATTCCGTACCACTCGATCGTTTCGATCATCGGTCCGAACGGCGCTGGGAAGACGACGCTGTTCAACATGCTGACGGGGCTCTACAAGCCGTCCATGGGCCGCATCCTGTTCGCGGGTAAGGACATAACTCGCTCGCGGCCCGACCGCATCACGAAGCTGGGAATAGCGCGCACGTTCCAGAACATCCGTCTGTTTGGGGCGATGACCGCTCTGGAGAATGTGATGATCGGCCGCCACGCCCGGATGCGAGCCGGGGTATTCGGTTCGCTTCTGCGGCTGCCACACGTCCGTCGGGAGGAGCGGGTGGTCAGGGAGAAGGCGGCCGAGACGCTCGAGTACGTGGGCCTTCGGCCGGAGCAATTCGACCAGCTCGGGAGCAACCTTTCCTACGGGGACCAGCGCCGCGTCGAGATCGCACGTGCGCTGGCGTCCGAGCCCAAGCTGCTGCTACTGGATGAGCCCACCGCCGGTATGAACCCGCAGGAGTCGGCGATGCTGACCAACTTCATGCGCACGATGCGCGACGATCGTGATCTGACGATCCTTCTGATCGAGCACGACATGAAGGTCGTAATGGACGTCTCGGAGCGGGTCACCGTGCTGGATCACGGCGAGAAGATCGCGGAGGGCACGCCGGCCGAGGTGCGCGGTGATCCGCAGGTGATCGAGGCCTACCTCGGAACACCGACCTGATGGCCCTGCTCGAGGTTGAGGACATCCGGACCCATTACGGGACGATCGAAGCGCTACGCGGCGTCTCGCTCACAGTCGAGGAGGGCGAGGTGGTGACGATGATCGGCTCAAACGGTGCGGGCAAGTCCACCTCGCTTCGGTCGATCTCCGGGTTGACCCCTCCGACGTCGGGAAAGGTGGTGTTCGCCGGCCAGGAGATAACGCGAACCCCGGCTCACGACATCGTTGGTCACGGCATTGCCCTGGCCCCGGAGGGCCGGCACTGCTTCCCTCGGATGACGGTCCGGGAGAACCTGGATCTCGGCGCGTTCCGGCGGCGCGGCGAGGCGCTGGGCGAGGACCTCGATCGTGTCTACACACTGTTCCCGCGGCTCAAAGAACGCGATCGCCAGAAGGCGGGAACGATGTCCGGCGGCGAGCAGCAGATGCTTGCCATCGGCCGCGCCTTGATGGCTCGGCCGAAGCTGATGATGCTCGACGAGCCCTCGATGGGCGTCGCGCCCATCCTCGTGCAACGGATCTACGAGACGATCCGGGAGATCAACCGGCAGGGCGTGACCATCCTGCTGGTGGAGCAGAACGCCAACTTCGCGCTGGACATCGCCCGCCGCGGCTACGTGCTCGAGACCGGACAGGTCGTGCTGGAGGGCGAGTCGGCACACCTCCGCTCTGATCCCGAGGTGCAGAAGGCGTATCTGGGGGCATGATTGGGTTCGCCTCCATCGGCGCCACGGCGCTCTATCTGCTCCTCCTTTGGCTCTTCTCGGCGGCGGGCGGATCCTGGCTGTCGGAGCGCAAGGGCTACGGCGAGCGGGTCGGCTTGACGTTTGGCCTGCTGCTGTCCGCGGTCGGTTTGTTGATCGTGCTGCTGCTTCCGGGACGCCCGGGATCAAAGTGGCGCGAGGACGGGTGGCTCCCCCGGCGCCGCGCCGGAGGCTGAGCGGCCCCAACGGCCGCCGGCGCGGCCGGGGCCGCGCGCCCGCCGCGCTGAGCGGCGCCGGGAGCGCTGAGCGGCGCCCGCCGACCCGCCTCAGTCGCCGCCCTCGTACTTGAACGAGATGCCGAGCCGGACGCGGAAGCTCACGATGCCGCCGTTCTCGATCGTCACGTCCTGACGAATGACCTCCGCGACCCGCAGGTCACGTACGGTCTTGCCCGCGGTCTGGACCGCGCTGCGTGCGGCGGCCTCCCACGACTCGCTTGAGACGCCGATCACCTCTGTGACCCGGTAAACGCTGTCTGCCATCGCACTGCCTCCTCTTGGTCGACCCTCTTTGACGCGGCGAGCCTACAGCGATCAATCCCTCGGTTCCAGGATCACCAGCGGGATCTCTCTATCGGTTCGGCTCTGGTAGTCCCGATAGCCGGAGTAAGCGGCTACCGCCATCGGCCACAGCCGCTCGCGCTCGTGCGGAGCCGCCACGCGGGCACGAACCGGACGGCGTTCGGAGCCGATCTGAACGGTTGTGTCCGGATTAGCCCGCAGGTTGTGGTACCAGGCAGGATGCCTGGGATAGCCGCCCTTGGACGCGACCACCACCACGTTTGGCGAATCGTTGATGTAGAGCAGCGGGGTCGTCCGCGTGACGCCGCTCTTGGCTCCCGTGTGGTCAAGCAGCAGCATCGGTGCGAGGCCCGGGAAGCGGTGCCCGATCACGCCGTTGGTCAGCCGGTAGATCGTGGCGTGGCCGCCCATCAGACGGCGCAACAGAGGCCAGGAGCGATCAGCGAGGCTGAGGGGGTCCACCGTCCCCGGATCCTAGTGGAGCGCACCGCGAACGAGAATTGACAGAGCTGTCGCAGCTGCGTGGCGGGGCGCGTCAGAGGCGTAACGGGTCGCGCGAGACGGGACGCGCCGGCGCCTTCGGCCGGAGGCCCACCCCTACCGCCCGGGCAGCACCCCGAAATCCTCGGTCTGGCCGTATCCAACCTCCGCCCCCGCCTCCGCAAGCCCGCTCAAGCGGGCTTGGGTGGCGACTGCGTCGGCCACCGCGGGCGCCACATCGCGGTTGAAGACCGAGGGGATGATGTATTCCTCACGCAGCTCGTCGTCGCCGACTATCGCGGCGATCGCCTGCGCAGCGGTCACCTTCATCTCCTCTGTTATCGAAGGCGCCCGCACGTCCAGGACGCCGCGGAACAGACCGGGGAAGCACAGCACGTTGTTGATCTGGTTGGCGTAGTCGGAGCGGCCGGTGGCCATGATCCGCGCGTACGGCGCCGCCTCCTCGGGGGCCACCTCGGGCACCGGGTTGGCCATCGCGAACACGATCGGGTCGGCAGCCATGCGCGCAATCGCCGACGCCGGCATCACGCGCGCACCGGATAGTCCGATGAACAGGTCAGCCCCTTCAACCACGTCGACGACGCTGCCCGAAGCGCCCTCGGGGTTTGTCTCCTCGGTCAGCCGGCGCTTGACCGGGTGCATGGAGCCGTCCACGTAGTCCGGCCGCGTGACGCTGAGCGCGCCGCGTGAATCGCACCCGATCACGTCCCGAGCACCCGCCCCCATCAGGATCCGCGTTACCGCCACCCCGGCCGCGCCGATTCCTACGATCACGATCCGCAGATCCTCCAGGCGGCGCCCGGTCAACCGAAGAGCGTTCAGCAGCGCCGCCAGCACCACCACCGCGGTGCCGTGCTGGTCGTCATGGAACACCGGGATGTCGAGCGCCGCTTTCAAACGGTCCTCGATCTCGAAGCAGCGCGGAGCGGAGATGTCCTCCAAGTTGATGCCGCCGAAGCCGGGCGCGATTGCTCGGACGACCTCGACGATCTCATCGACCTCGCGCGTGTCCAGACACACCGGGAAGGCATCGACCCCCGCGAACTCCTTGAACAGCATCGCCTTGCCCTCCATCACCGGCATCGCGGCCCGGGGGCCGATGTCTCCGAGCCCCAGCACCGCCGTGCCGTCGGAGACCACCGCAACCGTATTGCGCTTGATCGTGTACTGAAACGCCTTGTCCGGATCGCCCGCTATCACCTGGCACACCCGCGCAACCCCAGGCGTGTACGCCATCGACAACTCATCGCGGGTCTTCAGCGCGTGCTTGTTCTGGAGCTCGATCTTGCCGCCCACATGCATCTGCAACGTCCGGTCGGTGGAGTCGAGCACCCGCGCCCCTGCGACCGCGTCGACCGCCGCCGTCAGCCGCGGCCAATCCTCCGGATCACCCGTGTCGACGGTGATGTCTCGGATCATGTGCTGGCCCTCGACCTGCACCAGGTCGATGGCGCCGATGACGCCGCCTGCCTCGCCGATCGCGCTGGCGACCTTTCCCAGCATGCCCGGCCGGTGGTCGATCTCGACCCGGAGGGTGAGGCTGTACTGGGCGCTCGGTGTGGCTGACACGGCGCCGATAGCCTGACATATGGATGAGTGATGAGCTCTTCTTGATCGACGGCAACAGCCTGGCCTACCGGGCTTTCTTTGCGCTGCCTGAGTCGATCGCGACGTCGACCGGGGTGCCCACGAACGCCATCTTCGGCTTCGCCTCGATGCTGGTGAAGATCCTCACCGACTACGGGCCCAAGGCGACGGTCGTGGTCTGGGACGCAGGCGACACGGGGCGCCGGGAGCTTTACGCCGACTACAAGGCGCAGCGCACAACGCGTCCCGACCTGCTCAAGGAGCAGTGGCCTCACCTGGAGCCTCTGGTCGAGGCATTTGGCTACAAGAACCTTCAGATCAAGGGATTCGAGGCAGACGACGTGATCGCCTCGATAGCCGAGCGCGCGCGTCAAGAGGCCCCGCCGATCCCGGTGATGGTGGTGACAGGTGACCGGGACGCTTATCAGCTCGTCGACGACGGCGTGGTGCGGATCATGACGACCTCTCGAGGGATCACCGATACCCGGGTGTACGACCGCGAAGGGGTGATCGACCGCTACGGGATCGCACCCGAGCTGATCCCGGACTTCATCGGCCTCAAGGGCGACACCTCCGACAACATCCCGGGGGTTCCCGGGATCGGGGATAAGACTGCTGCCGAGCTGCTTCAGCGGTTCGGATCGCTCGAGGCCGTCCTGAACCACGTCGATGAGATCAGCGGCGCCAAGCGCAAGGAGAACCTCGTCAACCACGCGGAGGACGCGCGTACCTCCAAGCAGCTGGCCACGGCCAAGCGGGACATCCCCGTCGACTTCGACCTGGCCGATTTCGTTTCCGCCGCGCCGGACCGTTCGAAGCTGCGGGAGACGTTCCGCCAGTTCGAGCTGCGTGAGCCGCTGCGGCGGCTCGAGGAGGCGCTGGGCTCGGCCGACGCGGCCGCGCCCGCCCCCCAGGTCGATCACGCCCTCAGCGCCCGCGCCCGTGAGGCAACCCTGCAGGAGCTAAAACCGCTTAAGGCGGGGGAAGCCGCCGTGGGGATCCGGGCTCCGGAGGTGGGGGAGGGGGAATTGTTCGCCGTGGGGACCTGGAGGTGGGGCGTCTTCCTGGGAGGGAGGGACGTCCTCATCGGCGAGGCCGAACGACCTGAGGACCTGGTCCAAGCGCTCGGCTCCCGCCCGGTGATGGCGCACGACGCCAAGTCGCTCGGTGAGGTGCCGCTCAGCCTCGCCCACGACACCGAGATCGGCGCCTATCTCCTGGAACCGGCCCGAAGGGCCTACCCCTTCCGCGAGCTCACCGAGGAGCGGGGGCTGGCGGCTGACGTCGAAGACGAAGCAGGCGCCGACGCGGTGCTCGTTCGCGCGCTCGCCGACTGGCAGCTCCAGGAGATCCGGGGCCGCGGCCTGACCGACCTCCTGCAACGGGTCGAGCTGCCGCTGGTTCGGGTGCTGCGGGAGATGGAGAAGGCCGGGCTGAAGCTCGACACCCAGCGGCTGAAAACCATCTCGGCGGAGGTCAAGAGCGAGGCGGACACGCTCGAGCGTGAGATCTTCGAGATGTGCGGCGAGGAATTCACGCTCGGATCGCCCAAGCAGCTAGAGGAGATCCTGTTCGGCAAGCTCGGGCTAAGTCGCAAGCGGCGCGGTAAGACCGGCTACTCCACCGACGCGCGCGTGCTTCAGGCAATCCGCTCCGAGCACGAGGTGATCCCCAAGGTCGAGCGGTGGCGCGAGCTGACCAAACTCGCCCAGACCTACCTCGACGCGTTCCCGGAGTACATCGCGCACGACGGACGCATCCACACCACGTTCAACCAGACCGCCGCCACAACCGGACGCCTTTCCTCCAACAACCCAAACCTCCAGAACATCCCCATCCGGACCGAGCTGGGGAGGGAAATTAGAGCCTGCTTCGTGGCCGAGCCCGGAAATCTCCTCGTGTCAGCCGACTATTCGCAGGTCGAGCTACGGCTGCTGGCCCACATTGCGGGGGAGGATGCGCTCAAGGAGATCTTCAAGAAAGGCGAGGACGTGCACACCGCCACGGCCTGTCGCGTGTTTGGGGTGACGCCGGATCAGATCGATCCGGGCATGAGGTCCAAGGCCAAGATGATCAACTACGGAATCGTGTACGGGCTCTCGGCGTGGGGGATGGCCGACCGCCTGGACATCCCCCAGGAGGAGGCCGACGAGTTCATCCAGCGATACATGTCGGGATTCCCGGCGGTGGCGCGATTCATCGAGGAGACGATCGAGCAGGGCACCGAGCATGGATACGTCTCGACCCTTTTCGGCCGACGCCGCCAGGTTCCCGAGCTGAGGGCCCGCCGCTGGGAGCTACGCAAGCAAGGCGAGCGGTTCGCGGTCAACATGGTGATCCAGGGGACCGCGGCCGACATCATGAAGGTGGCGATGGTGCGCTGCGCCGAGGCGGTGAGCGAGGCCGGGCTGCGCTCGCGCATGGTGCTCCAGATCCACGACGAGCTGCTGTTCGAGGGTCCGGCCGAAGAGGCCAAGAAGGTGGAGACGATCGCGTGTGGGCAGATGACCGACGCCTTCGAGATGGATCCGCCGCTTGCCGTGGAGGCGGGCGTGGGGACCGACTGGCTGGCCGCGAAATGAGGCGGGCGGGGGTCATCCTGGTGTTGGCGATCGCCGTTGCCCCGGCGGGCGCCTCGGCCAAGACCGTTGCCGGTCTGACCCCCGATCTGTGGGGGCGCACCGTGGTCTCCCACGCCGCGCGCGCCGGCTCCGCAGACCTGTCGTACAACGGTGGTGCGGTGCTGCATTCGAACCGGACCCACCTGATCTTCTGGCAGCCATCCGGGTCCGGGCTCACATTCGAGCCGTCGTACATCTCTCTGATCCAAGGCTTCCTCGCGAACGTGGCGGCCGACAGCCACCACACGAGCAACCCCTATGCGCTCACCGGCCAGTACACGGATTCCGGCGGCCCGGCCGTTTACGACTCCACCTACGGAGGCTCGGTGATCGCAGACGACCCTCTGCCTCCCAGCGGCTGCGTCGAGCCGCCGGTCGTCGGCCCGGGGTGGACCGTGTGCATGACCGATAACCAGCTGGCGAGCGAGATCCAGACCGTGATCCAGTCACGGCACCTCCCCACCACCTCCCGAGACGTGTACTTCCTCGTCACGCCCAAGGGGCTTGGAAGCTGCACGCGACTCGAGCTCCACCAGCTGTGCTCTGGGAGGCCAGCTCAACGGCTACTGCGGCTATCACACCCAGACCGCCGCGGGGACCGTCCTGTACGCGGTGATCCCGTACAACGCCGTGTCCGGTCACTGCCAATCCGACAACCCGCGGCCGAACTCCGATTCCGCCGACCCGACCATTTCCACGTTGAGTCACGAGCACAACGAGATGATCACCGACCCCGAAGACGATGCCTGGGTCGACAGCTCCGGCAACGAGGACGGCGATCTGTGCATCACGAGCTTCGGGCCGAGGCTCGGCGGCTCGGGCGGGAGCATCTACAACGAGAGCATCAACGGCGGCCACTACTACATCCAGGAGGAGTGGAGCAACGCTGACGGGGGTTGCGCACCGCGGACCTCAGCCGACTCCGCGCACTTTGCCGCACGGCGCGCCGGGCGTGGCCACCTGGTGACCCTCGCCGGCACCGGGCAGGCTCCCGGCCGCCAGATCGTCTCCTACCGGTGGCTGTTCGGGGACGGCCACAGCGCCGTCGGCCGACACGTGAACCACCGGTTCGCCCGCTCGGGCGCCTACAGGATCCTGCTGCGCGCGATCGACAGCTGGGGCAACTGGGGCGTCTACGCGCGGACCATCCGCGTCAGCGGCGCAGGCGGGTAGGCCGCCGGCCGCTGCGACACGAAGTCCGGGTGGGCGACGTTCAGGTAGTGGACAAACGCCCAGTCGATGAAGCGCTTGTGCTCGATCGTCTTCAGCCCACGCGCCAGCAACCGGGGAGCGACCCGAGGAATCAGCCGCTGCACCCGGAGCATCCACCGGAACGGCCGCGAGTGGCCAGCCGAGAACTCGTGGTAGGAAGCGAGCGCCTGCTCGCGGCTCTGGGCGCCGGCCAGCACCCCGCGGAGCTCGCGCCCACACGCCAGCCCGAAGTACAGGGCTGTACGGATCCCCTCCGCCGTCAGCGGCAGGCAATGCCCGGCGGAGTCGCCGGCAAAGAACACGCCGTCCTCGGTGGCGTCCCGCAGCGCGTGCGGGATCCAGTTGCCCTGGAACCGAACGGCGTCGGCATCGACGTCATCGGCCAGCCTGACAGTCGGCTCGCGAACGTGAAACCGTGGGTCGAACGATCCGACGCCGATCCGGAGCTCTCCGGAGGCCGGGAAGCTCCACCCGTAGCCGGCGGGCACGTAGCCGCGATCGATCCAGATCTCCATCTCTGATCCCGTGCCAGACGGATGAACCTCCAGCCCGCGCGAGAGCAGTGCGTCGGGTGGCTGGACGTTCTTTCCAGCGCCCAGGACGCGTCGCCACCCCAGGGCGTCGACGATCAACTGAGAACGAATATCGCCACGGTCAGTGTGGACCACGTTGCCGGTACGGCCCGTGACGGTGGCGGTGTCGAACTCAAAAGAGCCCTGGTCGGCCAGCGACCCGCACAGACGGCGATAGTCGAATGTCGAGAAGCTCCAAGGCAGCCCATACCGGACGGTGGCGTGGGGCGTATGGATGACGAGCTCGTCAAAGGTCTGCTGCAAGGCATCCTGCAGGTCCAGCGCGTGCAGCCATGAGGTCGGGATTCCGCACGCCGAGGTCTGGCGCTCGCCGATCTCGTAGCGGTCGATCAGGTGCACGGAGGCCCCGCTGTCGGCCAGCTCACGAGCCACGGCCAGTCCCGCAAAGCTCGCTCCACAGACGAGAACGTCACAGTCCAGTGCAAGCGTCGTCCGCTCAGCACCGCGCTTCGTCGCTCGCACCGGCATACAGGCTGATGATACGTCCGGCTATCCTCAGGCGAACCCGATGTCGAGCACGAGCACTTTGACCCCTGAAACGGAGCAGCCGAACGCCAAGGTCGTAGAGGGTTCGGGCGGGCTCCTGCTCGAAGTCGACGGCAAGGTCGTCCCCAACTACGACGCCACCATCCATCCCTTCCAGGAAGGCGATGTCGTGACCGGCCACGTGGTCAGGATCGACAACGATGAGGTGCTGGTGGACATCGGCTACAAGTCCGAAGGCGTCATCCCATCCGGGGAGCTGTCGATCCGAAAGACGGTCGATCCCCACGACGAGGTCTCGCTTGGGGATGAGGTCGACGCGCTCGTCCTGACGAAGGAGGATCAGGATGGGCGCCTGATCCTGTCGAAGAAGCGGGCGCGCTTCGAGCGGGCCTGGCGCCGGATTGAGGCTGCTGCCGACTCCGGCGAGCCCGTCACGGGCACCGTGATCGAGGTGGTCAAGGGCGGGCTGATCATCGACCTGGGGGTGCGCGGATTCCTACCCGCATCGCTCGTGGACATCCGTCGCGTGCCGAACCTGGACGAGTACATGAGCCAGGAGATCGAGTGCAGGGTGATTGAGCTCAATCGCTCGCGCAACAACGTGGTCCTGTCACGCCGCGCCGTACTGGAGGAGCAGCGCAAGGAGGACCGCGAGCGGATCCTCGACCGGTTGGCTCCGGGCCAGGTGGTCGAAGGAACGATCTCCAACCTCGTGGACTTTGGGGCGTTCGTGGACCTGGACGGGATCGACGGGCTGATCCACATCTCTGAGCTGTCGTGGTCCCACGTCAACCATCCTTCCGAGATCCTCTCGATCGGCGACAAGGTCACGGTCAAGGTGCTCGACATCGACCGCGACCGACAGCGGATCTCGCTCGGGCTCAAGCAGACCCAGGAGGACCCCTGGCAGCGAGTAGTGGACACCTACAACATTGGCGACGAGCTGGAGGGGACCGTCACCAAGGTCGTCACCTTCGGCGCGTTCGTGGAGATCCTCGACGGCGTCGAAGGCCTCGTCCACATCTCCGAGCTGGCCCAGCACCACGTGGAGAATCCGCGGGAGATCATCCAGCCCGGCGACAACGTGCGGGTCAAGATCTTGGAGATCGATTCCGAGCGCCGGCGCCTGTCGCTCTCGATCAAGCGCGTGGAGGGGCAGGAGCTTCCGGTTCGACCGATCCAGCCGCCTACCGAGTCCGAGGCCGGTGACCTCGATGACGTGCCGGAGTTGGGGTTGTCGGAAGAGGTTTTTGCGGCGGAGGTCGACTCCCCGTCCGCGGACGCGCCGCCCCAGGAGGCCACGTCGGAGGCCATCGAGACGGAGGAGCCCTCCGCCGCGGAGCCTGCCGAGGAAGCATCCCCCTGAGCCTGCCGAGGAAGCATCCCCCGCTGAGCCTGCCGAGGAGCATCCCCCGCTGAGACTGAGGAGGTCCCTCCCTCCCAGGAAGAAGCCGCGCCGGCAACCCCTTCGGAGGGTGAGCAGAGCTGACGCCCGGGTGCCGTTCGTCGGCTTGACCGGCGGCATCGGGGCCGGAAAGTCAACTGCCCTGGACGCGCTGGAGCGCCTGGGGGCCGCGGTGCTATCGACCGATCAGGTCGTCCACGAGCTGTACGAGAACCCCGCGGTGCGGGACGCTGTGATGGAGCGATTCGGGACCATCGACCGGGGGGAGCTGGCACAGCGGGCGTTCGCTACGGCGGGCGACCGAGCCTGGCTGGAAGGCCTGCTGTGGCCCAAGGTGGGAGAACGGATGCTCCAATGGCGCAGAGAGATTCCGCCTGCGGCTCGGGCCGCCGTCGTGGAGGTGCCACTCCTGTTCGAATCCGGAATGGAGGGCGCATTCGACGCCACCATCGCCGTGATCGCCGAGGAAGAGCTGCGTGCCGAGCGGGCGGGCGCGCGTGGCCACCAGGCTCTGGCTGAGCGCTCGGCGCGCCAGCTCAGTCAGCAGGAAAAAGCGCAACGTGCGACCTATAGCGTGGTTAACGATGGAACGATTGGCCAGCTAGAGCAGAAGCTGTCGGACGTTCTTGAGATGCTTGAGCGCTGAAGCGAGACGTGCCTCCGCCCGCAGTCACCATCTATTCGGTCCGCCCCAGCTCCAGGCAGCGGGCCGCGGCCAGGCGACGGCGCACGCTGCTGCTCGTGATTGCGGTGCTGGTGGTCGCGATCGGGGTATGGGCCGCGATGCCGCTGTTCCGCGATGCCTACCGCTCGATCACACTTCCGCTGGCGTATGCACCGACGATCCGCCAGCAGGCCGCCGAGAAGCGCCTTGATCCGGCGCTGATTGCGGCCGTTATCTACGCCGAGACCAAGTTCGATCCCCGTACGTCGCCGGCGGGGGCCGTAGGGCTGATGCAGATCGAGCCCCAGACGGCACTGTTCCTGGCTCACCGCTCGGGCGCGACCACCTTCGCGGTGTCGGACCTTGGGACGCCTGAGGTCAACATCGCCTACGGCAGCTACTACCTCCGCTACCTATTGGACGAGTACGGCGGTAGCAAGACCCTGGCGCTGGCCGCCTACAACGGAGGCGAGGCCAACGTCAACCGCTGGGTCGCGCAGGCGCGCCGCGCCGGCCAGCCGCTGACGGTCGACGAGATCCCGTTCCCGGAGACCCGCGCTTACGTCGTGAGGGTGATCCAGGCCGAGCACGACTACCGGCAGCAGTACGCGAGCCAGCTCGGCTCCTGATAGCGGCTAGGCGCCGCGATCAGATCTGCATGACGGGCACTGCCACGTGCTGGAACTTGTTCGCGCTCCGCTTGATCGGGGGCACGTTCTTGGTGTAGATCCCGAAGTGGGTCTGGCTGATCGTGTTGCCCTTGACCACGATCCCGCTCAGTCTCACGCTGGCGCTGCCGATCAGAATCCCGACTTTGCCGGACTCGCCGTACTCGGCGTCGCCGAGCGACCCGTCGTTGGAGACCTTGTTGTCAGTGATCTGGTTTCCGTTGAGGTCGACGTTGGGGGTGTGCGTGTGCAAGGTGACGCCGGCGAGGCCATTGCCGTTGGCGACGTTGTCCTTGACCAGGTTGTCGTAAACGGCCCCCCCGGGGCCGCCCACCGCGAGCAGGATTCCCGCGCCGCCGCCGGCCGACTTGAGGGTGCCGTTGCTGTTCGACACGTTCTGCACGATCGTGTTCGAGTAGACGCCCGCGACCTTCGGTTGGGGCTTGCCGTTTGCGAAAGCACTGCCGCTGTGGCCGGCGATCGTGATCCCGCAGTCAGGGACGTTCCCGTGGACCTTGTTTCGCGAGATCGTGTTGTGCGCGGTGGGGCCCGTCTCGTCGGTGAGCAGGATGCCGCCCTCGTTGCCCGTGACGGTGTTGTCGCCGACCAGAGAGTGGGTGACGCCCATGAGGTGGATGCCCTCCCCGCAGTCGCCCGGTACCTGCCCGGATGCCGCGCACTCGCCCGTGGCGTTCGGTTTGCCTGCGCCCTTGTCATTGCCCGTGACCGTGTTCGCCGAGATCACCACGTGCGCGGTGCTCTGGGCCAGGATGCCCTCGAACAGCGCGCCCTTGACCGTGAAGCCTTGGATCACCGCGCCCGCTGAGCGCGGGCCCTTGATCGAGAACCCGTTTACGAGCCCGGATGCGTTGACGGTCGCGCCGTTTGGAGCGACGACCGAGACATCCTTGGCGATCGTGACGTCCTCGTGGTAGGCTGCCCCGGGCGACCTGGACGATCTCGCCCTTGCGCGCCTTGGACACCGCGCGCGTGATCGTCCGACACGGTGCTTTCTGGGAGCAGCTGTTCGTGTCTTTGCCTCTTGGCGAGACGTACAGGAACTTCCCGCTGGCGCCAACGGCCAGGGGGGAGGAGACGACAAAAACGGTGGCCACAGCTGCGGCCGCTTTGGGAAGGGATTGAACGCGCATGGTCGCCCAGGCTACTCACAATCGCGTTCGATGGGTCGGCCGGCCGGCTAAGCGCTCCTCGAGCGCGGCGGGCGCATAGCCTCATCGCCGCGCCGAGCCGCGCTCAGTACGCCCGGCGACGGCGCCCGGCGTGCTCGACAGCTGCGATAACCCGCGCGATCTCGTCTGCCTCGCTCTCCTGGAGCGTGGCGATCGTGATTCGGACGCCAGGCGGGGTGGCGATCCGGCAGCGCTCGCCTGCCATCACGACCCAGCCGGCCTCGTGTAGAGCGCGTACCACCGGCGCCTCCTCCCGGACCGGGACCCACACGTTCAAGCCGGAGCGGCCATGGGCAGGGACTTCGTGCTCGGTCAGCGCGGACAACAGGTCGTTCCGGCGGGCGGCGTAGACATCCCTGGCGTGCATCGCCGTCCGCTCGAACTCAGGGTCCCGCAGGAGCTCGACGACGAGCGCCTGAAGGAGGTGACTGACCCACCGCGGCCCTAGCGTCTGACGGCCCTCGACCCGGCAGATCGTGGTCTCGTCGCCGGCGAGGACCGCGAGGCGCAGATCGGGGTGCAACACCTTCGAGGTCGAGCGGATCACCGCCCAGCGCGCCCGTTCCCCGGATACTAGGGTCGAGTAGGACGGGCCGGCGACCACGCCGGCGTGGTCGTCCTCGACTATCAGTAGCTCTGGGTGCGGCTCCAGCAGCTGCTTCAGGGCCTCCGCGCGCTCAGGGTCGAGCGCCGCCCCGATCGGGTTCTGAGCGCGGGGCACCAGAACCACCCCATGAGCGCCCTTGGCCAGGGCGGCCCCGAACCCCTCCGGCAGAAGACCGCGTTCGTCCACCCGGACGGGGACCTCGACCAGGCCGAGAGCCAGGAGCAGGTCACGGATCGACGGATACGTCGGATCCTCGACGATCACGCGATCGCCCGGCCGCAGGTGTGCCTGCAGGACGCGTTCCATCGCGTCGAAGGCGCCCGAGGCGACTGCGATCTCGTCCGCGCTCAACCCGTCGGCCTCGAATGCGGCGGCCGCCAGCTCCAGCAGCTCGGGGTCAGGCGCGTCGAGCGCGCCGTATCGGATCCTCCGTTCGAGATCCACGCGGGCAAGTGCCGGAGCGACGGGCGGGAGGAGCGCAGGGTCGGGAAGGCCGATCGTGAGATCGCGTATGCCGTTCTGGGGGTCTTCGAGAGTCCTACGTCTGAGTTCCGGGACTCGCAGCGCGGGACGCGGGGCCACCCGAGTCCCCCGCCGCCCCTCGGTGAGGACGAACCCACGCTGTCGCAGGATCCGGTAAGCCGCGTTGATCGTCGCGGGGCTGAGGCCGAGGTGCAGCGCGAGGTTGCGAACCGTGGGTAGCCGGTCGCCGGTGTCCAGAAGGCCCTCCCGGATAGCGGACTCCACGCTCGAGGCGATCTCCTGGGCCGTCCCCCCGGTGATCTGATATTGTTCTATATCAAGCATGAATTTGTACTATAACAAAACTGGTGAAGGGCGGGAGCGGAGCCACGCGGATGGCGCTCCAAGCTCGGCCGTCAAGGTGCGCCGCCATCCCGAACGCGCGGCCTACGACCGCGAAGCGATCGACGCGATCCTCGACGAGGGTCTCGTGGGGCACGTCGGGGTCGCTTCAGGCGGCCAGCCATACGTAATGCCAATGCTGTATGCCCGCTTGCACGACAACGTCTACCTGCACGGTTCGCCGAAGAGCCGCCTCCTCTCGGCAGTCGCCGAGGACGCGCCGATCTGCCTCACGGTGACCTTGCTCGACGGGCTGGTATTGGCGCGTTCCGCGTTTCACCACTCGCTCAACTACCGCTCGGTGGTGGTGCTCGGACGGGGCCGGGCGGTCCGTGACCCGCAAGAGAAGCAGTCCGTCCTCCGGGCGCTCGTCGACCACGTGATGCCGGGCCGCTCGGAGGACGTGCGTGGGCCAAGCGAACCGGAGCTGAAGGTGACCGAGGTGGTCGCGCTCGATCTGCGCGAAGCATCGGCCAAGGCACGGACCGGTCCGCCGCTGGATAACCCCAATGACTACTCCCTCCCGGTATGGGCGGGTGTGCTCCCGCTCGGTCTGGCCGCAGGAATGCCCGTCCGAGACGCCCGCTGCCGGATCGCTGAGCCGTCCAACCTCAAGAGATACGGACGTGGGCATGAATAGCGAACTCAACATGTGGCTGGCTCAAGCTCGAACCGAAGAGTTTCACCGCGCGGCGCAAGCGAGAAGACCACCTGACGAGCGCCAGGGCGAAGTGGAGCAGGTCAGCGACGGCCGGGCGGTCACACTCCGGTTCGCGTTCCCCGACGACATCGAGGCGTTGGCGCGGCTCGCGGTTATCGACTCGGCCGAGCCACCCACGATGCCGGTGCTCGTGGCGGAGGTCGACGGCCTCATGTGGGCCGCACTATCGCTCGCCGACGGCAGCGTTGTGGCCGATCCGTTTCGTCCCACGGCGGCAGTCGTGGAATTGCTACGGGCCCGTGCGCGCCAGCTCGCACACGTACCGCCGAGGCGGCGGACGCCGCGGAGCTTGAGCCTGAACTGGCTCGGGTTCCGGCTGGGGGCTTAGTGGGTTAGGCGCCCCAGCCGATGTCGTCGCCGGTGTCCAGCTTGTGCCAGAAGCTGATCTCGGGCTCCTCCGTCACTCCGGAGTCCTGCATCAGGGGCTGGACCTGGTCACTGGTTTCGCTGAAGAAGGTCTGAAACGACTGCGCGTCCGGCCACTCGTCGATCACCATGACCTGGCCATCATCGTTGGCGTAGAAGCGGTGGGCGATGGCACCGTATGACTTGGCCCGGTCTCCGATCGACTTGACACGGTCCGGATCCTGCTTGGCGATCTCAACCAGCCGGTCGGGGTCTCCGTTCATCCGCAGGGTCACGATCACCGACATGTGGGTCTCCTTGGTCGAGGTTGTCTCAGAGCGCGTATACGAACAGAACGGCGCCGCTGGATCAACCACGGCCCCCGCTACGCTCACACCTCATGCCGAAGTTCGAGCTCGACTCCGCCTACACGCCGACGGCCGACCAGCCCCAGGCGATTGACTCACTTGCCGAGGGCGTCATCGCGGGCGAACGCTTCCTGACGTTGCTCGGTGCAACGGGGACTGGAAAGACGATGACCATGGCCGGTCTCGTGGAGTCGGTGCAGAAGCCCGCCCTGGTGATCGCCCACAACAAGACGCTCGCCGCCCAGCTCTGCAACGAGTTCCGTACGTACTTCCCGAACAACGCGGTCGAGTACTTCGTCTCCTACTACGACTACTACCAGCCAGAGGCATACGTCCCCAGCAAGGACCTGTACATCGAGAAGGACTCCGCGATCAACCAGGAGATCGACCGGCTTCGGCACTCCGCCACGGCGGCATTGTTCGCGCGCCGTGATGTCCTGATCGTGGCCAGCGTCTCCTGCATCTACGGCCTCGGTTCGCCGGAGGTCTACGACGAGAACCTGCAGACGCTGAGCAAGGGCGAGATGATCGACCGGGACAGGCTGCTGCGCAAGCTGGTGTCGATCCAGTACACGCGGAACGACACCGCCCTGGCCCGGGGGACCTTCAGGGTCCGCGGGGAGACGCTCGAGGTATTCCCTGCCTACGCGGAAAGTGCCTACCGGGTGGTGCTGTTCGGCGACGAGGTGGAGCTTCTACAGCAGTTTGACCCGGTCACAGGGGAGGTGCTCCAGGACGACATCGAGCACGTCGGCATCTGGCCGGCGTCCCACTACAACGTCCGCGAAGGGATGATCGACGATGCCGTCGCCGAGATCGGACGCGAGCTGAACGAGCGCTGCGCAGAGCTGGAGGCCCAGGGCAAGCTGCTGGAGTCACACCGCCTCCGCCAGCGCACCCAGTACGACATGGAGATGCTGCGGGAGCTGGGTTTCTGCTCGGGAATCGAGAACTATTCGCGGATTCTCGATGGTCGCCGTCCGGGCGAGCGCCCCTACTGCCTGCTCGACTACTTCCCAGAGGATTTCCTGTGCCTGATCGACGAGTCCCACCAGACCGTGCCACAGCTCGGAGGTATGTACGAGGGTGACCGGTCACGCAAGCAGACGCTTGTCGACTACGGGTTCCGGCTTCCGAGCGCGCTGGACAACCGACCTCAGACCTTTCAGGAATTCCTCTCGATCACACCCCAGATGGTGTTCGTGTCGGCCACGCCGGGCGAGTACGAGCGGTCGCACTCGCCTCGGGTGGTCGAGCAGATCGTCAGACCGACGGGGATCGTCGATCCCGAGGTAGAGGTCAGGGAGACCCGCAACCAGATCGACGACCTGATGAACGAGGTCCGGGCCCGCGCCGAGCGCGATGAACGGACGCTAGTAACCACGCTCACCAAGAAGATGGCCGAAGACTTAACTGACTACCTGCTCGAGATGGGCTTCCGGGTGCGCTATCTGCATTCCGAGATCGACACGCTGGAGCGGATCCACATCATTCGCGAGCTGCGGCTGGGCCAGTTCGACGTCCTCGTCGGGGTGAACCTGCTGCGGGAGGGCCTCGATCTGCCCGAGGTATCGCTCGTGGGGATTCTTGACGCCGACAAGGAAGGCTTCCTGCGGGGCGAGACCTCTTTGATACAGACGATAGGGCGGGCCGCCCGAAATGTTGAGGGCAAGGTGCTGATGTACGCCGACAAGGAGACTCGGGCGATGCGGGCGGCGATCGAAGAGACGACCCGGAGACGAGAGATTCAGCGCCAATACAACGAAGCGCACGGAATCACCCCGGAGACGATCGTCAAGGGGATCTCCGACATCGCGGAGTTCCTGCAGGCCGAGGCCAAGGTGCCACGCTCGCGCCGCCGGCGGAGGACCGGCGTGGAGGAGCTCTCCCCGGCCGAGCTGGAGAAGACGATCGTGGAGCTGGAGGAGGAGATGCTCCAGGCGGCCGAGGAGCTGAGATTCGAGTACGCGGCGAAACTTCGCGATGAGATCCGGGACCTCAAGCGCGCGCTCGACCAGGCGATCGCCGAAGGTAGGGCATCGGTGGGCTGAATTTCGGTACGCTGCGCAGGCTTCTCGCGAGAACAACTGGAGGTAGGCGCCGTGGCCCTGGATCGTCAGAGCATCGAGAAGAAGGACTTCCCCATCGGGCGGCGGGGATATGACCCGGAGGCCGTCGACGCGCACCTGAACGGCCTGGCCGATGAGGTAGAGGAGCTCAGGAGCTCCGCGCGGCGGCGCAGCGAGTCGTTGGCCGCCGCGGCCTCAGACCAGGTGCGGTCGATCGTGGAAGCCGCCGAGACCACGGCCTCGCAGATCCAACAGGAGGCTGAGGCCGAAGCCAAGGACATCCGCCGTGAGGCCCGGACCGAGGCCAGGACGACGCGCGAGGAGGCCACGACACAGGCCGCCGAGTACGTGTCCAGAGTGTCGGAGACAACGGCCGCGATGCTCGACCGGCTCGGCGCGATTGAGCAGGAGCTGGAGTCGATGGCGGACAACCTGCGGACGGGTGCGACCCGCGTTGGCTCCGACCTGAGGCTGCTGGAGACAAACCTCAGCGACGTCAAGGACGCGGTTTCACCGCGCGTTGAGTTCCAGCCCGAGTCCCCAGAGGCCGCTCCCGTGGAGCCGGAGCTCGAGCCGGAGCCCGAGCCGGTCTTGGCCGAAGAGCTCGAGGCCGAGCCGGAACCGGAGCCCGAGGCTATCTCTGACGCCGAGGTCGTGGACCTGCCCGAGGAACACATCGATGTCGCAGAGGCGGAGACCTCAGTCTCAAGCCGGGAGGCCGTCGGCGAAGGCGGCGACGACGTGGAGGGAGCCCGGTTGATTGCGCTCAACATGGCGCTGAACGGCACCCCTCGGGATGAAGTGGACCGGTACCTGGCCGATAACTTCGACCTGACCGACCGGGCTTCGTTGATCGACGAGGTGTACGCCTCGGTCGAGGGCTGATTTTCTCGCAGCTGGCGGGAAAGCCCGGCGGGGAACGTCTGTTCGCCTGTCTAGACTCAGAGCAGTGGATCAGCTGGTCGTCTCGGGCGCCCGGGAGCACAATCTCAGAGACATAACGGTCGCGATTCCGCGCGGCTCGCTGACCGTGATCACGGGGCTTTCGGGCTCCGGCAAGTCCTCGCTGGCCTTCGACACGATCTACGCCGAGGGACAGCGCCGGTACGTGGAGTCGCTTTCGGCTTATGCCCGTCAGTTCCTTGGGCAGATGGACAAGCCCGACGTCGACTCCATCGAGGGCCTCTCGCCCGCGATCTCGATCGACCAGAAAACGACCTCGCGCAACCCCCGCTCCACGGTGGGCACCGTCACGGAGATCTACGACTACCTCCGGCTTCTCTGGGCGCGCGTGGGTCATCCCCACTGCCACATCTGCGGGCGACCGATCAGCGGCCAGTCGGCCGAGCAGATCATCGACCAGGTGATGGAGCTGCCCGAGGGCACGCGGTTCATGGTGCTCGCCCCAATCGTCAGGGGCCGCAAGGGCGAGTACGGCAAGCAGCTGGAGGAGCTGCGCGCCGAGGGGTTCAGCCGGGTCAAGGTCGACGGTGAGCTGCGCCGCCTGGAGGAGGAGATCGCGCTCGACAAGAAGTTCAAGCACGACATCGCGGTGGTGGTGGACCGGTTGGTGATGAAGCCGGAGCTCCGCAAGCGGCTGGCCGACTCGATCGAGACAGCGGTGGCGCTGGCCGACGGGCTCGTGGAGATCGAGCTCGTCGACTCTGGGGACATCCTGACGTATTCCGAGCGCTTCGCCTGCTCCGTCCACGGGCCGAGTCTCGTCGAGCTGGAGCCACGTATCTTCAGCTTCAACTCTCCCCACGGCGCCTGTCCCACGTGCACCGGCCTGGGCTCGCAGATGGAGATCGACCCCGAGCTGGTGGTGCCGGATCCGACGCTGTCGATCGGCGAGGGGGCGATCGCGCCGTGGGCGGCGAGCGCCTCCGAGTACTACGACCAGCTCATCGAGGCGATCTCCCAGCGTTATGGAGTGGACCTCGACACGCCGTGGGAGGATCTCCCTGATTCCTCGCGCGATTTCTTCCTTTACGGGACTAACGGCGATCGCGTCCAGGTCTCCTACCGCAACCGCTTTGGGCGTCGCCGTTCGTATGCCACCCGCTTCGAGGGAATCGTCCCCGGGCTGGCCCGCCGGTACCGAGAGACCGAGTCCGAGCTCTCCCGGGAGAAGATCGAGGAGTACATGACGCTCCGGCCGTGCCCGGAGTGCCGCGGCGCCCGCTTGCGGCCTGAATCCCGGGCAGTGCTGGTGGCAGGGACTCCGATCCACGAGTTCACCGAGCTTTCGGCCCGGAGGGCGATCGAGTGGGTAAATGGGCTCGAGCTGTCAGAGCATGAGCGGCGGATCGCCCGGCTGGTCCTCAGGGAGATCGAGGAGCGATTGCGCTTCCTGGACAACGTCGGGGTCGGCTACCTGAGCCTCGACCGGGCTGCCGCCACCCTTTCGGGTGGAGAGGCACAGCGGATCCGCCTGGCCACGCAGATCGGCTCGTCGCTGGTTGGCGTCCTCTACATCCTGGACGAGCCGTCGATCGGTTTGCATCAGCGTGACAACGCGAAGCTGATCGCGACGCTGGAGCGACTTCGCGACCTCGGCAATACGGTGCTCGTCGTCGAGCACGACGAGGGGACCATGAGAGCCGCCGACTACATGGTCGACATGGGCCCGGGAGCCGGCGAGCACGGGGGACACGTGGTGGCGCAAGGGACCGCCGAGGAGATCGCCAGGATGCCAGGGTCCCTGACCGGGCAGTTCTTGTCTGGGACGCGGGTAATCGATGTGCCCAAGCGCCGTCGCCGACCCTCCGGTTACGTGACGATCGAGGGCGCCTCAGAGCACAACCTCCAGCGGATCGACGTCAAGGTGCCCCTGGGCGTGCTGTGCTGCGTGACCGGGGTTTCGGGCTCAGGCAAATCGACGCTGATCAACGACGTGCTCAACAAGGCGGTGTCAAACCGCCTGCACCGTACGCGGCAGCGTGCGGGTGCCCACCGACGAATCCACGGTCTGGAGCAGCTGGACAAGATCATTTCCGTGGACCAGTCTCCGATCGGCCGGACTCCGCGCTCAAACCCGGCAACGTACATCGGGCTGTTCGACCAGATCCGCGAGCTGTTCTCGAAGACCCAGGAGGCGCGGGCGCGAGGCTACAAGCCGGGTCGCTTCTCGTTCAACGTCAAGGGCGGGCGCTGTGAGGTATGCCGTGGCGACGGCCAGATCAAGATCGAGATGCACTTCCTGCCCGACGTGTACGTGCCGTGTGAGCAGTGCCACGGCAAGCGCTACAACCGGGAGACGCTGGAGATCCGCTTCAAGGGCAAGAACATCGCCGATGTCCTGGAGATGCCGGTGGAGGAGGCGCTGGAGTTCTTCACCCATATTCCAAAGATCCGCCGGCGGGTACAGGCGCTGAACGACGTCGGCTTGGGCTACATGCGGCTGGGACAGCCGGCCACGACGCTGTCAGGGGGAGAGGCCCAGCGAGTGAAGCTCGCGGCTGAGCTGTGCAAGGTGGCAACAGGCCGCACGCTCTACATCCTCGATGAGCCCACCACGGGTCTTCACTTCGCGGACATCCAGCGCCTGCTCGAGGTCCTGGCGCGGCTCGTGCAGGCCGGTAACTCCGTGGTGGTGATCGAGCACAATCTCGACGTGATCAAGGTCGCCGATCGGATCATCGACCTGGGTCCTGAGGGCGGCGACGAAGGCGGGCGGCTGATCGCGTCGGGTACGCCTGAGCAGGTGGCCCAGCGCGCCGACTCCTACACCGGTCAGTTCCTGACCCAAGTGCTGCCGGTCCGGGCCCGGCGGGGCCCCAGCACGCGCCGGGTGGCGGCGCCGGTCGGCTAGCTATTCCAGCTCCAGCTGCTCTTCGACCCAGCGTAACCGTGGCGAACGGGGCGGCGTAGCGAGAGGCGTCGCGTCGGTCCTGGAAGGCCGGGTGCCCGACGAGATCAGGACCCCGCAGCCGCGGCATGCGCTCGATCGCTGGCCGGACCGGTTACGCGACCGCGCGGTCCGCAGCGTCGACACCCATGGCAAGCACCTGTTCATGCGCTTCGAGGGCGACCTCGTGCTCCACTCGCATCTCGGGATGGTCGGGGTGTGGGGTGTGTACGGCCCGGGCAGATATGGATCCCGCCCGACCCGGTCGCCGCGCCGGGCGTGGATCGTGTTCCGCGCCGGCGACCACGAGGTGGTTGAGTTCGACGGGCCGCTGCTCGAGCTGATGACCGAAGGGCGGACCCGGTTCGATCAGCGTCTGGCCGCGCTCGGGCCCGACGTGCTCGCAGACGAGTTCGACTTTCCGCGGTTCTGACCCGGCTGCGGTCGGACGATCCGACACGACCGGTCGGAGACGCATTGCTCGACCAGCGCAACGTCGCCGGTATCGGCAACATCTGGAAGGCCGAGGGGTGCTGGGAGGCCGGAGTCGACCCGTGGCGGCCGCTCGGGACCGTGGATGACCGGGAGGTGGTGGCGATCTCGAAGCGGTCCGGCCGCGGATGTTGCGCTCTGCAGTCGAGGGGCCGCGCGCGATCGGAGCGCGCGTGTACGGGCACGCGGGCCGCCCGTGTCCACGCTGCGGGGGGCGCGTGCGGTCACGCGGGCAGGGGGACGCGAACCGAACGACATACTGGTGTCCGGGATGTCAGAGCTGAGATCTCGACTCCGCCGGGTCGGGCACAAGGGCGCCGACCTGATCGCGCCCGGCAACACGTCTCGCGAGCTTCGACGCCGCGCTCGACGCGGGCGTCGACATGATCGAGTTCGACGTGCTGCCCGAGCGCGACGGCGATCGGCTGATCGCTGGCTCACGACTACGAGGACGCGGCGGGCCGTCCGCCGCAAACGCTCGAGGAGGGGCTGGGGTACTGGCCGGCGATCGGTTCGCCGGGGTCGAGCTCGACGTCGACCTCAAGCTGCCGGGCTACGAGCTCCGCGTGCTCGAGGCGCTCCGCGCTGCCGGTCTGCTCGAGCGCGTCCTGATCTCGTCTCAGTACCTTCGAGCCTCGAGCTGCTCCGCGCGCGCCGATCCCGCGGTGAGGCTCGGCTGGTCGGTGCCGAAGCTCACGCGCGACCCGTTCCGCTCGCGCGCGACGCGGTTGCCCGCGTTCCTGGCGCTGCAGGTGTTCCGGCTCGTGCTCCCGTGGCGGGCTGCGCGCGCGATCCGCGCGGGCGCTGCGACGCGCTGATGGCCCACTGGCGCCTGGTGACCCGCGGCTCGTGCGCCGGGTTCGAGGCGCGGGCGGAGAGCTCTACGTGTGGACGGTCGACGAGCTGCCGCGCATGCGGGCGCTCACGCGCTCGGGGTGACCGGCGTGATCACGAACGACCCCGGCTGTTCGGGCGCTCGCGTGAGCCGCTAGCGGCTAAGACGGTGTGATGGATCCCTCGTCTGCGCGTAGTGACGGTGTGAGCGAGACCTTGACGGCGCCGGCCTCTGAGACCAGGGACACCTCGTGGCAGCGGTTCGAGTCGTTTACCGATCGAGCCGCGACGACGTGTACGCATACGGTCGACGCTGCTGCGGGATCCGGCCGCCGCCGAGGATGTGACCGCGCTCGCGTTCGAGCGCGCCTATCGGCGCCGGCGGACGTTCGATCGACGCCGCGGTGAGGAGCGGGCATGGCTGTTCGGTATCGCTCGCAACGCGGCGCTCGACGAGCTCCGCCGGCGCCGACGGGTCGCCGCGCTCGTGACCGAGCCCGAGGACGTGGTCGAGGCTTCGGAAACCGAGGGGGCCGACGTCGCGCTCCGTCGTACGGCGGTCCAGAACGCGCTCGCCAGGCTGCCCGCTCGCGAGCGCGAGATCGTCGCCCTCAAGTTCCACGCCGGGATGTCCAACGCCGAGCTCGCCCGCGTGCTCGGGGTCAGTGAGTCGAACGCGGGCACCCTGCTGTACCGCACGATGGAGAAGCTCCGGAAGGCCTGTAATGCCACTGCTTGACCAAGATCCGATCGATCCCGAGATCGCCGCCACGCTGGACGCGATCGACGCGACGCTGGCGGGCGAGCCGGTCGACGGCCGCTACGCGGAGGTCGCCGAGATCGCACTGCTGCTGGCGTCCGATCGGCCGCCAGTGCCGCCGGCGTTTGCCACGTCGCTCGACGCGAAGGTCGAGCGGCGATTCGCGCCGCTCGGCGGGAAGCCGCGGCGGTTCGGCGCCGGCGGCTCGCATAAGCGCCGGCGCTGGTCGGGCGTATGGCAGGCGACGGGCGCGATCGCTGCCGGCGTGGCCATGATCGTGGTGATCGCGGTCGTCGCCGGCGGCGGGCTGCACGGCGGGTCCTCCGCGTCGTCGTCGTCGGCGGCGGCGAGCGTAACGTCGGCAGCTGCTTCGAGCAGTGGAGGAGCGGCCCACACGGGATCTGCGGCCGGGTCGTCGGCGCCGTCGAGGGCTGCCAAGTCGCAGTCCGCGCTGGTGCCCCCACCAACTCGGCGCCCGGATCCTCCGCCTCGGGGTCGTTCGCGCCCGGGTCAGCCGCGTCCAGCGGGTCCGCTCCGACTCTCCAGCCGCCCACCACCGGCCGCAAGGTCGTGCAAGGTGCCCAGCTCGACCTCACCGCCGCCCCAAAGCGGATCGACGACGTGGCGCAGGAGATCTACGACGTCGTCGGTCAGGCGAACGGGATCGTCGAGAACTCGTCGGTGACTCAGGGTGGACCCGGCGGCGCCGCCAACTTCCAGCTCAGCTTGCCGAGTGCCGGGCTGGCCCAGACGATGAGCCAGCTGTCATCGCTGAACTACGCGCAGGTCGTCTCGCGCACCGACTCGAGCCAGGACATCACCGACCAGTACGGCGCGGCGACACGCTCGCTGGCCGACGCGCGGGCGCTGAGGACGTCGCTGCTCAAGCAACTCGCGAACGCGACCACGACCGACCAGGTCAACAGCCTGAACGCCCAGATCCACGATGCCGAGGCGTCGATCTCGAGCGATCAGGCCACCATCAACCGCCTCAACCATCAGGTCAATTTCAGCCAGGTTTATGTCACGGTGCAGGCCAAGCCCGTGGCCGCGCCCGTCTCGCACGGCGGCGGCGGTTTCACTCTCGGGCGTGCCGCCCACGACGCCGGCCGGGTGCTGACAGTGGCTGCCGGCGTGGCGCTCATCGCGATCGCGGCGCTCCTGCCGGTCGCCCTGGTCGTCGCGCTTGCTTGGTGGGTCGCGTCGGCGCTGAAGCGCCGCCGCCGCGAGCAGGCGCTCGACTCGGTCTGACTTCTCGCCCGGGTCCCCCACCCGGCCGCCAGTTCCTGATTCGGTGCCCCCGATCGCGAACCCGTCGAATGGGCTTGTGGTATGCATGCGGACAATGTCTTCCGGCGGCGAGGACACCATCGCGTTGCTGCACCGCGTCCCTGTCTTCTCGACGCTTTCGTCCGAGGAGCTAGAACACGTGGCGGAGGTGGCGGTGCCGCGCCGGTTCGAGGCCGGCGAGGTCGTGTTCAAGGAAGGCGACGAGGGGAGCACGTGTTACATCGTCCGCTCCGGCCGGGCGCGCGCGGTGCGCGAGCATGCCGACGGCCGCTCGATCACCCTGGCTCACTTCGGCCCGGGTGACATCTTCGGCGAGATGGCGATGTTCGACGGAGAGCGACGGTCGGCGACGGTCGAGTCGATCGAAGCGACCGATGCGATCGCGATCCTGAGCGTGGATATGCACCGGTTGCTGCGTGAGTATCCGGACATCTCCGTGAAGCTCATGGCCGCGCTCGGGCGACGTCTGCGTGAGACCAACGAGCGTCTCGCTCGTCAGTCGTTCCAAACAGTTCAGAGCCGGGTGGCCGCCGTGCTCGCCGAGCTGGTCTCGACCGCTCGCACGGAAGGCCAAACCGAGGGTGACGTGGTGATCACGTCGACCCAGGCAGAGCTCGCCCAGCTGGCGGGTTCGTCACGCGAATCGGCAAGCCGTTTCCTGGCGGTGCTCGAACGTGCAGGAATAATTAGTCAGGGAAGGGGAAAGCTGACGGTGCATGACCCGGAGGCACTGGGGCGATACGTCTACTAGCCCGGACCCTGAGATCGAACTGTCGGCGGGGGGAGCGGTGATCCATGACCATGAGGTGATCGTGATCGTGCCGGTCAAGCGCGACGCGAACCGCCGGCGAGTGCTGGCGCTGCCCAAGGGCCATCTCGACGAAGGTGAGACGCCTGAGGCCGCCGCTACGCGCGAGGTGAGCGAGGAGACGGGCGTGACCGCGGAGTTGATCGACAAGCTCGGTGACGTGGAGTACAGCTATGAGCGGCGCGGCCGCCGCCGCTGCAAGCGCGTTGCCTTCTACCTGTTCGAATACCGGTCCGGGAGCCTCGAGGACCACGATCACGAGATCGAGGACGCGCGCTGGATGACGCTCGACCAGGCGGCCGAAGCGCTCACTTACCCCGGCGAGCGGGAAATCGTGCGCCGCGCGTTGTCGCGCTTGTCCTCGGATCGGTAGGCTGGCGCCGTGCGCGTCCTCAACTTCTACTCGTCGGTCTTCGCCGACCAGCTTCGCCGGGGCCGCAAGACCGCCACCATCCGTCTCGGCGACAAGTCACACAAGTACCGCAAGAACGACTGCGTGCTCGTGACCATCGGCTATCAACACTCTCCGCGCGAGAAGATCTTCAACGCCGTAATCGACCAGGTCGAAGTCAAAAGAGTTCGTGACCTGTCCCCACGCGACATCGAGCACGACAACCCCGAGTTCCGTCGCGTCGACGAGATGATCCACTTCCTCGAGCAGATCTACGGTCGCAAGGTGTCGATGGACGACACGGTGACCGTCGTTCGCTTCTCTCAGATCATCGAGAACCCGCCGGAGATTCGCGAGCGGATGCACGGCCTCGGCGCGGCGCGCAACTGATCCTCCGCCCGCGCGCGAGTGCCTCGCACGTCGCGAGGCCCGGGCGACCGCGCTGGTCGCGAGGCCCGGGCGACCAGCGCACCACCCGTACCCCGGCTTTAGCCGAGTCAGGAGCTGCTCGGCGTGCGCTTGACCGTCCTGTCCGCTCTCCAGGATCCTTCCTCGCGGACGAGAACGTCGGTCTCGGTGTAAGGCTTGCCCTGGAAGGCGGTGGTGTACGTGACCGTCGCCTGGTCGCCGTGGACCGAAAGCGATTTGATCTTCGGCACAGTGTCGCCGCCGAATGCCTGGGCGAGCTGGGCGCGAGTGATCCCGGTCTCCTTGATCAACTGCCCGAACGCGTCCGAGCAGGTCGAGACCGACGGCAGGCCGGCCTTCTTGGCGCCGGCGACGATCTGCGACTGCTCGCGCTCCGAGAAGTGCTTGCACGCGGTCGCATAGTGGCCGTGCGCCATCGCGCTCTCGAGCCCGGAGAACATGTTCATAATCTGCGTCCGGTTGGACGCGCTGCTACCGCCGCCGCACGCGGCGACGGCGACGCACAGCAAGCACGGACATGCGAGGCGGCTCCCGGCGCTCATCCCGCGGCCATGATCGCATGCGCTCATCGCCGGGCGCCGGTCACTCGTCGCCGGTGGCTCGCCGCCCTCTGTTGGCACTCTCAGCTACTGAGTGCCAAAAAGGCCTTGAAACGGTCCGGGAAGTAGCTATATTGCCACTTGGCACTCTCGTGGGAGGAGTGCCAAAGGCTAAACACCGGCTCATTCCCTTCCAACCGGAGGTTGCATCACATGAAGCTCAAGCCCCTCGGCGATCGGTTGATCGTGCGGGCGATCGAGGAGGAGGAGACGACCGCCAGTGGCATCGTTCTGCCCGATACGGCCAAGGAAAAGCCCCAGAAGGGCAAGGTTCTTGCGGTCGGCGACGGCAAGGTCAACGAGGACACCGGCAAGCGGACTCCGCTCGACGTCGCAGAAGGCGACGAGGTCCTCTATAGCAAGTACGGCGGTACCGAGATCAAGGTGGACGGCGAGGAGCTCCTCGTCCTCCGCGAGTCCGACGTGCTGGCCAAGGTCCAGTCGTAACACCCCCAGGAGAACCGAATAAGAAATGGCACATAAGGAACTGAAGTACGACGCGGATGCCCGCAAGG